>NZ_QJSW01000005.1:322701-388221 GCF_003217495.1 Paenibacillus barcinonensis | reverse complement strand
TCGAATGAAAATGCCAATGGGCTCCTGCGAGAGTTTTTCCCCAAGGGAACGGATTTCGCCCAAATCACGGATGAGGCTCTAGAAAACGCTCTGGACTTGATCAATCACAGACCACGAAAATGCTTGGGGTGGAGAACCGCTCATGAATCCTTTTCAGAGGAACTGTCGCACTTGGCTTGACAATCCGTCAAAAGAAAAAAATCCCTCACCAGCGTTTGCCAATGAGAGATTTTTACCGATGCTATCGGATTTGACTTCATATTACCACAATTATCCTTCTTCTTCAATCTTTTTCAAACGCTCATCCATGTCTGCCAAGTTTCCGTTAATCCCTGCAATAAGCTTCAGGAAATTCTTCCTGAGCCGGTTCATCACGATTGCCGATTCCTCACGCGTGATCGTTGCCCCTGGCCTTGTGCCATCAAAATATCCATTGGCTGTCACCTCTGCCCACGCTGCTTCTGCCCACTTGCTCGGCACGTTGATATCGCGTTCTTGCGTCATTGGCTTGTCCTCCTTCACAGGTTCATTCTTATATCTGGCTTTTAGCTCCGCAACAGTCCCATCAAATTCGTTCAAATCTACTGCCCCGCTGATCCCGTCAACCTTACGGTTTCCACGCGGCAAGTATCCGCCTGCAGCACCATCAGAGTATTGCCAGAAGTCCCAGCCGGTCCAGCCGGATGCATCAGCAGGCGTTTGTGTGCTGTATCTGGCAATCCAGAGCGGATATGAGGACAAGCCTGTAAAGTTGCCGATAAACGCCGGGTATGTATACACCAGCGGTTTAACTCCGGTCAGCTTGTGGACTTCTTCCAGAAGCGTCTTCGCTACGGCTGTAATCGTCGCTTTGCTATGACCGTTTTTGTTTGATTCATAGTCCATGACTGGCGGCAGATCAAACACCCCAATCCCGCCAGCATCCTGGATAGCCCTGTAGAAATTCTGTGCTTCCGCTTTTGCAGCATCCACGCTACCGGCAGAGTCGTCAACGTAGTGGTATGCACCAATCAGCAGGCCAGCCGCCTTGGCATCTCGGACGAATTGCAGAAACTTAGATGACCTGAAGGACTTACCTTGCGTCGCCTTAATAAACACGAAGGATATTCCGTCCGCTGCCACCTTTTTAAAATCAATGTTGCCGTTGTGATGGGATACGTCAATGCCCTGTGCATTGCCCTGTTTACGCGCTTGCATCTGTACCAGCTCCTTTATCGTTATCGTTGCCACCTTTACCCTTCAACACTTCAATGGCCTGCTTGATCACAGCCGGGATAGGCGCACCCATCTTGCCTCCGTTCTCCGTGATGGACAGCAGCTCATTCGCAATATAGAAGAATGCCACTGTATCCCTAAACAAATGGCCATCGCCCAGAATACCATCCACCAAGTGGCCAACCGCCACCATCGCAAAAATAAAGACCTTACGGGCTATCCCGATAAGGCCAATTTTGCTCCTGAGCTCCCCTGACATCCAACCGGCGGCTACACCCGTTAGGTAATCAAACACCACGAACACCAACAATACTCCCAGCACTCCAGACCAACCCCCGAATAAATAAGACAGCACCCAGCTGCCGACGGCCAAAGCCCATTTCCCCATGTTTTCCAATTTCATATCCCCGATCTATTTAATTTATTGAATTTGCCACCAACACAAAAAGACACGATCCTTAACCGGTCGTGTACATCAAAATCTATTCACGATGAGTATCACCCCTTTCTATAATCGGAACCGAGATAAAAATTCCCACGGCTCACAACGTCACGCCCCTTTTTTTATCCCTGTCTCATCCCCAAATTTCCCAGACATATACCTCGCCAGCAGATGGTACAGGCAACCTAAAACCACTATCCGTGACTTGTCCCACCTGATTAAAACTACCCCCGGTTATTTCGTAAACCTTAAATATATATCCCGTGCCTGCGTTACTAGTCAAATATGTTGCAAGGTTATAGTTAGTTCCTGCGGATGACGGTTGTGCCCCGAATGTATCTTTGTTGTAAACAATCATCCCCCTGTTACTTGGTGCTGATTTATTCCTTAAAATAATACGTGTCGGTCTAAAGCTTAAACCATTTACTGAAGCGACATAAGCATTGAATGATGAATTAACATCATTGAATAAAAGTGTTGCAGTAGTGGAAGTAACTTCACCCGTTGCGTATTTCATCATTCCGTCTGTCAGTCCGCCCAACGTGTAATTTCCGAGTGAAAAATTACTTAAAGTAGGCATTATACCAACTCCAATCCTGTTACATGAAATGCAATGGGTGAGGAATTGGATGAATTAACAGCGGTTATGGAATCTCCAGATTCGAGTATTAAATCCATGCTCGGAATCACCAATGTTTCGTACCCTTTAAGTTGATAGTCCCATAGGATGTTAACGATCCCTATGTTAACTCTTAGAGTTACCGACGTTGATGAGGTGTTGCATACAACAAAATTCTTTATCATTCTTTTTATAGATGACGAGTTGACTATTGTTCCTTCGGTGCTTGATATGTTCGTCCTTGCCATCCTTTTTACATTGTAATACGGGCCTAAATTGTCCCTACTATCTATTTCAATTCCACACAAATAATAATCCGCCCTAGCGCTGGCACCCATACGCACAGCGTCAGCGGTAGTAATCAAAAACTGATCAGCGATAGGCACATGGATTGTTTCATTAGCTTTCAGCGTGTATCGCATGTAATAGACATTTGATATTGTGACAACTACCTCTGTTGGGGCGAAGTTTGGGTTACATATCAAAAGAGATTTTATTAATGTAGTGCGGCTACCGTTTGTTGTATAAACGGTAGCCGGGCTGCCTACGGTTCCTTGCATGATGCCTCTGGCTAATACTTTTACTATATCGGACATTTATAACCCACCCCACAATGCACGCATTTTTTTTCTCATCAGTGACCAGTCTGCCTCGTTTGTGTAGATTGAGTTGCCGCCGACAGAAAGTTTAAGTCTAGTAGCGGCTCTTGTTGCAACTGGAGCAATCCCTTTAACCGCAAGTCTCACCTTTACACTGACTACTGATGCAACGCTGAATGAAGCTGACTTCTTGTGCCAGTTAGCATTCTTATCGGCGGGAATTTTACATAAAACAGTTCCAGTGCTGGAGTTGTATATTTCCGCATACATATCTATATCAGGCGAACCAATTGTGTAAAAAGTGATCTGGAAAGTGTAATCAGATGCGCTTAAAGTAATGGTTTCGTCAGTCTCCAAAACGGAAGAGTCGCTTGTTAATAACATAGATGAATTGTGTGAGAAATAATAACCAACTGTTGCGCTTGGTGCAGTGAAAACAGAGAAATCTACTGTGTTCCCGGCAGCATTTGTCCAACCGATTAAACCAAGAGAGCCTGTTGAATTAGGTATCAAGTTTGCAGCAATGTTGTTTTTAACATCGTTAACGACTGTATTAGCAATTGTCTGTGCGTTTGTATTTGCCAATGGAATTACAGTTTCTTCGTCCATAGCCTGCGCCCTTGTAATTGCGTCCTGCCTAGCATCGTTGACCGCCTTTGGTGTAGCTGCATTGGTTTGGTTTGTGCTGGAGATGGAGTTGGAAAGCTGCACCTTGCCCTTCTGCGTCAGGGATGCATCAGGAATTTGCACATTATCCATCCGTTTTATAATCTCTTCCAAACTTACATTAACCCGCTGGTCCGAAGTGGAGATAACACCACTGGTATCTGTCGCCACATAAAAAAGCGACAAACCAGACTTAGCTGTCGCTTGTGATGAGGTCTTTTTGACAACTCCATCAACATCCACGTATACATATTGTCCTTGAGTCGGGTTCAATGCCATCTCGCCTGCAGGGACTTCATATCTCCTTCCGCCCACGTAGGCCACACCAGCCGTCCAAATAACTTTTAATCCTTGGGCACTGCAAGACAACCCCATTACACCATTGAATGGGACAACAAAATTACCAATGGCCTCCTTGGCGAGCTTTTCGACGAGAATATGAGCTGCTTCGATGCCATCTTCCATAGTGTTAAGGCGAGTCGATGTAATTCGTGTACCTACCTGGACCAACTCGAACAAAGGTCTACCTGTCTGTGAATCAGTCTTTTGTTTTCCAGTAGAAGGGTCCATAATCGGCTTGGTCAGGTCGGGGATCTCATCTTTCCAATCCTGTTTGTTATACAATGGTTTTCACCTCCAATTTGATACTGAACTCAAAGCCGATCAGGAATCCACGATCATTCTTAATGACATTAAGAGCTTGATTCGCTAATGTTCGCCCCTGGTCGTCCATGAGCGAAGCGCCAAGTATTTGCTTGCCAATCATCTCGGAATCGTTTAGAAAAACGTACTTCCTAATCGTGCGCCCGGATATGACCGTATTATGAATTGGGTATTCAACCAACTCACCGCTAATGTTTACCAGGGCATGATCAAAATGTGAATTTGTATCCGTTACCGCATAATCAAGCATCAAAGGCTGAATTACTTCTGCCATCACGCTGTCCCTCCTTGCATTGGTATTTCAAACCCAGTAATCGGGCTGTCGATTCGGGCGTAAGATGTGGCAGCGCCCACTGTAATGTTTTCAACAGCCAGTACACCACTTGTCCCCAATTCCTGCGGCATTTCTAACCCGCAGATGGGGAAGTCTAAAGAGAAGGAATATCCCTTGCCCCCCATTGTGATTGCAGGTGTTGATGTCTTAACAACGGGAACGGCACGGTTGATATGAACAGGACGAATATATTCGAAATCAGTAAATAGCCCCGCCACATTGATAGGGGAGCTGCTGTCGTACTCAAAATGAATCTCTTTGGCCAGAAACTCTTCTGTCACCTGCAGGAGCTTTCCATACTGCGATCCGATTTGTCGAAGGATTGGCAGCTTGAATGGCTTCTTGGCCAACTTCTTTCTGCGGATCGCTTCGCGCCGGTTCGCCATGGAACCGACTTGTTCCGCTCGGAAGTAAATCCATTCCCAAAGGTCAAGCCCCCAGGTTGCTCGCTGAAGCAGAAACTGATTCACCAGCTCTTCCATCTTGGATTCCCTAAGATCGATCTCTTCCTCCATCACGCCAAAGTGCCAGCCTGCTACCTCGTTTTCGTACCAATACGGGGGCAGAACTTCTCGGTACCGAACAGGAATCATGACAGAATCACCTCGACCTGCAGGAACGATACAGGGGGCACATCAATGTCCAGCACATCATCGTTAAGCGTGAAGTTACTGTAATTCTCCACGCCTGGCACGAGCAGGAGAGCAGCAATGTAGTTGTATAGCAACTTACTGCGCCCGTTGGCATAATTGTCCACACGCTGCCGGATCGTTTCAGCCAGCTGCTGCAGGTCTTCCGATGTTTCCAAAGTCGCTTTCACCGTGACAAGGAAAATCGGAGCTGGATGCACTGCCAAGTCGTGGCCTGCAATGCGGTAATCTTCCCACATTAGCGCTTTGACTTGCTCCGCAAACGCTGGCGTAATAGGCTGACCGTCCATATCAGTCAGATACAGATCAACGGAATTGTCATGGCGTTCCTTTTCAACCGCCACTGCACCACCCACGCCTTGAATCTCTTTGGCCCACAATTCATAGTCTTTGCGACGTCCGTTCCCTTCCTCCGTAAATGCCCGGTCAAGAATCCGCAAACGGTAATCATCATTGGATTCGCCTTCTTTCCGAACCATGCCATCAGCCCAGCCGTGGGCATCCAGAAACTCATCATCTGCCCAAATTGGAGTTGACTGCAGCACACCATAACCCCACAATTCCTGTTGTTCGGCTAATTCCTGAGCAATCGGATACCAAAGGTCGTAAAAGTATTCTCCTTCACCAACGGGTGGTGGCGGCAGCCCTCTTTCATTTGCCAACGTAATAGCCCGGTTGACCCACCGTTGATAAATCATATCCGGGGTCTCTTCAAGCACAGGAACAACCGGGAATTTAGGCAAATCATTAATCGTCAAACTCATGTATCGATCACCTCATTAAGTTCGGCAGCTCCGGCAAGCCCTGTAATTTGGATTGTGATATCCGTTCCACGATCTACACGTGTCATAGATATCACTTCTGCTTGCTCAATTTCAGGGTGAGCTGTTAGAGCTTCCTCAATGTCACGGATAATCTCGGTGTCTTCCCAGCCTGGCCACTCCGATTTTTCAACGCCGATGTCAGCGCCATAGACAACATATTGAAATCGCTCAGTCCAAATAATCTTCATGGCCGTTTCAACAAGAAATTCCTCATAGCTCGTTGTCCGGATCGGACGACCAGCTTCATCCAAGACAGCCCTGCGGTTTCGGTAGTCCATTTTGTAGGTCCATTTGGATGCCGATGGGATATTGTCCACCAGATCCGTGACGTCTACTTCTTCGAGATCCATAGCGGGAAATAACGTTTCGTCTTCTTCCACGAGTTACCGCTCCTTTCCCAGAACATAATATCTCTGACCCGTCATACGGGAGACAAGAAGCCTATCACCGACCTCCAGCGGGCTAGGGATCAGGAGTTTGCCTTTCAAGATCGCTGGTTCTGGCTCAGCAACGTCAAATGTGACCTCAATTTCCCGTTCCTGCAGGTAATCCGCGAAGACCAGGCTTCCTGATTCATATGGGTACGGGTCGCCATCCACCTCAATCTTGGCAGCTGGCCAGCTCAGAAGGGTTGCACGCTCGGTATCCCTCGCATCGATATGGCCAGCTACTTTCTGTTTCAGCAACTTCATTGCTTCACCCATCATTAAGCTTCCCGCCTTTCAAGGACCAGTTTGAGCGTGAATATACCGTTGCTCCAAGTTGTGTCTGCACTCTCCACGATCCATTTGGTGACGACCGTTGTTTTGATCAACACGAGCCATCCAGCACGCAACCCCGCCAATGTATGGTCCTCATGACGTACTGTGATCTTCTTAATCTGCTTGGGCTTCGCCATCGCTTTTACCCGCTGCGTTGCAACGGTCGTTGGATTCTCGTCCTCCTCAACTTCGATGATCTCTTCCATACGGCCAAACGTCTTCAAGACGCTGGCATCCGTTTTGGTGACTGAGGCTGATAGCTTGTCATCCTTGTACTTCTGCGCAGTGACCACCGTGTACGTTTCCTCAATGTTGTAGCCCGCGCTGCTGGCTTCCATTTGTTCAGGCACGAAAATGGGAACGACCTCGTTCATACCTTCGCGTACCACCTGCAGGTAGAAATTTGTTTCTGTACGAACCACATCTACATGGTACCGATAGCCGCTACGCTCATATGCCTTTTGCAGCACATCCAAAATGACCTCAGAATGTGCCATTGTCCCGTATCGTTCATCGAGGTTAAAGCCGAGTTTGGGACAGCGGAAGTCAACGCCTGTTGTCTTGATGTACTTCTGCAGCTCAGCTCCCGCTTCTCCTTTCAGATATGGACGAGCGCCTTTATTCTTCGCCAGATACCAACCAATCTCACTGGCTTTAATCTCCCAAGCGCCAGTAAACTCATCTTGTTCGTAGTCAATGATAGGGCCATGGAAAAACTGGTTTTTGTGATGAAGAAGGGACTTACCTACCTTGTGCGAAAAGCACATCAGCATACCGGCTACGCTAATTGTTGGAATGTCCCGCAGCCGAACCGTCATGCTGCGTGCTATTTCGTCCCGTTGAGACGACCATGAGATATCAGTTATAGCAGGAGCGAGGGCCGCCCTGGCATCCTGCTTGCCGTATACAACTGCAAATTTGTCCATGACTGACCCCCTACTTCATTTTTTTATTGGCTTCAGTAATCTTGTTTTTGCGACCAGTGTAATCAAATGCACCTGGTGCATTATCAGCAGCATCCTTTGCCGCAGCTGCGCTCTTCTTTTTATCCGTGGCCTTTTTCTTCTTTTTGGTTGTCTTCTTTTTGTCCTTTTTGCTGGACTTTGCTGTTGTATTTGGCCTGCTCTTACTTGCCTTAGTGATGATCACGCCAGGCTTCAGGAGTTGCTTGGTATTGCTGTATGAAATGATTTTGACAGGCTTATGTTCGACCAAGCTTATTGTCATGTGAATGTTGCCTTGGCCGTCTTTATAAACAATCTCCATGTTTTCAATTAACATGGTCTGGGAAAACAATTCTTCGAAGTTCAACACAACAGGTTTAGGCTTCCACTTCTCCAGCAGCTGCCACGTGGTTTCAGGCCGTTTGTAGGTGACAGTTTGTTTCTTGTCCGTCTCCCACAAATCTCGCCACTCGCGGGGTAAAATGGCCGAAAAAGAAACCCGCTGCAACTTGGCAGTGGGTTTCCCTGTTCTCTCTTGACCAATGATGACGTTGAATGTATCCACTTCATTACCAGTTGTGATTTGTATCTCGGCCGGAGTGATCGGGAAGGTCAGCCGAATAGCTCCTTGTGACATTGCCAACATGCTTTAACCCCCTGTCTCCAAAGCTTTGTAAATCTCTTCTCCCGCCACATCACGGATCAGTGCACGACCTGCAGGGCTTGTTAAAGCTCGGGCGAAGGATTGGAAGTCCGTAATACCTGCTGCAACTCCACTCAAATCAATGGTGACATTGCCGATCGTTACCGACTTGTTCCCGCTTGATGCCTCTGCAGACAGCGGGGATGTGCGGACAGGTATTGCATTGCTGGACAAACTTGCTCCCTCGATCCCATCCACACCGTCACGCATTGTTCCCGCAATATTATCCATGCGGTTCTTGATGGAGTCAGACCGCAATCCATCGGAAAACATGGAAACAAAGTTCGGCGCCCATTTATCCGATTTACTGGCGGGACCTTCCTTGGTCGGAGAACTAAAACCAAGATAGTTATGCATGATCTTGGCAGCGTTCGAAACGGCAGAAGTTAAAGTCGGGATCTGGCTAAGCATACCGGATGCCATCATGCTAATGAGGTTGCTGCCCCAGGTGCTGCCTTTACTCGATATGGTAGACAATGACTCCAAATGTCGGCGGGTCAAATCGATAGCACTTTTGGCTGACGAACTCACACCACTGAAACTTAACGCAGCCTGGCTGTTGCCGCTGATAATGTCCCTTGTGCTGTTTTTCGAGGTTACACCTAAATCCTTAGCTTGCTTCTCCGTTTCTTTGGCGGCTGTCCCGACGGCCTTGATGTTGCTCTCAGCCTCTTTGGAGTCAGTCCCTTTGAACATACCGACAACGACATCTTTAAATTTATCTGCAGATTTTACGATATCACTGTCGTCCATTGCATCTTTTATCCCTTGCTTTAGGCCGCTTTTTTGCACATGTGATACGATGTTATCCATCGTCTCCTTGATTTTCTTCTCGCCTTCCTTGGTCGTGGTTGTTGTAGTGGTAATGAAAGATTCTTTAGGTAACTGTGGCGTAACTGGCTTAGGCTCTTCCTTCGGGCCAAACCCCATCCAGTCTTTGATGGAACTTGTGAGATTAGCTACACCATCCACGATGTCGCGAGTAACGCCACTTGAATCTGCCCAAGAACCAAGTTTCTCACCTACCCAGCTACCAGCAGCTGCACCTAATGCTGTGCCAAGCGGACCAGCAAGTGTGCCTATTGCGCCGCCAAGGGCCCCACCGGCCAGACTCCCGACTGTAGAGCCGCCGGTGGTAGATATAGCTTCCTTCCAGCCCTGTTCTTTTGCTACGCCGTACATATCGTAAGCAGACATTCCAACATTGGCAATCGTACCAAGTACGCCAAGGCCCTTCAAAACACCCTTGGTGGCCCCTCCCATACTCTTCGTTCCCGTTGACAATAAACCATCGGGACCAAGTTTGGGACTGAATTTAGGGGCTTTCGGTGTTTTAACAGAAACATCTTTTGTCTTCGTTTTACTTGCTGCCTGCGGCTTTTGCTTTTTATCCCCAACGATATCCGTCCTGGTTATGGTTTTACCTGTCGAACTGGCCTTAGGCTTGGAACCACCGGATCGCCCTTTTCTTCTCCCTTTGCGGCGATCTTTGCTATTTCCACCACCATTGCCGCCCATACTACCATTGACATATACGCTGGTCGCATTAACATTCATGCTCGATACGAGTTCAGCGCCGCCAATCAGGGATGATCCTCCCCCAAGTCCCTTTTTACCAGGAACAGCTTTCCATATTAATTTCCCCACACTACCAATATCCTGAATAAGTTGTTTAGTTCCCTTAATAATGCCTACTGCACCCTTAAGTGCCAAAATTCCTGCTAATCCAACCACTACTTTATTAATGACTCCAGAAAATTCATGATAAAAGCTAACGATGTTACTAATTCCCGTGGCAATTCCAGACCCCAACGCTTCAATCTGTGCCTTATTGTCTGTCAGCAAAGAATTGAACTCCTTCATTGCCGGGACCGATGCTTGCATGATGTTGCCGCCAATGTCCTGCATTTGCATCTGGATATCAGCTTGTGACTGTCTATATGCAGTCATTGGATCGGCCGCTTGCTGCTGCTTAACCATTCGGTCAGTTGTACCTGTCATGTCAGGCGCTTTTTCAAAAGCAACACCATAGGTCTTTAAGATTGCGTCAGCGTTGTCTTCGCCCGTTGCTGACCCCAATTTGGTTAAAGTCTGTTTCAGTTCATTCCTATCCTGACTTGCCATATCCGCCAGCAAAGCGGCTATAGCGCCTTTTGCTCTTTGGGTGTCACCAGAGTTAATATCTGCAGTGAAAGCCTCGGCCTGTCTAGCAGCCTCCTTTTTACCCGACCCCCGCGCACCGAAGTAATCCGCCATGTCGTCAGCGTTAAGAGCCTTCACGCCAAATACTTCCTTGAAAAAGTCGCCTGGCTTGTCAAAATTGAAGGCCCCTTCTTTGACTGTGCTACTCAGGAAATTACTCATTTGTGCCGAACTTGTGCCGCTACTCGCAAAGTAAGGGCTGTACTCCCAAAACGTGTCTGCAATATCTTTCTGCGGATCTCCTACTGACATATAAGCATGCGCGATACTGTCCGCTACCTGCGAGTATGATTCTTTAAAGTTCTTTGCCGACTGTGTGACAGCTCTCTGCATTTCCTCTGATCCGGAATCTGGAATTATCGCCTGCAGCTTGGTCGTAGCCGCAAAAGCCTCACTTACCTTTGATTTATCTTGTACCATAGGGGTGAGCGTGGAAAGCTCAGCCGCCCCTGTTGCCCTATCAGAGATAAGTCCTTGGGCTACCAGTCTGTCATTTGTGGCCAAAACTTCTGAACGTTGTTGCGTGGATAGATAAGGGGCAAGCCTGGAAGCTTCTTTGTAATAATCCCCTACACCTCCAAAAATGGCATCAGACATCCCGCCACCCAGCACCAACCCACCACCAAGAGCAGCGAGGCCAGATATCTTTGCAGATATGTTATCGATCAATGGACTGATCTGGTCATCAGCATGTAATCTGACATGTGCATTAGGGATACCCTTTACATCACGGTCGACACCAGACACTGTTCTTCGAAATGCTTCTGCACTCGATCGGGCCCGGCGGAACAAATCTCCGACTACTGCACGCCCCAGTTGCCTGGTCTCGTCAGCGGCCTGTCCGACTCTGGCCCCCAAATCCCGGGCTGACTCACTTGCA
Source organism: Paenibacillus barcinonensis (assembly GCF_003217495.1). Lineage (GTDB taxonomy): Bacteria > Bacillota > Bacilli > Paenibacillales > Paenibacillaceae > Paenibacillus > Paenibacillus barcinonensis. Next base: position 376,719 of record NZ_QJSW01000005.1, on the reverse strand, counting down.
CGATGAATGGAGGAAGAGAATTCGTGTCCCATCCGATCCGCAGCACGGCGCAGACCTCCAACATCGTCCTGCGTGTTTCTTAGCCCACTCTGCATGCGGCGCAGCGTACCAGATACGAGATCCCTTGCTTCAATTGGTACGGTTATCCTACTGGCCGTTGCCATAGTATGCACCCCCTTCCCGACCTATTTTTTGTTAAGCTTTTTCAACTCTTCCTCGGCCAACATCGATGCGGCCAAGCAAAAATGATATTGCCTGTTCTTGTTCACCTCATACGGCAAGACGTCCGCGGGCAGTTTTTTCTGGTTGATCCAAAAGGATGCTACCCAGCTCGCTTCTCCGTCTCGCCGGATGAGTTTTTTGCTTCTTTGAGCAATTCTTCCTTCGTTTCCCGGAAGTTCCGAACAGCTTTGGACAAGATGAAATAATGATCTGGATCGTTGAATATACGTGGTGGAAGTTCATTTTTATTCACGCAATTGTAAGCCTTCAAGAGTTCAATGTTCTTCCAGTCAAAGTCATGCTCTGTGGCTTTTACAATCATTGCATCGATGTCATTGAATGAACCTTTTGCAGTACCGTCATCGTTGTATGCTGCTTCATAGGCCCGCCGTAAATCCATTGTAGTCAGACGACGCACAGACCATTTCTCTCCGTCTACTGTCACTTCTATTTGTTCTGGTTCGGCTGCAGCTGTGCCGGCAGTAAGATATTTCTGTAACTTGTCGCTCATTGTTATTCCTCCAGTTAATATGTGATTTCTGTTTCATAGCATGTAAAAAGCCTGTAGATTACTCCTATTGGAGCTCGTCTACAGGCTTTTATAATGGTTTTTATTCTATCATTCTTAATTACTATCTTATATGAATATAATAAAAAACTCTCCCTACTCCACCCGGCAAGTCTGCTACCACGACAGCTTCTCCTGCTTTAAGACCAAGTACAAAACCGTTCCGATCTAAATAAATAGGGCTATTATTCCCTTGATCTCCACTAATCGAAAAATTTGAACCTGACAGATTCCTCGATTCCCCTACTCTAAGAGTAATTTCTATAATGACATCGTTCATAGCACTAACTTGAGAAGTCATTGATTGCGAGACTTGAGAACTTGTTGGGACTATTGAAGCATCAGCAAAAGATGTAGATCCCAAAGAGAAGCAGGCCGCAATAGAAACAATTCCTAACAATAATTTTTTACTCATTTTACATTCTCCCTTCATATTTGGAATACATTTCTATTTTATAATATATTTCCAAATTTATGAAGAGGGTTTTATTGGTAGTTTCGAACTTTGTGTGAACTATTCCTTTATCTCCATGAACTAAAATGAACTTTTATGCCATGTAATCTGGAAATTTCTCTACAAATTCAAAGTCTGTAGCCGTTCCCTCAAGTGTGATATCAATACCCGTATTGCTGTCGATCTGAGCAACCAAGATATCCATGTTCCCGTGGATATGAATACCTGTGAGCAAGACACGTTCTGTATTTCCGGTCTGCATATCTTCCAATGCGCCGGTAATGCGATCCAAGAACATTGTCTTACCTGCCTTGAAGTCCTCCAACAAACGGTAACGCAGACGGGATTCCAGCTTGGACATAACCAGTTTAACCGGGATTTCGTAGCCCACGATTTGTTTGGTCTTGGACATGCGCCGCGCCCGGACCACATCCAATGTTTCAGGATTCAGTGTGACTTCAATTTCCTTGATCGTTTGGATAGCATCGCCGTTGTCATCTTCCACGGATAGATTCCGGCCAATAAGTTCGCGTTCCATTTACTATGCCACCTCCCATGTAATGTAGAATGCTTCGATGGCATCAAGCGGTTTAGCGTAAAGTTTAAAGTATGCATAATCGAAGTCACTTACGTTGTTCGGATCTTCTACAAACGTATACCCTTCATCAATCGCCTTTTGGTTCCTACGGATCGCCAGATACTCCAAAACAGCTGCGATAAACATACCTCTGCCATCTTTGTCGTTATCCAGTTTGGCTTTCCACTTCTTCGCTGTGGAATAGATGTCGTTCAGGACCTGATCAATCGTCATTGAGACACGGATCTTGCCAAAGTCCTCACGTTCACCTGCGCCCATCGTAGTCAGTGTATTGACCGCCGACTCAATGATGTAGTCGTATCCGTCCCGCGTTGCCATCAGCGTACCCTCAGCAAGTCCTTTGATGACCTCGCTGTGGCTCCAATCAATGGCAGCCTGTGTCATCGGCACTTTAACCCCTGTAAAGGACTTATTTGCAGGCGTACCAGCCATTAGACCAGCCACCCATGCAGCCCATTGCACTGAGTTGTATGTTTTGCCGTTGATGTGTGTACCGGCAAGGGAGCAGTTGACGATGTAACGAGCGTTCATAGCCCTGCTGCGGGCATTATGTTTCTCAATGTCCGTATCATCCAGCGCAAGCCCTGCAACGACCAACTGAGCGAGTCTGCGGGCTTTTGTACGCCGATCCAGCAGCCATTGTTTGGCAGCAGCCTGGACAGCCGCATCCGTAGATGGCAGGTAGAACACGTCAAATGTCAGACCATCCACCCGATTAAAAATACGACTCCAATCGGATGCCGTGATCGATGCGGTACCGGACACAGCACCTGTCAGTGGTGTATATGCCACATCTGCCCAGGCAGCTGCTCCGGCTGACTTAAAGCGAACCATACTGGACTTCTTCAGCGCTTCTTCTGCAGCTGCTTTATCAGCCACGGTATAAGTCTCCGTGTCATAAATCCCTTTGGTATCACGTATGATGATCTCTTTTTTGCTGGCGTCCACCAAGCTTGCCCGGATCATGTACTCAAAATCATTCCCGCGTAATCCTGGATAACGCGCTTCAATCGTGTAACTATCCGTGACAGTAACAGCGGCAGCCTTCTCAGATCCATTCGTCACGCGATACCCGACCACAGTTGCCCCTGTTTCGGATGCCAGTTCCAACTCATCCACCTGCAGGCCGCTTTCCTTCAAACGTTCGGACGTATCCGCCATATCAACAGCTTGATTGACTGCGCCCCATTCTGCTTGATACGGGATCAGCACGCGACCCGTAACGGGTACTACTCTGGCCTTCGCCAGCGCAATCAGTTCCACATATCCGCCTGGCCTAACTCTCTGAATCGACATTCAACGTTTCCTCCTTCTGTGCCGATGGACGCAAGTATGCATCCAATCGGTTTTGTACTTCCTGGTGGGATAGCAGGACATCTGCTTTGTAATCAAAAAGGGCGCCCGCCACCTCGAAGCGTTCATGCTTCAATGCAGCTGCACCCTCAATCCATTCCTGCTTAGTCCGCTTGTTCAGGTCTTCCTGGACAGCGGCAGCGACAAGTTTTTCCTTGCGTGTTGTGCTCATGGGTTGAGCTCCTTTCCTTCATAGCCGATATGAAATTCATTGATCTTCGGTACCGGAATCTTCGGAACACTGAGCAGGTAGGAATACCTGAAGGTGACCTCAACCCTATCCTTTTCAGGTCGGTTGCGTGGTGGCTCCATAATCAGTGCAACACCAAAGCGTTTCGAAGCGTAGAGGTACTTCCTCTGGCGTAAGAACATGAAGAATGGCGTTAGATCAAAGGGAATAGGTTCCCCATCGTCTTCTTCCGCGATCCGTTCCTTATCAAAATGGAACACCAGACCCACGTCCTCCACAATTCGGTTAGCACGCGGGGTAATGACTCTATCAGATACGAGATCCGTTTCAATAAACACCGATGGCGTATCGAAGTTCCCCGCCAGCCACTGCGTCCGATCCCGCAAAATCGTCAGGTCCGGGTACACAATACGTACAATTTCAGCCCATGTTTTTAATCCAGCATCCATCAGCGCAACACCCTTTCCATTTCTCTATCGAGTCGTTGAATGATGAGCTGATTCATACCGCCTTCAAACTGGGTCACAGCAATGTCAAAGTATTTCCGACCGATGAAGCTGCGAGGCTTTGCCATAAATCCGCCTTTAGCATTACGGTCATACACAAAAGACCCACCTCTGTTCCAATACCCCGGAACAAAGTGAGCCTTATGGATTGTGTAGCCATCATTGATTAGCCGCGGATAGCCCCATGCCCCCTGATCGTTGGAACCAGACCTTAAATCAGATCCAACTTCCAAGGTGATCGCATTTCGGTCAACGTCCCATTCCCACACATTGCCGTCACCGCCTCGAGTAAACGAGTTCCACATCAGACCTGTATCAATTAGGCCTTGCCTATCGATCTCATCAATGATGTGGTTCAACAAGCTCTCACCCATCGCTTCAGCAACGTTGGTCAGAACACGTTTCATACCTTGATCAGCCAGCTTCCTGAATCGCCTGGCCAACCCGTCAAAGTCATTAACGATCATTGCCCTTCACCTCACACGTCAGCAGCAGTTCCATCCAGTACCGGCGCGGATTAGCATCCACCACCAAATAGCGGCGACCGAACAGTACAACCTCATCACTGATTCGAACATCAGCCGTTTTGGACACGCCAACTGTTTTCTTGACGATATACACAACAGGTTTAGCATCAGCCTGGCCAGATGTCTCCGTCTTGATCACATGACATTTGAGGTCCGCAATTTTGCTGCTCTTACGATCGTTAAACAGATCGTCACCGTCTCGCTTGCTGCCAACCCGGTAAACAGCAAGCGGCGTTTTAAATCGGTGATTCACAGTAGATAGGCCGTGATGTTGCCATCGTCCGGCCCTTCCTGTTGTTTCTTCACCCACAAGAATAGGATTGCATCCACGTCCGGGTTTCCCGTGGTCTTACCTGCTATGGCCTGCCGGGTGTATGTCCAAGCCCCATCGCTCTCGGAAGCATAGTTCCGGGCGACAGCTGCCAAATATTCCTCGCTATCCTGCAGGGCAAGCCCCTCAGCCAGCTTCACCCATGCGAGCATGAGCTGCCGATCCACGATTTCAGGGAAAGGAATGGGCAAATACAACTCTATCCGCACCTGGGCGTCATCGATGTACTGCTCCAGTTGTTCAGGCGTTGCTTCCTGAACGGGAGTTACACGGCTACGCTGTTGGAGGATCGTTGCTGTCAGCATTTTTACCGTCAGCTCCCTCCTCAGCTACCTCTCCACCTTTCAGCGCTTTAAGCAATTCGGGTTTCCTCATATCAGCGAAGCCCGGAATTCCTGCTAATTTCGCTTTATCCTTCAACTGCACAACAGATAACTCTTCCAAAGGAACAACCTTTTCCTGTTGCACTTCGAAGTCTTCACATTCACGGAAGTGCTTAACTACAGATTCACTTTCAACCAAGACAGGCACTTTCGCAACGAACCGGATTCCATGAAGCATTAGTGATGCATTTTTCCCACAATAAGTGATGTATGGCATTAGAACGTCACCCCTTCCGCATAACCTACAGCAGCAGGCTCTTCGAAAATAGCATCCAAGTCAGAATGGATAGCATAGAATCGTTTATCCGCATAGATGGCTTCTTTACCTTCCGTCGTTTTGCGGATTTGCATGTCATAGGTATTTACCAAAGCAAAGTTCTGGTGGTATGTGAAGATCACCGCACCTTCAGGCATGTGCGGCACTTCCTCAACGTCATAGGAGTTGATTTTTTTCACGCCGCCCATGATCTGCAGCTGGATGGATGCGCTGGTATCTTTTTCAGCCAGTTTTTGCAGACGCTCACTAAATGTGTTCGGGTGCATGAAATATTTGAACACCCCAGCTGCACGCAGACGCGTTGGAATAGAACGTTCCAATTCGAAGAAGATACCCACCTTTTTATCAGTAGGCAGTGTTGACCAGTCAATGACATTACCTTTTGTTTTCGCAACTTTCAACCAACCATCGTTAATTTTAAGGAAGTCATAATCGGGATCTGTATTCGGTGTGGCAACATCCCCGTTAAAGCCCAAGTCCTGCATATTGTCTCCGTAGTTCTTCGTCATTGCCGTCATGATGATAGCTTCAGCATCTTGACCGCGAACGCGCTGCGTTTGGCGGATGAACTCTTCCGTAATCTCGAACGGCAACACAACTGGTGCAACCGCATAAGGAACCTGCGGGAATGTAGGTCCTGTAATATTGGTGGCCATGTTGTTTTCTACCTTACCCCGCAGGTTACGACCAGTTACCCCAATTTTGTCGATTGTGCCCTTGGCGCTTGTGCGGGTAATCGTGCGAACGCCTTTCAAGAACTCCGTCGAATCGTAAGCCATGGCCATAAATGCATCCACTTGCTGATAGTTGAGGGCCGTTTGGTCCATGGATGTTACGGTAGTCGATTTAATGATTTGTCCATTGGTTTTCATATGTTTAATAGTCTCCCTTCGAATTTGAACTACAGCAGGTTGCCGAAGCTAACGTCGCCATCAGCTTTGTGAATATTCTCATCCTGCGCACCACCCTGTGCAGATCCACCTCGGCTGTTTTTAACAATCTGCACATCAGCTGCCAGTGTGGACATTTGTTCGGTCAGTGGTGCTAATGCCTTGGCGATAGCATCAGTTAAATCATCTGCTTGCGGCTCTGTTCCAGTGCCTGCATCCGGTGTAACAACATCAGGAGTACCTTCACCCTCCTGTTTCTTCAGCTCCGTAATCTCGTTGGTCAGGTCCGTTACCTGCTTGGCAATAGGTGCAACGGCTGCCTGAACGGCTTTTGCAATATCTTCCGGTTTCAAATCGTTTTCCTCCCCTTCGTCCTGCTCATCATCTGCAGGCGCTGTTTTGTTTTTAAGTTCCGTTAATGCAGCAATGGCGTCATCAACATGCTTGAGATTGCCCGCGGATATCTTTTTACCAGCCTTGGCGATCTGCTCAGGCGGCTTTCCGATGGCTTTCACAATGTCTTCCTGCACCAATACGTCTTGGGCGATCTCCACGAAATCCTGCAAGGCATCACGAATGATTTCGGGGTCTGTTTCCATCCCCGATTCCCACGAATCCCAACGAAAAAGAACCGCGTTCAAGGCGTCTTGAGCTGCCCAGAATTCACGGTTCTTTCGGTTCTTGTGGTACTTATCAGCAACTGCGCCCTTCTCAATCAGGCCGAGCGCTTTGGCAATACGTTTCATGAGGCTTTTAGAAACAGTCGTGTCTTCCTCGACTTCTTCACGCTTACCAACGCCCCACATACTGAATCCGGTGATTTCACCTTTCTGGATATCTTCCCAGGTACCGTCGTCAGTCACCTTCACACCGGCTACCCATGAACCTTTTGCAATTATCTGGTCGCCAATCTCCATATCACACGGGGCAATATAGGATTCAACTACGTACCCTTTGTCAGCGTCCAGGTCATGCTGCTTATCAATGTTGTAGGTGTGTTGATTCTCCATGAACAAGTGGGCTGCCTTCTCGATCTCAACAGCATCCATCATGTCACCATGGGCATCCTCAACATCAGGTTGGTATACAACACCGATAACGATGTGCTTTGTGTCGTCCACCTTTGCGATCTGTACTTGCTTCTGGATAGCATCTTTGCCCGCTGCCTTGATAATGGCAAATGGTACGCCATTGGCGCCCTTATCTACCAGCGACAAGTGCGTAATCTTTGCGTCTTTCATTTTGTAGGTCATCTCTTCTTTCACCTCCTCTCAAAGAAACATGGTATAATATCCCAAAACACATAAGGAGTGATTTCATGGCTACTTGGACCCCCATTGAGAATGCTAAAATTGTAGGAATATTGCCTGAATACAGAAGTTTATTGAAAAACGATGAGACTAATAATTCAGCTGGTCGTATTTGTGCTCAAGAACTTATCGACAATGACAAGCTAAACATTTTTACGGATCGTATAAACAAGGTTAAGTATCCGATAGACACACTAGCTAAGCACATTATCAGAATGGATGATATTGTTTCAGGAAATGCCATTCCTGAACACGCTGATGAATCGAACTGGGCAAACTGCTACAAATACTAATCAAGTACCAACTGCATCGTGCAGCGGCAATTTATGATTTCTTCAGGATCACCTGCAGTATCACCTGGATACATAAGTTTGCTCGACCCCACCTTAAATGGCTTGTCCAGCGCAACGATCTGGCCATTCGCTCTCCGGTGGGTTTTTCGTGTCCGAGTACCGACAGCCGACCGCCATTTCTTGCCCTTTGCGATTTCAGACTGTTTCCAGCCTTCCAACTTGCCTCCGTTAGCCGCTGCAGTGCTCATGGTCCGTGAAATCCGCTGAGCTCGTTGCATGGAAAAAGGACCATCTTCTCCCCCGGCTGCCTGTGCGCTGATTTCTTGAACCAGTAATGCACGTTCTGAAGGAGTGTTCCCTTCCTCGATCGCTTTTTCAAAACTTCGCAGCAATGTGTCCGTCGAAGACTGATTCATATCGGGAACCAGGCTGCGGATCTCCTTCACGAATTTCTTGGCCGCCTTATTCTTGGTAGTCCAAACCTTTTCCTTGTCCAGCTGCAGCAGCTCAGATTCTCCAGCCAGATTAAACAACGGTTCAAAAGCTTCTTGCACCGCTGTTTCAAACATGTCTGAAAACACGTCGGTCGCATGCAAGGCAATAAGAACTTTGCCCAACTCACCGATGTCACCAAGCGATTCCTCGCTCAGTTCAGCTATCGCGTCTTGAAGGGCTTGTCCCTGAAGCTCCAGAATCTCCATGATTCGATCCTCGCCCTGCTTGTACAACTCTTCGAGCAATTTGCGTTCCACATATGTCAACTCAAGACTATCCAGAAACTCATCATCATCTGCTTTAGCTATGAGTTCCCAGCAAGCTTCACACATGAGCGCCCACCTCGGCAGATCCTTTGCGAAGCAAACGCTTGGCGATGATAGACACACGCTCCTGCAGGTCGTCTGTATCCCCTGTTCCCTCCGAATCCAGAATAGACGGTTGGCTTCCTGCCAGCTGAGCAATCGGCGTATCCAGGTATTCCTGGCTGAACTTGCTCTCATCGATCGTCGTACCAAGGACATCCTCTGCGATTGGAATCAGGTCACGAACCAGCATAATTCCACGGTCAGCGATAAATTCAAGCATTGCCTTACGATCCTCTGGATCAATGATGCTTGGTGCCCGAAGCACCGCTTTAACCCGGAATATCCCCATAGCCGGGAACAAACGCTTATTGAAAATCTCATTCATAATCCACTTGCGATAAGGTTCAAAAACCTGTTCCTCTGCAAACTGCAGGGCTGCCTGAGCTGTCGCCCGGTTATAGTCTGAACTTTGACCGACAAGGATAGGAGGAAGCCGGAAAGATGACAGGATATCAGCTTTCTTCTCCTTTCCATAATCCAAGAACAAGGCATCTTGCTGCAGCAGGTCATTCAGCTTATCCAAATTGACGGATACCTTTTCAACCTTCTCGTCCATCGGTCCGCCCGTCTCTTTTCCTTGGGCTTCGAGGTACAGGATACCACCCTGAGACTGGGAACCCTTCACATTCTTCAGCAGCTCCATGGATTGCTTCGTAAGGCGTCCATTTGTGACCGTTAGGATCATGGACAACATCCTGCCATTGCTGAAATAGGATACGTTCAATTCCTCCGCTTCACGGGAACCGACTACACCAGGTGCGTTCCCAAACCAGCGGGGTTCACCGTAGGCCCCGTCATTGCCAATCTTCAACGGAATAACCTGATTCTCAGTACCTTCAGTACCGAATAACCGAAACCAAACTACGGATGTTCCCCGCTTCATGGCATAACGCCGAGCATAGATTTGTTGCGAGAATTCTTCAATCTTCTTGGTGGAACTGATCCGCCGTTTTCGTTTGATTGTCGCCGGATTACTCTCCTTGGTATAACGAACGTACTTCGGATCCATCCGGAAGATCGTCGGAAACTCACTCCCTGCAGGCCAAGCAACTTCCATGTTAGCCATACCCGTGCTTTCCAAATCTTCAATGAGCTGGCCTATGATCTCTTCTGGATTGTCTTCAAGGTTACAAGTCTCCAAGAAGCGTTCAGCTCGGTTCCATTCATCCTTGGCCGTTTCATCACTTTCCCCAGGCAAATACTCCAATGCGATACCATGTCCAGCTATGTTCCGCTTGTATGCCTCGATGCACTGAGGAATGATGTTGCTGTTCTTAACAAGTTGTCTGCAGCTGGTCGGATCATTACCCGGTTCGAATGGCAAAAGGCCATGTTGATCGTATAAGCTGTCGAATACATCAGGAAGCTGGGCACTGGATGGAATGTGCCTACCTTCTTCCTTTGCAAACGGAACCCAAGTCGCATTGCCTTCACTCAATTAAATCCACCCCGCTCCCCCATTGTGTTCTTCATGCTCCGATTCCTCCTGTTGCTGTTTTTTTTTCTTGAACCATTCAAACCATTTATCAGCTACCTGACGTACCTGCAGGGCAATCGAATATGCCATGATCCGGTCATCATGACAACCACTGTCCGCTTCAGCTTTCCCTTTGTTGTCGATGAACGTCATACATTCCCCGTACAACTCTGGACAGTAGATATCGTAAAGCTGATCGCGGATCGCTTCCTTGAAATCACTGATCATCACAGGACGGGTCGCCTTATTGGTTTCCCATCCAAGCTTGCCTTTCTTGTGAAGGAACAGCAGCGGATAATGACATGTGTTGAACAACGTATTTAGTACGGATTCCCCGGTGTTGTTGTTCTCAACAGCAAGCAATGCTGTGTTGTAATACAAACCCAACCTGTTCAGCTTCTTTCCGTACAAGTCCGTGTCCCATTTGCCATGAAGTGCTGCACACATTTCACCAGTTCGGGCATCAATCACGTAAGCAGCATCGTAGTCTCCATCCTCGGTCCCTTTGGCCGTATCTGCAGCTAAGATGTATCGTTTACCCGGTTCAGGTTGCTGATATATGACCAGTTCACCTGCGTGAGCCGGGATAACCTTCTCCTTAACAAAATCAATTTCATACAGGCTGCCTTTAAGTGTGATCGCATCCCGCAATCGCTTGATGAATTTGTTGTCGAAGATTCCTTCCCCGGAAAGCAAGAATGCATCGTCTGGTTCGGATGGGTACTCCTGATCGAATTGCCGCGGATCGCCGCCGCAATCATTTCGGATGGTGTACCGCCGCCACTGAAGTTGTTCATCATCCAAGCCAAATTTGTCTTTCAGCTCCATTTCTTCTTCGGTCAACTCGAAGCCAGGCGGTAACGGTTTGCGATAGTCCGGCATCTCGAACCATGCAAAAAAGAGCGGAGAAAAATCATTCTCGCCCTTAACGGCTGCATCCCATATTTGCTTAAACTCTTCCATGCCGTTCGCCGTGGACTCGATAATCCCGATGCTTCCCGCTTCCTTAGACAACGCGGCCAATAGTGATAACAGGTGTCGCTTCTTTTTTTTCGCTGGCCAAAACGCCACTTCAGATGCATGCAAGTAATGAATCGTGTCGGAACGGGCAAGTACACGGCTTTCAGCTGTTTGTACAGTAATCTTCGATTTTAACCCCGGGTTCCTGCGGCGGTCTGCCGTCCGGATCGCAGGATTCTCAAAGGTCAGCTTCTTGGCGTTGTTCTTACGGCTCATTGGCTGAATCACTGATGGCACACGTTCATAGTAAAGCTGGAACATATCGAATAGGTTGCTTGATGCATCGGAAGACTGAGCAACGATAAAAGCGTTCTTGGCCTCTTGTAGTGAAGTGAAATAGTAGATTAGGGCTTCTGTCACCGTGGAGAATCCCATCTGCCGGGCCTTCAGGATGATTATTCGCACGGGTTTACATGCTGCTATGTCCTCAAACACTTTGGCAGCATAACGCCGTTGGGCATCATTAAGGATCAGAGGAACCATGGTACCAGACTTGTCTTTAATCTTGAGCATGCGGAAGCAGAACTGCTCAAAATCAAGCAGGATCGCCTTTAATTCAGCCAGCTTGTCCGGGCGGTGCTGCAATTTTCGTTTGATCCGACGACGATGTTCATTTGCTAATGCAATCACCAATCTAAATCATCCCCATCGTTGTCTTCATCGTCGTCACCTTCTCCCTCGTCACCGCCATGACCCAATGCCTTATACTTGTCCAGTTCTAGACGTTCACGGGCAATTCTCAATTTCTCTTCTTCTTGTTGCAGGCTGGCAATCAGGTTTATGACCCGCAGCTTCTTATCCCTCGTCTTTACCAAAGCTTCCTCTTGTTTAAGGATTTTGTCCAGCTTAGACGTGACGAGTGTCGTAATCTCAGTGACCTTCATTCCTTCGGTGGTAACAGGCACTGTGATTTGCTTTCCCGTCTTAGGGCTCAACATAGAAACCTTGTCCTGACGTTCCATAAGCTCTTGCTTGATCTTACGTTCTTCATCAGTCAGGCCAGCTTCAAGCAGTTTGACTCGCTTCATATGCCGCCGCTCCTGCAAGGACAACATAATCAACTGTTCGTTGAGCTGCGCCAGAGGGTCAGTGTCAATCTGATTCATCATATCCTGTTCATCAGGCTCCAACGTATCAAGGAAGATCGTTTCATACATACCTGTTTTGAGTGCATGTTTGTTACGATAGGGGCCACCTTCACCCCCGCGGTTTCCCACAGCATTTTTATTCCCGGGTGGAGCACCACCGCGATTGCCCACAGCGTTCTTGTTGCCTTTGGGCGCTCCCCTTGATTTCGGAACGCTCCCATTTGTTCCATTTGGAGCGCTCCCTTTGGAATCTCCCAAAACGCTCCCATTCAGCTCGTCTTCCCAACGATCCATGGACTTCCATTTTCGCACCCGGGATTCGGGAACATAAAGAGCGGCGGCGATGTCTTTAAGCTTCATCGTCCCGCCGCTCTCCAGCCACATCAGTTTAGCCTTGTCCCGCTCGAGACTTCGTTCTCTGCCCATGCTACACCATCACCACCCCCAACAATAGAGTCCTCCGACTTGTCTTAAATATATCTTCTCTGCTTATTTTTTAGTAATGATGAATATTCAATGTGTGCTAATTTATGTGCTTCATCCCAGATATCACGTTCAGCAATTAACTGACCAACAAGTTTCTCTAAAAAAAAGAGATGTCCTGAACTAGAACTTGACCTTTTGAGGTTCTTTAGAATACTCAAAACAAACATTAAAGGAATAATACTCAATATTACTGATCCGCCTACTTGAATATAAGAGTTTATTACCTCTGAGGTTGTTTTAGATACCTCTTTAAGTAAATCTTTTAAACCAGTGATATACAAAGGCAACGCAAACGCTAAACTAGCAACAATTATAGGTGACGAGGTGATTACTTTTTTATCACTTTCTATAGTTGCAATAAGTTCAGATTGAACAATCAATAGTTGACTACGAGACATGACATGAAATTTCTTTTTAATTTCCTTTTCAATAGATTCTGGGAAATCCTTCACACTTTTGGAAGTAGCCTCTAGATATTTGATAGCCTCAATTATTTCTGAAAATCTATCATTCTGCTTTTTCTTTCTAAACAACTAATATCATCCTCCATTTAGATATTTATTACTTTATCGGATGATATCGATATAATTTACATAGAATCTCTTTGTAACCTTATATCCAGTTCAATTAACCGTTCCAAATCGGCAACGGTCTGCATCTGTATATGTCCAGCCTGCAGGTCACGAACCCACTGGGCAATGGCAGCCTTAACGATTTTGCGGTACTGCTCTTTGGATTCGAGGATGCCTTCCATCACCGCGAGCTCGTGCTGCAATAAATCTTCATCTGGTGTTCTCATGCGTACCCCTCGGCTTTCCGTGTAAAATGGAAAACGAGATAGCGGCGGTGTCGATAAATGCCGCGCGCGGCGGGCCGCTATCTCAGCCGGGGGATACCCTGGGTTGATGGGAGGACGTTACCGCGTCCTCCTTTTAATTATGCCTGGGAACAACACGAAGAATTAGCACAGGCTCAATGCCGGTGGACTCTTGGTATCGCTTCTTGATTACATCGCAAAACTTCGGATCAATCTCCATCGTTCTACAGATTCGGCCAAGCTGATCGCAGGTCATAAGTGTGGACCCGCTGCCTCCAAAGAGATCCACCACTGTATTCCCTGGTCGACTGCTGTTCTTAATCGGGATGGCCAATAGTTCCAGTGGCTTCTGCGTAGGATGTACGTACTTGCCGACATCCCCGCGGGACACTTCCCAGACCGTGGACGGTTCACCTTCTTCAACGGGTAAACCAGCTCGCCAAACTGTGCTTTGCCGGCGATCCCCGTACCAAGAAGGAGACTTCTTCTTCAAGTGAGCGTAGAAAACAGGCTCGTGCTGCCAACGATACTGTGACCAGCCGAATGATGCTGCGTTCTTCACCCAGACACATTGACTCCGAACAACAATGCCTGCAGCATTCATTGCATCCTCAAACTCTCGTTGATATGAAGACGGGTGGAATACGTATATCCCAGCTGTTGATGCCATCAAACCCGAATACCTCTCAAAAATGGCATGCAAAAAGCCCGCAAATTCCTCTGCGGGCATATCGTCGTTCTGTATGCTGCTTCGTCCATCTGCAGCCAGACGGGCTGAGTCGCTTTCGATAGCAACGTTATAAGGTGGGTCCGTCACTACCAAGTCGGCTCGCTCCCCATCCATCAAGCAGCCGACATCATCCTCACTGGTTGAATCCCCGCACATCAGACGGTGTGGACCCAGTTGCCAGATATCACCCCGCTGTGTTTCAGGAGTCTGAATATTATCCAGTGCACCTTGAACGTCAAAATCATCCTCAACTACGGGTTCCTCGATCTCTGTATCAGGAACTGTGCCGAAATCTGCAATCAGCTCATTAAGCTCTTCAGTATCAAAGCCAGACAACAAAAGGTCTGCCCCTTCAGCCTGCAGCTCGGCAAGCAGCCTACCCAAAGCCTCATCATCCCAACGACCTGATACCTTGTTCAAAGCGATATTCAGGAGCCGTTCCTGCTGATCATCGAGATCCACCACGGATACCTGCAGCTCAGTGTGGCCAAGCTCGTTGACCATGATCTTGTAGCGTTGATGGCCGCCGACCATGTTCCCGGTACGCTCGTTCCAGACGATAGGCTCCACATACCCAAACTGTTCAATGCTACGCTTCAGCTTCTCATACTCGGGATCGCCTGGCTGAAGGTCCACCCGGGGGTTGTAAGCTGCTGCGTTGATCTGATCGATTGGCACGATTCTGATGTTCATATCAATTACCTCCAAATAAAAAGCCACCCTAACAGGATGGCATGAAAAGTGGTTAAGTTATTTTATTTTTTTGTAACGTGTTAAAAAGCCGCTTGAGGTAAAAAGCCCCATTCTATGTGGGTCATTCCCAAGAGCACGATATATTACCTTTAATTCCTCGTTCGAGGTATCAACATTCAATAAATCTCGTAATAATTTCTTCTGTTCCTCTTTTAGATCATATTCATTAATAAAAGTTAAAATATAATAAAACAAATTAAGATAGGATTCTAACGTTCTTTCGTTTACCCACACTCCTAGCCCTACTTCCGACAAATGACCAAATGCGTCAGTTCCTTTTATCCATCCACTTCCTGCTGAGACGGTTATTCCCTCCATCCTCTTATTCTTTGTTCTAATCAAATCGTTCACTACACTCATGGCTGTTTGGAGATTCGATAAATTCTTCTGTCCCTCCAATTGATCAGCGGATCGAGCAGTTTCTAAAGTCTGCATCTCAATAGCTTTTCTTTGGAGCGCAAGCTCTTCTGTTTGCATTTGTATAGCTTCTCTTTGAAGGGCTAGTTCTTCCGTCTGCATTTTGATGGCTGACACTTGAATTTTCATTTCATCTGTTTGCATATCTATGGACTTATTTTGTGACTGTAGTTCTTGCCTTTGCACTGCAATCGTATAAATAAGGCCAGCAAATGCAAAACCTGAGAATAACGCATTTACTGCTCCAAACATATCTCCGAATGTACCGCGATAACTTGCATTTATCCATGTGTTTATGGCCCATCCTGAGCCCGCCCACACTAAAAATATCACTGAAGCAATAATTGCAATATACTTTTTCTTCATCTAACCACTCCCAACCTATTTCTGATAGAACAACTCCCAGTATCAGACAATAAATAACGATGGTCAAGACCTAACATGAGTGCATAAAAAAAGCACCTAAGGGTGCTCATACAGCAATTAGCTTCTTAGATGTACATGGTAAATGCCGCCTAAATAACTTTTACGATCCTCCGAGTGTCCATCTTTAACCATCGTAATAGAGTCCACAGTTCTTTTTGGACGAATCTTCCCAAAGATTTCATCACCCGGCTCCAAATGATAAAACCAATTGTAAGATTCGTTATGAACCTCTTCTACTGAAAGTTCAACTATCTTTCTGGGACCTTCATAGAAATGAATTTGATCTCCTGTTACGAACTTAGGCAAGGAAATTCCCCCTGAATAGATTATTTTGACAACTCTATCTTCCAGTATCAGACATTAAATAACGAAGGTCAAGAGTGATATTTGTGTTGAGTTGGTTTCAACGTATGGGTGACCTCTGTATTCGTGCGTACGCTCACTCAGCGCCTGTTCTCCGCTCTTCAAATGACTGCTCCCTGCAAACGGACGTTCTGATGCTGTGAAGCTTAAAACGGCTCACATTCTGTCATATGAGAGCTAAAGAAAAAGCACCTATTAAGGTGCTTCCTTTTCAATCGTCAATTGCATTAATCCACTCTGGTGTCTGACTTTGACTAGCTCTTGATTGCTATCGACTCTCACGATTTCATGATCTTTTTTGACAACACAAACCCAATGACCATCTTTATAGGTTCGTTCTTCATATTTTAGATCCCCATTTTCATAAGGTTCTGAAGTATATCTTCCATTTCTTACAAAAACGAATTTTTCACCTATATCATCTTTGTTGTACTCAAAATATGCCATAGACATCCCCCTTGTTAACACCATACTCATTCGACAGCTATGAGGGATTTTCCTTCTTCACACAACAATCAGGAGGTTTAGGACAGAACTGCTTAACGCCATCCCATCTGCCCCATACACAACCTTTGCATTTCTCAGGCTGCTTATTGGGTCGTGCCCGTTTCCTTTTACGTCTTCTGCTGCTGATCACTTGAATTCCTCCAATAAAAAAAGCCGATCCCGAAGGAACGACTTAAATGTGATATGTATTTGTTGGTGTTACGTCCTAAAAGCATGCGCCCGAAACGGTCGCCGCAAAAACGCTGCGCTCTTTGCTTTAAAAGCATACGTGCTTTGTAACTATAGAGGAAGAACAAGACCATTTTACATATGACACAAAATTCAGGTCAAGGAACAGAAAACGGGTGAGTCCCGATGAACTTGAACAAACCCGCCGTTTACTTCTGATTGCTTGCTATTTCGAATTTAATCCAACCTGATATTTCCTCTTTCTGCTAAAATGGAGTTGTCGCACACCATTTCAACCTATGAGGAGAGATTAAGCATGAGTTTTGAGTTTGATTTTGAAAGTAAAGTAAGGAATCTAGTTCCTGAATTAACAAATTCGCTAACTTCTAGACTGGATGAAGCTCTGAAAGATCCAAAGTATACGGAAATGGAATCCATGTTAGGTGATACCAATACTAAAATTGTTATGATGTCGAACATAACATTAGGGATGTCTGCTGAAATGACCCTCCAAATCTTGAAGGAGTATCATAAAGAACTCAGTTCTTATTTAGAGAATCAGAAATAGTATTACTGAGAATCTCTTTTAATGCTAGTTTTCCGTCTGGCTGCTGGAGCTTCTGAATGAATTGTTCAAGGCTCTCAGCGGCTCCTTGATCTTTCATGTGCGTAATCATGTTGCATGCCACTCCTGCAATTTGAGGAACCAAACTCATCGTGTCTATATCGACCGGCTCATTCTCAATCTTATTTCTAGCCCATTTCAGAAATGCGATTGCCGTTTCCTGAAGTTCTTTATCAATAGTAGTATCCATACGATCGTTCCTCCCTTCTAAATACATACTTCCCTACTACACATATCATACCGTCTTTGCTCGAATGCCTCCCGGTTAGCCCATCGGTTGCTTTGCTAAGAACTGGAAAAGGCGAGAAGAGGAACGCCCCAGTCATATGCCGCATGTGCAGCTGTGCGTTTCATTCTCGCCCGATTTCCACAATACAAATATATCAAGTCTAAAGTCCAACGAACTGTCTTTAACCAGCCAAAAACTGGGCATTTTTCGTGCGAAGAACGATCACTCTTCAACGCTCAAATAACGTCTATTTATATCTACACTTAATCCATCCAAATCAGGGTATATGGTAGAGTGGCTAATATTATTTAATTCCAAAAGAAAATGTATCTCCTCAACCAAATCTTTAGGAATAGGAATTTTCTTTAAATATCCATCTTCTACTATTTGCCCGCCCCATTCCATCTCTAATGGAACATTTGTGTCGCCCTGAATAGTAAACATGCCTTGTTGAATTATTTGCCTTGCACTATTTCTAATTGGTTGAATCGCTGCTGTTATAAATTTTTCTGGTTTAAACATAATATCTTCATATTTAGAGAGTAATGGCAAACTGAATATGGAATCTAAAGCTAAATTCATATAATTAAGTTTCGATGGTCGCAACATCCATAATACTGGAGTTATAGGATTTATAGTCGCAAAATATAATGCTGTCATAAGTGATGGCGTCCAGTCCAACAATCTCGTTCTAAGTCCATGATGTTGCATGATAAATAATAGTTCCCAATCGCGTTCACCTTTTAAATATGTATGGCCTTGGCTAATAAATGTTCGATATGCTGTCTCTTCTCTTTTCCTAAGATCATGTATATCCTTGCGTAACTTCTCAGAACGGAATAGTCCTGAATGAAGGGGGAAATCCACACCTTGTCCTCTGAACCAGACGCTTTTTATCGCATCTGTGTTTTTAAATGCTCCAATTTCATTTAAGAAATCTTGCATTGCATTTGTAAATGTATTTAATTGCTCCAATATATCCACCTCCAAGATTGTTAAACAAAAAATAAAGACCAGCTACAAGCTGGTCCTATAATACCATATTTGACTTAGGTTCATCCCATTTAGCCAGCCGCAATTGCATGGCAAGCAAGGACACTGCTTCCTTCTTAATACGTCGGAATGTGCTATCACTCACCCCCATTTCTCCACAGCTAATGTAATCAAACTCACCTTCATTATCCAAATAGCTCCGTTGAATTACCTCCCGTTGAACAGATGATAGCCTTTCCATGGCCAGACTGAGCAAACGGTCTTTCTCCTTCAGTTCCGCTTCTTTATCTACATTGTAAACAGCAATAGTCTCTGTCTGTTTGCTGATTGCATTGGTCGTCTGGTGTTCTCTATATACATACGCTTGTGTGACTGCTGCCTCTCGTCTCACGAAACCGATCTGCCGGTACTGCCGAACTGTCTCTAAATATTCCTCCACTGCCCGGCGGGTAGCTTTTTCATCGATAGGCAGTATGTTAAAAGTCAGTTGTAAGTTGTTTTTTCGGCGTTTCCCCATTTTGATCCCCTCACCGTGTTATAATTTTGGGTAAGGTTTATTCGATGTGTCCCCCGCCTGGCCGCCAAGCTTGCGGGGGATATTTGTTATACTGGAATCACTTCGCTGCAGAACTCGTTCCATTCAGCTTCACATTCTTCCATGCTCCAGCCATTTACCAAATCACTAGGATAATCATATTGCAAAAGCAATGCCCTAAAATCCCGTTCCAACTACCACTCACCTCCTCGCTTGTGATACTTGCTGTTGCTGTTACGCTGCTGTGGGGCAGTAACTGCCTTTTGTAGCTTGTCAGGCCGTTTGGGTGGATGCTCAGCCCCGATTGCTTTCAAATGATCAGCTATCTGCTCCGGTGTCCATACCGTTTTATCAACTTTGCGATAATCAACCATCAGGAGATCCTCCCCGTTTGTATGCCCTCCTGTAGATCAGCGAGCAATGCATACGCCGCCGCATCCTTGGCGTGTTGGTTACTCTGTTGCGCGATCCAATCCATGACACCTGCCTGGCTCACCATTGCAATCTTCTTGCCCGATTTATCTGTCAATGAAAGAGTGCGCACGCCACCTGCTTTATGATTGAGATATCCTTTTTGAATCAGCATATTGACATGTCTGAAAGCCGACGAAGGAGATTCGAACATAAACGCATCTGCAATCTCCCGAATACTTGGACCATAACCTTTTGATCCAATAAAACCCGATATAAAATCGTATACTTCTTGCTGCCGGCGGCTGAGCGGCTTGTCTGCTATGGATTTCTTTGTCATCTTACTTCCTCCCAATTCCATAAGCTGAGCTGGCCTTTCGCTGGTACCGGCTCCTGCAGCTGAACAACATCGTCAAGCTGCCAAGCAAAACGTCCGTCACTGTAGTCTCCAAAATGGTACTCATTGGGCATGTAGCCGCCCCATACATTTGTCCAACCTGTGTCGATGCTTAATCTTTCCACTATTCCTTCATCTCCGTAAGGGCGTTCTATGGTCCATACGTCGTTCAGATTCCCCTTTGCAATCACTGCCCCTGTTGGCAGCTCGCTCCAATCGTTAATACCATGTTTCAGTAACGCCTCGCGTATTTGAGGGATCAGGCAAGCTTCCTTGTCCACTTTTTGACCTGCATGGATCGCAATCGCTCCGCGATGCTTCGTCGCCCAGCTCCGGGTCTCCAGTGTTTTGACGCGCAATGCAACAAGTGTCGCCCATGGTTGAATGATGGTGACTGCCTTCATATCTATCTCCTTCCAAAGATTAATTGCCTATAAGGCAAAATCATGTAAAAATATATGAATTAAACATAGAGTAGGTGGTAGTTACATGACAGAATCAATAAGTATTGAATTAGCTAGAAGAGATTCCATGTGGAATCGTTTAGTAAGCGAGAACGACCCTAACAATGTAGAACCAGGAATACTTCGTGGGCTACGCTTCTTCTCAGGGCAAGCAGGCATATATCGAGATGCCACGACCACGCAGAGTTACACCGAAGATAACGCAGGAATAGCAGTTTCAATATTACATACAGGTAGGCATTATCCTGATGAAGTCTCTGAAAACGAAATAATATATCATTATCCAGTTACAAAGAGACATAGCTCGTTTGATAAGAATGAAATCCAATCTGCTAAAAATGCCTCTATCTTTAACCTACCGATTTTCGTGATTTCTGAAGTAGGAAAGATGAGGAAAGTGCAGCTGGGAAAGGTCGTTTCTTGGGATGACCTAGCTCAGAATTTTCTAATAGAATTGAACCCATTAGATTTTTCAACTCAACCAAATGAATTAGATCATCTTGATGATATCCCTTTTAAACCAACTGTTCCTCGTGCACCTTCCAGGACCGTTACAGTGAGTAACAGAGCCGGTCAGCCAAGATTCAAATTTAATGTAGTTAAACGTTATGGTCCCTGCTGCGCGGTATGTGCAATGCAAGCACTACCACTGCTCCAGGCTGCTCACATTATCCCAAAAAAATCAAATGGTTCTGACGATCCACGTAACGGACTTGTCTTGTGTGGAAATCATCATTTGGCATACGATTCAGGACTGTTTTCTTTTGACCCTGATACGTTAAAGATTCATGTCTCGACTAAAACCACCATGCAGAGCATACAAATCACTCGTCAAGATTTGAGCCATCTTCAGAAGTTACCTCATGACAAAGCTCTCAAATGGCACTGGAAGCAGTGGCAAGCTGCACAGAAGGAGCTTGAATAATATGAAAATAAAGACAGTATGGAAATGGACAAAGATTATTTGGGGACTAACGTATATAGGTTTTGTTGTAATATTTGTAATAGTACTAGGCTTCTTTATTGCTGGAATGCTCCAAGACAAAACAGCATTAATTGATACCGTAGCTATGAGCACTGTTACATTGTTACTTGCGTTTGCTTCACTACCTAATTTGTTAATCCAGCTACTCTCGCTTCTCGAAATCAATCAAAAGAAGACTTTTACTGCTACTAAAAAGTGTCCCAACTGTAGACATACTATTGACTTGAAAATCACTGAAGATTAAAAGTTTTGTACGTATGTTCTGTTTCATAGATCTAACTCTTCACCCCGACCAACTTTTGGCCGGGGATTCTGCTATGTGAAAGGTTTAGACTGCTACACCATCCTGCATCATTTTAGTGACACGCTTTTTGTATGCGCCATATTTGGAACTGATCTGGCCACTTGGAACGTTGATCTCTTTAGAAATCTCCATCCACGTCTTACCCTCGTTCCGTTGTTGTAGCAGTGCAGGGAAATCAGCAGGAGCGTCAGCAAGTTTGATGTCTTCAAAGATCGGGCGCTGAGAAAGGATGAACTTTTCAAGCTGCTCCTTATCGATTTCAGTCTTAACAACTTCTTTGTCACCCGCAGGCGGTTCTGTTTGGACAACCTGCTGTGAATCTTCAGGCAACTGCTGGTCGCCTTCATCACCCTCAGAAGTAAAGTCCATTTCTTTAGAACCAGACTCGTCCCCGCCTTCCTTCATCCAGTCTGGTAGATCGTCCGTTGGCGGCTCTCCTGCGCCTTCTTCGCTGATACGCTCCCCTTCGCCTTCTGGTGGCACTTGGGAAGCATCTCCGTCCTGCTCAGCTCCGTCTCCTTCTGGTTCTTGCGGATTGCCTTCACTATCAAAGAGTTCCGCTTGGTTCTCGTCTTTCTGCTCGTCACCTTGGCCTTCAATCTTGGTAACCACTCCAGACGAATCAGTTGTTACGCGGCGCCCGCTGTCCCAAGTATTGTACATGGGGTCACGCTGTTGGTTTTGGTCTTCGAAGTTAAACGACGCTTGCGGATCGCCGAGGTAAACCATGACTTCTTTTTCCTGAAGCTTAGCCAAAGAAGACAACTTCGCCTCAACTGCAGCAAGCGGGATAAGCAACTTGATTGTGACATCCTTTGTACCAACACTGATTCCTTTTGCTACCTCTGCTGAAAATTTCACCATATCGTTTGCCATGATCGTTCATCTCCTAAGAATTTATTTGGATAAGTCCTTGATTTTCACTTCGATTCGTGGTCGGAAACTGTATCTTTTTTGAGCAAATACCTCGACCACTTGGCTATCGTCCTTCCACATCACACCTTTTAACGCATCCTTAACACCCTTCAGGTAATTGTCCACGTCTGGTTTGCTGACTGGCCTAATCTCCCCCGCCTCAGCCAGTGCCGCCTTCTTCTTGCTGAATGATTTGGGTATCGGCCTGTACACTGTCAGCATCATTCCAAGTGGGCCTAACAGCAATGCATCCGGTGCATGTTCAGCGGCTGCCAATCGGACATAATCCTTGTAGTCCTTCGACTTCTCTGGATCGTACATTCGGACGAAACCACCCTGCGTTGACGCCCGGGGCCGCCCCTGCGCCACTGGCTCCCCGTAAACAGTAAAATAGATAATCATGTTTGCCGTAACTCCTTTACTCGTCGCTTGCGCCGTTGGCGCGCCGGCAGCATGTCCCGCCGAATGACGAAAATCTCGGCCAGTTTCCGACCATCGTCACCACGTACGACATAACTCAAATGTGTTTGGTGGTGCGGATCAATCGACTTCCGCATGCTGCACACCTCCGGTACCGACAATTGCATCAAACTCAGCGATCCCTTCAAGAAGCTCAGTTTGATCAATTCCCGCAAATTCTGCCTGCAGCTCGTCTTGATCGGGAACTTGTCCCGTCCGCAGAAACCGATGCTTCATGTACTCGTACACGGACCATCTGTTTAAAGTGCTGTCCATCATGCTCCCCGCCGAATAGTTCTCGGTTTACCTGAGAAGCGATGAACAATCACCATCATGCTTGGTGTATCCCTTTCAACAAGCCAGTTCTCCGCATTCAAGCCATTGGCTTTAATCTCAATTTTCTGACGTTTTGTCGGCCGTTTCCCCTGTTTCACGTCCGTTCCTCCTTATGCCCATTGGCGTTTATTCATGTCCTTCGGCTGTTGTGACTGCTGCGGTGGTGTTGGTCCAAAGGCATCGTTATGAGTGCGTTCGTAGTTGACGAATTTGTTGTACTGTTTTAGGAACACCAGCTCCACCGTTCCGACTGGACCATTACGCTGCTTCCCGATGATAATTTCGATGATGTTTTTCTTCTCAGTTTCCTGGTTGTAGTAGTCGTCCCGGTACAGGAAGGCTACGATGTCGGCATCTTGCTCGATAGAACCGGATTCCCTCAGGTCGGACATCATTGGACGTTTGTCTTGCCGCTGTTCAACGGCTCGGCTGAGCTGGGACAATGCAATCACTGGAACATCCAGTTCACGCGCTAAATGCTTCAATGTCCGGCTGATGTAGGAAACCTCCTGCTGCCGGTTCTCACCCGATTTGCCTTTACCTCCAGCGACTTCAATAAGCTGCAGGTAATCGATCATGATCATGGCCAGGCCCTTTTCCTTCTTGAGCCTGCGGCACTTGGAGCAGATGTCTTGAATAGTGATTCCTGCCGAATCGTCCACGTAGATATTCGTTTCAGCCAAGGCCCCGATAGCTTTGGTCATATTGATCCAGTCTTGATCTTCCATTTCGCCCATCTTCATTGCCGTAGCTTCTACGTTGCCCTCGGAGCTGACCATCCGTTGCGCGAACTGTCCTGCAGACATTTCCAAGCTGAATACTGCTACAGCTTCTTTGGTATTTTTCGCAACGTTTTGAGTGATGTTCAAGGCAAACGCCGTCTTCCCCACGGAAGGACGAGCTGCCACAATGATTAGGTCGCTGCGCTGGAGTCCACCAGTGATGCTGTCCAGATCAATAAACCCGGTATGAATACCATTGACGATGCCGTGCTTGACGTTGTATGCGCGAGTTTCAACGTCATCAACAAGCTGCATCATAATGCCCTTGATTGGTTTAAAATCCTCTTTCGGAGCAGCACGATCGGCAATCTTGTTATGTGATCGCTGGGCACTCGCAAGTAGTTGTGATACTTCTGTTCCACTGGCCGCCTGTTGGACCTGCAGAAGACTTGCCTGGATAAACTCTCGACGGATCGCCATATCCTCAAGTTGGCTGAAATAGTATGCGACATTTGCTGTCGATGGCACGCTTCGAGCAAGGTCGCTCAGGTAACTTACGCCTCCAATGTCCGTAAGTTCGCCCTTGTCCTTCAACCGTGAAGTCACTGTTACAAGGTCGATGGGCTGCTGTTCCTCTGCCAGCTCAGCTATGGCATTAAATATCAGGCTGTGGGCCTTGCCATAAAACGTATCTGGCTTTAAGTGCTCGGCCTGTTCCATGACTTCATCTGGTCTGAGCAACATCGCTCCCAAAGCCGCTTGTTCGATCTCCATGCTGTAAGGTAGTTCAATTCCTCCGAAGCTTTGCAAGTAAATCATCCTTCCATCCCGGCGGTGGCAGTGTTGCTTTCGCCCGGTTTACTTCTCGTTGGTCCAGGTAAGCCCGGGTTTCCGCCA
The DNA here is from genome assembly GCF_003217495.1 of Paenibacillus barcinonensis. Lineage (GTDB taxonomy): Bacteria > Bacillota > Bacilli > Paenibacillales > Paenibacillaceae > Paenibacillus > Paenibacillus barcinonensis. The sequence continues at coordinate 351,430 of NZ_QJSW01000005.1, read as the reverse complement.
ACTCCCGTTCTCTTGCAGACTGGTCGGCGGCAAAGCCACGTATCTCAGAAATCTTGGGGTAAAAACTGCTTATCTTGATGTGGCGTTCAACGTTTTGTACAGCCGTTTCAAAAGGGAAATCCTTCAGCTCCTTGAGATGGCGATCCACGTTCTCGTCACTGTCATCAAAATTGGGATATTCATCGGTTATTAAAACAAATAACCTCAAGACATCAGCTCTTTCCACGAGCCTCCTCCTCTCTCAACCTTTGCTGTAAACTTGCTCTCTTTTGTTGTTGGCGGCTCAGTCTGCGTGGTTGCGTAGCCGCTGGCGTTGCCGAACTTGGAACAAGGTAAGGTTTAACAGGTTGCTGTTCGGCAGTTTGATGATTCTGCCAAGCTTCCTCGATCCCTTCGACGTAATATAAAAAGCTCTTGGGAAGCTTGAATGTGTTTCCCTCACGTTGACGTTTTGCCTCCAGCAGGCTTGCCATAGTTCGGATGGTAAAAGGGTTAGGCGTACCTCCGGCGACCATCTTACCCATGGCTAAACGCTCTTTCTGAGAAACGTTGAAATCCAGTTTGTTGTGCATCTTGCAATAGGCATCCAATATTTCAATCATTCCACCGCTTTCCTCACCGGGAGGTACTGGATTCAAAATGTCATCCCACGATTGCGAAGAATCTGCAGTAGTAATAGCAGTAGTAGTAATAAGATCTTTAATATCTTTTAGATCGGACAGTTTTGTCCGATCACTATCGGAAATTGGTGTGTGATCGGACATATTTGTCTGATCACTTGCGGACTGATCGGACAATATTGTCTTATCACTTTGATTGTGATCGGACATTTCTGTCTGATCACCGACTTCGGAATTAGGTCGTTTTGGAGGTTCTGCCTCGTGAGATCGGACAGTTTTGACTGATCTCTTCTTTGAATTTCGAACCTTCAAGATCAACCCTCTTGGTGCCCTGGTCACATCAATGTAATGATGCTGTTCCAATGTATCCAACCATCTGCTCACGGTTTTGTCGTTGACTCCGAAGAATCCAGCAATCTCAGACAGCTTCATAGGCTTCCCTTTGAGGACAATGCCCCAGACAGTTTCCTCCTCCTCAATCTCCTTCGTGGTTGAACTGATGCACCAGAGGAATAGCCATATCGCGTTGCCTATTTTCTTGTAGTGGTCTGGCTCCAAGATGCCGGAATAGATCGGAAACGGGTAACTGCCTTCGGGCATGCTGCTCATCCCCTAATGTTTTATTGCTGGCGTTGTCTTGTTAATCACTTCTACAGTGTTGTGAAGCCCTGCCATCATGTCTTCGACCAGCATTGCAGTTGCAGTGACGTGACTGTTCTTGTTAAACACGAGAGGTACAAAGCTGCCCATCGCGAAAGCCATAGTAGCCAGAAACGTATCTACAGCGTCATTACCAGATTGACGAGCCTGCTGGAATTGCTCAGTCCATGCTCTGATCAACTCATCCGCTTTATCATGTTGCTGTTCTTGTGTCATTTCGGTTGCCCCTTTCCTAATCCATTTCGGATTTGCTCTTGTACCCTTGCCCATGCATCAGCATATGCCTCGTCTGGATAGTCACCGTCATGCAGCTCTATAACGATGTTCGCTTCCACCTTCAGACTTTGGAAATTGCCGAGGTTTTTCGTGAATGAGGCCCCGACAGAGATTTGCTTTACCTTAGGCATTTTCAGTGCCCCTTTCGGTGTTGTAAAAATACGTGCGGATACTTGGCCCGCTTGACCTCCCAATCCGGGTAACCTCGCTGGAAGTAGGCAATCGTTTCACGCTGAAAGGCTGCCTTATCAGTGTCAAACAGCTGCCATATCCGCTTGCCCATCATGCTCTTTAACAGCGGCTTGCCAGTCAGATCATCCATGTGATCACCTACCTGCTACATACACTTGCTTGCCTGTGAGAGCCATAATCTCGCGTTTGAATAGTGCTTCGTCACTATTGTTGTCTGACAGATGGAGTAAGTGAATCTCTTGCACCCGCCGCATGTCATTCGCCCGGATGAAGTCCTTCACGTTCTCGAGCGAAAAATGAGAACGAAGCAATCTATGTTTCATCACCGCCGGCACACGACCAGCAGCAATATTTTGATTGAGTATATTGATTGAATAATTGCACTCCACCATGATGTGCGTAAGCCCAGTGAATCGATGCTTGATGTAATAGGTGTCTGTAGCAAACAGAAGCTTGTCCCCTGCTGTATTAGCGAGAAGGAAGCCCAAAGGCTCCGCAGCGTCATGTTGCACATCAAACGGTAGAATCGACCATGTACCGATGGTGAAAGGCTCAAGGGCAGATACAGGATATACACGGTGGCTGTCCAACCGCAAAGCATCTGCAGTACCGGCACTGGTGTAAATGTTGACGCCTGCCTTGATCAAATCTTTAACGGCTGCCGAATGGTCGCCGTGTTCATGAGTTACCAAGCACCCGGTCAACGATGAAACTTGGAAGGCAAGGCCGCGCTGAATTTCTTTGTAGCGAAGCCCTGCGTCCAACAGGAGCGGTGTTTTCCCGTCCGTAATCCGGTAGGAGTTACCCGCGCTGCTGGAGCCAAGGGAAGTTATTTCAATCATCAGAAGCCCGGCCCATCGCTATCAGGCGAACCTTCATCACCAAATTCCATTTCTGGTTGCCCATCTCCTGAAGGTACATCGTTTGGAACATCATCCAAGTGTGGCGGTGTGACATCGATAATGTCTTGATTGGCATTAGCTCTGATTTCTTCTGAAACCTCAGCTTCTGACAAGTCACTCTCAATTTGTTTCAAACGGAGATAATCATCATCAATTTTCTGACTGTCAATGGTGATGTCGTTATGAGCTGCTCGATAAAGTGTTTTCCAAACCATTTTGTCGTGCCAGCCTTCCACCGTTTCCGTACCTACCTTTTTACCGTTCTCCCATTTGTCTTTCTCGCCTCCCCAAAACTCGGGACTCGCTTTTTCTGGCTTCCTTTTCTCAATCTCCTTGAGTGTCATCATGACCAACTTGTTTTTCTCAGGAGTTTTTATAAATGAGTGGAAATAAAATCCTCCAAGGATAGTCCCGCGGTCAAAAGGGTTTTTAATTTCAAATTCATAACTTTCATGCGGGTGATTTGCATCTTTCTTAATAGGTGCAAAGTAATCATTGGAATAGACCAGCTCAACAGTTACATGGTCCGGAACGTCCAAACCGTATTTCACTGATTTAAGTTCAAGACCACGATATCCTTCGATGAAACCGATATCGTACTTACCTGTATTGTTATTTTTGAAAGGAATCAAGTTAATATGATTCGGCTGCGCTGGATCGAAACCAATACGTGCATATGCGACCACATCACGAGACAATTTATCCATGTTCACATTTGCCCAAGTTATAGGCAATGGATCGCGGTACTTCTCGGACTTCTTCAGACGTTTTTCTTCGGCTGCTTTCAGTACTCCATCCAAAGCGATAAAGTAGTTCTGTGCAAGTCGCTTTTGGAAGTTGGTTAGAGCAACCTCTCCAACGCTTGAACCAAATTCAGATATGACTTTCGTCATGAAACGTTCGGATTGTGTTGGCTCTGTTTTTGCAATAGCTTTCTCCCCTGTTTGGGGAGCCTGTTGGTTTTGTGTAGACAATTACATCGCCTCCTGGATGTCGTTATGTTCTAAGCGAAGCTTTTTGTTTCTGTCTCTCCAAGCAGTCTCAGCAGCTTCATAACTGCCGTGGTGTTTGATTGCTTCTTCCTGTACTTCCTCTGGCAAAGTGTTAAACGCTGGAGGAACGACCAAACGGATCATTTGGGCATTCGTAGGAATCAGTTGCGTCACGGCTTCGGCGTTATCGACAAAGATTGGAGCAGAGAATCCGTAATGCTGTCCCAACGTATTGATGATGTCCAAGCCGACATTGATGCGGGCAGCGTTGTTCAGACCGCCTTCGTACGGAACACCCTTATACAGCGTCTTGCAAACGTCCTTCAGGCCGCCGTTGATTTGCTCTTCGAACAATCGGAACCGTGCATATTTGAATTTGCTGTTGATCTTGGATTCCAACATGCTGACTTTTGTCCGAGTGAATTCTTCCGTAAGAAACAGCTCATGTTCCAGCTTTTCAAACTCCGCTGTAAGCTTCCGCTCTTCCTCGCTCAGCTCAGTGATCCGCTTCTCAGTAGCCGCTACTGTCGCCAGCTTCGCTTTGTCTGCTTCCAAGTCGTCCACCTGCCCGCGAAGAATACGAATCTCGGCTTGTACTTTTCCCATAGCATCAGCAGCAGAAGAACGAAGCTGCTCAATCTCAGCACGGACTTTATCTCCATCTCGTTGTATGGATTGATACTTTGTGTTGTCAGCAGGGTCAGCAATGTTGGTTTGTAGGCTCTGAAGGGTCGCTTCGGCAGCCATGATTTCAGCAGCTTTTGATGTGATTTCCTCCTGCAGTTGGGCCATTTCTCCATTGAGTTTTTGCAATTCTTCTTCGAGATTTCGCTTTTCTGCCGCGGCCAGTTTTCCATCGGCACTAATTGCTTCAAGTCGTTTGGACTTGTCCAAATTAAATGCTTCAAGCGCTTTGCCCTGTGCTGACTGCAGCTGATCTTCAGGAAGTGCTTGTCCGCATGTTGGGCAATTAGCGTCATGCTGATGCTCATGAACTGGATACTGAAGGCTATCAAGTGACGCCCACTCCGCACGAAGCCTTGTAACTTGACTATCAGCACGAGTGATCTGTCCTTTATATCGCTCGGCCTCACGTATACTTGCGTTTAATCTCGACTGTAGTTCAGAAGCTTCGCCTTTCAGTTGCGTGACCCATTCATGTTGACCAGCAACTGCTTTCAAGCCTTCTGCCTGAATTACTTGCTTTAATTCAGCCAGTTCAGCATTGATCTCACGTAAGCGGATCTCTTTGGCAGACAATTCGCCACCAGACTGTATCCGTTGAAGCTCAGCAGTCTTGGCATCCACCCTGCCGCGCATCGTATCAATGTCCTCTTGCAACAGTTCAGCGTCCAGGTCAGATACATCAGGCATGCTGCGGCGGGCCTCGTCAATGCGAACAGGAATTTTATCCAGCTCCTTATTGATTTCAGTCCGGCGAGCTGCGATCACTTTGCGGTGATCCTCAAGACTACGGTCGCCCAAGATGTCCGTCAGCGGTGCAAGTTGCTTATTGCCTGCAATAATCTCTTCATCCGTCATATCGCCGCACACATCAAGCAACACCTTACGCCGTGCATCAGGTTTAAGAATCTCGTTGAAGTACGCGGGATTGGTCAGTAGCTTGAAAATCTCTTCGCTGATTAACGCATCAACTTCGGTTTTGTATTGACCTTGCTTAACTGGTACGCCATCCACGTAATAATCCGTAGTATGGCCGCCAAACTCGGCAGTCGCCTGTCCACGCTTCCGAGTCCATTTCTCGCTGAACACCTTACGGAACGTCCGGCGGCGACGATCAACCATCAGGACAGCTTCGACTTCATGTTGCAGGCCGTGTTCAACAACTTTCCCGTTCTCATCCAAACCTTTGATTTCAAAGTCCGTCCGATTTTGGCTGTCTTTGCCGAACAGCGTCCATACAAATCCATCAAACAAAGTCGTCTTACCTGTGGCATTGTCCCCATATGCAGAAATGTTCTTGCCTGCAGCATCCAGTACAAAATCCCGAATACCCTTGAAATTGCGGAGGGTCAGGGATATCAAAGTGATTTGTTTCATGCACTTACAACCCCTTTCGATTGAAAGTGTAGAGTGATGGCTTGTGCCATTGCTGCAAGTTGATCATCATCGGCCATCAATTCAACCGATCCAAATGAACCGGAAACGGTAAAGATAGCAGGTGTGTAATGCATCGCTGGTTTAACAGCAGCGTCAATGGTTTGAGCGGATAAGTCGAGAGTGATAGCAGTCGTTTTACTCATAACGTCCTCCTTGTTTGACACGGCCACCCATGGTAAGATGGCCATGTATACTATTCAATTTTCAATGTTCTGAGGTAGCCCGCTGCAACGGGCTATTTTTCATTTAATTCCTCTTGCAATTCAGCATGAGCCTCTTGCACTTTTTCATGTGCTTCTTCCAACTCTTCTGCCTGATCTCGGATTGCTTCCAGTTGGGTAATCACATCGTTGAGCTCGCCTTCAGTAAATTCCGCTAATCTGCGAAGAATGTAAGGCGTGTTATTAATAGCGTCGTTAGTGTCATCTGCAAGACTGCTGAGCAGGTTCAGAACCTTACTCACTGATTCGTGTATTGCCATATACTCTGTTCCTCCCTTCATATGTATTTGCGGTTACCCGCGACGCCTCACGGCGTTTCGTCCGCTACCGCAGCGGACTCATCAGGCGGTAATTTGATCAATTGCTGCCACTGCATGGACCATGTACTCAGTAGGCAACTCCCGCAGACTCGCTGCAGCATTTTGCCAGCGTAGGAACACATTCATTCGCTCACTTCGATATGCATCAATGCTGACAGCCGCCTCCGTTGATGGAACCGCGCTGCTCTCCCGCAGGGCAAGTGTTGAAGCAATATAATTGTCGATGATCATTTGCGCCAGTTGCTCACTCATACTGATTCCCCCTTGCGCTTTTGCTCGGGAGAATGTAAAATTTGCAACAGAAGAGACTTTAACCGAGTTCTCAGACCAAGTGTCCGCCCTGCCAGGCGGGCATTTTTCATTTCTGCTTCCGCGAATCGAATCATCCGATTCAAATAATCCTCTGCATTCTCCATTCGTCCAGGCAACATTCTTTCAGGTTCGCTCTGTATCAGTTGTAAGTTATGTAAAGAATGTTTTCCTGCCTGCAGCGCTTCAGCTGCCAGTTGTTCACGAGTCATCTGTTTACCCTCCAATTAGTCTCTGGATCATGCCGATCCCGTCCATGCCGTATAAAAATGTGACTATCACTTCTCTAGCCCCTGTAACCTCGGCCCAGTTCATCATCGTGTGCATGTCGGGAATCTTATGATCCTTTTCGTATTTTGAAACGCAGGCTTGTGTTCGATTGAGCTTGTCCGCCAACTGTTCTTGGGTAAGACCCGCCTTTTCTCTGCAAGCCCGCATGATTGCCCCAAACTTCATTTCCAACCACGTTCACCCCCTCTCAGGAATATTCCAAATTGGAATGGAAATGCTATTAACAAGGGGAGTATCATATCCGTAGGAGCTTCCCCAGCTTTCTGATCCCTTCATCGTCCGCCGGCTGCCGGTACAGCTCTGGCGGATTTTCTTATTCTTTTGAGCTCTGCTTCACTGTCGCGTTTCAATGACCGCAGCTCTCGCTTTGGAATAAGATGTGGATTTTTACATTGACGTTCGAGTGACAACGTATAGTCAATCGCCTGATCCATTGTCATCTTGCCAACATGAACTCGGGTGACGACACCAGCTATAAAACATGCTCGGGATGTAGGCTTGATCCAGCGGAATCGCATAGGCTTGTCCTCCATTGGAAGCTTGTTAGGCTTCCTCATCGTTTTTGTTTGCCGCATCTTGAACACATGCCCAGGCTGCGGTTGCGATTTCCCTGTCAATTCGATCAAGTTCATCTTGATCTGTTGAGATATGATCGTTACAAATAAAGACCTTGGTTTCACCAAACTGATAAGCTGCTACGATCATGCCTGCATCCCTCCCGGGATTATTTATATGCGAACCTCGTTGTGGGACGGCCATTGTTTTTTTGAAACCTCCTTTACTGTTCGTCCTTCCTCCTTCTGCTAAAATGGAGTTGTCGCACCATTTTGTGGGAAAGGAGGTGAAAGATATGGATCATTACATTTATTTCAGACAACTTTCTGATGAAGATAAGTTAAATATGAAAAACGACCTTGAAAGATTTGGGTGGAAAATTGCTGGAGAAGCATCTATGGCTCATTCTCCAAATCACATTCCATCTGAAAGTAAAGTGAGTTTTTACATACTTTCTTGTCCTAATAACAAGGAAGTCCAGTTTCCAGAAGGCTATTTCCCTTCAAATAATGAGAAGTGCACTCTTTGTGGTTTACCAGTTTCGGTTACTTATTCGAAAACCCATTAGCCCTTGCCCATTCAAAAGCTCTTCTCATTAAAGCCATGTGTAACATGTCGATCTCTTCGTCACTGAGATCAGGAAAGATGAAGAATCTACTCGTCATAATCAATTTAGGTTGTTCAGAAGCTGCCGTAGTCGCGGCGGTTTCTGAAATAACCTCAACTTGCTCCAAAGTGATTTGAAATAATGTGAATCCGCAGACTTTACAAAAGTTATCTGTTGATGCGATTTCGTTACTAGCACATCGTGGGCACTGGTCCATCAGCTTGCTCCTTTCTTATTTCCTAAGAACTTTTCTTCAAAAAAATATCCGGGAGCAACACCTAACACTGAACAAATTCTCTCATATTCATCAGTACCTATTTTTTGTCTACTTGTCATCATTCGAGAAAATTTCTTAAATTGAATGTCCGATTTATCGGCAACATAAGTGAAAGTCAAACCTCGTTGCTTAATCAATGCTCGAATTTTCTTGTTAATTCTCAACTTTATCACCACCATTTTTCTTAATTTCTAAGAATGTTATATTTACATACTAATTCTTAGAATATGAGAAGTCAAGTGAATATTCTTATATTTCAAGAATAAAATCTTTGTTACTAGGAATTCCGGTATAATTTGTAGGTTAGGAGGTGTTCTTATGTCTTCAATAGGAGAACGCTTGCGAGAAGCGAGAGAGAAAAAAAACTTGCGTCAAACGCAAGTTAAGGAGAAAACAGGGATAAATAATAAAACTCTTAGTGGGTACGAAAACGGAGTAAGTCAACCTGATATGGATACGTTAAAAATTTTAGCTCAACTTTATGAGGTATCAATTGACTGGTTATATGGAAACACAGAAACTACTAATAAAATTTCTACCAATACTAAGAATTTTCTAAAAGCTATTGAACTATCTGACGAGCAAGCTCACAAGTTTATTAAAGATAATTTTGTTCACCATGGTAAAGAACTTTCAGATGAAACAATAAGAGAGATCATTTCTTATGCACGTTATAAAGCAAATCAAGAATAGACTTAGGGATCTCCCATCCTAGTTCCTTGAAAACAATAAATATTTCCTCTTTTAATTTGTCATCATTCATACTATCACTTCCGCTCCCATTTATAGGTTTCACAAGAACAAGTGTGCTCATAAAAAAATTCTAGCATTTGTGATGTAGGAGGTAAATGGTTGACAGGAAGAATTTAGGTAGATAATAAGACTGAGATTTGACGGTAAAATGACTTATTTGTGATGTTATTTCTTCTCATCCCTCACCTCGTGTTTCTGAAAATAACGAGGTGAGACAATACAAATTGCTTTCAAAATACAATAATAAGGAGATCTATTATGAGCATTTTTGATGTATTCAGATTAAAAAAAATAAAAGAGGAACTTCGAATTACTCAAGAAGAAAACAACTCTTTAAAAGATTTGCTTCGTCCTGAGCACGTTCAGTTGATAGAAATTCAGAAAGAAATCAGAAAATTGTCCCAAGAAAAAGAAAGTTTACATACTACGATTATGGATTATGAAGAACACTTATCATCAATTCAAAGAATTTATGAAGAAAAGAAAAACTCTCTACTTGCTATGGATGATCAAATACTCCTAGAATCATTTTCATTATACGAACCTAGATATGACTTCCAAAATAGCGCTATCTACAAAGAAAAATTGGAGTTAATAAGAAACGAACAGAAAGAAATGATAAAGAATGGAACTGCATGCGTAGGTAGTACAGATTGGTCAGTAAATAATAGTAAAGCTCAGGGCAAAAAAATGGTTAATGATATGGTTAAAATTGTATTACGCTCTTTCAATAATGAGTGTGATTCCTGTATCAGCAATGTAAAATTCAACAATATACAAATCTGCGAAAAACGTATTAATAGTTCGTTTGATACTTTAAATAAACTGGGAAAAATAATGCAAGTTTGTATTTCTGAATACTATCTCAAATTGAAGTTCTTAGAGCTTTATCTAGCCCATGAATATAAAGAGAAAAAACAACAAGAGAAAGAAGAACAGAAGCAAATCCGCGAACAAATGCGAGAAGAAGCCAAACTCCAAAAAGAAATAGAAGATTTAAGAAAAAACATTGAGAAAGAGCGAAAGCATTACTCAAACGCGCTTCAAAAAGTTGAAAAACAACTAGAAAATTGCTCCGATGAAGCCGAAGCTGCCCTTTTAAGAGCTAAGATCTCTGAATTATCAGAGAGTCTTACTGAAATTGAAAAGCAAACTGCTGATATAGATTATCGCGAAGCAAACCAACGCGCCGGATATGTTTATGTAATTTCAAATATTGGTTCCTTCGGAGAGAATGTTTACAAGATTGGCATGACTCGCCGTCTTGATCCGTACGATAGAGTCCACGAGTTAGGAGACGCTTCAGTTCCGTTTAATTTCGACGTGCATGCAATGATATTTTCAAACGATGCCCCGAAATTAGAAGCAACTTTGCATAGAGCCTTTGATGATCGCAAACTTAATCTAGTCAATTCAAGAAGAGAGTTTTTCCGTGTTACTCTAAAAGAGATTGAAGATGTTGTATTAAAAAATCATGATAATACTGCCGAATTTATAAGAAACGCAGATGCAGAACAATACAGAGAAAGTCTTGCTATGCGAAAAGTGAAACAGCCAGTCAATAATGATGCTAATCCCTTTTCATCTGGATATTTAGAAGTTGCAGTTTCATCAGAATAACCCCAAGGGAGGTAGTCTATTTGAAAAATGAGATAAGAAAAGGTGTTAATGAAGCTAAAGAAAGTGACAATGGAGTAACATGGCTTTTTACTGAAATATTCATCATTTCAGTTGTTCTGGGTATTTATTATACGTCTTGGTGGGTATTTGGAGGAGCAATTGTAGTTACTATGATCGCTTTAATGATTAAACCGCTGCGAATATTAATTTTAGTTTTATTATCATTAGCCTGTGGTTATGTAGGTTGGATAATTGGCCATTGGTTCGATAGCACAGCTGCAAGTGTTGTATTATCTGTTCTCTTTGCACTAGCAGCTGGCGGAGCTCACATCTGGGCTAATCAATGGTTAGATGATAATTCATAATAACAAGAAGCCCTTCGGGGCTTTTCTTTTTTTGTGGATTGATATAGTCGTGAAACGAGCCAACATACAGTAAACTATATAGGAACAAGACTTACAGGAGGTACAAATGAAAGCTGCCATTTATCTTAGAAAATCCCGTGCAGATGAAGAAGCAGAACGCCGTGGAGAAGGTGAAACCTTAGCCAAGCACAGAAAAGCGCTCCTGAAGCACGCTCGGTACGTTGGCGCGAATATCATAGAAATCTATGAGGAAATTGTGAGCGGGGAAAGCTTGGTCCACCGCCCTCAAATGCTCAAATTGTTGAAAGACGTGGAAGCCAAACTGTATGATGCCGTCCTGGTCATGGATATTGACCGTTTCGGACGCGGTAACATGCAAGAACAAGGCTTGATACTGGAGACTTTTCGAAATGCCGATACCAAAATCATAACCCCTCGAAAGACGTATGATCTGCATGATGAATTTGACGAGGAGTACAGTGAGTTTGAAGCTTTTATGGCACGTAAAGAGCTCAAGATCATCACACGGCGGATGCAAGGGGGACGTGTGCGATCCGTGGAAGAAGGCAATTATCTTGGAACACGCCCGCCTTATGGTTACGAGATTGAAGATATAACAAACGGTAGAACATTGAAGCCCCATCCTGTTCAGGCGCCTATTGTCAGACAAATATTTGAATGGTACGTGCATTCCGATCCCGAGCATCAGAAAGGTTCCAGCAAGATTGCCACTGCTCTGAACGCCCTGAAAATCCCTTCTGCAACGGGAAAAGACTGGATTCCTTCTACGGTATTAAACATACTCAAGAACGCTGTCTATACCGGCAAGATACAATGGAAAAAGAAGCAGACAAAGAAAAGTACAGAACCCGGCAAACGACGAACTGTGCGCACGCGTGATACCCAAGATTGGATCAGTGTGCAAGGGAAGCACGAAGCTATTATTGATGAGGTCACCTTTGCCAAAGCTCAAGAACGGATCTCGGGTAGCTACCATGCACCCTATCAGCTCGACGAAAATGGGAAGCCAAAAATAACAACGGCTTTGGCGGGCCTGGTGAAATGTGAGAACTGTGGTATGACGATGGTCTATCGCCCTTATACGAGTCAGCCCGCACACTTACGCTGCAATACCCCTTCTTGCAACACTCGGAGCAGTCAATATAAGATGGTCGAAGCCAAGATCATTGAAGGCTTGAAGGAATGGCTTGCCGATTATAAGGTAAAATGGAGTAAGCGGGAAAAGAAAGCACCCGATGAATCCATTGATTTCAGGAAAACGGCACTGGATGCTCTTGAGAAAGAGATGAAGGAATTAGAAGCTCAGAAAGAACGGCTTTATGATTTTCTGGAGCGAGGCATATATACAGAGGATGTTTTCCTTGAACGATCACAAAGCTTGTCTCAGCGCATTTCAGCAGCCGAACAGGCAATTGAACGAACTATACAAGAGATCAGTCTGGAGCAAAGAAAACAGAAGGCTCAGCATAATGTAATTCCCATTGCCGAGTCTGTGGTCAAGTCATATTATGAAACAGACGATCCAGTCAAACGTAATAAGCTGTTAAAATCCGTATTGCATAAAGTCGTCTATAAAAAAGAAAAACCCCAGCAAGGGGCGGACTTTGAAGTATATCTACACCCACGTCTATGATGTGGGTGTTATTTCATTGCCCTCTTTATCCGTGCCAATCGGGTCATGCAAGGACACGTCCTTACGTGTTTTCTTCAGGGAACGCAGGTGCATCAGAATTTCGTTTTCAATACATCTCGCGGCAAATGTGGCCAGCTTTGTGCCTTTGCCTTGCTGGAAGCTTTCGATGGCTTTGATCAAACCAATCGTTCCAATCGAAATCAGGTCCTCCTGATCTTCGCCGGTATTGTCAAACTTCTTGACGATATGCGCCACAAGACGCAGATTGTGTTCAATGAGCAGATTGCGCGAGTGGGCATTGCCTTCTGCCATGAGGCGCAGGTGTTTGGCTTCGTCATCCTCAGCGAGTGGCTGGGGAAACGCATTGTTTTTGACATACGAAACGAGTAACGTTAACTCTTTAATGAACAGGGCTATTGCGGTAAACAATCCGGGCACAGATGACACCTCCTGCAGTTTTACAACGATCTGGCCTGAGCACATAAGGGAACAGGGTCGATCTATTGTATGTGGGCAGGGGCCCAGAAGTGCACGTACATTTCAATCTGCAGCAAAATAAACAAACGGACACAAAAAATACATCTGATGAGGGGGAGTTCTTTTTTTTCAGATCGGCCCATCCTGTCTACCCGCTCACCCTGCTCATCGTTTCGGCTTCATATTAGAGTAGAGGCTGCTTACGCGTAGACCCTTGTACTTGAAGGTACTTGTAGTTTAACTTTAGCTGGAGCAACCGACATTTTGAAACTCCAGTTGCCGATCGTTTTCCCATTACGTTCAATGGTGGTATAGTCAAACTCCGTGAATCCATTCTTCGTATAGAAGCTGCGATTGAGTTCACTATTCGTAAATGTCACAAATGAGGCTAACGTATCGCCTTTGCTCTCTCTTTTGATATACGGAATAATACAATCCGTGAGCATTCGGCTTCCCAGTCTTTGTCCCCTGCATGAGTTATCTACAGCCAGCGATTCCAGGAACCAGGCTCCCTTTTTCGCACCTTTACTAGGCTCATGGCCTTCATTGAGGATTTTCAAAAATTTATATACTTTAATGATGCTGACGGTCTTGAATAGTCTGAACGCCCCCGCACCGAAATAGTCCAACAATCCAATTTCTCTACTATCCGGGCGATCCAGAATGGCAACACTTTTAATTTGATTGTCCTCTTCTCCAATGAAAACGACACTTTTTTTATAATAGGCGCCAATATACACCTGAAAGACTTCAGTCAAAAATTCAACAAAGCTGGCTTGATCGTTAAACTCGCCCCGGATTTCATCACACAATGGATAATCTGCGAATGACTCCGCATTTAGTCTTGCTACAACTTTCAGCTCGTCTACTCTTGGTTTTCTGTATTTCATCATATGTGTTACCCCCTGATTGTTCGCTATGCGGTATTTGTTTAAATCTTAACCTTTAATCAGGGCATCCGGTAATACACAGTTATACGCAGAATGTCCGTTAACGAACACTTTGCTGCATCGTGTTCGCTAACGGACATTCATTGGCTCTGAACTCCAGTTCAAGCAGATAACGGACTTCTCATTCTTCCCATAGAAACCCGAGCAGCTTGGAAAGGCACGAGACTAGTTCCTCCGCAGGCATGGCAAAATCGGTTTCAAACCACCACATCAACATGCCAACAACACCGGACGTATAATAAGCGACCAGAGGTGGCAGGCTCTCGCTGGCTAACACTACCCCCTCCTCCCTGCATACATGAAGGATATTGGTGAAAAAAAGGTTAAATGTCCGCTGCAGCAATTGCTTCAGCTCTTCTGGTACTTCTTCTACAAAAAGATTAACATACAGCTTTTTATTGTCACGAATATCAAGCAGAACCTCCAGAATCACTTCCTCTGGCGGGGAGTTCAAAATGATCTCTTCCAGCATTCGCGCCTCTTGCTGCATTATGTAGGAAATCAGCTTATATTTATCCTCAAAATGTGCATAGAACGTCGTGCGTCCCACGACAGCAGTCCGGCATATATCATTTACCGTAATTTTTCGGAATGGCTTTTGTTTAAGCAACGTATCCATCGCTTGTACAATGGCTTCCCTGCTTTTCATAATTCGAATATCCTCTTCAAGCACGCTATGAATCCTCCTTCTACACACTTACCGTATGGATCGAGCCTACCCGCTGCAGTAGCAGAAATCCGTTTTCTACACTTTCAATAAAGTATTTCCTCTCGCCAAACAAAATGACATCATTTGCAGCCAGTGTAACCTCACTTTTAAAATAAATGACATTATCGGTCTCCCGAAATGCCCCTTTATAATATATCACCATATTCCCCTCTTTCACGAAATGGTTCTGATGTAACGTTTCTAATGCTGTGCCTCTGGTACGATACGGTCTATCTTTAAAAATACACAAAGCCCCAGATTCTGTACAGGACAGAACTGAGGCTTGTGCTCATCCAGCGTTTCTCTTTTGTGTCAGAGCTGATCAATGGATGATTACTTTTGGATGGAAAGGGGCCATTATTTGAAAATTCGCTGAGAGAACTGGTACAATCCGCTGTTCCAAACAGACGGCTCATGTGCGCCTACATCCTGATACCAAATGTGCGGAACGTTCATGCTGCTGAGACTATTTTTAAAGTTCTGGCTGACCCACAGCAGTCCATCACTTGCCCCACAGGAGACCCAAAGCAATTTCAGCTTGCTTGCTGCCTGTGCAGGATTAGTGATCAACTGGTTCGCAGGCTTCGTATTTGGAGCGGCAGAGAAAGCACCCACCCAGGCGAACGTATCAAGGTTCGTCAATCCAAAGTTGAGGGACTGACCGCCGCCCATGGAAAGACCCGCTAATGCGCGGCTGTTCCGATCCTTGTACACCGGATAGTTTGCCTCAATATGAGGAATAAGATCCTTCAACAAATCCTTCTCGAACCGTTCAAACGCAGCAACCTTGTCCGGAGCAAAAATGTCTCCTACCGGACGGTCATCCTTCATTGCCCGACCATTCGGCATAACAACAATCATATCGGCCAGCTTACCTTCGGAATACAGGTTGTCCAGAATATTCTTCGGCTTCATTGCGTTAACCCACTCGTATTCATCACCGCCAATACCATGCAACAGGTACAGCACATTATATTTTTTGTTTGGCGAATATCCAGGCGGCGTGTACACCATTGCCTTCCGTGCATTGCCAACCGTCGTAGAATAATACGTAATCAGATTGGTGTTGCCATGAGGGATGTTATTCCGATAGCCATCATAACCAGGAGGCGCAGGTACAACCGGAGTTGAATTCAGAGTATTATTTACCCCGTTGTTGGATGCATTGGCAGATTCATATGCGGTGTTCTGAGCAGAAAGATCGCTGAATTCCGTGGCAGATGCCATCGTTGGGGCTAACATTGCTACAACCATCGAAAGACTTAAAAGGATAGAGATACGACGTTTTTTCATTTTCAATTTCTCCTCTCAATTTGGTTAAACTTTAGCAATACTTCTGTCATGAAAACCCTTACAAATAAATCCACCACCTCCCTTCCGTCCCTTATACAGCACGCTTGGCACATGACAGGATTAACAACGAAAGCCCTCTATACAGTTACTTATATAGTATATTTAAACTTATTTATCCATTTTTAGCAACTATATTTAAACGATTTTCGATATAAATAATATACATTCTACCAGTTTCACATTCCTAAATTGTAAAATAATGTTGTTAAATTGAATATTTTACCTTATTATAATCTGAAATGAGGGGGTGTGCCTACTAAAAATTCAATATCCTCGCATATTCTTCTTTGGAACATGTTTCTCACCATGAACCGACGACACGTTTTACCGTTTTGCAAACTATCTATTTTCTGGGAGGGAAAGGATCGTGTACAAACTTCGATCGTCGATTCAAAAAACATGGGCATCATTTTTAGTTATCACATTATTGCTTCCACTACTTGTAGGCCTATGGCCGTCCAATGCATATTCTGCATCTAACAACGAGGGTAAAATATATATAACGGCTGACAACGAATTTTCACTCTATGTAAACGGTAAGCAGATAGGGAAAGGGGAAGATTGGACCAAGACCTATACGTTCCCTGTTCCGGTCCAGCCGGGTACCAATGTCATTGCTGTGCAAGCTAAAGATTTCGGCGTATATGCCGGCCTTCTGGCAGATCTCGTTTACAATGATGAAAATCTCGTTACTGACTTCAACTGGAAAGCATCTGAACGATACATTGAAGGCTGGGAGCAACCAAGGTTTGATGACACATCATGGGCCCGTGCTTCTGACTTCGGGCGTTACGGCATTGAACCTTGGAAACAAATCGAAGGTATGCCGGAAGATACAAGTGCACGCTGGATCTGGGCGGGTAAAACCAACGTGGATACCCCCGTTACCGAAGCCTACTTCCGCATTTCATTTTATGTTTCGGAAGACGGACTGGCGATCAGCAACCCGTTTACATCTTCAGGACAGTTTGAACAAGTCGATTATCAATTAAAGCCGACTCAACCTATGCCTTCTTTTATTACGAAAAGGCTGCCCGCCTTTAATGCTGTTTTTGAAACAGTTGAAGAAAAGGGCTACATTGATCTTAATTCTCGAGAAGCCGCACAGCTTGGCAAGCTGCTTTCGCCCGGTCAGATTTTTCTGGATGAATCCTCAGCCCGAGCAATCAAGGTTGCGGGCACCAGCACAAATTCTGATGGAATACGCGTGGATTACACCACGCCTGGTGCGGATGAGCTGTTTGATTATTATGATATTCCCGAGCAAGAAGTTTCTTTAGAAGAGCGCAACATCGTTATGCCTGATTCCGACATGGTACTGGAAAGCAGCGAATGGATCAAGGATGAGGCAAGCGTTTTATCCGATATGAACACCGATGAGGAACAAGCAATCAAACATTTCAACATAGACAACACCGTGCAGCAAGATAACAACACCTTCGACGCTGAACTGCCTACCGATGCAACGTTTACGATGGCCGAGCCTATGGATACAGAGCTCCAGGATGTAGCTACCAAGGAGAACAACGAGGGCTTAATTCATCAGAGTAACGACAGCGTGGCTTCCCTCGACCCAAATCTGGCTAACTCCATAGATATGGATGACCTTGTTCGTGCCGCTGGAGCAGGTGATTTTGCCAATTGCAAAAAATCCGGTAACGAGTTTGTCTGTGATTTCAAAAAAGTGCTTGTCAATCAACAAAATGCAAACGGTAACAAGGTTTATGTTGAAGCAGGCGGCAAGCTTACCTTGATCACACCCAAAGTGACGGGAAAATACGGCTTCTGGGGAAAATATGATCTGAAATTTACTGCAGGCGAGAAGGCTAACATCTACATCAAGGGTGATGCCAAATTCAAAAAAGAAGTCAAAGTACCGATCATGGGCTTCAACATTGGCGCAAGCAGTCTCGGGTCTGTATCCGTTGGCGTGTTCCTGGTCATCGGGGTGGATGGCAATGTCACATTTGAATTCCAGGTGGATCAGGGGTACACCGTCACTCTAGGTGTCAAAGGTAAAACACGTGCCTATATTCCTGTGAAAATCCAGCCATACAGCAGTGTGAACCGCTACCTTACTGTCACTCATAAAATTGAAGGACAAATCACAGCCTGGGCAGGAGCCAAAGCCGAGGTCAGTCTGAAAATTGCAGGCAAAAAAATATTAGAGGTCAGTGTATTTGCAGGTATTGAAGCCACAGGGAAGTGGACAAGCAGCAACAGTGTGCCAAGTACGATGTCTCTGACCATTGATGCCCTTGTGAAAGGAGAAGGTGCTGTATTTAATAAGTCGTTCAAGCTTTTCGAACTGCGATGGAATCTCGTAAGGCTGGTGAAAAATCCGACCAATCCGGGAACAGGTCAGAATCTGGCGAGAA
Organism: Paenibacillus barcinonensis; assembly: GCF_003217495.1. Classification (GTDB taxonomy): domain Bacteria; phylum Bacillota; class Bacilli; order Paenibacillales; family Paenibacillaceae; genus Paenibacillus; species Paenibacillus barcinonensis. Next base: position 332,828 of record NZ_QJSW01000005.1, on the reverse strand, counting down.
ATGCTACCATTACGGTATCCTCGACCTATCCGGGTTATTCCGCAGCACGAATTAATGACGGCGACCGTAACACAGCTCTTGGAGAGAACTATAGCTGGGCAAATAATCGGAATTCCTCCTTACCCCAATATGTTGTGCTTGACCTGCCGGCACCCAGCTCCATCTCACGTATTGATCTGTACACGACCAAAGGTTATCCGCTTGCCAACTATGAGCTGCAATACTGGAATGGTTCAAGCTGGGTGAATCTGGTTCAGGTTACCGGCAATCAGGAGTTAACGCGATCACATACCTTTGCATCCGTTGACACCTCTAAGGTACGTGTAGTCGCCAGCCGAGGACCTTCTCATCAGCCGACCTATGTTCGGATCAATGAGCTTGAAATCTATTAAAATTTGCGCAGCAAGCAAGAAAACCTCAGCTTCCTTGTACGCAACAAGGGGCTGAGGTTTATCTCATATGACATGACTACATCCATTGTAATTTAGCGCGCCACTATGGACTGTCCAGCATCTGCCCCGTCAGACGAAGCCCTCCTGTCATGCAGGATCAGACTCCATAACAATCCAAGGAGTCCTAGCCCGGCAATCACAGCAGCATAGAGCGGAACCGAGATTAGCCCCGTGTGCGTTATAGCAAAACCACCGATATAAGCACCGGCCGCATTCCCGAGATTAAACGCAGAATGGCTTGATGTTGTCGCCAGCAAAGGGGCCTCGCGGGTCATATTCATAATGCGAACCTGGAGTCCAGGCATAATACCAAAGGCTGCAACTCCCCAGAAGAAAATGGTGGTCACTGCGAGAATCGGATTGTGAAGTGTCAGCGTTAAAACCGCCAGCAGCACTGCTAGAATGGCAAAGTTAACAATAAGTGAGGGCATGAGCTTCCAGTCTGCCAGACGACCGCCAACCATATTGCCCAGTGTAACCCCGAAGCCAAACAGCACCAGAATCCATGTAACACTCTGCTCCGCAAATCCACTAATATCCACCAGCATCGGTGTAATATATGTGAACACTGTGAACAAACTGCCACACCCCATCGCCCCGATTAGCAGCACAAGTAGTACCTGTGGCCGAATCAGATTGCGAAACTGTTGCCCCAGATTGGCCGGTGGCCCTTGGGGAATGACGGGAATAAATCGAATAATCCCTATCAGTGAAATGATGCCAAGGAGCGTGATCGCTCCAAAGGAAGATCTCCAGCCGAGCTGTTGACCGATAAATGTACCAAAAGGCACACCAATAATATTGGCAATGGTCAGGCCTGCAAGTACAACCGACACCGCACCAGCCCTTCGATCCGGTGTGACCAGCTTCGTAGCCAGAATTGAACCCACACCCAGAAATGTACCATGGGCAAATGCCGTCAGAATACGTGCCGAGATCAGCAGCCCATAGGTAGGAGCGATCACAGATAACGCATTACCGATGATGAAAATACACATCAGCAGCACCAGTAGTTTTTTCTGCGGAATCCTGTGAGTGAACACCGTAAGAATTGGCGCACCCACAGCTACGCCCAGCGCATAACCCGTAATGAGCTGTCCGGCCTGTGGAATACTTACATTCAAGTCCTCCGCCACATTGGGGAGCAGCCCCATAATGATGAACTCTGTCATGCCAATGGCAAATGCCCCTATCGTCAAACATAACAGCGATAATGGGAATGTCCTCTTTTTACCCGATGCAGAAGCATATGATGGCCCCGTATCTCCTGGCGGCGTTCCCGCAGAAGAATGAAGTGAGTGTTTTGTCTTGCTCATGATGATTTCTCTTCTCCCGTCTCTTTCTTGTGTCTATTGTGTTACCGATGTCCATAATGCTTCGTTCAAACGCTCAAAATCCTCTTTCATCGCCAGCTTGTCCTGCCAGTGCACAGGAATGCCCCTTTGCCCGTAATACGCTCCTGCCATTTGTCCATATACTGCACCGGTGGTATCCGCATCATCTCCCAGATTGACTGCCAGCAGTGCCCCTTCCTCAAAGCTGGATGACTTGTAGAATGCCCACAGTGCAGCTTCCAAAGAACGAACCACATAACCGCTGCCTTGAATCTCGGGTGGTTCTTTACGTTGATACGATCCCATGACCACTTCTTCGATAGCAGGTGAAAAAGACATCCCCGGCTCCGTCCGCCAGCGCTTCATCGTCTCAGGGGACAACATGGCTGCCTTGTCAGCTCCGCGAAACCCTGCTACAAGAATCGCCGCCAGCGCTTCACAGGCTTCTACACTCTCCAGCGCAGCATGTGTGGTTCGAGAGCTAAGTCCGGCGTAGCGAACAGCCTCTGCGGGTTGATGAGCATAAGCCATCGCCACCGGGGCAAGCCGCATAATAGAACCATTGCCCGCTGTCATTGGATCACTTGAACCACTATAGGGTTCCCCGGTTCGGACAAAGCGCTCCAGCGCATTTCGTGTCGCCCCGCCGATATCAAAGCATTCACCTGTACTGCTCATATAACCAACCTTGTACCAGTTCGTATACCGGCGCATTTGATCAGCGGCATCGAAGCCCTGCTGACGCACCAGGCTTTCTGCCAAGCATAGGGCCATGGAGGTATCATCAGTCCATTGGCCTGCTTTTAAACCAAACACACCCCCGCCTACCATATCTGTAACAGGCTCAAAGGTACCCGGACTGCTGAACTCAACTGTAGTTCCCAGTGCATCTCCCACTGCAAGCCCCATGAGACATCCATTAAAACGATCCTTGTGAAGCATATTGATTCCCCTCCTTGCTTGCTTTACTGTACATGCTTGCGCTCCAAAAAGCAGATGCATTTCTTCTATTATAAACGTGTCGAAAGCTGTTGAACGGTCCAATCTCATTTATTTTCACAAAAAAATTAAATATATTTCGCGTTGAAAACTCCACTTACTCTGTACACCGCTTACATGCAAAGCCCTTAACGGTTTGTAAGCCTCTTAATTTTCTGAAAACAAGTCATTTATATGAAATTTTTCAATGTTAATAATCATGACATACTTGACCCTTAACTTTGTCTTGTGTTACGGTTTTATTAGCTTAACCGCATATTTTTTCCCAAATTAATTTTTATTTGCGGTTTTTGCGTCAGATAACATTCCGCAGGTTAATGAATGTACGGGAATTGACTTGCAGAAAATTTTCAAAAATAATGTTTTTCTCAAAACCAAAAACAAATTCTGAAAACAGGAGGAACAGATTTATGATCAAGGCACTGATTTTTGACTTCGATGGAACGATTATTGATACAGAGACAGCATGGTACGTTGCATTTCGCGATGCATACAAAGAACATGGTGTTGATCTGACGCTGGAGATGTACTCCGGCTGCATTGGCACCAATCTCAAAACGTTTAATCCGTATGAGTACCTCATCACAGATTTGAATCTTCCGATTGATCGGGATGCGTTCAGGGAATCCGTTCAGTTGCAGCATGCTGCGCTCATGAACAAAGAGAAAATTCGCCCAGGGATTCAGACTTATCTGGAGCAAGCACGCGAAGCAGGACTCAAACTCGCCGTTGCTTCCAGTTCCAAGCGTGAATGGGTGGAGCAACATCTGGAGCAACTGAAACTGAAAGATTACTTTGAAGTGATTCGTACGGCAGATGATGTCGCCAATGTGAAACCAGATCCCGAATTGTACAATCAGGCACTTGATGCACTCGGAGTCAAAGCCGCCGAAGCTGTAGCAATTGAGGACTCACCGAACGGCGCACGTGCGGCTGCCGCAGCGGGTATGCATTGTGTTGTCATTACCAACACCATTACAGGAACACTTGAATTCGATATGCCACACCAACGGCTATCCTGCCTGACCGACCTCGAATTAAACGATTTGATCTCGAAGCCACTCGTCACCACCGTCTAAGGTCCGAACGAATTTCGTTATCCAATCTTAAAGGGGGAGTTCACACATGAAAGCTGTACATTTTGGTGCGGGCAATATAGGCCGCGGATTTATCGGTCATATGTTGTCCGCTTCCGATTATGACGTCTGCTTTGTCGCACGTAACCCGATGAAGATATCCATGCTTCAACAAAGACAGGAGTACCCAATTACACTCGCCAACAAGCAACAGGATACAACCATTGTGAACAACGTAACCGCCATTAACGTAAGTGAACAGCATCGCGTAGCGGAAGAGATCGCTTCTGCAGATCTGATCACAACGGCGGTAGGCGTGTCAGCCCTTGGCGATATTGCCGAGCCTATTGCCAAAGGCATCTATCTCCGTATGAAAGCCAATAATCACAATCCACTGCATATTATCGCTTGTGAGAACGCCATTGGCGGCAGCACCAGGCTGAAGAAACGCATCTATCCATTTCTGGATGAGCGCACGCGTGCTAAAGCCGAGCGTTATATTTCCTTTCCCAATGCAGCTGTGGACCGTATTGTCCCGGCTCAAAACCATGAGGACCCGCTACAAGTAACGGTTGAGCCTTTTTATGAATGGGTTGTTCACCGGCCCGCCCTGCTCGATGGCTTCAAAGAAATTCATGGGGTTCATTACGTCGACTCTCTTGAGCCCTACATCGAACGAAAGATGTTTACCGTTAACACAGGCCACTGTGTAGCCGCGTACTTGGGTCACATTGCAGGCTTTAAAACGATTCGGCAGGTCATGAGCAATTCGACTCTTCGTGCCAAAGTGCGCCATGTGATGGAAGAGACTGGAGCCATGCTGATTCGCAAACACGGTTTCGACAGTGAAAAGCACCAGAAATACATTGAAACGATTCTAGGACGATTTGCCAATCCGAATCTGACCGATCAGGTTACCAGGGTTGCACGATCCCCACTTCGCAAGCTCTCGCCTCACGACCGGCTTGTTCGTCCAGCGATGCAAGCCAGTGAATTCGGAATTGCTATTCCTCACTTAACCTCTGCGATGGCGGCCGCGATGTTATTTGATGACAGACGCGACGAGGAAGCCATGAAGATGCAGCACATCATTCGTGAAGATGGCCTCTCTGCTTTTATCCACGAACGCATGGGTATTCCCGAAGAGCATGCCGTTCATCAGCAAGTGATCACCCGTTATGAAGAACTTCAGGGGAGCAAACTAAAGACTGCACTCACCTGAACCTGCTGTTCAGGATGGGGGCTCAACCCAGCAGCATAACATGAATATAGACATACGCCGGGAGGAACCCATGCCTTATCCTGTTCCTTCCGGTTTTTTGACTTCGATCAGCCTGAAGACAAACAAAACCAAAAAGCACATCCCCTCTCTACTACAAGGAGATGCGCCGCTGACTTTGTTACTATACTGATCTATTTGTTCACTCATCTATCAATTCAACTATGATTTCATTATCGAGTTGATTGATGCATAGACCATAGGCAGGAAACCTTCAGATGGTTCACCGACTGGTGCATCTATGTGAAAAATGAATCCATTACCGTCCAGTTCCTTGACGATCACATATTGCGTTTTCTTCTCATTCTGAGACATCATAAACAGTCTGGCATCTTTCATTGGACCATTACTAAGCTGTTCAGCGGTCAGTTCCTTGACCTCTCCGTTCTTGGCAAGCTCTTTTCTGGCGTCCATCTTCAACTCCTCGAGATCGAAGTCAGAAGAAAGCTTCTCCATCTCTACTTTATACGCCGGATCAATCTTCATCGTTAACTCATGCTCTTCTGCATCAAACGCCATCGGCTCAAAAATATATAAAGAATATCCTTTGGCTTGCGCCAGTGTTACTGGTCTCTTCTCCGTTATTCCTTCGACCGTTACTTCGAGTTTCGACGTTGCTGGTCGGTCAGAGGTTACAGCTTCTCCTGTACCCGAGCCTTGGTTATCGTCATCCGCAGATGCGACCTTGGTAATCTCGGTAAGCACCCGTTGCTTGATCGACGAGTCGATTGTTTTCTCTACGTATTTAAACTGGACCGTATCCTCATCGTCAAGATCGTCCATTAACTTCTGCATATCCTCTCCCACTTGGAAGGACATCGCTTTGTCATTGACCCGAATCTCAACGGTATGCGGGTCTGCCCAGCCCGTCAGAATCCCGCTTGCTTCAATGACATCACTTTCCTGCGGCGGCTCTGTAGCTGGTGATGACTCCTCCGTATTGTTCACAGGCGGCTGCAATGCAGGTGCACTGCTACCGCAAGCCACAAGCGAGAACCCCATAAGCAGTACCAGTAATGTGGTGCTGACCTTTATTGTGTTCCCTTTTCGCATATGAACACCTCCGTTAACTTATACGCAATGCTGCTTGTCCATGTTGCTGCCCAACTAACATACAATCGTTGCATACTAGTACTTACACGAAAGGCAGGCAGATCAATCACGTAAACACGGTATTGGACAGCGCACCTCGCCTGTCGGCTCTTTAACCCGCCTGATCCAGCTTGACTAATTGAGCATGAGCAGCATTGAACGCCTGTGTCTGCAGGTTGAATTGTTTGCGTACTTCACCCAGCTTGGCATACGCTTCATTACGCGTGCGAATGGCACGTTTAATTTTGACCAGATTCGGCTTGGCACTTGCTCTCATCAATCCGTACAGCTCTTCTTCTGCACTCAGGCTGCTTTCGTAAGAGGCAACAAACAGCTCGAACGTTTTGGCTCTGGCCTCGTATTGATCAAGCACTTTTCCCGCGTGAAGGAGTGTTTCTGGCTTCTCGATGGTAAGCTCCTTCAACGAATGACGCAGCGCTTCTGTCTTCTCCGCTGTCTCCTGCATCACTTTCCCGGTCTGCTGAAGCAGATCTCTTCGTTCCTTGATGTGAACCTCAGCCTGATCCAGCAACGGTTCGATATTACTGTTTTTACTTTTGCCTTTGCTTAAAATCGACTTGTATAATTCCATATCCTCTTCTTCATACTTGGTCATGGCCTTCAAACTCTGATCAATCTGCTGACCACCCTGGACCAAACGATTCACCTGATTCGCCGCTGGCTCCTGTGGCTCTCCACATCCACTAAGCAGAAGCATCAGCAGCAGACTGCAGGCTGCAAGTATTATTTTTCGACGCGTAATTTGCATGTGTTCTCCCTCTCTTGCATTACTCTCTATCCACGAATGAACTATAGACGGGTATCTCCGCTAAAGTTGACAACCCAGTGTGCGTTCGGATCATACACCTCAAACTCGTAGCCACGTTCCTCCAGCAGCTTCATAATACGCGGCAACGCCTGTACCGTCTGTTCCCGTTCATGCATCAGAATAACTTCTTTATCCCTGTGCACACTGTTGCTCACCCGAGCTACAATTTTATCCGGCTGACCTGGCAGGTTCCAGTCCAGTGAGTCTGTCGTCCAATCCCACATTTTGAATCCCGCAGCTGCGATATCCCCTCTGAAACCTTCGCCGATCTGCGGACTGCTTCCATATGGAGCACGGATGAGATGTGGTGTATACCCGATCAGCTTCTCAACCATCTGCTGCTCTTTTTTGAACTCGTTCACAAAGTTCGCTGAGCTTCCGCTCTTATACAGCTTTTTATAGTTATGTGTCATGCTGTGAAGACCAGGATAGCTGCCCTCCTTGACCAACCGTTTCACCGCATCCCGATGCTCATTCAACTGACGTCCCACCATGAAAAAGGTTGCCTTTGCCTCGTGCTGCTTCAAGATATCCAGCAATTGATCTGTATAGATGCTCGGCCCGTCATCAAATGTTATGTACGCCACCTTGCGAACCTGCCCCAGAAATCTTGCAGGCTCCTCTTTTGCCTCAGGTGTAACCTGAATCATGCCCAGCTTGGCGGGCTGCTCAATTACGGCAATAGGGGGCGGGGCCGCTACCGTTTTAATCCAATGAGTCATACCGATGAACAGATATGTCAAACCCGCAACAAACAGAGCTATAAGCATAAGAGCTACACTCAACCTGCCGTATCGGATTTTTCTTCGTCTATGGGTTTGCTTACGGCTCATGCTGCGAATCGCATTTCCATACTCTCTCGTTGCTTCTTGTTGTGCTCTCACGTACTGCCCACTTCCTAACTTTCATTTTTTCCCGATTAATGGAATATTATCTCGACTATTGTCTCTATATAGAAGATTAATAGAAAACTGGGCCCTGAGAATGACAGAATAGTTACAAGCTCGGTTACAATCTGCTTATCTCTTTTCCATGTTTCTCTAATGGATGCTCATCAGGTAATTTCAACTGTCTTTACAGGCAAAAATCTCTCTAAACTTCCTAGGTTTCCTTCAGTTTATTTCTATCTTCCCTGTGGTGACCTTCTCCTGTATAATAAGATGATTTAGGTCATATTATTTTCAAGAAGGAGTTACACCCATGTCAAGTATAAACCGTGCCGGCAAATCTATCTATTTGTTATTTTTTGTCGGCATTATTGCCATTTCATTCTCCTCTATTTTTGTACGCTGGTCTGACGCAGATGTTGCGGTCATTGCGATGTATCGTCTATTTTTAACTAATCTGATTATGCTTCCTTTCCTCTGGCCTCACAGGCATGAGATGATGCGGTTGAATTTCCGTCAATGGGCTTTACTGCTCGCCTCCGGTGTCATGCTTGCCCTGCACTTCCTGCTGTGGATGGGATCATTGCGATTAACCAGTGTGGCGAGCTCCACCGTCATCCTTGCCTTGGAGCCCATTCTGATTCTGGCCGGCTCGGTCTGGCTGTTCAAAGCCAAAATCAACCGCATGATGCTGATCGGCATGGGTATAGCGCTGTTCGGGTCCATTATCATCGGTGCTGGTGATTTCCAGGTGGCAGGCACTGCGCTGAGAGGGGATATTTTGTCCTTGCTTGGCACGATGGCGGTAGCTGTGCATATGCTTCTGGGTCAATTTTTGCGGACGGGTCTCAGTGCCTTTTCGTATAACTTCTGGGTGTTCCTTGTTGCTGCCTGCACGTTTGCCGTTTACAATCTGTTCATGGGTCATGCTTTTGGCGGTTATGCCGCTTCAGAATGGGGTATCTTCCTGCTGCTCGCTATCGTACCTACGATCTTTGGACACTATCTCTTTAACTGGCTGCTACAGTATATGAATGCAACGACGGTGTCGATGGGTGTGCTTGGAGAGCCTGTATTCTCTTCCTTGCTGGCGTGGGTGCTACTGGGAGAGTCGCTGAGTACGCTGCAAATGTCAGCAGGTGTTGTGATCCTGTTCGGCGTGTGGATTTTCATTCGTTATGGCAAAACCAAACCACAGTCTATTCCGGCCGATGCCCCCATCGCCGCTCCAGGTTCTGTTGAACCCAAGACGGTATAATGGTTGCTGCCAAAAAAGCTGATCCGCTTCGGAATAAGGAATGGACACTGCAAAAAGTCGGAGCCTGCAAACCTCAGAATCTGACGGTGCAAGAACTGAAATTATGAAGGAATTTCGTAAAAAAAACAATCATTACATATAAAGGCGGTGTGTTGTTATGAAAAATATTGTATCCATGCGCTGGCTGCTCGCCAGAATGTACGAACCGGACGTTGTCATTGCAGACTGTCGCTTCCTGCTCGGTCAGCCTGAAGTCGGGCGTGAGGCTTACGAAGCCGGACATATTCCAGGGGCGATCTACCTTGATCTCGAAAAGGATCTGTCCGCTCCCGTAACCGAGCATGGCGGGCGTCATCCGCTCCCTGATCCGGCTGCACTCGCAAGCCGTCTTGCCAAAGCAGGCATCGGCTCCAATAGCCGGATCATTGCTTACGACGATCAAGGCGGCTTGTACGCCTCGCGCTTATGGTGGCTGCTTCGCTACCTGGGCCATGAGCAAGTATATGTTATGGACGAGGGCTTCTCCGCTTGGCAGAACGCCAAGTTCCCGGTAACAACGGATGTGCCGGTGCAGATTCCATCTTCGTTTGAAGCGAACCTGCAGCCACAGATGCTGGCACATGTCGAGGATGTACAGCATGCTTCCACCACTGGCAGCGCTGTGATCATCGACTCCCGCGATGCCCGCCGCTATGCGGGTCTGGAGGAACCTATTGATGCCAAGGCTGGGCATGTTCCGGGGGCCGTGAACTATTTTTGGAAAGACGTGCTTGGTGCAGATGGTCGCTGGTCTGATGTTGAGGCATTAGAGGAGCGGTTCGTGAAGCTGGGGAAAGATGATGCCATCATCGTCTACTGCGGCTCAGGTGTCTCTGCCTGCCCGAACGTGATTGCGCTGGAGGAAGCGGGATTCTCGAATGT
>NZ_QJSW01000005.1:0-322604 GCF_003217495.1 Paenibacillus barcinonensis | reverse complement strand
AAGCTGGGGAAAGATGATGCCATCATCGTCTACTGCGGCTCAGGTGTCTCTGCCTGCCCGAACGTGATTGCGCTGGAGGAAGCGGGATTCTCGAATGTGAGGCTGTATTCCGGGAGCTGGAGCGACTGGGTTAGTTATGAGGAGAACCCGGTGGCGACTGGGGAAGAGTAAGATCGGAGGACAAGTCTACAGTATCTCAAAGACAAATACACCGCCTTGCAGGCCGATGCCTGGGGCGGTGTTTTCCTTGATTCAAAGTCAACAGCGGATCAACATATGGCTGGAGTAAATGTTTTCTAGGAACAGATGCACGGCGTTTAGAGTTTAAATGCTAATTCAAGGATTAAAAAAGCCATTGAACTCTAAGAGAACGACTCAACATTTAGAGTCAACCGTGCAGAATAACTGGTTTTAAAATCAACATGTATCCAACAAATCGTTATAGTTTGCAATTAAGACACCTAGCATTGTATATTTGAATTTTTGAAAGCGTTACAAATCGCATCCTTACAAAGGCTATTTTATCTTAAGTATTGTCTCCGCTCCTAAAAGCACTTCTGAAAAATTAAAATATCTATACGGAGTGGCTAGTAATCAAAGTAAAAACAGATCAACAAGAGGTACACCATTGATTATGAGTCTAAAGTAATATAAAATATGGGTACACATTCATAAGAACTAGGAGAGAAGATATGTCTGATCCGTCATCGGGTAGTCCTTCTGGGCAGCATGGTAGCCCATCCGAATATCCTTCAGCTGACCTGTTGCTGTCCATTGTGCAAAGAGAATACGATATAGAAAATAATAGAAAAGCTACGTTAGAGACAAGAGCCGGTATTTTAATTCCCATCATTGTAACTCTTCTGACTTTTCTTATCTCTTTTTTTAAATTTGAAAGTCTTACAAAAGCTAAAATCAACTATGCTTTCGAAAGTTTTATTTACAATGCTTATATTTTATTGTTGATCATTTCAGTCTCCTTGTTACTTATTAGCTTGTATTATTTTATCAAAGTACTCTCTGTTAATAAATATGAAAGACTAAGTGTTGATGATATAGAAGAATCTCATGCTAGGGTAGAAAAAGACATATTGACTTTAGCATATGCCTTAAAATACAAAGATGTGCTTAAAGGAAATAGTCCTTTGAATGAAACTAAAGCAATTCAATATCAAAAAGGTTGCTATTGCACAGTTGGAGCAGTATTACCAGCTTTAGTAATGATTATATTTTCTCAGTTTCTTTAAAGGAGGTGAAGTATATGTCTCAAAAATCAATTGATGATTATTTGCTCAGTATTGGAAATGGCAAGCAGGATAAAGGTGAAAAACCTCCCGTTATTAAAACTAAAAGTGTTCTTGAAGGTGCGGATAATATAATCATAACTCGCACTGAACATTTCAACCGTTATTCCGAAATACGTGAAAAAAAGAGTCCCAATTTAAATGACGATTAAAAATGCTGCTTAAATCATACCGATTAGTTACTTTAGGTATGGATTAAGCAGCTTTTGTCTTCAAATTGTTATAAACAAATCCTTTATAAAATTTTACATATTATCAAGAAAACTCAAGGAGGATACATATGGTATTTTCAGAAAAAATACAACAACTACGAAGTAAGGCACAAGAAACTCAAGCTGCAAATAAAATTATTGATATGTTGACTCAATTAGAATTAACAAATGATACATCAACTTCTTACAGGTGGGTATGGGAACTTATTCAAAATGCAAAAGATGTTGTTAATTCTAGCGGCATGGTTGATATTGTAATTAATTTCGATTCCACTAGAAAAACCGTTGAATTTAAACATAACGGGAAATTGTTCTCAACAGAGAATATCGTTTTTCTTATAGAACAAGTTTCCACAAAAGATCGTACAATTACTGATGAAACAACAAGAACCACAGGAAAGTTCGGAACAGGATTCCTTACAACCCATCTACTTTCAAAAAAAGTGACGGTGTCTGGATATTTAAAGGACGAAGAGGATTCCCCCTGTTCTTTCAGCGTCGTTTTAGATAGATCTGGTAAGGAAAAACAGTCAATAATAAAAGCGATACAACAAAGTTGTTCTCAGTTAGATGAGAACACAACCGTGGTTAATAGTACAGCAATAAATGAAGAAGAATTTAACACTAGGTTCATCTATGCATTAGATGAATCCGGAGTAGATATTGCTAAAAAAGGTCTAAAAAACTTACTCGTTTCTGCGCCTTATGTGTTTGCTTTTGTTTCAGAAATAAATTCTATCACAGTAACAAGCGGTCAATTCATTCAGAAAATAAGCCGCGGCTCAGCGAATAACAGTAATCTTGAAAATGCACATGAAATAGAAGTTGTTGTTGAAACAAAAAGAAATGGAATAGCAACTAATGAAAATAAGTATGTTTATGTTAATGGCACAAAAGATTTATCTCTTGCATTTGAAATACAAAAAAAAGAAAATGTTAATATTATTATGCAATACAACAAAGAATTGCCGCGTATTTTTTGTGACTTCCCTCTCCTAGGAACTAGCGATTTTCCATTTCCTGTAATTATAAATAGCCCGCTTTTTAATCCAACGGAACCACGTAATGGGATTCATTTAACGAATAAAGAACATGAACAAATAACACAAAACAAAAAGATTTTAAAAGAATCTTACAGAATTTATATTGAAATGCTGAATTATCTCTCAGAAGAAAATTACGAAGGAATTTATAATATTGTCAAAATACCTAAAACACCGGAAAAAGATTGGCTGTCCCAAGAATGGTTTGAACAAAATATAATTAACGTACTAAAGTCTTATATCAAGACACTTCCACTCATTTACACACACAGTGCAGTGAAAAAGTCTCTTTTTGATGAGAGCGGCAATACTTGCGTATTGATTCCAAAAGATCAAGATGAAGTTGTTCGTAAAAAAGTGTGGAATCTTTCAAGCAACTTATTCCCTAATATGATTACAAAATACGATGAATTAGAGTTTTGGTACGACTCTTTGTGGGATGAATGCCATAACTTTGGCATATTTGATTTGATAGAAAAAGTAGAAAAGTTTGAAACTATTGATGAGTTATCAAAAAATATTAATGGCGATGTATATGACTGGTTGAATGAATTATTGGGATTATTCTATTCCAAAGAAGAGTCTTTCGTAAACAACTACGGTAGAACCCCATATATTTTGCCAAACCAGCACGGTATATTTTGTACAACAGATACAACTTTACTTGATAGTGGTATTGATGAAGCCTATAAGAACATTGCTATTATTTTAGACTTTGATTTAAAAAACAGATTATTAGACAGAAGAATTAATTCTTGTTTTTTTTCAGATTTAGGTAGTTTTACCTTAGAGGAAGTTTTTGCAGAGTTCGCAAAAAGATTGCACAAACCCCATCCAAAACAAGATGAATTCCTCAAAGAAATTATCTGCTTACAAGGTAAGCAGAACGAAGAACAAAATGACTTTATAAATCTTGTCATTACTTTGTATGGTGAAGATGCCTGGAGAAAGAATGCAGTTTCAAGAAATTCAAATGAAATTCTAAAAACTGCATTAAAATTTTGGAGAGAAAAAATAAGTAAAGAAATAAATATCTGCGAGAATACTCTAACCTTCACCTCTCAATTTAATTTTGCAAACGAACACACGGCAATTATTTGGCTATCTAACTATGTGGATGTATTAGTGAAATATGAACAAGACACTTTATTAGACACTTTCAAGATATTACCTAATCAGTATGGAACTTTTAAAAAGAGTGCAGAGTTGTCACTAGATTCCGGTCAGATTGATGCAGTTCTTAAAGAGGCATGTATTTATGCGGGTTACGATGTACGTGCAACACTATTATCAGAAGAAATTCATTTAGATCTACCTAAAAGCAGAACTATTTACCTTGAGGACATTTCTGGAAAAATCACAAAGTATGTGAAAGAGAATAAAAATAACCTTGGCCAACAGAATGCTGTTGAGAAAGAAATATTTAATAAAACTTATTTTTGGCTGAGAGAAAATTCATCTAATGAAACAGTTAAAAATTGTTTTAAAGATTTATTTTTAAATTTGCATTGGTTTTATAATGATAATGACATTGCAGAAAATATGTCCAAAGTAGAAGAATATAATGACTTATTAAATAGATATGGGGTTACTGGAGTTCAAGAATTAGAGACTATATTATCTCAATCAAGTACTGAAAGTAAATCAACTGAAATAGCGAAAATATCACAAGAGCTCCTTGCACAATGGGGGATTTCTAATGAAGATGATTTAAATCGCGCTCTAGCAAATAATTTATTAAATGCAGACTTTTTGCATGATTCAGAAAGCAGCTTAGAAATGTTTAATTATGTCCAAACCATCATCGAACGCTCTAAGAATAAGATTATAGATTTTTTAAATAAGAAACCTGAATATGATGTTTCAAATCCGATACCGATAACTAATACCATATTTATAATAAAAAAACACGACTCTGAAATTTATCTTATTACACGCCCCTCGGACTACGGTCAAGTAATTTTATATTATAGTTCTGAGTTGGATGTTCTTGATTATGAAAAGGATTGCGAATTGTGGGTTGAAGATAAAGCAAACGGTCCACAAAAAATTACATTTGGGAAAATGTTAAAGTTGACTGGTGTTAACAAAATTCCATTAAGGAGCATAAAAGAAAGTGGTTGATACTAATGAAATATTACAATTGTTACAGTCACCAGATTCAAAAAATCTTATTTGTAGGAAACTAGAGTTCAGGCCACGAAATTTGGCCATGTTCATCGCCGCCCTATCAAACTTGCCAGAAGAGTATGGTTACATTTTAATTGGAGTAAAGAAGGAAACAGATAAATACTGCATACATGGAATCAGTCCTGAATTTAAGATAAGTGAATCTATAAACAGAGCACTCGACTTATTATCTGAGCAACCGTTAATAGACTTTGAGCGCGTAACTATTGAAGGCAATAATATTTTTGCCATTAAGGTTAAAAAAGTTCCAATCTCTGTTTTCTTCAAACCTGCTCATCTTTTGCAATCCCAACCCGAACTGTTTATCCGCGATCTCTATTTGGCTTGCATTAAGCTTCAATCCCGAAAGCTTTATGTTGATGCTACAGAAGATGAACGTAATGATTTTATTACAGATTTGCTAGAAACAAACGGATACCATTTAAAAGATCAAACTCGACGAGGAAGTTCCGCTGCAGGCAAATCGTCTGGAGAAGTTGATATTTTTATTAATAAAAATGGTATGCCATTCACTATTATAGAAGCTCTTAACTTAGACAGTTTAAACACCAATTACCTTAATACTCATCTAAACAAAATATATTCTTATGACACAACAGGAAATGCATTTAATATATGCTTGTCATATGTCAAAGTTAAAGATTTTGGTTCTTTTTGGGATAGGTATTGTGCCCATGTTAAAGGACATGAATATCCAGTAATGCTTATTTCCTCAGATACGAGCGCTGATAACGATTACGGTTACTCTGACATAAGATTTATGACAACGACCCACAATCGTTCGGGTAAACTTACTCACCTCTATCATATGTGCGTAAAGATTCAAGGAGTTTAGTTCTAATTGGAATTCTTAAAGAGGCCCCCACATTTCTGTAGGGGCCTCTGTTTTATTTGCTCACTCTGATGTTAATCATTTTACCGTCTTCTGTGTACATTGGTACAAGGCCGTTGTCTGCGCTCTTTGTTGTGTACGCTTCTGCCCACATGTCTCTTTCGCCTTGACCTTTTTTGTAGGATGAAGCTGATGTACCATCTCGTTTGTAATAGTTTGCCCCGTATTTATCGATGTTTGTATCAAAGATTGGTCTGCCAATTTGGATCGCCAGCCCTTGGTCAGACAATGTACCAAGTCGCACCAAGTTATCTACTTTTGATGTGAACGAGTATTCTGTAAATACACGATATCGGTCTGGGTAGATGTTTTTTGCCATTGGATCAGCGTCTGAATGGAACATCGGAGCATACACGCTCTTTTTACCATCTGCTGGGTAAGGGTCTACAAAAATCATCTTCGACATTGTGACTGTAGCTACATCACTTCTCAATTTCAGTGACTTTCCAAACGCTTCATTCACGTTCTTGTATTGAGACGCATCTGGAGCCGCCATTTTCATTTTTCCAAATGTATTTAAGTTAGTGCCGGTTTTAGCTACTTCACGCAGTTCGTTCAGTCCATAAAAGTCAGTGGCTTTCTTACCTTCTGCTTCCATGTAACGAAGCAAAATTGTAGCTACCTCAGCCCGTGTAGTCGGAGCGTCTACGTTGAACTTTCCTGCCGCATCCCCCGTCATAATCCCCGTGCCCATTGCAATCGTAACGAATGGGTAGTCAGATTTTTTCAGTGTACCTTTGAAAAATTCTTGAACTGGGATCAAGGCTTTGTCACCCTTGGCATCTCCTTGAGCCTTGTTGTATTCAGAATCTGCCGCCGCCAGTCCGTTAGCCATCCACTTAGCAAGTTCAATCCGCGTCATTGCTTTGTTGCCTACAAATCCGTTTGGATAATCTACACGGTTCACAAATCCAAGCGCAGTCACTTTATTTACTGCTTCTGCTGCCCAGTTGGATGCCGGTACATCATTAAATGCTTGGCTCACTTTGTTCGGCTTGTATTTTGTAGCTCTGCTAAGCATTGCCGCAAATTCAGCCCGTGTAACATTGGCACTTGGCTTATATGTGCCATCAGTGTATCCTTCAACAAGTCCAAGCTCAGCCGCTTTTTTAATAGAAGTTTCAGCCCAATGGCCTTTGATATCCGTAAAGTTGGTGCTTACCTGGGCCACTTTTGCCACAACAGGCACTGCTGGATAGGATACACTCGATAGTGTAGTCGCTGTAAACAACGCCAACAAGAGTTTTCCAGCACCATAATTTCGCTTACTCACCTCTTCACCCCCGTTTGATCGTCTATACATAGATCATTATGAGTTACATTTCCTCATCAAGCAGTAACCAGCACAACATCTAATGTGTAGGATTGATCACAAACATTCGTTCGAACAGGCCTTTCGCATCACAACGATTTCTTTTCATATGCTAATAAGTCGTCTAAGCGCTCGGCGGCTCCATAATCTACACCATACGTATGCGAGTAACGATCCAAAGTAATTCCCACCGATGAATGCCCCATTCTCTCGGATACAATCTTCGGATGTACGTTTTGCTTCAATAACAATGAAGCATGGGTGTGACGCAAATCGTGGAACCGGATTTTGGGAAGCCCTGACCTCCTAAGCAAATCAAGCCAACGTGCTTCAAAATAATAAGGACTGATTGGCAAACCATGTTTGGTTTGAGAAATGAGCCCGTGATCATTGTATTTAGGACCAGATGCCAGCTTGTCCTCTGCCTGCAATACTTTTTGCTTTTTCAAGGCGGTCATAGTTACATCAGGTATAGCCATGGTTCGAATGCCGGCCGCAGTCTTAGGTTCCTGAAATATATGCCCCTTTTCTCCCCTGGTGTAGGATTGCTTTACTGTTAGTGTTCTAGCTTTCAAATCAACATCCTCCCATCTCAGTGCGATAGCTTCTCCACGACGTAATCCGCAAGTGGCAGCAAGCAAAATAATCATATGATATCGATACGGCTCGGTGTATTGCAAGAATTGAGTAAGCTGTTCACTTGACCAGACAGTTGTTTTGGACTTCGGAATTTTAGGCGGTTTTACTAGTGCAGCTACATTCCGTGTTAGCACTTCATGCCGGACTGCTGTAGCCAAACCGTCATGTAGCACCTTGTGGACATGATTAATCGACTGGGGCGATAGTCCAGCTTCAATCCGTAGCTTCTCGTACATACTTACCAAATGATGCGGAACAAGCTTGGCCAGTGGAATCTGACCAAGCTTCGGAATGATATGGTAGCCAATCAGCCATTTGTATGTTTTAACTGTGCCCGGACGTAGCTGGGGCCGCTTCAGATCAAGATATTTGGTAAAATAATCTTGCACAGTCTCCTTCGTTTCAGTAATATAGCTACCTCTACCTATTTCAGCCAAAGCCTGAGCCAATGCTGATTCTGCCTCTTTCCGTGTAGCAAATCCTGCTTTCATTTTTTGCCGACGTTTACCGGTTTCTGGGTGCTTCCCCATCTCAATGGTGTAAGCATATGTACCATTTTTCCTTTTACTGATACAACCTCGCATGATCATGCCTCCTTACATAGTTGTCTCCAAAAGTAAAACATGGAGAACAAATCCTCGGCAAGGAATTTCCTGTATCTTGCGAAGGATTACATCATTCGTCTCACCCGCTTCGTTAAACGGTGTTCAACCCGGTTAAACACTGTTTAACTTTTCCAGAAAACCATTCCCATAAACGTAATCAGCAATTTTTGATCTGCAAAGTTAAACTGTTCATCATACGAAAAGATGCGAATAGAATAATTGTTTCGACATATTTTGACATGATAAAATAGATTTAGAAAGGGGGAAACATCTTGAACCAGTATACACACGATCCAGCAGTTACTGTAATCGAGACCAGTCAACTTTTGACAGTCAGTCAACTCAGTAAAGTTTTGCAGACCAGTCGAAGAAATATTGAAAAGCTTCGTAAATATGGGCTCCCCGTATACTTTTTATCACCAGGAGGGCACCCACGCTTTGACCTTACAGAGGTTAAGGAATGGATGAGAAGAAATTCTCGTAAAAATTCTTGACTTTTTTAACGCCATCAGTCATACTGCTTGAGCAGATAAGAATTTCTCTGTATAGGTATATTTTCTACTTAGAATGTAATTTATCTTTTTTAATGTAAACCATGTTGAAGAATGTTGAAGTATCGCTATTTTTAAACTTTCACTGATGAATGAAAGTTTGTTTGCGATTACTACATTCGACATGGTTTTTTGTGTTTTGTCTTCTTTTGATGTTAGCAATGAAAACACACAAAATGGTCTGGACAATTTCCGTCAATGTCCAGACCACACATCAAAATAGGCGAACCATTTCATATTTTTATTAAAATACGCCAATATGATTTCTGTCAATTATTGGAGTGTAGAGATGGACGCCTCCCAATTACAGGAGGTATATTAATGAAGTATCTACAAATGTATAGCAATAACGTTCGAGGAAACACCAATTATAATGATCATCTTCTAGAAGCTATCATTTCTCTTAACGATTCTGCAAAATATCAAAGAACAGAAGGAATTCCTTCGCATCGGACTGAACGTAGTTCAATAATTGAGGCCATTATGGGAATGTTTCCTGACAAAACAGAAGAAATAATCGTTGTCGATCTGATTCACGCTCCATCAATTAGTCCTGATGCAGTTAATGATTTCATGTACTTTCATCATCGAAGCTTCCCAGGAAACAAAGCATGTCTCATTCCTGAATTCAGTTTAAATAAAGCAAAACAAATCGGTTTACACATTCATAATTTCTTTGGGAGCACTCCGTATTCAGGCTCTCACTTTGAAGTTGTCAATGTCAAACTCGCCCCACAAACTATTATCAGTTATTATGACGATAATCTTGAAAAATGGGTCCTTCTGCAGGTAGCCGACACAGATTTGTATCGGGTGACCAAAGAGTTTGAGGAAACATGTATTTCAAACGGACTCCCTTTCCAAAAAGGTGAATTTGAAAAACTTATGAAATACATTTCTGCGTATAAGGAGCTAAATCATCGTCTCATTCCAAGCTATGATCAGTATAGTTTTATTGGCTGGAATGAAGACAAGACCCAGTTCATTAGCCCACGTAGAAAGGATTGTTATGTTCGTATTGCTGATGATAAAGCCCAAACAATGATTAAACACGGATATGTGACCAAAGGAAACGATGCTAAGCAGAATCTGGAACAGATACTAGAACAACTTAAAGACCACCCTCTGTCCGTTGCAGTTTACGTTAGCTCGTATATCAATGCACTAATGAGTGGAGGACTCGCCTCTACGAGCTATCTGATACTTGATATTTATGGGGCTAAGGGCAAGGGGAAAAACCTTTTACAGTATACTGCGATGAATCCGATTGGGAAATCTGAGGAAAAATCTCTTTTGATGCAGACATGGGTTGGCGCCACAGATGCGGGGATTTTGGCAAGCATCCGCCCCCATAGTAGTCATCCTGTATTTTTCGATGACTCTCAAATCCAGACTAAAGAGACTTTGCAGAAAGCTATCTATACTGCTTTTAACTCTTCGCTTGGGGTAAAGGCCAATAAAGATGGAACTTCAAGAGAAGATAAGAATACAACTTCCATCATTATATCCACTGGTGAAACATCTATTTTATCAATGGTTCATATGGACGGGCTTACTCGGCGTGTTCTCCCCCTATCCATTGACCGTGTACTGGAAAAACTTGTGGATCAACCAGAGAAGCTAAAAGAATGGCAAGATCGACTAGGAAAATTGCTTAATTCGACTTACGGACTCACACTTGATCTTTTCGTTGATTATACACTGGAAAACAAAGCGGCTATTGAGAAGCGATTTGAGAAGTACATTGCATTATACAGAGCTGACAGCGAACATATCATGTTTGACCATGAAAGATATAATTCCTATGCAAAGTATCTAGCAAGTATGCATGTCGTTCTGGAGTGCCTTTCCGAGAAATATCAATTGTCCTCCCTTAATCACGAAGAAATTAACCGAATTTGTGAGTATACTAATGATTATTTGAAAGAAATTTGTACAGGGCGAAATAAGAATATCGAAGCTCTAGAGGATGTTATGGCCTACGCCACTACTAATCAAAAAAAGCACTTTACAGAAAG
This sequence comes from Paenibacillus barcinonensis, assembly GCF_003217495.1. Classification (GTDB taxonomy): domain Bacteria; phylum Bacillota; class Bacilli; order Paenibacillales; family Paenibacillaceae; genus Paenibacillus; species Paenibacillus barcinonensis. The sequence continues at coordinate 311,838 of NZ_QJSW01000005.1, read as the reverse complement.
CAACCCGAACCACTCTCAATATGGAAAATTTTCTGAATACAAATTGAACGACAAGATAATCCCTTGTCTTATGATTGTAACTAATGAATTAAATAACCTTCTCACTACATGGGGTTACGTATCTAAAAATGTAATTTCTTCTTGGGCAACGTATGGCATTATCCGCACAGCCACAAGTAATAAAGGCGGCGGACGGCTTTCCAAAGTTAACAGCCACAAATGCTCATTGACTCATGCCGATAATACAAAAACCCAACCTTATTGTACCTTCATACATCTAGAAGATGCACAAAACCTTATTGATCAAAACAACTAGTGCATCAAAAACAAGCTCGACAAATTCAATGTGCTTAACAACAGGGTTCCTTCTCGCTTGATGCGGAGGAGCCCTTATTTCATTCTGGTTAAGCAAATACTACAACTACTAAGGTAGTAGCCTTCCTTGCTTCATAAGCTGATGATACGCTACTCGCTACAAGAACTCACCAATGATCACAGTAGTCGTTCTACTATCTTTTAATGTTTAACAATCTGTTTCTACCATGTCCGCACTATATTCTTAGATCCCCTCCCCCGAAGAACAAGGCCAGATTGGGAGGCTCAAAAAGCGGGGGAGGATTGGGGAGATTTGTTAAAGCTCGTGAGAAACGGGGCGCAGCTTATCCATCCTCCCATTCCCCCAAAAGAAATGCACAACAGAAACAAAAACATGCTAACACTAGAAAAGGTGGTTGAACATTGTACAGAGTGTGGGAGATTGGGAGGATGATATATTTATTATTTTATTTTTGCTTTGTTTTTATCGGATTTTAGTTCATTAGGGTAGGATGCTCCCGTCATGTCCCCCACATTTCTCCCGTCCTCCCATGTATAAAACCACACTTAATTCAATCTAAATATTAGTTGAGTACGTTATCTATTACTCGCATATCATTTAAAATATACACACATGGAGAAAAATGAGCTTTACAGAAGCGAATTTACTAACAAGGAACATGTAACGTTTCATTCGAATAATTCTTTTCCCAGTATATATCTCAATTCATCAGTCTTGATTGTAGGAGAGTCCGTCTCTGCTAGTTTGAATAATTTCTGATGAACTTCACTCTGATTTCCAAGATATTCAATCATATCTTCTTGCTTTACAGATAAATATTGCTGTCTGCCTACTCTAGTTTTAATAGCTTTTATTCTTTTTTCATCCGGTTGCATCCACCTTTTAATTGTTGATTCTTTATCGGAAATACCATATTTTTTCACAAGTTCAATTACACTTTCTTTTTCAATATATTTATGATTTTCAGGAGTACTCTCCGCATTTTGAATATAAGATTTTGCATGAGATATTTGTTGTTTATTTCTATTTTGAAGGTCACTCAATTCCGGCCCAAAAATTTCATTCATCGTAAAATCATCAATATTTTTTGACTTATTCAAACAATTCAAGAATTTTTTATTTCGATTTCGATAGTCAGTTTTATTTTTGATTTCCTTGTAAATATAGGTCTCCATAATACTGTCATATGTTTTAAGGGCGTTTTTACTTTGTATTACTCCCTCGGCCTTAGTCAAATTCAGTTTAGTTTCGATATCTTCCCTAATGCTCCTGTCATTAAGAACTCCCCTGTAATTAAGATTTTTTATGGACTCAATCCATTGACTAACTTCAATATGTCCAGTGTTCACAACGACCTACCCCTTTCTTATTATCACAGGTTAATTACAAATGCCAACAAATTTTAAGCAACAATATTAACGGAAGAATTTTCTTCTGTTAATATTAGCGACACAAAGCATACTTGTCAATTATTCTTACTCTTGTGATTGAGGACACGACTCTTGCGGTTCCTTAGTCTCAAAATACAAGGAGGTTAATTTTAAGCTCACCGCAATACTAGGCCAACCTATAAAGGAGATGAGAAACATGTTTTCAGTACCCTATGTAACAATTACTCAATTGAAAAAATCTTATGAGAAAACAATCAATACCTTGGAAAAATCCCGTATTTGTTTATCAAAAAAAGATGGAGAATATAAGGAGGCCAATTCTCGAATTGGCAACATAACATGCAAGATAAGAGCTGAGAGGGAATACATTTTCATTAGTTTCATGCATGACTTGAAAGATAATTTTTTGCTTGAGTTAGTTCATGCTACTATATCGGCTCAAAAAGATGAAATTGTTGTCAAATCATTTCTAGAAGAAGCTGAGGTTGACGAAATCCTAAATGACCAGGCACTGAATCACAAGTTGATGCATGCCATAGCCGACCTACAACATTTGTTTATATGTTTAGCAACGCTTTCAATACTCCATGAAAGCCAGCTCGCATCCAAGAATAATAATTAATTCTCAATTGCAAATAGAGAGTCGAGAGACTCTCTCTCCACCTAATCACTCACTAAAAGGAGCCCGACACTCATGAACCCTAATCAAAATACTTCATACACGCCTGAGCAATTGCAACAATTGATTATAGCTCCCCATAGCGACAATAAAATGGAGCAATTCGCTAAAATCAGCAAAATGCCCTATGAAAAGGACGGTCCTCGCTCTCAACTACTGGCTCTTTTTTGGAAAACCCTATATGAGCCATTTTTCAGCAGAACTGATAATAAGGCTTCGTATCTTGAAATCAATTTTAAACAGATGAACGGAAAGTTTCGAACACAATACTATGAACTCAATGATAAAAATTTACTGCGGGCAGCAAATTTTGGTTTGGCTAAAAATGAGGGCGATTGTGTGTACTATGGAGTTAACCCTAGAAAAGAAGTCCACAAGCATGATGAAGATAACTACGAAATGAAAGCTACTAATTCTGGAGTTGATCTGTCGAGTACTATATGGATCGATATTGATATCAAGTCTGTAGAGGCTGCTACTCCAAAGGAAGCTAAGGAATTCATTCTACAATTGCTGGAAAAGAAGTTCCCCTTCCCTCCATCTATTATCGTAGACAGCGGAAATGGTTTCCACGTTTATTTCCTCTTGGACCAGCCTTACGATTCCAAACAAGTATCGTCCATTTGTGCCCGGATGGAGGAACATATAGGCATAGCTGATCACTGCCATGACGCCTCCCGTATTATGCGATTGCCTGGATCTGTTAACCGTAAAGATCCAAAAAAACTTAAACGTACTCGCTTTGTTCTTTGGGAAAATGTTCGATACTCGTTGGATCAATTTGAGTACCTGCCTGCAATAGAAACTATACAATCTTCCCTACACATGCAGAAAGTTAAATTGCCAACATTATACAATTTAGTACCATTTCCTGAATCAGAGCTTCGTGAACGTATTAAAAAGGATAAACGACTCCTTGACAAGTTAAATACAGAGTCGATTAATGAATACCTGGGCACCTTCGCAAGCAGTAGTATGCGAGATAAAACTCGATCAGGGAGAGATTTCCATCTCACCTGCCAGCTACTAAAAGAAGGTTTCACCCCAGAAGAGATCACCAGAATATTTAGATTTACCCCTGTCGGTGACAAGGTCCGTGAGAATTTGGAAAAAACGGGGGAAGCAACCGCATTATCCTATTTGACCAAGACTATTGAAAATGCGTTGAGGTCTTTAGCTGAAGAAGAGTACAATCGACGTTCTAAAATACAGAGCGTGATCATCATTGATAACCCTAGATATTAATAGCTCAACTGTTCCTAGCACATCTCTCTACATAAAGGGGAGATGTGCAAGAAATTAAATTAATGTAGAAAGGCTATCTATGGCATACCTTCGTATGCACCAAACAAAGAAAGAGATTTTGTTATGCTATGGAACAGGTCAGGGATTACATTGACTACAGTTTAATGGTCATAATTCGATTCATATAGACATTTACATGCACATTCTGTATTTCGCATGTGGCCTCAACAAATACAAGAGCTAAGGAGAGATTTAAATGAATATATCTGATCAAATAAAGGAAATCATTGATTTAGTTCAGCAGGCTCCGTTGCCAGATAGCGGTCATGCCGTTTCACCCTCTGGAGTAGAGGTATTCTACGACTCCGATATACCTACCATATTTCGAATTGCTAACGAAGCTACAACAATGACAGTGGAGTGTGACATAGCTAGTGGTACTGCCACTGTAAAAATTAGAGACGTCGATGTTGACCGGACTGTTAAAACAGGGGACATTGATGATCTGAAGAGTATGCTTGAAGAAGTGATTTTAGCAAGTGGGCATGGCGTTGACTCCGGTTTAGTTTGTTTCAACCAGAACTAGTCACACTCGTGTTGGCCAAGAATGGACAACTTCATGTGACTTGGGTGGGGCTTTACTCCCCGCCCGAGATCACATTTTAGTGGCTGCCCCAATTCTTGATAAATTCTCCCTAATCACTGGTAAAAGTTCGTGATCCTCCAATTTAATATAAATCGGACTCCCGCAAAATAGATCAAGTAACAAAACAAAATCAGCAGGCTCTCTCCCTGCTTCAAATACAAAGCCATGTACTACAATGTATTCCCGATGTTGTATCAGAATCTCTGAACATGAGTATAACTCAATACCAACAACACTTTTTTTCATTTTCAGATCCACCTAGCTTCTTCGGGCAGAGAAAGTGTCGTTTTCGTTCGTTCAGCCTCCGTAATCACACAAAACACAACACCATGTTCACTCAAGTACATAGACATCAAATACTCTCCTACTAACAAACCATTCTCATTTGCTCGAAACTCTTCCTCTGATACCATTCCCCAATCCCATTGAGCATGACGATTCAATCCAATCATTTGATCCGTTTCACTAATCTGCTCTAACACCCCGTCAGTAACTACAATGTCACCTAATTGAAATCTAGCTATGTGACTTCTCTCCCCTACAAAATTTGTCCCTATTGAAACATGGAGAGATTTCGCTAGACAAGTAAATGACTGTACTAGGAGAGGTATATATAAGAACATTTGTTTGTAGTGAGAATCACATTAAATATGTTGGCGTGAATACAGAACCATCTAAAGAGATGGGATATGATATTTGTGGGTCGAATGCCACACACGTTTTTCAACTGGATCTTGATTGGCATTAGCAACACCCTGTAAACCTTCAAGATCAATAACGTAAACTTTGCGATGATCCATGTGAATTAATTTCTCATTCTTAAAATCATTAAGAGCCTTGGAAGCAGTTTCTCTACCTACACCGATCATACTACCAAAGTGTTGTTGCGTAATCCGCCAATCGATAAGCAATCCATTTGATGTTTTTTTGCCAAAGTTGGATACCAAATCGAGCAGTAGATTTGCTGCACGCACTCGCACATCCAAGAAGGCAAGATATTCAATTTTACGATCCGCCTGGATTAAACGTTCACTAAGTATGTATATTACTTTACGCATGAGATCGGGATAGACGCGGACAATTTCATCCATCTGTTCTCGTCTAATTTCCCAAACCATCACTTTATCAAGTGTGGCAACAGAAGCCGTTCTGTGATTATCGTGGTGAAACAGTTCCAGTTCCCCAATAACTTCTCCAGGAAACTGATGACCCAACACAATCTCTTGGTCATCTTCTTGGCGATATATTTTCAGAATACCTGTTTTGATAACGTACATGGCGTGACCTGGGTCATCTTGAAAGTATAGGATGTGCCCTTTTGGAAAAGTTCTCTCTCGAAATTTAGCAGAGATAAACTCTCTACTTTCTTCATTGATTATGTCTTTAAAAAAAGGCGTATCCGCCACATCATTGTACATAAAAAATCTCCTTTAACAACAATAAATCAAGTTTTTCTTATGTACATTATATCGGTCTTTCATGCTAAAAAACTTTAATTTGTTAACATTGACAAAAATATTTTTAATATATTTTAATGGGAGAAATAATCAAGGAGGTGTAAGGATGAAATATAAGAGGTTTCTAGCTTTGGTGGGATCAATACTGCTTTCAATACAGTTAACGACCGCAGTGTCAGCCGCAGACCCATCTGAAAAATTCGGAGACGTTCAATCCTCTCACTGGGCGTATGGTACAATTCAATGGGCCATCAACAACGGTGTAATCAAAGGTTACCCAGATGGTACGTTCAAACCGAGCAAACAAGTATCTGAAGCTGAATTCTTGATGATGTTTATCTCGGCTTATGAAGAGGTAAAACCAATTTCTGGTCAAACACACTGGGCAGACCCTGTGTACGAAATCGCGGTTTCGAAAAATTGGCCAGTAAATGGCGCTGCTAAAACTGCAATTGGTAGAGCCACACGTGACCAAGCAGTTACTCGTGGTGATGTAGCCAACATCATCGCCGGTGCCAACGGTATTAACTACATCGGAAAAGATGCTATTCAGTACTTGCTCAATGAAAACTTGGCAGGTGGTAAAACTGGAAGTACAGTAGAAGGTTACAAGGGTAATGACAAACTCACTCGTGCCGAAGCTGTAGCTTTCATCAAACGTGCAATGGACAATGGTCTGACTAAATTGGAAGATCGTCCACGTTTCCCAACTGACAAGCCTGTAACACCACCAGCTACAAATGTACCTACTGGTGTTAAAACAGTGTACGATGCCATTGTGAAAACGATCAGCGCTAGTGCCTACAAAGGATATGAAGTGAAAAGCAACGCTAAAGAAGTCAGTGTAAACAACTCTGACGGATATGCTTCTGTGAGTTACATGCTTCCACAAAGTGGAAAAGGAAGTAACCAAGTTATTACTTTTGACGCAAGTAGCAGCGCTTCACAAAAACTGGCTACGGATATGTTGAAAGCTGCAGGTGTCCCAGTGACAAGTAGCTTCACAAGCAAGCTGTCTTCGGCCGTGGAATCTCGTGAAACTTCCACTACAACATATGGTGGTTACAAAGTTTCAATCGAGCCACACCCTACAGCATACGACACTGTAGTAATCAGATTCTCCAAATAGTGAGTGATAAGAGCCTACACATTGTGTGGGCTCTTTTTATGTTTTGGGAACGCGTTTCTACATGTATGCTGGAAGGATTATTTGCGACATAGGTACAGAAGGTAATTAACAAAAACACATGTACTGTGTCTCCACGCTTTTCAAGATCATTTCAGCATAGCAGGATTTCCCTTTAATTACGATTACGTAACTTTGACAAGGGAATGATTATATCAAAATAAATAAATTGACACCGATATCTCTTCCGATTTTCAATGGAAATAAAAGGACTGATTCAGTTGTCAATACAACAAAGTTTTCTCGAAGCCTGCCAAAATAGCGATATTCTAAAATGCGCTATGCTCATTAGTATCTATAAAAACGAAATTCTCCAAGAGCCATCATTCATCTTTGAATGCGTAGCTCTTGGAGATGTACGAACACTTTTATTGATGCTAAATAACGGTCTGAATCCAAATCTTAGCGATAGCGAAGGAAATTGTCTAGTCCATCTCTGTAACCAGCTTGATAAAAGTGATGAAGTAGCTGTACTTGTTGACTATGGTGCAATTGGATATATATATATTATAAAATAGTTCATTAAATCACAAAAAAAGATCATAAATACTTTCTTAAAAGTCCGACTTATCAACTTAACTTTACTTTTCTATAAAAACTCTCCTTACGAATTCGTTGCATTTCAATCATTTTATCAGAAACGCGCCATGTATTATTTTCGTTTAGGGATGCTATACAAATATTAAGGTTATCTTCTCTCATTGCAACATCTCTATTAAAATTCACATACAACGGCCTACCTTTTTGGAAATTATCATCTTCTAGTTTTACTGCCCCATCTTCGCAGCTTTGTTGAACTTCACATACGATAACTTTCTTAATTGCAATCCCCACTATTACAAACAATCTCTCGGGCTTTAAATTATAATCGCCGTATGGCGTATCCATAAGCCATATTTGACCAATCTTTGGTGACGGTTTCAAATCAGCCGTCAAGTCAATGCCAAATTTAGAAATATCAATCCAAATAGATCTTAGAACCTGTGCGTAACGTACCGGGTGCATTTTTTTCAGATGCAGATATAGATTCAACAATGAAGGAAACTCTCTAAGCTCGTCATTTATAGGATGAGCAGTTCCAAATCCTAACGCAATCTTTATTTCATTTTTAAAAAGGATATTTTCCGAGACAACCTCCAAAACTTTCCTTCTTTCATTTTTCAAAGGTGGAGTTTCATAATCCGACTTTTCTGTAAAATAAAAATTTTGCCACATGCAATCTCCCTCTATTCATAATTCATTTAGTAAAGTTAAACTGCTTTAGACCATAATTCATACTTTTATTTATTCCTTAAATTGAAGGTTGCTCATCCAAAGTCGTCGCCACTTGATCAAGAATATCTGAAACATCGTCTTTAGGCATGAGACTAAACGATTCTTTAAATACATGTTCCACAATTAATCTCCATTCTCTAGAGATTGAGTCCCATTGATCCTTCCAATTTTCGGTAATAAACTTATAAGCAGTATATGGTTTTTCGCTTGCTGGTGCCGTGTACCCCAGTACATCTTCTATACAATTGGTCAGCATCATTCTGGCTTCATCATCGCCTACAGCGATCCGAATAGGTTCATTGTATTGTTCGGCTCTTGCAACTCCTCCATCCTGATCATGTATAACAATTGGGCTCAGACCCATGGCTCTCAAATATTTAACTAGTGAAATTATAACTGCCTTACCTCTAGCTTTAACTATTTGCCAGTTACATTCAATGTCCTTTCTTACCACGTCAGGCATTCTTTTTATCGTTTCTCTTAAAACGATATCTTCCGTATCTCCCTCTATGATTAAAATATTTTTAGAAAAGAACACTCTAGAAATATGATCGTCTATTTTCAAAATCATTTTAACATAAGTTTTGTCTACTTCATGAAGATTAATGAACTCCTTACTAGTGTTAAACGAGTTACAATTCACTTTTTCTACCTCAAACTCCGTTCCACTTAATTCTATATTGACCTTTTTAAGAGATAAACAATTCAAAATTTGTAAAGGTTTTTTACTTAAATCAATCATATATGGGGAGTGAGTGGTACAGACAATTTGATTGCTTGAAGAGTTCCCTAATTCGTAAATTGTATCTCTCATTTGTTGTGCTGCATTAGGGTGTAAATAGATCTCCGGTTCTTCAAATCCAATCAAAAGAGGTCTTATCTGTCCAACTTCTTTTCTATTTTCTCTAATATTTCTGTATCTCAGTAAAGCAAAAACTGCAGAACGTATTATGCCTGTGCCCTGAAGCCCAACTGATGTAGTTATGTTACTAAACATTGATATTTTAAACTGCGGTTTGATAACCTTATCAGCATCAGTTAAACTAGTAACAGCTTTTAATCCAGTATTTGGAAAAACACCACTTACAGTTTTATTTAACTCTACCATCATTTTTCCAAATTCACTTTCTTGATCATCTGGGTTGAGCTCAGCAGCTAACAAATCCAAGTATTGTTGAGCCTGCTTGTAGTTATCTGAAGATTCTCTGACATCGTTAAATAATTGCGTTAAAGTAGAAATAAGCGTTCCAGAGGTGCCCGATAACTCATCTGCTTTATCCTGAGCAGGTATTAAAAGAAATTTTGGTAACTTCGTAAGAACATTAGCAGGAATTCCTCCCGGATTCTTAAACCATTCTTCGTCTGATTCATTATAATCGTACAGATCCTCCAACTCTTTGATTAGAAATTGTTCTTTAGCTGTTAATTTTTTTGCTGGAGCAATAGTTGGGAGTAAACTTTCTAATAAAGAACTTTCCAATCCAGCATTGATATATTCTTGGATTGAAATACATCCTTCGAATTCCGGTTTCAAGCTTTTTAATTGTTCTCGCATTTCCACAATATAATCAGTATTTGGTTTAAACGTCTTTCTATAAACAATTCTCAATTTAGTTTCGCCATTCTCATCTACATAGTTCAATACTCGTCCTTTAAACCCCACCCAGCTCTTAGCTTCTTGCGGAATATCTCGAAACTCCCCTGTAAGAACAATTTCATCAGATATTTGAAAATTAGAGCCAGTCTCAACATCGCGATACGAAAAAAAGTCTTCTTCAGGCAACTTTCTTATATCGTTCAAAAGAATATTTAACGCAGCTAATACAGAACTCTTCCCAATATTGTTCTCCCCAATTAAAAAAGTAGCATCAGAAAAGTTCACTTCAGAATCAAGGTGTCTTCTAAAACCTTGTATTTTTAAACTATGTATTTTCAATTCATCCACTCCCACTTCACCAATTAGTATAAAATACCTAAATTATGTATTCGACAAATACCTATATCTTCCTTCTATGAGATTATTTAATTTAAAAATAAAGGTCTTTTGCCTTATTTTTTTAAGCTGGGGAAAGATGATGCCATCATCGTCTACTGCGGCTCAGGTGTCTCTGCCTGCCCGAACGTGATTGCGCTGGAGGAAGCGGGATTCTCGAATGTGAGGCTGTATTCCGGGAGCTGGAGCGACTGGGTTAGTTATGAGGAGAACCCGGTGGCGACGGGGGAAGAAATTTAGGATGGATTGAATCAAGAAAGTCTGCGTTTGATGCAGGCTTTTTTATGTTGTCAAAAAAAGAACTAAAAACCGCAAAATTATTACACTTTTAGGTGGTTGGAGGTCTATTCAGCAATTCTTTCCTAGTGATATATTGAAGAGACCTACTATTGAAGGGGGAACACTACCCATGAATCGCTTACAAAAATTCGTACCCACCGTATTAACTGCAGTTTTATTTTTGACATCACCTCAGGTGACCTTGGGTGCTACAACAACCTTAAAAACCGATATTCGCGGAACGTGGGCAGAAAGTCAAGTATCTGATTGGTTAGACAAAGGCTATGTTACAGGGTATGAGGATGGTACGTTCAAACCGGATAACACCATATCACGGGCAGAATTTATTACTTTGGTTAACCGCTCTTACGGATTCACTGAACTGGCAGCGGTTCCATTCCGTGATGTGGCTCCAGCTACCTGGATCTCTACCGAGGTGGCCAAAGCTCTAAAAGCAGGCTACATCAAAGGATATTCGGATGGTACATTCGGTGCCAATAAATTAATCAGCAGGCAGGAAGCTGCTGTTATCGTAAATCGTCTTTTAAGCTTGGAAAATAAAACCCAACAGGAATCTAGTTTTACGGATGCGAAGTCTATATCTTTATGGGCCAAAGAAGCTGTTGATGCCGCGGCAGTCAATGGGATCATACAAGGGTATTCCAATGCAAGTGACTTTAAACCACATCAACCCCTTACCCGTGCGGAAGCTGTAGTCGTCTTGTATCGTTCCGTTACAGTGAGAGACGTCTTGGCGAGCACACCGACCCCAACGCCGGACACTCCAACTTTACCAACTCCAACCCCAACACCAAAACCCGCCACAACTCCAATCCCAACACCGTCGCTCCCAACACCAACGATCCCAACAACACCCACAACACCTCCAGTAGATCGCACAGCGCCAACTCTATCAGGTGTAACAACAGGTTCAATTGCCTTCGGGGATAACGTAAGTGCGATTAGCAATGAGAAGGGGAATCTATACCTTGTTCCTTCAACAACGGGATCAACCCTCTCCGATTTAAATCGGGTTATAAGTGAATCGCTAGGTATCAAGTTATCCGTAGAAGCCGGTGTACCTGCAATCTTTCATACCGCAGCATTGAGCTTGGATCATTATGTTGTATACGCCGCAGATGCTTCTAACAACATATCTCTCGCTTCGGGCGAAATCATCTTGACCAAAAAGCAGCTGATTGTTGCAGAACCAGCGGCACTGGCACCGATTAAAGTGTACGATGGAACACCTTCAACTTCTGTAACAGCAGGCCCATTACTTAATGTGGTTGGAGACGATTCGGTTATCCTACAGGCAGTCGCCTCTTACAATGACAGCACAGTAGGCGCAGGCAAAACGATAACAGTAGTTTATACATTAAGTGGAGCAGATGCTGATCATTATCTCGCGCCTGTAAACCACAGTATAAACACAGGAGTTATTGATCGTGCTCAGTTAACGATTGGAGAGCCGGCCTTATCAGTTGAAGAGTCCCTTGCTGGTGATTCAGAGCTTCATATCTTATCTGGTACATTGATTGGGGTAGTGGCTGGAGAAAATGTATCTGTGAGTGTAGAAGCCACTTACGATACAGGAACATCGGCTAAAGCCAGACCCGTAACTGTCCATTACACGATAGCAGGAGCCGATGCAGCCAATTATGTTGCGCCTGAGAATAATACTGATTATGTGGCTTATGTGCAACATCATACTGACACAGGACAAATCATAGATCTGATTACAACTTCTAAAGTATACGATGGAACCCGCTCCTCAGCCGTACTCGCAGGATCTAGATTAGGATCATGTGCTGGAGCAGGAATATGCCCTGGAGAAGATGCAAAGGTAGAAGGGTCCGGTACTTATGACAACGAGAATGTTGGAAAAAACAAGACGATAGACGTATCGTACACGGTAGCAGGAGCCGATGCTAATAATTATTCCGCTCCAGAAGCTATTGCATTAACTACAGGTGAAATTACAGCCCGACAATTAACGATTACGGCTCCTGTATTAACGTCCAAGGTTTATGATGGCAACACAACAGCAATTGTAACAGCGGGTACATTAAACAACACGATTAGCGGAGATGACGTCTTCGTACATGCGGTAGCGACTTACAGTACTCCACAAGCAGGAAGCCGGAAACAAGTAACAATCGTCTATACACTTACTGGAAATGATGCGATTAATTATATTGCACCAGTAAGCGTCACTCTAAATACGGGTGAAATCACACCTGGAATTTAAGAAATAATACAATGCAGCGACGGGAGAATAATGTTAGTAGATCGGTTTGAAACACTGAGCCCATGTTAGAGTGGGCTTTTTGGTGAGCTCAACTTCTTTGATTCCCCATGACGGATTGTCAAGTCAAGTGCGACAGTTCCTCTGAAAAGATTCGTGAGCGGTTCTCCAGCTCAGGCTTTACGTGGTCTGGATTGATCAAGTCCAGAGCGTTTTCTAGAGCCTCATCCGTGATTTGGGCAAAATCGGTCCCTTTGGGAAAAAACTCTCGCAGGAGGCCATTGGCATTTTCATTCGAGCCGCGTTAATGAGGATTGACAGAAGCAGATTATCTAATTTAATATATTCATAGCGGAAAAGTATGAATATAACCATTAAAGGAGACTACAAAATGGCTGCACTCCAAACGTTTAAAGCATCTGCTCATCTGCAAGACGGGGTTCAAGTAAAAGTAGCATCACGAAACTTTGAATTTATTATCGACGAGCCCAAAAGCTTGGGTGGAACCGATACGGGGATGAACCCGGTGGAAGCTTTACTGGCCTCGCTGGGAGCATGTCAATCTATCGTAGCTAGAGTGTATGCGCCTAAATTCGGCGTAAACCTCCAAGATTTCTTTGTGGATGTAGAAGGCGATCTTGACCTGGATGGCTTTTTTGACAAATCAGAGGTACGTCCCGGCTATTCCGATATTCGGTATACCTTCCGAATCAAAACGGATTCTCCCCAAGAGCAGGTTGAAGCATTTGTACAATTTCTGGAGAGCAAGTGCCCGGTTGGAGATACGTTGGCACATCCGGTTAATCTCAAGTTGGACAAAATAATTATTGAAAACTAATCATACTATACATACCTTGAGGCCGTAATGTTAACTACTCCTCTCGACTTTCGCCCACGTTGCATGAACGATGCACGAGGGCTTTTTGTTTATATTTAAAAAGGAAAATTACGCTATTCACTAAAGTGTAAAAAAGCCTGTTCATACGGGTTCTTTTTTTATAATGTGGAGATAATATCCTGTTCAAATCATGAGTGAGCGTTGAAAATAGTTTATGATGATTACGATAAACCCATCAACGCGGCTTTACAGCTTTATGGAAGGGAGACACTCTGCATTGAAAGCCACCATAGATATACAGGAACAGCTGTTAGTCTGGAATCGGACAGCGTTAAACATCATGGATGTACGGAAAATTACATTAGAAGCTGGCGACTGGCATTCTTCTTATTTGTTTCCAACGAGCGCCTTTCTGTACGTAACCCATGGCAGTGCAACAGTAACTTTAGACGGAACGGAGCATGTCTCCAAACCTTTCTATATTTTACATGGAGGAAAAGGTACACGTCTGGACATCCATCTCACCGATGATGCCTTTCATTATTATCTCATTCTGTACAAGGCTTTCTTGCCAAACTCAGCTGATCAGCGTGTACTACGACAGATGGATCCACAGTTGCCATTCCGCCTTCAGTATGGCTTTATTCCTCTCCACCCCGCTGTCCTGTACAGACTGGCTGAGCAAATGCTAAGTGAATGGCAAACAACGAAACGTTTAGAGCATCTTCATGTCAAAACACTCTTTTATCAATTCACATATGAATTACTCAGACAAATGGATCAGCAGCAGGTCCATACCACATACCCCAATCTGACATCTCAGCTCATGCGCTACATTCAGGAATACTACGCTGAGCCATTAACCAGGGAAACGCTCGCTCAAACCTTTCACTACAGCGGTGCATATCTGTCCAAATGCTTCAAGCGTGAAACCGGCTCAAGCATTATTGATTATTTGATCAATGTTCGGGTCACTAAAGCGAAAGAACTGCTGCTTACAACCAACTTGTCCTTACAGGAGACAGCAGCAAGTGTTGGATATCCCGACGTCTCCTACTTTATTCGCATATTTAAAAAGCATACTGGAATTACGCCAAAACAATATAAAAGTGAAACACGTTCACAGGGAAAAAGCGCCAATGATCCTATCATAAGGCTTGGATCATCCATTGCTCCTCGTAAGCTTCGTCGATATATTGAGAACATAAATGAGAATAATTATCATAACGATGAAAGAGGAGATTTACGGATGTTTAAACGCAAATTACCTGTCGGCATTACGTTGCTGTTATGTCTGACTCTTATGGTTACGGCCTGTTCCAAACCAGCAAGCACAACTTCAGCGAGCGGCAGCACCTCCAACACTGTTGTAGGCACAAATACAACGTCGAGCACAACAACAGGCAGCACTTCAGAATGGATGACTTACAATGCAATTAACGGCGAAGTGCAAATTCCCAAAAATCCTCAACGCGTCGTTATGGTAGCAGGGGCATTCACCGGACATTTGTTGGCACTTGGTATCAAACCTGTTGGAGCAGGAGATGAGTCTTTCAACAGTTATACCGAAGGGAAACTTAATGATGTTGTAAACATCGGAAATGACGTACCTTATGAGAAAATAATGGAGCTGCAGCCGGATTTAATTGTCGTCTGGAATGATGCAGAGACGATTGAAAAGCTATCCAAAATCGCACCAACCGTTGCTGTTGAATACGGAGTGCCTTTTCGAAAACAATTGATGGAGTTTGGCATAATGACGGGCAGAGAAGAACAAGCAAAAGCTTGGATTGCTGAGTGGGATACCAAAATTGCTAAATACAGCCCCATGGTGAGACAAGCGGTTGGTGATCGTACCGTATCCATCTTTGATTCAGGAAGTGCCAAAGAATTTTATGCCTATGGCAGCTTTGGCAGAGGTGGAGATATTATTTATGGAGAATTTCATTTGAAGGCACCCCCTATCATTCAAAAAGAAGCCATTGATAGCGGTAAGGGCTGGGCCAAGCTTTCTCTTGAGCTATTGCCCCAATACGCAGGAGATTACATTTTCATTAGTGGCTGGACAGGTGATGAAAGTGCCGCTCCCATTTTCGAAGGCTCGATCTGGGAGAGTCTGCCTGCTGTACAAAATCATCATGTCTACCGTGAGGATAGCCGCGGCTTCGTGTTCAGTGATCCTATTTCGCTGGAAGCCCAGCTTGAATTTGTCGTCAAAAGCCTGACCAACATGAAATGAAGATAATTAACATGTAACCAGGACGTTAAGTCATTAACATGCTCGCTTGTAACATAAATCAAACTTGGGTTGAGGCAGCTCACATGATGTGAAACCACAGCCCTTTTTTTAATTTTATGATACTCCGGTGCTCCAACGGTGCTTCGATTGCTCATTATATCTGCTCGCTTTTGCATATTTCCAGAAACAAGTTCAAATCCTATGGAGGGCTTCGATATACATTGAGCCTAATGATCAACGGATACCGTTTGTAATTAAAGGAGAATCGCAGATGAAAGCAGCCATAGTCACAAAGGATAACAAGGTGCACGTAGAGGACAAGCAGCTACGTCCCCTTAATCATGGTGAAGCACTTGTACAGATGGAATATTGCGGCGTGTGCCACACAGACTTACATGTAAAAAATGCCGATTTCGGTGATGTTACGGGCAGGGTGCTTGGTCATGAAGGGATTGGAAAAGTTATCGAGTTAGGGGAAGGCGTGACGAGTCTAACTGTCGGTGATCGAGTCAGCATTGCCTGGTTGTTTGAAAGCTGCGGTCGCTGTGAATATTGTTTGACTGGAAGAGAGACATTATGCCGTCAGGTCAAAAACGCGGGCTACACCGTAGACGGCGCGATGGCAGAACAATGCATCGTTACTGCCGATTATGCGGTCAAGGTGCCAGAACATCTTGATCCTGCTGCTGCAACGAGCGTAACCTGTGCAGGAGTGACCACCTATAAAGCGGTAAAAGTAAGTGATATCCGTCCCGGTCAGTGGATCGGAATTTTTGGCATCGGCGGCTTGGGGAATTTGGCTGTGCAATATGCAAAACATGTGTTCAATGCCAAGGTCATTGCTTTTGACATTAGCGATGAGAAGCTCGAGCTTGCACTTCAAGTAGGTGCAGACTATGCCGTTAACAGTCTTAAGGATGATCCTGTTCTGAAAGCCAAACAGCTAACCAACGGACAGGGCCTTGACGCAACCGTAGTGACCGCCGTTGCCAAAAAACCTTTTAATCAAGCTGTAGATGTCGTCAAAGCAGGAGGCCGGGTTGTTGCTGTAGGACTGCCCACGGACAAGATGGATCTCGATATTCCTCGTCTGGTGCTGGATGGCATACAGGTGATTGGCTCCTTGGTCGGTACACGAGAGGATTTGCAAGAGGCTTTCCGCTTTGCCGCCGAAGGCAAAGTGGTTCCAATTGTGAGCAAGCGCAAAATTGATGATATCAACCATATCTTCGAAGAAATGCAAGAAGGTAAAATTCAGGGTCGCATGGTGATTGATTTTACAAATTAACGCGAATAGCATACAGGCGACAGGCTATGATGATGACATCGTAGCCTGTTTTTTTTGTGTTCTTATATGGGCTGTTATACATGCTAAATAATCCCCTTCCTACTTTCAGACACAATTTATACACTTACAATATTTGGTGTTTTGTTGTAGTCTTATTATTGTAAATATATAACTATTATAATATAAATCTAGGAGGTTTTTAGAATGAAGCGTTATTTCTCTTTATTGCTAAGCTTCTGTTTGGTTTTCCTTAGTGTAGCCCCCTTCGTAGAAGCCAAGCCAACTCAGGCAGGCTCAAGCGGACTCTATGAAGTAAGCACAGGTGTTTCTTTATATGCGAAGATTCAGGGCGTGAAAACCTCTCTTCCTACCGTTGTTTTCATTGGCGGGTATGGTGATGCTTCGTCCGTCTGGAATGATATGCAATCCGAGATTTCCAAAACAACGTTAACCGTATCCTATGATCGGGCCGGACTTGGTCTAAGTGACGATACCACCAAGGATAAAACGACAAAACAACAAGTGAAGGAACTACATAAGCTTTTGCGAAAAGCTAATATTCCAGGGCCTTACGTACTGGTGGGACACAGCCTTGGCGGGTTGAATGTAAGAGCATTTGCGGACCGTTATGCAGATGAAGTGGCAGGTGCTGTTCTGATCGACGCCTCTCATGAGAAGCAGGAGGAAGCCATTCTAGCCACACTGCCTCCAGAGCTTAAAGAAATGTATTTATCCCAATTTACCGTTGAGGGCAACTATACGGAAGTCACCAAGAGCTTTAAATACGTTGAAAGACTGCGCGCCAAGGATGCATTGCGGAATCTGCCATTAACCGTCATTTCAGCAACAGAACATGGCATGGGACCAGAGATGGAGTTGAAATGGGCTGACATGCAACTCGATCTGGCCTCACTGTCCAACTATTCCACTCATGTCATTGCTCAAGGCTCAGGGCACTACGTATATATCGACCAGCCCGAGCTTGTAAAGCAACAAATTATCACAATGCTTGATCAATAGATCCTACCGAGTATATCCAAACATATCATCAAGTGGCGTTTTCATATTACGCCGAAGTAAGCGTGATATACGAAACAAGGCAAACGCACCCGTGCAGAACGTACAGTCCTCATACTGGAAATTTTCACTTCTTTATCCTTACACAGAATCCTAACCAAGAAGGATCTTTCAGATCGACAAAGTTTACACTGGTCGTTTTCACTGTTTCTGCCAAACCACTGGAAGCATTAAAGCATAGGAGTAAAGCGCTAAAAAAGGCTGGGTGCACTCAAACATGTTGAGTCGCCCAGCCCTGCTTCCAACTACTTTCAAGGTCATTACTTCATCCATAATGAGCTTGAACCCAATCATATTTTAGTAGATGATATCATGCAGTTTGCCAGAAGCCTTGCTACATACCATGCATCGCATGCGATAGAGATGCTCTCCGAACCAAGGTAAATCGTTATAACCATTCATGGGGAGCATCTAAGTCTCTATATCATAAAACACTTAAAAGTCTGGCATCAAGCACCAGGCTTTTTTCAGCTAACTGAACAGGCTTCTGCTCCATTATGTTTTTGTGCAGGTCAGGCATTCTCAAAATATTTGAAAAAACGGATCGTTTCTTCATAGTCCGCTTCATCCGAATAGATGCCTCTCATTTGTCCTAGAGCTATAGCAAAATCCACGTATCCGTTTGCCTTCGCTGTGATCAAGTTGTCATGCACCTTGAACGCTGCACTGTGACCTGCATCATTACTGGTGTACCGCTTTCCTTCCAAAAGACCTGTCTGCTTCAATAAATCTACTCCAGAACATATCGCACCAATATATTTATGATCTGTGTTCAACCTTTTCAATAGTGAAACTAATCTTTCATTTTGCTGGATTGCGCTAATATCCCCACCTGGAATAATGAACGCTTCGATATCACGATCACTAATCTCATCAAGGGATTGATGCGGTGTAACCATCAGGCCTTCATAAGACCTCACCGGATCAGAAGAAATACCCACGGTGATGATATGGCCTTTCGTTTTCATCAGGTACATCGCAAGCATAATTTCAAAGCTTACATATCCATCGTAAATGATGACATGTGTATTCATATACCTCACCTGCTCTTATGTATCATTATTGTACATCTATAGTATAATCATCTAACCAATTCCAATTCTAACACTTTAGAATGTAATGATAAACAATGGAAATAAATCCGCATGATATATTCTAACCGTTCGTTCTACTCTTTTTTACATTTTTTGTTATAAAATGATTGTATTCTTTTCAAAATATGATATGATATCGTCAACTAAGAATTAAACATTTTAAAGAAAATATGAAAAATAATTACATTAATCCCCCTTCACTTCTCTAGCATCTCTTTTCCTAAACCATTCTATTGAAAGCGATTACAAATAACAACCGGGCAGATTATAGTTAACATCACTTACGCTCCAATATCTCCCTGCCCTAACCTAACATTTGGGTAATGGCTGTCAGCCTGCCGCTATGCTCCAGTTCACACCGCGTGCAGGTCACCCAGCTTGAACCATAGATTACATCATGAGCACCAGCCCAACTTTTTTCAGAAAGGAGGCATCGCTAAGGAGAGCATTTTTCGTTCTGGATCGTTACAACGGCTTAATGCAACTTCTTTGATTCAATCTGTAAGATACTATCATCCTAATCCAATGGAGGCGAGTGTATGATTCGTAAACGACTAGCTTTGCTGATGTCACTCATACTGGTGTTTGTCATGATGCCGATGGAGTCTACCCATGCTGCCAATGCTGCTGTTGCCAAAACACCTGTTAATGCCAATCCGCTTGTAGATCACAAGCTGGGAGCAGACCCTTATGTGCTCGTGCATAACAATCGGGTCTATGTCTATATGACGGGTGATACTTATTTGTACAACAATGATGGCTCCGTCAGAGAAAATAACTACGGTACTATCGGTAGAATCAGTGTAATCTCTTCAGCTGACATGGTGAACTGGACGGACCACGGTTATATTCCAGTAGCTGGCGCTAATAATGCCAATAACGGACAAGGCATCGCTCGTTGGGCAAGTCAATCCTGGGCTCCAGCCATTGCCAAAAAAACCGTTAACGGCAGAGAGAAGTTTTTCCTGTATTTTGCTAACTCGGGTGCAGGCATTGGTGTGCTCTCAGCAGACTCCCCAATTGGCCCTTGGTCTGATCCGATTGGACGGGCACTCGTAACTCACGGAACTCCTGGCATGTCAGGCGTAACCTGGCTCTTCGATCCGGCTGTACTGGTGGATGACGATGGCTCGGCCTACTTGTATGCTGGGGGCGGCATTCCTAACGAGAGCAATGCTGCTTCCATTGCCAATCCCAAAACATCTCGAGTCATTCGTCTCGGTGCCGACATGACCAGTGTAGTCGGCAGCGCCACAACCATTGATGCCCCGTATATGTTTGAGGATTCCGGCATCCATAAATACAATGGCAAATACTACTATTCGTATTGCATCAATTTTGCGGGAAATCACCCGGCAGCGTATCCCAAAGGTGAAATCGGATATATGGTAAGTGACAGTCCGATGGGGCCGTTCACGTACAAAGGTCATTTCCTCAAAAATCCGGGTACCTTCTTCGGCGTAGGCGGCAACAACCATCATGCCGTATTCCAGTTTAACAATCAATGGTATGTCGCATATCATGCGCAAACGGTAAGCAAAGCTTTTCTGGGGGATGGAAAAGGGTATCGTTCCACACACATCAACAGGCTAACCCATAATGCAGATGGCACGATTCAAGAGGTACAAGGCAACATGACTGGCGTGCCACAGACGGCCAACCTCAATCCGTATGTTCGCGTGGAAGCGGAAACAATTGCTTGGCAGGCAGGGATTAATACTCAGCCTAGTCAAGCAAGCGGCGGACCAACAGCCAATCAGAACGTCACTAACATCCATAACGGCGACTGGGTTGCCGTAAGCAATGTGGATTTTGGTTCAACGGGCGCATCCAAATTCAAAGCAAATGTAGCTTCTACCGGCAATGGCAGCATTGAACTCCGACTTGGCAGTCCTACAGGCACCCTGATTGGTACACTTAATGTAACTTCTACGGGTGGAGCCCAGACCTGGCGTGAACTGGAGACCAACGTTAACAATACTACCGGCATTCACAATCTGTACCTTGTGTTTACAGGATCAGGTAACGGAAACCTGTTCAATCTGGACTATTGGCAGTTCACCTCCGGTTCAGGAGGAAATCCTAATCCTAATCCAAACCCAAATCCTAACCCTTCCGTGACACGATATGAGGCGGAAAACATGACCGTCGGCGGCCCATATGCTGGTGTGATCAGCTCTCCTTTTAATGGAGTCGCATTGTATGCAAACGATGACTATGCAGCCTACAATCAATACTTTGCTTTTCCAACACATCAATTCTCTCTTCGGGGTGCTTCCAACAACAACAGTACAGCCCGTGTTGATCTGGTAATCGGTGGTGTAACCGCAGGTTCATTCTACTTTACTGGAACACAACCAACGGTGCAGACGCTGACAAACATTACACATGCAACGGGAGATCAGGAAGTAAAACTTGTTGTAACGACAGATAACGGCACCTGGGATGCGTACATTGATTACCTTGAAATCTCTTAACTGATCTTCATTGATGACATTCCAGGGAGGCATTGTTATGTGGAAAAAAATCGGAGTCCTGCTGCTCACAATTCCCTTGCTTTTGACAACACTGCCCCTTACCCAGCAGTCCGCCTATGCGGCTACCTTTAACAATCCGGTGCTTTATGCAGACGTGCCGGACAGTGACGTCATTCGTGTAGGCAACGCCTTTTACATGACCAGCACCACCATGCATATGAATCCAGGCGTACCTGTCATGAAATCCTACGACCTGGTCAACTGGAGTATTGTGAACTATGTCTATACCACACTCGGCAACGGCGATGTGCAGAATCTGAATAATGGTCAAAATGAGTATGGACGTGGCTCCTGGGCCAGCAGCCTTCGCTACAACAACGGCACCTATTATGTAGCCTTCGGCTCACTTTCTACGGGCAGGACCTACATCTACCAGACGAGCAATATTGAAACCGGACCGTGGACGCCATATACATTAAACAGCTATTATCATGATCCGTCCCTGCTTTTCGATGGAAACCGCACCTTTCTTGTACATGGCAGTGATAACATCAGTATCGTTGAATTAACTCCTGATGCGAAGGCCGTTAAATCCGGGGGATTGAATCAGGTCCTGATCTCGAATGCCAGCAGTATCGCTGGCTCCAATATGATCGTGAAGGCAGAAGGGGCACATATCCAGAAGATTAACGGAATGTATTACGTATTCCTCATCGCCTGGCCTGCGGGTGATGGACGCATACAGCTTGCTTATCGCGCAAATACGTTGACAGGACCCTACACTGGAAAAGTTGTGTTAAGAGATTCCGGTATTGCCCAGGGCGGCATCGTAGATACGGCCTCCGGGGCCTGGTATGGCATGCTGTTCCGTGACAGTGGAGCCGTCGGGCGAATTCCTTATCTGGTTCCAGTGACCTGGTCTGACAACTGGCCTGTATTCGGGGTTAACGGCAAGGTTCCAATGACCATTAACTTGCCAATTGAAGGACAGCCAACGACCAACATTTACGGCTCGGATGAATTTAATACCGCTTCTGGCAATTCTGGTCTCTCGAAATTTTGGCAGTGGAATCACAATTCGGATGCCAGCAAATGGTCCTTGAGTCAACGCCCTGACTTCTTGCGTTTAACAACAGGCAAGCTCAGCAAAAATATTATGGAAGCACGCAATACGCTGACACAGCGAGCTATTGGACCCAAAAGCACTGGCGTTACCGCACTCGAAACAGCGGGCATGAAGGATGGCGACTATGCGGGACTGGCAGCATTTCAGGCCAAATACGGTTTTGTCGGTGTGAAAATGAACGGCAATACCAAAGCCATCGTCATGGTCAATGCCAGCTCCGGCACAATGACTGAAGTCGCAAATGTACCTTTGAATCAAAACAGGGTCTATCTGCGAGTCATCTGTGATTTTACGAATCAAACGGATAAGGCGTATTTTGCCTACAGTCTGAATGGTACCAGCTGGACTACCATTGGCAACACACTACAAATGTCGTACACGTTACCGCACTTTATGGGCTATCGGTTTGCATTGTTTAACTATGCGACCAAGTCTACCGGAGGGTACGCCGACTTCGACTTTTTCCGTATGGAGTAACCTTCAGCCAGCCTTTAATTAAAGTTACGCTGTACGTAATTACATTCGGATGGCCTGGACTTCACTTACCGTGAAGCCAGGTCATTTTGGTTTTGGTTTTTGATTCTCATTTTCTGAACTGCCTGATATATCGAATGTATCCTTTCGCACTTTGGTCAATTTCTTTCCGAAACATGAAACATCTCTCATTCAACCTTCATGTTCCATACAACTCCTTTATAGTAAGCTTTATGGTAATGCCATATTAATAACCGTGTTGGTACACACGGTCACATAAGGGGGATCTTCAAGGATGAAAAATTTCATTGTGTTTGGGGCCAGTAAAGGACTAGGTGATGCATTTGTCAGAGGATTGCCGCAGGCTGGTGATAAAGTATGGGTTGTATCTCGTAGCCAGCCGGAAAGCCTAAAGCTGAACGATGGAGTGCAGCGTATATGGATTCAGGCGGATCTATCCGAGCTTCAGGCGGGCAAACACATTGCAGAACAGCTACGCGGCGAAACACTGGATGTGCTTATTTATAACGTGGGCATCTGGGAAAAGGAAGGCTTCGAGGAGCATTATACCTTTGATCAGGATGACCCTGCCGATATTCAACAGCTGATTCATGTCAATGTAACGTCCACCATTGTATGTATACAGGCACTACTGCCTCAATTGCGGCTATCGGCGGCAGGCAAAATTATTGTTATTGGCTCAACCGCCGGTTTAAGCAATGCGGGCAGTACACAGGTTTCTTTTGTCGCCTCCAAGTTTGCATTACGGGGTATTACAGAGGCTTTGCGGGAACATACAAGGCAGGATCGCATCGCGGTAACCTGCATTAATCCAGGAGAACTGGCAGCAGAAATTCCGTATGACGCAGGTCCAGAACGCGCATTATCCGAGTACGGCGGCACACGCATCCCTCTTCAGGACATCGTATCCATCGTGCAGTGTATTGTCAGCCTGTCCAACGCAGCCTGTGTCAAGGAGATTAACGTGCCTGCGCTTACCGATCTGAACACGTAAGGCAGCAGGCTGATTCCAAGCTGCTCCCTTTATCCGCCTGGCAGCATTTGTATCTGCTCACTGGATTGTGTATTGGGTTGTCTTGGATTCGATTAGATACACCTGGAATGGATTAGGGATACGACTTCGCATTCGATTCGACTACATTCTAATCTGATCGCTATTCCCTTCGCATTATTCTCTATGTCAAGTATCGGGATATATGCTCGATCGCCATGGATTGTACTTGAGCTTGTTCAGGAATATGCTCATACAGGATGTGTGACTTCCCTTGCCGTATGAGCTGTTCACGCATAGCAGCGATGCGTCCTTTATTAAAATCGATGAAGCGAAAATCAATCTGACGCAGCCGCTCAAGCTCGGACAGCCGGACGAATGATTCTGCTTTGAGTGCAGTATTGATCTCCTTCAGCTCCAGCACTTCAAGAGCTGTGGCCGTCCACAAATACTCCAGATTCCGAAGCGATTTCATATAACTCAGCTCAAGCTGTCTGAGCCGGGGCATTTGCGAGAAATCACATAATTGCTCCAGCTTGGACAAGGATAAATGCAGGAATTCCAGGCCATGCATACGTTCCAGTCCATGGATACTTGTCAGTTTTCGCACGGAGCTAAGCTTGAGTATACGGATGGATGACGGTGCCAATATCTCCAGTTCGCTTCTCAACTCACAGTTATCAAGAGACAAATATTGAAGCCTCGGAAGCGCTGCTAATACATCAAGACAATCGACTGGGCAGTTCAGGATAAGCGTCTCCAGAGACTTACATTTCTCAATCGAGGTCTTGCTTTCAAATTTCCCATGCAGCTCAAGATACGTTAACTGTGTGAAATGTTCAATAAAACTCAAATCCGTTTCCTTGGCAGGGGAGCTTATGATTAGAAAATGCATCTGACTCATTGTACCTAAAATAGTAAAATCCTGCTTCTGGGAAACATGCAGCTGTAAAGCAGATACATGTTTCAGCTGCGCCAATCGTCCGAGGAAACTGGATTCGTACTTTGCTTTGACATCTGCATTAGAGATGTGAAGAATGAGATCGGGTCTGACCGAGAAAACCTTCGCATCCAAATGGGCCAGATCCTCAACCGTATCCACACCGACGCGAAAATGAACCGTCGCCCTGCGCCGCAAATGCTGAACGGCCTGATTCATCTTCTCTTCATTCCAGGGCATGCCTTGCATGGAAGCATGCCAAAGCTGGGTCATCTTCATCTTTCTTCCTCCTGTCTCCACTTATATCTCAATCAGACTCCATCACTTTATTCCATTATAAACAAAATGCATTGAAGGAACGATCCTCCAAATTACATCAAAATTTAATTAAAACATTTTGATGTAATGAAAATATACATAATTCTATACCATATGCCGACATATAACTCAGGAGTTTAGCACTTCTTAATTAAACATCTGGGGAGATGGAACATGTTAAACATTTTCAAAAAACGGGGAAAAACGGGGACACGCAAATCCAGTATGGCTAATACGCTGTCCGTTGTGTTGTTAGTCATCATTGTCGTTGTGTTCGCTGTACTTGGCACATTTGTGTTCACCAGTACAAAAAACATTATGGTTCAACAGCAAGAATCTATGCTTCAGACCAAAACACAAGCCATCGTCAGTGAATTCGATGCACTGTTCAAAGAAAAAGGCGCATTGGTCAAGCAAATGTCTACGAACAAACTGTTCAAGCAATACATAGAAACAACAAAATCAGCAGCAGAAGCATCCACATCCACTTATGCTGAGGAAACCAAGGAAACACTCGCCGCTATTGTGGCAGCCGAGCCTTCTTTTGCCGATGCATGGGTTGCGGGGATGGATGGAAAAGGCTTCTGGATTCAAAATGACGGCGTTGTCTCTGCACCTGACTTTGATATTCAGGCTCGCCCATACTACCAGCCGGTCAAAGCTGCAGATGGACTTTATTATTCAGATCCCTACATCGACGTTGCAGCGGGTAGTGTGCTTATGGGGATTTTCTATCCAATCAAGGATGAGAACAACAATATGATTGGTTTTGTAGCTGCCGACATTGCATTTAAAGATATTCCGAATATCATGAAAAGTTATTCGTTGGGCAGTACGGGTTATTCCATTTTGCTCTCCAGGAGCGGAGAAATTCTGTACCACCCGGATGAGAGCAAGGTGCTGAAGGAGAACATTGTGAATAGTCAAGGCGATATGGCCGAAATAGGTAAAAAGATGATCGCTGGAGAATCGGGCGTAACCTTGATGAATGACAATGGGGAACATCGTTACATCGGCTATGCGACCAGCAAAGATACCGGATGGTCAGTAGGCTTGACCATTGCAGAAAAAGAGGTTTTGGATGAGCTTGGCAAGTTTACCTCCTTTACTGTCGGAGGATTTATTGTGGCTACATTGTTACTTGTAATTATTAGCAATATCACCCTTCGTCGTCAGCTGCGCACGATACCGCAGTTACTGGGCAAGATCAAACAGATTGAGCAAGGTGATCTGACGGTTAAACTGGATATCAAGTCCACGAATGAGATTGGACAGATTGCCGAAGGATTGAACACTATGGTGCATAAAATTCAGGGTATGCTGCAAATCGTGGGCAATTCAGCGCAAATTCTCAATCAATCATCCAATGACCTGCAAGCCATATCTTCAAGAACCGCAGTGACGATGAATGATACATCCACGGCGATTAATGAAATTGCCAACGCAACCAACTATCAATCCATTGAAACCGAAAATATTTTACGCAAAACGGGCTCATTATCGAACCAGATTGATGAGATTGCTGCGGATGCACAGGCTATGGGAGCTATGGTACAGACCTCTGCCGATCAGAGCGGTCATGGGCTTGCCGTCGTAGAGCAATTATCCAAATGGTCCGATGAAAACAATGCCTCAACTCAGGCGGTCTCCTCTATAATTCAGGAGATTGATCTCAGCCGGAATGAAATATCCAGCTTTGTGGATACAGTGAAACAAATCGCCTCACAAACCAATCTGCTTGCCCTCAATGCTTCCATTGAGGCCGCACGTGCTGGAGAGCATGGCAGAGGATTCGCCGTTGTAGCGGAAGAGGTTCGTAAGCTGGCTGAACAGACTGCACTGGCGACAGAGGAAATTAACAAGAAGGTCAATGTTATTGAAGAGAAAACCTCTCTATCAGTTGAACACACCATGCGCGGTCTGAAAATTGCGGAAGAGAACGCCAAGTCCGTGGAGAATACCCAGCAAGTATTCTACACCATTAACAAGGACCTGAAAGAGCTCCAGCTCCGCATGAAACAGATCACAAACAGTACAACCACTGTGCATCAGCACAAGGACGAAATTTTTCAGGCTCTGGAGATTATCTCCTCAACCACCGAGGAGAATTCTGCTTCAACAGAAGAGGTCAGTGCAAGTACACAGGAACAGCTCGATAGCATTAAGCAGGTGGCTGATCTTTCCGATGAGTTGAATCAGCTGTCTGCCAAGCTACGGGACGAATTGAGTCACTTCAAGGTGGAATAGACGGCACAGCTCTCTGCTCTTCTCTTTTGTGCGTTATGCATTTATTATTAATAAATATGCGTACGAAGAGCATTGGAGGCTGATGGAATCAACATGAAATTTGCTAAACGAATGAATCACTTTAGTGAAGGCATCTTCACCAAGCTGCTGGATATCAAACGTCGCCGGCTGGAACATGGACAGCCCGTCATTGATCTTAGTGTCGGAACCCCAAACATTCCACCGGCCCAGCATATTATGAATGCACTCTGTGAGGCCGCGGCTGATCCAGCCAATTATATTTACGCAGTGAATGACCAAAGTGAACTGCTGCAAGCGGCAAGCGAGTGGTATCAAGAACGATACCACGTCGAACTGGACCCGCAAACAGAAATCTGTTCACTGCTCGGCTCTCAGGAGGGGCTTGCACATATCTCCCTCTCGATCGTAGATGAGGGCGATCTCGTGCTGGTTCCTGATCCCTGTTATCCGGTGTTCGCAGATGGTCCTCTTCTGGCTGGGGCAGAGCTCTATTACTTGCCGCAAAAAGAAGAGCACAACTACGTTATTCAGCTGCATGAAATTCCTGAAGCTGTCGCACAGCGGGCAAAATTCATGCTGGTATCGTATCCGAACAACCCGACTACAGCGATGGCTCCCGACTCCTTTTATGGAGAGCTGATTGCCTTTGCCAAAAAATATAACATTATCGTGCTTCACGACAATGCATACAGTGAGCTTGTTTTTGACGGTAAAACATGTGGTAGCTTTCTGGCTTACCCCGGTGCCATGGATGTGGGAATCGAATTCAACTCCCTGTCCAAAACGTATGGACTGGCCGGAGCAAGAATCGGATTCTGTCTAGGCAACGCTGCCGTTGTCAGTACGCTGAAAAAACTGAAATCCAATATGGATTATGGTATGTTTATTCCGATTCAGCGGGCGGCCATCTCTGCCATTACAGGCGACCAAAGTGATGTGGCACGAGTACGGGCAATCTATGAGGAACGGCGTGATATGCTGTGTGAAGGTTTTGCTAAACTCGGATGGGCAATTAACAAACCGGAAGCGACGATGTTTATCTGGACACGGATTCCTGCCCATTACGATACATCGGAGCAGTTTGCGACCGACCTCGTTACCAAAGCAGGAGTCATCGTTACTCCGGGCAGTGCCTTTGGGCCATCAGGCGAAGGCTACGTCAGACTTGCTCTCGTTCAGGATATTGAACAGTTGCAGCAAGCGCTTGATGCTGTTGGAGAAAGTGGTATCCTTATTACGGATTAGGTCAGGCTGCTAAGCTTTACTGCAAAAAGTCAAAGCATCAAGCCATATTAAAGGGTTTGGTGCTTTTTGGCCTGCTGTCATCTCAGCTTATCTCACTATTATGGAGGCAACGCTCCCCATCATTGCTCAATTGATCAGCATACGTGATGATGGATCGTTCTTCAGATGCATGCTCAACAAGCAATCCATCCCATCCCCCGTATTCAATAAGCTTGACTGGCTTGAGAATACCTTACATCAACTGCATTGTTGTGATGCAGTTTTGATCATTTTTGTAGGTAGACAGCTGCGTCTCC
The DNA here is from genome assembly GCF_003217495.1 of Paenibacillus barcinonensis. Taxonomy (GTDB): domain Bacteria; phylum Bacillota; class Bacilli; order Paenibacillales; family Paenibacillaceae; genus Paenibacillus; species Paenibacillus barcinonensis. The sequence continues at coordinate 282,410 of NZ_QJSW01000005.1, read as the reverse complement.
GCCACCTTTCCGTCCTGAACAATACGGATCAGATAGGTTCGATCCCTCGGCACCCATAAATCCATGAACCCGTTCGCTCCAGACTTTAACACTTCATCCTTCATGAATGTGTTCCCTTCTGAATCATGAATCGTCACCGTGAATTCCTCATTCACCATCTCCCCCTGACAGCCCGTTAAACTATGAATTTCACAGGGATGGGTCTGCTGGACGTAAGGAGCAATGGACAGAAAAAATTCATTTTCCGGCAAAGTGTAGCTGGTTTCCTTGTTCCCTGCATCTGTCACTGTTAACGTTGTAGCACTAATCGAAGCAGACTTCGGTTTCTCCCGGCCTGTACTGATGTCCTCCACCAGCTTCCGAATATCCGTCTCTTCAGGCTGCTCAGCCTTATCCCGGCCTGCTGTGTTTGCAATCAGATACGTTCCAAGCAGGATTACAATAGCAACACTAGCAATGATCCATAATGGCTTTTTCATCAGGCAACTCCCTTCTTCTTTCCTCTAATTATATAAAGAAACAACCTTTAAAAGGGATGTGTTCCAGCATCGTTCACCATTTTTTCATATTTTTGGTGCATAGCTATATAGAAAAAGAAGCACGCCCATCACATCTGTGATCAGCTTGCTTCTTTGGTCTTTCTTTCCTCATTTCCTCAGCAGGAATATGGAAGGAATGCTTGGCGGGGATTACTTCGCAGAGGTCGTGCTTGCACGGAGCTGTTCATTCAGCTTCAATACATTTTCAAACTTAAAAATGCGTCCACCTTTTTCGGGTTTGTTGTAAGAACTTGGAATTGGAATCACGTAGTCTTCACCTCCTTTCAGAGTTCATTGGTCATCCCGACAGATCATGTATTCGTTTGAATCTTCAGATACACCAGCAAAGGGTCTAATTCAGCCGTATATACATGCTCCGTTCTACCATTACGTACCTGAACATCAGTACATACGGCAAATTTGCTGTATAACCGATTGATATAACGGTTGTTTGCGGCTGCGTGAAACTGTATGGTCTGAACATGCCTGTTCTCCTCACAAATCCATAAGACGACATCTCGAAGGCCTGCAAAAAACACTCTGCTGCTTCGATACTTTTTGTCCAGTACGGCTGAATCTATAAAGGCAGTATGCAGATCCTCTATGTAACGATATTGAATGAACGCGCTGAGCTGACCCTGATCATTATCGAATAAGAGCAGCTGGGTTTGCTGAATCGTATCCATTAAATGAAATAAAGCATCATGAAGCATATACTGCTCATCGAATTCATCACTGTTGGCCAGATAAAAACGGGCAAAACGGGCATAGTCCTCATCTTGTAAGGATTGATGGCCCTTTAGCTGCAAAATCAAGATGACGTCATCCTTTCCTTACACTTCTAAACACAGACTTCACGATCAAACGAAGCAAGATACGCACGAAGCTCAGCAAGCCTTACCACATAAGCATTTAAAGTACCTGCTTCAAGTGTTTTACTGGATACTTGTTCTGCAAATTTGGAGAAGAGCCGGTGCATGCGAACTTCGTGAGGAGCCCAAAATCGGATTTCCTGTACAGGCACAACCTCATCGACATGTTCATCCAGATGCTGTACTAGAAACCTCAACCCCTCCATAAAAACCCGGCTTCCGCGATATTTTTTTACGATAAAAGCAACCTGTAGCTGAACCACATGCTGATCCTCATAATTCCGCTCCCCCGTACCGTGAATAAAGCCAAATGCACCTGCTGGCTCATCTTCCTCATCAAAACACAATATTGCACTACCGGTCATGAATAGCGGACTGGAGATATAACTTAACGTGGTCGAAAAAGAATAAGGTAAATTTAATTCACTATAATGAGCCAGCAAAAAGTCCATATAGCGATGCTGGTACATAAATGTTATACAGTCCGAAAAGTAATACTTCATAAACCAATTCCCTTCCTCGTTGCCGGGCCTTAATGCCTATGTATTATGTGGACTATTGTACTTAGAGAAGTTTAAGTTTTGTTTAAGTTCATTGAGATTCAAGAACTTTTTCTTTCGACAAGCCCAACATCCATCTATAATAAAATATACAAATCCCCCTTGGCCGGAGGTCAAACCTGATGAAACAAAGCAAATCGGCATATGGTCTTATCCTCAAACATCCTGTCATGCTGGTTGGCCTGATGCTACTCTTTACTGCCATAGTCCTACTGAATCAATGGAGCCAGAAGGAGAGTATGTCATCCTCGGTTCCCATGACTCCTCCTGCTGCCAAGCAGGGAATGCTGGATTGGTCCAATCTGTATACGGATCAAGAAGAAAGCATCCCGCTGGATGGAGAATGGGAATTTTACTGGCGTCAGCTACTGGAGCCAACAGATTTCCAAGCCGCTCATACACCTGTATCCAATCTCGTGGAGCTGCCTGCACCGTGGACAAATTATTCGGATAACAGCGGTGGGTTTCTGTCCAGTGAAGGCTATGCAACATACCGGCTGCGTATCCTGCTCCCGCAGGAATTAAGCGAGGGGGCTCATCCTCTCGCGCTTTATCCCAAGAGCATTGCATCCGCTTACCGCATCTGGATCAATGGTCACCTTGTCGGCGGGAATGGCATTGTGGGTACGAACCGGATATCCGAGACCCCGAAAAGTTATCCTGAAGTTGTTTATTTTCAACCACGGACGGACTGGAACGAGATCATTATTCAAGTATCAAACTTCTCTCAGCGCAATGCAGGAATATGGCAGCACATCGAGCTGGGCTCAGCCGACAGCATCTCCTGGACCCGGATTCTGCATGTCTCTGCACAATCCGGTATTGTTGGCATTTTCGGCGTGATGGCACTGTACTACGCATTTGTCTTCTGGAATCGAAAAAAAGAAACCTCTGCACTGTTGTACAGTCTGCTCTGTATGGCGGTTGGTGTACGTACTGTAGTGCTTGGTGAATCTACTGCACTTTACCTGCTGCCCAGGTTGCCTTGGGAATGGGCGGTCAAAGCAGAATACATATCTGTTGCCATGACAGCTCTATTACTAATCTTGTTTATTAACCGGGAATACCCTGCGGAAGCCGTGCGCCAAGTCTCAGTCGTATCCGGCGTTATTCTGCCCGGCTGCATACTGCTATTTCTAATGACACCAGCACATGTATACACATATCTGTTAACGCCCTTTACATGGGGAGTTTTGTTTCCGGCTCTGCTGTACACGCTGTACATCTATCTCCGATCTGCGACAAAGCGCAGAAAAGGGGCGGTTAGCAGCATGATTGGCTTCCTGTTTTTCATGGCATTCGCTCTGAATGATATGCTGTTCTACACGGTCCATCTGCCCACAGAGGATATGCTGTCTATAGGGCTGCTGGTGTTCCTGCTAACCCAGGCATATAATCTCTCATCTCGTTTCTCGCGAGCATTACATGAATCAGAGCAATTATCACTACAGCTTCAGGAAACCAATCAACATCTGGAGCAGATCATCGAGGAACGAACAAGGTCACTGCGACGGACAAATGCGGAGCTTCAGGAGGCCAATCAAAAAATGTCTGATGCCGAGTTGTTCCGTACCCGACTGCTGTCCAATATCTCTCACGAATTGAGTACACCCATCACTTCGATTAAAGGCTTTGCCAAGGCGCTCCGGGATGGTATTATTACAGCCGATGCTCCGAAATATGTGAATCGGATCTACACCCGTTCGGTTATGCTCGAACGAATGATCCATGATCTGATTGACCTGACAAAGCTGGAGACGCATCAGGTACAATTCAGGATGCAGAACGTATATGTCATTCCATTTATGCAAGAGCTATTCCTTAAATATGAAACGGATGTTCAGGCAAACGGCATTCAGTACATAATGGATTTGCCTGCAGGATCGGACCTGCTGACTACCGGGAGCGAAGATTGGCTCGTGCAGTTGGACCCGATACGAATGGAACAAGTATTATCCAACCTGATCTCCAATGCACTGCGTTTTACTTCCCCTGCGGGCATCATTCATGTAAATTTGAGGTTAACTGAAGCTCCCGAGACGGAGAAGGGCTGGATGGCATGCATTTGTGTTAAGGACACAGGTGTAGGCATCCTGCCCGAATGGCAGGAACGGATCTTCGAACGCTTCGAACAGGCCAGCCCGCCCTCCGTTCAGGACGAGCATAAAGGGTCGGGGCTAGGGCTGGCCATCTGCAAGGAAATTATGCACTATCATCATGGAGACATAGGGGTAAGCAGCAAGCCGGGCTCGGGCAGTGAATTCTGCTTCCGACTACCTGCGTGGAAAGGAAGGTTGTCGCCGCATGACAAGCCATGAAGAAAAACGTCATATTCTCATCGTGGAGGATGATACAGATATTGCGGAGCTGGTACAGATTTATTTACATCATCAGCATTACAGCACTTCTGTAGCGCATACGTTAAAGGATGCATCCAGGCTGTTCGAAGAGCATGCTCCCGATCTCATACTGTGTGATATCGTCCTCCCCGATGGACTGGGGACAGATTGGGTGCAGCTGCTCAGAGAAAAAACAGAGCTGCCGGTTATTTTCCTAAGCAGCCGGCAGGAGACTGAAGATATTATTCAAGGATTAGAAATTGCCGATGACTATATGACCAAACCGTTTGATCCAGACATTATGGTCGCAAGAGTCAAGAAGAGAATTAAATCTTCAAAAATAAATCCACCCTATTCTGACGATTCGAGTGAAAAAGTATGGCGAGATGGCTGGCTGGATATACATTTTGATCGCTATGAGGTAGCCGTTGGAGGGAACGAGCTATCCTTGCCTGCAAAAGAGCTTCAGCTTCTGTTATTGATGGCCGGGCGCCCTGGACATGTTTTCAGCACCGATTACCTGTTTGAACAGATCTGGGGGCTCGACAACTGGAGTGATGTGCGTACCGTCATGGTGCATATGCACCATCTGAGACGTAAGATTGAAAACCCGCTTGACCCTCATCGTTATATTGTGACTGTGCGTGGTGTTGGATACAAATTCCAGACGCGGCAGAATCGCAGATAACTATGCTGCATGAACAGCGCCTCCGCTCCTTTGTCTGTTTAATTTCTTCATCATCAAAAATAACGAACAATAAAGGCTGCTCCATACAAGGTCACAACGGCATGACCTTGTGGAGCAGCCTCTATACTCTATATCGTGAGCGGAACAATCAGAACTTCATTTAACATTACTGCATCTTTCTTCTCATCATCATATAAGCAAATACTGCGGATATCACATAAGCTATGCCTACGCCGATACAAGTATGCAGCATATTCAACGTTCCCTCTTCAATGTAGAACGGAAGCTCCAGCAGACTTCCCGTTCCACCGATCACCAAGGATCTGACGGACAACAAGCCAAAATACAACGCGCCAAATGCACCGCCCAGCATAGCTCCACCAAATGTGGCCCAGCTTCTCATATTTACGGCGTACATTGCAGGCTCAGTTACGCCAAATAATGCGGCTGCACTTGCCCAAAAAGACAGTTTTCTGGACTGCGCCTGCTGGCTGCGTAAACCTGCTGCGAGTGCAGCGCCCGCCTGGGCAACGAAGGCAACCATCATGACGGGAACCAGGATGGTTGAGCCTGTCGTCATCAATTCATGAATCAAAATTGGAATTAACCAGTAATGCATGCCTGTGAGCATAAGAAGAGGCATGAGAGCTCCTAGCAGGATCAACAGGACGGTTGGAGCATCACTAAGAAGCGAGTTGATTCCCTCCGAAAACTGTTCACCACTCCATGTCCCCAACGGGCCAAGCACCATAAGTACAACGGGCACCATCAATCCGAGAGCTAATGCTGGTGCAAGGATACCTTTTAGCCATTCAGGACTGAGACGCTCCACATGTCTTTCCGCCCAGGATACGATAGCGATTGCAGCGATAACCCACAGTGAAGCCGAATAGAAGGGAGCCTGTGACACAAGCGGCACTTTCATAAAATGCACTTCTTCACCGCCGGCCATCAATTGAATCATCTGCGGGTACAGCATCAGTCCCCCTATCGCACCTGCTACATACAGGTTACTTCGCAAACGATGTGCCGTGCTTATTGCAACCAGGACAGGCAACAGATAGAAAGCACTGTCACCGATGGATTTCCAGATCATCCAGGTCTGACCGTTGATAAAAGAAGAACTGTCCGGCTCTCCGAAGGAATAGATAAATGCAATTAAGCCAAGTATACATTTCAGAACTGCTGCGCCCAGAAGCACAGGCATTAAGGGACTAAACACATCTGCAATAAAATGTAACAGCCGTGACAACCTGTTCGCTTTCATGACCTTGTTCTGGGAGCCCTCTTGTACCGCTTGTACTTCTTGCAACTCCTTCTCTTGATCGAGCTCCTTTGCTGCTTTACGTTCCTCCATTCGCTGCTCTTGTTCTACTTTTTGCTGTTCTTGCTTCTTTACTTCCTTGTTATCTTCCATATGTACCTGCTCCTTACGCTACGGTAAATCCGTGTTTTATGATGTATCCTAATTTATATAGACATATCCACGAAAAAACTTCAATAGGATTAAAACACTAATTATCCTGTTTTTTCTTTATTTTTACGCAAAAAGAATGTGGAAAATGCAAAGAACCTGCATCTGGTGCAGGCTCTCGTTCCTTCGATATATTCTAATTCAAGATAAAGCCAGCATAGCGTTCATATCCTCTTCCGCTGTCGTAATCAGCTTCAGACCAAACAGATCTACGAGCACATCCAGAACACCTTGTGAGATGAATTCGGGCGGTTTCGGCCCGATTCGAATATCCTGAATACCCAGACTGAACAGACCAAGCAGGATGGCAACCGCCTTTTGCTCAAACCAGGACAGCACAATGCTGACAGGCAGCTCATTCACGGTGCAGCCAAATGCGTCGGCCAGGGCCATTGCAATTTTCACTGTGGAACCGGAATTATTACACTGACCCAGGTCAATATACCGGGGGATTCCGGTGTTGCCCACTGTGCCGTAATCTACATCATTAAAACGGAATTTGCCGCAGGACGTGGTAAGGATCACCGTATCGTTAGGAAGCGATGTTGCCAGCTCCCGATAATAATGACCTCCCTTACCCGGTGCATCACAACCGGCAATGACGAAGAAACGACGGATATGTCCGTCTTTGACCGCTTGAATAATCTCTGGCGCAAGTCCGATGACTGTCTCGTGATGGTATCCTGTCGTTAATACCTGTTCCGATTGCACATTCGCCGCTGGCAAGGACAGCGCGCGCTTGATCAGAGGTGCGAAGTCTTCTCCCGTAATCTTGGTTACACCCTCAAGTCCAGCTACTTCATAGGAGTAGAAGCGATCCGCATACGTTCCTTTGATCGGCATCACACAGTTGGTTGTTGCCAGAATGGCACCGGGAAATTCCTCAAACAGTCTGCGCTGATCATACCAGGCCTTGCCGATGTTTCCTTTGAGATGAGCGTATTTCTTCAAAGCAGGATAACCGTGTGCTGGCAGCATTTCCGAGTGAGTGTAGATGTTGATGCCCTTGCCTTCTGTCTGGCGAAGCAGTTCTTCCAGGGCATACAGATTATGACCCGTTACTACGATGCACTGCCCTTCGATCCGGTTCTGGCTCACGGTAATCGGCTGTGGAATACCAAACCTGTCGGTATGCGCACGATCCAGTACATCCATAATTCGAATAGCTGCATTCCCTACTTTCATCGCCATCTCCAGATGCTCCTGCTGATTGAAATTGGAGTTGGTGAGCGTCATATACAAGGCCTCATGTGTAATTCGATCCACCTCAGGATCGGAATAACCCAACTGCCGTGCATGTGTGGCATACGCCGCAATGCCCTTGAGCGCAAAAATCATCGTATCCTGCAAGCTGGAAATCGTTTCATTTTTACCACATACCCCGATCACTTTACATCCACCGCTCGGTGTCTGCTCACATTGATAACAAAACATAAATATCCCCCTCCATATCTGGTTTAAACGCTCTTCGTTATAAAATCAGCGTACCAGACATGGGCAGTCACAAGTGTGATGAAGCACACAGTTTCACCTTCGGTGCATGGATTAATTTTCCATTAAAATATCTAGTGATTAATTACGATTGTACAGGTGCTCGATGATTTTTTGCTGCAATCGGCTGCTCTCCCTCATTTCTATATAATTCAGTGTCAGTAGAACCGTGATCAGGAGCAGAAAAACAGCCACAGTAACTCGAAACTTGTCCATTGTACCGTCCCCCTGTATTCCATACATTGTATTGATACGCCATCCTGCTCCGCTTACGTCTAATTCAAACTTCAATATGTGTTGTTGTCCTTACCCTGATTTTTACGAAAAATTATGACATTATTGCCATATATACAATTGAGGTGTAAAATAAACTATTGCTTTGTAGCAATTTACTATGCCCGAGCATAGATGAAACTCATTTTATTTCCATTAATATGATTACCCTATATACAGACAGGAATGGTTACGTGAAAGATAAAATTGTAATGCCGCTCTGGACCTGCTGCTTGTTCATCGTGGTGATGAACACCACCATGTTTAATGTGTCGCTGCCGGTTATTATTCGCGATCTGAAGATCACGTCCGACCTGGGGTCCTGGGTCATCTCCAGTTATTCCATCGGATATGCTTTATCAACCGTGATTTACAGTCGTCTGTCGGACCGTTTTCCAATTCGCAGACTGGTGACGATAGGTTTGCTGATTCTCGGCTGCTCATCCTTGCTGGGTTTGTTCGCACACAACTTTGCCTTGCTGCTCACAACACGTATTTTGCAATCAGCAGGTGCCGGTGTGATGGCCGGGCTCGGACTGGTTATTGCGAGCCGCTACATCCCGATTGAACGACGCGGTGCAGCGCTGGCACTCATCTCATCAGGCAGTGCGATGGCCTTTGGACTTGGCCCCATTGTCGGCGGTCTGATCAGTGAGTATTGGGGCTGGAACGGGCTGTTTGCCATAACGGTACTAGTGCTGCTTGCCCTGCCAATACTGCTTTATTTTCTGCCACGAGAAGCCGTCAACCGCGAGACCCCCTTCGATCTGGCTGGTGCCATGCTCACCATAATCAATGCAACTACCCTGCTGGTGGCGATTACACAGCGCTCATGGATATGGCTGATGGTTGGCGTCGTTTCACTGGGGGCGCATATTCTGTATATTCGCAAGGCAAATCTTCCTTTTGTGAACCCACATGTCTTTCGAACACCAGGCTTCGCCCGGCTTATTCTCATTGGCTTCTGCGTGCTGGTGGTTAATCTTGGAAATCTGTTTCTCATGCCGTTAGTGCTTGCCGATCTGTATCATCGCTCTGCCCTTTCCATTGGCCTGCTGATCGCTCCGGGCGCTCTCATATCCGCCTTCTGCACTCGTTATGTCGGGCGCTGGATTGATCGGTATGGTAATATGCGTTTTATGCTGATTGGACAAAGCATACTCGCTGCGGTGCTCCTGTTGTTCATGCTTGGACTTGACCAATCGGCCCTGATCATCACCGGCGGTTATGTGTTCTTCTCGCCAGCGCTGTCAGCATCCATGGCCTCCCTGAACAACGAAGCCTCACGTATATTGCCCAAACATCAGATCGGCTCAGGCATGGGCCTGCTACAGCTGATTCAGTTCTTCGGCGGTTCGGTATCTGTTGCTGTGTGTGGAATGTTACTCCATGGCGTACCTGGCTTCTCGGCAGAGCAAGCCTACCCTGTCGTATACGGCTGTCTGTTATTCGTATGTGTCGTTTCACTTGCACTGACCTTATGGCACAGCAAAGCAGCCTCCTATGCTAATCGTGATATCACTCCCGCTTCGTCTGCACGTTAATGTTAATACAGCATACTGCAAAAGGGCTCGCATATGCTTGCGAGCCCTTGATCCATGTTGATTCTAATGTTATCCCAGCGAGGGCCTCGCCTGAAGAAGCGTAACAAATGCCTCAAAATGCGTAGCAATCGGCTGCACATTTTCCTCCATGAACCGCTGTGCCTCCTCACTCGTGTCCGCTTCACTTTCGGCGTCTTCACGCACCATGGCCAGTTCATGCTCCATGAAGAGCACTGAGGGCGTCTCTTTGTTCTGACGATAGTCCAGCAAGTAGTTGTTGCCGCTGCTTACACTCCACACGATCGGAATAATCCACTGCGGATCAGGATTAACTTCATCCACCAGCTCCGCATTATTGGCAATAAACTGATCATCCAGCAGATGAAAACGAATATCCCAATCCTGCACCTCCGTACCCTGCATCCGATCAAAAGACATACCACCATGAAGTTGTATAAAGTCCAGATAACCTTGTGGAAATTGAATACCATAATGCTGCTGAATGCGAATCACCTTTGCATCTGCATCATTCATGCCAATCCACTCCTCCTTCGAGCCTGGTAAGTCGCTAACAGACTTCACCTGCTCCATGTTCACGTCACTTTGCTTCAAGCGCAGTTTTCCAGGCTTCAGTGATATGAATCGGCGCCTTGCTGCTGCTCTCTCCGCCGCCTTCCTTCGTCCATAGCGGGGGATAATATGCAAACACTTGTCCCGTTCCGAGCTGTGTCATATCCTCCTGCCACCCTTTCCAGCGAAACGTTTCATAAAACAGCTGCAAATCTCCCTCTGCCAGCCAAGTCATAAACTCCGAATAGGATAGATCTGTCGCTTCCCATTCAAGCGCGTCAGGAGCAAAATAGTAAACCTGTCCTGTGCCGCCATATTTGCCAGTATCCAGCGCAAAGAAACCACCTGCCACATCATATGCAACAACCATCATGCCTGTAAGCACGGGTAATGCAGGCTCATCACTCAGGCCATTCCAGCGAGTCAAGCTGCCATGCCCATTTTCATCGCCAGCACCCAGCAGTGTAATCCAGCCATGATCCACGACAATCCCCTGCGTCTCATAGGCCACCGCTCCAAGATAGGAGCGAGTGCTTACTTGCAGCCGGTACAATGCCTCCTCTCCCAGTTTCTGTTGTGCAGGAACATAGGTATATGTATGTTCTCCCTGATCAAGAAGCTCCTTGAGCTCCGGCCAGGCATGATTCTCTCGGTCCATTAATTCCTTAGCAGATAACCTGTTCATTTTTTGATCAACACCTCTCCCAGTTCCACGATTTTTCTAAAGCATAACATGGCTTATTCTTCCATTCAAATCCGGCATAATCCAGCTTCTCGAATCTGGTATAATTAGCATCCATACCGTTATTCAAGGAGGTGTCCCTTTGTTTCGTATAGCCTGGCTTTTCCCTGCTCTACTCCTGTCGTTAGTGACTTCCAACTGTTCGGATCAGGACCAGACCCTCTCAGTTACACAGCCAATGGCTGCCGAGACAACGTCCAACCAACGGACGATCTATTATATTTCACCACATGGAAACGATAAAAACCCGGGCACCATGCGCTCTCCATGGAAAAGCATTCAGTACGCGGCAGATCACGCAGCTCCCGGCAGCACCATCTATCTGCGCCAAGGTGTATACGCTCAGAAAGTCAAAATAACCCGCAGCGGGCTTTCCGCAAGCAGGCCTACCCTGCTCACCAGCTATCCTGGGGAGAGAGCCGTCCTCGATGGCAAAGGCCTTTCGGTGCGCGGCGTAGAGGGCTTGGTTGAACTGGATAATGTCAGCCATGTTACGATCCAGAATTTAGAGATTCGCAGCTTTGCCACTGCCCAGACAGGACAGGTTCCTGTAGGCATCTACGTACACGGAGCGGGGGAGAACGTGCAGCTTCTCGGCAACAACATCCACGCAATCGCCAATCGGGCTACGCCCAAGGGGGCTGATCTACAAGGCAGGGATGCTCACGGCATTGCCATCTATGGAACGGAGCATCCACAGGCCTTGCGCAGCATTATTATTAAAGATAATGAGCTATATGACCTCGTGTTAGGTTCAAGCGAATCCCTGGCGGTCAATGGCAATGTGGATACATTCGGCATCCTGAACAATACGATCCATGATAATGACAACATCGGAATTGATCTAATCGGATTTGAGGGTATTTCAGAGGATGATACGTATGATCAGGCAAGAAACGGTATCGTTCGTGGCAACACCATTTATAACATCACATCGAGCCGAAATCCATCCTACGGCTTTCCCCTTCCGAATCACAGCAACTCCGCAGGAGGCATCTATGTAGATGGCGGCAAAGATCATATCATTGACCAGAACAAAGTATATCGTAACGATATCGGCATCGAAATTGCCTCCGAGCACGCCGGACGCTCCACCAGTAACATTACCGTTCGTGACAACCTGATCTACGCCAACCGATTAACAGGCATCGCTATGGGTGGTTATGACCATGATCGGGGAGCAACGATAAACAGCAAAATCATGTATAATACCCTCGCTAACAATGATACGTTAAACACCGGCAACGGCCAGCTTCTGATCCAGACTCAAACCCGGAACAACCTCTTCACGCACAACATTGTTGCCGCCGGCCCATCCGGCGTCCTGGTCTACAACGAATATACGAGCAACAAGAACAATGTGTTTGACCACAATATCTATAATGTTGAGGATGATACAGCAGACCCCCTTTGGGTGTGGAAAAATAAAATCTATCCCGAGTGGACTGCGTACCAACGAGGATCAGGCAATGATGCACACTCACGCTACGTAGACCCGGCGTTTGTGAACAGTGCCCATGGAGATTATCGCCTGCGGAGTGACTCTCCAGCCAAAGCCTACGGCTATCTGGCTCCAAGATAACGGTAGACAGCCTCAGGGCTTCATAACAAATAAACGGATCAAGCAAGGCCAAGCCCCCTCTGCCTGCTGATTCGTTTTTTCTTTGAGTTGAAAAATATTAACTTTTGCGTTATTGTTCATCGCAGATCATCTTTCACAGAGTTACATATTGCCAAATATCTGGAGAGTGTAACCTCTACTCTATTGTAATAAAATTGATCAACGTCAGGAGGATTACCACACGATGCACACTTTGAAGATGGCTTTGACACGTTTTGTGGAACAGCAGGATCAATACAATGAAACATATGGACTTTTTCAAAATCACGATCTGCGACCTCGGGAAGTCCAGGTCCAGCCGGAAGTGGACACACGCATTCCCCTTTCACCCGAGCTTTTATATCTGTACAGTCACTATGAAATGGTCGATGCAAAAGCGGAAGGAACACTCAAAATGAAAAATGCAGCTGTGGAAATCGGTGACGCAGCTCTACTTTTTCTCGTGGCCCCGGAGCATCTGTATCGGCAACAGCTGGGATTTCGCTGGATTGGGATGCAGGAGCCGTATGAGGAAGCCCACGAATGGCCGCCTAATCATGTCGTCATTGGCAACGTGAATGATGATCCCTTAATTGTTGACACAGCAGCCCCGGATTCTGCTGTATATGTTGCATTTGAAGGAGGAGCACCGAAGCGTGCTGCCCATTCGTTGGCAGACTTTTTCAGCGCTCTCGCTCTTCTGATTGAAGCAGCACGTTCCTATTCAGGGGAAGTAAAGGACGAAGAAACATTTGAGACCAAGCCGGAATATTTTTCCGAGGTACAGCCACAGCTGGAGGAGCTGCTTGGGGAAGAAGGCGCTGCGCACCTTCTTGAATATCTATCCATATAAGAAACACAGGATGACTTCTGGTGGTTGAAGGCTGAGATCTAAATGAAGACAGGGGATGGATTGATGATCTATGTAGCTTTGCTGCGAGGCATTAACGTAGGTGGCAATAACAAAATCGACATGAAGCAGCTCAAAAAAACGTTTGAACAAGTGGGTATGCAGCAGGTAGTAACCTATATCAATTCCGGCAATATTATCTTCGCTGATCATCAGGACCGAACCAATGCCCAGGGTGAGATATCAGCATTGCTTGAACAGGCCATCACTGCCGATTTCGGCTTGCGGATTAAAGTGCTGGTGCTTGATATGAATGAGATCACCTCTATTATGCAGGCACTGCCTTCAAATTGGACGAACGATGATCAGGCCAAAAGTGATGTGTTGTTTTTATGGGATGAGTTGCATGATGTTGATATTCTGGAGAAACTGCCTCTGAAGCCGGGTGTTGGCGAGCTTATCCTTGTACCTGGAGCGCTTCTCTATTCGGTTAGCCGGGATGAAGCCTCTAGAAGTGGCATGAATAAGCTGGCTGGGTCCAAAATTTACTCCTACATGACCGTCAGAAACGTCAATACTACACGTAAAATCTATGAACTCATGCAAGCGGCGGTGGAGAAATAGACGTGCACCGCGATTCTGATGCTGCATCCCCCTGATACCGACTTTCATTCCTGAAGCAAAAAATTTCATTACACCATATAAAGGGCGTAACATTCTAGAAAGAATGCCAAGCCCTTTTGCAATGCTTCTATCTCAATCCTCTATCTCAAGCGATATACGGCGATAATCTTCATCTTGGTTCAATAGATGAGAAGAGGTATTTTTCATTCAATTTGACCATTTCTGACTTTCTGACTTTTCCTGATCAATTATTGATGGCTTCGCCGTACCTCATTGCACATGAATCTCCTGTCCAGACACCTCTACTTTCCTTTTGCTTGCCTCCCTAAACTGTAATATGGCCAACAAGAAAGCTATACCTACCGCTGCAAAGCCTGCCCAGTTCAAAACCAGGACAGAGGAGCGGCTAATCACAAGTCCGCCTAGACCGGAACCCAATGCAAACCCAAATTGAATAAATGACGTATTCACACTCAGGGCAATGTCCGGGCTGCGAGGAGCCAGCGTAACCAAATATAATTGCTGGGCAGGAGAAATACTCCATGTGGCTAACATAAATATCATCAGAACCAGGATGAGCACGATCAAATGTGCACCTGTCAGCGTAAATAAAAGAAGGGTCCCCCCTTGCAGCAGCAGCCCGAGATAAATCGTAAATTTTGATCCTTTCGTATCTGCTAATTGTCCGCCCATTTTCGAACCGATAAAGCTGCAGATGCCCGCCAGGAATAGGATCAGGGTGATCTCGGTCATGGAAAGGGACGAGGTCGCTTGCAAAAACGGCGTAATATACGTGAACAATGTTGCATAGCCGCCCACATACAACAGGGTCATCATCAAGGCGATCAGAATCGTTTTATTTTTCAGTATCGAGAGCTGCATCCCCATCGTAACCTTCTCTTCCTCTTTCATGGCCGGAACCTTTCGATAGATGATCAGCCATGGAACCATGCTTAGGATGCCAATGACAACGAACAGCACTTTCCAGCCAAACATCTCACTGAAAAAGGTACCGATTGGCACGCCAAGCACAAGCGAGCTGCTAAGTCCCATCAGAATAATGCCAATGGCATTGCCCCTCTTCTCGTTCTCCACAAGCCTTGTCGCCGCAGCCATGGCAACCACCGTTGTCATGCCGCCGCTTGCTCCCTGAATGATCCGTATCCAGAGCATCGCTCCATACGAAAGATCAAACATCATCATGCCATTGCTGACAATAAACACCCCAAGGGTAAGGAGCATCAGTTTCTTGCGATCAGCATTAATCGTTACAGCAATCAGAATCGGAGCCACAACAGCCGCAGCAAGGGCAAATACCGTCACAAGCATTCCGGCTTGCGCAGTTGATACACCAAAGTCCGTTGCCATCATCTCAATAATTCCAGTAATAATATATTCAATCGTACCGATCAGAAAAACTGCCAGCGCCAGAATATAGATCGTGCCTTTATTTTTCAATTGTTTTCACTCCATCTTCTATACGCTCTCACGTTAGGTGTTCCGTTACCTGCAGGTAATCGGTATTTGAATCTCGATATATTGTGCATCCTGCTCAAGGGATAAGGGCAAATATAGTTCTCTGCCCGGTTCATGCTCTTTAATCTGATAATTGTTATTCTCAATCCATCGTGCTAAATAAACACAGGCCGCCACATCAAAATTCGAATGCGAATGAAACGCCATGGAAGCCACCATGGGCTCCCGCGGCAGCGTTCTAAGCTGAAACGGTTCGGGAACAGAAGCTGGCTCACCCGTTAAGAAGTAACCCACTTCAAACTCGAATTCGTCCTCTTTTCCATCCACCTCTCGCCACAAAATGACCTGCGGACCTTGAATCCATGGACGTGTGTCTTTGGAGAGCAGTGAGTCCAGGTGAAGAAGCTGTGACGGAATAAGCTCTTCTCTCCCGCTTACGTTATAGAACATGAAGATCTGAGCAGCCTCGGCCTTGATTCGGATCTCCTGACCCGGCTCTAAATGTCCGTCTCTCTCCATAAGCTGGATACGCTCCTCAATGCGGGCAAGCTTGGTTTGCTCCATATCGATAATTTGCTGGATTTCACTTCGTTTCAGTCTGAGCATGCCCTGAATCTGCTCATGCGATATGTCTTCCTGAAGCAGCTGCGCGATCTGCGGCAGCGTAAAGCCCAATTCCTTATAGATCAGAATTCGGTTAAGTTCGAGCAACTGGTCTGCGGAATAGTATCGGTATCCGGTGTCATCGTGCACCTTGTGCGGCTTGAGGATGCCGATCTGGTCGTAATAGCGCAGCGTTTTCAGAGAGAGCTTGCTGAGCTTTGCAAACGTACTGATTTTGAACAAGATATCCTCTCCAATCCATAAGCTTAATGCGAGTATATAGTCTCCCGTACAGGGGAGAGTCAAGAGTTGTTCGATTATGTATAACCAAAGAGCAGGCAGACCATCGCGATTACCGATGTTCCTGCCTGCTTGCATAGTCTCTCCTCTGTCATGGAAGGAGGTTAGCATCTATCCAATATCTTATTGTATCTGACTATAACGAAACAGATTTTGCTGTTGTACGGGATGAATTATTTTTGCTCCCCCACAAAATAAAGCTCATGATCGCAACCAGTACAGCTACGAGCATAAACGGAAAATGCTTGTCCACCTGATACAACGTTGTAGTTAGTATCGGGGTAACTACTGCTGATATCCCCTGAACTGCTGCGACCAGCCCGGCGGCTCCTCCCTGCTGCTCTTTGCTGACGGCAAGTGAGGCACCTGCCATAAACCCCGGCATCATCAAGCCCGACCCTATACCGAACAGAAAAAATGAGAGATAATAAACAAATAGCTGGTTGTAGACCAGAAACAGGAGCATGCTTGCAAGCAAAAACAGCGAGCCCATCAGAATCATGCGGACCGGCTGCCATTTCAGCCACTTCATCTGGATAAGCTGCATAATCAGCATGGCTGCCCCGGAGAACATCAGTCCAAAGGATACCATTCGGGCGGTAGCTGCTGGTGATAAGGCAAGTTGATCCTGAAAATAAAACCCGCCAATAACTTGCAGCGTCATGATGCCAGCCATCGTAACCAAACCGGCCGCAAGGTACACTCCTAATCCGCGTTGGAAGGGACTCACCTTCGTCGGTTTCTCCTGAATGACGGGTTTAGCTGCCGGTATAAACCACAGGGCGATCATATATGCAGCGATCGCTATAACAATACCAAAATATAACGGCCACAGTAGCCCTATAATGGTAAAAGCACCTGCAATGGCAGGCCCAAATACGAGACCCAGCCCATTCGCTGCACTAATGATTGCCATTCCGCCGCTCCGCTCTTCGCCCTCCGTCACATCTCCCATATACGCCTGCGCAGAGGAAAGTACGGCAGGAATGAACATACCGATCAGACTGCGTATCACAATCAGCAGGGTAAGCAGGAGCCCACCTGTAATCCATTGATTTAAGCCGCCATACAATGTCACGGCAAATAATGTACAACTGATGGCCATGCCGATAAAGCCAATTAATATAACGGGCTTCCTGCCCTTCATATCACTGATTCTGCCCCACACCGGAGCCATCAAAGCCATCGCAATCGAGCCAAGCGAAATAATAAGCCCGGAATGACTTTCTCTCATCCCGAGTTCACGAATAAGTGGCGGCATAATGGGAGCAATAAGCATTAAACCCAGCATAGCCGCAAATACACTAAAAAAAATACTTCCTTTGATCCTGTTCATGCTTCTCCACCCCTCTGTATATTCAGTACAGTGCTCCACTGCATCTGAAGTATACATGGTGTGGATAAACTCGGACCGCCTCCATACGGAACAGTTTATCGCAAGACGGATTATTAATATATTTTTTTGACCTCTGAGGGCTTGACCCCGAATGTACGATGAAATTGCTGTGAAAATGCGCTGATATTGTTATAACCAACCGTGACTGCTGCCTCGGTAACGTTATTTCCCTGATGAAGCAACAATTTCATGGCTTGATTAAGCCGAACCTGACGCAAATGTTCGAATACAGTGCTTCCGAAAAGTGCCTTGAACCCTTTTTTCAACTTAAAATCATTCAGACCGACCTGTTTGGATAAGCACAGTAATGACGGAGGGTCCACCATAGAAGCCTCCATAATCTCGCGAGCAAGATATAGCCTTCTTATGTCTTCTCTGGAAAAGCCTGCAGGAAGCGGCGAAATATCAAACAGTTGAATCATAAATCGGTTTAATATTTCCAAGGCCGTAGCCTCCATTAGCAAGCATGATCTGTCGTTATTGTTCAATGCCGCAATCAGACTGTCGATCATCCATTGTATTCTGCTGTCCAGTTGAAAAACGATGGGCTTGAACACCCGATCCCCCAAAATTTGTTTAAATTGAAGCGAATTCATCGTGCTGAGCTGCGCCGCCGCGTAATTAAATAGAGGAATCGGGATGCCTAACGAAAAGGACGTGTAGAGCTCTTTGGCAGGAGGATGAAACCACGCTTCAAAATTATGCATGAAAATAAGGGCACCTTGTCCTATAGATAATGAATAATCCTCACCAGATATATCCACATGTCGCTCCCCTGACAAAGCAAATTGTAATTCCACAATAGGAGTTTCCGAGGCAAAATATGTAGGATACGGTTGCTGATATTCAACCTGTGAGCATAAGATTTCAATGCCGCTGTAGGTCGTTACCCTTTTGATCTGCCCGCTGCCCACTTTGGCTGAAAGCTGATATGTATGTGGATCCTCCTGACTGTAAGGTTCCATCGTTAAGTAATGCTGATAAACGGATGCTAATGCATCGTCAGTATACATGGGTGTTCACCTCATCTGTGTAGGTCATCTTCCTCAAGAAGATGTAAACTCAAAATAATTGAGAATTGTTCTCATACAATCTTAGCTTAATGGATCTATTGATGACAACCCTAATATCAGAAAACCGCCCAGCAATGATGCTCGCTGGACGGTTCAACTTGTCTTATATATTTACCTGTTCTTTCAACTTACTCCCAGAAGAAACGACCCGCAAACACTTTTTCAGTCAACAGTTTATAGGTTTCTTCAGGCAATTCCTTTTTCATCTTCGCCATTACGGCTTCTTTCCCCTGATTATATTGAGAAGACATACCAATCTCGGCCGTCGTATTGTTGGCATCCAGGCGCATGATCGGTGCCTTCGCATCCTTCGTCCATGGTGTCCATGCAGCAAGTGCTTCCGTGCCGCCTGTGCCCGGATTGCCTGTGTACAGGAATTGCTTCAGATAAGCTGCCATCGCAGCCGATAACTGCTCACGTCCTGGCTTGTTCACATCACTGAAGTAACCTTGCGGGAAGTAAGCTGCGATTCCAGCCGCATGCCCAGTGTAGAAGTCCATGTCTGCACCGTGAGGAGCACCAAGCAATGTTAACAGACGTTCCGAGATCACTCCCGGCTGCGTACCCCATGCAAAACGATATGCATATACTGGCGGCTGACCTGCTGCGCCGGTTAACTTCTCCGCTACACGCTCTGCATTAAAGCCTGCGTACGCTTCGCTGCCGTATTTAAGCGCCGCTGCATAATGCGCTGCTTTCGTCTGATCGGTAAACAGTGTTCCGTCATTAATGGATGGTGCAAAGTTTGGATCACCGAAAGCGAATGCCGAAAATTCCGTTTCCAGACTGCCCAATAGCACAGGAACTTTAGCATACTTGCCACTGTTAATCGCATCAAAGCCTTCTTTTGGAATCACTGTGCCATCACGGAACAGATGCGGGAATGGCTGCATGCGGATGGCTGTTGCGCCAAATGCAGTCACCAGTTTGTCCGCAGGAACTGCACGCAGATATGTTTCGAGCTGTGCTGGCGTCTGCTTGGCAATCCATGCTTTCGCTTCTTCAGCATTTGCTGCTTTGCCTTCCTGCACGAGAATTTTTACAATTGCATCCTCGGATTTCTGTTCTCCTTCTTTAGGTGAAGCTGTTGTCAGACCGCCACTGAAAGCAATAACTTTCTGGTATAGCCCTTTGCTCAGCGGGGAAATCATTGTTGCCAGCACATCACGCGCTCCGGCTGATTGTCCGGCAAGGGTAACATTTCCTTTGTCTCCACCAAATCCTTCAATGTTATCCTGAACCCAGGCTAATGCACGGAACGCATCCAACAGACCATAGTTGCCTGAATCGTCAAGTGAATTGCCTGTTTTTAGCGCAGCATTCTGGAAGAAGCCAAGCGCTCCCAAACGATAGTTTACGGAGATGATAATGCTGTTGGTATTGCGCGCAAGCTGTTCCCCCTGAAAATCCTTGCCAGATCCCGTCATATTACCACCGCCGTGCAGGAAAACCATAACTGGCAGTTTTGTGCTGCTTGTGTTTGGACGCCAGATATTCAGATATAAGGAGTCCTCGCTTCCCGCTGTGCTTTTACCCGAAATTTGCAGACTGTTCGCAGCAAATTCCTTAGCTTCTCTCGTACCCGTCCAAGCCTTCGGCTCCTGTGGTGCCTTCCAGCGCAGCTCGCCTACAGGAGGTGCTGCGTATGGAACGCCAAGCCAGCCAAGTGTACCGAATTGCTCATACGTTTTGCCATCAATGGCACCATACTTGGTTTGTTGCAGTGTCTGAGGTTTAAAGGCACCGTTCTGTGCATGTTTCGACCAGAGTTGCTCCAGCGTTCCTGTACCGTTTTTCAGTTGAGATTGCAGTGCCTGTGCGGTCGCTTCTGCCATCAGGCGGTTAGTCAGCTGTTCCGTTCCTTTGCCTTGAAGAGATTTGATGCCTTGGCCTGCTGCAAATACAGAAGCTTCTCCCGAGGGGTAATCCACACCTGCTTCATAACCAAGAACCTTAAGCAACAGCATAGCATATTCCTCTGCCGTCAGCGGAGCGTTAGGATTGAAATGTTCTGTATCTGTAACCAGTCCAGCCAGGTACGGATGCTGCTTCAGATACCCCACCACTGGTGCGAGCACTTTACCGGCTTGCGTAGCATCTCCATAGGTTTCTGTACCCTGATAAGCGAGTGCTTCTTTTTCCAGACCCGACAAACGCAAGTACAATACGGCAGCCTGAATACGTGAAGCCTTTTTATTCAAATACGCTGCATTTACACCTTGACCGTTGCCTCGAATCAGCTCTGCCTGAATCAGCTTCTCCATAGCCGGGGACATCACTGAACTTGTATTACCTGCACCTGCTGCATATACCGGAAGACCTGACACACACAAGCTTAGAATCGCTGCTACTGCAATAGAACGTTTCATTTTTTTCATTAGTTAATTCTCCTCGCTGTCTAATCGTGTATGATTCAAATGATTTCATCGTCACGCTGTGCTCTTTGCACAGTATGCCAATGTTTGGAGCTTTCTATTTCTCTGTAACGGCCTAACGAACGATGACCCTCCTTCCTGCTGGACATGGAATAACCGATGCACTTTCGATCATGGCCTCAGGCGATTTAGAATATAAAAAAACCTGAATCAAAGGCAATCCGACTGCGCTAAAGCGTAGTCTTCCGCCCTCAATTCAGGTTTTGCCTGCAATTTCGTAACAACCCTGAGCATAATGAGGTTTTGTTATTTGGTTATACTTCGAAAATTTGAAACGCAATCATACGTGAGAGTCCAATTGATCTAACGAATGAACTGGAACAGGTCTTGCCCTGAATTCGGTTACAATCCTGTTATTATCGTGATATTAGCACACTTTGAAAGCGTTAGCAATGTTTTTTCGTACTGAAATTATAATCTAGACGTGTTACTCCTGAAGCTTTTTGACTTGTTTGATCAGGTCCTTTACTAATAATCACAACAACTCGGGCAGGCAAAATATAGGGCTTTGGCTTTGGCTTTGGCTTTGACTCCTGTTCTGGCCTGAGCAAAATATGGCGAGCATCTAGAAGCTTACCCTGATGTGTATTCCACCATTGAATGGCTTCTGACCATTCTTCATTCTGTCCAGCCTCTCCGCTATTCAAGTCCTATATGTAATTTCTTACATTAATCGTAATTTTTACACTTATTTAACCCAATTCCAACTCTCATTTAGCAATTGTTGTATACACTAGATTCTGGATACTACACTATACATGTCTATTAGGAGGATGTTCATGTTAAATCGCTTCAGTACCCGTGCAGCCAAAATGATGCTCGCGGTGACCACCATTGTAACAGCTACGCTGGGAGGCAGTAGTGCAGCTTGGGCAGTAGAAGACGGTACGTCAGCTACATCAGGTTCAGCAATCAAAAATGTTATCATTCTCATTCCTGACGGTATGGCGAACGATGCTACTGCCTTAGCTCGTTGGTATAAGGGTTCATCCCTCACTATTGATTCCATGGCAAGTGGTATGGTTCGTACACATTCCGCGGATGCGCCGATTGCGGACTCGGCCCCTGCGGGAACAGCCTTTGCAACAGGTCATAAATCTCACACTGGTTACGTCGGTGTATTGCCGGATAAAGCAACCATGCCTGGGCAAAAGCCTATTGCTTCCGGAGATGAAAAAAAACCGGTTGCTTCCGTATTGGAGGCTTCCAGACTTGCGGGCAAATCCACCGGCATTGTAGCGACATCTGAAATTATGCACGCTACACCTGCAGACTTCTCTGCACATTACCCTGATCGTAAAAACTATGATGCTCTCAGCAAACAGCAGGTGTTCAATGGCATCGACGTTGTACTGGGCGGCGGTAGCAAATATCTGGAGCCAGCAGGACGTAAAGACGGTGATAACCTTGTCGCCTCCATCAAAGCGCTCGGCTACGATTACGTAACTACACCAGCGGCAATGAAAGCATCCACATCAAACAAGCTGTGGGGCATGTTCGCTCCAACAGGCCTGTCATACAACATGGACCGTGACCCTGCCAAGCAGCCAAGTCTTGCGCAGATGACTTCCAAAGCCATTGATGTGCTCTCCAAAAATGAAAAAGGCTTCTTCCTGATGGTTGAAGGCAGCAAGGTGGACTGGGCAGCTCATGCCAATGACCCGATTGGCATTATCAGTGACGTGCTCGCTTTTGATGATGCGGTCAAGGTTGCCATGGATTTTGCCAAAGCTGATGGACAGACCGCTGTCGTTGCAGTATCCGACCACCAGAACGGCGGTCTTACCATCGGTAACGCTGCTACAACACGTACGTATGATAAAGAGCCATTGTCTACATTTATCAGCCCTCTGAAAAAAGCAAAGCTCACAGGTGAAGGCGTGGAAGCAAAGCTGGATGCCAAACGCACCAACATCAAAGCAGTGATGAAACAATATTATGGCATTACCGATCTGACTTCTGAGGAAATCGCTGCAATTAAAGCTGCAGAGCCAGGCAGCCTGAACTATGTTGTAGGCCCAATGATCAGCAAACGTGCTGGCATTGGCTGGACAACAGGCGGACACACGGGCGGGGACGTTGTACTGTACACATATGCGCCTAACAATGATCGTCCATTTGGTGTTATTGACAACACTGATGTAGCCAAATACATGGCACGTGTGCTCAATCTGGATCTGGATGGTGTGAGCAAGCAGCTGTTTGTACCTGCCAAACAGGCATTTACAGCAAAAGGTGCAGCGTACAAGCTCGACCTGACGGATGTTAAAAACCCTAAAATCCTCGTTACCAAAGGCAGCACCAAGCTTGAATTGCAAATCTACAAAAACGTAGCACTTGTAAACGGCAAGAAGACAGCACTTGAAGGTGTTATTGTGTACAACGGTGTCGATGCTTTTGTACCGCAAGACGCTGTCGATTTAATCCAATAATAGAAGGTGTTTAACTTCTAAACAAGAGTATAAACCCAAAAAAGCTGCCGAGATGATCTCGCAGCTTTTTTGGGCGCTTGCCTATAGTGGACGATGACTCTTCAGCCTCGTATCCCCAATCCTTGTATTTTCCAGCCTTCTGCTTACTTGGAGAACGTCAGAATGCCATACTGGGAAGTGTTCTTCCAGCTATCATTGGTCACGTCATTCCATTTGGCTGTGCTTTTGTTATTATTCCCCTGATTATCGTTAACCTGAAGCTCGAATCCGATGACATCCCCTGCCTTAGGTGTGACCGATTGCAGTCTGATCTTTGCCTCCACCTGATACCCCTTCGCCGTTTTCTTAACGGCACTCACAAGACGTCCTGGAGAAGCACTGCCTGCAAATGTGGCCACATTATCTGCACTGATTCGGAACTGAGCATCGTCATACTGGAAAAATGGGGTGCGCTGATGATTCTCATCCAGGAAAATCTCAACCGAATCCTGATCCCAAGGATCGGTGGCGTTTGTTATAATGTTCGGATCGGTGACATCAATAAACAGATACAGGTCTTGACCAGACCACATTGCACGAGCTTCCGCAGATGCTCCCCCGCCTTGATTCAAAGGCATAACCTGGAATGGAGCAACTTTGTTCCACTTGGCATCCTTATCACCGTCAATCGTGACGGTCCCTTGCAATGCTTTAGCAGCTTTAGGCATGCTGGCCAGCTGGATCACACCGTATTTGCTCGTATCGGTATGCTGAGATAACGTTCGGTCATTCCAGTACAATATCTGATTGCCATTCGCTCCACCTGTCCCACCGTCCGTCACCCGTACATCCAGCCCGATCTCACGCGCAAGTGCACCTGGTGTGTTAGCCCAAGGAATGGATAACTCCACCTGATATCCGTTCGCAGTCTGGCGCACATGATACGTATGTGGCTGCGCTCCTGTCGCTGTACCTGAACGGTTTATCGTGATATGTCGATCATCCGCTTCATAAACGGGAGTTTTACCATTATTGAGATCTACAAACAACTCCACCTTGTCCTGCGGGTTCTTCATTGTGTCCTGCACATCAACCAAAACATACAAATTGTTGTTATCCCACAGCGTACGGAACGCTGCTGTCCCTGCACCCGAATTGCCTTTCAAGGCTGTAGCCACAGCCTTGCTCCAGACCGCATCTTGCTTGGATGCTTTGATATTCGGTGTGCCTGACAATGTAACAGCTCGATTCGTCAAAACAGGCAGGCTTGATGCATCCGCCAGACCCCAATAGGCCGGTTTGGATTGCAGGGCGCCATCAAACAAAAAGGCCTGATTGTTATAAGACTTCTCATCCTGAAGCCCCCATAAGGTCACGGAGGAGATGACATCACTATGCTTTTCATACAGATCGAGTAACTCCTTATACCGATAGGCCTGCTTCACTGCAACATCCTGTGGCAGCTTCTCGCCAAAAGGAATGCCGCTATCTACATCCAGCTCGGTAATCTGGATATCAAGTCCGAGCCCGGCAAACAGATTAATCGTTTTCTCAATTTCGGCAATAGGTGGAGATTCCAGATTATAGTGAGATTGCAGGCCTACACCGTCAATCAAGCCTTTTTCCTTTAATTTCTTCACCAATTGGTACATATGCTCCCTTTTCTCAGGAACCTCTGTGAAATACTCGTTATAATATAATTTTGCATCGGGGTCGGCGGCTCGGGCAAATTCGAACGTTTTCTCAACATAATCAGGACCAATCAGCTCATAGAACGGGCTCTTGCGCAACCCATTGGCATCCCCGTTGCTGTCCGCAATCGCTTCATTCACAACGTCCCAGGCATAGATTTTGCCCTTATATCGTTTCATGACCGTATCCACATAGTTCTGAATGCGGCTGAGAAGCATATCTCTGCTTGCGGGATTGCCTTGATCATCCTTGAACATCCACTCCGCTGCATCAACATGCCACAGCAAGGCATGTCCACGCAGACCCATTTGATGCTGCTCTGCAAATTGCACATATTCATCCGAAGCCTGGAAATCATATACCCCTTTCGCAGGGGATACAAATTTCGGCTTCATCTCATATGTTGCCGTCAGGCTGTTAAAGTGTTTGGATAACAATTGCCCGTAAGCCCCTTCGAGTTGCCAGCGATACACCGCAGCCCCGATTGGAAACTTGTTCTGGTACAGGTCTTGCAAGGATGCAATATTCGTCTCAATGGCGAGCTCTCCCGCCTCCTCAATCTGCACATCATCCACGTAAAAGGACAGTGTATCTACCGCGTCCTCCGAAACATAAGGCGTTTCAATAAACAAGTTCAATTCCTGGGGATTATCACTGTATTGAAACGTTGCAGTAATCTTGTGCCATTGCTGCCACTGGTCTTTGGGAATCGTCACCTTGTCCAGCATGTTCCAGCTCTCTGCCCCGTTTTTCTTATACGCTGTGAGTTGAATCGTCTGATCTGCAGCAGGCTTCTCCGTTAGTCTGACATAAACGGATATGTTATACGTTGTATTCGGCTTCAACAGCCCCTTCATCGGCAAACTCGGACCATAATAGGAACGCTCCCGATTCGTGACCAGCATGCTGTATGTACCTTGGTGTGCTTCCTGCTGCGTTACCGTCAGCTTCTCACTGCCAATACGAGGAACCCAGCCTTGAAGTGTGCCGTCCTCAAAGTCGGCGTTCAACGAACTACCATTCTTTTTGACCGTTGTCGCAGCCCCCGGGTTGAATGTCTTCTCCATCTGCTGCTCTTGTGCAAATACAGGCTGCTGGACAGGCAGCATGGTCATCACCAGCGTTGCAGCAAGCACGGTTGAACTCCATTTTTTTAACGTATTCATTATTTGCCTCCTCTCATTTTTTACATTATACTCCATAAAATAACGCTTACATATATATTTTTGTAAAATTTTTCAATATAATCAGGACATTTTGCTTTCTTCGCGTATAATAAACATGAACTGACAACATCCCTGTTACAAAGGAGCCCACAGCCATGTTAACCAAACTCAACTGGATTACACTGCGAGTACGTAATCTGGACGCATCCATTCACTTCTATCACGATCTGCTCGGCATGATCGTGCAGCGCAGATTCGAAAGCCGCGGACGGCAGATTGCCATGCTCGGTCTGGGTCTGACCAGTGAAACCCTGCTGGAGTTGATTGAAGGAAGTGAGCAGGTGCTTAAACCAGAAGCCGGCATATCCATAGGATATGAAGTCCCGGATCTAAATGTCGCAATGGAGCGCCTGGCTGAGATGCA
Source organism: Paenibacillus barcinonensis (assembly GCF_003217495.1). GTDB lineage: Bacteria > Bacillota > Bacilli > Paenibacillales > Paenibacillaceae > Paenibacillus > Paenibacillus barcinonensis. The sequence continues at coordinate 255,268 of NZ_QJSW01000005.1, read as the reverse complement.
TATCCCCCTGCTGCGTGGACCTGTGCAGCCCAATTCCCGCCTGCGTTTTATTTACATTGCAGACCCGGACGGGTTCGAGGTACAGCTTGCCGAGCATCTGCATCTGGAATAACCATGCCTTACGCAAGCAGCAGAACAAGCCGCAAGCGGGCGTACGGGGAGTTACACAGCCCTGCTTATAGCTTCATGCGGCGCATCAGCGGCACACCTATGCGGTTCAGCAATTGATCCAGTAGCGCCCAGTACCACCGTCTATGCAGTGGAAGATGACGGTCATATACAGCCGAATATTCGAAATCCGCTTCCGCGCCGCGATTGCGCTTGAACTGGGCCGCCCCCGCACTCTCATGCAGCAGCACACCGTTGTCACGAGCTTGTTCAAGGAGACAGGCTGACAGCATGCGGTACAAGCCGACGGATTGTGGAATGTCTGTATCATATCCGAACAGTGGAGTGGTCATCATGCCATTCCGGCAAAAATAACCCATAACGGCATCCAGACGCCCCTGCTGGCGTAAGCCGTATATCCTTAATGAACCGTTCGTTCTTGCTGCGGCAATAAAACGTTCGTTGAACTGTGGATTATCGTAGGAGTATTTATCCAGATATAACATTCGGTACAGCTCCACAATTCGCGGAATATCTGCTTCTGTCATTTCTGCGTCTGAAACCAGCTCATAACCATGCTTGTCCAGCAGTGCTTTATCTCGCTTGAGCAGCCAGCGCGACTTGGCATTGCCAAAGCTCGGATCACTCGCTTGATACAGATAAATTTGCCTGCTCGGTATGGAACGGCATCCGGCACTCTGAAGCTTGGCTATCATCTCCGAATGCAGCCGGGCACTCAGGGAACGAAAGATCACCGTATGCTGAGGATATCGCTGTTTCACCGCTTCAAGAATACGAACTGCCTGTTCGCCCGTCATGGCTGGATACAGATTAGTGGATAACAGCCAGTTGTTTACATGAACAACCTTGTTGATTTTAGCTTTTTTCATGCCCCAGCCGAGCACACCGAGTAACAGGGAAAGCCCCTTTTCCAGCATCGGTCTCTGAAGCATACTCAGTTCCTGCTTGGCATACGTTACATAATGAGTATACGGCGAACAGACATACGCGTTATCATATTCTTCTTCATTTACAGTCACCGGCAGCACAAGCTCATCCATACAGACAAGGAGCAGCGTCGTACTCACATTGCTCATATATTCCATGGTCCCGTGCTTCATCATCGGTTCTAGATAAGCTCGAGCGTATTTCGCATCTGCAGTACCGGGCCAGGTCATATCCTGGATTGAATCGCGATCATAGAAGGTGACCTGTGCATCTATCACTCTTTTCCCCTCCATGTGTTATGGATGTAAGCAAAGGCTCTCTCCCCTTATTTCACACCAGACAGATTATCATCGGTCATAATGAACTACTTCGGAATCATTCCCCTGTTCTTCACCTAGTATTTCTCCACTCTTACTCTATCGAAAAAGACAGAGCGCTACAAGGGACCTTTGAACGCCAGAAAAAGCCCGTACAGCGCGCAAAAACGTGCTGACGGGCTCTGATGTGAGGTTCTTCTACACACATCGTGTATCCCTAGCGTATCTGTTCCTGTACCGATGGATACAGGACGTGACGATGCATGAAATTACTGAGCTGGATCAGAAGACTGCTGGTCCGAGATCAGTTCATTCAGGTTTACGATGAGCTTCTCCAGCTCTCCAAAGCTTTCCACCATATTTTGCGTCAGGTTGCGCTGCTCTTCCATACTCGCCAGAATCTCTTCGGTTGCTGCACTGGACTGCTGTGTCACGCTGGAGATTTCGGATACCTCGTTCACCACTCGGGTTGAAGAGGTCTTCATCGTGGCTGAGCTTGTCTCAATCTCCGTGGCCTGACTGAGCACCTCATGGGAGTTATCATTAATCGAATGGAATACATTCTCCGCGGTCTGTACACTTTCCCTTCCACGCTGTAACAACTCACGAATGCCTTCAAATCGGCTCGTCAATGCCTGTGTTTGTGCACCAAGTCCTGTGAGAATTGTTGTAATCTGATGAGCTGACTGGCCAGAGCTCTCCGCCAGCTTGCGTACTTCCTCCGATACGACAGCGAATCCGCGTCCATGCTCACCTGCACGCGCTGCTTCGATCGCCGCATTCAGTGCAAGCAAGTTCGTTTGTGTCGCTATATCAGAGATGCTGTTTAGCATCATCGTCATGGATTCACTCTGTTCATTAAACTTCTGCATATCATCGGCGGTTGTATTAATCGTCTCATACAATTCACTCATCTGCATATTTAATTGTTCCATCTTTTCACTGCCAGTCTGTGTGCTTGAGGCCATACTTGTAGACAGCTCTTTCATCTGTAAGGAATAGGAGGCCACATCCTTGATATGGCTGTCAGACAAGGAGAGAGATTCCGAGATCTCAGCAATACTTGTCGCTTGAAATTCCACACCTCTGGCAACCTCACTAAACCCTACCGTCACCTCATTGGTGATGGCTCCCGTTGCATCCACCTTTTGCTTCAATTGGTCTGTGTATCGGGACAGGCCAACTACAGCAGCCTTTACCCGATCCAGCATCACTTCTACACGTGTACGAGATTCTTCTACCTGTTCACGCCGTGTTTCGCTATCTTCAAACAATTTTTTGTTCACTCGGGACACCGTGATCATAATGATACCGGTTATGATGTACATACTGTAATTGATCAGATCAGCAAAGAGCTGAGTAATGGTAGCTGAAGATACGAGTACCAGTTGAAGCGTGAAAAAAGCAACCATCGCTGAAAATGCAATGTTGTAATATTTGCTGTTTGGATATAACAGTAGCGGCGCAGTAACAAGAATGCCTTGCAACGCATTCATTCCGTCAATGCTGACATACACACCACTTGCAAGAATCGCTGCGGTTACAAACCAGGGAATGATGTGAATGCCTTTTTTCATAAGATTGCACACAGTAACCACCGAGGTAACCACAATCGAGAGTAGCGTGGACAGCCACAGATCAGGGACAATAATGGTGATACCCGCGCTGATGGCCGTAATGGCCCACATCATGTAACTCACTAGCTTGTTTCTTTGCCACGTAATTTCGTCGATACGATTCATGCTTACCCCGTCCTTTATGTAGGTTAGAAATTGTGGGCTGCTGAAGGTTTCTCCTAAGACCATAGTCCTGCTTGTACACAGATCGGAAATCACTGCGCCATAAGCTAGTACATAATCACTTCATAAACATGCAGTAGCCGTCACTTTATGTATATCGGCATTTTGAAATATAAATGAATATGTACATAAAAATATATAATTCTATGACAAATGAAGCTCATTTGTCTTCTGGATTCAGCTTTTGCAAAGGAAAAAAAAGCCCACATATGCGACATCCTTACGCACATGCGGACTCCCTTTCAGCTTGTCTCCATTCCATCAAACCTGCTCGTGTATTGCTTCCTTTCCATCTGCGGTCTAACCTGAAACTAAGCTGTCTTGGCTTCCAGACTGACCTTGGCTGCTTCCGGGTTTGTACGAAGCTTTGTCTCCTTCACCGCCACTACGCTGTCGGCCTGGTGATCTGATACCAATGCACTTAAATCCACAATCAGCCTCTCCAGCTCAACAAAGCTCTCCACCATATTCTGTGTCAGATTACGTTGTTCCTCCATGCTCGCCAGAATCTCTTCCGTGGCCGCACTGGACTGCTGTGTTACACTCGAAATTTCAGATACCTCATTCACCACTCGGGTGGAGGACGCCTTCATCGTTGCCGAGCTTGTCTCAATCTCCGTCGCCTGTCCTAGTACATCCTGCGAACTATGATTAATAGATTGGAACACTTCACCTGCTGTCTGTACACTTTCTCTTCCTTGCTGCAAGGACTGGCGAATGTCTTCAAACCGGCTTGTCAGTGCCTGTGTTTGTGTTCTCAACCCTGTTAAAATCGTTGTAATCTCTCTGGCAGAATGACCCGAGCTTTCAGCCAGCTTGCGTACTTCCTCTGACACCACAGCGAATCCCCGTCCATGCTCGCCTGCACGCGCTGCCTCAATTGCCGCATTCAGCGCAAGCAGGTTCGTTTGCGTTGCAATATCGGAGATGCTGTTCAGCATCATTGTCATGGATTCACTCTGTTCGTTGAACCTCTGCATATCATCAGCGGTGGTATGAATAGCTGTATACAATCCTTGCATTTGCTCATTCAACTCATGCATTTGGTTGCTGCCCCTTTGTGTACTTGAGGCCATGCTTGCTGAAAGTTCTTTCATCTGCTGGGAATAGGAGGCCACATCTTGAATATGACGGTCAGACAAAGAAAGCGACTCTGAAATATCAGCAATACTTGTGGCCTGAAACTCTACTCCTTTGGCAACCTCGCTGAACCCAAGCGTTACCTCATTCGTGATGGAACCTGTAGCATCCACCTTTTGCTTGAGCTGCTCCGTATAACCCGAAAGTCCTATTACGGAACTTTTCACCCGTTCCAACATAGATTCTACACGATTTCGAGAACCCTCTACCTCGTTCCATCTCTTCTCGCTCTCTTGAAAGAGCTTTTGATTCAATGTAGAGACAACAACTAAAACAATCCCTCCCAATGCAAAAGTCACCACACTTGTAATGTTCGTGATCATCTGCGCCTGAGTTGATACAGGAACGATCAGAAGCTGCAAAATGCTGTTTGCCAGTGAAACCACAAAGCCACTCAGATATAAACGTTTGTCAGGATACAGCAGCAGTAGGAATAAAACCAAAAAAGAGCTTACCGGATCAATATCGCCCCAAGTGCTGGAGATACCAACTCCCGATAAAAGCGCTGTAAATATCCATGGTATTTGATAGATATGCTTCTTTTTCGAATTAGCATAAGTCACCCAGAGAATAAACAAAAACGAAATCGCGGTCGAAACATACAACTTTGGATCATTGAGAGCTAACACTAATCCAAAAATTAACATCGCCCATAAGATCATCGTAATCAATTTGTTTCTTTTCCATATTATTTCGTCATTACGATTCATGTATATCCCGCCCTTTATGTAATTTAAGCCAATGTAGAACGCGCACTTCACAGGCAAGTTGGAAGCGCTACTTAAATATATATCGGCAGCGATTTATACAAATGAATATGCTCCGAAAAATAATATAGTTACATATCATATAACACGCAAAATAAAGAGCCTGCTCGTGCGCTGAATAACGCACAATGCAAGCTCTGCTCTTCCTTCTAATCTCGTTTCAGAATCCTCTGTTATTTACCAAACACCAATGTTGTATTCGATGATCCAGCATATTTTGTAACAAATTCACGTGCATAAGCGGCGCTCTCCACCTGATAGCTGTAGTTGGAGCTTGGTCTCCAATTGGTTTTTGGGGAAACTTTGCTGCTCAGAGCGGGTGTGCTGCCTGTATCTGTGAACTCTCCCTTGCCCTTATCATCCAGAATGCCGCCTTTTTCGGCACCTGCGCCAAAGTAGTTATTTTCCGAATAGATGCGTGCCTTCTCACCGATCGTAATGGCTTGATTAAAGTTGTTAGCATAATTGTTTTTGATATGGAAATAGCCATAACGCATAAGGCCAGGACCGCGTACATACAGATTTTCGAAATAGTTGTTGGACATCGTCACATGAGGCACACCGTTGTAACTGCTGTTGCCATCATTCGGGTGTCCCAAAATAATACCGTATTTATGATTGGCAAATTTGGAATTGCTGATCGTAATATAATCTGCCCGGTCACCGACATACAAAAGCTTGTCCAGATCACTGCCGCCAGAGCTGTAGCTGTGGCCGGAGAAGGTTACATGGTCAATCCAGTAGTTTGATCCAGAGGTGATGTACATCTGGATGTCATCGTTCGCGTTGATATTAGCTGAATGATTAAACGTCAGATTTTGAAATATAACGTTGCTCGATCCTGAAGTGGATCTGAAGTGAATGTTCGTTAACGTGTGTTTGTCAAAAGAGCCTACCAAGGTTTTGTTGGAACCAAATTCAACTTTTTGCAAGCTGGAGGAAGAAATATTTTGTTCAACAACGACAATCTTGGCCGTGGAGCCCGCCATATGGGTTCTTAGATCATTCAGATTACTGACATACACCACTTGACCATTACGGCCGCCTGTTGTAGCCGACTTGGATGCACCATTCTCATTTTTGGCATTACCTGCAAAACCCGTCAGACCGTTCGTGCCTGTGTTCGGATAGCTGGCTGCACCATAAGTAGCAGGAGCCGTGGACACGGTCAACAACAGCAATGTAACGGCGAGCAAAAGCAAAGAAAATTTCTTCAAAATATCACCATCCTTTGTAATTTGTCCCTTCAAACAACTCGATTATAGCTTGTAACCTGCACTGTGACAATACAATCCTTGCAAAAAGACAATAATTTTATCTTTTTTGCAACAGCAGGTCAGATATAGTGAAAAATAAAAAGATGAGAGCCATTCACACTTCACTCGTGAACGCATCCCATCTTTTGGTATTAATTTAATTATGATCTCAAATGGATCCTTCGCAGCAGCCTGTGCACTCTCGTAGACCTTACCAGGCTTTCCCTGTACCACTGCTTACAGATTGCCTGTCACTTCAATGCCGTCAGCATGGTCCAAAACCTTTCGAATCCAAACCGTAAGTTTATCCAAAAACATCTGCAAATCGGGATCAGCGCTGTTCACCTGCTTGAAGTCCGCAACTATCGTCTGCCATGCTTCCTTCGCAATGGGATTGTTCCAGCACGGATCAAACGCCTGCACCGTTTCTCCGCTCCACGGGTCCGTTATCGGGAAAATATGACTGATAGCTGGCCGAATATGCTCAAAATCCTCGTCATAAATAAACAGCATGTCTTCCTGCCGAACTTGGGACGTATCTTCATTCAAATATAAGGGGGAAAAGGTAAACCCGATATTCCGCGCCGGACCTTCATATCGGTACAGAAGTACCGGGATTTTGCTTTTAGATGTTCTCGCCACAAAAAATCCCTTCCATTCCTGTGTTATTCACTCACTCACGTTATCAAAGCTCAAACCATTCAAGCATACCCGAGTACTGGCTCGTCACGTCCTGCAGCTGCTTCATCCAAGCACGTCCTTCTTCACCCCAGATATGAAACAAGCAATAGAAGTAGTGTTCTCCGTCATCAACTTCATCCAGGTCGCTCGCTTCCTCCAGCCATACTTCCAAAGCTCTCGGCCAGGATGCATCATGCCGCAGAAGAACAAAACCGTCGGGGGTGATGTTCCAGACTATACCTGCTGCTGTACGTAAGTGAAGCTGCCAGCCGATGCATCACTTCCGTTAACCCAACCGACGCCAGCGTTCGGATTCCATACTCCCACCCCATAGATCCCCCCACCTCTCAAACGATTCCACTCCGGCCCACTGCACCGCGTATCCGTAATGTTGCAATTTTTCTTGTGCTACCAGCTCAAACTGTGGATCAAGTCCTGTTATGTAATCAGTAATCTCACTAAATCCGTATCAAATCGTGCAGCAGGTTCTGCCCCAGAACACTTGGCGAGAGAGTAACCGTGATCTGGTTTGCCTTTCTGAGTACAGCACAGGCATAATTCCCTGGTTTCAATTGCAAAAAGATGCCTTGAGACAGCTCGTCCGGCTCCAGCTCCCCGCCGCTTACATCATCAGCCGAGCCCAAGTAAACATTGCCTGAAGGAGCCTGAAAATAAAAGCACATCCCCTGCTCTGATATCAACGGCGCTTCTTGCACACCCCACTGCACTTCATATAATCCATCGTCACCCAGATTCATAAACAGACAATGACCTGCATTAACCTCCTGCAGTTCATCCTCCGGAATTGACCACCAGTCGCATGTATCCTCAAGTCGATGCTCCAGGGCCGCCAGATCATAGCAGCAGAGCGTCGCTGTGTCTGTATCCATATGAAATGTTCCTCGCATGATCACCCATCCTCTCTTTCTTTCATTATAACAAGCTGACAACACCCGTAAAATGCAACTCGCGAACCATCTATGCCGCCATACTCTTCATTTCTCATTCGAAACTGTCGATATAACGATAACTCAATTTTTTGGAATGTGATGGAGGAATCTATGCCAATTAACAATAGGAAAGAACCTTTTCGTTATACTCTGAGGGAACCGATGTCCTTCGAAATCTACATTTTGAGCATTAACGGCATTGACGGCCCATCCAAGCCAATTCAGGCCGAATTGTGCGACATCAGCCGGTCTGGCTGTCAGCTAGCCTTTCCGCTGTCCCTGCCTGTAGAAAATAACGACATTCGCATCGCGATCAATCTCAAGCTGTTTGAAGATTTATTATATTTTGAGGGCACTCTTCGATGGGCACTGGAAAAAAACACGGTGTGGCACTATGGCGTTCAGCTTGAGGTTGAAAAGGAAAATCAGGACCGCCTATCCAGAGAGATGCGTATGCTGGCAGGTCAGGGTAGAATTGTTGTGAAGTAAGAGATGCTCCCTTACCAGCCATAACAGATGCTTATACATAAACCAGATATAGATATCTTCATTTAGAGCGTGTCCTCAAACCTAATCATCCGAACTCCAAAAAAGCAGCTGCTTCCCGGATATCATCTGGGAAAACAGCTGCTTTGTCGTTTTCAGTATACTATTGGGCTTTAAGCTTTGGCAGTGAACAACAGTTCTTGTTCCTTCACGGCTGTACGACCCGCAGATTCGATGGATGCATACTGATGCATATTCGTAATAATGACTGGAGTAATCGTGGTGTAACCTGCTTTTTCGATCTCTTCCCGGTCAAACTCCATCAGAACATCCCCTACAGAAACCTTGGCTCCTGCCTGAACTTTTGGTGAGAAGAACTGACCTTTCAGCTTCACCGTATCAATTCCGATATGAATCAGCATCTCGGCTCCGGTATCACTAACCAGACCGATAGCATGTCCGCTCTTCGACAAGGAGAACACCGTACCGTTAATTGGAGAAACGACGCGGCCTTCTGTCGGTTTGATCGCAAAACCTTGACCCATAATTTCCTCGGAAAACGCAGGGTCTGGCACCTCGCTCAATGGTCTCACTTCACCCGTGATGGGGCTGAACACTTGCTCATCCTGCACTTTTGTTGCTTCCGTTACAACCGGAGCTGCTTCTCGGACAGGTTCTGCTACAGGTGCTGCAGTCTCAGCTACCGGTGCGGAATCTTCTTCCTGGAATCCAAGGATATACGTCAGAACAGCTGCAACCGCGATTGCAATTGCACCACCCGCCAGTGCATACAGCAGTGTGCTGATCGCTGGACTGATAAACGCAGCAATGCTTGGCAGACCTGCAAGACCAGTGATAACGTACGATTTTACATTGAAGATACCCATAAATGCACCCGCAACCGCGCCACCGATCAGAGCTGCAATAAACGGTTTTTTGAACTTCATGTTAATCCCGTACATTGCCGGCTCTGTGATCCCCATGACAGCTGTAAGTCCTGTAGAATAAGCTAGGGACTTCGTTTTGCTGTTTTTTGATCTCAGACCTACACCAAATGCTGCGCCCCCTTGTGCAAGGTTCGCTGCAAACATCAGTGGAATGATGAAGTCATAACCCAGTGTTGTCATCGAACCAACAACGATTGGCAACAGGGCATAGTGCATACCTGTAATAATCAACAGGGACATCGTACCACCAATGAGAATACTAGCAAAGATCGACATATTGTCGAACAACCATGAGATTCCGCCGGACAATCCGTTACCCAGTACCGTACCCAATGGACCTACTGTCATCAATGTAACAGGAACCATAATAAGCAATGTAACTGTTGGTACAACTAACAGCTTCAGCGAAGCGTGTGTAATGCGATCAATCGCTTTTTCTACATACGACGCAATCCAGACCGCGAGAATAATCGGAATTACAGTGGATGAATAGGTTGCTGCAATAACTTTAATCCCGATAAACGTGGTGTCTCCTTGAGCAAGCAGCGCCGTAATTGATGGATGCATAATGCCCGCTGCGAGTGCGGACGCGATGAACATATTGCTGCCTAGCTTACGTGCCGCACTGATCGCCAGAATGATTGGCAGGAAGTAGAATGCACCATCACCAATGGCAGACAAAATAGTGTATGTCGAGCTTTTATCTGATAACCATCCCAGGGCGACCAGAATGGCTACAATCCCTTTGATCATACCTGCACCCGTGATCGCTGGCAGGATTGGAGTAAAGATTCCTGAGATAAAGTCAAACAGAGCACTTATCGGATTTCTTTTTTGCTTCTCAACGCTTCCGGCACCTGACGATGCATCCACATTTGGAGATTTGGACATATTGCCTACCAATGCGCTATAAACTTGCGGTACATCATTTCCAATAATCACCTGGAACTGGCCGCCATTCTCCATTACGCCCATAACACCTGGTGTATTTTTAAGTGTTGCTTTGTCCGCTTTTTTGTTGTCGTTCAGGTTAAATCTGAGTCTTGTCATACAGTGGGTAACTTGATCAATGTTCTCCTCGCCACCGACAAGCTTCAAAATATCTTTGGACAATTGTTGTTTATCCATTGTGCTTTGCTCCTTTTATGTGTATTGAAAGGTTAAAAAAAACCTAAACACCGAATAATGATTCAAGCTTCATCGCTTATCATTAATCAACGTTTAGGTTTTGCCTTTTGTGTAGTAACAATCCCATTTCTATTCAATTGGCTGTTCATTTCGTACAACACGTTCAATGTGAATGGTAAGATAAAGCACTTCTTCCTTGGACAAGACCCGATGATATATTTTGCGTGTATAATCGTTAATCTTGACGGCACAGGCATGTGCTTCCGGATATTGCTTGCTCACCAGATCATGAAGCGGGTTGTCCTCTTCCTTGTCCTCAATCGCCATACCTTGCAGTACACGCTGAGCAAAAAACTTCAGATGAGTCAGGAATCGGTAATAACTCAGTGAATCTTCATCCAGTTCGATGACAAAGCTGCGACGAACAATATTCAGAATATCCTTCACGATATTTGTAATGCTGATCGTTTCCCGCATCTCACCATTCATCTGGGCGTTAACCAGATGCATAGCGATGAAGGCGCATTCGTCCTCAGGGAGCAGAACTCCCAGTGTTTCTTCAATAATCTGCAATGCCTTCAGACCAATCGCATATTCCTTGCGATACATCCGCTTGATCTCCCAGAACAGTGCATTACGAATCTGTAATCCTTGACGATGCCGATCAATGGCGAAATGAATATGATCGGTCAGTGAAATGTAGATGCTTTCATGAAGCTTCTCACCAAGTACCGTCTCGGCGTAACGGATAATCTCATCCGAGCACTCCACATATTCAACCGGAATATCGGACAGAAGCGTCTTCAATTTCTGGGAAACTTCCTTGCTGTCGAGTGAAAATATTTTTTCGACGAGAGTTTCGTCGATCAATTCACCAGTATGCTTTTTGAAGGCAATTCCGCGCCCCATAACGACCAGTTCATTACCTTCCAGGTCAATTACAGTAACCACATTGTTGTTGAGTACCTTCTCAATTTTCATTTTCTCCACATCACCTTGCACCGCCAAAGTAGTAAAAGGCAAAACCGAAAACAGGTTACAAAGTATACCTGCCCTCTGGTTTTGCCTGATTGAACAGTAACAATCCAGTATTCAATAGCCTTAGGTCTATCTTACCATACAAGCTTGCAAATGACAACGTTTTTCTGAAAGCGGTTAATGTGTGTCAATACAAACCAAAAGGCTATCTTACAACCTGGTTCAAAACCGTGCGTGATTACTTTTGAAGACTTGCTCCATTTGTACTAATCACTTCTTTGTACCAGTGGAACGATTTTTTCTTGTAACGCTCGAGTGAGCCGGAACCGTCATTGTTGCGGTCTACATAGATGAATCCATAACGTTTCTTCATCTCTGCGGTTGAGGCACTTACCAAGTCAATGCAGCCCCAGGATGTGTAGCCCATCACGTCAACACCATCCTCAAGAGCTTCCCCGACTTGCACCAGGTGGTCGTTCAAGTATTGAATGCGATAGTCATCATGTACCGTTTTATTGCCGTTTTCATCCGTGATCAGTTCATCCACGGCACCCAGTCCATTTTCGACAATAAACAATGGTTTTTGATAACGGTCCCAGTATTTATTAAGGGTTACACGCAGACCCTGCGGATCAATCTGCCAGCCCCAATCACTTGCTTTCAAATGTGGATTTGGCACCCCTGCAAACAGGTTCCCTTTACCTTCTTTACGTTTCTTCGGGTCCCCTGTCTCGCAGATGCTCACATAATAACTGAAAGAGATGAAATCAACAGTATGTTTGAGAATCTCCTCGTCTCCATCTTCAAACTTGATGTTAATATTGTTGGCTTTGAAATAACGATTGATGTATTTTGGATAATATCCGCGTGCATGAATATCGGCAAAAATATCGTTTCTTTGCTCCGCATGCATCGCCGCAACCACATCATCCGGGTTAGGTGTGAGCGGATACGTCGGCATGCTCAGCACCATACAGCCAATTTTGGCCTCAGGCATAATCTCATGTCCCAATTTTACGGCAAGAGCACTGGCTACCAGCTCATGATGGATCGCTTGATACAGATCCTGCTTGGACAGTTTTTCTTTTGGCGTAAAGATGCCCCCGCTCATGAAAGGCTCCTCCAGAATGGAGTTGATCTCGTTAAATGTGAGCCAATACTTCACCTTGCCTTTGAATCGGTTAAACAGCACCGTAACGTAGCGTTCGTAAAACTCAATCATTTTGCGATTAACCCAGCCATCATAGGTTTTGGACAGATGCAACGGAGTTTCATAGTGTGAGATGGTTACAAGCGGTTCAATGCCATATTTATGACACTCGTCAAAGAGATCATCATAAAACTGCAGCCCCTTCTCATTTGGCTCCAGCTCGTCTCCTTTTGGGAAAATCCGTGACCATGCAATAGATGTGCGGAACACCTTAAATCCCATCTCGGCAAATAACTTAACGTCCTCTTTGTACCGATTATAGAAATCAATGCCGATCAGCTTCAGGTTATCTTCCGTTGGCCCTTCCGTTCTCGGTGTTGTAATGCCATGGGGCATAACGTCCTGTACAGACAACCCTTTGCCGTCCGTATCATAGGCTCCTTCAAGCTGATTGGCGGCTACTGCCCCGCCCCATAGAAAGTCTTTTGGAAATGCTGTTGTCACATTCATCGTTCCTCTCATTGATAGCTGATTCCATCTTTATCATGCCAATGAAATCGGCTAATTATTTGATATAGAAAGAGCGGACAAGCGCCAACCAGAAGGCTTGTATGAAGCAGAGCCTTTCAAGTCAGGTTTTGCCCGCTCCTAGCGGTAACAATCCTAGAATCGTTCTATTTCGTTTGATTTATGATTTACAACTGCTCACCGTTGCTGGCAATGACATTTTTGTACCACTCAAATGAATCCTTTTTGGAGCGTGCAAGTGTTCCGTTGCCTTCATCATCCAGATCCACGTAGATAAAGCCATAACGCTTGGACATTTCGGATGTAGACATACTTACAAGGTCAATTGGGCCCCATGCAGTAAAGCCGATGAGTTCAACCCCATCCTTAATCGCTTCCTTCATCTGTTCGATGTGTTTCTTGAGGTAGTCGACGCGATAAGAGTCATGGATTGAACCATCCTCCTCCACTTTGTCATACGCACCCAGACCATTCTCTACGATAAAGAGTGGCTTCTGATAACGATCCCAGAAGCTGTTCAGTGTCACGCGCAGACCAATCGGGTCGATCTCCCAACCCCAGTCGGAAGCTTCCAGATAAGGGTTTTTCACACCACCCGTCAGATTACCTGTAGTTTCAGCTGCATCCGCAGAAGCCGATTTGGTCACGGACATGTAATAACTGAACGAAATGAAATCTACGGTGTTATTAAGCAGAATTTCATCATCGCCTGCTTCTTTTTGAATAACAATGTTATTCTCCTCAAAATAACGAGCCATGTAGTTCGGGTATTTACCACGAGCATGCATGTCCGTGAAGAAGAGGTTAAGCTGATTCTCATGCTGAGCCAGTTGAACATCAACCGGGTTACAAGTCGCCGGATAGGTTTCCATACGAGCAAGCATACAGCCCACTTGAGAGCCAGGGATAATCTCATGTGCAAGCTTCGTTACCATAGCACTTGCTACGAATTGATGATGCAGTGCTTGATAAGTGGTCTGCAGCTTATTGTCCACCTTATCAATCAGAATACCGCCGCCAGTGTACGGACTGAACACCATCACATTAATCTCATTGAATGTCAGCCAGTATTTCACTTTATCTTTGTAACGTTTAAATACGGTTTCTGCGTAACGCACATAGTGTCCAATAACTTCACGACTTGCCCAGCCGTTATATTTTTGCGTCAAACCAAGTGGAGTCTCATAGTGAGACAGGGTAACGAGCGGTTCAATGCCGTATTTATGCAATTCATCAAATACTTCATCATAGAATTTCAGACCTGCTTCATTCGGCTCCTGATCGTAGCCATTTGGGAAAATACGAGCCCAGTGAATGGACAAACGGAAGACTTTGAAGCCCATCTCAGCAAACAGTGCAATATCTTCTTTGAAGCGATGATAGAAATCAATACCAAAGCGTTTTGGGAAACGTTCTTCGATTTTGCCAGAGAGAATCTCTTCGATTCGGGAAGAGGAAATTTCCATGGCATGTCCACCTGTACGCTTCTCTTTTGGCACATGAGCGATCATGTCCGCTGTGGATAGACCTTTACCGTCCTTATCGAATGCGCCCTCCAATTGGTTTGCAGCTGTAGCGCCGCCCCACAGAAAGTTTTCAGGGAATCCTTTTTTTGCCGTGGTCATCTTAACAACCTCTTTTCGAAATAGTTTTTGGTCTTTCATCGTTTAAGAGCAGCTCAAAAACAGAGCAGAAAACAAGAAAAACCTAAACTCAGGGTAAAATGGCACCAGAAAAAAAGGGCCTTCATTTCACCATCAGTTTAGGTTTTGCCTGTCTTCACAGTTACAATCCATCAAAAGATGTTATAACATATTCTGTTGTTTTGCTCTTGTGATGTAAGCGTAACACATTTATTTTGTAAAATCAAATTCACCAAAACAAGTCGATTCAGGTCTCACTCAGCCTCATCTAACAACCAATATTAACGTGGCATTTGCATAATTGCTACCCTAAGCGCGTTACCTCCTTCGAGCGTTTCCAAATAACTTGCAGGACTTTGGTCCCCCAGAGCCGGAACCTTTTTGTCCATCCACTTGAACACATAGTCCTCCATTTCACACAAAAGCACCTTGCTTATATCATCTGGAATTCCTTTTAATCGCGCGTCTGCTTTCCATTCATTCGGTACTCGGGTATACCATTCGTCAAACAGACGGATGAAGGAGTCCCAGTGCTCCTGTATAAATGCAGATGAATAAGTATCTTTCATACTCATGTAACATTCCTGCCTTTCCTAGGAGATGTGCCCCGCTGGTCCTATCTCACATAATTCAGCCTAAAGCTCCTTGCAACCATTATTGTAACGATTACACTTAATTTTAAATAATCTTCAGGCCAAAGAACAATCAGGGAGGAATGGAATGATTATGTCACATGAAGAAAATACATCCGGCTGGGATGCAATTGATCAGGCATTGCAACAATTATACGGAGAACAA
Source organism: Paenibacillus barcinonensis (assembly GCF_003217495.1). Taxonomy (GTDB): domain Bacteria; phylum Bacillota; class Bacilli; order Paenibacillales; family Paenibacillaceae; genus Paenibacillus; species Paenibacillus barcinonensis. The sequence goes on along the minus strand of NZ_QJSW01000005.1, from coordinate 239,644 downwards.
GAGCCTCAGCATTACGGCACTGCCATTCCCTATATGCTTGGCGGACCCGATCCCTTGGATGGCATCAGCGCCTACGCGGTCGATACCCCCATGCCGCACTGGCATTTTGTTACGTATGGCTTTTCGGAGCTCTATGACAAAGAGGCCGAGGATGCGTCACGCAGCGGATATGGATTTGAGCTGACGTTTCGCCTGACACGCGCAGCGGATGAAACGCAGCCCCCGGCATGGGCACTAAATCTGCTACAGAACATGGGACGTTATGTGTTCAGCAGCGGTAATCTGTTCCAGCCTGGCGATTATCTGGATGCGAATGGCCCCATCTGTCTTAACTCCGATACACTGCTGACTGCACTTGCCTTCGTAGAAGACCCGGACTTACCTGAACAGATGACCCCTAACGGTGCAGTGCAGTTCATTCAAATGGTTGGCATAACGTGCAGGGAACTTGAGATGATCCAGAGCTGGAATACCCGCGGTTTTCTGGCCGCTTGTGAAAGCTATATGCCCAAGTATGTCACCGATTTGATGAGAAACTCTTGCGCAGATATTCCTTCCGTGATCCAGGCGACTGAACGTGGCATTGCATTGGACGGTTCAAGCACAGCCATTTTATTCATACAACAGCTAGGCTGGGAACCTGCACGCAAAAAACTGTTACAGAAAAATATCCCCGCCAAGCTTGTGTTGGGCGCCCAGCAGGCTACACTTCTATGCAGCATTCTCCGCAGTCGAATCGCCAAAAAAGCGACCTTGTCCCTGATCGGAACTGACGTCAATATCATCTTTGAAGCCGGTGACCAGCCGTCTATCATGGAAACAGAGCGAGAAGTGAGGCTGATTGTCAATCAGCAGGCGGTCGATGAACTAACAGGTCAGCTCCGTCCGCACGCTTGTTCCTTTGAGCTCCCTTCACTGGATAAGCTTCAGATCGAAATTGTGCCAACACAGATTAAGGATCAAGAAGGCAACGTGATCAAAACGATTGGATAACCAACATATCCATAAGCTTCAGCCGGTTCATTCTCCAAAATAATCGGTTCGCAATCCGGCTCAATTGCTGTTTCAAGAACTCATCCATTGTCTTATTTATAGGAGAGAACTGTCATCAAAGCTTAAAGCACATTATACAAAGAGAGAACGCACACACATCATCTCAGGAGGGTCTTATGTCTATGATCAAAAAAAACGCTTTACTCGCCATGCTCATTATGATGATGCTTGTTGCCGTTGCTTGCGGAAACAAAGCAGATAACACGGCAAAATCCAATGAGTCCACTACAGCAGAAACGACAACTGCAGGCACCGATAATGCTGCATCCCAAACCGATGATATGCACAAAACCGACGAAGCTGGTACAGACAGCACCGACACATCCAGCGAAAATAACAAAGCATCCGATGATACATCCAAAGTAGAGCTGGGCACAACTCAGAAGGGCTCATACACCAATGATTATTTCGGCGTATCGTTGAAATTCCCGGAATCATGGGAGTATGAGGATGTGCAAGGCATGAACAAGCTAACTAACGCCGCTTCCGATGACATTGCAGGTAACGATGAGAAAAAGAAAAAACAGATCGAGCTGTCTCAAGCCAAAACACTGAATCTGCTTATGGCATCACAATACCCGCTGGATGGAAGTAAGGCCGGTCCTTCCGCGATGGCTATTGCCGAAAAAGTCAACTTATTGCAAGGTATTTTTACAGGGAAAGACTACTTGAAAGCCACGAAGAGGTTTATGGAAGAAAGCAACTTCCCTTATGAATACAAAGATTTCACAACGGAGACCATCGGCGGCAAAAAGATGGATCTAATGCAGATTACGATGGATGCAGGCAATGGCACGACCCTTACCCAGGATTACTACAGCACCATCATTGGGGGGTATGCATTTAACTTTATTTTCACTTACCTCGATGAACAAACAAAAACAGAGATCGACACCATCAAAAAGTCGATTCAATTCAAATAAAACAAAAAAACTCGGTGAGTGATCTGTACAGATCATGCCGAGGCTCTTTGTTTTCCACATGAAACAACCACTTAACCTGACATAGCCACCCAATGTCCTTCCTTCACCTCAACCCATCGGGATTGCTCCAGATGATATCGGTCTCCTGTGTCTACACCTTCCTTGTCTTGCTCACCCGTAGCGACACGAGGCTTATTCTTCTCCACAGCAGGATCAGGAACCGGGATAGCCGACAGCAACGCCTGGGTATACGGATGTTGCGGATTGTTGTATAGTTCTTCACTTTCGGCCAGCTCTACAATTTTGCCGTTATACATGACAGCGACCCGATCACTGATATGTTTCACCATCGAGAGATCATGTGCGATAAACAGATAGGTTAATCCCAGACGCTGCTGCAGCTCTTCGAGCAACTGCACAATCTGTGCCTGGATCGAGACATCCAGTGCCGACAACGGCTCGTCGCAAACAATAAACTCCGGCTCAACGGCCAGAGCTCTGGCAATACCGATTCGTTGACGCTGTCCACCCGAGAACTCATGCGGATATCGCTGTGCATGGGATGGATCGAGGCCCACCATCTCTAGCAGTTCCTCAACCCTTTTTTCCCGCTGTTCGGCATTGCCCGCAAGCTGATGAATATCGAGGGCCTCACCGATGATATCTATAATTCTCATTTTGGGATTAAGAGAAGCATACGGGTCCTGAAAAATAATTTGCATATGTCTTCGCATTGTTTTCATCTCGGCAGGTGTGAGTCGCTGTAATGGGATGCCCTTGAACAACACGTCACCGCCCGTTGGCTCATGTAAACGTAAAATTGCCCGCCCCGTGGTTGATTTGCCGCTGCCCGACTCCCCCACAACGCCAAGAGTCTCCCCTTGACGGATATGAAAGCTGATATCGTTCACGGCTTTTAACGTATTGCCCTTGCCGAGATTAAAATGTTGTTTAAGCGATCTGACTTCCAGCAACGGCTGGTCGTCATGTACATCTTGTTGAACCAGAGAAGCCGGTTTCGGCTTTTTCTTCTCGTCCAAACGTGGTAATGCGTTCAGCAAACGGATCGTATACGGATGCTTCGGATTCGCAAAGATTTCCTCCGTAGTTCCAGACTCGACGATCTCTCCTTCTTTCATCACGACAACACGGTCACACATCCCCGCAACGACACCCAGATCATGTGTAATGAGAATAATGGATGTGCCCAGCTGGTCCTGCATATCCTTCATCAGGTTCAGAATTTGAGCCTGAATCGTTACATCCAGAGCCGTTGTCGGTTCATCGGCAATCAGCAGTTCAGGACGACATGCAAGAGCAATACCAATCATCACCCGCTGACGCATCCCCCCGGAAAATTCATGGGGATATTGGTTGTAGCGTATCGCACTTTGTTTGATGCCCACCCGCTCCATCATGGCAATGGCCTGCTTTTTGGCTTCCCTTTTGGACAGCTTCTGATGTTTGATCAGACTCTCCGAGATTTGTTGTCCCACTTTAATGGTCGGATTAAGCGAACTCATCGGATCTTGAAAGATCATGCCGATGTCCCGGCCGCGAATATGTTCCATTTCCTTTTGTGTTTTCCCGGCAAGATCCACACCTTTAAACCAAATTTCACCCGACTTCATCTGTGAGGGAGGTGAGGCGAGCAGTCTCATAATAGAACGTGCGGTTACACTTTTACCACTGCCCGATTCCCCGACGATGCCTAACGTTTCGCCTTTCTGCAGTTCGAAGCTAACCCGCTTGACCGCCTGAAATTCACTCTCTCCCGTGTAAAAAGAGACCGACAAATCATTCACTTGCAGCAAAGGTTCCACGTCTACACCATTCCTTTCATACCCGTTCCATCATTTTATATGTATACAATTCCACACCTTGACATTTAAACAGCCTCTCCATAATATATACTATATTGATCGGAATAATGCAATTAATCTTCGGCGAAAGGAGGTATTACCGTTTGACTGCTGGAGTAAATAGCCGAAGCACCTCACGTTTGGCAACACATCTGAGCTTCATTTATGGCAAAATGCTGCTTCATCCCGTTTATCGCTATGTACTGCTGCTTCTGGGTTTACCGATAAACCTGATCGTTTATCTGATCTGGCGCTCTGATCGCAAGCAGGATGAATGGGGAACGGTCCGGCAGCAGGTCGAACAAGAGCTGCGAAGCACCTCCTACCTTGAGAGCAAGCGTCTGGAGCTTGAAGAGCAATTAAGAAGAAAACATCGGTTCTTCAAGCAGGAGGTCAGTGAAGCCTCGTTCGACCAGCAGCTCCGCAACTGGCTTGAGGAAACGTTTGAGAAGGAGCTACAGGAACGAACGGCGCGTGAACTTGAAAAACAAGGACGATACCGCCTTGAAATGCAAGATACATTCGGTCAGTTGCTTGCGAAACCCTGGTTCATGATTTTATCTATCCTTCCAGGTTGTCTGATGTACCTCATCCTGTTTCTATACGGTAATGCGTATCTCAAGTACATATTTGAAAGAGTGCTCATGACAATCTTTGTCATTCTGGGTGTGGCAACACTTGTATTCACAATTTTGTACCTGTCTCCGTTTAACCCGGCAGCCAACATTCTTGGTGTAACAGCGACTCAGGAGCAGATTGCAGCGTTTAATCATGTGTATGGTCTGGATCAGCCTTATCTGACTCAGCTGTGGAACAATATCAAGGGTGTCGCCATGTTTGATCTCGGCAAATCTTTTGCGGGAAACGAGAACGTAACAGCCACGATTGCCCGAAAGTTTCCCATTACACTGACTCTCGCCGTGATATCGCTGCTGCTGGCACTGGTTATCGCTCTACCTATCGGAATTATATCGGCGATCAGGCCCAATTCCTGGTTTGACTACACGTTTATGTTCATCGCCCTGATCGGATTATCCATCCCGAACTTCTGGCAGGGACTCATCTTCATCCTGAATTTCTCGATTAAAATGCAATGGCTTCCCGCCACCTTTAATCCGCAGAACTGGCTGTCCATGATTATGCCGGTCATCGTGCTTGGTACAGGACTCACGGCTGCCGTGGCCCGAATGACACGCTCCTCCACGCTGGAGGTCATTCATGAGGATTACGTCATGACCGCTCGGGCCAAAGGATTAAGCGAACGTCAGGTCATGCTGAGACACGCCGTGCGCAACGCTTTGATTCCGATTATTACAGTCGTAGGGCTTCAATTCGGAGCTATGCTGGGCGGGGCAGCAGTAACGGAAAAGGTATTCAACATTAGCGGACTAGGCAGTTACATTGTAGATAAACAATTCATTCCTGATATTCCGAGTATTATGGGCGGAGTTATCTACACAGCGATCACCATCTCTATTGTGAATGTTGTGGTTGACCTGTTTTACGCGTTTATTGATCCAAGGGTCCGCTCCAAAATGAAACAATATTAAAGCAGGTGTACTATGAAAAAATCAGGCTCCTTCACACAGGAAAAACGCTTCCGGCTCAAGTCCTCACAAGAATACAGTCAGGCAAGCTTTGCATGGATTACTTCGGGGCTGTTGACCCTGCTGCTGTTAATCAACAGTTATGACTGGAGCGAGCAGACCCTCCAGCCTGTATTAGCCGGAATGACTGGCGTATATCTGTTCTTCACGCTGATGCAAGGTCTGCTGGTCCTTCTAATCAGACAAAACCTGATACAGCATGGCACGGTAACACCTTTGACACGCAGGCTGGCCTGGGTGCAAACGCTGGCCGCTTTTACAGGCAATATCTTTATCGTCACTGCGGCTCTGCATTTGATCCGGAAACGGAAAAGCATTGAATATACGTTTGCCGTATATACGCTGCTAACCCAGCTGTTTGTGATCGGTGTATCGGCACTCAATGTGTTCAAGCCTTATGTTGCCGATACCTTTCTGCCGTCCATGGCGGTGCTCTTATGTATCCTTGTTATTGATCTGATCGTGCTGATCCTCCTATCCCGGTATGATGCGGCTTCACCTCTCCCTCGCTGGATGACGGTTGTAGGTTTGGTGATGATCATTAGCGTGATTACAGGCAATCTGTTCGCTCTGCTGCTTGGCATATCTATCCTTCGTCGGTTGCGCAGACAAGGAAAACAGGGAACAAATTTCTGGAATGATCTGTGGGAGCGCCTTGCTCCGAATATGACAGCAATGTCAGGACTTTTTTTCATCATCTTCCTGTTCTCGATCTCGATCTGCAGCTTCTTTACGTTTGACTACAGCATGGCTGTAGAAAACAACTATGGAGCTCTGCTTCAGCCGCCTTCTCTGGCTTATCCGCTGGGAACGGATGACTTCGGCCGATGTTTGTTTTCAAGAATCGTCTTCGGGGCCCGGATATCCTTGATCGTCGGTTTTATGTCAACACTGATTCCGGTTGTAATTGGCGGAGCACTGGGGGCCTTCTCGGGATTCTATGGAAGACATACGGATAACATCATCATGCGCCTGCTGGATATTCTGTATGCCATACCGGGCATTCTGCTCGCCATCGCGATCATTGCCGCTTTCGGTGCAAACACGGTGAATCTGATTATCGCGCTGAGTCTGGGCTCCATTCCTACGTATGCACGAACGATGCGGGCCAGTGTGCTTTATGTATCCACATTTGAGTTTGTCGAAGCGGCGCGTGCCCTAGGGTATAGCAATCGTACGATTATTTTCAAACATATCATTCCCAATGCACTGGCACCGATGATTATCAAATCCACACTCACGATTGGAGGGGCCGTCATTGCAACCAGCAGCTTGAGTTACCTTGGACTTGGTGTAGAGCCGCACATTCCCGAATGGGGCAACATTCTGAAGCTGGGTAGCACCTATCTGGAGACTCATTCATATCTGGCGATCTACCCCGGGCTGGCAATTATTCTGCTTGTGCTTTCGTTTAACTTTCTCGGTGACGGATTACGGGATGCACTTGATCCCAAGCTGGAGAAGGCGTGACGATAAATTTATTCAGTTGAACTAAAAAAGTAATTTACACGGGACACTCCGATGACAGAATAACCTTCCAATCGCTGTTATCCCCAGATTTTTTTGATTCCCCTTTCTAAAGGGGAAAATCCGGTGATAAAGGCGACCGCTCCGCTTTTCCAGGTTTTTTCTGTCCTCTCCGTTTTTTGTGTAAATGAAATAGTTCAAAAAAAAAATCATACATCACATCTATAAACATAATGGAGGGTAATTTCATGAAAAAACGTACACTTGTCGCCTTGCTGCTCATTCTTGTGCTTGTGATCTCCGGCTGCAATGTGAAAACAAAGACCGAATCCCAGGAGGAGAACAAACCTTCCGATACTACGGAGACTGCACCAAAATCAGTAGACATCGAACTGCTCGCTATGAGTTCTTCCGAGAATGATGTCAACATCATCCGTGACCAGCTGACCAAGAACGGCTTCAATGTGAAGCTGAATCTGCAGCCGGATTACGGCAGCTTCAAATCTCAGCAGGACGCCGGAAACTATGATATCGCCGTGTCCAGCTGGACAACGGTAACGGGCAATCCAGACTATGCGGTTCGCTCTCTTTTCAAAACAGGCGGGGATTACAGCATCCTTGCGGATCAAGAGATTGACAAGCTGATTGATCAGGCCGCAACACAGACACCGGACGAATACAAAGAAACGTATAAGCAGCTGGAGGATCGTTTGGTTACGGATCAGGCATACATTGCCCCACTCTATATCTCTCTGAAAAGTCAGGCTGTAAACAAGAATATTCTGAATGTGGATACCGTTCGCTTGTCCAAATCTCGTGCACTGGCTTGGGAGCCGATTGAATTCAAGGACAGCTCCAAAAACAGTAAAGACCCTTTGATTCTGACACAGGCTGCATCCGTGCTGACTTCCCTTGATCCGATCAAAGGAAACGACGGTTCGATCAACCAGATCAATACAAACATGTATGTACGTCTGGTGAATCTGACCGATGATGATCAGCTGACACCTGATGGATCACTCTCACGTAATTTTACGATTGCAGATGGTAATTCCGAGTATTATTTTGTGCTTCGTGACGACATCAATTTTGCCAAAATCGAGAACAAAAAAGCCGTCGATACAGGTGAGCGTGTAGGCGCAGATGACGTGATCTTCTCGCTTGACCGTGCCAAAAATAAAGATTCCGTGCCGGATCACCGCACATACAGTCTGCATGAGCATATCAAGCAGGCAGAACTCGTAACAGATCTGAGCGCACTGGAATCAGTGAAACAATCCGGGGGCAGCGGAACTGTTCTCGAAGCGCTGAATAAAGGCCTGGATAGCGACATCAAGGAGCTGGTGAGCGATAAAACTCAGGCGAATAACGGTGCTGGAAAATATCAGGTCGTTAAGGTGACTACCACTGAGCCGTTCCCGCAAGTGCTGAATTATCTGGCGCACCAATCCGCTGGTATCGTATCCAAGAAACAAGTGGAAAGCATCAATACGTATGACGTCGCATCCTTCGATGTAAACAAGGATATCCCTTATGGCGATCAGAACACCGTAACCGAAGGTGCAAGCTACAACAACACGCTGTATACCAGCGGCCCTTACATTCTTTCTTATAAAAATGACTATGAAGGTGTCTTCCTGAAAAATCCGGGATACCGTAAAGGCTCAGACTTCGCACCGAAGATTGATCAAGTAAACATGCGTTTCATCGCAGATGCCGACAGCGCCCTGTCTGCCCTTCGCAGCAGTGAAATTCACCTGTACTACGGCGTGCCTGAAACGAAATATGACATCATCCAGAGTGACAGCAAATTGCAGCTGCAGAGCATTCCAAGCAATGCCGTATCCTATCTGCTGTTTAATACGGCTAACCGTGAAGTGTCCAAGAGCAGTGATCTGAGAAAAGCCGTGCTGTATTCCATTAATCAGGATGAGATTCTGCAATTCTACAAAAACAACAAGATCAAGGCTTACTCCACTGTTAGCCCGCTCGTACAAACCGGGAATGAACTCAAGGCTGATCCGGCCAAAGTGAAGGAATTCCTGAGCAAGTATAACGCGTCCAAATAATCCTTACTGTTAAAAGGCTGTCACCCATGGATCTTCTTCCGATCCTGGTGGCAGCCTTCTGTATTTATACTATGCAAACTATTCAAAAACACCAAATCTTCAGAGTCCGGTTTTATTGGAAATGGATTTAAAGTACATACGCTGTACAGCAGGCATCCAGGTTACGATCTGGATAAGTTACGTTTGTGAGACCATTTTCTCACAAACGCAACACTCTTCCTGTGCTCCATTTCACGAATTGAAATTCGCTGATCATGAGAAGGTAAAACTTGATAAAAGAACGTATGTTCGGTATAATGTTTATATACACTAAATGAGCGAGGCACAATGCGATGGATGACAAATTTATTAAAGAATTGCGTAGAATTAGCCGCGACGACAGACGCCGATCCGAGTTCATGATTCAAGGCTTGAAGGAAACATTGCAGGAACGCAAAGAAGAAGGGGTATTTAAACGCTGGTTGCGACGGCGAAAGATCAGGAAGAGTATTTCTGAACGATTTAGCCCGGATTCCTCATCAAGTCACAAGCAATAGATTATAAACAAATAGGAGGCTCGATAAGCCTCCCCGGATTTACTACATATATTTAAGTATATATAGATGATTAGGGCAAAATGGCAAATGAACGCACTGGAAACCCGGATGCTTTCTCCGCTTTGGGTACAATGTTAAAGATGACAGCACCTTTGGCAGGGACCTGATCCAGATTCGTTAACAGTTCTACCTGATATGTATCCTGAGCAAGCACATAATACTCGGCCAGAAGAGCCCCATTCTTTTGATAATCTACAGCAGCGTCCGTATCAAACGTTTCGTGTCCGATTGCTTTAATGTTCCGTTCTTCAAACAGGAAAGTCAGTGCAGCAACAGACCATCCCGGTGCATGGCAGTTCCCGTCAGCATCCTTATTGTCAAAGTCTTCATGGCTCGGCCAGCGCTTGCTCCAGTCCGTCCGCAGGGCTACGAAGCTGCCTGCTTCAATCTTGCCGTGTTCTCTTTCGAATTCAATGATATGATCGACTTCCAAGGTAAAATCAGGGTTGCTCTTCACGGCAGCAGACTGATCAATCACCACCAGCGGCAGCACAAGTTCTTTGAGTCCCAGCTCATCCAGATAACGCGTATCACGTACAAAATGAATCGGGGCATCCATATGAGTGCCGTACTGACCAGGGAACTTGAAGCTCTGAGCGAAGAAGCCTTGATCATGGTTAAACAGCGTATCAAACTGCGCAGCATCAAACGCCGAGAAGTGCGGAGATGCCGGACCGAAGGTATGGGTCAAGTCTACCCACTTCTTTTCTTTTAACAGCTGAATGGCTTGAATGAGTTCATTAGTCATCCGTTTCACCTCATATGCAGAATGGAAACAATTTCCCCAATTATATCGCAATGTTACACATTGGTGAACCTTCATCATGTTGCAATAACAAAAATCCTCATCACGTTGCAATAACAAAAATCAAAGCCTGATACTGCTTCGAATACAAGTGTGTTGTCTGATATGATGGCAAACGCTTCCTCATGGTTATTCTCCGTTTCCTTACACTCACCCAAATCAATGATATCACACATAAAAAAAAGCCGTACCATGTACGACTTTGTGTTACGGCGAGTCTATGACATGCTTCTTTTTATAACATATATCAATTAATCCGGGAACTGCACGTTCCCCGGTACGATGTATGCACCGCCTGATCCATCGTTTGGCAGGGCCGGAATGGTATCATACAGAACTTGACCCCGAATATCGGTGATCTGAATGCTCAATGCCTCCTTACCCAGCCCGGTACCAAGGAAATGGTTATAATCCTGTTTTTCGAGATTAAGCCATGTGCCATCCTTCTGCTTCACTTCAAACTTCAGCACTGGATACTTATGATGGCGAACCTGAATGGCTGCCCACCACTGACTGCTACCTTCCTTGATCCGATAAGACACATTCCCTTCAATCGGAGCTTTGACTACCTTCCAGCTAATATCAATTTTACCTGCCTGGGGATCACCGATCTGGTTAAACGCATTAGGCGAAAGGTCTAATGCCCCGCTGGCTCCTTCCGGGTAAAGATCCGTTACATAGACTACGGTTTTCCCTTTGGGTCCCTGCACTTCCAGGTAAGCTCCAGCCAAAGCAGCTTTGACCCCATTATAATTGAGTTGGTATGGATTGAGTGCGGTAATCTTCATGTTCGCCGGAATCGGGTCAAGCAGCACAGCACCACCTGAGTACCCGGAGCCTGTGTACGTGGCATATCCTTGATATGTATCATTCCAGGCAGCAGATGCGGGGAGAGCAAAAAAGACGAGACCGAGCAGCAGACCTGTGGCTGACCATCTGAGGCGTTGGAATTTACTTTTCTTGCTCATGGTCATTCCTCCTTATTCCTTCGAATTCTGTTAGCAAAAGACATCTGATAGCATAATTTTACATATATTTTAAAATTTTTAAATCCCTTTCTGCAAAATCACATCGAAAGTCCCGCTTTCAAGCACAATAAAAAAAGCGCCACACTTGGAAGATATCTATCTTTCCAGTCAAGTGTGACGCCGATCTTACTTATCCTGCTTCCTTTTGTTTGGTGCGATTTCTCATTCGTTCATAACGCGCGTAGAGCTTAGGAGATTCTTTGGTCAGAATTGGCCCAAGTACAGCGAGAATAAGCACATATAATACCGCAAAGGATTGAATGGAAGCCATGAGCCCTCCAGCTTTACCGATGTTAGCCATGATGATCGAGAACTCTCCGCGGGATACCAGTGTGAAGCCGACATTTAATGATGCCTTGGTCGAGACTCCAGCCATTTTCCCTGCAATCATGCCTGCACCAAAGTTGCTCACAATGGTCAGAACAACCGCAATCAAGGTCATGCCTACTGCTCCACCAAGGGAGGATGGATCAATTGTGAGGCCAAAACTGAAGAAAAACAGGGCACCAAAAAAGTCTTTAAACGGCATAATCTGCTGCTCAATCCGGCTGACATGTCTGGATTCACCAAGCACAAGTCCAATCATTAGCGCCCCGATGGCCTCAGCTACATGTAGAGTCTCCGAGAAACCAGCCACCAGGAAAAGCAGTGTCATGATGGTCAGCAGAAATAACTCCGATGACTTGATATTCAGCGCCTTATCTATATATTTAATACTCTTCCTGCCGATAATCAGGAACAGCACAATAAACAGCAAAGCAGACAGCGATACCAGCAGCACACTTCCCAGTGAAGTCGCCCCGCTAAGCACAAGTCCAGTCAGAATGGAGATGTGAATCGCAATGAACAAGTCATCAAACATAATCATACCCATAATAATTTCAGTCTCGGGATTAGCCGTTCGTTTCAGATCTACGAGCACCTTGGCTACGATAGCGGTTGAAGAACTCGTCATAATACCGCACACAACCATCGTTTCCTGAAGGGGCAGATTCATAAACCAGCCCAGCAGCAGTCCTGATACAAAATTCAAGCCGACATAGAATATGCCACCCGTGAGAATCGCCTTCCCCGATTTTAACAACCGGGAGACCGAGAACTCCAGGCCCAAATAGAATAATAAAAATAAAATACCCAGCCTGCCCATAAATTCAATAAAAGACGAGCTTTCGATAAATCGTAAATCCACAATGCCAAACTGTGGTGCATGCGGTCCAACGGCCATACCAACCAGAATGTAAAATGGAATAACCGAAAATCGTAGTCGTGCAGATATTAATCCCGTAAGTGTAATCAGCGCAACGGCAACCCCCACTTCGAATATGAGCATATCCATACGCTACATCCGCCCATCGGTCAACCATTGTTTGAGCTGCTTGAGCTGTTCACGTTCACCTGCGACAACAATTGTTGCGCCACTCGTAAAAACGTACTCCGGCCCTGGATTAAATTGTTTTTCCTTCTCCTTGTCAACCGCAGCCAGAATAGCCACACCCGTCACCTGCCGAATATTCAGCTCCCCAATGGTCTTCCCCACACAAGCAGCATGAGGTTCGATGCGAAGCCACTCAATGAGCAGTCCTTCCAGCATGACTTCCCGTTCATTCTGGAACTGGGGTTTATACGTCATACCACCAACAATAGCCGCCACTGCTCTCGCTTCATCATCGTCAAGAGTTACAAGAGATACCATATCTCCAAGCTCTTCCGCATGCTCTCCTGACTCCATGTGGAACAGATCGCGACGCTCATCATTATGCACCACAATGACAAGATGCTCCCCGCTGCGGGTATGAAGCCAGTACTTGCGCCCAATACCTGGCAGATCCGTTTCTTTAAAATGCATGGTCTGCACCTCCCCGGGATGAGCCATGCAGAGAGTTGGCATCCGGTTCATCCAGTTGCTCAGGATGCTGCACCTGCTCCGAGTTTTGTTCCGAAGCCCATCCAATATTGGCAACACGTATCCTCATGGAACCCGAAGGGGTATAAATGGAGCGAATTTCGCCCTTCTCTCCGAGCAGCAGTTGACGCCCCACAGGAGAAAGAAATGAAATATGCCCCTCATCCGGGTCTGCTTCCTCTGGCATAACGATCATTAACGTATCTGATGTATGAAAATCAACATATTCGAGTTCAATTCGGCTGCCAATCAGCACAACAGAACCCAACCGTTCATCCGGCCCGGCAAGCAGCTGCTCCACCCGCTCTGTATATGCCATCAGTTGCTTATCCAACTGCACACGCTCAGGATTATGCACGTCAAAATAAGCGTCAAGAAATGTCCTTTTCTCTTCGCCCAGGGTCAACAGCTGACTTACCAGCTTTTCTCTGCGGTTGTCAAGTGGATTTCTACGGTTCATAGTAGATTTCACCTCCTATGCACGCCTTGTTCTCCACGTTGATTCGCTTGTTGTTACTCTTCATCATCCTGTTGTCCTCCTTCTTATAATAAAAGGGCCCCACTTGTGAGCCCTCCTTACCATCTTACCAAAATGAAATTATTAATCCAATCTATTCCGCTAACTTGGCGTTTTATTCTATAACCTGGGACTATTATCCACCTTTTCACGATATTCATTACATACTATGATAGATCCATAGAACATTTTAATTGGCTCATAAAAAACATTTTATGGATTTTCATCTCGTATTTTTATTTTCTTTCCTGTATATTTAACTACAAACTTTTATGCAATTTATACAAATAGGTATCTGCTGACTTTAACACGATAAAGGAGTGCATTGAAAAAGTGTCCACGATTACAAAAGAAACTTCAACTTCTCAAGCTACTACTGCCGCAGCGTATGTTCATTCCGTTTATGAATCGGTCATCGCAAGAAATCCGAACGAGAGCGAATTTCATCAGGCTGTCAAAGAAATCCTGGATTCACTGATCCCCGTCATTGAGGCACATCCCAAATACAGAAATCATAGTCTGTTAGAGCAGCTTGTTGAGCCAGAACGGGTAATCACGTTCCGTGTACCATGGGTAGATGACCAGGGCAAGGTACAGGTGAATCGCGGATTCCGGGTACAATTTAACAGCGCCATTGGCCCATACAAAGGCGGGCTTCGTTTCCACCCTTCGGTATACTCTGGCATTATTAAATTTTTGGGCTTTGAACAAATTTTCAAAAACGCATTGACTGGTCTGCCGATCGGTGGGGGCAAAGGCGGTTCTGACTTCGATCCCAAAGGTAAATCGGATCAGGAAGTGATGCGTTTCACGCAAAGTTTCATGACAGAGCTGTACAAATACATCGGTCCCGACGCAGACGTACCAGCAGGCGATATTGGTGTAGGCGCACGGGAAATCGGTTACATGTTCGGTCAATACAAACGTATTCGCGGAGGGCATGAAGCCGGTGTACTTACAGGCAAAGGCCTGCTCTATGGCGGAAGTCTCGCACGTAAAGAAGCAACGGGCTATGGCTGTGTATACTTCGTTAACGAAATGCTCGCCTCCAAGGGGCTCAGCTTCAAGGACAGCACCGTGGTTGTCTCCGGTTCCGGCAACGTATCCATCTATGCCATTCAGAAGGCACAGGAGCTTGGTGCTCGCGTCGTAGCATGCAGCGATTCCGGTGGTTACATTCATGATCCGCAAGGTATCAATCTGGATACAGTGAAACGCCTGAAAGAAGTGGAGCGTCTGCGGATTAGCGAATACGTCAAAGAACACCCGCACGCTACATATACTGAAGGCTTTGAAGGCATCTGGTCCATTCCTTGTGACATCGCTCTTCCATGTGCCACTCAGAACGAAATTGATGAACACGCTGCGGCCCTTTTGGTCAAAGGCGGCGTTAAAGCGATTGGTGAAGGTGCCAACATGCCTTCTACTCTGGCTGCGATTGATGTATTCCTTGGTGCTGGCGTACTGTTTGGTCCTGCCAAAGCGGCAAATGCAGGTGGCGTTGCCGTGTCTGCTCTTGAAATGTCACAGAACAGCATGCGGTTGTCCTGGACATTTGAAGAAGTTGACGCCAAGCTTCACGACATTATGAAAAACATCTACAAGAGCTGTGTCGAAGCTGCCGAAGAATACGGCTGCGAGGGCAACCTTTTGGCTGGTGCAAATATTGCAGGCTTCCTCAAGGTCGCTGATTCAATGATCGCTCAGGGTGTCGTGTAAGTTACTCTGCTGCGCATTGTTACGAAATAAATCCAAAAAAGCCTTTCCTTCGTTCCGTAGCTTCTCCAGGCTATCGTTTAAAGGGAAGGCTTTTTTATCTTAGCCAGTACTCCAATATGCAATGAACTCTGATCATTCAGTTATTTCGGGTCATGAACACATCTACTTCATCCTCATGATCTACGATAAATCCGAAACGTTCATACAAGCGCTGTGCAGGACTTCCTTGTAGCACATTCAGCGTTATACCCTTTCCCCTGACCTCTTCCTGTTCCAGCAGCAGATTAAGCACCTTCGTACCCAAGGACTTGCCCTGATACTTCGGATGAATATAGAAGTGCTCTAGCAAAAGCCCCCCTTCTACCGGTTTTAACGCCACACAGCCCATCAAGATGCCTTCCTGTTCCAAAATGTGTGTATGCTCCGGGTGGAACGTGTTGCGAAAACGCTCCCTGACCCTGATCTCGTCATATCGGCCCAAACGTGTCAAATCCTCACGCAGCACCAAAGCTCGTAAATCCGCCAGTTGCTCCGTGTCCGCTTGAACAGCCTGACGCACTTTTATTCTGTCCACCTTCTAACACCTCCATATGCAGTTCGTATTCTATCATAGTTACGCTTCGCATTGTCATTAGAAATGGGAGAAGATTAATCTCTCTTTTCAATTGAAGTGAATATCTGACAATGGTAAAGTGTTAGTGACCTTATGATATTCCTGAATATGAATTAAATTTGCTTTTATTCTGATAAGGAAGTGTGTATTTTGTCTAACGTATCATTCATTGGCAGCGAGAACCCTCATCTGCAAGCAGACTGTGAGCAGTGTTTCGGGCTCTGCTGTGTCGCCTTGCCTTATGGAAAATCTTCCGATTTTGCTTTTGACAAGGCCAGTGGCACGCCCTGTCCCAATCTGCGTGAGGATGATCGCTGCGGTATCCATACCCAGCTTCGCCAGAAAGGCTTCAAGGGCTGTACCGTCTATGATTGCTTTGGTGCGGGCCAGAAGCTGTCACAGGTGACGTATGCAGGCAGAAGCTGGCGAACCCACCCTCAATCGGCGCGGGAGATGTTTGACTGTCTGCCTGTTCTGCGTCAGATTCATGAGCTGATCAGTTATATGAGAGAGGTCTTGATGCGGCCAGATACGTCTTCGCTGCATACTGCTCTGGATGAAATCTATCCAGACGTAGCACGCTTGAGTGAGCTTGAGCCAGCAGCCTTGCTGCAGTTAGATATTACAAGTCATCGCGCAAACGTGAACGCCCTGTTGATTCAGGCGAGTGAGCGGGTACGGGGAAGCGCTCCGGCAGCTACGTCTGCTTCCAAGAAGTCCAAGACCAAAAAACACAGGGGTATGGACTTCCTAGGAGCCAATCTTCAGGGTGCCGATCTGCGAGGTGCCAGCTTCCGGGGCGCGCTTATGATCGCCGCTAACCTGCGTCATGCCGATGCTCGGAACGCGGATTGGATTGGAGCAGACCTGCGGGATACAGAGCTCGGTGGAGCCGATCTTCGCGGCGCAATCTTCCTGACACAGGCTCAGCTCAATGCAGCGAAGGGAGACACTGCTACACGGCTGCCTGAACATCTGCAGACACCCTCCCACTGGCGTTAAACAAATAGAGTGCCAAAAAGCTCGCCCTCTCGTAGAAGGGCGAGCTTTTTTTCAATAATAAGAATACTATACATGAATACTACAGCAGGTCACGGCGAAGGTCTGCAGCCGATTTTGGAGACAAATGGCCCAGTGGAATATCAAATACGGTCTTGGCCCCTTTATGTCCTTCCTGGCTCAAACGCTGTGCTGCCCGGGCATAGGCCACAAGTACACTGGCTGTGAATTCCGGGTTGCTATCCAGCTTCAGGCCGAATTCAATAATTTGTTTCTGCCCGTTGCCTGTAACTCCGCTACGAATAACAAAGCCACCGTGCGGCATGCCTGCATGCTCGGATTTCAGTTCTTCTTCACTGATGAAGGTAACGGTCGTATCGTAGTCTGAGAAATAGTTCGGCATATTCACAATCGTTGCACGAATTTCATCCTGGTTCGCACCTTCCTCCGCCACCACATAACATTGACGCAGATGTTTCTCGCGTGTGGACAGCTCTGGTGTTTCTCCTGAACGGATACGGTCAATTACTTCTTCTACGGGTACCGTGTATTGTACGCCCGCTTTTACACCCGGAACACGACGAATCGCATCCGAGTGGCCTTGGCTTACGCCTTTTCCCCAAAATGTATATTCTTTGCCTTCAGGCAGAATGGATTGGGCCAGCAGACGATTCATGGAGAACAACCCTGGGTCCCAGCCTGTGGAGATCACGCTTACATGTCCACCTTGCTCAGCTGCTGTGTTAACGACTTCGTAGAACTCAGGAATTTTCGCGTGAGTATCAAAGCTGTCTACAGTGTTGAACAATTTAGCGATAACAGGCGTCTGCTCCGGCAAATCCGTTGCAGAACCCCCGCACAGAATCATGACATCAATTTTGCCTATGTACTGCTCCGCCGCAGAGATGTGCTCAAAGCGGGCTTCTGTACCTTCAGCCACCATTTGCTCGGGATTACGACGTGTAAATATAGCAACCAGTTCCAGATCATCATTCTGGGTAATCGCTTTTTCCACACCTTTTCCCAGATTCCCGTAACCTACGATACCAACTTTAATCATGTTTAATCCTCTCCCTGTCTGAATCTTTTGTCTATAAGTCTATCTAAGGATATAACATACCATGTAACTTGTCAGGTTTCCAGATGTAAATAAAAAATACCTTGCAGCGGTGCCGCGTTAAAGCCGCCCCATGCAAGGTGTGGATAAAAAAACAATAGCCTGTATAAAGATTCTGTCTGGATTTATGTTCGAATCACACTTATAACATTTTCTTACTCTTAACGACGCGGTATCTTACGACTCCGACCATGTCAAGGTCAGTTCGATAACTCCTTGCTTACTTGCCATCGCACCGCCAATTAGAGACCAGCTATGCTTCTGATCGGGCTCAGTGCCCTGAATAATGATATTTTTTTCATCTATTATTTGTCCTGAATCTGTCAGTTTCTTGCTTGTAAAATAATCCTTATAGAGCTTGGATATCGTCTTCATGTCCTGCTCAGTGGTAAAGATCAGAATCGCGGATTTCTTTCCATCATTCTCTGTAGAAGTAGCTGTCGTAACCTTGGCATCTTCTGGTAAAGGGAAATCCTTAGGCAAGTGCTCCGGCATATCTTCCGCCGCAACGGTTTGACCTGCATCCGTTGAAGCTTCTGAAGCAGCAGGAGTAGATGCAGCTTCCGTATCCGTCGCCGTTTCATCTGTATTATCTGTGACAGCTGGCTCCGCTGTTCCAGATGTGGCCTCCGTATTCACCTTTTCGGATTCAGTTTTAGGCTGATCAGCAGAACTGCTGCAAGCACTTAATGCCACCATCATAACCAGCGCAGCGCAAGCCAATACATATGTTTTCTTTTTCACCATTAAATATCACTCCTTCTCGTTGTTTCAGGTTGTCATTTCACAAGTCAAGTGGTTACATCAGAAGCTTGCTTCTGTATGCAGCTTACACATCCCTCCTTTGTTTAGTCGAGTCCCAATGTCTGCCTTACTGCAGGTACAGCATCTACGGTATGTTGAATCCAAAGGGCTGATACGGATAACACAGTTAAGGATAACAGGCAGCTTATCGCAAGGATAGACAGGAATCGGGTGATGACTCTGATGTTTTTCATACCCCTCCTCCTTCTTCCAGCGAATTGTTTCTCTTTTGTCCGTTAACGTGTACATTAATCGTTCTACCTGTGTGGATGAATCGCTCAATATATAAATATTATGTATGCTTCAATCGTACCCAAGAAATGGCGAATTTGAAACAATCCCGAGTCCAGTTCTATCCCCAACCAAAGTCTAGTTCCCTTCCCCTACCTCTGATGACAAAAACCGTCTGTTTCCTTCACAGAAACACCAAAGGAAAACAGACGGTTATACTGGTTTGCACTACATAATTCTTGCTTACATTTACCCTTGCAGCTGCACGCCTACCGGGCAATGATCACTGCCCATCACATGGCAGTCAATATATGCGTCAGTCACCTTGGATGCGAGCTGTTGGGATACGAGAAAATAATCAATACGCCAGCCTACGTTCCGCTCTCTGACCTTTGGCATGTATGACCACCAGCTGTATACATCCGTTTGATCCGGGTGCAGGTGGCGAAAGCTATCAACATAACCTGACGCAAGCAGGTCTGTCATCTTGCCACGCTCTTCATCTGTAAACCCAGAGTTGCCCATATTGGGCTTCGGATTTTTCAAATCAATCTCCTGATGGGCCACATTCAAGTCACCACAGATGATGACTGGCTTTGTTTTCTCCAATTGCAGCACATATGATCGGAACCGGTCCTCCCACTCCAGACGATAAGGCAGCCGGGTCAGATCACGCTTGGCATTGGGCGTATATACATTAATCAGATAAAATGCATCATACTCCAGCGTAAGCATTCGTCCTTCCGGCTCGCTGTCCTCTTCCATACCATAGCGAACCGACAACGGCTTGATGCGGCTGAACACAGCTGTGCCGGAGTATCCTTTTTTGATCGCATAATTCCAGTATTGGTAGACGTCTTCGCCCAGCTCCATCTCGATCTGCCCTGCCTGCAGCTTCGTCTCCTGAAGACAGAAAATATCGGCCTCGCTCTGATGATAATAATCCATAAATCCTTTATTCACACACGCTCGCAGTCCGTTCACGTTCCAGGACACCAGCTTCATATTCTCATCTCCTCACATCTCTCCAATATAACATGAGCCCAATTCGCGGGACAAGACATCACATTATGGTGAGGGGAGATAGTCATGAGTGCCCTATATTGAGTATCAGCGCATCATTTTTACACCATGGACATTTGAAGAGAACTCTGCGGATTTTCGTGTATTTCGTGTTGACCGGATTAGCGGAATTCAACGTGAGGTCGATCAAAGCCAGAAATTGGACCTGGATGAAGAGAATATTCAGGGGTGGATCATGCGTAAGGATGAGGAAACTCCTTTGGAGCTTAAAGTGTTATTGTCACCAGATGGTGTGCGAAGATGTCAATCCGATGTATGGTTATCTTCATTCATGCAGGTTAATGAAGACGGTTCAGGAATAATTCATGCTCAGATGAGCACAAGTTACATCCCCTGGGTGGTCAGTTTTTTTCTGGGTTTAGGCACAGATGCACATGTGACACATCCCCCTCAGATCCGTGACCAGATCCGCACCACCTTGCAAGCAATCTGCTGCACAATATGCGGATTAAATCTTCAATTAAGGGAAAAGCAGCCTGCCGATTGGCAGACTGCTCTTTATTGATTTCCTTCAATTCATTTATTTCTGACTCATAACCCATAACTTATAACTTTTCATTTGAACATCGTCATCGTCGTTTATCGTTTGACGGTCTGTCCTGTCCTGCACATTCTAGTTTACTTTGACAAGACGCCATTGCTGATTCGCTCCACCGTTATCCTCCCACTGAATGGTAGACGCACCTGCCGTCATGGAGCCCTGATTGATATCTACCGTCAGGCCGCTGTTGCGATTGGCCAGCACCAGATATCCCCCGACATCAATAGGCAGCCACTGCTGGTTGTACCCTCCGTTAGCCTGCCATTGAATTAGCGCTGCTCCGCCCTGGGTTGAGCCTGAATTGACATCAAGCAGCAGCCCGCTGCCTACGTTACGAAGGCTGTAATATCCGTTACCCGCAGGCTCCAGCTTCCATTGCTGATTCACTGCTCCATTGTCATTCCACTGGATGATGGTTGCTCCACCAGCGGTTGAAGCACCATTCACATCCAGTACAAGACCGCTGTTGCGGTTGACAAGCTTATAAATCGCTCCTGCTTCATACCCAGTGCTGCCACTGTAGGATGCACCAGAGATGACATAAGTAGTTACCGATCCTGCTTTGGCTGTCGTGGTGAATGTTTTGTTCTGAACCGGGATATTCGTTAGCTGCTGCAATTTCTCCGTCACAGACGTGCGATAGACCTGCACAGACGAGCCTACACTTGAGAAACGGCTCAGATCATAGGTTACAGAGGTATCCGTTGCTTCAGAATTCGTTGTAACCAGCACGATTTTGCCGGAAGCTGCATCGTAAGCCGCCAGAGTATTGGCATCACTCATGCCGATAATTTTGTAGCCTGGGCGAATAAATTTACTGTAATTGCCCATGACATAATATTTCTGATTCACCGTGTAGCTGGTCGTTTGCGTATTGTTCAGTACGTTTTTGAAAAATCCCCAGCCATCTGCACTGTCCACCGCTTGCCAGTACACCCATGCACTTGTACCCATATTGCGCATATCCTTAAGAATCGTACGTGACATCGTCAGGCCACTTGCATCTCCATCCCCGTATTCGGATGTCCATAGATGTTTGCCGGCAGACGTTGCCGTATTTCGCAAGGCTGTACGGTTGCTGCCCCCATACGTATGTGTGTTAATCTGGCTGATCGCCGATTGCACGGAGCTGCTGTAGCTTTTAAAGGAAGCGTTCGTATCATCCAGACTATATTCTTCCGGTGCGCTCAGCTTCGTTGTCAGCCCTTTGGCATTCAGGGACGCCTGAACCTGACTCAGAATGGTGTTCTGCTCTGCCCGGTCGAAGTGCATGCCCTCCTGATCATTGCCCTGCTTCCACCAGGTTGAGACAGGTTCATTCAGCGGGGTCACCGTGTCGAACGCAATGCCCCACTGATCGCGGAAATGCTTCACCACCTCGGTCAGATAATCGGCAAAATCATCATAATAATCTGGCTTGAGGTTATTACCGCCATTCGCTGCACCTGAGACGCTGCCACTAATAGTCATCCAATATGGCGCCGAGTTAGCAAAAGCTTCAATGATGTTCACACCCTGCGCCTTGGCGGCTTGCAGCATATATCGCTGATTCCCATCCGCAGTCCAGTCGTATACGCCCGGAGAAGGCTGATAACCGGGTACAGCTTTGCGATATTCAAGAACGTTGGACGACGGGTTATCTCCGCCTCCAATGTTGTATCTCAGAATATTCAGACCAAGCCCTGTCGTTGGATTAAACATTTTTTCGACATACTCATCCCGGTTCGAATATTCACCTACCACCTTGCCCCACCAGGCCAGTGATGTGCCCCAGCCTTCAACGGTCTGATATTGTTTCGATGGGTCAGCAGCAGCAGTATATGCTCCCGCAGCCGACACTTCTGTTCCTGAACCCAAACTGCCAGCCAGCAATGTTCCACTCAGCAGCACGGCACTCATTCGTTTCAACCACTTCATACGTTCATCTCCTTATCATTTGGATATAAACCTTGAGGCAGACGCTACTGGGCAATTTCCCGGAAAGTGGCATCCTGTTTATCCAGCGTTGTAACGACAGGCTGCAATCGCAGGATGTTATCGTAATGACGCAGATACAAGTTCGGATTGGTAAAAGAGGCGTAAGAGCTCCAGCTTGCATTCGCCAAACCATTGACACGTTTGAATGTAGCATCATCCCGGAAGGCAGCACTGCCATCATTTTTCACCAGCAGGATGTTACCATTATTATTGCGCAGGAAATAACCGGGATAATTCATCGCTTCAAATGAAATGCCAGCAGTGTTAGACAGTCCAGGTACAATTCGAAACTGGGCATCCTCTGCGGGACTAACACTCGAATCAATACGGGCCTGATAATTGTAGTGACGAACAAAGCTGCCCGGTACGTTAAACGATTCCAGCTTGCGTATATCACCCGGTTGTCCGGCTTCCCTTAGCACTGTCATATGGCGAACCATGCCGGACAGACCTGCAATCTCCTGTTTGGCACTCCAGCTCTGGAAGTTATCTGCAGAATCGCTGTAGTAATATTTGTGATCTGCGTATCCGTCAAAATACATGCGCCAGGAGCCGTTATCCAGCTGTACCAGCGCCGGTCCCTCTACCCACGAGCCCCAGCCGGCCCAGTCTCCTGTGCCTTTGAACGTATACGGTCCTGTCAGGGAATTGGCTGTGGCATATTCGATGTATTTGGTGGTTTCGTTCTTGGTAAATGCATGATAGGTGGACCCTGTTTTCACGACAAAGGTGTCAATATAATTGGGAGCAATGCCTGCAAGCACCGTCGGTGCTGACCATGATGTGGATGCCAGATTGCTACTGGATGCGGTAATCACGTATGGCTTAAAGTTTTCATAGTTGCCGGGAGAGAGCGAAACGATGATGTTCACACTGCCATTTGTGTCCTTGAACCATTCTGGTGCCCATGTATGTGCGATCGGGGTTGGGGTGGACAGTGTGATGTTGCGGACAAAAGTCCAGTTCATCTTGTCTGGACTGGACGCGATGCCAATGGTATTGCCTGACCAGTTTGTAGTGTACACCACATAATATAGGCCATCGGTGTGTTTCATGATGCTGGGATCGCGAATAAGATCGGATGCAGGCGGTGTGTACGCCGGACCTTTCAGCAAGCCGTAGTGAGTCGCATTATACGATTCATAGATGTACATGTTGGACTCGCTTGTGTTCGTAAAAGCTGTCATCGTATAGACACTGGTGGTTGCTTTAACTGTATTCGGGAATACGGCAGTGAATATGAGCAATAATCCAAGCGTTAGCATAAAGGTAATTTTATAACTACCCCATCGCTGTACCTTGTGTTTCTTTTTGGCTAACATGAATTCAACTCCTTATCTGAACAATCATATTGGACTGCCTTCTGACTGAACGAAGCGTGTGTTTAAACCTACTTTCCATTCGCCAAGCAGCACCTTGCGGTATCCGCCCCTGCCCCCATTTACATGAAACATCACCCCCTTGAATGATCAACCGTTGATCCAACTTCATGTATACGCTTACAAAAATAACTCGCATCATCTCTTTTCGATTGCATGGGACGAACGGATACGTTTCTATTCCCCCTATTGAAGCGCTCTATGATTCCCCAATGAAGGCTCTATCACCTCATCAATGAAAAACAAATCCTCCGCATTCCGATGTAAAGCCCGTTTATTACAAGATTCAAGATTCGTATCAAGTTCTCCTGTGATTCAGGCTTACAATAGAATGCGGGGATTTCATTTTCACTATCTAGATTCATACTTCTACATGCTATCGGTCTTGCTATTGGTGTCGCTGCGTGTACATCTAGTTCTAGTTCTAGTTCTTGCTTCAAACGCTATTTTTTACTTTTCTTCTCCTACGGTAACCCATGGATACTTCGACATCGCATCCAGCATCAAGCGCACACGTTCAGGAGTTCTTCCTTCTTCATCAAAAATAAGCAGTTCATTCTCTTCCTTCAGCCATGCCATCGGAATTTTATAATCCTCCTGTGGGCCAATCTGCCAATATCGGCCGAGATGATGCCCGTTCACATGGATCGTGCCTTTGCTCATACCCGTAAGCCGAAGCATTAGATTGACTTTATGCTGTTCGCCCGTGACAGGCTTGGCAAAACGCCAGCGGTACCAGACCGGCTGATGATACGAATCGCTGCTGGCTGCAAAATTGGAAATTGAATTGCCAGTAATAGCGCTGTTTGATGGCTTCCCATCCAGGTTGGACCGCGTTGCTGCATCATACACTTCCCACTGCTGCGGAAGCAGGGCATCCGTGCCCGCCATTCTCCAATCCTGAAGCTCACCGTCATTCGTGTAGGTCATGAGTTCCAGTCGGTTAAGCGGTGAACGGCTATATGGCATCTCCAGCGTATTCACCTCTCCTGGCTTCACATAACCAGACAGGTCCAGGGTCTGGAAGGCAAACCAGTCCTGATAGGCAGGCATCTGGATTTCGACGCCGTTAATTCTCAAGCCTTTGCTCAGCGCACCTACAAGCACTGCCCGATCCATGCCCTCCAGCGTAAAGCTGCGACGAAGCACGGTTCCTCCGGGAGCATCATTTACCTCATCCAGATGCAGGACGCCGGTATCTGTCAACCAATCCCGTCGCAGATCCTGAACGTGTCCTCCAAGGTACAGCGGTCCTGCCACACCTTTGCTTTCACCCAGATAAGGGGAGAAGTTCAGTCTGCCCATATGCTGGACAAGCAGCTGCAATGTATTCCTGCCCTGAACTACACGAATCGGGACAGCGGCCGCACCGACCTGACGCACCAGCGCTTGCTCGGCACCGTTCACGATAATTCTCGCGGTATCCTGAATATCCGGCAGAATCAAATTTGTCGTTTCATCGGCTACACTGTCAAAATGACATTCATATAACAGGTATCCAAAGTCCTGACCATACCGGGAAAAATCCATCGGCTGCCCGCTTGCAGTGCGCTGCTTCGCCGTTAAGGTGATTCGGGAGTAGTCAGGAGAACCAGACAACACCGGAACGGAAGGAGCAGCAGGGGTTACATCAGCAAAATGCTCGGAATCGGATTCCAATATCGAATCTTCCTGTACCCCGGCCTTGTTGATGAAAAATGCTCGTGCGGTCCGTGTCTGTTCGCCCTCTTGCCAATCGCCAAGCAGCATTATCGTGCGCTCAGGATCAGCAATCATGCCTTTCACTTGACCGGATGGTGTAACATGCACATCGTCAAAGCCGATGGCATAACACAGGCTCTGGCGATCTGGCGATTCTACGCGCCATGTACGATTCATCGTTTCCTTGTCCAGAAGCATGAAACGAATAAGAGTACCGTTTGCTTCAACACGCATCACACCTGGCTCCTGAAAGTGAAACAGGTCAAAGCGGTATGCATTTCTCACCGTATCCTGTTCAACCAGCACTTGCATCGTGCTGTCCTTCAGAACAAGTCCTCCCGCGCCCAGCGCAGGTGTCGATTCTGAACCAAGCTCCAACTCGATTACCGAGCGCTGTCCCCTGTCCGCTGCGATGAATAAGGTCAACTCGCCGTTAACCATCTCATTACCTGCAATTAAAGCACCGGCAGTCAAGTAGACTTGCTCCGCAATCTGTACACGATCCAGCAACGGAACAATCTGACCCGGATGTATAGATACTGGCAGCGTACGACCTTCCTCCAGCGTAAGGTGCACAGTCTCACGTTCATCCTTGTTACTGTCTATGAACCAGATTTTCTCCTGCCCCGACTGCCTTCCGCGCACGGAAATACCACCCGGATGACGCACCTGAATCTCTTCAGTCGGAATGTCCTCGGACTCCATCAATAGTGAGCCAAATGCACGTATAAAATAAGACAGGTTCTTGGTCACTGCATATTTTGGAGTTACGCGCCCATATTCGTTCAGCGGTGCATCGTAATCATAGGAGGTGATCATGAAAATATCACTGCTGCCTAATGTTCTGCCACCATACCCGCCGAAGTTCGTGCCACCATAGAACATGTAATGACTGATGCCCGTATATCCGGCCCGCAGCACTTCCATAATTCTTCTGTCCAGCAACGGTGCTGTCTTCTGAATCGCAGAAGGTCCTCCCCAATTCTCGAACCAACCGGTCCAGAATTCCGTCACGATCTTCGGTGTATCTGGCTGCTTGGCGCGCAGGTTCGCATAATGACCGTCTGCTCCCGACCAAAAATTGGCCCCTTCAATCGTGCCCTCTGCTCCGCCAACACATGTGATGAGCGGAACGTCGATGCCACGCTCCAATATGCCGTCTCTCAGCGTTGTCATATGTGCGCTTGCCGCCTCATCCTGCATCAGATATCCGTATTCGTTCTCAACCTGCACCAGAATGACCGTACCTCCGGCAGATAGCTGACGCTTCCGAATGATCGGAATGAGCTGATCAAAATACAGCTGTACATAGTGCAAATATATTTCGTTATTCTCACGGAACTTCACACCTGGCTTGGTACCCAGCCAGTACGGAAAACCACCGAAGTCCCACTCTGCACAGATAAATGGTCCTGGACGTGCAATAACCCACATGCCCAGCTCTGCACACAGATCAAGAAAAGCACCACAGTCGTGATCTCCCTCAAAGGACCACTGCCCCTCCTCAGGCTCATGCACATTCCATGCAAAATAGGTGTCGATGCAGTTCATGCCTGCCAGCTTTGCCTTCAGGAGAACATCACGCCATTCCTCCTTCGGCATGCGGAAATAATGGATCGTTGCACTGTTCAGAAAGATACGTTCACCGTTCAGATAAAAACTACGTGCATCATATGTCAGTTCAGAATGAGCCTCATGCTCACGCCTGAACTCGTTATTTTTGGGTTCCTGAAATAAAAGGGACGTTTGCTCTGTCAACGTACTCCCCTCCTTCTCATTTTATGGATAAGAGCGATCTATAGATAATACATATTCACACTGAAAACCACGTTGTTCTAGCATAATGCTCCAATCGCTGTTACATTGTGTAGTTACTTCTTTACCGTTGGTACAACACCTTCCAGCACCACGGTAGTGATGGAGTTGTCTGCGACGGGCACTTCAATGCCATTCGCATACACCGAAATATCCTCCAGCTTCTCCATATTGTGTTCTGGTGATGTCTGATACACCTGGGCAGACGTTGTTTTGTGGTAATCCCAGCCGCTCAGGTCAAACGCCTTGCTTGCCGCAGACAGCTCATTACGAATAACCAGCACCAGCCGGTGGGCTTTTGCATCATAAGCAGCAAGCGTTCTTCCTTCATCTGTCGGGATAATGACCGCGCCTGGACGAATGTACTTGGTAAACTGAGCCATGCCATAATATTGCTTGGTCATCTCATACTGCTCATCCCCGTTAAAATTCGCATGGATGAAGCCCCAGTTATTATTTGCTCCTTCATCCTCGATAGCCTGCCAGTATACCCAGGCAGACGGCTGCATGATTTTCAGATCAAACATGATGCGCTCGGCCAGCTCCTGTACCGAGGTCATATCCTCATGGTTATGCGACTCGCTGCCGCCAGTACCGTATTCGGACATCCACAGCTTTTTTCCCAGCTTGCCTGCCAGCTCGCGCAGCTCTTCCATTTTGCTGCCGTTATACGAATGGGTATTGATCTGCTGCACTGCATCAATCGTCTCCTGATCATACAGGCTGAAGTTAAACACGGTCTCATCAATGCTGTTATCATCCGCGGCACTGATTACGGTACCATTCAGTCCTTTGCTTTGGAGAGAAGCGGCCGTTTTCTTAATAATCTCGGCCTGTTTCTCGTTGCTGAAATGGCTGCCCTCCTGCATGTTGCCCTTCTTCCACCAATCGGAGGAGGGCTCGTTCAGCGGATCGAGCGTACGGAAAGTGATCCCCCACGTATCCCGGTAATGCTTCACCACTTCGGTCAAATAATCGGCAAACGCATCATACTGGTCGTCACGCAGATTGTTGCCGCCATCCTCCGCACCAGTGACCGAGCCGCTGATGGTCATCCAGTAGGGCGGCGAGTTGGAGAACGCCTCGGTAATGTTTACCCCGCGTTTCATCGAACCCTGAAGAATGGAGCGCTGACCTGCATCCGCATCCCAATCCCACTTCCCCGGCTCAGGCTGGAAACCCGGAACGTCACCGCCTGGACGAAGCGCCTTCATCTCCGGGTTCTCTTCACCGCCGATGTTGTAACGCACAATGTTAAGCCCAAGCCCTTTGACCGGGTCAAATACCAGATCCATAACCTCATCGACCTTGGCCTGATCCTTCCAGTTGCCCAGATCATTGGCCCACCAGGCCAGCGATGTGCCCCAGCCTTCAAAATGATCATACGACTGCTCCAGCTTCAGATGCACCGGCTCTTCCTGAAATACTAATGTTTTGGGTGCTTGATTCATATAATGATTGATAACAATTCCTCCTATAGCCGCCAGCGCAAGCAAGGCTGTTCCTGCGAAAATCATGCTTTTGTTGCGCCTGCGGCGATGCTCGTTATGCGCCATGCTCTAAACACATTCCTTTCCCATGCACGATAGTTGACACCCGTTATAGCTCATAGCCTATAGCTAAAATGCTGATCCTTCCTGATACTTACTCTGCAAGGCAAAATGGCTTCATGCTGCATACCTCTTTACTTAATACCGCTGCTGCCTCCGCTAATATTGGCCTCGTATACATAACGCTGTCCAAACAGATATACCAGCACCATCGGAATGGTAAGGAACAAGGAAGCGACCATCACCAGATTCCATGGCGGCATTTGTCCTCCACCAACCGTTGTCAGCAATTGAACCCCTAACGCCAGCGGCATTTTCTCTGGATCATTGATATAGATGAGCGGTCCCATGAAGTTCCCCCAGTTATAGGAGAACGAAAAGATCGCAATCGCTGCCAGAATCGGATAGGTGAGCGGCATAATAATTTTCCAATAGATGCCTGGATGCCCCATGCCGTCAATCATCGCTGCCTCATCCAACGACTTGGGTATACTCATTACAAATTGACGAATCAGGAACACGTTAAACGCTCCGGCAAAAAAGCTTGGTACAATCAGCGGGTAAAATGTATTAATCCAATCCAGGTGACGGAAGATGATAAACTGCGGTACCATCGTCACTTCCCCCGGAATCATCATCGTGCTCAGCAGAACGACAAACAGGAAACGGCTGCCCTTGGCCTTGATACGAGCGAACCCGTAGGATACGACCGATGCGGACAAGACAGAACCGATAATCGTAAATACGGTGATAATGACTGAGTTTTTCAGATATGTGCCCAGATTGTTATGCGTAAAAATGGTATAGAAATTGGACCACTGGAATTCCTTCGGAACAAATGTAAATGCTGATTTGACGGTTGTCGCGTCACTTGCAAGCGCAATTGAGACCATGTACAGGAAAGGCGAAGCAAGCAGCACCCCGACCAAAATCAGAAAAATATAAGATATCGTCTTCTCTACAGCCGATGGATTACTCATTTGCTTTTCCCTCCTCGTAATGCACCCATAGCGCCGATGAACGGAATACAACTAATGTGAGCGCCATGATGATGATAAACAGCACCCAGGCAATGGCCGATGCGTATCCCATCTTGTAGAACTGGAAGGCGTTCTGGAACAGGTATGGCACCACCATCTGACTGGCATTGTCGGGTCCCCCGGCTGTAACGATAAATACCTGCGCGAAGGTCTGTAACGCCCCGATCATACCGGTTACGAGATTAAAGAAAATGACGGGTGTGAGCATCGGGAACGTAATATGGAAAAAGGACTGACTGCTCTTCGCTCCATCAATGGCTGCAGCCTCATACAGCTCCTGCGGAATGCCCTTCATCCCGGCAAGCAGCAGGACAACTCCGCCACCGACTCCCCACAGGGACATCAGGATCAGAGCCGGCTTCACCCAATTCGGATCCAGTAGCCAGGATGGCCCCTGAATACCAAAGAGAGCCAGAGTCTGGTTAATCAGACCTTCTGTCGGTGCAAGCAGGTGGATAAACAGCAAGGAGCTTGCAACGACCGGTACGACGGACGGCAGGTAGAACAGAATACGGAAGAACGTTATTCCCTTGAGCTTTTTGTTCAGATAATATGCGATCCAGAGCGAGATCGACATGCCCAGTGGAATGGATATCAGGGCATAGAAGAACGTATTTCCTACCGATTTCCAGAAGATCGGGTCATCTGTCAGCAACGTTTTGTAGTTGTCGATACCGATAAATTCAGGGGACTGGAACAGATCCCAGTTCGTAAAGCTCATGTAGATGGAAAACAGGATCGGCCCCAGGGTCAATCCCAGAAATCCGACCAGCCAAGGCGAGATGAAGAGATAAAACCATTTCCCGTCCTTTTTTTTCACGTTAAGCCCTCCCATGACGCAGAGAGCAGATGAAATCCGCCTTGGTGCCGAATTCCATCTGTCCTCCTGTCGATGCTATTTGTACATGATGTTCAAAAGTCGTTTACTTATAGAGTCGTTCCAGTCCGCTCTGGATTCCCGTTACTGTATCATCCAGCGATGCTTTGTTGTTGAAGTATACGCCCAGCTTGTCATTAATCAGCTTCATCATTTCATTCCACTGTGGATTGAACGGCTCCGCATAGATTTTTGATTCGCTGAAAGCAGCCATGTTAATCTTTTTGCCGCCATATTCCGCATTCAGGAATTCTTCACTGGACAAGCCTGCTTTAGTAGCTGGTGCGTCCTGTCCGGCTTTGATCATTGGCATCTGAGCTTCAGGTGTAGTCAGAGCTTCAATGATTTTGAAGGCCTCTTCTTTGTGTTTGGATGCATTCGTAATTGTAAATCCGTTAAAGAAGGCGTTGGTCTCGCCCCAGATTGGAGAGATATCCCAGTTGATGCCTTGTACCTTAGCCAGTGAACCAATGTTCCAGAAGCCTGTGGTCTCCATCGCAATTTTGCCTTGTGCAAAGAGCGGGTCGGCACCTATGTTCCCCATATCCGCAATCTCGGTTGGTGTTGGTCCGGCACCATGTGTGAACGTCAGATCATTCATGAACTGCAACGCTTTACGCACTGGCTCTGTGTTAAAGGTTGGCTTGCCGTTCTCATCAAACAAGGAGCCGCCGTTCTGGTAGATCAACTGCATCCACTGCGGCCACCAGCTGCCCGGGTAGTAACCCCACTGCACTGTTTTGCCATTCTCCTTCACAGTCAGCTTCTGAGCAGCGGCCATCAGGTCTTCCTGTGTCCATTCTTTGGTTGGATAAGCTACGCCAGCTTTATCGAACAGGTCTTTGTTATAAAAGAGAACCATCGCCCCTGCCCGGTCCGGCATTCCGTATTGCTTGCCATCGTATTTCATCAGATTGGCAATATCGTCAGAATAACGCTCAGACATATTCACGTTGTTTGCTTTAATCATGTCATCCAGCGGAATAATTTGATTTTTGGCGGCGTACGCCTGATAGTTCTCGGCAATCATCATAATGTCAGGTGCGGTGCCTCCGGCAATCATCGTTTGTACCTTCTGGTCATAATCACCTGCAACGACATTTAGCTTCACGTTGATATCCGGGTACGTCTTTTTCACAATATCCAATCGTTCCTGATAGATTTTCTTCTCATCTTCCGAGCCCCAGATGGTCATGCTCAGGTCTATTTTGCCCCCGCCCGAAGCACCCTTGCTTCCGTTACTGCAAGCAGTCAGACCCATGACAACAACCAACATTAATAACGAAATGAATTTTAAACTTCTTCTCATACGTTACGCCCCCTTAAACTAATGAATGGATGACCGTTTTGTGAAACCCATTTCATGAAATGGGTTTCATTAACCTTAAATATAAAACCCGTTCCATTTATGAAAGGGGTTTCATTGGCACCTTCATTATATTTCAGCCTTCAAGTGAATGTCAACGCTTTCTTTCACACCATACTTGCTTCACTTGGCCACAGGTCCTGTGCTCTGGCGTACAATCAGCTCAGGCTGCAGAATGATCTGTTTCTTCGGTTTGCCTTGATTAATGAGATCATGGAGTACATCCACGGCCTGCTTGCCCAGCTGATACGTATTCTGGGAGATGGTTGTCAGTTCCGGTATAACAGCTGTCGCCAGTGGCGTATCATCAAAGCCAATAATCGAGATGTCCTTCGGAATGGACAGCCCATGCTCAATCGTTGATTTGATCGCACCAATCGCTGTATTGTCGTTAACACAGATTACGGCTGTTGGCGGATTGTCCCGATCCAACAGCTTGGACATTTCACGCTTACCGTCTTCGATGGAGAAGCTTCCAAGCAGCTGACGTTCTTTCGGTATTTCGAGTCCATGCTCGCGTAATTTCTTCTGTACCGCCTTCACCTTGACCATTGTCGTGGACAATTCCTTCAAACCGCCGACGAAAGCGATTTCTCTGTGTCCAAGCTCAAGTAGATGTTCGGCAGCCATCGCCGCACCTGCGCCCTCATCTGTATACACACGGTGGAATCCACCCTTGGCAATGTTACCATTTACAAGCACAATCGGCATATGTCTGCCCATATCCATTAATTCCTGTGCCATGTTATCCGGGCATACTTGCAGGTTAATACGACCGCCGAGAAAGATAATGCCATCCACCCGTTTCTCTCGAAGCATAGACAGATATTCAGATTCCCGATTGTAATCCCCCGCCGTGTTGCACAAGAAGAACGTGTACCCGAGACCACGTGCCTCATTCTCTGCACCCCAGAACACTTCTGGGAAGAAGGGATTCGTAATATCAGGCAAAATGATCGCGATGGTGCCTGTTTCTTTCTTGATCAGACTGCGCGCCTGCGCATTGGGCTGAAACTGATGTTTTTCAATAATCGACATAATCTTCTCCCTCGTGCTTGCACGAACAGGGGCTGTGTCATTCAACACCCTGGAGACGGTCGAGACAGATACGTTTGCTTCCTTCGCGATGTCATATATGGTGATTGATGTCATAGGGGAACCTTCCTTTTTCTCTATATTCCTGCTTATCATACCAGATAAGATATGACGATGTAATGCATTTCATCCGCAAGGTTTGGGTACAAACATTCGTTGTAAATATTTTCATATTACATGTATGAACTTCCTTTATTTTACTTCTAACCCCCTGCTCAGGTCCATATATTAAAATTGTAAGCGAATTCATTGGAGAAGAGGAGTGTGAACGAAGTCATGATGCTTCAAGTGAGTCCGCAGGCAGAAGCAAGACTTGTCAAACTGCTGAGAGATCAGCCGGGTTATTTTAAATTATTTTATGATACCGATGGATGCAGCGATGACGGAATTGCGGTGCTTCTCATTTTAAATGAACGGGACAGTGATGATGTGTCTATTCAGGCAGGGAAGCTTCCATTTGTCATAAATAAGCAGCAGCAGATGTACTTCGAGTCTGGTTTAAATCTTCAATTCGTTAATAGCTTCCCGTTGTTTCATCTAAGCAGTGATTCAAGGAATTACGGAAATAACATAAAAGTCGTTGATCTGAGAGATTCGGCTGCTGTGAAATCGGAGTCTAATGAATGGTTCGTGGGATAATTGCCTTGCCATGTACAGCTCCTTAAACCTCCCATATTCGCATTTGTGAGAAGGGAGGTTTTTAGCATTTCGATACATATTTCTTACAGATCATCTATACAATCCCTTTGATATGATCTATAACAACAAACTTTCTCTCATTTGTAGCGTTATTTAACTATAAGACACCCCCTAATTATCAATATACAGAAACCTTACCCGTTGGCAGGGACATAGTGAAATTATCAGATATACATATCAAATATAAAGGTCGGTAAATCATGGTGAACTATTTAGCATGTAAAACCCCAGTCTCTATATTTTTGCTCTCACTCCTCCTTATTTCAGGATGCAGCAACAACGATACCAGAAGTAACACTCAAAGCCCATCTGTTAATTCACCCCTCTCAACCAGATTTGGCGTAGTGCAGACCCATGAGTACCTCTCCATCACCAACACCGAATACGTCAATGGGACAGATTCCAATGATGGAATGAAAATGAATGTCTATACGTACGAATTACAGTCCAAAACGCTCAACAAAATGACTGACTTGCCATATAACTCTCAATATCCCTTGACCGTAGTTTCGTTGGCTGAAGACACTACCTATTATTCAGGTGAAGGCAAAAATAAAGGGGACGAGTTATTCGCCTATGATATGAAAACACGGCAGGCGAAGCAGCTAAGCTCTAATTTATTTGCAATTAATGCCATTATCCCGGATGCTACTGAGAATACACTAATGATGGCTGCTGTGCAAAAAGGAGAACGCCCTGTAAAAGTCATGTTTCTGGATAAAGCAACACAAAAAATCTCGATATTAAATGAGCAAGATTCAGACACGACCACCTGGGACATTTCGTATGATCCCGAAACAGAGGAAGCATACGCCATCCAATACTCCGAGGAAGAACAGTACGAACAGATGGAAAAATCAAATCAGACCCAAAAACCGATGGTTCCACCCAGTCATACCATTATTGAAATTAATCCCGTAACGAAGCAAACCCGCCCAATCATTACACTTAAAGATGAACAAATTCTCACCTTATCCACAAGAGGCAATCAGATGCTTATAGCCACTGCCAAACATATTAATAAATTGCCCATCGGCTATAGTCTGGTCGATCTGAAGACAGGACAGCGCAAAGAACTACAGCTTCCAATCAAGGCCAGCAGCGAGTTGTTTCTAGATAAGGAAGGTAATGGATTTTATTTTCTCGGGGAAAAGGGGAACGGCAATACAGAGCGCGGCATTTATCATTACGATATGAGAACAAGCGAGATTGAGACTATTTTTCTGCAAAAAGAAGGTTTTATCAATAACTTCACGCTCATATCGGAGCCTGTGTCAAAATAAAGAAACCTCCCACTCAACATGCTTGAATAGGAGGTTCAATAACAATCTTTGAAAGGATTAATTTACCCTGGAAGGTTTGAGGTTTAATCCTGTGACAGTCATATTATTTCTTATATAAATCCTTACATTAACATTCCTTAAACCCTTACGTTATTCCCTATTAACTGGTTTTAAATCTTGCAGATTCCTCAGCCAACTGCTTGGTCAGCGTGTCGATCGTCTGCACCAGTTCGGCCAGATGCTCCGTCATTGCGGATTGCTCCTCCATCGTGGCGGTCACTTCTTCAATAGATGCAGATACTTCCTCGCCTGAAGCCGACAAGCTCTGTGCAGCACCGAGCACATCGTCTTTATCCCGTTCAATGGACTCAATCTCGTCCGCAATAGCCTGTACCTGGTTCATCATCTGCTGCATACTGCGAGTAACAAATTGAAAGGTTTCCTTCGTCTGCACAACACTGCTCTTATGCTGGTCCGCAATCGCTTCGATGGCCTGAACACTCTGATTATTTTGCTCGACATGTCCAATGGTCTGCATCACGATCCGGTTAATGTCTTCGGACTGAGCCGTTGTCTGCTCCGCGAGCTTGCGTATCTCGGAAGCTACAACAGCAAAGCCCCGTCCCTGCTCGCCTGCTCTTGCCGCCTCAATCGATGCATTCAGTGCAAGCAGCTTGGTCTGTTTGGCAATCTCGGCAATCGTACTCGTAATCTGTTGAATGCCGATAGAGCTCTCTGCGAGCTGAACGGTGATTTGCGAAATGTTATTCACCTCGGCTTCATTCCGATCATTGACCGCGATAAGTGCATCAATGACTTCATGATTATTTCTGAATGCATCTGTAATTTCATCAGCCTGAGCCATGACGGATTGTGACATCTCGTTCACCTTGACGATTTTGCCGCCCACGTTCATGAATTTATCCACAATGGCCTCGGTATCATTCGCCTGTGATTCCATCGCCCGTGATATCTCCAGCGTAGTTGCTGTTGTATCGTTAATCGTTGCCGACGTCTGTTGTGCAGACCGATCCAGCTCCACCGTGCTTGTTTTCAAGACATGGATCGAACTATTCATGCTGGCAATGAGCTGTCTGTTGCCTTCCGCCATCGTATTGAAGCTGTCTGCCAGTTCCCGGAATTCTCCGCTGTATTTCCCTGTCGCCTGCACGGTCAAATCTCCCCCGGCCAACTGCTTGAACAACGTTGTAATGGCAGAGACCGGTCTGGTCATCACCCGTGATAGCAGAATACCCACGATCACCGAAAAAACAATTGAAGTGAATAACACGATATACATTTTATTCGCCATACTTTTTAATGGCTTATTCACATCGACGTAGGAATCCTCAACAATGATGGTCCAATCCGACTGCGGAATTTTGGAATAAAATACAACCTTCTCATCATCGCTTAACTCCCCTTGCTGCAATGCTTCACTTGGAGCCAGATCGACAAGAGACTGATACTCCCCCGATTCGAGCGGTTTCCCTAACAAACCTTGGTCTGCCGAATGATACATCACTTTGCCCACCCGGTCCAGAACAACGACTTTGCCTTCATCATTAATCTTGACGTTCTGTAGCTGATTCACAAAAAAAGAAGTCGAAATGGTGGCAATCAGCACCCCATTGACTTGTTGGTTCTCATCATACATCGGGGAAGAAAAAACTGTACCCAGTGTACCGAGCGTCTTGGAAATAATGCCTTCGCTGATCACCTGACGTCCCTGAATCGTTTCTTTAAAATAAGCCCGGTCAGAACGATCGCCTCCCACTGCTTTCGGCTCATTCGCTGCAATAACCTTACCATTCCGATCAATCAGCATAAGCACTACCGCGCCTTCGATGCCTTCGAGGCTTTGGGCCAATATGTTGTTAGCTTCATCAACCAGTCCTTGATGTTCATTCAGAAATGCGTCAATCTCCTGAGCTTCATTCTCACTGCGAATGGAAAGCAATTGCTCGAAGTCCTTATGTTTTGTCATCAGAAATGCGGCCTGTTCCGCCATATTCAGTGAGGTAAGCAATCCTGCTCCAATTCGATCCGAATTGGCATGAATTTCATCCTTACTTTTATTCTGGGTAATGCCTTCCGCTACCTTGTAACACAGTAAAGCTGTTATGGTGAGTACCATACACACAAGAATACTGATCATTAAAGGTAATTTAACTCGAAAAGACATGTTGATCAGACGTTGCCTTGCTTTTGCAAAAAACATGAAAAAATCCACCATCCATCCTCTTTTGATATGAATCAATATAATATCCAACATTTTAATATCGGTCGTTATTACATTTTCTGAAAGTTAATGAATCGTTTTCGCAAAAAATATTTTGCCTACAAAATATTCAGGATCACCATGGTTCTTCTGCACTCTAATCCATACCCAGTGTCCCTCTACGCCAAAAAAGCTACTGCCAATTAAAATGGCAGTAGCTTTTGGAGTTGAATTGAACATCGATGCTAACCCAGCTCCGCAATTCGCTGGCTAATACGCGGGAACAGGCCGAAGGCATTCTCGTAAAACACCTTCTCATGATGCTGCTCCGGCACAAGTCTGCGAACGAATTCCGCATACAGGTCGATCGGAGCCAGCGGCCAATCGGTGCCAAACAGCATTTTCTCATAATGATCCGAATAAACCAAAGCCCGGCGGAAATGATCCATAAACAGCGGCTCGTTCATAAAGCGTTCGAAGTGAGGTCGATCCCCGACCACAAGGCCGGACAGATCAGCGTAAACATTCGGATTCTTCGCCACCACTTCGGCCGCATCCATCACCCAAGGATCACCAAGATGACAGATCATGAAGTTCACGCCGCGCTGCTGCAAGGCAAGCTCGTCCACCGTCAGCGGATGCGAATATTTAAGCAGGCCGTTCATCGAGTAGGTGTCTCCCGTATGGATGACCACAGGCAGATTGTATTTGGCCGCCAGCTCATAGACCGGGGTGTAGATTTTGTCATATACATAGTGATGATAGTAACCAGCATACAGCTTGATTCCCGCCACTTCAGGCGATCGAAGTCTGGCTTCAATCCGGTCCAGCTCGTCCTGAGCCTGTCTGCCATCCAGCCGGTTGGGATTGATGCCCACACATTCCATCAGGAACGATGGAACCTGCTCTTCCAGGTCCAGCCCCATCGGGTTAGGCGAGCTCGAATCAGGGAAGGCTCCCTTCGTCTGCTCGCTTACCCCCATGCCGATGCCTAGAATAACGTCATTGCGGTCGAATTCCGCCTTGAGACCAGCCGTACTGTAATCTACCTTGGACAAGTCAATCGCAGTTCGGTGAAAGCTGTCGATGTCAGATAGATGAATGTGGATATCAATGATGGGCATCGTGAGCCTCCTTTTCATTTGTGGTTGTTGCAAAATTCAGCTTCAACAGTTCGTGCACATCTGCTGTCTGGAGCTTGATTGGAGCCATGACAAGATAGGTTGGCTCTGTCCAGACCGTCTCACCGTCTTTGAGCGTTAGCTCATGTGTGACGTGATGTCCCGTGACCACATTGTTGGCAAACGCCCAGGCACGCTGATTCGGATAGCGATTCACCGTATGCAGCATGTTATGACGCGAAAGCGAGCCTGCTCGGAAAACGTGCTGTATCGGCAGGCCAATATCCACCTTGCCCAGCGGAAAACGGTCCTTACCCGGTTGCTCGATCCAGCCTTCTGTATACACATCGGATGGCTTGAAGAAGCGGGCTTCTGTAAGAGCATAATTTGCCCGTGTCAGGCCGCTATGATTGGTCACAGAAATCAAGGTGCACAGCACAGGCACACCAGGCAGCATCAGATAATGCTGATGAACCGTCATGCCCCGATTCGCTTCATGCTTGTCGATCTGTATCGTGATCTTCATGCCTTTCCACGCATTGCCGTATTGATCCTTCTGCTCCGACCACGATATACTTGTTTGTTCCAACTGACGGCTGAATCCATTCATTCCGGGAATATCGACAGTCATTCCACCATACCACGGGTTCCACCAGGAACGAGGCGAAGGCTCTGGATACGAGCTGTCCAGCCATTCCTCTCCCTGAAGCTTGAGCGAGTGCACAACACCACAGAAGGCTGGATCAGCCGTGATCGACAATACGCCATTGTTGACGGTATATGATGCTCCTGAGTCTGCTGATCCTTCTTCAACCACTTGCTGCACTTCGGAACTTGTCTGCGGGAACCAGAGCGCGGTTCGCTCCTGAATCCGATCCTCTCCACGATATACACTGCGTACTTTCCAGCTGCTAATGTGCTCCTGCGAGTGGGCACGTTCAGGAGAGTCGGTACGGTGCTGATCAACCCAACCTGCTGCCGTTCCATTCTCCTTGGGTGAAAATTCAAGCTTAGCCGAGCTCAGCTGTGATGCCGCGTCCAACTCCATCGTATGGGCCTTCATCTCCGCCTCGTCGCCCTGCTGCACGTACAAATCCCATGTGCCAGCAAGCGAAACCTGCTTTCGCTCGATTAATTCTGCCTGAAGCACATCCGGTGCAAAGGGATTCCCGTCATTCAACGTCATATCCAGATGACTGCACAGCACAGGGATCACCGTACTTGGCTGTTTACGGGCAAATGCACGGAAATCCGACCATTTCGCAAACGTGTTCAGCGCAAATACCGTTTCCTTCGTAGCAGCCGAAGCACCTGCCTCCAAGCGTCCAAGCTCATGCTGCAATCCCAGCGTATACTCCGGCTTCAACATCTTGAGTGAAGGGTCCCAATAGATGCCACACGCCCCATACTCTTCCTTGCAGAATAGCCAATTCTCTGTAATCTGTGCACTATCCCAGTGGTTTGGATCACCGGCATAATCATCGCCCATATCCACAAAACGCCCCTGATAAGGCAGAATAAGCCGATTACCGAAGAAGCCAAAGTTATTCATGAGGAAAAGCTCTTCCTCCCACGCCGTATCACGTGTATTCACAACCTCACAGGAAAAGGTCGCAATGCCGTTAGCGGACAGCTTTCCTATCGTTTTCAGCACCAATCCAGGGAAGCTTTCCAATTCATAGACGGCTTCCAAAACCTGATGGTTCCCTTCCCCGTAAATCTGTACTTGCTTTGCTTCTTTTCTGGACAGCTCTTCGGAATATGGTCTCCCCAGCTTCGGATACGTCCACCAGAAGGAATGGCGCGACCCCGGATATTCAATCCACATCACGTTATCATGTTTGTTCATATGGAGGGAATATGCGCCGTTCACCGCGATCCACTGACCATTCGCCTCACCACCATACCTGCCCTCAATCCCCTTCATTAGCACAGACAGTTTTCTTGTAAAAGAAATCTCCGATCCTCCCGCTGGAATAGCGGTGATCTTCACATCCTGTGCATAGATGCCATAGGTATGCAGGGTAAACGGAACGGGTACAGCACATTTACCTTTGGCTGGCACCGTGAAGCTCAGCTTACGCTCCGTCCAATCCAGAAAATCCTCTACGGGCAGCTCCAAGGTAAACTTCGTTTCGGCATCCACATTGTTTTCAACGTTCAGGATCAGCTCTGCGGGGATACCCGGATACAGTTCCTTCACCGGTAGAACCGGTGTAATCTTTGCCGGAAATTTGGGGTTAATACCAAGCCGGAACTGAGCCTGCTTACCGTTAATAAGCCAGATGCTGCTGATGGCCGGATGCGTTTTGTTCCTGTTCTGCTCCTCTGCTAGTGGATCGAGGTGGAATTCGCCCTCCACGGTGATCGTTTCGCCTGGCGGTACCGTTTGCACAGTATGCAGGGGAAAACGGATATTTTTGTCATCCTTCCCCTTGATCTCGATGTTGAGATCAGAGGTTGATTTATTTTGGATATGATAACGCACGGCATAACTCGAACCAAACACCAGATGATGCTCATCAACCTCAGTGTGAATATGATAATCCGGCGTTTCGAGAGCGGCCAGGCCGCGGCCTGTTTTTTCAAAAGAAGCCCGCAGGGAGATGTCTCCTTTTTGCCACGTATAATCGAAGAAATCAAACCCGCGCTCCTCACGCCCGTCCGGCTCGACCACCAGCTCACGGGTACTGTCGGCATACCAATCTACGGTTTTAAAATAATCCGCAAGTGTCTCCATCTGCAATACAGTCGGGATAAAGTTCATCAGATGCACGCTGTCGTCCTTTTTCTCCCAAAAGAATCCGCATTTCTTGTACATCGGCACCGCCTTCGTATTGCCGCCCCAAGTGAACAGGTCCAGACGCGGCCACCCGGCCTCCACCGTTTTCTCCACAGCCTTCAGGATCAGATTGCGGCCAACCTTGTAACCATGATAGTCGGGACGAACGTTAAGCAGCGGTACATATAGTGCGTTCTCGTCAAAACGATAATGAGCAAAGCTGCAAAAACCGACGACCTCTTCATTATGAATCGCCAGATATTCATGCAGGTTGGAGGAGTTCTCCATCTCCTGCCGAATGGCCTCCTCTGTTCTCTGCCTTGTGCCGCCTCCCCAGCTCTCGTTGCTTCGATTCCACATCTCTGCCAGACTGGCGGCGTAAGAATGGTCGTATTCAATAATATGAATCTGATCCACGATAGATTGTATGCTCATGCTCTGCTCTCCTTCTCTATATGTATAGGATGGTTTTCGGTGAAAAAACTGACCTTCATCTGATCGCTGCAGAACGAATCCAGGCCCACTGTGGCAAATCTAGCGATAGTTCTATCATACTATAATTTGGAAGCATTTTCAGAGTGTTCTATCTCAGCAGATTCATATTGGCTCAAGAACGATTTTCACATAAAAGAAACCTCATACCCTGTTCGTCCGTATCTATGTTGGGACTATGCATACCTTATGTATAGGCTAACATATCAGGGATATATAAGGAAAAATAAGCTATACCTGTGAGTTTTGACAAGCGTCATTTGCCCTTGTTACTCTGAGAGAGCTGTGTTTATTTATATCAAAAATAGATAGATTGGTGGAGAGAACGCATGACGGAGTGGATCACACAGTTTATACTTTTTTTCAAGGATTTATCATATGCAGGTCTTGTTATTGCCCTATCATTTGAATTTGTCCCCGCTGAGCTAGTGTTGCCCATGGCAGGGTATTGGGTATACCTTGGGGATATGAAGCTGTGGCTCGCTATTCTGGCGGGTACGGTTGGAGGAACGTTCGGCCCGTTGACGCTGTATGCACTCGGACGTTACGGCGGCAGACCCATGGTCGAGAAGTACGGTAAATATTTTCTGATCCTTCCCCACCATGTGGAAGCTTCTGATCAATTTTTTGAGAAATACGGCAGCGGGGTAGCCTTCTATGGACGGTTCGTGCCCGGCATTCGCACCGTTATCTCCATCCCTTGTGGTATGGCGAAGATGAACGTGTTCAAATTCAGTATTTATACGTTTCTGGCTATGCTGCCCATCACCTCCCTATATGTCTACCTCGGATATAAATTAGGGCCCCAGTGGGAGGAAGTCGGTGAAGTCGTTAAACCCTACGTCATGCCGGCAGGCGTGATCTTCCTGCTTGGATTTGGCATGTACATGCTGCTGAAACGTTGGAAAAGAAGAACCGCTTAGACAAGTGAGAGGCTTGTTGAAGTAAGGGGAGTGCATGGGTAAGTGGGGTGGATTTGGTACTCAGTTACTTATGGAGATAGATAAATTCAAAGCCCCAGCGATTGTAAGAATCGTTGGGGCTCTTTGTTTTGGAAAAAGAAGAATCCGCTATAAGCGGACTCCTTTTTTAGCCATCAAGGACTTAAAGTCTTGATTGACTTTAGTGATATGCTTTTCGTAATCAGTTGTACCTAAGTCTCGGATGTATCCCTCACGAATTTTCTTCATTTCAAGTTCTAGAGCTCGCTCAGAACTAGGTAGGGGGGGGATCATCATAACACTGTCTGAAATCTTCTTTGTTCCGCGAAAGCCTGATGAAGTTCGTGAAGCATAAAATCGCTTCTTTTTTGGAGAGAGACTTCTGAAAGTTTTTTTAAGTTGTCTTTCCATTAAATCATCTCCTTACTCATAGTATAGCTTAATTAAATGTAGTGCAGCAACACTATCCAAATACATTATTCCCCGACCGCCAAGTTTAGCATTGAACCTTTTAGCATAGTACGAATACAATTTAGACT
This sequence comes from Paenibacillus barcinonensis, assembly GCF_003217495.1. Taxonomy (GTDB): domain Bacteria; phylum Bacillota; class Bacilli; order Paenibacillales; family Paenibacillaceae; genus Paenibacillus; species Paenibacillus barcinonensis. The sequence continues at coordinate 195,829 of NZ_QJSW01000005.1, read as the reverse complement.
TAGGAATAAAAGAAACAAAACCATCTTTATTATGAAAAAAACTCTGCAAACACACTTCGCCAAGAAGTATGTCAGCAACATTTAAAAATTCTCGCTGGGGATGGTTATAACGATTAAAAGGAGCGCTCTCCAAAAGATCAATAAAGAGATGATCGTCTTTAATCTGATAAGCAACCGCTCCTTGAATAATGTTATTACCAACTATGAGAAGCTTATACGGTGTAGCTGTATATTGCGGACCTATGTATAGCGACCAATCGAATGCTTGCTCCCATCCTTGATTCTTAAGCGCTTTTGCTTCATTTAATTTCATAACCTCAATCTTAGCCGGATAAAGCTCACCACTCTTGTGCTTAAGCTTCCACTGTGGCATTCAACCACCCCCTTGTTTTTACTCAATTAAATATATTATATCTAATTCTGGAATAATACTACATTATATTTTGTCAATTGATATGAAGAGCAGGAAAGATATAAGTATAATATATGGTTTGAAAACACTTGTTTAAATTGAAATATTCGTATAAACTAAAGAGGAATTAGTGGCCACTTATTCCAAATTTTAAGGTAAGTATTCTTATCTATTGCAGTAACAAGGAGAAGTTCCCTATTGGAATTCTTTTAATGATTCCTGAAGGGACAATAGAAAAATGCAGTCGTTATGGACTATAAAAAGATTAAAAATGAAATACTTAAAAAATGATGGTAATTTATAAAAGAAATGAAAGCCTACACAAATGTAGGAAATGAAAATTGTGTTCTGCTTGGTTTGAGAGTGCGTGCCTTCTTTTGGAGGTCGCGTCGCGTATGCGGAAACGTAGTGAGAGAAGACAGCACAAGCAAGGTAGACTACAGCAGTATGTATTAGGAGTTCTTATTGGCGTCACTGTCGAGGTTATCCTTTTGCTTATCCAGAAATTGCTCCAGTAGTCAAAAGGAGAGGGGATTTATTCCCTCTCTTTCTTGCTTTTCGCACAAAATTTTATAAAAGTGTAAACTTACAACAACTATAATTTTACTATTTTTAACTAAATCAATTCTCGCCTTCTTTTCAAATACACATATAACACCACTCCAGATGCCGCACAAATGACCGCACACAAGCCAATAAATCCATACCCCGCCTGAAGTCCGCGCAGCAAGCCAAGCTGCGTGGTTGCACCGTACATATTCTTTACACCTTCAATGACCCAGCCAATCACATAGTTACCAATGACACTGCCGACTCCCATGAGCGTAACCGTGAACGTAATTGCCGTATCACTGCCGTTCGGATATCTGCGGGCGATAAAGGCCATCACTGTTGGATAGATCATCGCAATACCTGCGCCCGATATCGCAAAGAAGATCGCCAGACTCTCCCCACCTGCAAGTGCCACAAACGTACATACTGCCGAGAAAGCCGAGAACAAAATCAACGAGAGTACAAATCCGATTCGATCCGTCAACGGCCCAAGCAACAAACGCCCCAGCGAGAACGTAAGGAAGAATGCCGACAATAACCCCGAAGCTTTAACCGTATCCCATGTGTAGGCTTTCTCCAGGAAGTTAACAAGCCAGCCTCCAACCGCCAGTTCAGATACCACGCCAAAAGAAAGAATAAGCACCATCAGCCACAGGGCCGGATCACGTGTTAACGTCTTGAGTGAGGTTCGATCCTCATGTGCAAGATCATCCCCCGGAAATTTACTGCGTAGCGCTGCAATGATCGGCAACAGGCAGAAAGATAACATGACCAGATACATGCCGCGCCAGTCCAGTAGATGCCCGAACACCGTAAGTGACATGACCCCTGTCGCCAGCAACGGCGCCACGGTTGAACTTAGCCCATAGAAGAAATGGGACAGGTTCATCATCGTGCCTGTATTTTTCACAAAAATCCGCGCCCCGAGAATCGCCAGCGCAATCTCCAGCATCCCGTTACCGATGTACATGAAGAAGTACGATGACGCAAAGAGCGGATACGTATGCGATACATAGATGAACACACCCGACAGAATCATCGAAGCAAACGAAATGATGCTGACCGCCTTGATGCCCCATTTGCGAACCAGTATAGCCGTGAACGAGCAGGCGATCAGATATCCCAGTGCGTTCAAGGACAACAACGTCCCGAGCTGCTTCTCATCCAGATTGAAGTCGAATTGAATGCGTGGAATGGCCGGGCCTTTAATATTTTCCGAGATGCCAAACACGATAAATCCAAGAAAGATTGTCGCCAGCTGCATGGCGTACAGCTTGTTAAACTTTCGTTTGTTGCCTTGTGTACCTGCTTGCTGATTCAAAGTTAGTTCCTCCATTGTGTCCAGAAAAATGATTAAACGTTGTACCTCCGATTGCAGTGCCATCTTCCGCCCGCTGTTATCCCTGTATTTTTTGATTTTCTTTCTAACGGTGAAAATACAGTGATAAAGGCGTTCTCCAGATTGGCTCTGCCCTCTCCGCTCTCGTGTATAAATTTTGCTTCACTTCACTTCATAATAAGTAGTTCCTACCACTGCTTCTCGACTACCTGTATACGGTAGGTCAGACTCTCGAGTGTTACGGCTATCAGCCCGGTAACATACTCGCGCCGGGTGTCGCGGCGAATCGTGAGTTCAGGCATATGCTCTTGTGGAATGTGGTGATTCAGACAGCCTTGGATCAGGCCATCCCGCATGGAGGGGTCCATCGTGTCGCCCGTCACCACAATGGCTGCCGGGTTGATGATAGCAATGATGGAGACCAGTGTCTGTACGACGAGTTCTTGCAATCCGTCTGTCGTTTGTAGCATGCGCAGCTGCTCTTCCCGTGTCACGCCAAAGGGTAAAAAGGACACCTCGCCCCCAAATTGCGTATTCCCGGTAAGCGGCCGACCATCGATAATAAAACCTGCCCCCGGAAAATGGTTTTCAGGGAATGTCACCACCGCAAAGTTCTTCTCTTCCTCAAATTGCTGTTCATTGTACAGTCCGTAGACCGTCAGATTCATATCGTTGCCAATGACGACTTCGATGTCTTCGTATTGCTCTTTGAGTCTTACCCCTAGCGGCTGATCAGCCAACTCTGGTACGTCACAGATACCGATCACACCATTGTGCGCCACCCCTGGTATCCCGATTCCAATGGACTGCACATTGTGATGCTGCTCGATCAGTTCAGCAATGAGTTTCTCCACCACCGTGACATTAATCTCTTCCAAAACAAGCGTCTGTTCGTCCGCCATTTCTCCGTTCAGGTTGGCATATGTATGTGTGATCGAGTGAATGCCGCCTTCGGTACGAATAATCAGACACAGCACACTCGCGTAGTCCGCATTAAACTGATACCGGCTCGCCGGTCTGCCCCCGCTCGACTCATCCGGGCCAAGATCAATGATCTCCCCTGTCTGGAGTAATTCATTTAGTATCGTTCCGCATGTTGCCACGCTAAGTTTGGTCAGGTTTGCGATGGAAGCCTTCGTGCCTACGCCCATTGACCGTAGTGTATTTTTTACAATTTCAACGTTAATGCGTTTGACCTGTTGGGTGTTGTGGGATGTGGGTAACATCGCTTGGTGTGTGCCTCCTTTCGTTTGTATGTGTAAGGGCGATCGCGTATTCGAGAAAGTATTGGAGGATAGTTTTTAAAAGTGTTTTAATAATTGAAGTTTAGGGGGATTGGTGTGGAAAGTCAATGCTTATTTGGAACAAGATTGAGCTAACAAAGAAAGAAGAAATAGCTTGTACGTTTCATTATATTTCACATAATTGTTACTAAATGATAAAATTTAGCTTAAGTGTCAAAGAGGTGGATTTATATGAGTTGGTTCTATTGGCCGGAATTTATCATTTTAACTATATGCCTTATCGTAGTCTTATTAGGAATCTACTATGTATTTCGTAAGGTGTCGGGGCTCTCAAAAAGAATTTCTAACTTGGAAAATAAAATGAATACAATAAAGAAAAATGATTAGTTAATAATCAATTTTGCGATGGAATTCTTCATACCTAGGTCCATTGAGATGCTTATATGGGGGAATGATTTGGGAGCGCATAAAGATTAAAAGGACAGTCAAGATCATTCCTAGAATGATCCTGTACTGTCCTTTCGTTCATTCATAAGGGGGTTATGTAGACTGGCTCATGTGATGGGCCAAGATGCTTTTCTCCAGCCTGACTTCAAATAACTTGCGGTTCAAATCCTGTTCCATTGTGTGGAGGTGATATGCCGCCTGTTTCACCGTGTCCATATGCAGCACCCCTGCCCGCTTCGCGATAATGTCCATGGCATCCAGGATGAGTTTGTTACACGTGACCAGTTGATCGACGTAATCGTCTTCTTGCTTTACGAGTTGTGCGTACTGCGAAGCTAGTTCTCCGCTGTGGGTACTTGTCATGTCACCACTCCTTTTAAGGAGAGGTTAACATAAGAAAAAGATAAATGTGGTACGGATAAGCGTAATATTATTGATCAATCATTGTGCAATTAATTTATTATTAAACATGTTATTATTCAACCCAAGTTCAAGTGCTCCTAACACATCAGTCGGAATACTTAAGAACTTTGCATTAACTGACGGCCTGCCGACTGAATTTGAATCGCCTTCGTTTACATCTGACATTTGAATTGATGAAATTTTCACCTCTCCAAACAGTTTCATGCTCTCTCTTAATAGATCAATTTGTATCTGGAATTCTTCTGAGGTCATTACTTCTTTTCCAAAATTAATAGACGAAATGAAGAGGAAGGATTCTTTTATCAAACTCTCAACATCATACTTAGTTAATTTTAAATCCAAACTGTTAATTTTATCCAAAATAATATATTCAGAAGTTTTAATAATACGCTGTTCATTAATTAATATTTCGATATTTTTTTCTAGTTTCGAATGCAGATCTACTAATTTAATAAATCTTGTTAATGATAACAAAGAATTATGGGCAACTTCACATCTCACATCATAAGCAGCTTTCCAATCAAGCAAAAAATTATCAATCCTTATCTCCTGTACAAAGAATTTTTCCCAATTACCCAAGAATCTCTCTTTTAAAAGTAATATCTTGTCGGTAAATGTATCTTTTTCTCTATGTTCAACTATCACATCAAGAGCATCTAGAATAGCTTTGCTATCTTTTTGACCAAACTGACCATTTAATAAAATAATCAAATCATCAAAATCAATATTGTATAGTTCCATATTTAATAGCTTTGAGAAACCCTCTTTTTTTCTTTCAGCGGCTTTTGACTTCAAAGTTTGAGTTGTATTATTCTCCCACCATCTTGAACCAAACTTTTTTGAGAAAAACCTTATAAGATACTCTCTCATTGTATTTTCCATATTCCTGATAATTGGATACGCTGCAACACTTATTTCATCTGATATTTCATCTACAATTAAATAACTTTTTAAACAGTTATCTTTTATTTTAAGTAAAAATTCAGTTCTATATATCTCTAATAACTCAAACTCTCCTTCAACGTATACCTCCCATACACTTTCTTTTTTTATCAATTTCGAACCTACTTTAATTAATAAACTCCCCATTTCATTACTAATAACAAACTCATTTTTAGAATCATTTGAGGGAGGATGAATAGCACTTATTTCAGAGAGTGCTTCTTGACTTCTTGTGAAAATTTTATCAAGCATTGTAGGGGTTGTAGCTTCATCTACAATAAATAAGTATGTTATAGTAAATTTCTTCTCAGTAGCATTCTTAAAATATTTTTCTATACACTTTTCTCTATCCGACATTTTGTTTTGTATTGATATCTCGATCACTTTTTCAGTCACAATTTCTACCTCACGCTAAAATTTTTTGTTTACTAATATCAATATTTTCATCACTCATTTTTATTTTGTTATGATAGGTTGCTTCCACCTTATCTTCTATACACTTTTCAGTTAATGAAACTGACAAAATTAAATCATCATCCAACTGAAATGAAACTCCTATTTGATCACCAGTAAACATAAAAGGATGGGAATAATTAATTGTCTCCAATAATATATAAATTTCATTTCCATTTTCATCATAATATTGTTGAACAATCTCAATTGGTGCTTTTGTATCCAAAGCAAAAGGAATTTCATATTCAAAATTAGAGGTTTTATCCCTATCTCCTTTGTTTAGAACGGGTATAAAATTTTTATTACTTTTAATTCCATAGTTATGAGGAACTACCGTGTTGTAATCTGATAATATTGTGGATTCACCATCTATAATTGAAGCATATATGGCTGCTCCATTAGCAACCGCAGTATATGTATCAATATCTTCAATTGGGTCAATTCCAAAAATATCTTTACATAGTGTCCTAACGGCAGGTATAACTGTCGAACCACCAACAAGTAGTACACCAAATAGTTTATTCCAATCATCAAATTGATTGTCAGTCTTTTCACTAGCATCTTTCAGAACATTATCTATGTTACTTTTTATTATTTCGAAATAGGGTTCCAAAATCATTTGAAACTCTTCTTTATCAATCTCAATTCTATGATATTTACCTTTGTGAGAGTAAAAACTAAATACTCTTCTATTATTTTTACTTAAATCTTTTTTACAAACTTCACTCTCACTTATAATTCTTGCTAGAACGTCTTGCACTTCAATTTCAACATTATTTGATAGATCAGGATAGTTCTTTGCGTGCTCCAGTAACTCTTCCAGAGCCTCCACATCAGTTGGGTATATTTTTATAGCTTTTTTTAGACTATAGATCATTAAATCTTTATCAAAATTATATCCACCTAAGTATTTGTTCCCTGAAGAAGATATAACACTTGTTTGTGGTTTGTTTTGAGCGTCTAAATGTATTGAGGATAATGAGACGTCGAAAGTCCCACCTCCTAAATCAAAAACCAAAAGATACTGAGGTGTACTTGAAAAAGACTCATCTAATTTATTTAATTCATAATTTTTATATATATAGTTAAGAATTGCAGCATTCGGTTCAGGTATTAAATGTACGTTCTCGAATCCTGCTATTTTACCAGCATCTTTAGTAGCTTGCTTAGCAGCAGTATCAAAATCTGCTGGAACTGTAATTACTACACTATTAATTTCATCCTTCAAATTAGTTTTTGAAGCATACTCTTTTAGCTCTTTTAAAATAAACGCAGATATCTCTTGGGGAGTATAAGATTTATCTAACACGTCATACTCCTTATTTAATCCCATCTTTCTTTTAACCCATCGTACAGTATTTCTAGGATCTGAATTAAAAGCATTAAGAGCACTCTCACCTACAATTGGCGGTTCCCCTTTTTTTTCAAAATATACAACTGAAGGAGACGTATGTTTTGAATCTTGATTATTAATAGGTCTTACTTCAAAAATACCCTTAGTTGGAATTTCATATCCGAAAGAAATAACAGAATTTGTTGTTCCTAAATCTATACCATAGTACATCTACTCACCAACCTTTTTATCGATAATATTTAATTCCTCTAAATTAGATTTAATGTCGAGTAAAGATTGGATTTTTGTTGCGAAATTATCACTTAACTCTGTTAACTCTGAAGAAATATCTTTGTCGTCTAAAATTATATTTATTTCATTATTATCTTTATTGCACTTTAATAAAACTTTTGTAACAAGTTCAGTTATTAGCAACCTTGCATTTACACCATCATTTAAATCAACTTGTCTTTGTATAGCAACTTTAGATAAATTTAGTTTTGACTTTAATTTATTTAAAGCAATTTGTTCAGCATGATCCTTCTCTTCAGCGAGAAGATTCTTATCATTGTGCAAATTATTTATTGTTTTATAGCTTTTATCTAACTCTAATTCTAGGATTCTCAATTTCTCTTCTATATTTTCATTATTCTTCTTTTCTGATAGCAGTTGGTTCAATTGCTGTGATATATGATTCATTTTGTACTTTATTTCATAATCAAGGTTCTGAACCATTTTTAGATTAACATCTACACTATCCTGTAATCTCTGATACTGCTCTTTACTAGAAGAGGATACCTCTTTAGGAATCTTAATAATCGCATTAATATATTCATCTTGCTTTTCATAATTAGTATTCTTAGAAATAAGAGTACTTATGTTTTTTTGTTGATCGTGGACAATTGACTTACCCATAGAGTTCGACATATTATTCTTCTCAAATGTCTTTAAATACGGAGTGAAGAAAACTATACTCTCAACATCTTCCATATAAATTACAAGGACACCGCCATTTTTATTTAATGAATCTACATCTTTGTTAGATAAATCTGTGGAAATACGCCCTATTTGTTTTGCTCCCAAATAAATATGTGACAATTTAGTACTAACATTCTTTTTGCTTAATTTAGCGTTAGGAGCAACCTTGAGTATTCTTATATCATTTGGAACGTCTATCTTAAAAGAAGTCCCTTTTTGATCGTATAATTGTTGGAGTTGTTTAATCTCTAAAAGTGATGGAATATCTGTTTTTTGACTTTCTTCAGTTGTCCATAGCATTTTATATTCATTAGTATCAAAAAGTAACAACCTATCTTTAACTTCGTCTATATATACTGTTTTTAGCATGTTAAATTACTCCTTCTAATCAATCTTTAATGAAAAGACTCCAGAAATCACTGCAATTTGCCCATAATAATCATTAGGATAGAATTCAATTAATAAATATGTATTATTAAGAATCATATAATCTATCCATTTATAAATGCTCTCCCGAAACTGTTGTTGTCTTGTTAATAATATATCCCTCCAGTATGCTTTAAATCTCATATCTTTTACAGCAACTCCAGGGGCAACTTTATACTTCCATTTACTTCCTATGATATCACTGAAATCTAACCTACATTCCCAGTAGAAAGTTAATTCTCGATCATATCCCAACTCATTTTCTTTTCTGGGAGAGAAAGTTAAATTAGATATTCTTGGATTTTTGAGAATACCCACCCATGATGTACTTTCTGAAAGCTCAGTAATTGTATCAGAAGATAACTCATTTAAAACTTTTATTCTCTCTAACACAGATTTAATTGGCGGGGCTATCATCTTAGGTAAGTAATTTTCTACTTCCACTTCATAAATATCACTTCTTAAATTTAATACTCTTCTTATTTCAACCTCAGTTACAGCAAAAATATCCCAAGCATACTCTTCTTCTATTCTCAGTAATTCTTTAGGTAACGTAGGTATAATAACCCAGCTACTATTATCTATGTTCCTGGCAATCACAGCATAACCCTTTGTAGGGTCACTGGTTGTTTCAGCTAAAGAAAGCACTAACAGTCTGGCCATTTTATGTTCCTCCAAATACCTTTCAATTGAATAATCATAGAACTCAAAGCTTACTAACTTCAATAAAGACTAAAGAACTATATTTTCAAAATTACTACTTTCGACAACAATGAATAATTTTCCTTCTTTGCTGTATTATCAATAAAAATTTTTCAATACAATTAAAATTCATTACTGCCTTGTACACGATATCAAGAAATCCTCTAGTACTATTCTTTATACTATAGAATATAATAATACACATTTGACACCCCCTCCAAAAAGGTCTATCCTAATAACGAATCATCCATTCACTATTAAGGAGTCGTTCCCGATGGTGCAGGCCAAGAAAGACGAAGTCAGGAAAGAGATTGAATACGCGGCGCTTAAGGTCTTTTTTGAGAAGGGCTATGCGGATGCCAAGATGAACGATATTGCGAATGAAATCAATATTTCAGTCGGTAACATCTATACCTATTTCAAGAACAAGAAGGAGCTTTTCTACGCCGTTGTTCCGCCGGATTTGGTGGATTATCTGAAAAAGGTACTGGTGGAGACGATTCATTTTGATAACCAGAACGCGTTTGAGGAAACGAACAGTGAGCAACGATCCGTCCTGTTGCAAGAACAAATAGATGTGCTGCGGAAGTATCGGAATCAGATCATCATTATTTTTGAAAAGAACAAAGGCACCATCTACACCAACGCCAAGAACGAGCTGGTTGAGCTTATGATTGAAACGAAGAAGGCCTATCTCAAAAATCAATACAAACACTATGAGATCGGCACCGAGGAGAACCTGATCCTGCTGAACATTTTGGCACATAACGTCATTGACATGAATCTGGATTTATTGAAACGAGACATGAGCGAGGACAGCCGCAAGCAAATCTTTGACGCGTTGTATATATACCGACTGTACGGCATGAAGAGCTTGAACGAATAAGGAATAGTGCTGGATCACTACAAAGCAAAAAACCACCTTTACCATAGATCACCACGCGTCGCACGGCGTGCAGATCAGTTCCACTCACATGATTTGCACGCAAAAAATAAGCATAGGCAAGTCGATCTATTTTTTTAACCCAAAAATGAATTATTAATTCACTTTTAGACCACAAGAATACTTTGCACAGAGAAACCAAATAGCACAGAACCGTATCACTCAACTGATTCAACATGTAACATCATGTAACACCACCCACACCCAAGGAGGAACACACCATGAACACTGCTTACGCTCTGAAAAACGTCCATCTGATCCACGGCGACACCAGTCGCAATTTGCAGCCAAACATGACGATTCTCATCAACGAACAAGGACTTATCGAGAATATCGCGCCAGATCAGGAACTGCATATCCCCAGTCACTACACAACAATTGATCTCACCGGAAAATATGTGATGCCAGGGCTGATTAACGCACATGTGCATCTGTTTGCAGACGGCAAACCGCTCACCCTCTCCGTCAGTGAAGGTGTGCTGGATTTTGCTTATCATCGGATTTTGGATACCCGATTTGGGCGACATATTTTGAAGAAACGTATGAAACGCAACGCACTTACCGCGCTCCATGCAGGTGTTACAACCATGCGCAGTGTCGGGGAATTCTTTTATACCGATGTGCAGCTGCGAGATGAGATTAACCGCGGGGAGTGGGTCGGTCCGAATCTGCTTGTTTCGGGGTTTTTCCTGAGTGTGACAGGTGGACATGGTGCCCCTTACTTGGCGCTGGTGGGTGACTCACCTTGGGAGATGCGCAAAAATACACGGATTAATGTGAAGAACGGTGTGGACTGGATCAAAATCTGTGTAACGGGCGGTGTGACGGATGCCAAAATGGTTGGCGAAGCTGGACGCTTGCAGATGACAGTGGACGAGGTCGCGGCGGTCTGTGATGAAGCGCATAAGATGGGGATGAAGGTTGCGGCTCATGTCGAGAGCACGGAAGGTGTGCGCGTTGCTCTGCAAGGGGGCGTGGATACGATTGAGCATGGGGCTGTGATGGATGACGAGATTATTCGTTTGTATAAAAATAACCCCAAGACCCTTCATGGTTACACCGCATTGATTCCTACGCTGCAAGCCGCTTATCCATCCGCTTCGCTCGATCCAAGTGTGACCAAGTTAAGTGCCACAGTCAAAGAAAATTCCAGACTCGTCTACGACTCCATGCTGAAAGGGGTGAAACAGGCCATCGACAACGGCATCACTATTGGAATCGGAAACGATGCGGCCATGTCCTACGTAACCCACTATGATATGTGGAGAGAGATGGATCATTATATGAGACAGACGAATCTAACCAATAAAGATGTCATCAGCATGGTGACTCGCACGAATGCCAAAATTCTCGGGATCGACGACTTGACGGGTACGCTGGATATCGGCAAACAGGCCGACTTGATTGTACTGGATCACAATCCGCTAGAGCAGATTGAAGCTTTATCCAACATGTCGATGGTTATGGTCAAAGGCAATCTGATCCAGAATCCATCCGTCACACGCATCAAAGAGGTAGATGAGGTTCTTAATGCTGTGTGGTGAGATAGAGTTATGACAAAGTCAGAGTAAAATGTCGAAGTTTACCTTTTAACCCTCCTCCTAATATTATTTATAGATATATTAATGACTAAAACAAATGCTTATCATTGTCTGTGTACAGTGATGAGCTTAGTCTCCACGATCAATCTTCAGTTAATTTTATGCGGAACAATATTAAAATTTAATTTAATTTTTAGAAACTCAATCTTAAAATTTAATTTAATTAATTTGAATTATATGTAAATACAGTACTTTAGAACCATATAAAATATTTATATAATTGTATATAATTACCTTTGTAACCAATACATATTTTAGGAGGTAATCATTTTGTTGTTGAAAAAGAGTTTAAAGGTTTTAAGCTTAGTTACAGTGCTATCTTTGTCTTTAGCTATTCCTGTTCTTGCATCCGATTCAGAAACTACTGTTAACAATCGGGCACCAATTGAAGAGTATAAAGATGGAAAACTTTTCATTGATGGAGTACAATTACTTACTGAGAAAGATCTGAAAGATAATTTCAGAAAAAATTTAAAGCCAGTTACTATTCCTAACTCAGGTGGCATTGGAACAATGGGAAGAAATTCTTGGACCAAAGTAGCTGAAGCTAACTTCTACACTAGCTACGACAGAGATCGCTACAACAATGTTGCAGCCGGCGCTGTTAAAAGAACGCTCTCAACAAAGTCCGAATTCACAATTTCAGTAAGTGGTGAGACAAGCTTTGGTTTTAAAGATGTCGTTGGATTTAAATTAGCAGGAGCAATTGGGCAAAAATTTGAAAAATCATTGGTCGAAACATATACAATTCCAGCCGGCTGGGTGTATGAACAAAAAAGTGCTATTAAAGTAACACAAGAGGATTATCGTTACACAGACGTCGGAATTATCTGGGATACACAATATAATGCATCAACATTCGACTATAGAGGTTTTGAAACCTGGCTCTGGTCCAACCCAATAAATTAAAACATATAATTAGGGCGGTTCAGCCGCCCTTCCTTAGATCGGAGGAATAATGCGAAAAATTTTAATTAGTTGTTCCATTTTAATTTTATTATCAGGCTGTGTCCAAGATCCTTCTCCTGCAACTCTGGAGACATCTACGAAAAAGTCTGAGGAATTACCTAACGAGTATAATGAAAAAATAGCACTACTTGAAAATACTGTTCCTAAAGAAGAAAGTTATTTTTTTCAGACTAAAGAGTTCAAAATATACTTGCCTTATGCTGTAGATTTTATTGACATTTCTAAGATAGAACTATTTTCTGACGGGAACCTTGTAGCTGAAATCCCTAATCAAGAGAGTATTCAACTTCAGGATAAACATATTCTTGTTTTACAAGCGAATAAACGTATTAATCATTTTGACTCGGTAACATTGACCGATGCACATGATAACCATATCGAAATCCCTGTAGGCGACTACTATTACGAAGGACAGTCTTCGGATGACACCATTCCAAATAATAAGGAAGCCTTCATTCGCAGTAAGCATTATAAACAAGCTAAGGGTTCTTTAATCTACACCATTGAGTTCACAAAAGTTGAAGGAGCAAACATTCAATTTTCAGTACCTGCATCCATTCAAAAAATTGCTTCAGTGGAAGAACAAAAAACAATATCAGAAACAGCAGACACCATAACTTACGAATTCCGCATTGACATTCCGAAAGAATATTTTATAGATCAGGACATTACAAATCTAAACCTCGAATTAAAAGCAGAACAAATCAATAACTCTCTGAGAAAAACGATATTTAAAGCATTTATTCCGATCAATGTCGATGAATACAGTATAAAGGCACCTTAATTGAACAGGTGCCTTTGTGCCTTAGATATTTGTTCTCCCCAAAAAACTTCAGGCTTATTTTGTATTTCCAGATCGTTTTCTGTGCCTTCCTTTATCTGTTGAAAATGACTTTTCAATACTCATGACCATACACATACTCAATTAAGCATCAGTCATTCAACCCTTTACCCTCCATGATAGGCTGCATACATTTTTCAATGCGGGATGTTTTGGTCTTGGATTGTTTTGGCTGTGAAAAGTGGTACAGGTACGCCCGCTGGCGGCCAGGGGTTAGTGCTTCAAATGCTTCCTGGAATGCAGGATTGGCATCAAATTGCTGTTGCAGTTCCTCAGGAACAGCGAATTGTTCTACTTCCTTTTTTTCCACTTTCAGACCCGCTTGTTCGACCTCGATTGCTTCACGAATATAAGCTTTCAGAATATCCTCTTGTTCGATAATCTGCTCCAGGTTGGTGAAACGAATCTGGCGACCTCCCTGCACATTATTCGTTTGCTGAATCAGGATACCATGTGGGTCTTTGAGCAGAGAGCCTTTGAGAAACATGATCGCACAATACTCCTTAAAGCCATGAATCAGCACAACGTTTTTCCCGTTCAACGTGTAGCAGGGATGCATCCATTTAAAATCTTCGGTCAGATCACAGTCCAGAATAATCTCTCTCAGCTTCACGGATTCATCCTTCCACGTTTTGATTTTGCTTAAATATGCATCTACTTTGGGATTGGCATTCTGCGTTGTCATAGGATTCTTCCTCTCAACCAATTTAGTTGTGTTTTATTCAATCAAGTCTAATTTATCTCATTTTGTGCTGACTACCTTTTATCTTATTTCACCTGTATTTATCGGTTTGTTTGTACGGTTTTTCAAGAGTATACAGCTCCACTTCAGAACCACTTATCCAACATGTATTAGCTTCTCGCCTTCAATATAAACCTAGATCGTTAACCTAGACGATTCATCCAGAAAAATAGAGAATAACAAGCGAATGTATTATTTTGTATGAAAAAAGAACCTATAAACGGTCTATAGGCCCTATATTGCGGTAGTTTGTTATTGAATTTTTAATAATATACCCGTCGTCCCACTAGTCATTCGTATATATATTTGTCTTTGTCTTTGTATTATGTCTTTAAGAAGACTTATACGTATAATGCGCATATGTCTCATCTATACATGAGTAGGTTGTAAGGTAAGTTAATCACTTTTCCAGATTCAATTTCAACCGATCCAATTGTAAAAAATGATGTCTGTAGTGCATGTCGATCAACACAAACCACTCCTTAGCGTCAAGCGCTCCAAACCTTGGATGAGATACTTTCCGGCTTGTGGACACGGGCACTTCTTCAAGAATTGACGCTACACGTCTCATGCGTTCTACCACCTGTTGCAGTCCCTCCACCAATTGCGCCTTGCTTTCAGGTGGCAGCGGCGTATATTGCGGGGAAGCGGGTACTTTCACACGAATTGGAGGAAACTGTCCTGCCTCAAACAACGTTTTGCCGAGCTCTGTTTTTTCCGCATCAGCATGTACCGTGTTCTCGTTGTTAGCAAGGCAATGCTCACTGTTAGGTAAATGCATGAACAGCGCCGATTGAATCAGGTGCATATACATTTGTCCAATCGACCATTCCTCATCATTTTCTTTGCGAAGCAAGTCCTCTATATTCAATGCATTCAGTTCTGCCACATATCTCTCGACTGACGACTCAAAAGACTGCAGCACTTCACTCGTATTTCTCATTGTTCAAACCTCTCCTCTTCATTCTGAATAGCTCCAGTATATCGAGGGGCTCCTGACAAGAGTATGTCAGTAGTGCTTCAACATATTTTTTGCAATCTCCCGAATACGGGCACGCAGAGACGCTGGCTCCAGCACCTCGATCTCTCCACCCATTCCAAGTAAATGATGCAGTATTTCTTCCGAATCGCGGACACGAAAATCAACATAAATATACTCTTCACGCTCTTGGACATCATCTATATAAAAGTAAAGCAACTCTTTAATCTTGTCAGCCACTTCAACTTTTGCACGTATAAGCACATGTTCGTCTCGATTATCCCGCGACTTATAACGGTTCAGATCAAAATCGGGGGGCAGGAGAAACGTATCCTCCAGCACAGAAAGCTCAGACATGCGGGACAAACGGAAATGACGAATGTCCTGCCGCAGATCACATCTGGCGACCAGCATCCAATGCTCCCGCACAAGACTAAGTCCATATGGCGAGACGACACGCTGCATTGAGCGTTTTCCATCCATTTCGGGCAGATTTTTCACATAAGTAAAGCTGATTTTATGCTGCTCCAGAATCGCATGACGTATGTCATGAAGATACGTTTTGACTCGGGATGCAGTGTCTGGCTCGGCAGGATGAAGCAAGCGCATCGTTTCTTGAACACGCGCTGACGCTTTACGCACATTCTCAGGTAAAATGGCTTCAATCTTGCGGTGCGCAGACCTGGCTTGCATTCCATAGGCGGTATCCCATCTCTGTTCAATAAATTGGGCCCCCATAAGCAGGGACACGGCTTCCTCTGTTGTAAAACTAACCGGGGGCAGAAAGTATCCCTCCATCAGAGAATACCCATGACCCGGAGCACCTGCAATGGGTACGCCAGCCTCGCTTAATGCTTGGATATCCCGATATATCGTGCGTACACTGGTTTCGAATTGAGAAGCCAGATCCTCCGCCCTTATCAGCCTGGTTCGTTGTAATTCAAGCGTGATTGCGAGCTGTCGCTCCGTTTTGTTCATGTATCATTCAGTCCCCCGCAGTTTCATCATCCTAGATTATTTATTCTATCATAATCATACTGGAGGTAGCCTCCCCTGGAAAATGTAAATCACAAAAGAGCCTTTCAGACCACATCTGAAAGGCTCTCCTCTACTGCATAAGTCGCACCATCTCAACCAAATCGGCCGCTGATATAATCCTGTGTACGCGGATCGGCGGGATCGGCGAACATGCTCTTGGTCGCGGAGTATTCCACAACTTCGCCGTTCAGGAAGAACACGGTCTGTTGGGAGACACGCGCTGCCTGCTGCATGTTGTGCGTAACCATTACGATGGTGTAGCGTTCCTTCAATTCATGCGTCAGCTCTTCGATCTTGAAGGTGGATACCGGGTCAAGAGAGGCTGTCGCTTCATCCATGAGCAGAATATCCGGTTCGACCGCCAAGGCACGAGCGATGCAAAGACGCTGCTGCTGTCCACCTGACAAGCTGAGTGCAGAGCGCTTCAGATGGTCCTTCACTTCATCCCAGAGAGCGGCGGAGCGCAGGCTGCGTTCCACGATCTCATCCAGCTTTTTTTTGCCATGAATTCCGTGCTGTCTTGGTCCAAATGCGATGTTGTCATAGATGGATTTCGGAAAAGGATTAGGCGACTGAAAAACCATGCCGATCTTCTTGCGCAGTGTCTCCACATGAACGTCACCACTGTAAATATCAGTCCCGCCAACAGCTACAGTTCCTTCGATGCGTGTTCCGGGTATACGGTCATTCATACGGTTCAGCGTGCGCAGCAAGGTTGATTTGCCGCAGCCGGATGGACCGATAAACGCTGTGATCGCTCGTTCCGGGATTTCTATAGACACTTCTTTCAGCGCCTGAAAGGTGCCGTAAAATAAATTCAATTTATTCGTTTCAATAATGGATTGCACTCGGTGTCCTCCTGGCAATGAATTAGAATGTACTCCCTCTTTTGACATGCCTCGGTTACGTTTTATCCCTGATTTTTACGAGCATTGAACCACAGCGGTACGCGGAATAAAATGTTGATCAGCAGCACGACAAAGATCAGCACCGCCGTAGATTTCTGGGCAATCTGCTCCGCATCCGGCACAATCGCCTCGGACTGGATATACCACAGATGCACAGCCAGCGTTCCGCCTGGCGATAACAGATTGAAATCCCACATCTCACCGGACGTGGACACACCCGCAGTCAGGATAATTACAGCACTTTCACCAAAAGCACGGCCCGCGGTCAGACAGATCCCTGTCATGATGCCGTTCAGAGCGACAGGCAGAATGACCTTACGAATCGTTTGCAGATGCGTGGCACCCAGTGCAAACGAACCATTCCGAAGCTCTGTTGGCACAGCACGAACCGATTCCTCTGTCACCCGGGTCAACACGGGCAGGTTCAGGAAGGCAAGGCTGACCGCGGCTCCGAGAATCGTCAGACCAATCTCGAAATACTCGACAAACAGTGCAATCCCGAACAAACCGAAAATAATGGATGGAACGGACGACAACCCTTCCACACAGATACGAACAATCTCGATCAGTTTATTATTTGGCGCAAATTCAGCCAGATAGATGCCTGCCGCAAGTCCGATCGGAATGGAGATCAGAAGGGACAGAAACAGCACATAGAACGAGTTGAACAGCGCTGGCCCGATACCTCCACCTTCCTCGATCTCACTCGGTACACCGTACAGGAAATCCCAGCTGAGCATCGGCAGACCTTTTTGCAGCAGCAGGAACAGAAGTCCAACAATAAATAAAATAACAATAATACCGATACCCCATACCGTGCCAGTAAACAGACGGTCCATCCAGGCAGCGGATGCTCTACGTTTGCCAAAGGAATACGTTGGAGTCAGATGCGCCTCTTTCTTCATACTCACAGGTGACGGCCCCCTCTCTTCTGCAGCATTCTCACCGCGACGATCATCAGGATCGAAATGGCAAGCAGAATAAAGCCCATCATGTACAAGCCATGATTCCAGGTCGAGTCAAACTCTACACTGGAGATTTGCATGACGATGTTACTGGTCAGTACTGCCGTTGGCGTGAACAGACTGGTCGGAAGCTGGGCCGTATTACCAATGACCATGACCACCGCCATCGTCTCCCCGATCGCACGAGTCATGCCCAGAATGACCGCATACATAATACCGCCTTTGGCCGCAGGCAGCACCACCCGGGTAATCGTCTGAAACCGATTGGTGCCGAGTGCATACGCCGCATCGCGGTATTTGTTCGGTACAGCAGAGATGGCATCATCACTAATACGGCTAATGGTCGGCAGAACCATAATCGTCAGCACGATAGATGCTGCGAGCAGACCATCTGCCAGATCCCGTCCGCTCAAGTCTCTAAGCCATGGGATTAACACCGTCAAGCCGAGAAAGCCATAAACGACAGACGGAATACCCACCAGCAGATCGAGTACGGGACGCAGCAAGGTGCGCAGCCATTTCGGTGTCATTTCGGCGAGAAAAACAGCGATGATGACCGATAGGGGAATCGCCATCAGCATCGTAAGTCCAGTGAGCGCAAACGTCCCCAGAATAAAGGTTAACGCACCGTAGTGTTCATTTTCCGGGTCCCAGTTCGTGGAGAAAAAGAACTCCTTCAGAGAGACATCCGCAAAGGTCAGGATACCTGTACGCAGCATAAGCACCAGAATACAGAACAGAACGAGACAAACAAACGCTGCGCTGGCAATACAGAGGATGCGAAACATTCGGTTAGACCACCGGAGACGTGCTTTACGGTCAAAACGTTTTCCCTTCTCGGGCGCTTTGCCAAGGCTTGAGCCAAGCTCATTCGGAGCCGAACTCTTCGCTGGTGGATTCATTTCCATCATAGCGGACTCTTCCTTTCACATAGAGAAGCCAGCTTGGCGACCATGCGCGGAAGCTGGCTGTCTCTTTCTTATGCAATGGTGTGGGGTGATTTATTTAACAGCTGCAAGCGGAATGAATTTCAGCTTTTTCAGGGAACCATTCTGGAACTTGCTGCTTTGAATGTATTCAATGAATGCTTTGGTTGCGCCTGTTGGTTGACCTTTGGTCATGTAATATCCAATGCCCCATACTTTGTACGTTTTGTTCAGCACGTTTTTCTCTGTTGGAGCCACGCCATTAATGGATACAGCTTTCATTTTGCTAGTTACATACGGCAGGTCGATATAACCGATAGCATTAGGTGTTGTTTCGATGGTTGTTTTCATGTCACCGCTGGAGCCTACTTCTTTGTAGTTGTCCCCTTTGCTCATAAAATCCTTGCCTTCGAGTGCTTTTTGCTGGAAGTTAACACGTGTGCCTGATCCGAACTTCCGGTTAACCACGACAATTTTACCATCTGTACCGCCAACTTCTTTCCAGTTGGTTACTTTGCCAGAGAAGATGTCCTGCAATTGTTTTGTTGTCAGGCTGGTTACACCCACGTTGGAGTTGACTACCGCTGCAAACACGGTTACTGCTACCGGATTAGCCACTTGTCCTTCGAATTTTTTGAAGCCAGGCACATCCTTGGATGCATCCCAGTCTACTGCACCGATGTCTGCAATGCCTTTACGTACCGATTGTGGTCCAGTCACCGAGCCGGCAGCGGATGCGGAGATCTTCACTTTTGGATTGTCCTTCTTGAATTCGCTTGCCGCCTGAAGTGTCAACGGAAGCAGTGCAGAAGAGCCGTTGATGACAATCTTGCCTTTCTCATTGCTCTTCGCAGCGTCTGCTGTCATTGCACCGCCAAGTCCGCTTACCAGGGTTACCGCCATCAACATGGCCGTGAAAGGTTTCATCCATTTTTTCATTGTTATAAACTCCTCTCGAATTTTACACATTAATGTTCATTTCATTTTTGGATTACATGCTAATGTTTCATGCTTTGCGTCAGTTGATGTCTATCGCTTACTTCGTCACAGCTTTCCAGCTTCCGCCAGCTTGCACCAGCACTCGTCCCTTCTCCACAACAGCAATCTGTGAGCCTGTAACTACGATGGAAGATACATCGGAAGATACGGTATACAGCTTGGATTGTTGTCCGGTTACAGTGTCAATGGACAGAATCACGCTGTTATTATCATCCTGCGCGGCAAGCACATATAGAGTACTGCCTGACAGAATTGCTTGCTCTACATCATGCTCGTTATATACCGTGACCGGCTTCTGGGATGCATCCACAGACATCAGGGAGGCATTGCCATCCTCGGACGGCACGCTTACGTAGTAAGCTTTCTGTCCGTCTACGGAATAGATAAATACTTTATCATCCGTAGACGTGGTCAGCTTCACCGCTTGTGGTTTTTCATTCCCGTTGTTATATGAAAATAATTGCTGTTGATTTGCTGAGAAATCAATGGATACGTTATCTTCGTCTACATTGGTTGCATCGGAGGTTACTTTACCAAGTGTTGTTACCGTGTAAACGAAGCGTTTGCCACTCACCGACACATTCAGGTTTTCCTTGTAATCTACCTTGTCTTCTACCAGTTTCTTGATGGAGCCATCGGCCAGGTTCAGATTCGCAATCACCGAACCTTTATCCCCTTGCAGGAAATAAATCGAGCTTTCATCTGCAGACCAGACCAGTTCAGGCTTGATGCTTGTATCACTCGTAATGAGCTTGGAAGCCTTCGTTTTCAGATCAATAACGTAAACGGCTCCTTCTGCATTCGTATAGGCTGCTTGATTACCGCTTGGGGATACTACCAGGTCTGAACCGCCTTCAGATGTCAGAAGCAGTTCATATTTACCTGTAGTTGTATTCACGAGATAGTCGCTTCTGCCTTGATCATCATTTTTGGACACAATCAACTGATCTGCTCCGGCAAAACGCGGGTTCTCAGCCCCTTCAATTAAAGCAATCGTGCTAACTTCAAGCTGACCGTTCTTCAAACCAATGGTTCCGCCTACGCTTGATACCAGTGGACGAAGTGCAACGTAGCTTGTTCCCCCAATGATAGTAATGGGCTGCTTCAGATTAACCTTTGTACCGTCAACATCGAGCTGCTTTGATTTGTTCTGCAAGCTGATCGTGTGACCATTCAGCTGAATCACGGTGGCCCCGTTTACCATCTCGGCCTGTGCTCCCATCGCTTTGATGACGTCACGAACAGCTACGAGTGTTTCCCCGTTTTTCACGATAGAACGTACAATGACTTGGTTACCGTTTATGGTAAATGTGGAGTTTTGGACCTGAGTTGCACTAGCCGCAGGTTTTACCGCAGGGGCAGCCGATACTGCACCAACCACAGAAGTTGTTAATGAAGTGGCTACTACGGATGCTACAAACACCTTTTTCATTGACATTGTTTTTTGTCACCCTTCTTTTCTCCATATATACTTGCCTGGTGAAGCTGTTCCCTGCTCGATAAACTTGCATATATCGTTGATATGAGAGCTTGTCCGCCTCATCCCCCCAAACATCCACGTTCATAGTAAAAATGACCTACTACCTCTGTAATTATAGGAGTCAATTGTAAACGGGAAATCTTGGAATTGTTAACGTAATGTCAATGTTTGCAACAATAACCAACGAGTTTCTGATCACCGTATCCATCTTGGTTTGATCATTCAGAACCATTCGTAATCATAGAATGATCCCTTTGCACATCCTATGCCTATAAAAAAATAGCCTCTTTTATGTACTCAAGTACACTAAAGAGGCTATCATTCACATTTGAATCTGCTCATATAAACGTCTCGATACTATAGAAGGTCCAATATGTAGCTCTTGTAGCCTAGCCTCCAGATCACGATAAATGCGCAGCACTTGATCATGCTTTCCCAAGGACAAATAAGCTTGCATGGCACATCGGTAGGCTTCCTCTTCATAAGGCGAATGTACCATAGCCCGCTCCGCCGCCTCTATTGCTTTTTTACCATTGCCCCGTGCCAGCTGCATCTCCGAGAGCTTTAACATCAGCTCCAGCACACTTCGCTCCAGTCTCTGACCAAGCTCGTGCACCCAAGGATAATCCTCCTGAGCAAGAAGCTCATCCTGATACATATACAAGGTCCGCTCCATCTGCTCAAGCGGCACATGCTCCTCCCGCTGCATGCGATGCACGACGTCCAATACATCATAGACATCTGCACGAATTCTCTTTTTGTCCATAATATAGTGCTCGTTCCTATAACTAATCATCTGCTCCATTCCAAGCTTCTTCAGGTTTTTGCGCAGCAGACTGACACAGGTGTGCATATAAATTTTCGCCTTTTCATACCGCTCGTCCGGCCACAGGTGCTCAACAATTCGATCACGATGCACGGCATGGGCATCCGGGTCCTGCAGCAGCAGATACGCGAACAGCTCCTTCTCCTTCGCTGTGCGCCACATAACAGATCCCCCATTGGTCGGCGTTACACGCAATTTTCCAAACATCTGCACGAATAAGCAGCTTCCGCCGTCAATGACGTCAGAGCCCTGTCTGTTCACAGCATTGTCGGATGAGTTCACGCAAGATTGGATCAGGCCTCGCGCCTCCTCCTCCTGCTTCTTCTGCATTTGCTCCTGCTTCTCTTGTTCTCTCTCCCTCTCTCTTAAAATGCGGTCAATCGTGCGAGATAAACGTCCCATCTCGATCGGCTTGAGCAAATAATCCAAAGCCTCATGCTCAAATGCCGCAACAGCATACTGATCATAAGCCGTAACAAAAACGATAATCGCCTCGGGATCAATCTCATGAATGTTAGCCGCAAGCTCCAGTCCACTCATGCCTGGCATCTCGATGTCTACAAACCAGATATCTGGACGAACATCATCTAGTGCCTTCAGCGCCTCAAAACCGTTCATCCAGCGGCCAACAATCTGCACCGCCCCCGTTCGTTTCAGGAACATTTCCAGCATATTAAGCGCATGTGGCTCGTCGTCTACCAAATAGGCCTGAAGCATACCCCTTCCCCCGTTCTAATTATTGATAAGGAAATTCAATCCTGATTTTGGTACCCTGACCAAGCTCGCTCTGAATGACAGGCCCCTGTCCGTTCAAGTGTTTCAAGCGTCTCTGCACATTTTGCAGACCTATGCCCTGATCAGGCTGATTTCTGTTCAGCACAAGTGTAGCCTGTTCTTGCGACATGCCTATGCCGTCATCCTCAACCACCACCTGAACCCACTCCTCCTGTCTGCGGATGGAGAGAGTTACCTTGCCACCATCAATTTTTTTGGAAACTCCATGCCGTATGGCATTTTCCACCAACGGCTCAATAAGCAGCGGCATCACCTTGCAGAGATAGAGCGAGCTGTCTACATCCAGTTCAACCTGAAGACGTGAGCCGAATCGCTCCTGTTCAATCTCAACGTAAGCCTGGATCAGCTCCATCTCCTGACGCAGCGGGATCAGTTCCTCCGTATTATCCAGATGAAACAAAATTCGCAAGTACCGGCTGAAGCTACCCAATAGCTCTCCAGCTCTAGGCCCATCCGTAAAACAGAGAGACATGATGGTCCCCAGTGCATTATATAAAAAATGTGGTTTGATCTGCGAACGCAGAAACGCCATCTCGTTATTCGCAGCCTGCTTTACAAGTTGTTTCATACCAAGCAGCATATGGATACGAACCAGAATCTCCCCTGCATCCAGAGGGCGTGTAATGAAATCATTACCGCCAGCTTGAATGCATGCCTCAATGTCTGCTGGCGTGCTGCGCGTGTTGATAAACAACACCGGAAGTTCCGCTTGACTGAAATCCATACGAATCTGTCTGCATGTCTCGTATCCGGTAACTGCAGGCAGCTTGGCATCCAGAATCACCAGGTCTGGCAGTCGACCACCAGCCAACACGGACCGTACTTTGCTATAATTGTCTGCGAAGCTTAATTGAAACCCTTCCGCAGAAAGCAATGTATTCAGCTGCTCCAGGTCTACGAGATCAGATGTTGCAATTAATACGTGAGCTGAAATCATGCTTTCCACTCTTTTCTCCTCCCCTACTGACGTTTCCTCAGAAACTGCCGCCTCTAACAGACTCAAGTTCATATCAGCAGCCTGTGGAAGCTCAATGATAATCCATCCTTCCTGTTCATTCATGATCAATTTCCCTTGCATTGCACTGACAATCTCCAAGGCGGCTGACAATCCGGCAGTGATTCGTTCTGTCTGCGCTGAATCAGTACCCTGGTTCTCAGACCCAGATCTGTGGCCAGGCACACTCTCGGCGTTCATGTGTAGTGTAATTCGAATGGAATTCCCATTCTGTTCACTGGCAAAAATCAATTCCCCGTTATGATACTGTCCCATCATGTGATAGACCAGGTTATATAACACTTGCAGCAGCCGATTCTCATCCGCTGTAACATACCTTGCATATGGTCCCATTTTGTGGACGATAACGATCTCTTTCCCCGATGCCAGAAATCCCAGCACCTCTGTCACAAGCGAAAAACACGAAACCAGATCCACCGTGCCCAGAGAGATTTTCACCCCACCATCCCTGAATCTGGAGACGTCGATGAGATCATTCACCAGATTGGACATGCGATAGGCTGTATTGCGAATTAATTGAAGCTTGGAGATAATCTCCCGTTCATTCGTTCGTTTCATAGGCGTTGTCAGAAGAGAGCGGGATAGATGGATAATACTGTGAAGTGGCGAGTTTAATTCATGTGAGGTTAACAATAAAAACTCATCCTTATCCTTATCTGCCATCTGGAGCTGCCGAGTAAGACGCTGCATAGAGGCATATGCCTTCACATATTGATAGATTAACAGCATGGCAAATGTGCCAAGAATCACAAGAGTGGTGCAGTTCAACAGCACCTGACTGACCGGATATAATGTTACGGTAACGCCCAAAATATAATTGACCAGCATCAGCCAGATGCATACGATGAGCAACTGAGCCTCGGAATGGCTCCGTTTATCGTCATTTGCTCGCCTATATTGAAAAAGAATGACGATGAAAGACATCGCATATCCACACAGATTAACGGCATACATTCCTTCTTGTATGCACGAATACACCCGAAACGGAGTTATCACAATTAAAGCGAGGTATAGCATCAGCAAACCACTGGGAACCATCCTCCATTTTTTCCACCCCATCACAGGATCAGGAGCAAGTCTCAATGTGATCAGGCTGACGATGACAGATAAACCGTACACAGATATATATTTCAGCTTGTAAACAAATTCAAAGGCAAGGTCCGGCACCAGATGTAATAGCAGACGCTCACCATTGGTCACCACAATCAAGGCATAACCAATGAAGAACAGTGCATATAGAAGTTGAATTCGATCCCGACCCAGACGTACGAATAAATAGATGAACAATAAGCTAAAAATGCCAACAATCCCGATGATCAATAGCTCCAGGCCCGATTGAACCATCGCTCTGGCCTCCATATAACGGCCTTTGCCTAGGTCAATCGAATTGTAGATCCCACCGCTGCGAAAATCAAAATTGGCAACTTGCAGCACAATTTCGATCTCTGAACGTTCAGGATGAAAGTAAACCATGTATGGCTCGTTTCGAGGTACATAGGAAGCAGCTGATTCTCCGGGAATGCCGGAGCTATTCATTAATTTTCCGTCAACATACATCGCATCCGAGAAACGAACATAACGTTTGGCGATGGCCATCAATTCGTCTGTAGGTACGCTCCGCACAAGCAAACGATAAGTGCCATAACTTTTTCCGTTCATGGGATACCCATGACTGTTGCTTCTGTCGTCCCAATTACCCGGAACCTGCATCATGACAGGCTTGATGTGCATTTGATGAATCTGTTGAGGCGTAAGCAGCTGCTCCGGGTAGAACTCCCATTCTCCATCCAGCGGGATAACGGTTCTACTGGCCCATGTCATACCTGTCAGATCCATTACTCCCTTTTTAGCTAGTGGCTTCTCCTCTGCAGACGTAATCTGCCACAGCACAACTAGTGCCAGCAAAAAAGTCATACAGCCGATCCATAACAAAAATCGATCCTTTCGAATGACCGTCATCTCTCTTTCTCCCGTAGCGTATATCTTGGAAACAGCAATCTAGCGTTATTTTCGCACTCACACCTGAAACTGTCTATGTTTAATCAACTATTCTTTTAATAGACTGAAAAGAAGGCATCCTAGGATGCCTTCCCCACTACGTTACGTAACAATAGCACTCAGTTACTTGCACCCTAAATATACCGATTATAATTACGCTTTGTTTTTAATGTTGTGATGCGGCCTGGATTGCACCGTACGCCCAGTGGTTTGCAATATCAGAAGCGTGGGTGGCATCGTTTGAACCCTTGGTTGCAATTGCAGCCGTATCAGGTAATGAACTCACACTAACGTCGTTGGTGGTTTCCTTTTCCTTTTCCTTTTTCATTACCTTTCTGTATTACTATACAACCAAGCTCTTAACATTCACTGAACAAGAGTTCCAAGAGCAGGCAAGGAACATAAAACAACTAAAAAACGATTAAACCAAATGGTAGCTCGTTTGATTTAATCGTTTATCGCTAACATATAATAAAATCCTATGAAAATACTTGTCTCACTTTTGAAATACGAGATCAAAACCCACCTTCGATTAGAAAACAATTCGTAAATACCTATATTCGCCGCAGGCACCAATACCTCCTGAGCCACCACACCGTGCTAACCCATAGTGCCGAGATTATTCAAGAACCAGAATATCGGTACAGCATTTATCAATACCTAACGCATCAGAAGCTTCAGCCATCGCCGTCATAGTTTTCAAACCCGCACGGAACTGCTCAGCAGACTCGTTCCCGATAAACAACAAAAACAAGGTAATGGAGCATCGCTGATGCCTCATTACCTTGTTAATTTGTTGAACTATAACAGACAGCAGCTTTTGCTACATTTTATGCAAAATACCTTTAACCAGTCCGATAAACGTCGTTTTCACTTTCGCTGCGACTTCAATAACCTCATCATGGCTCAGAGGCTGATCCAGAATGCCACATGCCATGTTCGTCAGACAAGAAATACCGAGCACCTTCATACCGCCGTGAATAGCTACGATCGCTTCGGGTACTGTGGACATGCCTACAGCATCTGCCCCCATCGTACGAATCATCCGAATCTCCGCAGGTGTTTCATAAGCAGGACCACTCCACCAAGCGTAAACACCTTGCTGCAAGCTTACATTTTGCTCTTCGGCAACCTCAAGAGCAATGCTACGCAATTCACGATTGTACACTTGGGACACGTCAGGGAAACGAACGCCAAGCTCAGCGTTATTCGGTCCCATTAACGGATTGTTGCCAACCAGATTAATATGATCCGTAATCAGCATCAGTTGACCTGGCTCAAAGCTGGTATTAATCGCGCCGCAAGCGTTAGTGACAATCAGTTGCTCCACGCCCAGTGCCTTCATAATACGAACAGGGAACGTTACTTCATCTAATGAAAAACCTTCATAATAATGCAGACGGCCTTTCATCGCCACTACGGTCTTCCCCATAAGTTCTCCAATGACAAGTTCATTCGCGTGACCAATGGCCTCGGATTGAGCAAAATAAGGAATTTCCGTATATGGAATAACTGTAGCATTTTCAATTTCGTCAGCAAGTGCTCCCAGTCCCGAACCCAGAATCATACCTACAACGGGCTTAGTATTGATCCGGTTTAATATGTAATCTCGTGCTTCCTGAATGTGGGCAGATTGATGCATGATAAACTTCCTCCTGAATATCTGAATTGGTGTGTGCATAAGTTATGCTTCTCAAGTGTAATGAACAATGGCCCTGATGTAAATGAAATCCCTAATTCTCATTCAATTGACATTCCAAATACAGCAGGATTACACTGTGTGCCTGCATTGCAGCGCTTCATGATATGGTTCCAGTATCGTTTTCGTTTTGATATCAGCACTCTGCTGAAAGGATCAAGAATCGGCTCCGTCTATTCGACACTAATTCAGTGTATGGCTTCCTCTGCTTCTATACCAATCCATCCCCATCATCAGCATGAACATCCACAGTGCAAACATCAGCGGCCTTTCAACCGTGCCTTCTCCAAAAATAAAATAAGCTATCACAAAATTCCCGATGAAGGTGAACACATTTTCGCGCATATTTTTCATATTCTTCAACTCCGTCTGAGCTTGACTTTATAAACATTGAAGATACATGCATTCATATTGACTTCCGCTTGCATTTCTCTTACTTAAAACACGCATCATATTCGAAATTATATCATATCATGTATATTAATGGATAACATTTCCTTATTTGAAGTATTATCCGCACAGCAAAAAAAATCGGCCCATACAGGCCGATTTTTTTGAATTAGATAATTTCGTAAACTGATACGTTACGTTCTCTTCAACTACTCCTTCACACTCCCCAGTTGCAGACCGTGTACAAAATATTTCTGCAAGAACGGATACACAACCAGAATTGGCAAAGCTGCAACAATCGTAATCGCTGCCCGAATAGAAACCGGAGTAACCAGGTTACGTGCTTGCCCCATGTCTGCTCCACTTGCAACAGACGGACTGCTGTTGGTATTCATGGACGATGAGAGCAGCTTCATCAACTCATACTGCAGTGTACTCAGATTCTGTTTGGAAGATGCGTACAGGAATGTATCAAACCAGGAGTTCCATTGGCCTACCGCAATAAACAATGCTACTGTTGCCAATACTGGCTGACAAAGTGGCAAGATGATGGACATAAACGTTCTGAAATCCCCCGCGCCATCAATCTTGGCTGATTCAATCAATCCTTCAGGCAACGTCTGGATATACGTTCGAATAACGATCATGTTAAATGCACTGATCAATCCCGGAATAATATATACCAGGAAGTTGTTGAGCAAATGCAGGTCCTTGATCAGAAAGTAGGTTGGAATCAGACCGGCACTGAAATACATCGTCATAACAACAATAATGGTAATCGGTTTACGCAAAATGTAATCTTTGCGGCTGAGCGTATATGCCAGCATGGATGTCAGAAACAGACTGAGCACCGTACCCAATACAGTTCTGGCAACGGAAATCCAGAAGGCTGCGAAGATCGTTCCACCCGCGAATACAGCTCTGTAGTTCTGAGTGGTCCATTCCCTAGGCCATAAGTAGATTCCACCACGAATCGTATCCGTACCTGCATTAAATGAAACAGCCAGTGTATTTAAAAACGGATATAAGGTCACTATTGCAATAAAGATCATCAGCAAGCCGTTAAATGTATGGAAGACAATCGGCTCAACCCGAGATTTGTTTATTCCCATCGATGTGTCCTCCTCATATTAATCGGTCTTCGCCGAAACGTTTAGATATAGAGTTCGCTGCAAATATTAGCGTGATACTAACCACCGTTTTGAATATACCTGCCGCCGTGGCCAGTGAATAGTTACCGATCTGCAGACCGTATTTCAAGACGAAAATATCAATTGTTTGAGACCAGTCAACGACGACACCATTACCTAGCAAATACTGTACTTCGAATCCGGCTTCCAGAATCCATCCCATGTTCATAATGAGCAAAATAATAACGATGGACTTGATTCCAGGCAAAGTTACATACAGCATCTTCTGATAACGATTAGCCCCGTCAATCTCTGCTGCTTCATACAGCGAAGGGTCAATCGAGGTGATCGCTGCCAGGTAGATGATCGCATTCCAGCCGACCTCTTTCCAGACGTGCGACGCGCCGACAATTCCCCAGAAATACTCTGGAACACTAAGCCACATAATCGGTTCGTTGATGAATCCAAGCTTCATCAGCACCACGTTCACAATACCGCCGTCTACCGATAATGAGCTGGCTACAATGCCCGTAACGATAATCCATGACAAGAAGTGAGGCAGATACGAAATCGTTTGAATCGTACGTTTGTACAGCTTGTTCTTGATTTCATTCAGTAAAATCGCAAAAACAATGGCTGTTACAAAGCCAAGGATCATGTTAATCAAACTCATCGCGATCGTATTGCGAAGTACGTTCAGAAACGCGTCGTCCGTAAGCAGAAATTTGAAATGCTTAAGTCCGACCCACTCCTGCTGCGAAAATTTCTTCGCTGGACTGTAATTCTGGAATGCCATCACCCAGCCCCAGATCGGATAATATGAGAAAACCAAAATATAAGCAACGATGGGCAGAGACATAAACATCAGTTGTTTTTGACTGCGCAGGCGCTTCATGAGAGGCGTCTTGGTCACTATGGTTGGAGCAGCTTTATCCTGTATAGCTCCTGGCGTGTTCGCCATCTTTCACTCCTCCTATCAACTTACAGCGGTACTCGGGGATCAATTGTTCAGAAGGCACAGGAGCAGTTGCTGCTCCCCATGCCTTCCAAAGCAATCCTTCAGTCGCTTTTATTTATTTCGCGGTCCAGTTCTGAATCCGCCATTGTAATTGCTCATTGATTCGATCTTCATACGCCTTCACGTTAATTTTCTTGTAAGCATCCACGTACTCGCTCCAGATAGAGTCGAATTCATTGGCTTTGGACATAATTGCTCTAGGCAAATATTTCAAGGATGTATCTGTCATTTGTTTGTTGGCTACCGAAGCATCGGAGCCTTCCTTCAGATCCACTTGCCAAGCTGGATAATACACTGGGTTCTCAGGTGCAGGAGAGAAGAAGTCACTCCATGTTTTGAAGCCATATGCATCCAGAAGCTCTTTATCCTCAGGCTTCAGGCTATCGTAGAATTCCTCAGGCTGGTTGGTTGCTCCAATGGCGTTGCCATCCGAGAACGTACCTTCCATTTTCGGTGCGGCTCCATAGAAGCCTTCTGCTCTGTTAGCCAGTTTCCATGCCGGATCTTCCTGTTGAATACGCTGTTCAGGTGTACGATAGAATCTGCCTTTGTCATTGACCATGTAGTCTACACCCTCTTCACCCCAAGACAACAACTTCTGATACTTTTCATCCATCAGTGCATCGAGGAATTTCAGAATAGCTACAGGGTCTTTCGCGTCTTTACTGATACCGAAACCGTTGTTCAAGTTAATCACCGGACGATCCAGGTAGTGGTCCTTGATGCTTGTGTCATATACAAGCGGGAAGCCTACATATGTTTGACCAATTTTGTTCTGTGCTACGAGTGGATCTTCACCTTGCTGGAAGTTCCAGTGCTGGTCAAACATACCGACAACACGTCCAGAAGAAATTTTAGCCAAGTATTGGTCATAGTTCTGAACGAAAGCTTCTTTGTCAAGCAATCCATCGTTATAGAGATTGTTCAGCTCTTTATAATAACGTTTGGAAATATCTTTATCCGCGAATACGCTTGCAGCACCTTTATCATCAACAACTACACCACCGTCATTCGGATGACCTGTCAAGTGCTCCGGCGGGTTGAGGAGCGGGAATGTTCTCCAGTCGGAAGCCAGTGTAGTGAAGCCAATCGTTGGCTGACCGTCCTCTGTTGTTGGATGCTTCGCTGTGTAATCACGAATCAGCTTCATATAATCATCAAGCGTTTTGGGAGTTGGATACCCGGCCTCTTTCAGTACCTGTTTCTGAACCCAGAACGCAGGGCCGGAATAGTAGTTACTGATAAATTCACCCGTGTATACACCGTAGTTTGGCAGCCAGTAAATATGACCATCACTGGAATCCTTCATCCGCTCCCAATCTTTTGCATAATGCTTTTTAAGATTTGGTGCATGCTGCTCGATCAGATCCTCCAGCGGAATAACCGCACCAGCCGCAACCAGCTTGGTATCTGCTGTGATCAGATCCGGGTAATCCCCTCCCGCAACCATAACCCCTAGTTTTTGCTGCAAGTCACCTACGAGAAATTCCATGTTCAGCTTGACACCGAGCTCTTCTTCGATCTTTTTGTAGATGCGGTTATCCGCTGCCGGTGCCTGATTTGGTGTTCCGATAAAAGCCGAAATATTTAATACTTCCTTGCCATCGGCTGTCGTCGTTTTGGCCTCTTCACCGCTACATCCTGCAAGTGCCAGAGTTAATGCCATAACGAGAGAAACGGAACCCCAAAGTTTCTTTTTCTTCAATCCCCCCATGTATTGCGCCTCCTTGGAAGTGGTTTATCTTGCTGTCTTTATTATGATTAAATGTATGCGGTTACAAAATAAACAGATTTAAGCATCTGCCCCCCTTAATTTCAGGAGGTAATGAAGCAACTCATGCCCCTGTAAAGTGCTCCTCACTGTGTGAACTTCAGACGATACTCAGCCGGTTTCAACCCTGTTCTGCGCTCAAACTGCTTCAAAAAATGCTGGTAGCTCTTGTATCCGACCTGCTCTGCAATCGCACACGAGGCTTCGTCCGATGTTTTAAGTAGCCTTATCGCTTCTTCAATCCGCAGATCATGCACCATGTCCAGAACACCTTTACCATACTTGCGCATAAAAGACTGCCCGAGATGCACCGGATGCATATAAAAGCGTTCTGCCAGCTCCTTGATTGTAAAGGTTTCTCTGAAATGCTCCTGCAAATATTCCGCCACCATCGCCTGTGTTCCGCCGAGTTGCTTTTGACGAAGGGAGCTCGCCATTGCCCGGCACTTTAAGCAAAACGACTCCAGCAGATGGGCAGACTCCTCAATATTCCGATAATCCTGATGACCAGGATAGATCGCTGTATCCTTCAGTAGCTCTTTTGATTCTCCGCCAAGCTCCTTGCACAGAGAAAGCCCCCTAAACAAAATCTGGGTGATGAAAATATGAACAAATTCAGGAGACGTCTTATTTTTCACCAATTCGCTGAAGGCTTCTCTGATCGACTGACTTACCTGCTCCGGCGAACCGTTCTCTACATGCTCCATAATGAGGTCCACTTCACGAAGAGATTCAGGGTTAAATATCAGACGTTGCTCCCGGATATCTTCAGCGAACAGCAGATCACCCTCATGTAAAAATAAAAAACGCTCCGCTTGGATGGCCATACTTCTGGACAGAGAAACGTTCTCCAACTGTTGCACAGGCAGACCAATGGCGAGCTGCACGCCGTTGGGCACCACCTCGTTTAAAGCAGACAACAGCCGCATTGCAAAAGCCCGATGACTGTCTCCTTGCAGAGTCTCAGCTTCAAGGCTACTCTCACCCCATAGGATGCCGCAGACGTCCTGCTCATGCTCCACCACATAACAGCAGTGCTCACGTGTCACGGCGTCCTGAATCGTTGTACGAATCTGACCTGAATCAGCTCGCTGAAATCTTACTTTGACATATGCCCATTGAGAGGTCTGCGCCTTCAAACCCGAGATAACATGAGCCGCTGTCTCTCTATTCTCATATTCCTGCTCGGTAACCAAGGAGAAGAGAACCTGTCTGATTTCCTGATTTTTGGCCTGTTCACGGTGTGACTCACGTTCCTGCTTCTGCTTCAGTTCATGGGCCAGCCGTTCCAGCATATCATCCGCTTCTACCGTATCGACCGGTTTTGTTAAATAATTGCTCACACCGAGCCGGAGCGCCTGCCTTGCATAATTAAAGTCACTGTAACCACTTGTTATGACAAACATCGTCGAATCATATCCCTGACGACGCGCCTCTTCAATGAGTTCAAGCCCGTTCATCGCTGGCATATGAATATCCGTAACAACCAGATCAGGCTTGCTTGTGCGTATCGCCTCAACAGCCTCTTCACCGTTGGCACATACACCGTTTATTTCAAAGCCAAATCTCCGCCAATTAATCAAAAGCTGCAGCCCTTCAATCGCAAACGGCTCATCATCTACCAGAAGCACTTTATACATCTTCGTTGCCCCCTTTTTGTACGTTACAGTCGATCTGCAGGAATATGAAATCCAGCCTCTGTTCCAATTCCTTTCTCACTGCGAATCGTAAACGTTGCAGCTCCTTCATAGAACAGTTCCAGACGTCGATAGACATTGCGAATGCCCACATGCGAACCGTCCTTCGTCTGATCCGAGCGTACATCCTGAATTAATTGGCGCAATCTGTCCTGTTCCATCCCGATACCGTTATCAATCACACCAATTGTCAGCCCGGATTCCTCAAGCTGGGCCGTAATATGAATTAACCGACCTGTCTTACGCGCCTGCAGACCATGCTTGCACGCATTCTCCACGAGTGGCTGAATGCTCATTCTCGGAATCCGCTTCCCCGCAGCCTGTGGATCAATATCCAGCGTATAATCGAACAGCTCCCCGAACCTGAATTTCTCAATCTGAAGATAAAGGGTCGTAAACTGCAGCTCCTCTTGCAAAGGAATCAAATTATCTGATCGACTAAGCAGTTGTCTCATTAGCAGTGATAAACTCTTAATAATCTCCGACACTTCTGTATATCCGTTTTTGGTACTCACAACCAATAGCGCATTCAGTGTATTAAACAGAAAATGCGGATTCATCTGGCTCTGAAGCATGGATAACTCTGTGCGTACTTGATCCAGCTCCAGATCCTTATGTCTGATCTCCAATTTGTAGACATCGTTGATAAGGGAGTGAATTTTGCTGATCATCATATTAAATGTACGAATTAATCCACCAATCTCGTCCCGGCCCTCCTGAATCTCAATCAGGTCGAAACGTTCGTTCCGTACTTTCTCCATATGCCGTGATAACTTACGGATACGATAGTGGTACGAACGCAGAATAAAATAAATGAGCACCGAGGGCACAATAACACTGATCACTGCCAGCCACAAAATGGATTTACGCGCCTCGTTCAACAGCTGATCGACATGCCGCGTATCCGCAACTCCGATCAGCTTCCAGCCATCCAGATAAGCCAGATTGCCAAGAGACTTCTCCAGTACATATTCGGTATTCACATCACCAGACCATTGATCATCCGCCGGAAAACGTGCACTGGACACAACTGGGCGGTTGTTTCCGTCCACCAGCCTCAGCTGCAAGCTGTTCGTCTCACGATTCAGAATGCTGTATATCCGGCTCACTTCCAGATCAATTTTCGAATACTTCGCGTAATTTGCGTAAGAAGTGAACGTCTTCATTTTGCCAATAACACTGATACGTTTCCCCCGACTGAACCCCGATTCTTCTTCATAATCAATAACCAGAATATCGCCGCTGGCTTGATTTAATTGCTCTATCCCTGGCAGCGTTGTTCCCTTATCCTTCATGACGATATAATGACTGCCCGTCTGGATCGTATCATTATCTGTAAAAATACGGACCTCAAGAATGTTCGCCGACATATACCGCGTCAATTTATCTCGTAGAAAAACATGATACTCATTGTAATATTCCACAGGTGACTGATAGGTACGGTCTAGTGCTTCATACAAGGAGTCATCAGCAGCGATCATGCGGCTTAATGCAACGCTCTCATCAATCATACCAACCAGCTCGCCAGTAGCCCGGTCGATGGATTTGCGCAGATTCTCCTGCTCCCTCACCTTGATATCTGCTGAAATTCGTTGATAAAAAAACAGATTGATCGCAATGATCGGAAGTAAAATGCTAAGCACATAAATCATTAAAAATTTGTATCGAAGGGGGATATCGTTGACGGTATGAACGTTCCTCCATTTTGTGCGCACATGATCACCCTTGACTGTTGTTTTTGTATAGAGAAGGCAGCTCCCCTGTAAGCGCTTTAAATTTCTCAGTAAAATACTCCGCATCGTGATAGCCCAATTCAAATGCGATATCCGAGATTTTCATATTGGTTCGCCGAAGCAGTCTGCGTGCTTCCTCAATCCGAAGCCGATGCACATATTCGCTGAAGCTGACGCCCATCTCACGCTTGAACTGCTGGCCCAGATAAGCCGCGTTCACATGAATGTGATTGGCGAGCTGCTGCAGTTTGATTTTGGACCGATAATGCTGCTTCAAATACTGAACTGCTTCAGTCACCAGTCCTCCGGTACCTGCATCGCTTTGAGTGGCGGCAGCAAAGGTTTCTGTAATACGAACAAAAAGCCGTTTCAATTCTCCTGTAATCCACCTCTCGGTTTGGTGCCATGTATGGTCTTGAAGCAACATGGAATCTGCCCCAAGTACTCGATATTTTCGCAGCAGCTCTCCGTGTATATACAGGACCATGCTCTGGGTCAGGCTGAGTCCAAGCAGTGATCCCTGGATTTCCTGCATCATCTGATCAACAGCAGTCGTAATGCCTTTTATATCTCCTGCTTCCATCAATGTAAGCAGTTGCTTCGCATGGGACGTCATGTTCTCCAGATCATTCTCTCCAATGGTGTCGTTCACTTCAGCAGGGGTGTCCAGAAGTTGTGCAGCTTCCAGTTGCTCGCTGGCAAATAGCTGCGCCGTCTCCTGTCTCTGTAACTCCAAAGGAACAATCATACTGCGCAACAATTCGTGAATCTCTTCAGGTACCAGAGGTTTAAGCACATATTCATTTACCCGATACCGTATCGCCTGCTGTGCATATCCAAACTCGGAATAACCGGTTACAATCACGATTTGGGAATCATATCTCAGCTCTTCACGCATGGTACGAATCAGGCCCAGTCCATCCAGAACCGGCATCTGAATATCCGTTACCACCAAATCCGGATTCACCATGCCGATCAATTCAAGCGCTTCCTCTCCATCCGTTGCAGTTCCACACAGCTCATATCCGCAGCCTTGCCAATCAATCATCGTTCTCCAGCCTTCCAGCATAAACGGCTCATCATCTGCTACTATGACCTTGTACATGGATTCACCTGCCATTTCCCCTTTTTTTCTCAAGTATGGCATCGTACAGTCAAAGTGACAATGCTAAAATTAGAATATATCTGCTATATTTATAAGATACTTCAAAAAGCCTTACAAGCTATCCCTTAATCAAGGGCTGCATGCAAGGCATTAAATCCGGGAAATCCAGCGGAGTGTGTAAACATCTTTAGTTTGACTTATATAATTCTAGTCTTGCCCGATAATACGCCAGAAGGAATCCTTGGGCTGAAGCTCTGTATCAAATACAAACGGCCAGTTTTTGCGGCCACGCACCGGGAAATTGTCCAGCCATGTGTAGTTGTCAGCGACTCCCCAGAACGTTACGGAAGTGATATTGGAGCGATATTCACGGAACAGACCAAAAATATCCTCGTATCGCTTCTGCTGCAGCTCTGCCATCTCTGCCGTTGGCTCGGTCAGATCGGTACGCTGATCCTCGTGACGAAACACAGACAGATCCAGTTCAGTCACATGAAGCTGTACATCCAACGAAGCATAACGCTCGATGGCCTGACGAATCTCATCCATAGAAGGACCGTGAATATTCCAGTGTCCCTGCATACCAATGCCATGAACAGGAGCGCCCTGATCCAATAAAGAACGAACCAGATTATAAATTTTCTCCCGTTTAACCGGGTCCGTCTCATTATAATCGTTGTAGAATAACAAGGCATTCGGATCTGCTTCATGAGCCATATTGAATGCCTGAACCAGATAATCCTCTCCGAGCAAACGCAGCCATTTTGTATCACGCATAATCAGATCCGTCTTGTCTTCAATCGCCTCATTTACGACATCCCAGGCATAAATCTGGTCTTTGTAACGGCCCACCACCGTATCAATATGCTGCTTCAGTCGGGACAGC
Organism: Paenibacillus barcinonensis; assembly: GCF_003217495.1. Lineage (GTDB taxonomy): Bacteria > Bacillota > Bacilli > Paenibacillales > Paenibacillaceae > Paenibacillus > Paenibacillus barcinonensis. The sequence goes on along the minus strand of NZ_QJSW01000005.1, from coordinate 158,124 downwards.
ATCATCTCTCTGGAAGCCGTTCCCCCGGAAGCATCTTCAAACATCCAAGCCGGCGTCTGATTGTGCCATACCAGAGTGTGCCCCCTTACACCAATACCACGAGCCACAGCAAAATCAACAATCTCATCTGCCGCCTCAAACGTATATTCATGCTCTCGTGGATGAACCTCTTCAAACTTCATCTGATTCTCCGCGGTGACGCTATTATAATGCTTTGCAATGAATTCGCCTTCAGTCTGCAGCATTCTCGTATGCACTGCCGCACCTATTTTGAACGAATTGGCATAAGATGCAGATAGGGACGGAATTTCGGTAGACATCCTGGTTCCTCCTCACAGGTTCTTTTTTTCATCATATCGAATAATGAATGCGCTTTCCATGAACAAAATAAACGTTTTGCCCCCTGAAATTCTACCAATTTCATCACAAGCAGACGAATTCAGCTATAGGTTATATCTTGTCCACCTGTAGCAGTGTGACCTGTTTCACAGTACAGGCCGGACTGACCTGCTCCTCCGAGAGAATATTCAGCTTGATCAGACTTTTTAGCTTATGACTGTCTACCTTGGACAACAGCCTCCAGATCTCCGGGTCGGGCAGCGAGGCGTACAGCTTCTGATCGTCATATTCCTTGCGGTGCTGGAGCACCGTTTTAACCCTGAAGGAGCCTACTTCCGTCTCATATATCCCCTGTTGTCCGCAGTACGCCACGATCTCATCTCTCAAAACAGATAATTGCTGTTCAATCTCCTTCTGCCGCTGCTTCAGCTCAAAATACGTCTGTACCTTCTGTTCCATCTCCATCACACTCCTCTACTACCATAGGTATGCAGAAGACGTGAATTTAGGACAGGCTTACAGCAAGTTTGCGTGCAAATACGGATTATGTTTAGCAATATTCCGAACCCGCCGCATGACCTGCGCATCTCTGGGAACACCGCCCCCTCGTGAAAGCAGCACCCAACGTAAGCAGGCCAAAGCTTCGAATGCCGGTTCCTCATCCAGCGTATTGTTAGAAACTGCTTGAAGCTCAGCCTGATAAGCATTACCGAACTCTTCTCCATTGTATATGCTGATTAAAAAAACAGACCATGCGGCATCGTATCTCGGATCTCCGTACTGTCCGTTCGTCCAGTCAATAATCGTATATTGTCCATGCATCCCAACAATGTTTCCCAAGTTATAATCACCATGAATCAACTGCTCTTGTCTGATCTGTGCACGCTTCATCAGATCATGAACAATGTGATGAATATCCTCGTGTTCGGCAGCCTGAGGAAAAAAGTAGTCCACAAAATCAGTCCGAAGTACGTATGCTTTCCCCACGTCTCGATGATCTGTAACATTGACTGGATACTGGTGAATCTCGTGTAACGTCTGAGCCATCTGACTTAATATATCCCGATCTAGCCGGGTAACCGGAACGCCATCGTAACTCGTGAGTAACACTTGATTCTGGTGTTGATCCATGCCCCATCCGTAGGGTCTGGATACTCGAATACCACTCTGCGTAAGAGCAGACAATAGCGTATACTGTCTGCCAATATCCGGGCGCGATTCCTTGTTCCATATCTTCAGCACATAGGATTGATGAGAAAACTCAACGCGCATAACATCCGCCTCCAGACCAGGCTTCAACGGAACAAGTCGATACGTCTGATTCATCACTTGCCTAATCTTTTCATCCAGCTGAACCCAATGGATGCTGGCGAGCTGTATCATTTGTACTCACAACCTTTCGTTTAATCAGGCTGGATCAGACGCTTGCCTATAACATTAGCAGATACGGGCTCTTCACCTAATTCTCTGGCCCATACCGATAACTGCCCCATATGATGAATTTCATGTGCAATGACATGACGCACAATCTCGCCCCAGGCAGCCAGCTCTACATGCCCATCGGTTCGGCGGTCGATATAAGCCCTCTTTTCCATACTCGGCTCCCAGGCCCGTACAAATAATTCAACGTCCAGATGCAGCTTACGGTCTAAATCCCGCACTGCTCCAAGAGTCTGGTAGTGTGCAAAATCCTCCGCTTCATCCGGTTTGCCTTGCAATAATTGAAGCCAGCTCCATTCCACATCAATGACATGAAAAAAAGTTTTCAGGATACTTCCCGCACCACCTGTACGTTGACGAAGCAGCTCTTCTGGCGGTAAATCGGCACACCATGTATACCACTGTTCACGCACGATCCAGTTATATCGAAAAAACGTTTCCATACAGCTTCACTCTCCCAGATTGGATTGACCTGTATTACAGCGTCTTGATTAACTCAATATTCGCAAAACTGGTTGACGTATGTTCAACATCTCCATAAATGCCGCTAATTTGGCTAAAGCCGGATTTGAACCAGAAACGTAGGGCTGGCCAGTTTTTGAGTGCTACATTAATTCTAATCTCATGGTAACCCAGTCCGGCAAGCTGCCGAGTTAGAGCAGACATCATTTCCTGTCCATGCCCTTGTTTCTGAACACCGCTCTGAATGTATAAAAATTCTAAGTACAGCACATTTTCAGCAGGGTAACCGTGATATACACTTAATAGCCCTATTTTCCGATCTTCCACAGCCGTGCGTATGCTCTGAATCCTGTAGTTCTTCAACGTTCCACCCGGAGGAAGGTTACCTTGTTCCAAGCAATTTTTCACGTAATTCGGATCATTTTCTTGTCCATCCCATTGTTGTATATAGCGACTTGTGTCGTACAAGGATTGAAGTTCAGCAATATCAGAAACCTCTACATCTGAAATAAGAAGCCGCTCTGAACTCCATCTTGAAGGAAGCTGTTCCACCATTATTCACTCCATCTATTTCCCGGTTATTCTCTTTTTGATATACAGCACTATATGTATTCCTGTATAAATAAACAGAGTATTTACAAAATACACCAACAAATTAATATGCATGCCTGAAATAAACCAGATGGATGCCTATATAAGACATGTTCATCACAGAAAGCCCAAGCAACTTATTTTTTCTCTCTCAAAAACGCTTTGATCTCTCTCAACTCTTCCAAAATTTCTCTCGTGTGCTGACTATTTTTTGAAGTATCAATGGCCGTCTTAACTACATACTGGCCTAAAATCAAAATTACAAGTACACAAATAATCATAGCAAATATCATAATTACCTCCCTCTATTTTGATCGCTATAACAAAGGAAGGCGATCTTGCCAGACCGCCCTTGTCATTAAATCATTTCTTTTTCCAGTTGATTCCCGTGAAAGGCTTTCAAAATATAATCTCGATCAGGCACGTTCAGAAGCTCATACGATTGTAGATATGATCTATTATCATAGGGCACCGCCGTAAATCTCACATCCAGCTGACCCTTCTGAATATCCACAATTCCGTATCTCGCCACTGCCACATCATTACACCCCAATGCTCCCGGATTCAGGTAGACCCTCCGCGTTGTCCTGAAATAATGCAGAATATGATAGTGTCCAAAACAAATGAGATCATACGGGGCTCCTTCATATTTTTCATCCCACTTCGCTCCGGCAGGTTGCCTCTCGATTGCATCCAGCTTCTCATCGGTCATATGATAATGAGTCAATAGCACATGCTGTCCCTCAACTTCTTGTTCGATCGCTTGGGGTAGAAGCTGAATTCGCTTGATGGAGTCCTCACTCAACCGCTCCGCAATCCACTCATGATGCTGCTGCATGCCTTTATGTCCTTCCAGCGGCCCTTTCCCCTCAACCAGATGCAGTACAGCTTGTTCATGATTTCCTGCGATAGCCGTCAGGTTTTTGCGACTGTATAACATCTCAATCACTTCATTTGAGTGTGGTCCTATGCCAATCATATCCCCCAAACAAAATAACTGCTTAATATTCCCTTGTTGATCAATATCCTTCAGTACAGCTTGAAGCGCAGGCGCATTTCCATGAATATCGGTTAAAATAGCCGCTTTCATTCCGATTCCTCCTCAGGAATATACATCGTCTGAATCTCCTGAACCCCCTGTATAAAGCCCAGATTCAGATAGACGGACTCTGCTTCATTACCTTCCATCACATACAGCCGCAAAAATGGATAATGCCCCTTGAGCCTCGTTAATGCTCTCTGTAACATGCGGGTAGCCAGCCCTCTTCCTCGATACGAAGGAATGACGCCGATACTGTACACCGCAGCCTGATTGTCCTGCAGACACAGTCGGCAGTTGGCAACCAACTGGCCCGTTTCCTGATCATATACAAGCGTAGAGGCCTGAGTCAGAATTTCATTCGTATAATTAGGGTCTTCGTCAGGTGTGAAATCTTCCAGGGATTTCTGTTTTCTTCGCGTTGCTTCAAGACTGCCGCCAAAGCTCTCCAGATCACACCGGGCAATCTGCTCTTCGTTGATGTACTTCAAACCGCCCGTTCCGTTTTCGATAATCTCGGGACTCTTTACAGACCATCTGTCGTTCCAATCGATCTCATAATGATCCGTAGGCCGCTGCATCCAGCGGCATCTGAACTCGGCGGGCCAGAATCCAGCTCTCGCAAACCAGTCCACTTGACCCGGTAGAATCTCATATGTCACGATACGTCTACTTCGATCGGACCACTGCATCAATTTATGCTTCAGCAGCTTGACGACCTCATAACCTTGCTGAAATGGCGGGATCAAGAACAAATGATACATCTTGTTCGGCTCCATTCGTACACCGCCTATTTTGCTTTCCCCCCGATAGATCCAGTACGCACTACACCTTGAGGAGTTGAACTCCTCTTCCCTGAAAAATCCAACGTATCCCATATCATAATAAATGGTGCAAAATAACCCCCACTCCGTAAAATCTGCAAGTCGAATCGAATATTCATCCGATAATTCGTATTGAAGCGTGTCCGCAATCCACTCTGTTAGACTCATATGTTATCCCCCCAGGCTGAGCATCCAAACTCCGTAATATCCTCCATCAGTTCCTCAAGATCCAGTTCAATCTATATAGCAATCTTTGGACACCATAATTCAGCCAGCTGTTCGGGCTGCCATAATTAATTGCAGCACCCCTTTCTTCTCTTGCGAGGTAAACAGAACCATCTGCAATCCTTGGTTGATCTGTACTTGAACCTGTGCTGTATCCAGAGCTTTTAAAGCTTCCAATGCGTAACCCACATTCAATGACACTTTACATTCCACTCCGAGAAATTGATCTATATCCAGCGTCTCCAACGCTTGATTCACTTGACTTGAGGCGCTAAATTGCACCTGCTCCGCTCGAACCCACATTTTAATCAGATTCGTTTTCTCCTGAGCTGCAATAATCGCTACTCGTTCCAACGCCGATATAAGTACAGACTTCTGGATAATAAACCGAGCTGCATATGGCCCTTCTACATCTATATCAACGTTCGGATAAGTACCTGTAATCGAATGGGTTAGAAGTGTAAAATCATTGCAATTGAACTCGATTTTGGATTTGCACAATCTAACGTGAACAGACTCATCACCAAGAAGTTTTTCAAGCTCGTTCAAGGCCCTGCCAGGAACGATTGCCGTTTCGCTGGCAACAGACATTTCAGACATTAGAGCCTGCTCCACCTTCCCCATCCGATACCGGTCACAGCCAATCATAATTAACGTGTTATTCTGAATCTCCATCTTCACTCCGGTAAGTATGGGCATCTGTTCTTTTTTCTGGATTGCAAACAACGTTTGACGAATCGCAGCTTTCAGGTGTTCTCCGGGGATGGTAAACAACGTCTGTTCCTCCATGCGCTCTGGAAGTGGATATTCATCGGCCGACAGCAGCTGGAGCACAAAGGTGGATCTGGCAGAGGGGGTAGTGACCGATAAGCGATCAGTCTTTTCCTCGTTGGATAAAACAATCTCGCTCTCTTGCATCTTTCGCACGATGTCGGCCAGAAGTTTGGCCTGCACCACAATTCTGCCTGTTTGCTGAATCTGAACATGTTCCGTATGCATCTCCGTCACAAAAAAAGAGTTGCCCTCTCCACCAATCATGCTGATTCGGTCTGTGCCAGCCTTGATATACACACATTCAAGCACACGAACAGCCTCATTGGATGACACAAAACGGACCGTTCTTGTTAACTGCTCCAGCAAACGAACACGGTTTATAACGACTCTCATCGGGACAGCTCCTTGCTTTGGAAATTGAGCAGTGAAATCATGACATATAGAAAACCCTGCACCACAAACAGCAGTGTTACAAATTCGAGCAGAATACCGTCTTCTGCCTTGAAATCGTTCAGCAAATCCATAACAATCTGCCCAGGTCTGGACACGATATCCCATGAATTCCAGCGATTAAACCTACCGATATATACGCCCAGGCTGCTTAGAAGCAAGATCCCCCCGACAATGATCCAGCAGACTAACCTATGTATAAACTTATGAAGTACCTGTTGAATTTGCATAATGGAGCACGTCGACAGCAGTAAACCTGTGATTGCTACCCCAAAGGTAAGACTCAAACTGTACCAAAAGTCCATGCTGTACCAAAATGGATTTCCTGGTTGAACCGTAAAATACCGGAATGTATGAAGCATTTCCGTAAACAGATAGGCCGCATTGGGCAAAAAGAACAGCCATACAAGACCGAATACGCCTTTCAAAGCTACACCGATTAAACGATGTCTGGCGGACATTCGCCCGGAGACATATGCCATTAGCGATGATATCAGGAGTGGAACCCACGCCAGAAACATGTCCCAGCTGAGAAAAGCATACATGCCGGAACCCGACTTCGCTCGCAGATATGCGGCGATGGAAAGACAGCATAACGTCATAAGCAGCAGCGTAAACGTCACCGCAATGAATTTTTTATTAAAGAGTTGATCGTGTTTATCTCTCATCTTGTTGGACGTATCTCCTAAAGTTATAGATATTTTTTAAATGCTTTACTGGACTCTCCATCATACCCCAGCTTCGTGTAGAAGTGATGAGCCCCATGCCTGGAGGCACCGCTGGCAAGAAGCATCTTCGAGGCGTTCAACTGTACACATACCTGTTCAAGGTGCTTCATCAATTCTGAACCATATCCCCTGCTCCGCACCTTGTCAGAAATAACAACCCTCTCCACCACACCAAACGGTCGATTTGCTGCGAGAGCATCCAAGCAAATATGCAAATGTGCGGTACCGACTATCTGATCCTGCACTTCGTATACAAACAGATAGCTGTGTTCGTGGCATCTGATCTCTTCAATGCGTTCAGCAAGCACTTCCGTGCCCACATGATCGGGCAATAGTTCTCTGTACAAGCCTTCAATAACTGCCGCATCCCTGGCTTCCGCTTCTCTGATCATGACCCGCTGCCCCCTATTCTCTCATCTGGTAACTCAAAATAATGTCACCGTTATCCTCTCGTTCACCCGTTTCCTGAAAACCACAACGCTTGTACAGCGTATTAGCTGCGAAATTGTGAGGTACATGAGATACTCTGATCTGTATACAGTCGCTTCGTTCTTGCAACATGTGAATAATCTCCTGAATAGCGCTTCTGCCATAACCCTGCCCCTGATATTGCCGATCAATCATAAAACGAAGAATCCAGTAGTACCCATCCGTATACATCTCGTTATCAAACAAAGCAAACCCGACCATGTCATCTCCCGCATAAATCCCGTAAGGTTTTGAAGTGACTTCCTTGGTCGCATGAATTAATGAATCCGCGTTACTGGCTACCAGTGCCAGCTGATCTTCCCGTGGTTGAAGACGGATGCACTGCTCCTCATTTTCCTCTGTTATCCGTTGTAATGTTACTCGTTTCTCCATGTGATAATTCATACTCAACACTCCTTCAGTTGTCACTACCTAGATTCTTTTGATCAGTATGACTTCCAGCGGCTGAGTGTCCAGCAGGAGTGCGCCTGCATCAACATAGCCCATTTTCCGATAAAAATGCTGTGCCTGCTCATCCGACTGTGTGGAGGTCATGACGATATCAAAACCCTTTTGTTTCATTTCATTTTCCCAATGCTGCACAACCAGCCGCCCTAATCCGTGACCACGATACGGCTCTTCCAACCAGATCATATTCATAAAGGGCATGTTATCCCAAAAATAGCCATATCTCATCCACCCGATCCTTGCTTCGCCTTCCCAGAGGATGTAGATTTCCTTCTCCTTTATCTTGGGTTCGACCATCCCCTGATGAATATGCCGATCCTTTTCAACGATGTAGGTGTAGTCTGTCTGTAAGGCATATTCAATGTTCATGTGCATAGCTCTCCTTTATGTTGGAATCTCATCTATCATAACCCAAAATGTGGTATCTGCGTATAATTTCTTCCTCTACCTCTGATGACCACGCTTATCCCATGGCATGCAAAAAAGCCGCGGTATCCGCAGCTCACTCTTTGGGCTGTATCCAATTTATCATTCAAGCTTTAGTATGGTAAGTTTCAGGTAGGTTGTTCTTTTTTCACGCTCACCCTCTGGCCTTGATACCACACAGACTCTCTCTCAGCCCGCCGTGCAACCGCTTCTGCCGCACAACTCGCACGCACCAGCACAAAGCTCGCCGGATCACCAGCCTTCGGCCAGACCCTCTCCCCTGCTGCATTCAGCGGTGTCACTCCGCCTGTAATCACGGCCAGCGACTGTGACAAAGAGAACTCGTCACTGTATCCATACAACTCAGCGAACCGACCAGCCTTCTCCAGCATATCGCCGCTGCCAAACGGTGACCAGTGATCCGTCAGACTGTCCGTTGCCAGCTTCACGTTAACACCTGCTTGCCGCAGCATCGGCAGCGGCATCATCGTCTTGCCAATCGGAACGGTTGAAGCCACACTCATGCCCAGTGATGCCATTCGACCCGCCATTTCTTCGGCCTCCTGCGGTGGTGCACTGGCAAACCAGAACGCATGACTGACCGTAACCTGACCATGAAGTCCTGCTTCTTCCGTCAATCTGACAAGCTCAAGCAAGGTCTGCTTGCCAGCTTCTCCACTATCATGCAGATGCATATCCATACCCGCCCGATGCTTCACTGCGAGCTCAATCATCGTATGCAACGATCTCTCCATGTTCTCATCTACAGTATAAGGATCGAGTCCACCAACATGAGTTGCACCTTCAGTCATGGCTTGTCCCATAAGCTTCACCGAGTTTGAGTGGTACAGCCCATGCTGCGGAAATGCAACGATCTCCGAAGATAACCTGCCTGCATATCGATCAAGTGCCTGTCTCGTAACTTCTAACCGCCGCAGCCCGCTGACCGGTTCAATGTTGCAATGTGCACGAACATGCGTGGAGCCATACGATTGAATCAAAGCAAGAATGCTTTCTGCCTGACGTCTGCCCTCGGGCAGCAGTTTGGGCAGCAGCACCTTCTCCTCCTCCATGCGGTCAAAGATGCTGGAGATCCCTCTTACTGCTCTCCACGGGCCATCAAAATAGGTTTTATCCAGATGAATATGCGCTTCCTCAAACGAAGGCAACAGAAGCAGCCCTTTGCCATCTATTCGCGGCAGATCATCCGTCAGTTGCTCACTACCGTCTACAACGGCTGCGATCACTCCGTTTTCAATCCGCAGATGTGCAAGTCCTGTTTGTGTACCTATTACCTCTGCCCCATCACGGATGTACCCTTGTTCCAGAACGACGCTTGTCAGCCAATATGTCTTTTGCATAGATCGTTCACCTCTTTATATATACTAAAATTCAAACCTCGCATGTCCTCCGTCGGCTACACCTTGAATCTGTTCGATATCCAGCAGCCTGCGCTTCATCTCCAGACCACCGCGAAAGCCCGTCAGCTTGCGATTGGCACCAATGATGCGATGACATGGCAGCAACAAGGGAATAGGGTTCGCCCCGTTCGCCGCACCTACAGCCCGCACAGCCGAAGGCCGGTCAATCGCGGCAGCAATATCTCCATACGTACGTGTCTCGCCATACGGCACATGCCCAATTGCCTTCCATACCTGTCGCTGGAATTCGGTGCCCATCAGGTCAAGCGGAATATCCTCCGTGAAGGCTGTCCTTTCTCCTGCAAAATAGGATGACAGCCAGTCCATCATGCCGGTCTGTTGTAACGCTTGCTCATTCGCTTCCAGCTCAGCTCCCGGTGCAATTTTGCTGATCCACCCCTGCCAGTCCTCCAGCGTTTCATTCGGCATAACGATCCGGCACAGTCCCTTTTCGGTGGCAAGCAGACTCCATGAGCGACCGTCGAGCTGCATCGTGGTATACATCATCTTTTGCCTCATCACATATTCACCTTCTCTTCTCCCTTGTATTAGTATTAAGTCAGGGGGTTGTCTGTTTCCGTGTATTGGTCTGTTTGTTTACCTTGCGTTTCATGCTTCGTATCACTTGCTTGTCCTCTGGCGTTACACGGTACGATTCCGTAATCTTCTGCAGTGCCTTGTTGTACGTAAAATCATCGAGCGTATTGTGCCGCAAAAACAGCATCGTTGCTTCAGGCTGCTTCACATAAGCAATCGAGATTGCCCAGGCTACTGCCATTTTCACATAATAGGCCTCATGTTTAATCTGATCAAGTAGCGGTAACACCTGATAAATATAAGGCTCCTCCAGATAAAAGTTCAGCAGCATAACTACACCAAAGCGGATTTCATATTCCTGATCGGATTTCAAATAAGGCTGTATAAAGTTCCACATCGCTTCTTGATGCACTTTCGTATATTTCAACCCGGCACAGAAGCTGTCGCACACCGACCAATTGTCGATCTTGGGCACAAAAGCCGAAATACGTGTCAGCAGCTCATCCAGCTCTGCCTGCACATGACCAATGACCATGCCTTGCAGCATCACTTCTTCAAAATATTCATCTTCTGCCGTATCCAGATACGCCCGCCAGTCTCCTGCAGCAATTTGTTTGGCTATTTTGCGAACTGCGGGTAATCGCACACCCATTACATTGGATATATTCGGGATAAGGGATGCCGCAAATTTCTGGTATTCCGGCTCAGCCAGACTGTGCAATTGTGTTCGGATATCTTTTTCCAAATGACTGACGACCTCCACATCGGTTTATTGTAAAAGCTGTAGCACAAGTATATCCTGAGCGCTTCCGTTTGTAAGCCTATCTCGAATGTTTGAGCAAGATTTCAATATACCTCCATCCCCTTTGGAGATGTACCATTGTTTAGGAACAGATCGTTTCCGTTTAAAAATATGAAGCTTACCATTCAGGAAAGGAGTGTCGATATGAACGGTTCTCAAAACAATAACGAGCTTTCCCTTGAGGAAATCACCGCGCAGCTTACGCAGCATGTGCAGTCCCGGAATCTGCCGGAATTCTATAAAATTGTGAAGGAACTGCGTCCCTATGATCTTTCACTCATCTATAAAAAGTTCCCGGAAGACGACAAAAATCGCTTTCTTCTTCTATTCAAGCCGGATACGCTGGCTGATCTTGCCGAAAACCTGAAGCTGCACGAGCAAGTCGAGCTTTTTGAACAGCTCGGACCGGAACGAACGCTGGAGGTCATGCAGCAGATGGATAAAGGCGACCTCATTCGCTTCATGCATGATCTGCCCCCGAGACGCAGGGAAGAATTGTTAGCCAGCATGAATCTGGATCATTCGGCGATTATCCGCTCCGTGCTCAGCTATCCACCGGAAACGGCTGGACGGATGATGACGGACCGTTATCGTACCCTGTTCACCCACGATACAGCGAAGGAAGCACTCAGACAGTCCCAAGGCACCTTACATCTCTCTGCCTCAAGCTACCTCTATGTCACTGACAATGAAGGCAAGCTGGCTGGTGTCGTCAGTTATCGCTCTCTTGCTCTGGCCGATGACAACAGCAAGGTTGAGGAATTGATGACCAGACGGGTCATCCACGCCACTGTAGATATGGACCAGGAGGAAGCGGCTCAACTGCTTCAACGCTACGAATTCATGGCTCTCCCGGTTGTAGATGAGAACAACCGACTGTGCGGAATCATCCAGATGGATGACGTCATTGACATCATCATGGATGAAGCAAGTGAAGACCTCGCCAAAATGGGCGGCGGCAGCAAGGATATTGACTTTGACACCAAACCGCTTGTTGCGGTCAGACGCAGGTTGCCCTGGCTTATTTTGCTGCTATTGATCGGCCTGATCTCGGGAAGCATTGTGGACTTTTTTGAGGATACATTGAATCAGGTTGTTGCGCTTGCATTCTTCATGCCCATGATTGCCGGAATGACGGGAAATACGGGAACGCAGTCGCTCGCTGTTGTGGTACGCGGGCTGATCGGACGCAAGCTGGACAGAGCAACGGTGCTTGCTCTGATTATACGTGAGGTTAAAGTCGGCATGATGATCGGTCTGGTCTGCGGCTTGCTGATTACGGTAATCGCATATATCTGGCAAGGCGACTGGCTGCTCGGTATGATTATCGGTGTGTCCCTGTTCTTTACGTTGATCATCGGCACACTGACAGGCACATGCATTCCGCTCCTGCTCAGCCGCTTCAAGGTCGATCCTGCTGTCGCTTCCGGCCCGTTGATTACAACGTTGAACGATATTCTGTCGCTATTTATCTACTTTGGCATCGCCACCCGTTTCATAGGTGCGCTGATGTAGAAAATACGCTCCAATCGTAGAGAAGGACACGTGGACATTTTAGATTGCTATAAAAAAACAAAGACAAAAAGGCTTGGCACACGCCAAGCCTTTTCGCTAACTTCATATTGCCTTCCATATCAGCAGAGCTCGTTTATTCATCAGCTCATTTTTTCCGGGCGCTACATTTAAGCCGCTCTTTTATTTTTGTTATAGATATCAAAGGCTACCGCCAAGAGCAGCACCAAGCCCTTGATTCCCTGCTGCCAGTCGATGCCTAGACCGATCAACGACATCCCGTTGTTCAGCACACCCATAACCAGACCACCGATGATCGCACCAAATACCGTTCCGATTCCACCCGAAGCCGACGCTCCACCGATGAAGCAGGCCGCAATAGCATCCAGCTCAAAGTTCGTACCCGCTCTTGGCGTAGCCGCATTGAGACGTGCGGCGAAGATCAGGCCGGATACAGCTGCCAATGTACCCATGTTCACGAATACCCAGAAGGTAACTTTTTTCGTTTTCACCCCGGACAGTCCTGCCGCCTTCTCATTGCCACCGAGTGCATACACATGTCGTCCCATCACAGTACGATTCATCACAAAGGAGTACACCACAATCAGTACAAACAAGAGCACGAGAATATTCGGAATTCCCGCATAACTTGCGAGTACAAACGTAAACAGGTTCGTGACCGCAGCGACCACAATCAGCTTGAGCAGGAACAGCCCTTGAGATACAACCTCGAAGCCATATTTGCGCTGGGATGCACGTTCCCGCAGTTCATTAATGATGTACCAGATCGTAAGTACAATCCCCACGATGATGGACACCAGACCCAGACCCGAGAATTGAACATCCGGCAGGAAACCGGAGCTGATTTTCTGGAATCCGCCAGGAAAAGGAGAGATGGACTGCCCTTCAAGCACAATCATGGTCAAACCACGGAACAGCAGCATACCTGCCAGCGTCACTATAAAGGCAGGAATCCGTACATACGCGATCCAGAAGCCCTGCCATGCACCAATCAGTGCACCCACCAGCAGGGAAGCAATAACCGCAAGCCAGGCAGGAAGCTGCCAATCCACCATCATAATGGCGGCTACAGCTCCGACAAAGGCCGCAATCGAACCGACGGACAAGTCAATATGTCCTGTAATGATTACTAGCACCATACCAATGGCGAGGACCAAAATGTAACTATTTTGCAAAATCAGGTTTGTAATATTGATCGGCTTGAGCAACAGCCCGTTTGTCAGCACCTCGAACAAAAGCATTATGACAACAAGGGCAATGATCATGCCATATTGACGTATATTATTTTTGAACAGTTTAGTTACCGTTTCCATGCTTACCGCCTCCAGACTTGGTCATATATCTCATCAGTGTTTCCTGTGACGCCTGCTCCCGGCTGACTTCACCCGTGATCTTCCCGGCATTCATTACATAGATCCGGTCGCACAGGCCCAGAACCTCCGGCAGCTCGGATGAAATTACCAGCACACCCTTGCCTTCGGCAGCAAGCTTATGGATAATCGTATAAATTTCGAACTTGGCCCCTACGTCGATTCCGCGTGTGGGCTCATCCAGAATCAGAATATCAGGCCCAGCAAAGATCCATTTGCTCAGTACTACCTTCTGCTGGTTGCCCCCGCTCAGATTTCCGGTTTTCTGCAGGATGTTCGGCGCTTTAATGTTCATGCTTTTTTTCATCTCTTCCGCAACCAGCACTTCCTCTTGCTCGTTTACAACCGCATTGCGAGTCAGCTTGCCTAGTCCGGTGAGTGAAATGTTACGTTTGATATCATCCATCAGAATAAGTCCGTATTCCTTGCGATCCTCCGTCACATAAGCAAAGCCATTCTGAATCGCCTCTGTCACACTGTTGTTCTGAATCGGCTTGCCATCCTTGATCAGCTGTCCCGAGATGTTACGTCCGTACGATTTGCCGAAAATGCTCATTGCCAGCTCCGTACGTCCAGCCCCCATCAATCCAGCAATGCCTACAATCTCTCCACGTCGGATGTTCAGATTGATCTGATCCAGCACCTTGCGCTCGGCCTGATGCTCGTGATACACCGTCCAATCCTTCACTTCCAGCACCACATCACCAATCGTTGCATGACGTTCAGGATAACGACTCGTCAGGTCCCGTCCAACCATTCCACTGATGATGCGATCCTCGGTGACGTTATCCTTCTTCATATCGAGCGTTTCAATCGTCTTGCCATCCCGCAAAATGGTCACCGCATCCGATACCTTCGACACCTCATTCAGCTTATGAGAGATCAGGATACAGGCAATGCCCTGCTTTTTGAACTCCAGCATCAGCTGCAGCAGATTTTCGCTGTCATCCTCATTCAGCGCAGCCGTTGGCTCATCCAGAATGAGCAGACGTACTTTTTTGGAGAGCGCTTTCGCAATTTCGACCAATTGCTGCTTGCCTACCCCGATGCTGGACACAAGGGTGTTCGGATTTTCGTTCAAGCCCACCTTGCCCAGCAGCTCACGTGTCCCGACAAAGGTTTCCTTCCAATTCACGATGCCTTTGCTGGCACGTTCGTTGCCCAGAAATATATTTTCTGCAATCGAGAGATACGGGATCAGCGCCAGCTCCTGATGGATAATGACAATGCCCAGATCCTCGCTCTGCTTGATATCCTTGAATTCACACGTTTTACCGCGGAACAAAATATCTCCTTCATAGCTTCCATGGGGATATACCCCGCTCAGCACCTTCATCAGCGTAGACTTGCCTGCGCCATTCTCACCGCATATCGAATGAATCTCGCCTTCCCGCACCTTCAGGTTGACGTTTTCCAGCGCTTTGACACCGGGAAATGTTTTGGTGATGTTCTTCATTTCAAGAATGATGTCCGTCATGGCATGTGCTCCTTTCCTGGATTATGCGTTTTACGGCAAACCTATCTCCTGTTTCGTGTAATACTTGCTGCCCACAATATCTTTTTCCACATTGGTTCGATCCACAGAGATGGGGTCCAAAAGATATGCCGGAACTACCATTAATCCGTTGTTATACGATTTCGTATCATTCACTTCTGCCTGTTTTCCCTGCAAGATGCTATTGGCCATCTCCACCGTTTTCTCTGCGAGCTTGCGTGTATCCTTAAACACGGTTTGTGTCTGTTCCCCCGCCACAATGGATTTGATCGAGGCAAGCTCCGCATCCTGACCAGTAATAACTGGAAGCGGTTTGTTCGGCTTGCCGTAGCCGATGCCTTTCAGAGATGAGATGATCCCGATACTGATGCCATCATAGGGGGATAACACCGCATCCAGATGATCACCTGAATAGTAGGCACTCAGCAGATTATCCATCCGTGCCTGAGCGAGCGCCCCGTCCCATCGTAGTGTAGCGATCTGCGCCATCGTCATCTGTTTGCTGCGCACGACCAGCTTCCCTGAATCTATATAAGGCTTGAGCACAGACATTGCACCATCGAAGAAAAAGTAGGCGTTATTGTCATCCGGTGATCCGCCGAACAGCTCAATGTTAAATGGCCCCTTACCTTCTTTAAGCCCCAGCTTCTGTTCAATGTAGGAGGCTTGCAGCACGCCCACTTTAAAGTTGTCAAACGTAGCGTAATACGTCAGATACGGCGTATTGCGAATGAGCCGGTCATACGAGATGACCTGAATGCCTTCATCATGGGCCTTCTTGATCACGTCTGTCAGCGTGTTGCCGTCCACCGATGCAATCACCATCACATCGACACCTTTGGTAATCATGTTCTCAATTTGAGAAATTTGATTTTCAACGACGTCTTCCGCGTACTGCAGATCGGTTTTATATCCTTGCTCCTGGAACAGGCGAACCATGTTCTCCCCGTCTCCCACCCAGCGTTCCGATGATTTGGTAGGCATGGATATGCCGACATATCCCTTCTCCTTGCTGCCTACCTCACTCTCCGCCAGATTACAGGCCGAGAGCATCAAGGCCATGACCAGAAGCCAGATGAGTATTGCTCCTTTTTTCATATAAAGTTCCCCTTTCTTCACGTCTTTGTGTTCCGAATACCTCTTGAGATAACGCTTACAAGACCACAAGCATCGTTCAGTCCTCATGCCTTTCTGTATCCCATCGTAGCATTTCATATGCGCGTGGTCTTTGCAGGTTTTGAACCTTTTTTATAAAAATTTAACTTTTGATGGAAGCAGCCAGAGCAAACATAACAAAAACCCACCGCAGGCGATTAAGCTCCAGCGGTGGGTGTACTTCGAGTTGCCAACCCTATAGTAATCAAGGACGATCTATCCGTTCAGTGCGTGACAAAACAACTATGCTACATCGGACCTGTGGATGAATTGTCCGTTCCTCCATGTTTACGATATTGGGCAGGAGAGATGCCCATCGTTTTTTTGAACGCTGTGCTGAAATAGTGCTGTGTATCATACCCCACTCGTTCAGCAATCGTATGGATCGGGAGCGCTGTGGAATCCAGCAGCTGTGCTGCCTTACGAATGCGGGCCTGGGTAACCAGTGTAACAAAGGAGTCATTCAGCTCCTTTTTCAGCACACGGCTGAGATACACTGCCGACACCTGCAGGCGGGATGCGAGCGATTCCAGCGTCAGCTCTCGCTCTGCATACTGCTCCTGAATTAACTGGCGGGCCCGGCGAACGAGTGGAGAGAGCTTCACTTCTTCATATACCTGTTCACGGCAATGCCGGTACGTATCAGGCACCGCCTCCAGCGTACCGATGTGCGGTTCGACATGGGCATGTACCGAAATATTCAGGCAGATACTGATCTGCTGCTCCAGCAGAGACGAAATCTCCTCAGGGGCCTCCTGCCACAGACAGATGCCGATGAGACTCCCCCCCTCGCGGAAGAGCACATGCGGACGATCTCCGAGTAATTCCGCAATAATATTTTCCGCGGCAAACAGAAACAGCTGACGATCATTCTCTCTCAATATCGTCTGACGTGCTTCAGCAGCAGGCCAGCGAACAACCCCAACCTGCACAGGAGATCCAGACGGCAGATGTAGAAATGCAAGCTGCTCGGTCACGTTTTTCTCGCCAAGCTCTCCCTCCATCCATTCCTGACAGAATCGCTGGCGCAACAGCGGAATATTCCGTTCAATCTGCTGCGCTGCCTGTCTGACATACGCTGTCCGCTGATGCTCTTCATCCAATCGCTGACGCAGCCGCTCAAGTGCAGACTTCAGCTGTTCTGCCTGGACAGGCTTCAGAATATAATCCTCCACTCCGAGACGGACCGCTTCCTGAGCATAGGCAAACTCATCATGTCCCGATATGATCAGATATCGAACTCCCGGGCACTGCTCCTGCAAAGCACGAATCAGTCCGATGCCATTCAGGAACGGCATATTCATATCAACCAGCACCACATGTACATTTAGTTCAACGGCTCGTTCAAGCGCTTCTTCCCCGTCCTCCGCTTCTCCGACAACCTGCATGCCAAGCGCAGCCCAATCCATGGCCTCCCTTATGCCTTCCCGAATAATAGGCTCATCGTCTGCAATCAGCACACGATATAACGTGTCCGCAGCGTTTACGGGTGTCATTGTATAATCCACGGGTTGCTTCACTCCTTCTCCTGTCGATTTTGCGTATCCTCTGGCTCGGCCGGGGGAAGCACGGTTGCAGGCAGCTCCCGCATAAGGGGATGAACAATCGTCACACGGGTCCCCACACCAGGGCTGCTGTGCAGCAAGATCCCATAATCACTGCCAAATGAAAGCCTTAAACGTGCCTGCACATTCAGCATGCCGTAACTTTTCCCCGTCCTTTCCGGCAAAGTCGATTCCAGACTCTCCATGGGCATATCCAGCAACCGCAGCATTTCATCCAGCCGTTCACTGCTCATGCCTGCACCATTGTCCTGAATCGTCAGATGCAGCCTGCCATGCTCTACTTTCCCCTCAATTCCGATATGGCCCGGACCGCGTCTACCCTTGATGCCATGGTATATCGCGTTTTCAACCAGAGGCTGGAGCAGCAGCTTTAACACATACAGGTTCTGCAGCTCTTCCGGGATATGTAACGTATATTGAAGGCGGTCACGATATCTTGTTTGTTGAATCTGCAAATAACTGCGGATATGCTCCAGTTCGGAGTGCAGCGGAATATAATCCTGGCCCTTGCTCAGCCCGATGCGGAACAGGCGAGACAGCGCCCCAACCATATCGGACACATCCTCTGCCCCTTCCTTGCGAGCCATCCAGTGAATCGTATCCAGCGTATTATATAGAAAATGAGGCTTGATATGCTCCTGCAAACTACGCATCTCCGCATCCCGTTTCTGCCGTTCCCGCAGCTCATTCAGCGAGATCAGCTGACGAATCTGGTTCAGCATTCGGTTAAAGCTATTGCCCAGCATACCGATCTCATCCGTACGGTTACTCCAGCGGCCTGCACTAAGATTTCCCGTCTCCGCTCTGCGCATGTAAGACATCAGCCGGAAAATTGGCTGGGCAATTGAACGTGAGAACCACAAGGATGCGCTCAAGCCAAACAAACACACCACAAAGACAAAGCTGACCACGTAAAACTGAATCTGTCTCACTTCGGATATCGAGTCTTTGGTCGGAAATACACCAACCGTTCTCCAGCCCGTAAAAGTAGACGACTGGTACATAAATAACAGTGTCTCGCCATTCACCACTTGGGTAAACGTTCCGCTCTCACCTGTGGCAAACCAGCTTGCCGGAATATGATCAATTAACGGATGTTCCGGCTTGTACACGCTCTTTCCAGCAGCATCTGCAACCATGACATACCCGGATTTCCCCAGAGTCACATTACGGGCCGCCTGTGACACAGACCTGAGCTTGAGATCAATCAGCACAGCGCCCTTCACCCGTCCCGTCGTCTCATCCGTGATCGAGCGGGCCACGGATACAATCTCATCATCCTTGTACCGTACATGAGTCGTTATATTACGCTCCCGCGGCTGACCAAGCACCGTAAAAATACCCGGTTGCGACGCAGCCCGTCGATACCATTCCTCCCGGGTCAGATTGACTGCGGTTCGCGGATACATCTCATTGCTGACGTAATCCCCTCTCGCATTCACCAGCACAATGCCGGCAATTTCAGGATATAACGTGGTGAATCCCTGCAAAGTCTGCTTCATGCCATACAGACGATTCTGCTCAGACACTGTATCGCCTTTACCGATGGATGGTTCACTGCTTCCAGGTCCGCCCCGGTCTCCGGCAAGCTTCTCATCCATAAAAGCATTCACATCGGGTTCAAACGCGATGAGATAGGTCATATTTTGCAAATTCTCCATCTTGGTGTTCAGCGCTTCATTGACCTTGCCAATCAGCTGCATCGTGTGACCCTCAACCTGTCGCTCCACGACCCGCTCTACCGTCCAGTTGACAAGCAGCCCCAAACCAACGGATGGCACGATCGCAAAAAGCAAAAACAGCAGCATCAGCTGGTACCGCAAAGGCATATTGCGCAGACGCAGGCGGCGGGCATACTGTCCGGGTAGCAAGCGCCATGTTCTACGATTCCCGAGGTTCTTCTCTACTTCATGATCGTTATTTGGCATAATAATCATCCACATTCGAACGTGTCACAACAGAAATCCCCGTATCCACCATGACTGGCAGCGGCGCGTTTTCCCCGGAAGGTGAAGGCGCAGGCACGGTCAGATGATGATGCAGATGGAACAGGTATTGAAGCGACCAATAGCCCATATTCCAGGTTCCTTGAGCAATCGTGGCCGATATGGTCCCGTTTTGGATCAGATCCAGCGTTGCCTTATTGGTGTCAAAAGAAATAATGTGCAGCTTCTGTCCATTCCCTGCATTTTGTACGGCTTCGCCAGCCCCGGCTCCTCCCGTTGCCTCGGTTACGAATATTCCCGAAAGCTTCGGATGTGCCTTCATCATGCGCAGCGTTTCGTCCCGCGATTTCAGCGTATCTCCATGCCCATCTGCGACTTCAACAACGCGCATCAAGGGATACCGCTGCTGAATCGTTTCGCGGAAGCCTTTTGTCCGTTCCTCATGATTCTGCTGTCCCGGCAGTGTTAATACGGCTACTTCTCCTTCACGGCCCAATAGCTCGGCCATTTTATCTGCTGCCGTTACGCCTGCCTTGTAATTGTCTGTTCCGAGAAAAGAATACGCCTGACTATCCGGTGCATCCGCATCGAACAGAATAACAGGAATATCGGCCTCCACCGCCTTGTTAATGGCCGGAATTAACGATTTTGGATCAATCGCTGATATGGCAATGCCCGCGGGTTTCCGTGCAATCGCCTGCTCGATGACCGTGGTCTGCTCCTTCGCATCATACCGTGTAGCTCCGCGATATTCGACGGTCACTCCAAGCGCATCCGCAGCATCCTCGAAACCTTTCAGCGGACTCTTCCAATATTCCAGCCCGGACTGGAACGTAATCATCATGTATGTCTCGCCCAGATCACCACGAAGTCCGCGGTTCTCCCAAGAGCTGTTCGCCTGACTGGTATATTCAAATCTCAATACATACAGGGCAAACGCCGCAATCAGCACAATGTAGATCAGCAGCATTTTTTTCATGTCATTCACTTCCTCAAGTGGTCTATGTCTGTACCCCTCACTTCGTTATAGATTGTAAACGCAATCATTCAAAAAGGGAACCTCCCTGTCATAAGTCTCTCCGTTAACGTGTAAATGAGCCGTTCAACGGATATAGATAGCAATTTAACAGGAAACATAACTATGACCGCAGCTCCATGACGGAAGCCCCTGTGATAAAACAGGCATTGATTATGTCATGCTCTACCTGAAACCTGAACTCGTTGAAGAGATTATGGGGAAGAAAGAACTGCGCTTCTCCACTCCCATCGTCTATGATCCAAAGCTTGCACGGAGCATTCTAATGCTGAACGATGCCGTGCAGCGCAGACAGGACGAAGCCGAGTGCAGCAGCCGGCTCTATGATCTGGTACAGCTGCTCGCCGAGGAAGAACAACCCTCTACATTGCGTAAACCTCAGGACGGTCTCGTTCGCAAAGCTGTTGAACATAGGAATAGATATTAACCACAACACCTACAGAGATACACACAGACGCACCCTATCCAAGTCCCCTTACAGAACGACGTATGTACGTCCATAAGGGGATTGCTTTAGCAGCCATACATGCTGGAGCAAATTATACTTACCTTCTCTTTCTTCTCCACAGCCATCCACCTGCGAGTCCAAGCAATACAACCGTGCCTCCAGCATAAAAAACAATCATCCAAGGGCTTTGAGATCCGCTGCTGAACCTGAAATCACCGGAGCTGACAGGCGTTCCCTTCCCTAATATTTCTGCCGCCTCTTCAGCATGCTCCAGCCGGGTGTTGAAGCTGCACAAGCTGCTGCGCAGCTTGCCATCCTTTTCATCCTTATAAGCAAAGATCAAGTACATCTGATCCTTCTCCAATGTTGTTCCACATGCAGCCTCGCCCATATCACTGATCAGGATTGTCATCTGTTTTGCGTCCACACCCTTCCATGCTGTATCCACATCCAGTGTGTAGGCCTTGTATTGTTGACTGCTAAATATGGAGCCACCGCCAATGTCTACCACTTTACCCGCAAACACCGCACTGTGCGTCTTCAGTCGCTGCTTGGCAGTGGAATTCACACAGCTGCACGCATATGCTCTCTCCCCGGTCCAAACGAATAAACTCGCTGCACACAACATCAGAATAAGAACAACAGCGACCACGTTCCTCATCCTCGATCTCCCCCTCTTGTACGCTGCCTTTATCTTTAAGAACACCTCCATTTTCGTTTTTGTTTGTTTTATTGTAGAATGTTAACACTATGCTCAGGAACATAAGTATATACATGATCTCCTGCATAGCTATTAAGATAAGAATCATATATCACGGAGGATACGAACCATTGAAGAACAATTGGACGTCAAAAATTTCATTCTCGCTGCTGGCTGCAGCGTTATGCCTATTCGCTTTTATCGGCATTGCACTTTCGATCAGCGACAATCAGATACATCGCTTTGATGATGTGCTGATCAGCTGGATTCAGGGTATGGAGTCGCCGGGTATGACCCGATTTATGCAATTCTTCACCTGGATTGGCAGTGAGCTGCAGGTCATTGTCATCACAATTGTTGTGATGCTGGTGCTCTATCTCTACCTGGGACACAGACGTGAGCTGCTGTTTCTTGCCAGCGTGCTTGTTGGATCTACCGTGTTAAATGCGCTGCTCAAGCTTGTATTTCAGCGGGCACGCCCAACCATCAACCGCATTATTGAAGTTAGCGGATACAGCTTCCCCAGCGGACATTCTATGGCCTCATTCAGCTTATACGGAGGGCTGGCTTTTCTCATCTGGAAGCATATCCCCAGCTTTATCGGACGGGTGTTCATGATTGTTGCCAGTGCTGTCTTTATTCTGACAATCGGCATGAGCCGCATCTATCTTGGTGTACATTATCCCAGTGATGTCGTAGGTGGCTATTTCATTAGCGGGTGCTGGTTATTCACCTGCATCTGGTTCTACAGACGTTATCTGCAGCGGCTGTCCCGCTTAGAAGCCAGCAGTCCCGTCTAAAACACAGCAAAGCACCCGCACGTTCCTGAGTACAGGAATGAGCAGGTGCTTTGTAATGAAAGCAGATTTTTCTTATGTCACCCTCCGGCTTTATAATTCCTCACCATTCGATGCAATTACATTTTTGTACCAGTAAAAGCTTTTCTTCGGTGTGCGGCTGAGATCCCCGTTGCCATCATTATCTTTGTTGACATGAATGAAGCCATAACGCTTCTTCATCTCTCCCGTTGATGCGCTCACAAGGTCGATGCAGCCCCACATTGTATAGGCAATAAGCTCTACGCCATCCGCAACCGCTTCTTTCATCTGCTCGATGTGACCTCTCAGATAATCAATCCGATAGTCATCCTGAATGGAGCCGTCTTCTTCTACGACATCAACAGCACCGAGGCCATTCTCAACGACCATGAGCGGAATCTGATAACGATCATAGAGGTGGTTGAGCGTGTAACGAAGTCCCTTCGGATCAATCTGCCATCCCCAGTCAGAAGCTTCGAGATATGGATTTTTGATACCGCCCAGCAGGTTGCCCTCTGCTCTATCCAGCGTTTTATCCGCACTTTCCACGATGGACATGTAATAACTGAAGGAATAGAAGTCTACACAGCCTTCGCGCAGCGTCTGCGCATCTTCCGGCTGCATCTGAATTTCGATGCCCTCTTCCGCAAAGAAGCGTTTGGCGAACCCTGGATACGCCCCCCGAACCTGTACGTCCCCACAGATCATGTTGGACAGCTGATCCTTTTTCTGAGCAAGCAAAATGTCGTCAGGGTTACATGTGTTTGGATACGTTGTCATGAACGCAACCATACAGCCGATTTTGAAATCCGGGTTGATCTCATGTCCCAGCTTCACTGCTTTGGCACTTGCCAAGAATTGGTGGTGCAACGCCTGAAAACGGGTCTGAGGTTCATCTACGCCGTCCGTCAGCGTTTGCTTGCCATCAAACAACAATCCACCCGCCATATAAGCTCCCATAGGCATCGTCAAACAGTTGATTTCGTTAAAAGTCAGCCAGTACTTCACCTGATCCTTATACCGATTGAACAAGGTTGTGCAATAACGGATATAAAATTCGATCACTTCACGAGATGCCCACCCATTGTACTTTTTCGTCAGTCCAAATGGAGTCTCGTAGTGGGAGATCGTCACCAAAGGCTCGATGTTATACTTTTTCAACTCGGCAAAGACGTTATCATAGAATTTCAAGCCCTCTTCATTCGGCTCCAGGTCATCACCGTTCGGATAAATGCGAGACCAGTTGATCGACATGCGGAACATTTTGAAGCCCATCTCGGCCATCATGGCAATGTCTTCTTTATAGTGTCCATAAAAATCCACCGCTTCATGGCTCGGATAATACGTGCCCTCTTCAAGCACAGGTGTAATCCGGCGTGGAGTCGTGTGGGTTCCGCCTGTCATCATATCCGATGTGCTCGGACCTTTACCGTCCCTGTCCCATCCACCTTCAAACTGATTGGCAGCCGTTGCGCCGCCCCAAAAGAATCCGTCCTTCATGTTCATGCTATGTTCCTCCTTTAAGGTTCACTTCTGCCAGAGCTAGTCTTTTCTTTGCTTCACTGTGAAATATAACGTTATACCCCAAGTCTAGCACCCATACCCTGACAAGGGATGTCATGATATAATTTTGTTATGGAACATAATCGATTATTTCAAATGCTGCTGCTGTTGCTGGAAAAAAAGAAAACGACCGCGCCCGAGCTGGCTCGTCTGTTCGAAATATCTGTTCGTACCGTATATCGGGACATAGACCGCCTGAGTGCGGCAGGGATTCCCGTCTATACGACTACAGGCAAACATGGCGGCATTCATCTGATGGACCACTATGTCATGGACAAGTCACTGCTGAGTGAGGATGAGCAAAATGAAATTTTGCTGGGCTTGTACAGTGTCAGTGCTATTCCTCATCTAAAGAGCGCCCGGATGTTAGGACGTTTGACGACCCTTTTTGATCATAAGCTGGACTGGATTGAATTCGAGTATTCCCCTTGGGGCAATATTCCCGAGCAGGAGATGGAGCTGTTTAATCATGTGAAACAGGCGATATTCGCCAGCCAGCTTCTTTCATTCCATTATGTCGACTCCAACGGGGAGGCGAGCGAAGAGACTGCTTTGCCGATCAAGCTTATTTTTAAGAACAATACATGGTACTTCAAAGGTTTGAAAAGGAATCAGCATAAGCAAGACACCTTCATAACCTACAAAATCAAACGTATAACAGAGCTGCGCTTCGTACCCGGTGGATATGAGCGTATGCTGACAGCTCCGATGAAAGAAGAGAACATAAATGCAGGAAGGATAGCCGGTGAGAACAAATCTGCGGAGGAACGGTCCGAACTGATTCAATTGGAGCTGTTGTTTGAGAAATCTATAGCCTACCGCGTCTATGATCTGCTCGACCCTGCTCTCATTCAGCAAGAGTCCGACGGAAAGCTGCGCATCTCACTTCAGATTGATGAGGGTGAGCGACTGTACTCGTTCCTGCTCTCCTTTGGCTCAAAAGTAACTGTGCTTCAGCCTTCGGCAGTACGGCAGGAGCTGCGTCGCAGACATCAGGATGCTGTGTCCCATATGCTCTTGCTGGAAGATGATGGGCACAAAGCCAGGCAAGATGATATAATATAACATGTATGTATACTATAACGTTAATAAAGCAGTACGCTATTCGCTATGGAATGTTCAGATGCTGAGGTGCTAAGGTATTTGAGGTACATGGGTAGAGGTTAATTGAAGTGGGGAGGCACAAGGATGAATCAGCAAATCAGGCGTAATAATGTGGAACGCTTTAAAGGCTTTGGCACACTCTATGATCAAAACAGGCCCGCTGCTCCCCGTAAAGTGGTTGATGTACTTACGAATTATCTGGGAAGCAGACCTCGCCTCGTAGCTGATGTCGGTTGCGGCACAGGCTTATCCACCTGGATCTGGTTACACGATGCCGAGCGTATTATCGGTGTGGAGCCTAGTGATGATATGCGCAGCGTGGGCATTGCCAAATGGCAAGCGGCAGGCGAGCCGACTCAGCTTCGCTTCGCCGCAGGCATGTCTCATGACCTTGGTCTCCCGGATGACAGCGTGGATATCCTGACCTGCTCCCAATCGTTTCACTGGATGGAGCCGGAATCCACCCTGCGCGAGTTCGCTCGAGTGCTCCGTCCTGGTGGTATTTTTGCCGCCTACGATTGTGACTGGCCGCCATCGCTCGATTGGCAGCTTGAAGCAGCTTACGAGCAGTTGGTAAGCACCGCAGATGAGCTTGCCTCCCGTCTGGCGAGCACTGAGCAGCAAGCACATAAATGGAGCAAGGAGGAGCATCTGCAGCAGATTCGGCAGTCAGGTCTGTTCCGCTATAGCCGCGAGATCGTATTCCATCATTACGAGCCGTTTACCGCCGACCGTTACGCCAACCTGGCGCTCAGCCAAGGTGGTCTGCAAACCGCGCTGAAGCTCGGCGCAACGGAATTGAACGAGCTTGCGGATGACTTCAGACGCCAGGCTGAGCTTGTTTTTGCCGGAACCTCCAAAGAAGTGTTATTCTCTTATCGCATGCGGATGGGTATTGTTTAAAATGAATGGGATTAAGCACATGGAAAGTCATCTGAGTTAAGAGCATGGTGATCAGAAAGGTTGTGAACGCTATGAGTGAACTACAAGCACTGAAGGAGAATCGACTTTTTATCAAAAGCTGGCTCGATGCATATTTCGATTCCCCCCACCGGCATATACTGATGTCCCTTCCAGCCAAAATGGAAGAGGATGACAAGGGCGTGCCTGTGGCTATGCAGGATGGCGAGATTGACGAAGAGGGCTGGGTGCTTTGGAAAATGATGGACTCAGCGGTCACGGAGGAGCAGATTGATGAATTGGCTGATGCTTTGATCAGCCCTCTATCTTATAAGTATGGTACGACTTTCTCTGTGCCGCCGCTGTACGCCGCCTATCTGAGCACCCGATACGTACTTAACGTATATCTTCGTTTCGATGAATGTACAATTGAATTGCCCAACCTGCCTTCCGACTCCCCACTGGAGGAGATTCGTGAGCTCTGGTCCTCATGGCCATCCCTGATTGAGGCAGGATATATTCCGTTTGCTTCCTATGAGGATGGAGCCGGACCCGTGTGCTGGGATGCGAATAAGCCAGATCAAGCGAAGGACTATGCTGTCGTATGGTTTGATCACGAAGCATTATTTGATGAACAGCAGCATAGCCGGGAGAAGCTTGAGCCGCATGCACAGCCTCTTTTCTCCTCATTTCGGGAAATGCTGATGCAGCAGGGGACGAAAAGGTGGTAAAAAGATACACTTCAATAGGTTTCAAGACACGCCCTGATGACTTCCATTTATATGATCCCCATATTTTGTGACCACAGATGCAGGTTCAGGGCGAGAACAGCTGATTCAACTGCTGCTCCTGCACTTGAAGTGCAAGGGCCACCTTGGAAGGGTCCTGTCTGGAATAAAATACGTTAATAAGGTTTCCCTGCTGGACCTGTGAAAGCGCAGCGGGAACAATTTCTTTTTGCGTGGTCACCTCAAAGCTTTCCCCATTCGGCTTCGTGACACTTAATGTAAGCTGTAGCTTGATGTTGCCATTGTTTCCGTTACCGAGTGGAGTAACATCGACTATTTTAGCCAGCCCTTTCTCTCCTGTTCGTGCAATATCCAACATTTCGGGCGCGATGCCCTGCTGCATCATCTTTTCATTCAACAGTTCCTGCATATGCTCTTGCGACACCGTTCCATGCTGATCCAGCCCTACCTTGCGCTCATCCCTCTCAGACACGACAAGCGGAATGACACTTCCCGGCTGAAACTGGGACAACGAGGTTAATGGAATAACACTTCTCAGCTCTGCATCATACGTTTCCTGTCCCTGAAGAGACACCTTCAACATGATTTGCACTTCAGGCTGTTCATTAATGTAGACACCCGTCTGCTGTAAACTTTGAATCACGCCAAGCGCTGGCTTTCCTGATTTGATCTTGCGTTGCCCCAGACTTGTACCTAATACAGATGTCACCACCATCAGACCAATACCGCCAAAAATCATCGGTTTAAACCACCACGCCTGCATAGCGCTAAATGGATCATGCCAAAGCCACTGTGCCACCACGGGAGAAATGCCCGCCCCAAACACCAGGAGCAAACCTAACATTCCGAAAAACCGACTCATATCCCTCACCTCGTATATCTATTTACAGTTGTTAGCTGCAACAATCATGTTCACTTCCATGAAATCCATTACGAACTTGCTAAGACATCATTTGTCTTCCCTCTCCACCCCAGGCTACCTAAACAGACAGAAGTCCCATATAGATCAGTTCAGAGGGATTTGCCGGATGCTGCCCCAAACCAACACGATCACCCGAACGTGGAATCTGCAGCTTGGACACCAATGTTTCCATCGTACGCTGATAGGTAAGACCGTTCTTTTCAGTCACCTCAAGCACAAGCACCACAATCGGATCAAAATTAATTAGTTTCCCCGTATCCGATACACTGAGCACGGTCCCGGTCGCCATCAGGGGAAGCGAACCACTTGCAGCCAGTTGTGCCTGCTTAGCCGAGTCCAAACCTTGATTGATGGCATCCCGATGTTCTTTAGGTACAAAACCTTTCATCATCAAACCCGTAAGTCCGCTATTGATCGTACGTTCCGCTCTGGCAAGAGCATCTTCCTGTTTGTTTTTACGTGTAAACCATCCCAGCATATCGAACACCTCATTTGTTTTTTATTGGATATACTTAATTATAAACACAACACAAAGCCACTGAATACACCTCTGGACACATACAAAAAAACAGAGGAAATACGTCTGTTCCAGACACCACTTCATCCATTTATTTGTCCATATGCCCGGCTTCCCCAATAAAAAAGCACGTTTTTCTAACTTAATGAGCATTAAGCCTTTTGTTTTTGTAACTTTGCCTGTGGTTCCAGCTATGCCGATCCGTCAAATGTCTACTTTTAAACGTTATCTTCTCCGCACACCTTACCTTTAGTTGCCTTAAAGCTCCTCCCCTTCCGCTAAGCCAAGCTCATTTTCTAACGATCACAGATAACCTTATTTGGGGCAATATTAGGCTTGCTGGAATTGTAACGATCTCCAGGAACCTTATTTCGCCAAAAACGCAAGAAAAATGCCAAGTTTCACATCAATCTCGTTACATTAGGTTTCCTGTGATCGTTAGAATATAGAAGCGTGTCATTTCACCCACATAGCGTCTCCGGTGATCGTTAGAAAAATCACACTCCCACAGAGGCGATGAATCTCCTTTTTAGCGCCTTTAAAGTTATCTTGATTTACTTGATTTACTTGATTTACTTGCCTTGCTTGTTTTACCTGCTTTGCTTGGGTGCCTTGCGTACTTACTTTTCACCTATCCTGCTGCCCCATGCTCACCTTCTATTCTGTTGGTTGGTTGTCCGCTTGCTCCTTACCTTGGCTGGTTTGATTACTTTACCTGCTCTACAAACTCTGCTTATCTGACAACTCCCCCTCGACCTTACCTTACCTTACCTTACCTTACCTTACCTTACCTACCTGACCCTACCCGAGTCTGCCTGACCACCCAGCTTCAGCTCGACCGCCGTAGCAAATACACCAGTTTACGATAATACGCTGCCGCTTCCTTGTACCGACGCTGATCCTCACTCACTACAGCCAGTCCCTCATATAATGTCTCTAAACGCATGGACTGCTGGATACTCTCAAAATAAGGCAGACATGCCTGCGCATGCGTCAAAAATAAGTCCTGTTCACCATGCGCCAGAGCAAGCTGACTTTGATAGAAAACAGCACTCATCTGCTGATCCTCCGTAACAGCACAGCTTAACAGCTGATGCACCCCTTGAGCCAGCATGCCCCAGCTTTTTCGGGCCGTGGCAACCTCGCAGCGGTACACCCAGAGCAGCGGCTTCATCGCCTGCTGTGTCTCCTCCGTTTCTGCACCAAGCAGGCTCTCGAACCGCTTGATCTCCTCCTCTGCCTGGTCAAGCTCCCCTGACATCGTTAACATCACAATCCGGTTATTCGCTATCGCGGTCATCAGCTCCCCCGAATTTCCCGCATATACCAAATTCGCCTCGGCCATGGATAAAGCTGACAACGCCTCCTGCACAAGTCCCATCGTAAAGCAGTACCCGCTGTAAGCTACATACAGACCAGACAATCGGTGAAACAAGCGATGGTCGTAGACATACTTCATCGTCTGCTCAAACGTGCTTTTCGCCGCCTCGTATTGCCGAGTCTGAATGTACGCCTCCATCTGGATATTCTGGATGGATAGCCATAGCTCACTGCCCGGCTCCGTCAGGCTGCTTAGCCTTGTCACATGAGTTAGCACATCTACAAAAGCCAGCTTGGACCGGTAATATTGGATTTTATAGAAAAGCAGCGCTTTGCTGAGCGGCCTTGGAAGCTGAACATCATCCGGGCGGCCAAGCCTCTCCAGATAAAAATTGAGATACGATGTATGAATATATTCATGCGCGGCGGCATCATTTAACTGCTGGTAATATACTGCCTTCATGAGAGCGGTTGTCAGCTCTACCGTAAGCGAATCATGCCGATCCTTCAGCGCATGCACGGATTCCTCCGGGATTATTGTGGCTGGCACGCACATCTGTGCAAAAATCTGCTCCGCCCGCGCCATCGTCTGCTCATCCTGTGCATTGGCACGCAGCAAATACGAGGCACTCACCCCCAGACGACTGGCGATGCTTTCAGCCAAATCCTCAGGCAGCGGATAACGCTCTGCCAGAATGTTTGCAAAATGAGCTTGCGTAATCAGACCTTCTACAAGGTCTTTGCGTGAGATTTGTTTTCGTTTGCTCAAAAACTCGATCCGTTCCTTCAGCATACCAAGTCTATCCTTTCCTAATCACGTTGTAACATTTCAAGCCTATCATCCCAAAATCACATCTCAATTGCCAGACTTCCAGTAAAAATGATCAAAACGGTTTCCGTTTCGAACACAATTGTTTTACAATAGGGAAGATGCATACGGGCATTAGAGCATTCATTCAGAGTATGGAACGTTTGGAGCATGATGAGTATCGAACATGTGGAGTATGAAGACCCAAAGCAACACAATGAATCTATTCCGCTTGGAACATGCATGAAACAGGCATGAAACATGAATTGAACACGAAAGGGTGCCACAATAATGATTATTAAACCAAGAACGCGTGGTTTTATCTGCACAACCTCCCATCCTGTCGGCTGTGCGGCACAAGTACAGGAACAGATTGATTATGTAAAATCCCGGCCTGCCATTCAGGGCCCGCGCAACGTGCTTGTCATTGGCGCGTCTACAGGTTACGGGCTGGCTTCACGTATCGTCTCCGCTTTTGGAGCAGGAGCCAATACAATCGGTATATATCGCCCGTCCAGCTCAACGGACAAACGTACAGCTTCTGCCGGATGGTATAACTCTGCAGCGTTTGAGAAGGCTGCTGATGCAGCAGGCCTGAAATCCTACAGCATCACAGGTGATGCTTTTGCCAATGAAACCCGCGACAAGGCCGTCGAGCTGATCCGCAGCGAATTCGGTCAGGTGGATCTGGTTGTCTACAGTGTCGCTTCCGCGCGCCGTACCGATCCCAATACAGGCGAAGTGTTCAACTCGGTGCTGAAGCCGATCGGACAATCCTATACGAACAAAACCGTTAACTTCCATACAGGGGAGATCAGTTCGGTTACGCTTGAGCCTGCTACAGAAGAAGAGATTCGTCAGACCGTCAACGTGATGGGCGGCGAGGACTGGGAGCTGTGGATGGATGCGCTGCAGCAAGGCGGCGTACTTGCAGACAATGCTACAACCCTCGCCTTCTCCTACATCGGCCCTGAATTGACACATGCGATCTATCGTGAAGGCTCCATCGGTCAGGCGAAGGATCATCTCGAAGCAACGGCACGCAAAATGCATGAGCGTCTGAGCGCAACAGGTGGACGTGCTTACGTTACCGTAGCCAAAGCACTTGTCACCCAATCCAGCTCTGCGATTCCGGTTGTGCCACTGTATATTTCCGCTTTGTACAAAGTAATGAAGGAAAAAGGATTGCATGAAGGCTGCATCGAGCAATTGCAGCGTCTGTTTGCGGATCGTCTGTATGCTGGCGGTGAAGTGCCGACCGATGAGCAAGGACGCATTCGTATTGATGATTGGGAGATGAAAGCAGACGTGCAGGAGGAAGTTGCGAAGATCTGGAACGAGCTGACAACAGAAAATATCTATGATCTGTCCGATCTGGAAGGCTACCGCCGCGAGTTTTTCCAACTGTTCGGTTTTGAAACGGATGGCGTTGATTATGAAGCCGATGTTGATCCGAACGTGGAAGTCCCTCATCTTGTTCAGTCATAGAATTGGATTTTGTTGTGCATGAAGGGAGGAGCTGAGCGCTTCTCCTTTTCTTATTTTCTCCCGCTCTAAGACAAAATAAAAAGAAGCACCACCATCCCGGATGATCTGCTTCTTGTGTTTGACCTTTTGCAATTTTTCCTGCTTTGTTGGTGTCAGACGCACATGCTGGGATAACGCCCCGTAATCTCCATTAATTCTCCGACTTTGCTCGGGACACCACTGGCCTGATCGTGCTGCTTTGCGTAACGCTTTTTGTGTCTGTGTACGTGCCATACCATTACACACTCCTTCAATTGATATACGTTCAATATATCATGTGCAGCGATACAAGTGAAGGTGCAGCCAGCCCGAACCCATACATACGTTGTTTGTGAAAAGAAACCCTCCACCCCGCGCTCAAGACCGCGCCCGTCTGACATCAAGTACGCTTGCGCCGAGACTGCCACGTTTCGATTGGCTCGTGGTCATCCTCTTCGATCAATTCCAGCGCCTCATCCTGCCTGCGCGATTTGAAGAGACTGATCAGCTCTATCAAATCCTCGCGGTCCAGCAGCTTCACTCCGTTCACCGCCGCCAGTATTCGGCAAGAATCCGTATAACGGGCGGAGGTCAGTACAATCGAACGTTCGGCCTCATAATAACGCATCGACGTGTAAATTTCCTGCACCGCACCCAGACCAACCGGATGATTTGCCCCGTATCGCTTCGCCTGTACCACATTTCTTCTGCCCAGCCTGTCCACAAAAACAAGATCCGCACCAAAATCCCGACTGCCGGTCGTTTTGTGAACCTCATCGTAGCCCAACTGCTCTAACAGATTGTAGAGGTATAATTCAAATTCCGAGCCGTCTTGCATTAGATCAATATCCCTGATCGTAATTTTCTGAGGATTGGCCTCGCTTCGAATCCGCTGCCCGCGGTAGATGATTCGCCTTACAATCCAGGTCAGCAGCAATAACAGGACGATGCCTGCCATAACCAATAAAGTCAGGTTGTCACTCCAATTCATATCTGTTCTCCTTGTCCGTCTTGCTCCATACCTTGCGTATAACTCATGTTACAGCACTAAATATATCAAACTTCGAAATATATCGAAAGAAGATGAATTCCCTGTAACTGTTTCACTTCTGCAAACATCAGATATGCACATCCAGAGTCTAAAATGGTTACAACGCATCTGGTTGAATTATACTAGAATTTAATGGTAGAATTCTTCAATCGGTTCTATTTTGACCGAATACGAAAGGTGGTTTCTCACTTGTATCCAACGAACAAACAGAAGACGACAACATGGGCTGTTCTACTGCTAAGCAGCATGCTCTTCTTGAACATGAACACAGCAGCACACGCAGCAGCCGCCACAGAATCCCTTCCTAAGCCTGCCTGGACCTCTTCTTCCCTGATGTTGACAGAGGCTAATACAGAAAAAGACGTGATGATCCAAAATATTTATACTGTACCTTCCAAAAATCTGGTGTATGTTCACTCGTCCCAGCCCGTCATCAAAACGAGTAGCAAAACTACACTGGATTGGAAGCTTGATTCCCTGCAGGCAATTGATGCTAAAACAGGGCAGGTAAAATGGAGCACCATTTTCCATGAGAAAAGCGGACCTTACACTACATACTCCAATTCCTGGTATACAAATAATGGTACAGCATATGTATACATGGAGTATTCGGATAAAAGTAAAAAGCTATATTCCTTTAACACTTCGGGCAAGACCAATTGGGTTAAAAATATAAATGCATCAGCAACTGTCTCACTTATGAACAACGATAATGTGCTCGTGGCTTCAAGTCAGGGCGCACAAGCCAATGGCTCTGTGCGCTCCACACTATCGCTTTATGACAAAAAAGGAAAGCTGCTAAGCGAGAAAACGATCGCAGGCACGGTGCTTGAGGCAGGTCACGACCGAATCGTCGTAGATGCAAGCAAACAGGTGAAGTCTGGCAGCTTATGGCAGCCTGCTGCGAACCCTAAAATTGAAATTTACGATACCTCGTTCACACGTCTGTCCTTCTATCAATTCCCGGCAAATGCCAGTACACAAGGCGATGGCGGCGGAGAATCGCTGGCCATTCTGGATGATGGCTCGATCATCATGCGTGCCAATTTTGAAGGTACAGGCAATCGACTGATGGGATTTGGCCCGGATGGCAAGCTTGCATGGGGTCGTGCTATTGCTGGCAATGCCTTCATTCAGACGTCCGGGAACAGCTATACTGTACTCACTGGACCGAAGCTGGAGCTGTACACGATGAACGGCAAAGTGACCGAACGTTTATTCCAGGATGCGAAGCCTGTGCTTATGAATGTGGACCGTACACAGGACGGACAATATCAGCTGAATTTTGCCAAAACAGGGTATATCCTTGATCCGCAGACCTTGGAGGATGTACATGTGTACACCGTCAGCACGGCCGTTCCGTCACTGGATCGTGTCTCGGCCTACGCAAACGATGTCATCTATTCCATGAAAGATGATGCGCTGTCCAAGTATGCACTCAAGCCCTCAACAGCCAAGTAAAAACCAATGAAACCCGAACACCCGTAAGTAAATAAAAAGCCGGATAAGCTCCTTGAAGGGCTGCTCCGGCTTCTTTTATTTCCAATTTTCGTTAATAAACTCGTCTCTGCCGGACATCGCCCGATCTTCTTTGTAATGCTTCTCGTTTTTCTTGTGATAGTCCTGATGGTAATCCTCAGCGGGGTAAAAGGGTACCGCATCACGAATTTCCGTCACAATCGGCTGATGGAAGCGCCCGCTGGCAGCCACATCCTGCTTGGATTGCTCGGCCAGCTGCCGCTGACGTTCATTGTGTACAAAGATAGCCGTGCGATACTGCGATCCCCGATCCTGAAATTGCCCTCCGTCGTCCGTCGGATCAATCTGCGGCCAGTACAGCTCCAGCAAACGCTCGTATGGAAACACCTCCGGATCAAACGTAATCTCAACCACTTCCACATGTCCGGTTTCCCCGGTCTTCACCTGCTCATATGTCGGATTTTCTACATGACCACCTGCGTATCCTGAAATAATACCGTGAATGCCCGGCTGCTCCTCAAACGGTGTGACCATACACCAGAAGCACCCACCGGCAAACGTTGCCTTTTCCAATTGCTTCATCTCCTCATGTATAAAAACATTAATTCTCGTCTTCAAAAGCCAATAGATTATGTTATTTTCAAAAACTATATTTTTGAAGCACAAGCCAGATTACGTCTGCACTCTTCCATTGTAAAACAACAAGAGGCTGATGGAAAGCCACCGCAACGGCTCTTCATCAACCTCATCCTCCAGCTTCACTTGGAAGCACTTATATGTGTATGCTCCGTACTACTTAACGCTCACCATAGCTGTACAACTTAGAGACATTCGGGCAGTTGCCATTTTACCCGCGACTGCGTCCCATCGAACGGAAAATCATGCTGACGATGGCTACAAGCACAATCGCACCAATAAGTGCGGGTACAATGTAGAATCCACCCATCTGCGGACCCATGTCTCCCAGGATCACTCCGCCTAACCATCCACCGATAAATCCGGCTACGATATTACCGATAATACCGCCTGGGATGTCACGACCAACGATCAGACCTGCGAGCCAACCAATGATACCACCGATAATTAATGACCATAACCAACCCATATCATTCACCTCTAATTTTAAGTTTTTGTTGCGTCTGACTACTATTAACCGCTCCGAAGGCATTTAAACAATTGGCATAGAAATTGTTACATATTACCTATTGTCCAAAGTACCTTCCTCCTCTGCTAACAGGCGTTCCGTGAGGGCATGACAACAGGTCGCGTCAGGTTCCGGCATCTCATCAGCACATTGGCTGCGATATGTACCTCCCGAAAGTCATTGTATGTTATTAGAGACGAGGTTAGTATGCCCAGAACAGGTGAATTTATATTTAT
Organism: Paenibacillus barcinonensis; assembly: GCF_003217495.1. GTDB lineage: Bacteria > Bacillota > Bacilli > Paenibacillales > Paenibacillaceae > Paenibacillus > Paenibacillus barcinonensis. Next base: position 121,765 of record NZ_QJSW01000005.1, on the reverse strand, counting down.
GACAGGCACATTGGTAAGGCAATTCCATCTTCTTCCTTCATATCATCCGTGGTTTCGCTCAATAGTACATATATAATCAATAAAATCCAGCTCGACCCTTACCTGGCTGGGCAAGCCAGTTGTGTTTGTGGCTTTTGTCCAGTTCTCCACGCATGGACTGAATTACCTGAACTATATCCGTTCGTCCATTTTGATGCCACTCCAGGGCTACACTGACATACAGCTCGCCAAGTTGTGCAAGCGAGAACGTGTCTGTGAGCCGTGCCGCCTCTATCGTTCCCTCCTCACCCGCAAACACACTGAACCCTCGCTGACGCAAATATTGCAGACGCAAGGCCTCATCTGGCAGCGGAATTTCATAAGCCCGGTCAAAACGACCGGCACGGTTCATCAGACCCGGATCAATTTTTTCAGGATAGTTGGTTGTGCCAATCAGGAAAATCCCTTCCTTGGACGTCGCGCCATCCAGAGTATTTAGAAAAAAGGAACGTACTTCATCGGGCATGGAATCAATGTCCTCAATAATCAGCACCATCGGTGCAAGCCGTTTGGCAGCGTCGAACACTTCACGTACCGACTCGCTGTTTGTGTATTCGGTAATCTGCCAGTATGCAGCCGGCCCTGGAATGCTGCCCGCGATTGATTTTACGAGCGTGGTCTTCCCGTTGCCGGGGTGTCCATAAAGCAGAATCCCGCGTTTATAAGGAATATCATAATCGCGATAGAAGGAACGATCCGCTTCAAAGAACTGGTCCAGTGAGCGGAATATATCCTGTTTGATCTGTGCAGAGAGGACTACGTCCTCCCTGCTTACCGAACGTGTAATGGACTCCACATGACGGTCACTCCCGTTGCGGGCATCCGTATATACGGTGACCTTTTTCATATTTTGCTGCCGTTCACGCTCTCTCACACTCCCGAGAAACTGCTTCATCTCTTCATCGCCGACAGCAAACACAAAGTCCTCACTGTAAATCCCGTTCTCCCGGAAGAAAGGAACACGCACCAAAGCCACACCCCACTTAGGATAAGCAAACACGTTGTTACGGATGGAGTAATGCACACCATATGTAGGCACATCCCCATCGTCATCATAATGCAGGGTTTGAAGCTCAAGATCCTCAAAGATACGAGCGACCAGTTCCACCTCTGCACTGCCGTTCTGTAAATCCTCTCGTAACAGCTCCCAATATTCGTTATTCGGATCAGAGCTTGAATATAGCTTATATTCCACGCCGTACCGCTTCAGCAGAGCTTCGCCGATACCACGAATCAGTCTGGAATAAACGGCATATCCCTCAACCCGAATCCGGTTATCGTGCTGCTCGTCATAGGTGTAGATGGCCTTCATTGTCTCTGGCTGCTTCATCTGTAATTCATTTCGATTCATTATTTCGCTCCTTTTACCGCGGCAAGCGGTTTACATTTGGCTACCACTTGAGCTAACCCGGCACCAGTAACACTATCTATAATTTCATCGACATTTTTATACGCCTGGGGTGATTCATCAATAATGGATTCCAGAGATTTCTGGTTAACTACAATCTCATCGGCTGTGCCTACACCGAGTGCCTCCGCAAAATCCTCAACAGTTACCAGACGTTTGGTCGCTGTACGCGACCTTGCACGGCCCGCACCATGACATATCGAATAATAATTATCTGCTCCTCCAGGCTGCCCCACCATAATATAAGAGGCCGTGCCCATAGACCCCGGAATCAGCGCAGGATGGCCTGTAGCCATGTAGGGCTTGGGATTATCCTGATGACCCGCAGGCAGAGCACGCGTTGCCCCTTTTCGATGTACAAACACGGAGCCTCGCTCTGTATGGGATTCCTCCCAAGCATAATTATGCATCAGGTCGTACAGGGTACGAAACTCACATTTGGACCCGAATACATCACGGAAGGCTTCTCGAATGGAGTAAGCAATCAGATGACGGTTAACTACAGCGTAATTCAACGCAGAATACATCATATTGACATAGTGTCGTCCTTCCGCATGCTCCAGCGGAGCAAACACCAATCTTGGATCGGTAGTGCCGAGTCCCAACCGCTGCATCACTTTGGCAATGGCTGCTGAGCTTGTCTGGCTCACATGCCCTCCCCAAGCGCGGGAACCCGAGTGAATCATGACAACAATCTGTCCATCGACCAGTCCCCATGCCTCAGCCACTTCACGATTTTCCTCAGCAATCTCAATTGCCTGAATCTCGGCAAAGTGATTCCCGCCCCCCAATGTGCCAAGCTGACGATGAGACCGATGCCAGGTCATATCCGGGACAAGGTTTAACACATTTTCATCGTAAGTGAACTTGCTGCTTTCCACATGTGTAAGCGAAGTGGATTTTTTGGGAGAGTAACTGTCGGGGATATATTTTTTTGGCAGTCCGTGCAGTCCTTTGCGTACGATGTTCTCCAGCCTGATGTCCGAGTAATGACCACGCTGGTTTGCCTCCATGGGCAGCACCTTTTCAATGGCTTTGACCAGTTGGCGACGAAGCTTGACCTCTTTCAAATCGTCCTTGTGCAGATTCGTCAGATGCACGCGCATACCACAACCAATGTCACTACCCACGATGGAAGGCGATACATATCCACCTTCTGTCTCCCATACAGCCGTTGTGCCAATACATGTGCCTACACCAACGTGTACATCCGGGGTATACCCCATATAAGAAATACCAGGAATTTGCAGGTTATTGTTGGCCATCTCGAATACTTTATAATCCAGAGAAGAGAAAAGCTGCTGTGCAGCATATACAGTGAGTTCTCCCGCCGGCAGATGAACGTGATGGCGATAGCCTTCTGCTGTCTCGCTCAAGCTTGCAAATGGATTGATTTCATTATTCATAAATAAATGTTATTCCTTCCTGTACGTTCAGCAAATTCGGTTTTGCTGCTTGTTATTTTGGATGTAAATATAAAAAAAAGCCATAGACTCGTCGTCCATGGCTTCTACTGCATGACAATAACGGATAACAGGAAAAATCGGTTTTGCCTGTCATCCATCGCTTGATATCGCGAAGAACACATATTGCCCATAGAATGCATGTCTTATCATTCCATAATCAATATGCCCGTTCTTTATGTCGACCGTATGAGACCAAAAAGACGATGAGCCGGATATGCAGTTGTGTTCAAGTTACGGTGTGCTGAATTCAAATCATAACCAAGCATCATGTCTCTCGGCCTCCCTTCATTATTGTTATGTATTATATTACGGGCACATCTTTTGGATTGTCAACCCTTAGCTTGAAAAATATTGAAGGTCACTTCACACTCATTTGCACTTGTAGCAAAAGAGGAGGTCGTCCAAAGACGCCTCCCCCGTAACCATTTTTTTTGAATAGAGCCTTACAATTCAGTCTGTTTCTCCAGTTCTTTAACCGGGTTTTCATTCTCCTTAGCCGGAACCTTGGATGATAAGAACCAGCCACACACAGCTATAGCAATTAATACAATATAAAAACCGAATTTCCAAATTTTATTTTCCGGGAAATGCTCATCCAGAACACCCAATGCAGGGTGCGCCAGTGTAATTACGGATAACTTGACCCCTACCCACCCAACGATTACAAAAGCTGCAACCTCCAGACCCGGACGGGAATGAAGCAGTTTAACGAAGAATGAAGCGGCAAAACGCATAATCACAAGTCCAATAAAGCCGCCCAGGAAAATGACGATAAATTGTCCGCCATCCAATCCGCCGATTGGCGGCAAGCCACTTGGCGGCAAAGCCACTGCCAACGCTACCGCAGCGAGAATAGAATCCACTGCAAAGGCAATATCCGCTACCTCAACCTTAAACACAGTCATCCAGAAGCCAGATTGCTTCTTAGGCTTTTTAGGTGTATCATCAGCAGCTTCATCCGTTTTATTGCGGCTTCCCATCACCTTCTTAACGATATGATTAATGGAGATGTACAAGAGATACAGTGCTCCAATGGCTTGAACCTGCCATACATCGACCAGGAATGAGATGAGGAACAAAGAACCGAGACGGAAAATAAATGCACCCATCAATCCATAAAACAACGCTTTTTTACGCTTTTCCTCTGGTAAATGTTTGACCATAATTGCAAGTACCAGAGCATTATCTGCTGCAAGCAATCCCTCAAGGACTACTAAGACCAGGAGCACCCACCCGTATTCCAATAATAATGCTGCATCCAACATTAACTCCTCCTTAATATCCTTATAATGTACAACAAAAAGGACCTTTACCATTACTGGTAAGGTCCTTTTATAACCACAAAAAGAAACCTTTACCGAGCATAGATACTTGGTAAAGGTCTCGCTAACAACGAAATGCTGCCAATAAAGCCGGGGATACAATCCCGAATTGACGACTTTATTGTAAAAGCTACTCCCCTTTAACAGGAATATGTAGTTTTAGTACAACTGATGAATAACATGTAAACATCATATTTCATAACACAAAATAAAGTCAAGCTTTATTTGCGGATTCACGATACATTTTTCGAAAAACCAAAAAATCGTAAATCATATTGCCGAGCGGTACAAATGAAATGAAAAACAACGCGATGGGGCGGCGCAAACGCCATTTCTGAACCGTATATAAAGATACCATAAACAAAAGGTACATCAGGAACAGAAAGCCGTACACATTGCCAAACCACGTAACAGCTTGAGGCATGACCCCTGCATCCCGGAGAGGAAAGGCAACAAATAACAATAAGAGATAAGATATTCCCTGTAACCATAACAGCAGCCGGAAACGACCCAGCATTGAACCTAACATTTTTAAGCCTCCTGCTTCTATATGCGGTAACACATATGATAATCCTGTACAGTATATCACAAAAGCACGTTCAAGCTGCAGCACAGGTTGACAGCAGAATATTCCATGTATGATTCGTTGACCAATGCTTCGATCGGAGCCGCTGTACAGGAGCCAAACCGCAGATTCACACATACAATACATAACAAAGGTTGTTACCCAGGTCGGACAAGGAGGAGCTTACCATGCACATCGTCATGATTGCACCAGAGAAATTGCCTCTGCCCGGCAATGGTTCAGTCGAAATCTGTATTTTAAGCATCGCACGCGAGCTTGCCCGCCGTCATCAGATAACCATTATAAGCCGTTCTATGAAAGGTTCTCCTTCAATAGAGCACATGGACCAAATCACAATCCGACGTGTATCCGCTACGAGTGTTAACGATTATACAACCTCCGTTATTCGCTTGCTATCCACACTGGAGATGGATGTTATTCAAGTAGACAACCGACCCCTCAGTATGGCAGCGATCAAAAAGACATTTCCCCAGATCCCCGTTGTGCTTTATCTGCACTCGCTTACCTTTGTACAGCCTGGTCCCCGGAAAATGGCTGCACTTCGGAAAGCCAGCTGCATAGCTGTGAACAGTCAATCCTTAAAACACAAGCTCTGCCAGCGTTTCCCGGCTGTAAAGCCGCGTCTGCATGTTGTTCCACTAGGTACCGATATTGAACGATTTAGGCCTGCCATCAATAGAGAAGAACAGCTTCGTATACGCGCAAGCGTTGGATTAACCGATGATTTCACCGTGCTGTACGCTGGCAGAGTAATTCCCGGCAAAGGGGTGGATGTTCTCATCCGCGCTGTTGCTCTCTTACAGAAACATTTGACTGTCCAGCTGGTCATTGCAGGCAAGGGCCCCCTGCAATTCATCCGATACTTGCGTAAATTGGCACGTAAATATAATGTACGGGTGATCTTACTCGGTCAGATGAAGCACGAGCAGATTGATCAGCTCTATCGCAGCGTAGACTGCCTCGTATGTCCTTCACAAAAACATGAAGCCTTTGGCCTCGTTAATGTAGAGGCTATGGCTTCAGGGATTCCTGTAGTTGCTTCCGATAATGGGGGAATCCGTGAGATCATTCAGACGGGAAAGAACGGATATCTAATATCCAGCTACAGACAGCCACAGTCATTTGCATCCTCTCTGTATCAACTGGCAAGTAGCCCAGCTCTTGCACAAGCGCTTGGAAAATGCGGACGTGAAACCGCCGCTGCCCAGTTCAGTTGGGCAAGGACAGCCATGCATCTGGAGGCTGTCTACACAAGGCTCATCCGTCGATGAGCCTTGTGTATTTTCAACGATAATCAGGCTTTCTCACGAAACTGCCAATCCGCGATCATCGAATCCATCTGTGACACAGATACATGAGTAATTTCAATCAGTTCAATAATGACCATGTCCTTCATCATAAATCTCACCTTGGCACAGGTTTGCTGAGAGAAGGCATCATAGAATCCTGCCCCGGTCCAGCAGCCATGAGGGGTTTGGCCGGGGTGATTGATAATATATCCTACTTCTCCGATTGGAGGAATAACCACTTTGATTGCCCGGTGATCCGAGCGATTATCGGGGTCCTTAACAAGATACAGCGTATCTCCCACATGAAATGCTTGTGCTCCATGATAATTATCCATGCCAATGACTGCTGCAAATATTTTGGTACTCATATAATTACTCCTTTTCTTCTGTTATTCCCTGATGACTAGAGAGCCTCCTCATCTTCATAGCGCTCCAGCCATACCAAAAGCTGTTTACGAATCTGTCTTCGATACTCGCGAGGTTCCAGCACCTCCGCCTCAGGACCAAACTGATATAACCACATTAAAAATTCACGGCTGCTATTCAGTGTTACCTCAAATAACAAGCCTCCATTTACAAGATCCGTCATCCGAGGACGAACAAACATCTCTTCTTCTTTTATGTAGGGGGCAACTTTTTCAGAGAATCTCACTTTAAAATGAATATGCTCTTCTCCTCGGTCGATCGACCAGGTATTTTTCATATACTGGGTTATGTTGAAATCGCCCATATCAAATACAGCATTGGTTTTCGTAACATCCAGAAAACGGCTGATGCGAAATAAACGAACCTTCTGTTGCAGATGACAGTATCCTATCAGATAGAAACGTTGATCGCGCGGGACCAGATAATAAGGATCAATGTGCCGGAATGTAATTTGATTATTGGTGAGTGTATGATATTGAGCTTGGATTGTCCTCCCGTCTAGAATTGCCTCGATAATAGGGATTAACAGGTTGGGGTCCTTGCCTTCCTCACGGTAAGCAGGTATTCCCATTCGAATGATGCCAGCAATATTTTCCACAATTTCACTATTCCTTGTTTTAAGTTTGGTGTGTGCCGATATAACTTTATCATAAGCTGAATCAAACTCAGTCGGTAATTTAGAAGTATCGACCAAGGCAGGAAGCATACAAAAAAGCATGGCCTCCTGTTCGGTAAAATCTAGCGGATACATCGCGAAGTCACCTATAAATCGATAACCCTTTCCATATCCTTCGTTCATTATGGGAGCAACCCTGTCCAAAATCCGGAGATCACGATAAATTGTACGTACAGTTGTACCGCATTTAAGGGCCAATTCCTTAGCAGAGATTCCGGGATTAGCTTGTATAGCCTGAAGTATACGTAGCAGACGAATTAATTTCTCTGTCATGTAGTTTCTCCCCTTCGATATTTTATCGGCAAGGAAAACTAGTTCCTTTAGTTCATATATAAATCTTTAGTCCCAAGTATATTTTCGCAATTTCACCTTTTATTTGTATTTTAGTTGCACTTTTCCCCCCTTTTAATATACATTCTCTTACTTGGTTGCGTAAATTAATAACCCAAAATCAAGTCCAACTAAGCCTGAAAGCCTATACAAAATTCTAAAAATAATACAAAAAGCCCTGATCTCCAGACGATACAAGGCATAGATGGTTGTATATTTATTAAAGTAAACCCGCTTTTAAATTCTTATTTTTCCATTATTCCCAATCTGTGTAGCACGTGCAGCATGTGATGACATAACTCTGGCATGTCCTGCATCTGATCTTCATTCACCTTTCGATCAAAATATACACTGGAAGCCACATTAAAAGATGCGGGCGTCTCACCAAACGTATAATGAATACGTTGCAGCGTCCGCTGTGAGGGCCAATATTCCTGCATGATGGCCTGAATGTCAGGACATAGCAATTCCGGCTGCTTCGTCGTTACGAGCGCAAAGCGAAGCTCCAAACCACAACCCGGCTGGCTGCCCGGTGTCTCCAGAATTTCTGCAGCCGTATCCTCCAGGGCACTCTTCAGCACCAGTTCAGCGGTAATTCCAGCCTTCTCTCTGAGACAAAATTGCAGCGTAAACACTCTGGACATGCTCGCCATATCAAGCTGATCTCTTCGATGGGTAACATGGATGCGTTCATCAAGATTGTCCAGATCATAAATGTAGTTTTCAATGGCTACTTTGAGATTATCGTAGATGGTCGGATCAAACATACAGCAACCTGCTTTCTTTTCTTTTATTTTATTTTTATTTTGCTCACTTCGTTTTCTCCTCTTTTCGTCCGTCTTCACGTTGTACCACAAGTTCCTCCGTTATTTCAATGAAAGTTTTGATACCTGTGGAGAACGAAAAAAAGCCCAGCCCACATCGTGTGGACTGAGCCTGCCCGCTTAACAAGCATAAATCAGGTTTACAGCGTTTAATTATTGTTCAGCAGCTTCACCCTCTGCTGCAGCTTCAGGCTGCGCTTCATCAGCTGAAGCTGTTGGCTCCTGTTCAGCAGCCTGTGGCGGCATCACCGAAGCTACGATAGAATCTGGTGACGTGATAAGAGTCAGACCCTTATCCAGTTTAATCTCACCTGCGGTGAGTCGATCACCGATCTCCAGACCGCTGACGTCAACTTCAATGGAGGTTGGCAGGTCAGCTGGCAAACCTTCCACTTCTAGCTGTGTTTCCTGGGTCTGGAATACACCGCCTGCTTTGGAGCCGGCAGCAGTCCCCTGAAAATCAATCGACACACTCACGGTGATCGGTTTGTTTTTGGAAATCTGCAAAAAGTCTACATGCAGTAGACGGCCGTTACGCTCCTGCTGATCCTTGATCAGCACAGGAACCGTTTTGCCACCCTCTACATTCAGGTTAAACATCTCGGAGCGGCCTGTGCGTGCCACTTTAAGCACTTCCTTTTCATCCACATGTATGGCGGCACCTTCTTGCCCCGGTCCGTAAACTACGGCAGGAACTCGTCCACCTTGTCTTAACAGGCGCAGTGCTGCACCTTTCTTTTCTGTTCTTGGAGTTGCTGTAAGTTGAGCCATTTTTCCGTTGGATTTCATGATTGAACATCCTCCTTCAAGGGTTCCCTACTTTGTTTTTGTTGGCAAGCTCTGCATCTTCTCACCAATAGATCAATATGGTCTATTTGTGAGGGCCGTATGTTGGGCCATATCTATATTTACCCCAATGACCTCGCATCTAAAACATTAAACCGAATATTTTTAACCTTTTTTTGTTATTTAACACTTTTTTAAACACAAAAAAACAGCCGGAATTGCTTCCAGCTGTAAAAAACTCAAGCGCTATTCAGGTCATCATTGTCACGTGGCTCGCGTATGATGTGCATCTCATCCGATCCGCTCTGCACGTTAATCTGCACGTCACCATCCTCAGGCGCGATATCCACATAGCGGTCTCCGCACGTATCCTTGGCCTCCCATTCGTTCAATCGGATGATAAAACCCAAATGATGCAAGCCTGGAGCGACACGGAATCGTGCTTCTGCCGCACTGCCTGCCCGTTCCAAGCGAAATGCGCCATCCTGCATGCCTGTGCCCCATACCCAGACATCCCAGCCATCGTAGCAGTGATCCTCTCGTTCATAGCGGATGGTTATCACTCGCGACAGATGTCTGTGAACCGTTACTGTGTACACAGCCCGGACATTTCCGGCTTCAGCGATAATACGTGTTGTACCTGCCGTCACCGCTCTAACAAGGCCAGCATGGCTCACGGCTGCTACATCCGAATGAGAAGAGCTCCAGCGGATATGGGCATCTGTCAGAGGTTGCCCATACTGATCCAGCACCAGCGCCCGAAAACGACTGATTCGAGTCGTGTATACCACTGGCTCACCAAGAATCTCGATTCGAGCTGCAAATCGGACATCGACCTCTACCGTGCAGGTCGATGTGATCGGACCGCAAGCGGCAGTGATTTCAGCGGTGCCTCGGGTCATCGTATGCATCGTACCGTCGTCATCCATACGCACAATATCGGGATCGGACGAACTCCACAGCACATGCATATTTTCCAATACATTTCCCATGCTGTCCCTCACAACGGCTCGCAGTCGAGTAATCTCCTGCGGTGCAAACACCCGGCGCGGGATGCCAATCTCAAGCGCTGCTGGTTCTGCCTCGACAGGATGCTCCAGATCATACAGAACCATAAGTGACCATCGTTCCACCTGAACTTCTCTTGTAACTGTCTCCAGCACATCCGTTCCAGCTGTATGGTGGTTCACAACCACCTTCCATTCTCCCTCATGCAGATGAATCGTTTGAGCCTCATCGGAGCCGTTATAGATCACAATAATTCGATGCCACGAATCCCCATTAGCCCTTTGTTCAAGCATATAGGCCGCCACGTTTCCATCTGTTCGTATAACGCGAAGATGTCTGCGCACCTGCTCCGCCTCCGTCATGCGGAATGCCGGATGAGTACGCCGCAGATGAATTAACCCTCGATAATAATCAAACACAGGTCTGAAGCGCTCTTTATTCGCCCATCTTATCGCGTTCACTGCATCGCCACTACGATAGCTGTTATGGTCTCCGGCCTTGGACCTTAACATCTCGTCTCCGGCCTGCAGAAACGGTATGCCCTGTGATGTAAGCAGGATGCCTGTAGCAAGGATCGAGCGGCGAACCATCTCATTCTCCATGAGATGAGCTTCGTTCACATGCCGATAAGCATCTACCGCCTTCACCGCCGATTCAGCACTGCCACCTTCTGCGGGCTGTCCGTCCTTCCATACGGGAAAACCCAGATCATGGCGCAGATCAAGACAGGTTGCGATTTTATCCCATAGGTTCAGGTTATCATGAGCGGTTACATAATTAACGGTTTCTGCAGGTGAAGAGGCGAAATCATTCAACGCCCCTTCAGCACCCTGCATAATGGCATGCTCCTGCCCTTCTGCGCCTGTCACGAATCCCCTGCCGCTACCATCGCTATCTCCCTTGATTGCACTTCGAAAGTGATCATTGAATACAGCAAAACCATGGCCTCGCTGCGTTCCTTTGAGTGTCTGGCGTGTCAGCGGTGAAGCCCCGCCAGTCCATGGCTCTCCATAGATCAGAAAGGCGGGATCAAACTGCTCCCTCAATTCACGGGTCAGCTCAATCATCGTATCCTGATCAATCAATGCCATCAGATCAAATCTGAACCCGTCAATATGAAATTCCTCGGCCCAGTAACGTAATGAATCCAAAATATATTTCCGTACCATCGGGCGCTCTGTCGCCAGTTCATTACCGACACCAGATCCGTTACTGAGCGTACCATCCTCATTATGGCGATAGAAGTAGCCTGGCACAATCCGCTCAAAAGGACCCTTCTCCACGCTATACGTATGGTTGTAAACAACGTCCAGCACGACACGCAGACCCTGCCTGTGCATCGACTGAATCATCATTTTGAACTCACGGATGCGGACAGCGGGGTCGCGTGGATCAGTCGCATACGAGCCTTCAGGCACATTGTAATGCTGCGGGTCATACCCCCAATTGTAGGGCGCTTTGACATTAAAATCGGCATGGGCAGCCGTAAGCTCGTTTACTGTCTGATAATCGGCCACAGGAAGTAAATGAATATGTGTCACACCCAATTCAACCAAATGATCAATACCGATCCGGTTTCCTGCCTGGTCTGTAAGCCCGCTCGCTGTAAAAGCCAAATATTTTCCTTTATACGGCAGTTCTGCATAAGAATCCGAAGAGAAATCACGAACATGCAGTTCATAGATAACCGCATCTACAGGATGAACAAATGCAGGCTTTACGTCCTGATCCCATCCCTCTGGATGTGTATAACTCCAGTCGATAATTGCCGTACGCTGCCCATTCGCTGTAACAGCTTTGCTGTACGGGTCTGCTACAACATGCACTTGCTGGTTATCATGAACGATACGGTACATATAGAAGTGTCCAGCCCAGTCGCCCGGAAGCGTCAGCTGCCAGATGCCATCTGCATCACATATCATCTCGTATGCCTGGCCATCATCATGATTGGTTACAATACCAAGGTCGTTATACTCGCCCTCATTTTCAAAAATCAATATATGGACCAACTGTGCAGTAGGTGCCCATAGCTTGAACGTGCTCTCAGCACAGGTATAAGTTAAGCCAAGGTCGTTGCCTTCATAACGAAAAGAAGTCCATTCCGGCATCATTCCACCGCCTTTATATCCTTTGATTTCGTGTTGTCCCGATGTTACGAAGCGGGAAGCTATTTGTCAACCCAGGGTTGTCTGTACTGAACATATCGGTTAGAGCGACACTTTCGATGAGCAAAACGCTTTCATCTACAGCATATGTAAACAAGCCGCTGTGGTTGACAGCTTCTGTACCTGTGAACTCAAAAAACACTCCCTTTAAAACATATAAGAGAGTGTCTTGACGTATTGGCTTATTAAACAGGTCTACTTCACAAAACGGAATATAAAGTGGTCATGGAGATGCCCCTGACCTCAATCTGGCTGTTCTCTCCGTATGGACCGTTCTGACCGTTTTCCATGGTGCGAAGCGAATGCATGTCCACTCGCCCGTCTTCAACAGCGACGTTCCACACCCCGGAAGGGAGCGGGATCGAGCGAGTCTGCATGGACGCATTATAAATCACTACAATCCGCTGCCATGTATCCTCCGCCGCTGTACCTTGTATCTCGTATGCAAGCAGTCCCTCTTCCTGATGCAAAAGACAAACATACCGTTCAATCGCTTCGCGTGTACGCAGACGAAATGCCGGATGCTCTCGCCGCAGATGAATCAGCCCACGGTAGTAGTCGAACACCGGCTTATACCGCTGTTTCTGGTCCCAACGGATCGCATTAACTACATCCCCGCTCTGATGGCTGTTCATATCCCCGTATTTACTTCGCAGCAGCTCGTCTCCGGCCGCAATCAGAGGAATACCTTGTGCGGTCAATACAATGCCATTCGCAAGCAGACATCGCCTGACCGTTTCGTTGCCAAGCACATCGTTCGGATCAACCTGAAGATAGGGATTGGCTTTGCTCACCGCCTCTTCCACGCTGCTGCAGCCCTTTAGGCTTCCATCCTCGTTATACTGCAGAAAACCCAGCACCTCATGTAGCCCTTGTGTTCGTGCAACCTTATCCCACAGATTGAGATTGTCATGTACGGTGACATAATTCAGAGTCTCGGCTGGTGCTTCCGCAAAATCATGAATAGCCCCCTGTACCCCTGTCCATAAATGGGCTGCCTTCCCTTCTTCACCTGTCGCAAATCCTTTGCCATCTCCATCACTGTCCCCTTTAATGACGCTACGAAAATTGTCATTGAAGACTGCAAATCCTGCTCCGCGCTGCGTTCCCTTCAAGGTCATCTCCTCTGCCAGCGGGGATTCCATTGCTCCCCAAGGCTCCCCGTATAAGAGAATCGAAGGCGACACGCGAGTATGAAGCTCAGATGTGAGCTGCTTCATGGTAGCTACATCAATCAGACCCATCAGATCAAAACGAAAACCGTCCACATGGTACTGCTCGGCCCAGAATCGAACGGAATCAATGATAAACTTACGAACCATCAGTCGTTCTGTTGCCACCTCATTGCCTGTGCCTGACCCGTTGCTATAGGTGCCATCCGCATGCTGGCGATAATAATAACCGGGAACCAGCTTTTCAAATGAGCTGCCTGCTGTATCAAACGTGTGGTTATAGACCACATCCATAATGACCCCTATCCCCTTTTGGTGAAGTGCAGCAATCATGGACTTGAACTCACGAATGCGCGTCTCGGGATCATCTGCGCGTGATGCATACGAGCCCTCCGGCACATTGTAATGTAGCGGATCATAACCCCAGTTATAGTTGGAGACATCATGCAGATTGTCATTTACACTTGATTCATCTACCGTTGCAAAATCAAAAACAGGCATCAGGTGCACATGCGTAATGCCCAGTTCAGCCAGATGGTCAATGCCAAGGGTATGACCTGCTTCATCACGCAGCCCCGTTTCCGTGAATGCCAGATATTTGCCTTTGTTCACAATGCCCGATGAGGGATGAATGGAAAAATCCCGAACATGCAGCTCGTACAGTACAGCATCTGTCGCATGGAGCAGCTTCGGCCGCTGATCCTTCCTCCACCCTTCTGGATGGGTCCGCTCCAGATCTATGATGACACCCATCTCCCCGTTCATGGTGACAGCTCGTGCATAAGGGTCCACAGCCGTAGTGGAGGTCCCATCAGCAAAGGTGGGCCTGAACATATAACGATACCTTTGCCAATCTCCCTCTATGTTAAGAACCCACACCCCCTGCCCATCAGACTGCATCGGCATCACTTGATATTTCAGTTGATCCAGTTGTTCAGCAGAATTTCTGTCGGTCAATGGCGGGTAAAGAAGAAGGTGCATCTGGGCGGCCACCGGCGACCACACCTTGAAAATACACAGATTCGCTCCAAGGCTAACCCCAAGATCATTTCCTTCATATACAGCAGTTATCTGAACTGGACTCGCTTTTTCAACGGCTCGCTGTCCCTTCTTGTCGTCGATCATCATCGTTCTCCTCTCGCTGCGTTGAGTGTGATAAGTAGATTATTAAAATAACTCTTTACCCTTTATACCCGTTCTTCAGGTCAGTCATAATAGATCAGCTCAAAAAGAAGCAGCTGTGATGTATACCCCATCACAGCTGCTTCCGCGCCAGTATGATCCTATTTTATTTCCCGTTCAGCTCTTTGTACGATGCTTCAAGCTCAGTAAGCAGCTGGTCACCGCCTGCTTTTCTCCAGTTCGCAACTTCCTGCTCCCAGCCTGCATCATCAATTTTGCCCATAATGTACTTGGTCTGTGCATCCCAGATCATCTGATCCAGTTCCTGACCGCGCTCGGTGTAGATGGCAGACGACAGCGTCAGTGCCGGATTAGCAATCGCATACTGCTCATTTTCACGAGCCATCTTGGTGCCTTTCATGCCAATCGGAACATCGACCAGCTCAGGCACGTTGTATCCTTCCACGCTAAGCAGGTTATCACGATATGGCTTGACCTCCCGCTGGTACGCGTCGAAGTCTTTTAACTCTGTTTTGCCATCCGCTGTCTTGCTGTAATGTACGTCGAGCAATCCACGCAGTTGCAGCGTGCTAAGCTCCTCATCCATCAGTTTGTCCAGGAAGGTGAGCACTTTTTTTAGTTGCTCCTCATCCTTCACAGATGCTTTAGGAATAACAAGCATGCCATAGTTACCTGGCTCACCCGCAATGCGGATGCCCTGTGGTCCCTGGAATGGTGCAACATCAATGATACCATCCGGTGCATTCGGTGTAAGACGCTGCTGAGACGATTTCCCGTTCTGGGCTACACCGTTCAGCTTCATGGCCACGAGGCCCGAATCCATTTTTTTGTCCGCATCCGAAGGGTCCAGTGCAGGGAAATCACTGTTAATCAGCCCCTCCGTAAACAGACGCTTGAACAGCTTCATCGTATCAACATATTCGGTCGTCAGAAATTCCGGAGTTAGTTTGCCAGCATCATCCACACCCCATTTGTTGACTCCGCCAATACTTACAGCAATCCGTGTCAGTGGTGAGGATACACCCTCATTATACTTTTTGAACAGCAACGCTCCGTAAGTATCTTCCTTGCCGTTGCCGTCCGGGTCCTCCTTGCGGATCGCACGCATCACCTCATACCAGTCATCCAGCGATTTCGGGATATCCAGCTTCAGCTTGTCAAACCAGTCCTTACGATATACAATCGCGGTCCGTCCGATATCCCGGAAGTTCGGGATGCCATAGATTTTGCCCTCGATCTTGATATTGTTAAAATGAGCCTCGGACTGGGCAGACAAATTTTTGTAATCTTTCAAATACGGCCCGAGCTCCCAGAACAGCCCCGTCTTCGCTGCATTAAATGTAGTAGGCACATAGTTGACACGCATAATCGTTGGCATCTCCCCCGATGCCACCATCACATTCACCTTGTCATCAAACGCCGACTGTGGAATCCACTGCACGTTGACATCCGTGTTGGTATATTCCTCAATCTTCTTTTCAATCGCATTTTCCTTGGCAGGCACATCTCCTACCTGCATCAATGAAATGGAAATAGGCAGCTTGCCTTCCTCCGCAGCTGGAGCTTTTTCTCCCCCGCATCCTGCCAGCAGACCAGCAGACATCGCACCTACAATAACTAAGCTCCCTATGCGAAGCATAGCATTCTTTGAACTTCTTGGACCTTTTGGACTCATGAACCATCTCTCCTTTTGGATAAGCCTAGTGTTCAGCGATCTTGCCCTCATCCCCACTCATAGATGCCTTCAATCTCAAAATGTATGCGCTATCATAATTTTCGGGAGAAAAGAACTAGCGTTATGCCAGTTCCATCTCTACCCCTGCCAAAATAAACGGAGCAACCGATTTCGGATCATTGATGCGAATGGACTCGGTCACATAGTATTCGTAAGAGCCATCACGATACGGCGTTCCCCCAAGGCCTGCTCCCCCGTTGCATTGTGTCAGGGAAAGCACACCCTCTTGATCGGCTTGCAGCAAATGCTGCAGCAGACCTTGATATCCTTTTTCCGCAATCGCTTTGAACTTGCCGCTCAGATACCCTTTGCGCACGCCTTTCGCCAGAGCATAAACAAACATCGACGTTCCCGAAGCCTCCAGGTAGTTCCGCTCACGTCCCGGCTGATCGAGCAGGTGCGGCCATAAGCCCGTCTGCTGATCCTGTACATGTACCAGCGCATTGGCAAGCCGCTCGAAAATACCGATAATCTGTCCACGCTGCTCGTGATCCACGGGCAAATAGTCCAGCGTATCTACAACCGCCATCACATACCAGCCTACTGCCCGACTCCACACATGTGGAGAGCAGCCTGTATCGCCAGAACTCCAGCGCTGCTCCTTGCTCTCATCCCAGGCATGGTATAACAAACCGCTGCGTGGGTCACGCGTGCGCTCTTCGACAAGCAGCAGCTGCAGGGCAGCCTTGTCAAACCACTTTGCTTCACCATTCACTGCCCCGTATTGAGTGAGAAACGGTGTTGCCATGTACAACCCGTCCAGCCACATCTGGAACGGATAAATCTTTTTATGCCAGAATCCGCCCTCACGGGTGCGCGGCTGTCCTTTAAGCTGGGTCATCAGCAGCTCGGAAGCTTTGCGATACTTCTCCTGTCCCGTTTTCTCCAGTAGGAAAAATAATGATTTCCCCTGATTAATCTGGTCCAGATTATATTCCTCAATCGTATAGGAACGAATGGAGCCATCTTCTTGAATATAAAGGTCCATCAGCTCCTGGATGTAGTCAAAATATCTCTGCTCGCCTGTGCTCGCATAAAGCTCTTCCAACGCTTTCAGCAGGCAGCCGTTCTCATAATGCCAGGTGGAATACAGCTCATGACTGCGATAACTCTCCATAAACTGGTCAGCCATACGCATAGGTGTATGTTGCAATGTTTGCTTCATGCTTCATCCTCCGATTCTGCTCTTTATTGAGCCTGCTTTTTATAATCCTCGGCGTATTCCTCACGAATTTTGTCTCCGCCAGACTTAGCCCAGTTCTCGATTTCCTTTTCCCAGCCGCTTTGATCAATCTTGCCCATAATATACTTGGTCTGCGCATCGGCAATCATCTGATCCAGATCTGCTCCGCGATCACCGTATGTTGGTGAATACAGCGTCAATGCAGGGTTTGGCACAGCATGTTCAGCCAGCTCCTTCACTAATGCTGTCCCCTTCTCTCCCAGCTCCGTATCCTTCAGCTTAGGTACGTTGTAGCCCTCCACATAAGGGAAATTATCACGATAAGGTTTTACTTCACGCTGGAACGCATCAAAGTCACTCATCTCTACTTCATTGTCACTTAACTTGGTGTAATGCTTGCCTTCCACACCACGCATCAGCAAGGTAGCCATCTCCGGGTCCATCAGCTTGTCAATGAAAGAAAGCAGGTTTTTCAGCTCTTCTTCCGATTTTACCGTTGCTTTCGGGAATGCCAGAATACCGGAATTACCTGTCTGTCCAGCTACACGGTCGCCATTCGGCCCTAGCAGACCCGCAATATCCACAACGCCGTCCGGGTTATTTTTGGACAGACGCTCCTGCTGGCTTTTACCGTTCTGAGCGACACCCACACGCATGCCTACAGCGCCAGTGTCATACTTCTTCTCTGCTTCCGTTGAATCGAAAACAGCAAAGTCCTGGTTGAGCAGCTTCTCTTCATACAATCGTTTCAGCAGATCCATCACCTGCTTGTATTCCGGTGTCATGAATTCAGGTGTGAAGCTGCCATCACTTTCGACCTTCCACTTGTTCGGTGCACCAAAGCTTACGCCGAGACGTGTCGTGAAAGAGTATTGATCCTCGTTATATTTTTTAAACAGCATCAATCCAAACGTATTGTCCTTCCCGTCGCCATCCGGGTCAGATGTGGCCAAGGTTTTGATCGTGTTGTACCACTCGTCCGGGGTCGATGGCACCTTCAGATTAAGCTTGTCGAACCAGTCTTTGCGGTAAATGACCGTTGCCCGTGCAATATCAGAGAATACCGGTACGCCGTAGATTTTACCCTCAACCTTGATGTTGTTAAAGAAACGTTCATTCTGGGCAGCAAGGTTTTTATAATCCTTCAGGAAAGGGCCTACTTCCCAAAACACATCATTCCGCATTGCACTTGTCACCGTTGGGTTATACTGCACCTTTACGATTTTGGGCATGTCGCTGGAGGCGATCATAACATTGATTTTGTCATTGTATGCCGAAGCCGGAATCCACTGGATGTCCAGTTTGGTGTTGGTGTACTCTTCAATTTTTTTCTGTACCTCATTGCCTTTACTTGGTACGTCACCTACCTGTGCAATAGCGATGGATACGTTTTGTACGCCGCCTTCTGCAGCCTGACCATCATCTGATCCGCATCCTGCCAGCAAACCGCCCACTAACGCGAGTGTGCTCAAGGCAGCTACGGCTTTCTTTTTCACAGCTTTCATTTCATGAAAACCTCCCTTTGAATATACAGCCATGCTTCATTACGAAAGCCTGAACCCAATTCCAATAAGTCTCACTTTATTAATGCATTCTCAACCCGTCTCGAATCAATCCTGCACCATTAGCCTTTGACCGAACCAAGCATCACTCCTTTGGCAAAATGCTTTTGCAGGAATGGGTACACCAGCATGATTGGAATCGTGGAGAACACGATTACGGCCATACGAATCGTCAGCGGCTGAATTTCAGTCTCTTCAATGCTTGTATCACCGATTCGACTCTGTGCAAGAATGACGATCTCACGCAGCCAGACCTGCACAGGCCACTTCTCACTATCATTGATATAGATAACGGCGCTGAAGAAGCTGTTCCAGTGTGCCACCGCATAAAAGAGTGAGAAGGTAGCCATCGCTGGCATCGACAGCGGCAGCACAATGCGGAACAATACACCCACATCGTTACAGCCATCAATCTTCGCTGCGTCCTCCAGCTCATCCGGGATGGCCTGGAAGAAGTTTTTGAGTACGATCAGGTTGAACGCACTGATTGCCGTCGGCAGCATCAAGGACCAGAGCGTATCGGTCAGATGCAGAGATTTAACGACAAAGTATGTTGGAATCATACCGCCACTGAACAACATCGTGAATAGCACGCCCAGCAGAATCGGCTGGCGTCCGCGCAAATATTTTCTGGAGAGCGGATAAGCCATAAGCGATGTAAACAGCAGATTAATCAGCGTGCCGATTACGGTAATGTAGATCGACACACCCAAACTGCGAATCAAGGTGTCCGTGGAGAAAATGTAACGGTATGCTGCCAGAGAGAACTCTTTTGGAAAAAGGATAAATCCTCCCTTGGCTACTTCATGCGGGCTGGTAAAGGACACAGCCAAAATATAAATAAACGGGATTACGGTCACGATGCCGATGAGCAGCAGCAAGCCATGATTCACAAAATCAAAGATCCGGTTGCCCCATGTTTTATCCTGTTGCATCTGAATGTTCACTCCTGTCTGATGGAAAACGTCTGCTGCAATGCATCAATAGACGCCTTCCTCCCCGAATTTTTTGGCCAGTGTATTAGCTCCAAGCACCAGCGCCAGTCCGACAACCGACTTGAACAATCCGACAGCAGCACTATAGCTGTACTGTGCCTGGGTAAGTCCCTTCGTGTATACGTAGGTATCGAACACCTCACCCACATCACGATTCGTTGGTGTCAGCATCAGGAAGATCTGTTCAAACCCTGTATCCAGGAAGTGACCCAGACGCAAGATGAGCAAAATGATGATGGTACTGCGAATCGCTGGCAACGTAATGTGCCAAGTCTGACGCCAGCGGTTGGCTCCGTCAATCCGGGCAGCTTCATAGAGCTGTGTGTCTACTCCAGAGAGCGCAGCCAGGAAAATGATTGTGCCCCAGCCTACCTCTTTCCAAATGGATTGTCCTACAATCATCGTACGGAACCATCCAGGTTCAAGCAGGAAGGCAATTTTTTGTCCTGTCAGATTATAAAGCAATTCGTTGATTGCCCCACCCTCTGTCGTAAACAGCATGTAGAACACTCCGACGACAACAACCCAGGATACAAAGTGTGGAACGTAAACCAGTGTCTGTACGAAGCGTTTGAATCGCTCCCGCCGAACCTCATTCATCATCAGCGCAAGTAAGATTGGGAGTGGAAAAAAGAATACCAAATTATAGATGGCAAGCAAAAACGTATTTCGGAATAGTGTCCAGAACTGCGGTTCTCCAAAGAAACGCTGGAAATGCTTGAAGCCTACCCAATCACTCCCCAGAATGCCCTTGTACGGGGTGTAATCCTGAAAAGCCATCGTAATGCCATACATCGGTATGTATTTGAAAATAACAAAGTAAAGCACTCCCGGAATGAGCATGATATACAGCCACCGGTTTTTGATGATGTCCCTCCACAGCAGGTTTTTGTCACTGCGGGTAGCGGGCCGTGTCCGAGCCGCCGTTTCGGCTTTCATAGTGTCTTCCTCCCCACGTTGGAAACGATTACAAAAGATCACTTCCTGAATTCATGTCTCCATTGTGGCTGATAATCGAATCACTGGCTATCGTCTCGTTTTAGCCTCTTGTTTATCCTTATGTATCAAGGGTTACAGCGTTTGGATGCTCGCTGGATACACACCAAATACACTGTTTTCAACCTGCATGTTCCTCGTTTAACTTTGATATATAAGCACGAATCATTATTGGATAAATCTGGATTATGTGCAAAAAACCTGCCTGCCATAGCGGGCAGAGCAGGCCTTGTTGTTATCGCTGCTGCTCCCGGTACTTGCCGGGAGTGGTTCCTGTTATTTTGCGGAAGGTGCGAATAAAAGCTGTTGGGTTGGTATAATTTAATTTTTCCGCGATTTCCGCAATTTTCAGATCCGTTGTCTGCAGCCATGTTTTGGCTTTTTCCATACGGTACTCGGCAAGATATTCGGTAAAATTCACGCCCGCCTCCTTCTTGAAAACCCGGCTTAAATAGACGGGATGAAAGTTCAATTCCTCCGCACAGGCTTCCAGTGACAAATCCCGATCATACCTCTCCTCAATTAAACGAATCATCCGGCGAGCGATATTCATGTACTGAGACTCCTCCTGCTCCCGCCAGAAACGAATAACAGGCTGAAAGAGTCGCTTGCGGAACCAGTTGGTCATTTCGTCCAGAGTTGAAAGCTTGAGCAGATATGCCATAGAAGCCTTCTCTCCCAGCACTTCGGCCACATCTCCACCCTGCTCCTGCACCAGTTGATACACACGGGACAGCAGCTGAACCATAATGACGGGATATTCGCTGAAATGAAGCTTTTTATCTGCCAGCAGACCTAAATACTGCGTAAAATAAATATCTGTTTTCTCCTCGTCTCCCTGCTTGAGTGCTGATGCCAGCTGATCCTCAATCATTCGCAGCTGTGTATAGAGCGCAGCCTCCATCTGACCTCTTGGTTGAATATCCTCGTAGTGTAAAATAATGCGGCTCCCCAGGCTGACTCTGCCCTGCAAAGCTTCCTTGCTCTCCTGATATGCTCTAGGGGTAGCTCCAATGCTGGAATACGCTCGACTGATGCCTATACTCACGGGCAGATTCAGATAGGTCACAACCCGCTCACGTAGCCAATCAGCCTGCCTATGCATCCATTCCTTCAGCTGCACCTCATCGCTCAGTTCGGACGCAAGCACAGTGACCTGTGCATCATCCAGCATGACCGGTGTGAAGCGAATTTCGGCTGGCAGCAGCTCACCGACCATATTGTTAACCGCAAACAGTAGCAGATCGCGATCCTGCTCTTCATATCTTGTGCCCTCCAGCGTATCAATCTGCAGCATGAGCACTCCCAGATGTGACCAGCCGGTGGGGAAGTCGTATAATTCCCCCTGATATTTGAAATCCTCTTCCGAGATTTTGCCTGTCAGCAGCTTGGTCATAAAAAATTCCTGCAGATGCACATGTTGCCCTTTCATCTGCTCACGCATCGTTTTCTCCGAGCTGAACAGGGTAGACAATCGTTCCTCAATATAAATAAACTCATCCTGACGGCGCCCCGCTGGAGGCAGCGGGGAACCCAGTCCTTTCGTGAATTGCAGCAGTCTTGAGATCGGAGAATACATACGCCGACTGCCATATATCGCCACAAGCCCTGTCACGCATAACATGATTAACGTAGCCACACCGGTCACCACGGCAATCTTCTGTGATTGGGCTGTGATCTGCCCCAGAGAGACCACGGATACATATAACCAGCCATTAAGCGGAGACTGTCTATAACTCACTGCTACAGGTTTGTCCTCTACTTCTGCGCTGAAGAACCCCTGCGATTCTCCTGTTACCTGAACTTTTTCTTGAATTTCTTTGTTCAGTTGATCATATTTGCTTCCGTAATTGGTGTCGTTCAAAAAATATTTCTGGTCCTGGTCCAGCACGTACAGATCACCGGAATTCGGATTTCGGCTCAGAAAGCTGCTGAGCTCTGCATCCGCAATATCAATGACAAGAAAGCCCTTAGGTTTGACATTTGTCGGGACCATTGGAATTTTGAAAACCATACTCACAACGTTATCGGATGAGATCAAGGTTGGTGCCTGCTCCGTCAAAGCCTCACCCATGCCTGCCGATACAGGTACACTCTCTTTGGCCGAGATTTTATTCTGAGTCACCCAAAACAAGCTGTTCGTATGTGTAAGATAAGTTCCAATCCGATCTCGAATGCTGAAGTCGCTCAGTTTGCCAAATGAACGCATGGATACAACCCAGTCTTCATCCAGATTAACAAGATATGCCTGATCAATACTAGTGACGGCCTGCAAGTTGTTGAACCCGGAGGTAAGATCACGAATCTCCTGAAATTCGCTGCTATCCAGCGGCTGCTTCATTGCTCGCAGCACCAGTGGCGAGTTAACGTACTGAATCGAGGACAACTGTAAGCTTCGTAATACTTGCTCCACCCTCATCTGGGTCTGATGCAGTATTTGAAGATTGCTCTCGCGCACCTTCTGTTCGATATCACGAGAAGCAATCGTATAGGAGACGGAACCAATTACGATGACCGGCAAGGCCCCAAGAATCATGGTAAAGCAGAGCAGACGCAAAAGATATTTAGGCAAGAAGAGCATCTCCCTTTTAATAAAATCGCTTTCATTGGGTTAAATTACTATTGTTATTTTAAAACCCAATCATAATCAAGTCCACATCTTTATTACGATTCATTAACTTTGAAGTGATTTCCAGTTTATATTACAGGTATATTCCTCAGGTTGAAGGAGAGATTTTGATGTCGGTGAGCGCTCTTAACTAATCAAGCTTCATATTCAGGAGTTTGGCCCTTCATGACGCTTGTGCCCCTTGGCATACGTGGATTTCATGATGCGCCAGAACCCTGTACTTAGTTAAGAACAGCGGAAATCAAACATCGCCTCCGGGATTGCCTGTGTCCGGGTCTATTTCCGCGCTGTGTTCAGCGCGGATTTTTTGGATTAGACCTGTCATGGGCCCTGCTTTCCCATACGTTTCGGGCGGAGAATGACGTTTGTTCATTCTCCGCCCTTTTTGTGTTTTCCATGAGGAATATTTTTCTAAAAACATTAAAGGAGCGGTTCAAGCATGAATCCTGACCAAAACCAGCATTAAAACCAGAACTTCACCACAGATATCAAAAGTTCAAACGAACACACCCTGACCAGTCTGGGCTTCCGCATGTTCAAAAACATGCTGCAGACTGTGCTCTTTCGTACCTGGATCAAGCAGGCATCGTGTGTGAAGAAGAGGACAATCGAGGACAGATTGGGGTCATGATCCGGGGACGCAAGCTGAAAAAATTCAGAAGAAATGCTCGCAGCTGCATATCGTTGCTGACGAGTTGTACCGTGGGAATGAGGACAGCAATCAGCCTCCCTCCCACATTTATATCCACATAACCTGTACGGCAACAATATTTGGTATACTGGTATGAAGAAGATTAGCGCTGTCAAAGTGAATGTTGGTATGCATAGGCAGATCAATAGCGGATTGCATTGGTGGGTTTGAAGAACAAGGGGGGATACAGCATATTGGACAAACAAGACATTACTCATATGCATCAAGCTAAAACAAATACGGACAACGGGGTTGTATGTCCACTTTGCGGAGAAAGCAACGGCTGTACCTACGCTGCGGGCAAGCCACATTCGGAATGCTGGTGCAACCATGCCTCATTCCCTGAAGGTGTGCTTGAGCGCATCCCGGCTGAGCACCGCTTGAAATCCTGCATCTGTCAACGCTGCTTGGACAGCTACGTACGTGAACAGGTATAGCCGGAGGCCAGCAGCAGATAAATTAGGTGGTAGAGGTAACAGAATCGCGGGTAACATACCAAGTCTAACTTGTAGATTGCTCCGTATGATGTAATTAACGAAGCGTGCTGCAATCCGGCCGCCTTTTCAAAAACAAAGAAACCACTCCTGCAGCAATGGTGTGCACTTCATGCATCAGCCATTTCAGAGGAGGGTTTCTTTGTTTTTTTATGATGAATCATGTAAGATAGCTTCTTCTTATTATTACATCTATAATTCTGTATAAATAGATTATGAATGCATTAAACTACATCTGATGGTACTGCTTCACCGCTTCTGCCAGTACCGGATGGCCCTGCTCCATAGCGGTATAATGCGACAAGGCAGATGCCACGCCCTTCTCGCGAATTAGGCTTTGCAGTTCGACCACTTCCGGGTCATCGGAGACATCGAACTTGCAGGCCGCTGCTATACCCATAGCCAGATGAGTTACAGGCATGCCTTCTGCATGTGCGAGCAGCGCCGGGCGAACAAGACGATCATTCGGGGATAGCTTGCGCAGAGGCGAACGTCCCACACGGGTTACCTCATCGGTGAGATAAGGGTTAACGAACCGGCCCAATATTTTTACAATATACTGCATATGATCTTCCCGGTTAAAGCCAAAGCGCTTTACCAGTACCCCACCCGTTTCCTGTAAAGCCCCGTATACGACGGATTTCACTTTTTCGTCGGCAATGGCCTTCTGAATGGTGTCATATCCGTGCACATAACCAATGTATGCGGCAATACAATGCCCGGTATTGACAGTAAACAATTTGCGCTCAATGTACGGCTCCAGATCATCTACATAAACGACACCCTCCATCGGTTTGAAGGCCGGCGCCATCCGGGAGCGATCCACCACCCATTCGTAAAAGGGTTCCACCTGAACATGCAGCGGGTCTGCATGATTCTGAATAGGTACAATCCGGTCTACCGCCGAATCGGGAAAATATACATATTGATCAGCGTAAGCTTGTGCCTGCTCATCCAGCAAAGCATATACATGCTCTTTCAGCTGGGTGCTTCCACCAATCGCATTTTCACAAGCGATAATATGCAGCGGCTTTTGCACAGTACCGACATGTCTTCTGTACTCCAGACCTTTCGCAATACCGGCCGCAATATGCTTCAGCACCCCCACACCAACTGCGGTTGTCACCAGATCTGTTTCAGCCACAGCCTCTGCAACCTTCTGCAGATCGCGACCGTCAATGGCTGTTACCCCAGTCACCGTCTCCTGCTCTTTACTCTCATTAGCGAGCTCAACGGTGTACTCACCGCGCTCTAGCAGCGCATGGACTAGCTCCTGATTCACATCCGAGAACGTCACCTTATATCCGGCACGAGACAGAATCAAGCCGATAAATCCACGTCCAATGTTACCTGCGCCAAAGTGGAGAGCCTTCATAGCTCCATTTCACTTTCGAGAATGGTGATAACTTCCTCTGCTGTTTTTGCATGACGCAGCGCTTCCATGTTCTCTTCCTCCGCGCAGATAACCGCAATGCTGGTCAAAATCTCCATATGCTCCCCGCCCTGTGCCGCGATACCGATGACCATATATGCTTGTTCGTCCCCAAAATCAACTCCCTGCGGGAACTGAATAACCGAAATTCCTGTAGACAGGATCGAGGCTTTGGACTCTTTCGTACCATGCGGAATGGCAAGTCCGTTGCCGACATACGTGGATACGATCTCTTCCCGCTCCAGCATTTTGTCAATATAATCCGCCGTAATATGCCCTGCATCTTTCAAAATCTGTCCTGCCATACGAATAGCCTCATATTTATCCTGAGCCGTTGCGTTCATGATGACTTTGTCTGTTGTTAACATACTCATGTTAATGTCCTCCAATTTCATTTTTACTGCGATAAAATCCAACCAGCTCCCGGGACAGATAATGAATAATTTCATCTCTGTTGCCTTTACCCAGCAGCGCAATCATCTCTTCCTGTAGCAGCAGTGCACTAATCTCGCTGAGTACCTCCAGACTTTCCTTGGACAATTCTTTTGGACCCAGCATCAGTAACACATGACTGACTCCTTCAGGATCATCCATCGTCTGGAGCAACGGTTCCTCAAGCTGGAACAGATTGATGGATGGCCTATAGATGCTTTCACTCCGTGTATGGAACAGCGCCAGCCTGGTGCCGGGAATCTTCTGACTTCCCATCGACTCACGTACCTCCAGCAGTCTTGCGACCTCTCCCGGGTCTTTCAACACACCTGCACGATGTACGATTTTGCACATGGCAAGCACACTATGTGCAAAATCAAGATGTGCATTATCCAGTGCATGCACCTGAAATTTGCCGATGACTCGCACGATTTCAAGCAATGTTGTCTCCATCGCATCCGGGTCGGAATAACGATTCGGAGCCTCATCCCCCGTCTCGCGAGGTTTACGATGCTGCCGCTGTAACGTTGTCGTTTTGATAAAATGTCGAAGCCGTTCACTCTCGTCTGCCGTTAACAGCGGGCTGACTTTGTAATACTGACCTTCCTCCATCGGCAGATCGACGGTAGATAAGACAAGATCATATTCTTCCGTCGGAACTCGGGCGGCCTCGTACCAGGACACGCTGTCTATAATCTGAATTTCCGGAAACTCCTTGGACAGCCGACTGGATAGCATACGGGACGAGCCAATGCCGCTGTTACATACCACAATTGCGCGAATGTCCTGCTTTAGTGCTCGCAGCCGCTCAATGGACGCACCAAAATGCATGACTAAAAAACCGATCTCCTCATCTGGAACCTCTGTCCCCTGCCACGCTTGTAACACCGATGCTTTAACCTGTTCAAAAAGGATGTCATAATCCTTGCGAATCTGTTGTAGCAGCGGATTGCGAATGACCTGATGTGCTTCAAGACGTTCCATCACAGGAATCATATGAGCAATCAGACCTTCCCGAAGCAAGCGATCCTCATGAAAGGCATACCCTGCTCTTTTCTGCATCTGATCCGTAAGCGAGTGCACCCGATCCATCAGAATCAGATCATCAATCGGGAGCAGACTGGAAGAAAGCAGCTGCTGCTCTGTCTCCATTAGCAATTGATGAAAATAGTGCTGCTCCTCCTCGGAGAAGCTCATGCCAAGCTGTGAGGATAATACGCTGCATAGACGAGAGGCCATGAATACGGGCACTCGTGTTTCATGCGGCTCTGTCACTTTTCCCGCCGTGGCAGCCGATCCTGTCCCGGATCGCGGACGTTCAATATGAAAACCTCTGCGTATACGAACAACTGCTACTGATAATTGAATAAGCAGCTTCATATACTGCCGTTCAGGAATTTTTTCGAGCCATT
Source organism: Paenibacillus barcinonensis (assembly GCF_003217495.1). GTDB lineage: Bacteria > Bacillota > Bacilli > Paenibacillales > Paenibacillaceae > Paenibacillus > Paenibacillus barcinonensis. Next base: position 93,564 of record NZ_QJSW01000005.1, on the reverse strand, counting down.
CAATATCCGGTTGCCATAATGCATTTTCAATCGTAAGCACATCACTATGTCCGATCATGCCAAGCAGCTTTTGATTCACAAGCGAACCGCCTTGCTCCGGCTGTCTGCCAAAAAGATCAGACTCATCCAGCATTTCCAACGCCAGCGCAGCAATCGCTCTACGGTGAATCGCCTCACTGCCGGTGATTTTAACCCCGTATCCTCGCCTTCGGACCAGCTTCAGCCCGGCCTGACGAATGCGGGATTCCAGATCATCCAGATCCGTGGTGACCGTGGATACCGTCACCTTCAGATCGGAAGCGAGAGCAAGTAGTTTGACCGGCTCCGCTTCATCCAGCAGGATGCAAAGCATGAAGAGCTTACGCTCTTCCGGCGTAAACTCTACATATTCATTACCCTCCAGCTTCTGGCGTAATGTACTAAGGTCGTCTGAACCGGAATAAATCCGAATTCCGGTCCCTGATTTTTTTTCCAATCGCATACCGAGCGGCTCCAGCCACTGTTCAATCATCAGCAGCTCACGATGCACAGTACGGGCACTTACTTTTACTTCAACGGCGATCTCGCCAGCCGTGACTTCATGAGGATGCTCCAGCAGGAACTCCACAATTTCACGTTGTCTTTTCGTAATACTCATATCTCAGCCTCCGGCTCTTGGAAAACGGCTGCCAGGTTTAAAGCTGTATCGCAGCGGTTCACCGCTTACTTCAAACGTTCAACAAGCGCATCGTATTCCGGGCTTTTTAGGAAGTTGTCAATGGATATATGCTCTGCGTTCGGTGCAACTGTACGTGCTCGATCCGTTAATGTTTTTTGCGTAATTACAACGTCAGCATCCTGCGGAATCTCACTAATCGCCGTGTTTGTTACGGCAACATCAATGCCGTCGGCTTTCATCTTCTTACGAAGAATTGAAGCTCCCATGGCACTTGACCCCATACCCGCATCACAGGAGAATACAATCTTCTTCACATCTGCCTTTGCTTTGGTAGCAGCGGCAGTGCCGACATCTGCTGTAATGGCTGCATTTGCGGTATTACCTTGACGCTTCATGTCCTTCATTCGGCTGGAGGCCGATTCCAGATCCTCATCCTCATCCTTCTGTTTACCCGTTTTGAGCAGCAAAGAGGCGATCAGGAAGGAAACAACTGCTGCGACGATAACCCCTGCGAGCATTGGAATATATCCACCTTTTGGTGTCAGCAGGAAGTAGGCAATGATACTACCCGGTGATGGCGCAGATACCAGACCTGCTCCAGTCAACACAAACGTCAATGTGCCCGCTATGCCTCCTGCAATAGCTGCAAGAATCAGAATCGGTCTCATCAGGATGTACGGGAAATAAATCTCGTGAATACCACCGAAGAAGTGGATAATAACCGCACCCGGTGCAGATGATCTCGCTGTCCCCCGTCCAAAGAAGCAATATGCAAGCAAAATCCCTAGCCCCGGTCCCGGATTAGACTCCAGCATATAAAGCACGGATTTACCCAGCTCTCTCGCTTGTTCCGTAGCAATCGGTGTCAAAATGCCGTGGTTAATCGCATTGTTCAGGAATAACACTTTACCTGGCTCAATGATCAGATTGACCAGTGGAAGCAATCCCAGGTTCATCAAACCCTGCACCCCTGCAGAAAGCACCTTGCTGATGGCCTCTACAGCAGGTCCGATACCTAATAAAGCAATGATGCCCAGAATACCGCCGATGATTCCGGCAGAGAAATTGTTGACCAGCATTTCAAAACCAGCTCTGATTTTACCCTCGACCGATTTATCAAACTTTTTGATCACCCAAGCTCCGAATGGCCCCGCAATCATGGCTCCAAGGAACATCGGAATATCACTGCCTACAATGACACCAATTGTCATGATTGCCCCGACGACCCCGCCCCGCGTTCCATGCACCATCGTGCCCCCGGTATAACCGATCAGCAGCGGCAGCAAATATTTAATCATCGGATCAACGAGTTGTGATAACGTTTCATTCGGGAACCAGCCTGTTTTAATAAACATGGCAGTGATTAATCCCCAAGCAATAAACGCACCCATATTAGGCATAACCATACCGCTCAGGAATCGTCCAAAGCGTTGCACACCGACACGTAATCCACCCTTGGAATTGGACGTTTGGTCCAAATTACTCATTCGTTTATCCTCCTTGAATCAAGTCATAATAATTGTGAAAGGGGTGTCATCCATCCCTGCTGTAATCCTAAGCGAGAAACCTCTCCCGTTCAATCAAATGAAAGCGTACTTTCGTCATGAACAATGATGACAACATTAGATTATGTAATCGTTTTTATGTAGTCATATTCTATAAAACCCTTGATACACAAGGAATTTCATAGCTATGATCCAGATCATATACAGCACATAAAACAGCATAATAGTGTGATCCAGGAGCAGCATATTTATCCTGAAGTCATCCTTTTGGGGCTCAAACACCCTGCTTAGTCTCCTGAAAAGACATCAAAAAAACCTGCGCGGGCTGGCAGCCCACACAGGTTCAGAGATCATCATTCTTTTTTCTTATGTGATAATATATATGTCATTAAGTACAAATTAATCAGATCATGCAGATCCTCTTCTACTCAATATGCTTGTGATAAGCGTCCGCATTCAGCAGTGAAGATAAAGCCGCCTGCAAATCTCCCTCAACACGAATTTCGATCATCCAGCCATCTTCATAAGGAGAGCTGTTCACCAGTTCCGGTGAGTCCTGCAGCGTTTCATTCACCGCAATAATTGTGCCGCTAACAGGCGAAAATAGATCCGACACGGTTTTTACCGATTCAATCGTGCCAATGCTGTCTGCCGCAGCTACACTTGCTTCCAGGTCAGGCAGTTCTACAAACACAATGTCACCCAACTGATGCTGTGCGAACTCCGTAATGCCGATACGTACGGTATCCTCCCCAACGGTTTGAACCCATTCGTGCTCTTCACTGTACAGGAAATCACTTCTCAATTCGCTCATTCATATCCGCCTCGCTTTTCATTAAATGAGTGCATGCGTTCTTTGACCTTCACCTTTTCCCCAAACAACAGCGTAAATATTTCGCATGCAAATGTCAAGATAGCTGACAATTTATTTGAATTTATGCCCCTGGCTCTATCACCAAGCAATGCACTTTCTACATATACTGGAGAATAATAACATAGTAAACGTATCCATTTAAAATAAACGAACATTAAATAAAAAAAACAATATATCATTCGTATTTTATACAGGTTTAATGATATTGTTCTTGACATCATGATCGAATTCACGCTTTAATGAAAGGAGCAACTGAATTGAATTACATTACGTATGAACCGCGGATGAATGTAAAGGGAGAGACTGCCCGCGACACCCGTTATGGGGATGTACATAAGGCGGCGCCGAAGGAGTAAACCACCGACAAGCGGAGGTGAATCTCTCAGGCAAAAGGACTTTTACAGGACGCAACTCTGGAGAGCATCTAATCGTCCGTAACGGACGTTACGATCACCCAAGGGGAAACCTGTCTGCATTAGCAGCGGGGTAACTCTCAGGTACAAGGGACAGAGCCTAAGAATACAGCGTGCTACACGGCATGCCGATTCTTTGGCCTGTCCTTTTCTTTTCCCCAAAATGAAATACAGGATATCGAATCGTCTGTCTTGACAGCGTGTTTTCATAAACGACTTATTAATTTATGTATGGATGTGCCGGTTACATGACGTTTCTAAACTTGGCCCGTTAACGGCTATGACGAGGTGATTACATGTCCGATTTGTTAAGAACACCGCTCTTCCCCCTCTATTCGCAATATGAAGGCGTACGCTGCATTGATTTTGGCGGCTGGGAGCTGCCGGTGCAGTTTAGCGGTATTCAAAAGGAGCATGAAGCGGTACGTGAGCGTGCCGGGCTGTTTGATGTATCCCATATGGGTGAATTCACCGTAACGGGTGAACAGGCGGAAGCCTTTTTACAGCATATGACGACTAATGATGTAACCGTAATTGCACCAGGTCAGGCTCAATATACCCTGATGTGTTATCCCGATGGTGGTGTGGTCGACGATCTACTGATTTACAAATTGGCAGAGCAGCACTACATGCTCGTTGTGAATGCCTCCAATATCGACAAGGATTGGGCATGGCTTCAAGAGCACTTGACTCCTGGTGTGATCCTGACCAATGCTTCGGAGCAAACGGCTTTGCTTGCACTGCAAGGCCCTCTGGCGGTCGAAATTCTAAGCAAAGTTACAGGTACACACACCGATACAGGCTCTATTGAACCGTTCCGCTTTGTACAGGATGCGCATGTATGCGGGGTTAAATTGCTGCTGTCGCGCACCGGATACACTGGAGAAGACGGCTTTGAGCTGTACGTTTCAGCAGAACAGGCTGCTCTGGTATGGAACGGATTGATGGAAGCAGGTGCTGATCTGGGCCTTGTTCCAGCTGGACTTGGCGCTCGCGATACACTTCGGTTTGAAGCGAAGCTGCCTTTGTATGGCCAGGAGCTGTCGCCAACCATCTCTCCACTGGAGGCAGGTCTCGGCATGTTTGTGAAGCTGAACACCGGACCTTTTATCGGACACGAGGCTTTGCTGCAGCAAAAAAATGACGGTCCTGACCGCAAGCTCGTTGGTATTGAAGTACTGGAACGGGGTATCCCTCGGCCGCATTATCCGATCTATGCTGATGGCGTGCAGATTGGAGAAGTTACAACAGGCACTCAATCACCTACCTTGAAGCGCAATCTGGGCCTAGCCCTGATTGATGCCAGACATGCCGCACTGGGAACACCGCTGGAGATTGAGATTCGTGGCAAAAAGCTGAAAGCCGAGGTCGTCAGGACCCCTTTTCATAAACGGACACGTACGTCAAAGACCCCATCCCAAGGAGCTGAGCAAGCATGAGCAAGCACCGCTATATCCCCATGACTGAACAGGACCAGAGCGCAATGCTCGCCACGATTGGTGTGGATACAATTGAAGATCTGTTCAAAGACATTCCGCAGGAGATTCGTTATCAGGGCGAGCTGCCGGTATCCTCCAAGCTGGACGAATACGCATTAACACGTCACATGTCCAAACAAGCTGGTAAAAATGCCAACTTCGAGACACACGCCAGCTTTCTCGGCGCAGGCATCTATGACCATCACATCCCTTCTGTCATCAACCACGTCATTTCACGCTCGGAGTTCTATACAGCATACACCCCTTATCAGCCTGAGATCAGCCAGGGGGAGCTGCAAGCAATCTTCGAATTTCAATCCTATATCTGTGAGCTGACGGGCATGGCCGTAGCGAATGCCAGCATGTATGATGGTGCAACGGCTTTTGCAGAGGCTGGTAATCTGGCTGCAGCAGCCACACGCCGCAAACAACTTATCGTATCCAGAACCGTTCACCCGGAATCCCGTCAAGTGTTGCAAGCATATGCACATGGGCTAAGCCTTGATATTGTCGAGATTGACTACAAGGATGGTGTAACCGACTGGGATGCCCTGCAAGCAGCCATTTCGAACGACACTGCGGCAGTCATGATTCAAAGCCCGAACTTCTTTGGTGCTGTGGAAAATGTAAAACTTGCCGCCGACCTTGTGCATGCGCACAAAGGCCTGCTCGTCGTGAGCGCCAACCCGCTGTCGCTCGGTTTGCTGGAAGCCCCAGGCAAGCTGGGTGCCGACATCGTTGTAGGCGATGCGCAGCCCCTTGGAATCGCCGCTTCGCTTGGCGGACCCACTTGCGGATACTTCGCCGTGTCTCAGGCTCATATGCGCCGGATTCCCGGTCGCATCGTCGGTCAGACGACCGACCGCAACGGCAAGCGTGGCTTCGTACTGACGCTGCAAGCCCGCGAGCAGCATATCCGCCGCGAGAAGGCGACGTCCAATATTTGCTCGAACCAGGCACTGCTGGCACTGAGTGCTTCCGTCTATATGTCTACGCTAGGAAGACAAGGCATGATGGATGTCGCTGATCTGAATTTACAGAAGAGTCACTATGCGCTTCAGAGGTTAAAAGCGATCCCTGGTGTAAGCTTGACTTTCGCAGCTCCGACGTTTAATGAGTTTGTGATCCAGCTTCCAGAAGGAACCGATCTGGATGCCCTCCAGCTGAAGCTGCTGGATGCAGGCTTTATTGGTGGTTATGAGCTCGGTCGAAACTATCCAGAGCTTGCCGGACATATGCTCATCGCGGTCACCGAACGTCGCAGCAAAGAAGAGATTGACGAATTCGCACGTGTATTGGAGGGATCACTGTGAGTCAGGAAACGACAACCAAAGCGAATGTGGCCGGAGCCTCACCGAAAGGCCAATCAGATACACAATCCACTACGACAAAACCAGATCAGGCTGTAACTCAGCAGCCAGAGACTGGTGTGCAAACTGCAGCTGCCAAGCTGCAAGCCACATCATCCGCCGCTCCCGAGCAAACCTTGATCTTTGAATTAAGCAGTCCGGGTCGCGTAGCGTATTCCCTGCCGGAATGTGATGTGCCCCGTCAGAAGGCTGACTCACTGATTCCCCGGGAAATGCTGCGCTCCGAGGCAGCAGCGCTGCCGGAAGTATTTGAGGTGGATGTCATTCGCCACTATACTGCATTGTCCCGCCGCAATTTCGGCGTAGATAACGGCTTCTATCCGCTCGGTTCCTGTACGATGAAATACAATCCGAAGATTAACGAGGATGTAGCCCGTTATAGCGGATTTGCCAAAATCCATCCTTACCAGCATGAATCCAGCCTTCAGGGTGCGCTGGAATTGCTGTATACACTGCAGCAGGATCTTGCCGGTCTGACAGGCATGGATGCTGTAACCCTGCAGCCAGCTGCCGGAGCACATGGCGAATGGACCGGGCTGATGATGATTCGTGCTTATCACGAAAGTCGCGGCGAGCTTCGTAGCAAAGTCATCGTGCCCGACTCTTCTCACGGCACGAACCCGGCCAGCGCAACGGTGGCTGGATTCGAAACAGTCACGATCCCATCCCGTACAGACGGTCTTGTTGATCTGGATGCACTGCGTGCAGCAGTTGGCCCGGACACCGCTGCTCTGATGCTGACGAATCCGAATACACTCGGCTTGTTTGAGAAGGACATTCAAGAGATTGCGGCGATTGTACACGAAGCCGGTGGCCTCCTGTATTATGACGGAGCCAACTCCAATGCCATTATGGGTATTACACGGCCAGGGGATATGGGCTTTGATGTGGTGCACCTGAACTTGCACAAAACGATGAGCACCCCGCATGGCGGCGGCGGCCCAGGTGCAGGTCCTGTCGGTGTGAAAAAACTTCTGATTCCGTTCCTGCCCAAACCGATGGTCATTCAGACTGATCAGGGCGTTTACGCACTGGATAATGAACGAGATCAATCCATCGGCAGGGTGAAAGCCTATTATGGCAACTTCGGCATTCTGGTTCGTGCTTATGCTTACATTCGCACCTATGGACCAGAGGGCTTGCGACGTGTATCCGAATGTGCCGTGCTGAATGCCAATTACATGATGGCACGGCTCGCCCCCCACTATGAAGTTCCATATCCGGGGGTGTGCAAGCATGAATTTGTAATGTCAGGTCGCGGACTGAAGCAGTACGGTGTACGCACACTGGATGTGGCGAAGCGTCTGCTGGACTTTGGTTATCACCCGCCAACGATTTACTTTCCGCTTAACGTGGAGGAATGTATTATGCTTGAACCGACGGAAACCGAGAGCAAAGAAACGCTCGACGGATTCATTGATACGATGATTCGCATCGCCAAGGAGGCGGAGGAAACGCCTGAACTGGTACTGAACGCACCCTATGGCACACCTGTCACTCGACTGGATGAAACGACCGCAGCGCGTAAACCTGTATTGAACTGTGCTTGCAGTTGAGCCACGACCTATAACTGTTAATTCACTTACTGCTGGTTGACTTGTATGTCATCCCCTTGGCGTAATGAGGCATTCCCTCTCCTGCGCAAGGGGATTTTTTGCGAGAACTCACCCGTACCGTTCATTACGACTACCGTTTCATGTGTCCAAAACAAAAAAAGCCGGCACCCACTTCATCGTGGACACCGGCGATATTGCTGCATGTATGCAGCCCTTTAATTCGGAAAAAGAAAACCTCAAATCCGGAGGAAACTCCGGCAAAATTACGCTTGAATACTTTGAACGAGTTCAACCACTTGTTCTGCAGTTTGCATTTCCAACGCTTTGGCTGCCAGTTCCTGCATGTCCGCACGGGACAGCTTGGTAATCTGGCTACGAGCTGGCAGGATGGAGGTTGCGCTCATGCTGAACTCATCCAGTCCAAGACCAAGCAGCAATGGAATTGCAGTTTCGTCGCCCGCCATCTCACCGCACATGCCAACCCATTTGCCTTCACGGTGCGCTGCATCAATAACCATTTTAACCAAACGCAAAATAGCAGGGTTGTAAGGCTGGTACAGATAAGACACACGCTCGTTCATCCGGTCAGCAGCCATGGTGTACTGGATCAGATCGTTAGTACCGATACTGAAAAAGTCCACTTCTTTGGCGAATTGATCCGCCATGACAGCTGTTGATGGAATTTCGACCATGATACCGAGTTGAATGCTGTCGGAAACAGCAACACCTTCAGCGACAAGCTTTTCCTTCTCTTCGAGCAGGACAGCTTTGGCTTCACGGAATTCACCCAGTGTTGCGATCATCGGGAACATGACACGCAGGTTTCCATGTACGCTTGCACGCAGCAAGGCACGCAATTGGGTACGGAAAATATCCAAGCGGTCCAGACACAGACGAACTGCACGGAAGCCGAGGAATGGATTCATTTCTTTTGGCAGATCGAGATAAGGAAGCTCCTTGTCCCCACCGATGTCGAGTGTACGCACAACGACCGGCTTGCCTTCCATTTTTTCAAGTACCGCTTTGTAAGCATTGTACTGAATGTCTTCGGAAGGAAGCTTGTCTCTGCCCATGTACAAGAACTCGGTACGGTAAAGGCCAACTGCCTCGCCGCCATTCTCCAGAACACCTGTAACGTCATTCGGCGTTCCGATGTTAGCCGCCAGTTCCACATGTACGTTGTCCACGGTAACCGTAGGTTCGTCACGCAGTTTTCTCCACTCGGCACGCTGTGCATCATACTGTTCCTGTTTGGCACGGTATTCAGCAACAACATCGTCAGTAGGGTTAACCAGCACATGGCCATCCAAACCGTCAACGATAATCAGGTCGCCTTGTTTCGCTTGAGACAAAATGTCCTTCGTTCCGACTACAGCCGGAATTTCCAGCGAACGAGCCATGATTGCAGAGTGAGAAGTACGTCCACCAATGTTGGTTGCAAAACCTTTAACATACTGGCGGTTCAATTGAGCTGTATCGGAAGGAGTCAAATCCTCCGCAAGCACAATCACTTCTTCACTAATCTCGGCCGGGCTCATGAAGTCGATACCAAGCAAGTGATTCAGCACACGCTTCGTAACGTCACGCATATCTGCCGCACGTTCCTGCAGGTATGCACTCTTCATGTTTTCAAACATGGAGATGAACTGGGAAGCCGTTTCATTCAGAGCGAATTCCGCATTCACCATTTCATCAGCGATTTTGGATTTCACCGGATCAATCAGTTCCGGGTCATCCAAAATGAGCAAATGTGATGCAAAAATTTCAGCTTTCTTCTCACCAAGCTCTTGTAATGTACGCTCTTTGATCGCTTCGAGCTCAGCTCGGGACTTGCCCAGAGCCGAGTCGAGTTTAGCGATCTCTGCGTCAACGTCGTTAATTTGGCGTTTTTCTACAGAGTAGTCAGGATGCTCCAAGATAAACGCCTTGGCGATAGCAATACCCGCCGAAGCCGCGATCCCGGAAACATTAAGCATTAATTTCGCCCAACCCTTCGTTCACCATAACGTCAGTCAAAGCTTGCAGAGCTTCTGCTTCGCCTTCACCTTCAACGATAATGCTGATGGTGTCACCTTGCTCCAGACCGAGGGAAAGAACGCCCAGAATGGATTTCAACGTTACTTTTTTGCCGTTCGCTTCTGCAAAGGATTCAGCACCTTTGAATTTGTTTGCTGTATTAACCAGGGCAGTTGCCGGACGTGCGTGGATACCATCTTCGTCTGTAATTCTGAATGTTTGTTGCATTACAATCATCTCGCTTTCAGTAGTTTGGTTTAGGCATTGCATATATTTACACTTGCTTGCCATCGTTGGAACAGTTCTTATTTTATCTCAATGATCGGCTGATCGCCAACTTTGAGCACGCCACTCTTCTTCAGCGTGACGGTAGAGCCTTCTGGCAGGTTGGTGAAAATCACCGGCGATATGATAGACGGAGCGTTTGCTTTCACATACTCCAGATCCACTTCCATAATCGGTTGTCCGGCAGATACCAGATCACCTTCCTGAACAAGCACGTTGAAACCTTGACCTTTCAGCTTCACCGTATTGACACCTATGTGTACAAGCACTTCCTTACCGCCATCGGACATAATGCCTACGGCATGTTTGCTTGGAAATACATTAAATACTTTACCATACACAGGGGAGGTAATCGTTCCGTCATGTGGCAAAATAGCGAACCCGTCGCCTGTCATCTTCTCAGCAAAGACGGGATCAGGTACTTTGGTTATATCAAGCAGCTCGCCATTAACCGGCATAACGATATCCTCTGGTACAATGCGCTCGCCCTGCTCTCCTTGCGCCTTCTCCTCTTCAGGAGCTGGTTTAACCTCTGCCGCCGGAGCTGGTGCAGGTGTGCGACCTGCAATGATATCCTGCATTTGGGATTTGATCGTATCGGAACGTGTTCCGAAGATGGCTTGAACATTATTACCCACTTCAAGCACACCAGATGCACCCAATTGCTTCAAACGGTCTTTTTGCACATTCGATTTTTCGTTAACTTCAATCCGCAAACGAGTAATACATGCATCCAGATGTTTAATGTTTTCCTTACCGCCAAAGGCTTCAAGGATATTGTGAGGCAGATCGTCCGTGGAGCCCGTGCTTCCACCAAGTGCCGTTTCAGGTGTGGCATCCTCACGACCCGGTGTTTTGAGATTGAATTTGCGGATGATCAATCGGAAACCGAAGTAGTAGATCACTGCAAGAATCAAACCAACGATAATAACATCCCACCATGGCGTGCGGTTTGGAATGATACCAAAGATCAGGAAGTCAATGAAACCACCTGAGAAGGTCATCCCGATTTTGACATTAAGCAGTTGCATGGTCATGAAAGACAAACCTGCAAAGATACAGTGTACTGCAAACAACAGTGGAGCCACAAACAGGAATGAGAATTCAAGGGGTTCCGTAATACCTGTCAGGAATGAAGTCAGCGCTGCTGAGCCCATGATACCTGCAACGTATTTTTTGTGTTCTGGTCTTGCTTCATGGTACATCGCAAGTGCCGCTGCGGGCAAACCAAACATCATGAACGGGAATTTACCAACCTGGAATGTTCCTGCTGTAAGGGTTACACCGTCACGCAGTTGGTTGAAGAAAATTTGCTGATCCCCGTGAATAACATCTCCAGCCTTGTTCACGTACTGACCAAACTCAAACCAGAATGGCGAGTAGAAAATGTGGTGAAGGCCGAATGGAATAAGCGATCGCTCCACAACTCCGAAGATAAATGCCGACAGTGTCGGACTTGTATCCACCATGAAGTGAGATACAGAGTTCAATCCATTTTGGATCGGTGGCCAGATGATAACCATGAGCAACCCGAGCAAAAGGGAAACCACTGATGTGATGATTGGAACAAATCGTTTACCTGCGAAGAAGCCAAGGTAAGACGGCAATTCAATTTTGAAGAACCGATTATAACACAGTGCTGCGGCGATACCGATAATGATACCTCCGAACACCCCTGTGCTTAGTGTAGGAATTCCCAGAATACTCGCATAACCCGGCACCTTGCCAATCATAGCAGGTGTAACACCTACAGCAGTCCCCAGAGTTACGTTCATAACCAGATAACCAATGATGGCTGCAAGTCCTGCAACACCTTCACCACCAGCCAGTCCGACGGCTACACCGACCGCAAACAGCAATGCCAGATTATCAAATACGATCTGACCTGCATTCATCATGATGGTTGCAATCGAATTTACCCAAGGGGTATCGAGCGCAGTAGCATATTGCAGGAAATCAGGATTTACTAGCATGTTACCAATTCCGAGCAGCAGACCTGCGGCTGGCAGAATCGCTACAGGCAGCATGAGAGCTTTACCTACTCTTTGCAATACTCCAAAAAGCTTTTTAAACATCGCGTCGTATTCTTCCTTTCGTTTAATTCTGTATGTCGTGATGCAAGCAAGGGAACACAAAAAAAGGCATGAACTAATAAAAGTGAATTGTGCCAACCTTAGGGTATAGCATACCCTTAAAAAGGTAGAACAATCACACTCAAATTAACTCATGCCTGATCGAGTCAGTAACACGTCGCTTATGTTTATTCAGTTGCTTGATTACGGTCACCATTGTAGCATCACTTTGGACACATTGCAAGCCTTTACAGAAAAAAACGTTATTCCTGTGTTATTTCAAAACATACTTCAGTTATTTTCTTCCTCTTTCCGCTGGTTTAGCCGCTGCAGATGTATGGTTAAGTAGCCAACTTCTGCCGGATAAACAGGCAGCTTGAGGCGTTTTTCCATCACTTTGGTCAGCTTCCATGCAAGCGAGTACATTTCGGGATACTCCAATTTTAACAGCGAATCCAGCTTGTGAAGCTCCTCCACCTTATCTCCCCGGCGTACACGCTCAAGAGCAAATCGCAGATGCGTTAACAAACGCGAATAATCCAATGATTGCGTTTCAAATGAATAATCCAGCTGATCTGCAACCAGATTCACCAGATCCGTAATTAACTGCGAATGCTCCCTTACCTGGGAAATATTCTGGTTTGTCATCGCACTATAGATATGCAGAGCTACAAAGCCGATTTCATCCAGTCCAAGATCCACACCCATTTTTTCTTTAATCAAACGAATGGCATACTCGCCCATACGATATTCATCGGGATATATCTCCCTTGTTTCGTACAGAAACGGATTTTGAATGACAATGCCCTGCTCTTTGCGTTTCAAGGCAAACGAGATATGGTCTGTTAAGGCAATATGAATATGTTCATTGAGCGGAACGTCGGTACGCTCTGCAATATACGTAATTACTTCGTTAATAATTTCGATAAGCGCTTCATCCACCTGCGGAAGCAGCTGCTTGTACTGCTCTTGCTCCTGCTGGTTTTTCAAAATAAACATCTTTTCCACAGCCGTCAGCGGAATGTCATCACTCGGCTTCCGATTAAAGCCGATGCCTTTACCGATGACCACGACTTCACCATGCTCGGGATGCTGTGCAATAATTACATTATTATTTAGCGCTTTATTTACATGCAGGCTGCTCATTTTTGCACCTCTTTTTTTCACACCATCTTGGATGTGCCGCACACATCTTGTTACAGACAAAAAAACGACCGGAGCGGGCAAACCGCGCCGGACGTCTCGCTTAAAAAGTAACAAAAAATCGCCTTTAGGTCAATAGACAAGCCCTGTATTGCCGTTGCCAGTTCTTACTCTTTACTTTCGCTTCTTTCCACAAGGCTCTCCATAACAGGTAAGGTCTCTTTTACAGGTTCACTTGATTGCACCGCTGTTTTTGTTTTGGTCAAACCTTTAATGAGCTGTTCCACGTCGATACCTGACACACTTTTCAACATCTCAGGAGCTGTGGCCATCAGTTCGGTTACATAGTTGCTGACACGCGCAGCCCCTTCCCCTTTTCCTGTATCTACCACCGTCAGCTTATCAATCGACGCGATCGGCTCAGCAATTTTGCCAGCCAGCTCAGGCAGCATCTTGACAATGATATCGAGCACCGCTGCTTCGCCAAACTTCTGGAACGCCTCTGCCAGCTTCTCTTTCGCTTCCGCTTCAGCAAGACCGCGAAGACGAATAACTTCAGCGTCCGCTGTACCTTTGGCGCGCTCTGCATCCGCAATAGCCTGACCCTCAAGTCGCTTTTGCTCGGCTGTTGCCTTGGCTTGGGTTTCGATCGAGTATTGTACTGCGTCAGCTTCACGCATACGCTTTGCTTTGTCCGCTTCCGCAGCCTGTTCTACCGCATAACGATCCGCTTCCGCTTTTTTCTTCACTTCAGCGTCGTATTGCTTCTCACGAACGGTAATTTCTTTTTCTTGCAAATCAATCTCGCGTTCTTTACGGACGAGTTCAACCTTCATCTGCTCTTCAACAACCGTCTGTCTGGCACGAGCCTCCTGAATGTGGTACGCCTGATCGGCTTCCGCTTTGGCGGTATCCTGATCACGTTTAAATGCAGCTACCTTCAATTCTTTTTCTTTGGCGGCCTCGGCGATGTTGGTATCACGAAGCAGCTCGGCCTTCTGCCCCTGCTCTTCCGCATTTGCCTTCTGAATCCGTGCATCACGCATTGCTTCCGCTTCAGCAATCTCGGCATCACGCTTTACGGCCGCGATTCTTGGCTTACCAAGCGCATCGAGATATCCTTGCTTGTCACGAACATCCTTAATTGTAAAAGAGACGATCTGAAGACCCATCTTTTTCAAATCCCTGGCTGCCACGCCCTGTACTTCCTGAGCGAAACGGTCCCGGTTCCGATAAACCTCTTCTACCGTCATCGTACCGAGAATGGCCCGCAAATGGCCCTCCAGCACTTCCTGAGCTTCGCCCCTGAGAGATTCCACCGGCTTGCCTATAAATTGCTCTGCCGCCGTTGCAACGTCCTCTACAGCGCTTCCAACCTTGATGATCGCCACCCCGTCAGCAATAACGGGAACACCCTGCTCTGTGTACACTTCAGGTGTGGAGACATCAAGCTTGTGTGAAAGCAACGAAATAAATTCAGACTGCTGGAATACAGGCAGAATAAACGCACCGCCACCACGCACAATTTTAATTTTGCGCCCGGAGTCATCCTCGGATATATTTTTGCTGCCCAGGAATGAACCTGTTACAATCATCGCTTCGTCCGGTCCAACCGTCTTGTATCTTGCCCAGAAGGCCAGCCCCAGAATCAGAATAACCCCTATAACCACGACAGGAATCAACAATACATCCCAATCCAAATTACCGAACATTCACATCTCTCCCCTTATTCTCATAAGTATTTAAAATGAATTCCTACACTGTGAGCTCCTCCCCTCTTTCGGGATCACTCACTGATCTCACACTTCTTTAAGTCCATCCTCATCCCACTCGGAAACTCTCAGCACACCATCCACCACATCAATAACAACCACTCGCGCTCCCGCCGCAATGGGAAGCTGCTCGAAGCTGGATGCCGTCTGAATGGTATTTCCAGAGGCAAAACGAATCATGACTTCACCGAATCCGTTTGCCGGTATCGGAATCGTAATCTCCCCGATTTTCCCCGCCAATTCTTTCATCGAAAAAGCAATTGATACGTCACTGTTGCGCATCGGCTTGATATATGCGAAGAATACCAGCATGGCTGCAGCAATACCGATCAGCAGGGATAAGATCAGACTTGACATCATACTGAACGAGCTATACCGTGTCAGCAGAATACCCGCTCCGCCAAAAGCAGTAATGGAACCTGCCAGTACCACAGGTTTGAAAAAATCAACACCCGGCATTTCGAAAGCTCCATCCAGCAAGCCGTCAATCAAGTCACCAAGCACCAGACTCACTATAGCAAACACAGCGCCTCCGATAAGACATCCCCAATAAATTGCTTCCATCCCCTCTTCCTCCTCTCTCTGCTGCAAATTCTCCCAACTGTGCATTCCACATGTAAATAAATACGTAGAACTGGGCAAAATGTTTCAAAATCTTTCCTAAGATGTATCCTGAAGGCTACTATTGGGGATTATCATCACAATCTTCAAACATGCTCCAGTTCGCTCGAAGATATGAATCGACAGCACAGCAAAGAACGCAAGCCCGTTAAGACTTGCGTTCTGATTGTTATTTTGCGTATGCAGGGATGTCTGTCCCTTGGTCTTCGAATAGCGTGCTTATAAAGAAGCTTTATAAATGGATACTACATCTTCACGCTGCAGTTTTTTGAAGTTACCGAACGGTCCAAACAGCATCGCTTTATCCGCCATAACCTCGATCTGGCTATCGTCAATATCATAATCCGCCAAACGATTTGGTGCTCCAATGGATGTCCAGAATTGGCTAAGAGCGTCAATGCCTTCTTCAGCGATCTGTCTGTCCGATTTGCCTTCAGGGTTCACGTCAAATACATGGACCGCAAGACGTTTGAAACGCTCCACCTTCACATCAAGGTTATGTCTCATCCAATGCGGGAACAGAATGGCAAGTCCACCCCCGTGCGGAATATCATAAACGGCAGATACCGCGTGTTCAATGTTGTGAGTTGCCCAGTCTCCGGCAAGCCCCATATTAAGCACACCATTCAGTGCCATCGTGCCGCAATACAGAATCGTTTCACGCAGCTCGTAGTTCTCCAGATCTTGCACCAAACGAGGAGCTGCTTCCATTACGGTCCGCAGAATTGTCTCACAGAAACCCAATTGAACCGGCGTATTCGGGTCCAAATGGAAGTAATGCTCCAATACATGCGTCATCATGTCTACCATACCATATACCGTTTGATCCTTCGGTACCGTGTATGTATTCACTGGATCAAGGATGGAGAATGCAGGGAAGGAATATGCACTGCCCCAGCCCAGCTTCTCTTGTGTGTCCTGATTAGTAATAACAGAGCCCGAGTTCATCTCCGAACCGGTAGCTGCCATAGTCAACACTGTGCCGAGTGGAAGAGCGTCTTGTGCAACAGCCTTGCGCTGCGCAAAGTCCCACATGTCCCCGTCATATTTAGCACCAACAGCAATCGCTTTGGCACAGTCGAGTACACTTCCGCCACCTACTGCCAGAATCAACTCAATATCATTCGTTCTGCAGAGGTCCACTCCCTGATGCACCGTCGAAAGACGCGGGTTAGGCTCTACACCTGCAAGTTCGGTAACTTCTGCCCCGATTTCCTTCAGCAAGCCAAGCACCTGATCATACAATCCACTACGTTTAATGCTTCCACCGCCATATACAAGCAGAACTCGTTTGCCGTATTTCGGCACTTCCGTTTTCAACGCTTCCAGCTGTCCTTTACCGAAAATCAGGCGAGTTGGGTTATAAAATTGAAAAGATCTCATGATCTATAATCGCCTCCAATGGAGTTTAGTTTTTTAGTGCAACCTCAATTATAGTACCCTGTTTATAGAAAAACAAATCCATAGCCGCTCACTTTAGTTCAACCCGTTGATCTGAAGATGGGCGCGAAACATTTCACTCATGGAAGGCAGCTGCTCAGATTGCGCCCATGTCGATGTATCCCATAGCCCCGCCTGATCAAAAGCTCTGGGACAATGAATGAAGCATTCCTCGACCTCCACAATGACAGCTGCTCCAATCGTTTTGCCGCTCCAGTTCATCCCCGTAATGAATGCTTCATCCTTCGTAATTTTTGCTGTTCCGTTGATGCGCAGCACCTCATTTAATCCCGGTATCACAAACAGCATGCCCACTCCAGGATCCGATAAAATATTTAACAAGGAATCCATCCGGCGATTGCCCGGTCGTTCCGGGTAAACCAGTCTATAAGGGTCCAGAACATGAACAAAGCCGGGACCGTCTCCACGCGGAGATACATCACTTTTTCCATCACGATCCGAGGTTGACAAGAAAAACAAAGGTGACATTGCTATAAATTGTCGCACATGGTCATCTGCATACGGAATCACTTTGTTACGCACGCGCTCACTTGCTTCGCCTACCATGCTTTTAAGTTCATTTTCATCCGAAATAAACGGAATATGAAGCGGCTGCTTTTCCATGATCTCTCCCCGTTTCGATATACATTTGGCTGGACATCCGACTCCAATTTGGATGCTCCTTCCATTATACATGATTACGCTCTTTTCACACATTGATCCATACCAAAAAGCACCCGTTCATCATCGAACGGATGCCTTCTGTTATCTGTAAGCTTATAACACAAATGCAATTACATTTCTTCTTACTCTGTATACCCCATGCTGCTTACGAAGCGGCGGAAGCCTTGACGTCCAGCCTCATCATGCTTGTACACACCTGCATGCTCCAGAATCTCAGAGAATTTCAGTCCAACCTGCTGCTGTACAAGCGCAACTGCTTCTTCCTTCGTCAGATGGGAGCCATGATTCTGCTTCAGCTCTTTTGTCCACTGCATATGTTTGTTCAATTCATGATCTGCCGCCTGTGCAGCTTCAGCAAGCGCTGTATTCCCTGCCAAAATATCGGCAATGCCGTCCAATTCTTGCTTCAATCGTCCCGGCAAAATAGCCAGTCCCATCACTTCGATCAGACCGATGTTTTCTTTCTTTAGATGATGCATCTCGCGGTGTGGGTGGAAAATGCCCTCAGGGTGCTCATCGTTTGTACGATTGTTACGCAGAACGAGATCCATCTCGTAACCGCCATCCGCACTACGACGAACGATTGGTGTTACCGTGTTATGAGGCACCTGTTCCCCGTCTACTTCGCTGAAAGCTTCGATCTCCACTGCCGAGTCACTATACACCTTCCACGCTTCATAAACGGCATTACCCGCTTCCAGAAGCTCCGCAGGATCATGTGAATGCAGACGCATCACGGACATCGGCCATTTTACAAGGCTAAGTTTCAGCCCTGGTGCATCTGCGTGACGGAAGACTGCCTCAGGCTGTGCATTTTGGATGGCAAATGTATGGCGTCCTCCCTGGAAGTGGTCATGTGTCAGAATGGAACCGCCCACGATTGGCAGATCGGCATTAGATCCGATAAAGTAGTGCGGATATTCCTGAACAAAGGCAAGCAGCCTGCGCAGTGTATCCTTCGTCAGCTTCATTGGCACATGATCATGGTGGAAAATAATACAGTGCTCATTGTAGTACACGTACGGCGAGTATTGGAACAACCACTTCTCATTGTTCAGCTGCAACGGAATGACCCGCAGATTCTGTCGAGCGGGGTGATTGACCCGTCCCGCATAACCTACGTTCTCGCGGCAGAGCTGACACTTTGGATATACCGGTGGTGGAAGGAGCTTTGCCATAGCAATTTCCTTCGGACTTTTCTCCGGTTTGGACAGATTGATCGTGATCTCCATCTCGCCATAAGCGGTATCCTGCGTCCAGTACACATTCTTTGAAACACGATCCATCCGAATATAGTTCGAGTTAATGGATAAGTCGTAGAATTGAGAGGTCGCCGCCTCAATGCCTTCATTCTGCTCCGTGTGGCGGAAAGCACGCACAACCTCTGATGGGCGTGCCATCAGATGCCCCATAATTTTCGCATCCAGCAGGTCACGGAATGTGTCGCTGTTTTCGGGAATGAGTCCAATCGTATATCCGTAATCAATCAACGTATCCAGCATGGATTGCGGACCATCAGGTATCGTTGTATCCGGTTCACCAGCATACGGCTCGGAGAATCCGAACTGCTCCATCAGCAGATTACGACTATAGTCGTAATCCGCTTCCTCAATCAATTTTTTCTCTAAGGCAAATGCAACCAGACGATCAATGGCATGCAGTGCTTCCTGCTGCTCGGGTGTACGCTCTGTGGCCTCTGCTCCAGGTTGAGTCTGTGACATATGATGTTCGCCTCCTAGTTTTTTCCGTAGCCTTCAGGGCGGGACTGGTGCCAGTTCCATGCACTTTGAATGACATCTTCGAGATTCGTCCATTTCGGGTTCCAGCCCAGAACGGATCTGGCTTTGGCAGATGAGGCCACAAGTACAGCAGGGTCTCCGGCACGACGCGGCTCCTGAACAACCGGGATGTCCAGACCTGTTACTTTTTTCGCTGTTTCAATGACCTGTTTTACCGAGAAGCCCGTTCCGTTACCCAGGTTAAACACGTTACTGCTCTCGCCTTTACGCAGGTAATCTACTGCACGCAGATGTGCATCCGCCAGATCGCTAACATGGATGTAGTCACGGATACATGTGCCATCCTCTGTTGCATAGTCATCACCGAATACAGCAATATGCGAACGCTGCTTCAGTGCGGTTTGCAGCACAAGTGGAATCAGGTGACTTTCCGGCTGGTGATCTTCACCGATTTTGCCGCTTTCGTGGGCACCGGCTGCATTGAAGTAACGCAGTGACACGTATTTGATATCCTGAACTTTATCGAACCAGGACATCATGCGCTCCATCATCAGTTTGGTTTCACCATATACGTTGGTAGGTTCAGTACGGTCGCTTTCCTCGATAGGCACCTTCTCAGGCTCTCCGTAGGTTGCTGCTGTAGAAGAGAAGACGATGCGGCGAACGTTCGCTGCATTCATCGCTTCCAGCAGGCAAAGTGTACCGAACACGTTGTTGTCGTAGTATTTCGCTGGCTCTTTCATGCTCTCGCCAACCAATGAGTTCGCAGCAAAGTGAATGACGGCATCAATTGAATTTTCCGCAAACAGCTTAGTCAAAATCTCTTTGTCACGCAGGTCCCCTTCGTACAGCTTGCCACCGAGCAGTGCCTCACGATGTCCTGTCTGCAAGTTATCCAGTACAACAACCTCTTCGCCACGCTCCAGCAATGCTGCCACTGTATGAGAACCAATGTATCCTGCTCCACCTGTCACCAAAATTGCCATTTTACTTCGCCTCCTTGAGTTCGTTAACGCCTTCGCCTACACCACATACGTAGAAATCACCTTGGAGCCCGGTACGCGCTTCATACGCTGCACCCACTTCACTCACAAAGCGTTCAACATCATTTTCATGCACCAGAGATACCGTACATCCACCAAAGCCAGCACCCGTCATACGCGCACCTAACGTACCAGAAATACGCCGTGCTTCTTCTACCATCACATCCAGCTCCGTGCAGCTCACCTCATACAGATCACGCAGCGAGTTATGAGAAGCATTCATCAACTGACCAAACGCTTCCAGATCATTGTTTCGCAGTGCTTCCACAGATGACAGCACTCTTGCGTTCTCTTCCACAACATGCTGGGCACGCTGTCTGACCTTCTCATCCTTGATCTGATCCTGTAATGTTACGAATTGCTCCGGCTTCAATTGAGCCAGATAATTCAGTGCAGGCAGCTGTTCCTTCAAAATGGCAAGTGCCTGCTCGCATTGAGAGCGCCGCTCATTGTATGCCGAATCGACCAGACCGCGACGTTTGTTCGTGTTACCAATAATTAGCTTGTACGCGCCAGTACGGAAGGGAACCTTCTCGTATTCCAGCGTATCACACATGAGCAGAATGGCATGATCCTTAGCCCCGTTCGCTACTGCAAACTGATCCATAATGCCGCAGTTGACACCGACAAACTCATTTTCTGCTTTCTGGGACAAAAGCGCAAGCTCAACGGTATCAATCTCCGATATCCCTTCCATCGCCTGAACCGCATAACCGGTGAGCACTTCCAGAGATGCAGACGAGGAGAGTCCTGCTCCATTCGGAATCTCACCATGGTAGAGAAAATCATATCCCTTACTTACCTTCACGCCTTTGCCTTCCAGCTCTACCATGACGCCAACCGGATAGTCAGTCCACTCTCCCGTTTTCTCCTGACCGATGGAGGCTGTGTCCAGCGTTCCCTCGTACGTCATATTCGTGGAGGCCAGATTCAGCTTGTGATCCGCACGTTCACGAATGAGCAGGGTTGTGCCAAATTCAAGCGCGGCCGGAAGGACATAACCACCGTTATAGTCGATATGTTCACCGATCAGATTCACACGCCCAGGGGCATGAAACACACGGATGTCCGCTCCACTTTCTCCGTACTTCTCAATAAACTTTTGTTGCAATTCAGTTGCATTCAAAGCTGATGCACCTCGCCTCTTTGTTGTGGTTTTCTTAATGCTATTATACAAGGCATTGCTCTCTCTTGAAATGAAACCATGTGTGATTGATATGGATAAATGTGACCTTTCATCCTATAATGATATTAACGATTGAACACGGAAACATAGGAAAGAAGGAACTACGATGAAGGACTCCAGTACAAATCCAGCGGAAACATCTCCTAACACTGCCGAGGTGCCCACTCCCCGGTCCGTGCAGGAAACAAGCTCTGGCAAGAGTGGCGCGCTCAGTTATTCAGTTGCATCCAATCCGGTCTATTATAATGAGGGGGCCCTGCATGTCCTCTTTGCCGGAGCAAGTCAGACGCTGCCTGGACACGCCCTTGGTCCGAAGCTATATGATTATTATCTGTTGCATTATGTAGAAAAGGGGGCCGGTACGTTTCGTACCGAGCTGCACACCTACGATCTCTACGCTGGTGACTGTTTTCTCATCCCTCCGGGCCAACTGGTCAGCTACCAATCGCATCCCCGCAATCCATGGCAGTATCGCTGGATGGCTTTTACCGGGAGTCAGGCAGCCCAGCATGTGGAAGAGGCTGGCTTCCGCCCGGAAAAGTCTTGTTTTCATGCAGGAACCTCCTGTGACATCTCGGATTGGCTGGCTGTCATGCAGGATGCTTTTGCCGAGCGTAAAGAAAGTGCCCACTTTACTTCCCTGGGTACCTTATACATGATTTTGGCCGAAGCCCAGAATCAGCTGTCAGAGGGACCCACATTGACGTCGGGCGAATCCTCCATCCGGCGAACGGTCAAACAGATGATTCAATATATGTCTACTCAGTACGCTTACCCCGTGTCCATTGAGCAAATGTCTGAAAGTCTGGGATATAACCGGGCTTATCTTTCCCGTATTTTCAAGCAGGAGACCGGCCTCACCCCGGTGACATATTTACTGAAACTTCGGATTGACAAATCCCGTCAGCTGCTACGCGAGCGTCCTGATCTCTCCATTGAGCAGGTATCCGCATCGGTGGGTATGCCAGACGCATTGTATTTCTCGAAACAGTTCAAACGTTTCCACGGAGAAGCCCCCAGTCTTTACCGGGAGAAGCTTCTCACCCGTCCGGTAAAAGTTAAAGGCAAGAACGATAAATAAGATGAATACCAAGCGCTGATTAGAATGAATCGGCATCAGTTTACGCATATTGGGGCATCTATCCCAATGCACACCAAAAAAAGTGCACTCAGCCTTTATGGCTAAGATGCACTTTTTGGGCATGATTTATTTGTGAATCCTCCCTTGCTGGAGGGTCAAATGTTAATGCTTCTTTTTGTTCACAGACTCGGGACGTAGAATGGATTCAATTCGCTCCAGTTCATCAGAGGAGAACTCAAGCTGGCTGAGCGCAGCTACATTCTCTTCGATCTGGGACACACGACTTGCGCCAATCAGCGCAGAAGTCACTCGTCCATTGCGCAGTACCCAGGCCAGTGCAAACTGGGCCAGACTTTGACCTCGTGCTGCAGCCATCTGATTCAGTGCACGTACCTTGCGAAGTGTTTCTGGTGAAATATTGTTCTCATTCAGAAATACGGAAGGGCCCTTGGCGCGTGAATCCTCAGGAATGCCATTCAGATATTTGTTCGTGAGCACTCCCTGCTCCAACGGGCAAAATGCGATACTGCCCGCACCATACTCATCCAGCACATCCTGAAGTCCGTCTTCAATCCAACGATCCAGCATCGAATATCTTGGCTGATGGATCAGGAGCGGCGTACCCAGGCCTTTCAAAATTTCGGCAGCCTGTTTCGTTTGCTCTGCAGGATAATTCGAGATACCGACATACAATGCTTTGCCGGAACGAACAATCTGGTCGAGTGCCATCATCGTTTCTTCCAATGGTGTATCCGGGTCATAGCGATGGGAGTAAAAGATATCAACATAATCCAGCCCCATTCGGGTCAGGCTCTGATTCAGACTGGAGATCAGATATTTGCGTGAACCCCACTCGCCATAAGGCCCCGGCCACATGTAATATCCTGCTTTGGTGGAGATAATCAGTTCATCCCGATAAGGCTTCAGATCCTGGGCAAGCACCTGTCCAAACAGCTGCTCTGCGGAGCCTGGCGGTGGGCCATAATTATTGGCCAGATCAAAATGTGTAATGCCGAGATCAAATGCGCGGGTAATCATGTGGCGCCCGTTTTCTACACTGTTTATCCCGCCAAAATTATGCCACAGTCCGAGTGAAATTGCGGGCAGCTTGAGACCAGAACGTGCAACACGGTTATACTTCATCGTTTCATAACGCGCTTCAGCAGCTACATAGACCATCATGAATCCCTTCTTTCCACAGAATTAACCAAGAAATTAAGCCAGGAGCCTATCCACTTCCTGCATAACCGCTCCAATTGGCTCGGTAATTAATACATCCGCCTGGCGGTCATACGCAGTTGGTGTGGCATTGAGCAGCACGGTGTGCTTTCCTTGAAAATAAGTAATCAGCTGGGCTGCCGGATATACTGTTAGTGAAGTTCCACCGACAAGTAGCAAATCTGCTGACGACAGCGCATCAATAGAATGATACAGCGTTGCCTGATCCAGCTCTTCTTCATAGAGCACCACATCTGGTTTGACTACCCCTCCGCATGACGCGCAGCGAGGCACGATATCTTTCGAATCCATAATGTATTGCAATGAATAAAACTGCTTGCAGTCCATGCAGGCATTGCGATGTACCGAGCCATGAAGCTCTAGCACGTTGCTGCTGCCTGCCTTTTGATGAAGACCATCGATATTTTGTGTGACCACGGCCGTTAGCTTGCTCTCCTTCTCTAACCTGGCAAGCAGGCGATGGCAGCCATTAGGCTCCGCATCCGGATGAAGCATCTTCCCCCGGTAAAAGTCATAGAAAATATCCGCATGCTGATCAAAAAAATGGCGACTCAATAGTTCTTCCGGTGGATAAGGAGAGTGCTGCTCCGTCTGATACAATCCCGCAGCCGAACGGAAGTCGGGAATACCGCTCTCCGTGGACGTGCCCGCTCCTCCAAAAAAAACAATGCGCGAGCTTTCCTTAATCCAGGCAGCCAACTGCTCTATCGCGTTCATTCTCTCTCCTCCTTTAACCCGATGCCCACTTCATCATAGTGACGAATGACGGCATCTGCCTCATGCAAATAGGAGCCCTGATTCAATTGCGGACAATATCCCACCGTAAAGGCTGATCCCGCATGACGTCCCATCTGCATATCACCGTTGCTGTCTCCAATGACTACAGCCTCATGTGCCTCAACGGATAATTCCCGGCAAGCCAGCAGAAACGATTCACCATCAGGTTTACCGCGCGTTACCCGATCACAACCAACGATGGATGTGAAAAAAGAACGAATACCCATCCACTCCAGATGTGCTTCAGCCGCAGCCGTACTGTCCGATGTGACCACGGCAAGTGAAAGCCCGGCTTCCTTGCAGCGCTGGAGCAAGTCCAGCAAACCAGGCAGCGGTTCAGCAGATTTTCGCTCTCTCACCGATTTCATTGCAGCACTGGAAAACTGGCGGATTGTTGTAATCGCTTCATTCCAGGGTGTCCCGCCCGCATAGAGCTGACCAGCAAGCCATCCGTTACACTCATCTACTGTCGCAATTGCCAGCGGTCCCTGTACATCGTATCCGTTGATACGACCTTCTGAATCGTGAAGCGTCCCCAGCACATGCTCCAGCTTAACTGTGAAGGAAACACCGTGCTCCTTCATCCAGACCTTTAGCTGAGAGAGCATACTTTCAGCCCACGGGCCCCATAATTGCAGGAAATCTAGCAAGGTTCCATCCTTATCAAATAAAATGGCCTTGCAGGAAATGCTCCTTCCATGCACGTTCAGCACTGCCACTCGTTATCACCTCCGCTGCGAATGTGATTACTTAATGGTATTTAACCAGGACAACAATGTTTTGACCGTCTGCTTTAGTTGATCCTCTCCACTGACTGTCGGATCACCGTCTCCATTCTGATGACCATAATCACCGAATTGGGAATGGTTTCCCCCTTCAATGGTGTAATACACGGTATCTGGCGGCAAGTACATACGACCATTCTGGTACTTGGTCATATTGATGACCCCGTCGTTGGTGCCAAGAATGGATAAGACCGGAATGTCCAGCTGCTGCACACTCCCTTTTTCATCCGGGTAGGATGCGAGGAAAAAAATGCCTTGCAGCTCATCTGGATGTGCCACTACATATCGTGCAGCCATGGAGCCTCCTAGCGAGTGACCCCCCATGACAAAATGCTCTTCCGGGTATGCTGCCAATATATCATCGGCCAGATTGGGCTTGATCACAGCGAGATTCACCGGCATCTTGGCAATAATCGTATGATGACCAGCAGCGGCAAGCTCATGAGCCAGAGGAGCATAGCTTTCTGGCTTAACTAAACCACCAGGATAGAACAGCACACTTTTACCAGCAGGTTTATCAGGCTTGAAATCAATCCAGTTCTCCTGTTCACTGACGGTCACCCCGTCAGATGTCTCCATCGCCGCTTGTGCTGCTTCCTGAGGTCCATAAGGCGTAAACAGCTTCCATGCCACATATCCACATCCAATAACAATGAGCGCCAGAAGTACGAGCAGAAACTTGCCAATGCCCCTCTTCTTGCGCCCTGTATTATACCGATTTCTCAATATCAATCACCTTTCTGAGCTTCCGCAACTGCCGCAGCTTATGGAAGCGGGAGCCTGCTTGCGGCAGACTCCCTTCCATGTTGACATCCTATTCAGCCTTGGCTTTACGATAAGCTTCCATATATTGTTCCGCTTTGCGGCGGACATGACTCAAATCTCCTGTTTTCACAGCCTCTGAAGTCAGATCAGAGCCAATGCCAACAGCTACTGCTCCTCCCTTGATCCATTCACCCAGATTGGACAAGGATACCCCGCCTGTCGGCATAAAATTGGCCTGCGGCATAGGACCCTTCATCGTTTTGATAATGGAAGGGTCATACAGATTGCCAGGAAACAGCTTGATAATATCCACACCAAGCTCAAGCGCACGCTGTACATCAGCGATCGTCATGACACCCGGCAGAATGGGCACACGATACAGATTGCACATTTGCACTGTTTCAGGGTTAAGAGAAGGTCCCACGACAAACTCAGCACCTGACATAATCGCCGCTCTCGCCGTTTGTGCTTCAAGCACTGTTCCTGCTCCGATAATTGCAAATTTCTCCGGGTCCTGCGTATTCCAGTGGTATACACGGCTCAGCTTTTCAATAGCTTTAAGTGCGCCCGGAACGGTCATCGTAATTTCGATCACCTTGATTCCGCCCGCAATAGCCTGCTCGGCCATCGCAATGACCTGGTCGGCAGAATCTGCGCGCAGAACCGCCACCACACCATTGTCCGTCATTTTTTGCAGCAGTTGAAGCTTCTTCATTTCATTCTCTCCCTTGTCAATGTGGTGGTTGTGAATACAAGCTTTACATTTGGAAAAACGAAGATGAGTCATCCTGATTTTAACGGAACTTAACGCTCGACGTGAACAACGTTGTTCAGCTTGGCCTCGACCTGTGCCCAGGTAGGAAGTGCTTCCCAATCACCGACCGCCTGTATAACCATCGAACCGGTCAGATTACCAAGGCGAGTCGCTTCCTGCGGAGTGTAGCCTTTCAACAGACCAGCCAAAAAGCCAGCGCAGAATCCATCCCCGGCTCCTACAGTATCGAGAACCTGATCTGCTTTAAAGTACGGAACCTCCGTTAGGGTACCATCCGCAAGTACATAGGTCAAATCAGGGCCGCCCTTAACGATGCACACAGCATTCATTGCTGCTAATCGCTCAAGCACCTTCTGATCACTTTCTTCGTTATATAGAAGTTTCATCTCATCCAGACCCGGTAAAAAGTAGTCGGCCTGTTCAGCCAAACGCAGCAATACAGGGCGAGCCTGATCCGCTGACCACAGCTTGAGGCGCAGGTTCGGATCAAAGCTCACCTTCACACCTGCCTGCTTGGCGATATGTATAGCGGCTTCAACCGTCGCAAGTCCCGATTCGCTTATAGCTGCAGTTATACCTGTAACGTGCAAAATCTTCGCACCGGCGATATATTCTGGGTCCAGATCATCCGGCGTTATTGCACTTGCGGCTGATAACTTCCTATAATAATGCACCGAAGCTTTCCCGGAAGCGTTCTCACGAATCATTAGCCCCGTAGGCTCCTGATCACTTAATTTTGCCCGGGAGACATCCACGCCTTCGCCGCGAATAGCTTTCAGAATCATGTTTCCAATCGGATCATTACCTAGACGTCCAAACCAGCCGCTGGTATGTCCAAGGCGTGCTACGCCAATGGCCAGATTGCTCTCTGCTCCTCCGAACGTCTTGTCCAGTGTAGCTGCATATTCAAGCCCTCTCGTATCTCTGGCCGTCAGCAACCCCATACTCTCCCCGAATGTAATAATATCAGGGCTTGGAAAGGGACTCGTTGACATGTTGCCTTCCTCCTTAATATTGACTACTCATCTTCTTTCTCCATTGTCATGCCGCACGCAATGGTTGTCAATCCCGAAGCATTCTTTTTGTTGTCACAGGTTTGAGAAAAGATAACGCTTACTAATGTGAATTAAATCACAATGTTACCATGAAAATCATATTACCCTTGATACAGATATACAACTTTTGAATGAAGTTTTATTAGGGGGCAGCATCATGAGAAACCAGATACTGATTCAAGATGATCAGGAATCTTTCTTTTACAATCTTCGCTTCATGCTCATCGTCTGCGTACTGGCTGCAAACGCACTTGAGCCGCTCATCACACGCTTTGCAGGGGCAGAAGCTTTGTTTATGTGGATCTACACCTTTCATATGCCACTTTTTGTCTGGGTTACCGGGTACTTCGCCAGACCCTCCATTCGAGGGACTTCCGGACGCAATGTGCTGAAACAGATCGCCATACAGTATGTTCTGTTTCAAACGTTGTACTCCCTGATGGATGTGACCCTATTCCATACACCCCATATGCGGATTTCTTTCTTTGCACCCTATCTGCTGCTCTGGTTCCTTGCCAGCCATTTCTGCTGGAGGCTGCTCGTCTGGCTGACCCTTACATGGAAGCCGCATCAACGATTGATGGCCTCCATCGCGCTGGGCATTATCGTAGGTTATTTGCCTGTTGACGGATTCTGGCTGAGTATCAGCCGCACCCTTGTTTTCCTGCCCTTTTTTGTGCTTGGGTACGACTACGGTGCCTCGATTCGCTCCCACCTTCTTCCAGGCTGGGGCCGGAAAATCGCCGCTGTTCTATCTGTTGCCCTGCTGGTCTACATCGCTTGCGACGGCTTGAATATTCCAGCAGGCTGGCTGCTAGGGAGCAAAACGTATGCCGAATTGGGGCATCATGAGTGGTATGCTGGAGTGCTGCGTCTCGGTGTATATCTGCTGGAGATCGTTTCAGCATCGCTATTCCTAGCCTGGGTACCTAATCTGACCTCTAAAATAACTGATCTGGGCAAGCGTACGTTATACGTTTTCCTGCTGCACGGCTTTCTTGTACGTCTGGCGATCTGGTCGGGAATCTACAGTTATATGGGAAGTGCCCTATTCATTCCAATCATCCTTGTCGTTGCTGTGCTATTTGCCATTACGCTGGCTCATCCGCTTGTACGACGTACCTTCAAGGCACTGATTGAACCGGACATCACACGAATTCCCTTGCATCGGCCCGGTGCTTTCAAACGTTCAGCTTAATGCCATAAGATTCTCTTCCTTAATAACTCGGACTATAGCCCGGACATCCATAGAAACCCATCCTTTTTGTTTCAGGCTGGAAATGATGTGGTAATTTAGGATACACACTGCAAAAAACAACTTATCATTATAAGGAGTGATTTGTAATGACACGAGGGCATACTCCAGATCGCAAAATGAGTAGAGAAGAAGCTGGGCGCCTAGGCGGCAGAGCGACTTCGAGAAGCCATGACCGAAGCTTCTACCAGATGATTGGTAAAAAAGGTGGCGAGGCCACTTCCGATGCTCACGATGCGGAATTTTATAAAGAAATCGGACGCAAGGGCGGCGAAGCGACCTCCGAGAATCACAATACGGAATTCTATCGTGAGATCGGCCGTAAAGGTGGAAGCAGCTAACGATCCCTTGAAGTACCCTGCTTTTAAAATAAACTACATTTTCTTCAATATTTCAGAAGCCAAATCCATGAAAATGAAATCTGGCTTCTTTTCTATTGTCTATTGATTGTAGAAATATGACGAGGGTTGTGATAGACTCTATAGAAAAACCGGGTGTTCACGGGTTTAAAGCAACAGAGAATGTCACAAACTACGGAAAGCCTGAAACCGGATTAACCGGTCTGTTTTTTTAGGGCGTGTCTGAAAACGCTGAAGGAAGCCCATTTTGCTGAATTTTCGTTCCAAGCCAGGAAGCTTTCCGCAGGCGTGCCGGGGCACGTCTAGGGAAAGTGACGCAGCAGGGGGCGAAAAGGCGTAAAAGATGCACTTCAGTAGGTTTCAAGACACGCCCTAGAGTACGGATGAAATTAAACGACAGATGCACTGCCATTTATTTTTCCATTCATGCTGCTCAATACTATATATTTGGGGGGAATACACCATGTCAGCCAATAAGATGCGTTCCGATATGATCAAAAAAGGTTTTGACCGCGCACCACACCGGAGTTTGCTCCGTGCAGCGGGCGTTAAAGAAGAGGATTTCGGCAAGCCGTTTATTGCGGTATGTAACTCTTACATTGATATTGTCCCTGGTCACGTCCACCTGCAGGAATTCGGTAAAATTGTTAAAGATGCCATTCGTGAAGCCGGCGGCGTTCCGTTTGAATTCAATACTATCGGGGTAGATGACGGGATTGCGATGGGCCACATTGGCATGCGTTACTCCCTGCCAAGCCGTGACATTATCGCGGATTCGGTGGAAACGGTTGTGTCTGCACACTGGTTCGACGGCATGGTTTGTATTCCGAACTGTGATAAAATCACTCCTGGTATGATGATGGGCGCACTGCGTTGTAACATCCCTACCGTATTTGTAAGTGGTGGGCCGATGAAAGCAGGCCGTGACAGTAACGGTAAAGCTCTCTCCCTCACGTCTGTATTTGAAGGCGTAGGTGCATTCCAGGCTGGTAAAATTGATGATAAAAGCTTGCTTGAGCTTGAGCAGTTTGGCTGCCCGACTTGCGGCTCGTGCTCCGGTATGTTTACAGCTAACTCCATGAACTGCCTTGCAGAAGCAATGGGACTGGCTATGCCGGGTAACGGAACAATTCTGGCTGTTGCTCCTGAGCGTCGTGAGTTTGTTAAACAATCCGCCAAGCAATTAATGGAATTGATCAAGCTGGATCTGAAACCGCGCGATATCGTAACTGTAGAAGCGATCGACAATGCGTTTTCGCTGGATATGGCGATGGGCGGCTCCACGAATACTGTATTGCACACGCTGGCTCTTGCTCACGAAGCTGGCATCGAATATCCAATCGAGCGGATCAATGAAGTAGCCAACCGCGTTCCGCATCTGGCTAAACTTGCTCCTGCTTCCGACCTGCACATCGAAGACGTTCACAATGCAGGCGGCGTAAGCGCAGTACTGAACGAATTGCTCAAGAAACCAGGTGCAATTCATGCAGACTGTATTACGGTTACAGGTAAAACCATCCGTGAGAACGTGGAAGGTCAGGAGATCAAAGACACCAACGTAATTCACAAACTGGACAACCCTCACTCCGAAAAAGGCGGTTTGGCTGTATTGTTCGGTAACCTTGCACCACAAGGCGCCATCATCAAAGTTGGTGCGGTTGATCCTTCCGTTGGCGGATATCACAAAGGTCCTGCCATCTGCTTTGACTCCCAGGAGCAAGCCCTTGAAGGCATTGCTAACGGCAAAGTAAAAGAAGGACATGTTGTCGTGATTCGTTATGAAGGACCAAAAGGTGGACCTGGTATGCCTGAAATGCTCGCTCCAACGTCTCAGATCGTAGGTATGGGTCTTGGTGCGAAAGTGGGTCTGATCACGGATGGACGCTTCTCCGGTGCCTCCCGTGGTATCAGTATCGGACATATCTCTCCAGAAGCAGCGGAAGGCGGTCCAATTGCCTTTGTTGAAGAAGGAGATATCATTGAACTGGATCTGAACAACCGCATCATTGAGCTGCATATCAGCGATGAGGAATTCGCAGCCCGTCGTGCGAACTGGAAAGGTTTCGAACCAAAAGTCAAAACTGGTTATCTGGCCCGCTATTCCAAGCTTGTAACGAATGCTAGCAACGGTGGCGTACTGAAAATCTAATTTTGTAATAACGCAAACAACAAAACATAAATAAAAGGATGCGCTCTGCTACAACAGCTGAGCGCATCCTTTTTGTCATTACACAATGAGTCCATGGCCTATGCTTGATATTAATTTCGTTCTGGCAAAATTTCGTTTTCAAGTAAAATTGACTCGTCTCGTATATCCTCAGTCGAAGCAGCAGCAAGCTTACGATGCTGTCCGTAGCGTTTTAACAGTTCCTCCACTGGCATAACAATCATTTTGGGCACCAATTGATCTGTACGCTGTTTCAGACGGTCTTTCCCCGCCGGATGAATGACGCCAAGCAGCAGCTTCAGATATAGCCTGGAGGCCATGCTGAACGGGCCTGGAGGCAACTCCTGAATTGTAAATCCAAACTTCTCGGGTCCACGATTAATCATGCTCACACCGTAGATCGCTTTCGCTGAGCGTAATTCCGAATCAGCCGCAACAAGCTCAGCCAGATCAGGCAGTTGCTGCTCCATGGTACGAATCATGCGAATGGCTAAGTGCATGCTAGAGCGTGAGCTTACTCCAAGTTCATATAATTTCTGATTATCAAAATGCAGCTCAATAATCGGATCCCCGTTCTGTAAAACGTAACCTTGCCCCATCTCTACCCTTGCACCATGATATACACGGGAACGGAAATGAAGCATTGGATCTTCCGGGGAAGCCGTTCTCAGGTGGTATACCCAGTGAAACAGCTTCTCCCAACCTAACCACAACGCAACCAAAGCACGTTTCCACAGCTTCAGGTTTTTCCGGGTTTCGGTTTGATTCACAGTGGAAGTGGCTGTATCGCCATTCATCAGCGTATCCACTCGAACACTGGTTAATCCACGGCGCTTCGCTTCCACAAGAACGGTCGCCAGCGCTTCAAGCATCTGCTCTGGCGCCTGTGCATCAGCTCCAAGGGTTGTACCCCGATCATGTAGCAGCAGCACCTCTCCGCCCTTTAACTTCCGAAGCATGCGTTCCTTTAATAGCTCTGCACCCACACTGCATCTCCAGTCCTCAAACATGGCAGACCACAGAATAATTTTACGATCCTTTTTACTGAAAAAATCAAACAGGTTCACAATGCCCCATGGTGGACGATAATAACAGGTTTTCTCACCCGTAATTTCTTCAATAATCTGACCTGTTCGTTGGATCTGATCCCGCACTGTTTGCGGTCGCATTAGCCAGTTCGTTTTATGGATATAATTATGAATACCAATTAAATGCCCTTCTTCATGAATACGTCTGATTAACTCAGGGTGACTCTCCGCATGCTCGCCCACAACAAAAAAGGTTGCCTTCACATCATGCTCTCGCAGCAAATCAAGCAAACGAGGTGTATATGTCGGGTCTGGTCCATCATCAAACGTTAAAGCATACGCTGTATCACTCTCTCCCCTTCTGAATACACGAAAACCAAACAGTCTGCTAATCAGACTTGGAATAAAAGCGTAAAAAGAGGACAGGTAAAATAACCATAATAAAATACTCTGAAGCATCGTTGTCATGATGTTGATTCCCCACTTCTCCTACTAATTTACGGCCTGATAGGCACTATCTAAAATAAATCGCCTTTAATTTTATCATAATTATCACATTTCTTAAATGCTGTTCCCCCAAATAGCACTATCATGTACAATGAATACAATCTAATTTATACCTGTAAAGGAGTCTATGTCCATGTTGCCGCTGTATAAAAAATACGGGCGTACCGTTTTCGATATCGCTCTGCTCGTGTTAACCGTGTACGTTATCATGTTCACTTTTAGTAAATTGTATCACATCGCTGCGCCTGTTTTCCTTTCATTTCTTGTATTCTGGATAATTGAACCCTTAGCCAGCTTTCTGCATCGAAAAGGCCTGCCTAAAGTGCTGGGCACAACCATCGCTCTCTTGTTATTTCTCGGGCTGATCATTGCCGGCTTCTTTGGGGTTGGTTTCTTCATCATTTCGCAAATTTCCGATCTGCAGTCCAACTTCCCGGGATACGTTCAGTTAATTCAGCATGAATTCACCAATCTCGTACTGCTGATACAGGACAAATCAAATGCTCTTCCCGGAGGAATACTGGATAAAATCAATGAATATTTCGCCACGCTATCCGGCTTTCTGTCCAAATGGGTCGCCAGCGGGGCACAGGTTATCATCGGTTTTCTCAGCTCATTCTCTTCCTTTATAACCAACTTCGGGATCGCGATCATTCTTGCCTTTTTTCTCAGCATCGAGATTGAATCCTGGCGTAAATTCGCTCGTGCCAAAATGCCAAAGACATTAAAAACGGCTAACAATTTTATGCGAACTCACGTGTTCAAGACCATTCGTTTCTACATAAAAGCACAGTTGATTATGATGCTTATTACATTCGTATTGATATATGCAGGATTGCTGATTCTGGGAACTTCCAACGCTTTTACAGTCGCAGCCATCTGTGCCATATTTGATCTGGTACCGCTGCTCGGCGTGCCTGTCATATTCATTCCATGGATTATTTATTTACTTATTGTGGGAGACAGCGTGCTCGCGATCGGACTAATTGTCATTTTGGCCGTAACGATGCTGACTCGGCAATTGCTTGAACCTAAAATTTCGGGCAATTCGATTGGTGTCTCTTCTGCTTATTTGATGCTTTCTTTCATGCTGATTTCTCTCTCCATCTTTGGACTTGCAGGTGTTGTGCTTTCTCCAGTGCTTCTGATTTTATTAAAAGAACTGCTCGAGCAGGGTTACCTGCAAAAATGGATTCATCTGCCTCAGGACGAATTCGACTCCTCACCACTCGTGATGGACTCACCTGTTCCCGGCACCTCCAAGAAAACAGGTGAATAATGAACGGCCACTGAGCAAAATTATTTATTTCCATATACAGTTCAATTTGAGCTTGCCAAGTAGTCCATCACCTTTCCAAATAAAGCTGTCGCTTGATGAGCACTGCTCGGTGAGACGTTCTGCACGAGCACAGCAACAGCATATTTCGGGTCTTCGATGGGGCCGTATCCGATAAACCATTGATGGTTTTTAGGTTTTCCCTTGTGCATCACCTGAGCTGTTCCTGACTTCCCTGCAACATGCCACCTCGCATGCTGCAGGGATTTTCCTGTGCCCTTGCGAACAACAGTATGCATCCAGCTCAATAGCTGATGTGCGGTAGTCGGGGATATCTGTCCTGCTGCAGATGGAGATGCATGTAAGGGCATTTC
Source organism: Paenibacillus barcinonensis (assembly GCF_003217495.1). Taxonomy (GTDB): domain Bacteria; phylum Bacillota; class Bacilli; order Paenibacillales; family Paenibacillaceae; genus Paenibacillus; species Paenibacillus barcinonensis. The sequence goes on along the minus strand of NZ_QJSW01000005.1, from coordinate 58,266 downwards.
CAGCATTGTTCCTCCGTCCGCATACCGAATACGCTGTACAAGACGGGGAGCCGTCACTTGGCCATCATGCAGCAGTGTCACCATCAGGTTAGCCGCCTGTAATGGAGTAACCAAAGCGTCCCGCTGTCCAATCGCTGTCTGGATTCTGGCCCCTTCATCGTCAGACTTGACGGCTTCCGTTCGAATACGCCCTGACTCTTCATGATCAAAATGCTTCAACACAGGCATACCCGCAATATGCTGCTCCTGCCAGCCTACGGTACGTGCAAGCCCCAGAAGATCCGCAGTCTGTTCCAATTGCTCCGTGTGCAGTCTGCGGGCAATTTCAGCAAAAACAATGTTGCAGGACTCGGCAAAGCCCTGCTCCAGATTCAGCTCCCCATGTCCATGCTGCTTCCAGCAGGAAAGACCGTATTTTCCGTATTTACCTTCACAGTGGAACTGCTCATTCCGAGAAACGACACCATTCTCCAGTGCGGCTGCTGCCGTCACTATTTTGAAAATAGAGCCTGGCACCGCTCCCTGGATAGCTCGATTACCCCAAGAGGAGGAGTGCTTGGGGTCCACATGCTGCGGATCATAGAAAGGACGTGATACCATGGCACGTACATCTGCATTCGCCGTATCCAGTACAACGACAGCGCCTTCCTGCATGCCCGAAGATTGCGTAAGGTCCTCAATAGCTTGTTGTATACGAGCATCAATCGTTGTTTCCACCATTAAAGGATAGTGTTGATTCGCAGGTGCAATAACTCTTGGCTGCATCTCCGAAATAACCTGTCCATTCCCCGAGACCATCCGGGACACCAGAGTCGGACCAACACCTCGTAATAGAGGCTCCAGCGTTCTCTCCAGCCCGGCCGCCCCAGACTTCATTGCATAAGGCTGCTTCACCTCATCCTGATGACTGCCTGACTGCCCCGCTATTGTGGCTTGTTCATTCAGGTATCCTAGCCATTGACTGCCGCTTGCCTTGTGAGCGTACCTCGCCATAACAGGATAGACTTCGATCCCTTCAATCCCCAGTTCATGTATGCGTAAGCGTTGCGTTTCATTCAGCAGAACCGGTTCTGATCCACCTCCAGTCCAGAAATGAGGAGTCTGCTCCTGCTGCCACTCCGCTTTGAGCGAATCTGTCCGGCTATTTAGTATTGACGCCAGTTGTTCTAGCTTGAACTGCCTCTTAGGTTTGTGCGTCTTCAAATTTGAGTCCAATTGGTGCTGTCCTGGAAAAAAAACAAGCCCCCATTCCAGTCTGCCGGTTAATGGACGTCCATAATGATCCGTAAACTGCCCCCGGCCCGAATCAAGCATCACACCTCGTTCTCGCTGCAGCACTGACATCTCACGCAGCGTTCGTTGATATCCTGGCATCACCCGGTTCACCTGAGCCATCTGAATCCAGCCAAGTCTTAGCGCCAGAATTGCAAAAATAAGTGTCAAGCCGGCGCAAAGCATCGCTATACGGCGCTTCCATCCAAGCTGCAGTTGCACGTCAGTATTCCACCCTTACCTTTTTCAACTATTATCCGTTAAGGTGTATGGAATTATCCGGAAAAATCAAGAAAACCTGCCCCAAACAGGGACAGGTTCCGTCAAACATTTTATACGGTGAAACGTGACAGCGTGTCTTTCAGTTCATTGGACACATTCTCCAGCTTACCAGATAGACTTACTAGCTGGTTACTGATATTCTGTTGTTCACTGCTCAGTGAAGCTACTTCCTCAGAAGTAGCGGAGGACTCTTCAGCGACCGCACTGACATTACTCATCGCTTCAGACAGCGTAGCCTGAGATTTGCTCAGTTCTCCAATAGAGCCTGTAACCATACCCAGACGTTCCACGAATGCTCCCATTTGCTCCTGTACAGAAGCAAAGATCACATTGGTATCCTTCACCGCATCCATCTGTTCTTTGAATAGTGGGTAGGCATCCGACAGGGCTTCAACCGTTTCGTTCATCTCTGACATGATTTTGTCGGTAATCTCTCCGACCATATCAATGGACTGTCTGGACTGGGCTGCGAGCTGACGTACTTCATCCGCTACAACCATAAATCCACGACCTGCCGCTCCTGCACGCGCCGCTTCAATCGTTGCATTAAGAGACAAGATGTTCGTTTGTTTCGTAATATTTTGCATGACATCCAGCACTTTTAATACAGACGATGTGCTTTCCTTCAACGAATCCACTTTTCTCACCAATGCGCCGATCATTTCTTCGGTTTTCTGTGTTTTGGTCATCAATTGATTCAGATGCTGTGTTCCCGTCTGACTGGATTTCTCTACATGACGGGCCGAATCGCCCATCTCCTCATTGGCAGCAATAACACTTTCCATCTGGCGAGAAATGTTGTCCGTTAACTCATTTCCTCTTTCTGCCTCTGTCGCGAGACTGCCTGCGCCACCAGCAATTTCTTCCGTAGCCACAGCGATTTCAGATGCAGACACCGCTGTTTTCTTCGATGCGTTGCTCAATTCTGCGGCTGTATCCAGCACTTCCTGTGCTGTACGATTGGTTTGCTCAACCAGATTGGTAATCTGCTCCATCATCGTATTAAATGCGGCGGACAACTGTCCAATCTCGTCTTTGGAAGCAAATGGAGTTCTCACTTTCAGATTCCCCTTCGCGCCCTCCTGCATCAAGTCTTTCAATCTGCTAAGTGGACGAGCAATCATGCGAACCATCCATACACCGATCAATACCGCAATAGCGGCATCTACAAGCGCCATCCACAGGGTTAGTGTCAGAATGCCTTTGGCGTCTTTAACCAGCATTGAAGTAGGAATCAGACCGATGAGCTTCCAGCCTGATGTCTCCATCGTGCTGTATACAGCCAGCATGTTGGTTGATTTGCCATCCACCTCATATTCGGCATTGGTACTTCCTCCTGCTTCCTTTAAATCTTTGACAAAAGTAAGCTCTGTTGCTTTGCCAATACGATCAGGAAGAGTAGAAGCAACCACTCGGTTATCAGGCGCAATCAGTTGAAGTACCGAACCTGGCCCCAGATCCAGTGATTTCAACTGTTCTTCCAGCACCTCCAGCTTCAACTCAATGATCAGCACGTAGGATTGTGTCGTGCCTTGCAGGTTCTTCATAGAGCGTGCAATTCGGAAGGTTGCTGATGATCCGTCCTTCTTCTCCTCTGTAGGGAGCCAGCGATATCCGCCCTGCGAAATAAGCTCGTTGTACCAAGGCTCCTGACGAATGCTTCCCATGGATGAGCTGCTGTTGCCTGTGCCCATCACCGATTTTGATTCGTCTGTAGGCACAAGATAAATCGCTTCCATAGATTTATTTGTAAACGCAACATTCGATAACTGTTTATTGATCGAGCTCGTATTCACGAATGTATCATACGCTGTCAGATTCGGATCTGACATTTTCTGTAGCAAACTCTGCATCTCTGGATCAAAGAAAATCTGTGTAGACGTATCCACAAATCTCTCCAGAATGATATCAAGCTTCTGTTTCGTTTGATCAATTGTTTCCTGATTCGCTCTGGATGCGTTGATCTCAATGGTGTTTTTAGCTTTTGAATAGGATAATAGACCCAAACTGACTACTACGATCATGATGGCTGCAAAGAAGATTAAAAATAGCTTAACCCCCACAGACTTGGCTGGATTCACTCTTCTAATCTGTCTAAACGACGTTCCTCCGAGTCCCTTCCAATCTCTATTTTTGAGCTGTTTCTTGATCCAGTCCGTCTTAACTCGATTAAGCCGGATTTTACTAAAATCAATCTTGAAAGGCTTTTTATTGCCTCCTTCTTTTTTGATTTTAACCGGTTTAACTTTTTTCACCTTCTGTGTCTTATCAGGCTTAGCCTGTTCGGGCTGTGTAAACTGTTCCCCACTGTCTTTATCCTTCTTTTGAACCAATCCCATTCACCTGCCAGTAATTTTCTTGTTAGATTTTTAATCTCTCCCCTATAAATATGTAGTATTCGACAACTTTCCCTCTTTCCCTCCAATTTCTCGGAAATATATTACAACTTTTTTCCTATTTTTCTATAAAAAAAAGAGACCCATTTACCGATATACGGGGGTCTGTTATTCGAAAAACATCTCCTCCACCTCATTTCTGATGGTTTGGAGATGTTCTTTTATTATTCTTTAGTACCGAAGGTGGATTCATAGGTATATATAGCTAGGACATGCCTGACTCAAGTTCTCTCATTCCTATCAACCAACCCACTTCGATGACAGAATAACCTACTTCTTTTTTCTCATCATATCAAAGTAGGACACTGGCTGATCGACTTTCATCTTCACTAGCTGCAACGGATGGCGGGCAGCATCAAGCACTTTCCCCTCTTGATCCTGAATTTCCCCAACCACCTGTTTAAAGAACGTACCGTTAGGACCGAAAAATTCAATCTCCTGTCCCGGTTTGAAGTGGTTCCGCTGTTGAATTGTTGCCATACCTGTAGCTGCATCATAATCCATAACGAGACCAGCGAAATCGTAAGGGACTGCTTTTTCCTCCGGCTCATAGATATGATCCTCGTGATCTGGCGTATCGTAGAAGAAACCTGTATTCAGCGGACGATTTGCCGCCTTGTTCATCTCCTCCACCCACTCCGGTTTCAGCACATAATTTTCAGGATCAGCCATATACGAATCAATCGCCTGACGATATACGTTGACAACCGTTGCAACATAATGAATGGATTTCATGCGGCCTTCAATCTTGAAGCTGTCCACACCTACATCAATCAGTTCGGGAATGTGCCCGATCATGCACAGATCCTTCGACCCCATAGAGAAGGCGTTATCCTGCTCCTGGAATAGAGGCAGTTGATTTTCACCCAGCTTGAATGGTGCAGGGGCCTTCATCTGCATGTCCTCTTCACTTACCCAGACCGTATCCTCTCTCGCGTCCTCGAACAGGTCATACTTCCAGCGGCAAGACTGGCAGCAGCCCCCACGGTTGGAATCGCGGTCTGTAAAATGGTTCGACAACACACAGCGTCCGGAATAGGAGGAACACATCGCGCCATGAATGAACGCTTCGATCTCGATATCGACATGATTCTTGATTTCCTCAATCTCTTCAAAGCTTGTTTCACGGCCGAGCACCACTCGTGGCAGCCCTTCATCCTTCCAGAACTTCACAGCCTGCCAGTTCAATGTAGACTGCTGTGTGCTAAGATGCACCTCAAGGCCTGGTACCGCACGCAATGCTACCTCGATAATTGCCGGATCGGCAACAATAACTGCGGAGATGCCCGCATCATACAGGCTCTGCAAGTACGCCTCAATGCCTGCCACATCTTCGTTATGGGCATAAATATTCGTTGCCACGAATACCTTAGCTCCATACTTTTTAGCAAATTCTACACCTTCACGCATCTCTTCAAAACTGAAGTTATCTGCGTTGGAACGCAGCCCATAGGCCTGTCCGCCAATATATACAGCATCTGCACCATAGTGAATTGCAAACTTTAATTTTTCCAGATTTCCCGCCGGAGCCAGCAACTCCGGTTTATCCAGACGGTTACGTTTACCCGAGAACTTCCGCTTGACCGCCACTGTTTCCATCATGTTCACCTCTTCGATTAATACACTTGTTCTTTGTAAAAAAATCCAAACGACAATTCTCGCTCAGGGTCCTGCAACTCATGAACTTCCTTCAGCCACTGCTCGTCATATTCATACGAATCCGGGTCAGCTTCATACAGATCAATCGCCTGACGATAAGCCCTAACAACAGCTTCATTATAAGCCAAAGGTTTCAGAATGCCCTCCACCTTGAAGCTATGCACACCTGCCTCCATCATCAGATGAAGATCCTCCAGAATGCAAATATCCTCAGAGCTCATAATATGTGTTCCGTTCATATCCTCATAGATCGGGAATTTCTCATCCCGCCGCTCTGCCTCAATCAGGAATAAACCACGTTCCTTGCCAAGATGTCCTTCTACCGGACGCCCCTGGTGAGCCATGTAACTTTGCACCAGACTGCGCTTGGAGTGATAAATGTTGGTCATGCCATGAACCTGAACCTGTGCCTCCACTTTTAAAAAGGGAACCATCTCCGTGATCTCGTCCATGTTCAGCTCCCGCGCAAGCACCACCCGTCCGGCCCCTTTGGTTCCCCAATAGTTAGCCGTGGCATAGTTCGTGGACGTCATCTCGGCGTTCCAGTGCAAACGAATGTGCGGAGCATGCTCCTTGATTGCAGCCAATACGGACGGGTCATTAAACTCGACTGCGTGCACACCAATCCGTCCCAATGCTTGCACATATTCAGGCAATTCTTTCAATAATTCATTGGACATGAGGTTGTTCATGGACACAATAACCTTTGCGTTATGCTTGGCAGCCAAAGCTGCCACCTCTGCCGTTTCCTCCACACTGAAGCTGCCCGGCAGGCGCATGCCAAAGCGGTCATCTCCAATTAATAAAGCATCTGCTCCGGCCTGAAGCAATGCTTCCGCCTCTTTTACATTAGCCGCTGTCACGAGCAGTTCATGTTTGTTACTCATCTAATCCCCTCCGCTTATTGCGCAGCCTTACTTTTGGCTATATTTTGCTCATGTTCCTTGTATGTCTTGGCAAAGAGATGCCCTGACGTACCATCTTTCTTTGTTACATAAAACAGATATTCCGAAGCCTCTGGACTCAGCGCGGCCTTGATGGAAGCAAGACTCGGACTGGCAATAGGTCCCGGCGGCAATCCTTTGTTCAAATACGTATTATATGGGCTTTCCACCTTCAAATCTTTGAACAGCAGCCTTGCTTTCGGCTTATCCAGCAGATACTGAACCGTTGCATCAATCTCCAGCTTCATGTCCTCTTTGATCCGATTATAGATTACACCTGCTACCAATGCACGTTCTTTGTCCACAACCACTTCTCGTTCTACCAGTGATGCGATCGTTAACAATTCATGCAACGAAAGCTTCTTCTCCTCAAGCTTTGCTTGTAAATCGGGGATAGAATTTACTCTCGTCTGAAATTCCTCAAGCATCCGCTGCATCACCTCATGGGTTGTGCTGCCCTTTTTCATTTCATATGTCTCCGGGAACAGGTAGCCTTCCAGTGCATATCGCATTTCCTCATCCACCGGCATATTTTTGATTATCTCCACATCAAAGGCCGATGGCTCGTTCGCCAGCTTGAGGAATTCCTTTTTATCCACAATCCCCTCTGCCGATAGCTTGTCCGCCATTTGCAGAACGGTGTATCCCTCCGGTATGGTGAATTTCACCATCTCCTCGGGAACGACATCACCGCTGTTCAGTTTATGAATGATCTCATCAAACGTTACACCCGGATTCATCGCGTACGTTCCGGCCATAAATTTACCGCCAAGTTTATTCCATTTCAAATACCCCTTGAACACCAGACTGTTCCGTATCAGCCCTTCTTGCTGAAGCTGATCCGCGATCTGGGAAGTTCCTGCCCCGCTTTTAATTTCAAACACGACAGGCTCGGAAGAGGCTTGCACCGGACGCATCAAGCTCCAGATATAACCGCCGGCCCCAACTGCAAGAAGCAGCAGCACGAGCAACAGGCTACCTATGACTTTGCCTTTCAACAGAGAAACAACTCCTTTACACAACCAAAAAGAGCGGACTGCTCCGCCCTTCCGGTTTTTTCAATTTGAAGCTGATTAATCCTCGTCAATCGGGAGAGTGCATTCATCATAAAGCTCCGAGATGCTCTCCCACTCATCGTCATCATCAATCGTAACTAATTCCGGCATGATCTGGTCTTCACTGCCAGGTAGAACCCGCAGCAGCTCAACTTCGTCATACGGACGCAATGAACTGCGGAGTACCGCGTACTGCTGCCCATGAACTTCAAATTCAGCGAGCAGTTCGTACGGATGTGATTTACCGTTCTCTTCCTCGAGCTCTACATGAGCACCGAATGCCAGACGCAGCGAATCTGTCCATTTCAGGTCCTTGCGATTATATTCCGTCATTTAGTTCGCTTCCTCTTCATCTTCAGCAAGAAATGTATTAAAGGTCTCCTCGACAATATCCCACTCGGCATCATCTTGGATCACGAAAAGTTTGATATCGTCGCCTTCTTCTTCATAACGGAATGCATAGACATCCGTCTCGCCATCTTCAGGTTCAACCGGAGCAACCATCATATACTTGGCCTCCGAACCGTCTACTTCGAATTTCATGATGACTTCAAATTCCTCTTCATTACCCTCATCATCTGCAATGTAAATGATCTCAGCTTCTTCTTCCATACCCAGTTGATCTTCAGCCATTGTTGATCCCCCTCACCTTTTACTATTGGCATCCAAATAATTTTGCAAAATCAGGCTGGCGGCCATTTTGTCCACAACCTGTTTGCGTTTTTTCCGGCTGACATCCGCTTCAATCAGCGTACGTTCGGCTGCCATCGTTGTCAGCCGTTCATCCCAAAGGTGAACAGGTAAATTCAGCTCGCCCCGCAGGCGTTCGGCAAACGCAATGCAAAGTTCACCGCGCGGCCCTACGGTACCGTTCATGTTCTTGGGGAGTCCAACCACAATCTCGCTGATCTCGTGCTCTCGCACCAATGCAGCAATTCGCGTGAACTCACCTTCATCCCGGCGGCGTTCAAGCACTTCCAATCCCTGGGCAGTCCAACCGAAGGCGTCACTCACGGCAACTCCGATTCTGCGGTCCCCGTAGTCCAAACCTAATTTTTTCATCATGCTCTCCCATCCCAAGGCCTGTGCAGATTAATGCTAACGTCTGCTCAGACTTCAGTCTGTCTTCTGTCGGTTCATTGTTCGTTTGTCTGCATGGCTGCAGATCCACGAAAGCGGCATATATTACCGGTGATTGGCCAGATAAGAACGTACCAGCTCTTCAATCAGCTCGTCGCGCTCCTTTTTCCGGACCAGACTGCGTGCGTTGTTGTGACGCGGAATATACGCGGGGTCGCCAGATATCAGATATCCAACGATCTGGTTAATGGGATTATACTCTTTATCGACCAGCGCGTCATATACCGTGAGGAGAATCTCTTGTGAAGATGCCTCCTGCTCATCACCTTTCACATTAAATTTAACCGTCTTATCCATGGAGTCCATTGATGACACCTCGCTCCTGCATGAACATGGGGACCATGTCCTGCCGAATTGATTTCTGTTTATATAATAACATATTCTGACTGCCACAAGTACACAAAGGATAAGGCAATTGTGTTTTTTGCTTGTCCTTTACTGGCTGACGATCGAAACGGCCAGTTTCAACGCTTCATCCAGCTTACTTGCGTCCTTGCCTCCGGCCTGTGCCATATCCGGACGTCCACCGCCACCGCCGCCACATACAGCTGCAACTTCCTTGACGATTTTCCCCGCATGCAGACCTTGTTTAACCTGCTCGGCAGGTACTGCAACAACAAAATTCACTTTGCCATCTGCCGGCGCACCAAGCACCAGCACTGCATCAGGCAATTTCACTTTCAACTCATCCGCAACAGTACGCAGTGCATCCATATTCGGTGCATCCACGCGTGCTGCCAGCACTTGTGTATTGCCAGCTTGTACGACTTGATCGGTGAGCTGACCTGCTTCCATCGCACTAAGTTTGCTTTGCAAAGATTCAGTCTCTCTAGCCGCTTCTTTCAGTTGCTGATTCAGACCTTCAATCCGCTTAGGCACATCAGTGACGTTTGCTTTAAGCAATGCCGCGGACTGCTTGAGCAGTTCAAGCTGACTTTCCACGTACAGATAAGCCCCTCGACCTGTCACAGCTTCAATCCGGCGCACACCGGAACCAATTCCGCTCTCGCTCACCAATTTGAAGATTCCGATCTCTGAAGTATTATTTACGTGACAGCCGCCACAAAGTTCCAAACTGTACTCGCCAATTTGAACGACGCGCACGATATCTCCATATTTCTCTCCGAACAGGGCCATAGCGCCCATTGCCTTCGCTTCATCAATGCCTTTCAGCTCAATGTTCACGTTGAGGCGATTCCAGATCTGCTCATTCACTTGACGCTCAATTTCCGTTAGTTCTTCCGGCGTAATGCTGCCAAAGTGAGAGAAGTCGAAACGAAGACGCTGTGGCTCCACCAGGGAACCGGCCTGATTAACATGCGTACCCAGTACATCTTTCAGCGCTTTATGCAGCAAGTGGGTTGCCGTATGGTTTTTGATAATGTCACCGCGTTTGGTGGAATCCACTTCGGCTTGAATGTTATCTCCCACACGGAGCTCACCAGACTCAATCGTTACCATGTGCACATGCTGTCCTTGCGGAGCCTTAAACAAACCTTGAACCTTGGCCACAGCAGCTGTACCGCGAAGCACGCCTTGGTCACTCACTTGACCGCCACTTTCCGCATAGAAAGGAGTTCTGTCCAGAATAACCTGAGCTGTCTGTCCCTCGCCTACAGCGTCTGCAAAAGCATCTCCTGCAACAATGGCTACCACTTTTGCTTCCGTCAACAGGTCAGTATATCCAACAAACTCGCTTTTAACCTCCAGGTCAGCCAGCGGTCCGCCTTGAATCTTCATGCTTTCGTTCTCTTGACGTCCTGCACGGGCACGGTCACGCTGCTCCTGCATGGATGCATCAAAGCCTTCGCGATCTACCGTCAGACCATGCTCAGCCGCATAATCCTCTGTCAGGTCAAACGGGAATCCATACGTATCATACAACTTGAACGCTTCTGGTCCGCTAATCACCGTACGTCCTTCGGATTTTGCTGCCGCACTGATATCAGCCAGAATCGCAAGTCCATCCGACAAGGTTTCGTGGAAACGCTCTTCTTCGGTTTTGATCACTTTGGCAATAAACTCCTGCTTTTCTACCACTTCTGGATAGTACATGCCCATGACTTCACCAACAGTTGTTGTCAGCTCATACAGGAAAGGACGATCCAGACCCAGCACTTTACCGTAACGAACAGCACGACGCAACAGACGACGGATAACATATCCGCGACCTTCATTGCTTGGCAGTACACCGTCGCCTACAGCAAATGCAACTGTACGAATATGATCGGCAATGACTTTGAGCGCAACGTCGATCTCTACGCTGTCGTTATATTTCACACCCGCCAAAGCGGCTGTTTTTTGAATCATTGGCTGGAACAGGTCTGTATCAAAGTTCGAATCTACATTTTGCAGAATGGAAGCAAAACGCTCCAGACCCGCACCAGTATCAATATTTTTGTTCGGAAGCGGTGTGTAACTACCGTCCTTGTTGTGGTTAAATTGTGAGAATACAAGGTTCCATACTTCCAGATAACGCTCGTTTTCTCCACCAGGGTACATCTCTGGATCATTCATATCACTGCCGTAGGCCTCGCCGCGATCATAGAAGATCTCGGTACAAGGTCCGCACGGGCCTTCGCCGATATCCCAGAAGTTCTCATCCAGCTTAATAATCCGTTCAGCGGGCAGGCCGATTTTTTCATTCCACAGCTTGAACGCTTCCTCATCTTCCGGGTAGACCGTAACGGACAGACGATCCGGGTCAAATCCGATCCACTCTTTGCTCGTTAGAAATTCCCAAGCCCAGGTAATTGTTTCTTCCTTGAAATAATCGCCAATCGAGAAGTTACCCAGCATTTCAAAGAACGTGTGGTGACGACGTGTTTTGCCGACATTTTCGATATCATTCGTACGAATACATTTTTGAGAGTTGGCAAGACGTGGATTCTCCGGCTTCTCCCGTCCGTCAAAGTACGGCTTGAGCGGTGCCATACCTGCATTAATCCACAGCAGAGACGGATCGTTATGCGGCACAAGCGATGCGCTTGGTTCAATTTTGTGTCCTTTACTTGCAAAAAACTCTATCCATTTGGAACGGATTTCACTGGCTTTCATACTGGTTGCCCCCATCAAATTATAATGTCCGCAGCGAGATCGCCCCGGTTGGTTAACTTCAATCAACTTAAAAATTAACACAAAAAACGCCCCTGAATTAAATCAGGGACGATGTTATCGCGGTACCACCCTGGTTATTGTTCTTGACCCCGTTCTAAGCGGATGAACGAACAATCTCCTCGTTAATGCGAGTAACGGTCGCGCCCGGCAGGGTTGTCCTGCACTCCGAAATCAGCTTTCTGCCGCTTCAACTTTCAAGACTTTTCCAGCCAGCAAACTCAGAGCCATTTCTGAATTCGAAGAAGTCTATTCTCTGAGGAAAGGAACCCTCGGCATACTTCATTTCATCATCGTTTTCACTTTGTAAACATACACTCTCATTATATCGACAGAGTTAGTTAGTGTCAACGCGCCTGCATCGACAAATCGCAGACATTTCCCTCGTTATCCGATCCTCTACGCGCATTCCATTTTTCTTTGTTAATTGTTCCTTCTTCTGATTACTTATCACTCTGTTCTTCGTTTGATGTAATAAGCGAAAAAGTGTTGCAGGATAACCTTGAGAACAGCAAAAACAGGCACAGCCAATATGAGTCCCACAATGCCTGCCAGCTCCCCCCCAACCAGCAGTGCAAAGATGATAGAGAGCGGGTGCAGATGCAAGGTACGGCCCACCACCTGGGGCGAAACAACGTTGCTTTCCAGCACTTGGCAGAGTGTGTTCACCACGATAACCAGCAGAACCATTTTAAACGAAACCGTTGAAGCCATCACCACCGCAGGTGCCGCCCCCAGAAAAGGCCCCAGATAGGGCACGATGTTGAACACAGCTACGATGCTTGCCAGAAGCAGGGCATAGGGCATATCAATCACGATGTATCCGATGTATGCAAAGATGCCTACGATAATACATACAATAAATTGCCCACGGATATAGTTGCCAAGAGCGGTATCAATCTCCTTCATCACCGAAACAATCGCCTTGCGGCGAGAACGGGGCAGATAAGCCACGATCGTGCGTTCAAACACATCAAAATCTTTTAACATATAGAAAATGAGAAACGGCACAATAAACACATTAAACAGCACATTAATGGTCGCTCCGATATTGTCCATCAGCACGGTAATGCCTTGAGTCAGCCGATCCTCCATCTGAAAAAACCAGCTGTTCATGCCTGAGCGTATGCTCGGCGGCATTAACTTGTGGTCCATGCTGTTCATCAGGCTTTGCGCACGCATGGATAATTCCGGCATATGCTCGTTTAATTCCTCAAGCTGCTCAATCAGTACAGGGATGACGTTCATCAGAATAACTCCAATGCAGGTGAGAAAAAAAGCATAGATTAACAGCACCGCGATTGAACGCGGAACCTTACGTCCCCCAAGCATACTTACAATGGGATTTAACACATAAGATATAATCAGGGCCACGATGAAGGGAGCAAATATCGTTTTGATGAACCCGTAGATATGTAAAAACAAAGGGCGCAGCAGCCAGATGAAATACAAGATAATCAATCCGAGCAAGAGCCAGATCGCATAACGAAATAGTTTGTTCTTGGTTAATTGCTCCACCCTAATCTCTCCCCTTTAGACTGAATCTTTGATCTGGCTGTTGGACTGGCTCTAGAAGTCAGTATATGTAGGAAAGAGAATCTTTATTAACCTAAATCTGGAGAGGCGCCGAGCCAGGCGGTATAGAGGTTTCTTTTACAAAAAACAAAAAGCGCCCCTTCACTAAAGAAGGAAGCGCATGTTGCGGGACTGTACCGCATATCTTTATACATGTCCCGTGTGAGCATATGTAACTGCATCTATATCCATCTGCCGCCGAATTGCGACAGCTTTTATTGACATGTGTTGTCATAAAACCGCATATAGAGGAAGTTATGCACAATTTAAGAAGAAGCATGAATGTGAGGGAAGTCTTGTGGCAGCTCTTCTCCAAAGAACAGATCATCCAGAGAGCTTAACGTGCCATCCTCTTCCACCTGATAAACAGACATTTTCTCACCGTTTACCGTTAATTCAATAAAGCATCCCCAGCAATAAAACTGATGGGAGCCAATTTTTCCGATATCTTTCGAACTACAATTTGGACATTTCATCTTCATTCACCTATCCATTAACAGAATGAATGGCATTTTCCAAGCGCTGTTCACTCAGCGGCGGCACCATAATGGCACTTTCTCCGATAGACATCTCACTTGTACATGGCAGCCATTTACGGCCCTCGATCAGATCGGACACAAAACCGTCCGTAATTTCAATCCCTATTATTGTATTTCCCAACTCCTGGTCAAAATAAACATCGGAGACTCGTCCGAGCAGCAAACCTTCTTCGGTGAGCACGGACATCTCCTTCAGCTTCGAGCGACCAAGGAGGTACGTATACTTTATGTCGTCGGCCCCCGTCTTGCGGACAGCCTGTTGATTACGGATCATGACGGCATCTTCGCCATAGGCAACGATATGTTCCCATCGCACCATTTTGACATGATTGGTAAACAGGCCTTTGTTCTCAAGTTCAATGCCTTCAATCTCCCAATCATCATTCACAATGAAATCCTGGATTTTACCGACCTGCTTCCCGTCCTCGACATCAAAAACGGCAAGTCCGATCATTTCCTGAAGCTTCATCGCTGGGTCCCCCTCATCTTCTTCACATTGTATAGTCGCGGCGTTATTGCTAGGTATGCCCAAAGTTGATGAGTGACAATCAGACGCCGATCATCAAACCGCTTCTATGCAACCGATGAAAATGGAACTGCTTCCCTCCTTCTGTTCCAAGTATATAGAGCCCCTCAAGGTCTATTACGAAGGCGTTCGAGAATGGTTCCAATTTTTTCGGCGGTTATGATGATTTCTTTTGTAGTATTACCCAACCCCCAGCTAAATCGAATCGCAGACTGTAAAAATGTCTCTGGCAAATGCATCGCTTGCAGCACATGGGATACTTCCAGCGAACCGGAAGTACAAGCCGAGCCACTCGCAACAGCAATGCCCTCCATATCCAGATTCATCAGCATCGTCTCGGTAGAGACCTCGGGAAAGCTAATATTGAGGACGTTAGGTAACGTGTGCTCGGGATGTCCGTTGACATGAAAATGTTCTGAGCCCACATGAATGGTAAGTTGATCAAGCAGCAGTGTTCTGAGCTCCAGATCATGCTGAAGATGCGCATCTGCTTGCTCGGTTATGATCTTGAGCGCTTCTGCAAATCCTGTGATCCCTGCAATATTCTCTGTACCTGCACGACGTTTGCGTTCCTGCAATCCCCCATGCGATCTTGCTTCCAAATTAACGCCGCGTCTGACATACAGGGCACCGACACCTTGAGGACCGTTAATTTTGTGTGCTGAGAAGCTGATCAGATCTACAGGCAAGTCCCTGCATGAGATAGACTGACTGCCCAGTGCCTGAACCGCATCGGTATGGAACAAAATGCCATGCTGGCGGGCCAGCTCCCCAACCTCATGGATCGGCTGAATGGTGCCAACTTCATTGTTAGCATACATCATGGTAATCAGCACCGTGTCCGGGCGAATGGCCTCACGCAGCTCCTCCATTCTTATGCGTCCGTATTTATCCACTCCCAGATAAGTCACATCGAAGCCCTGACGCTCCAGCTCCTGGCAGGAATGCAATACAGCATGATGTTCAATCGACGTAGTAATCACATGCCTTCCCCGCTCCGCTCTGGAAGCAACCGCACCAAAAATCGCCAGGTTGTCACTCTCTGTGCCGCCACCTGTGAAGACAAGCTCGTCCGGAAAGCAGCCCAAAGATGCCGCGATCACATCTCTTGCTCCACTAACTGTCCGTTTAGCCTCCCGTCCGAAAGCATGAATGCTGGATGCATTACCATACTGTCCGGTCATCACCTTCAGCATCGCTTCAGCGACGCGTGCATGCATAGGTGTCGATGCGGCGTGATCCAAATAAATACGTTGCATTGCTGTCACCTCATTGGTTGTTAAATTTCATTATGTCATTGCATATCTTTTGTTTAATAAACAAGGATAATAAAACACCAGAATAATCACGAAATGCTTTTATCTCTGTTGGCACGGCTAAAGCCCCCATTGTGGGGGCTTTAGTGTGTAGTCTGGATGATTAACTCGTATTACGGCTAAATGTAGAACATATACGAATCTTTTTTCTCCTGATCCTCGAAGTTAATCAGATCTTTCAGGGTCGTTGAATCCAGCACCTCTGCGATGCTGTCACGAATGCGCAACCACAGATCACGCTTCGCCGGGTCATCTTCTTCCGTAAAGTCTACAGGAGAAATGGGACCTTCCAGCACACGGATGACGTCTCCCGCTGTTACCGTTGCAGGGTCACCTGCCAAAATATAACCGCCATATGCGCCGCGAATACTTTTTACCAATCCGGCATTACGCAAAGGTGCAATCAATTGCTCCAAATAGTGCTCCGAGAGCTGATTACGCTCGGCAATGCTTTTAAGTGATGTAGGGCCTTCGCCAGTTCTGGCAGCCAGCTCCATCATAATCGTGAGACCATAACGGCCTTTTGTCGATATTTTCAAAGGAGTCACCTCTTTCAATTTTCAGAAAAACAAACAGGAATATGCCTTATGATTTGTTTCTAAGTGATATTTTCGCCTTGGTTCATGACCGTCCAATGCACAGTTCCGTCTAGCAGGAACGCAGGAAACAGATCTTCTCATTCTAATCCACCCTATTCCGATCATAACCCTCAAGTAATGTTAACATAATTGCATGCGTTATGGAAAAGAAAGATTGACGATATTGCAAAATGTGCGTCTGGAGTGGACATCATCCAAAATTGGCCGGGTGTATCGTAAGTTGAGCCGGGTTATGCTAAAATAGAAACGAAACACATTTATATATAGAAATGGTGATAACGATGTCCAAAGCAAATGAAAATACACGGGTCGTCGTTGGCATGTCCGGAGGTGTAGATTCATCTGTAACCGCGTTGCTTCTCAAGGAGCAAGGTTACGATGTCATCGGCATTTTCATGAAAAACTGGGATGATACGGACGAGTTCGGTCACTGTACCGCTGAAGAAGATTCAGAGGACGTGCGCCGGGTATGCGAGCAGATCGGCATTCCATATTACACTGTCAACTTCGAGAAAGAATACTTTGATAAAGTATTTACCTATTTCCTTGATGAATATAAGTCGGGTCGTACGCCGAATCCGGATGTCATGTGCAATCGTGAGATCAAGTTTGGTGAATTTCTGAACAAAGCGCTGGATCTCGGTGCAGATTATGTAGCTACAGGTCACTATGCACGCCTCATTGAAGAGGATGGCGCTTTCAAGTTACTTCGTGGTGTAGACAACAACAAGGATCAAACTTATTTCCTGAACGCTCTTAGTCAAAAGCAGCTCTCCAAAGCCATGTTCCCGATTGGTCACCTGCCTAAACCGGAAGTACGCAAAATCGCTGAAGCTGCCGGCCTGTACACCGCCAAGAAAAAAGACAGCACAGGTGTATGCTTCATCGGCGAACGCAATTTCAAGGAGTTCTTGAGCAACTATCTGCCCGCCAAAGGTGGAGACATGATTGATATCGTGACTGGTGAGGTCAAAGGCCGCCACGATGGTCTGATGTATTACACCCTGGGTCAACGCCAAGGCCTTGGCATCGGCGGTTCAGGCAATGGCGAGCCTTGGTTTGTCGCTGACAAGGACCTCGACAACAATCAACTGCTTGTGGTGCAAGGCGATGCTCATGCAAGCTTATACTCTACTGGCCTGACAGCAACAGGCGTGAACTGGATCGCAGGTGCAGAGCACACGCCAAACGTTCCGTTCCGCTGCACAGCCAAATTCCGTTATCGCCAGCCGGATCAAGGCGTTATATTGACTTGGCAGGCAGACGGCAGTGTCGATGTGCAGTTTGATCAGCAGCAAAAAGCGATTACACCGGGACAAGCTGTTGTTTTCTATGACGGAGAGGTGTGTCTCGGCGGCGGTACGATTGATCAGGTACAGAAAGTACCCGTACCGGCGATGCAATAACATGCAGGACTTGCCGGACGGATTACCTGCCACAAGTATATAAAGCATGAGCAGGTCAATCCCATGTATTCCTACAAAAAAAGCCGTCTTTCATGTAATACCATGAAGGATGGCTTTTTTCCTGCTTTTTTTGCAAAAAAAATTAAAATAGATAGTTATGTAGTGAGCGAGACACCCGCTAGACACCCTAATACCCCCACCACAACAGAGCTTGCCACATACAGAGCCGCTTTACCGTATCGTTCCTGTCCCATCAGCGTTATGGTTTCATAACCAAAGGTAGAGAAGGTGGTGTATGCTCCGCAGAAGCCTGTTCCCCATACAACCCACATTTCATCAGGTATCCTCCCTGCTTGATGGCTGCCATAGAGCAGTCCAAGAAGCAAAGAGCCACTAACGTTAATCAACCAGGTGCCCCAGGGAAATGCACTTCCGAGTTTATCTGTGATTACTTTACCCAGGCTATAACGAAGCAACGCACCCAGCACCCCGGCAAGCCCAATCCATATGATCATCGAATATCCCCCTCCTGTTTGGAGGATGCGAGCATGTCATTTCCCAGCTTGATGCCAAGCGCACAGAGCAGAAGTCCCGCCGCAATGCTAAAAACAAGATAAATCGCAGCTTTGAGCCATTCTCCATCCCCGGATAATCGGACAATATCCAGTGTAAAGGTGGAGAACGTTGTGAACGCTCCAGTAAATCCTGTGCCGATGGCGAGGCGAAGCCGTGGTGTTATTTTATCAGGTATAGCGATTGTAAAAAACCATCCGAGAAACAGACAGCCTGCCGCATTAATAAGCAGTACTGCCCAAGGAAAACCCGTGTTGGCAGCAGGCATCGCGAGTTGAATGGCATACCTCGTCAAAGTGCCCATGAATCCGCCTGCCCCGATATATGCTAACTCTCTCATCTGTGTCCATCCCCCGGATCAAGCTTTGGAATCTATCGTTGGTTAACCTGGAATGACCAGATCACGATTATCTGATTATACTGACCAGCTTGAACCTGCACTGTCACTAACAACACAAATTACAGTTCTCTGCGCCGCTGCTGGTTCAGCCTGATCTTTGCTTCATTTCCCTGCTCTGTCGCTTCATAGAAAATTTTGCGGGACAGCTGCTTTGGCAAATACTCCTGCTTCACATAATGGCCCGGATAGTTATGTGGATACTGATATCCTTCATGCCCCAGCTTAGCGGCACCTGAATAATGTGTATCTCTCAGATGTAGCGGCACTTCAGCCGATTTCACCTCATCCATCGCACTCATCGCTCTGGATATCGCTGTGTACACTGCATTCGATTTGGGACTTTCCACTGCAAACAGAATCGCTTGCGCAATATTCAGCTTCGCCTCAGGCCAGCCGTTATTACGGTAAGCGTCCAGTGCGCCAATTGCCTGTGTCATCGCCTGCGGATTGGCAAGTCCAATGTCCTCACTGCTCGCTGCAATCAGGCGACGAATAAACGTCATCGGGTCCATTCCCAGCTTCTCCACCGCATACAGAAACCAGAACAGCGCTGCATCGCTCGAACCGCGAATACTTTTGTGAAAAGCAGACAGCACGTCATACTGCGTAGACTCATCTGCCTTGACAATAGGACGGCGAATCGACTCTTCCGCAACAGCCAGCGTGATGTGAACCGTTCCATCCGGCTCAGGCGGTGTAGTTAGCGCAGCCAGCTCCAGTGCGTTCAAGGCACGGCGAATATCGCCGTTGGCCATCGTTGCAATGTGCTCCAGCGCTTCGTCGTCTGCCCGCAGCTCCATAAAGCCAAGACCTTTATCTGCATCACCTAGCGCTCTGCGCATCGCCACCATAGAGTGCTCCTTGGTGAGCGATTCCAGCTGAAACAGGGTAGAACGACTCATTAAGGCTCCGTTTACATAATGAAAAGGGTTCTCCGTCGTTGCGCCGATAAAAATGATCGTGCCCTTCTCCACCGCTGGCAGGAGCGCGTCTTGACGTGAGCTGTTGAAGCGATGCACCTCGTCAAGAAACAGAATCGTCTTGCTTCCGTACAGCTGCTTATTCGTCTGAGCCTGCTCAATGACTTCGCGCACATCCTTGACCGAAGCGTCTACGGCGTTCAGCCGTACGAATTGTCCCTGCGTGTGCTGAGAGATAATGTGGGCCAGAGTAGTCTTGCCGCAGCCTGGCGGACCGTACAGCAGAATAGAAGAAATCTGATCGGCCTCAATGGCTCGGCGCAGCAGCTTTCCGGGGCCAATAATATGCTCCTGTCCGATATATTCATCCAGATGCTCGGGCCGCATACGATCTGCTAACAATCTGGCCTGCGGCTGTGTATCCTGTTGAAACGAAAATAAATCCATGTATAGTTCACTTCCTTAACGGATTGCCAATTTTAATGTTAATGCTGCATCTAAAACATCACTTGCCATGCAGCAGTGTGCGTCCTGAGCTATTATCAACCAATGATTCTCCACTCGCTATCATATCACATCCCTGAGGCAGCATGGCTATAAATGCGCCAAGCGCACTGCTGACGAACGCGTCCTTGCGTGTAATAAAACGGGTCATCATGCGGTTCATGCCTTCAGGAAGAGTATGCTTGTGCAGCATACCACTTTGAATCTGCTGTTGAATCACAATTTCGGGCAGCAGGGAGATTCCCATACCTGAGGCTACGCCGCTGATAATGGCCTCCAGTGTCCCGAATTCCATAATGACAGGGCGGTGGACACCGCTCAGGAGCATCCAGTCCTCGAGAATTTTACGGTAGGAGCAGCCCATGCTATAAACCAGAATCGGCTTTCGTGTCAGCTCATGCTCTGATAGAGCCGGAGAGGATACGATAAACAGCTCCTCGTCAAATACATCCACAGATTTAATGTCAGAATGGTCACAGGAGCAGCCAATAAAAGCTCCTTCCAGTTCATACCCGACCACCTGATCAATCAACATCTGGGAATGACCTGTAGCCAGTGCCAGTGAAACATCCGGGTACTGGCTATAATATTTCGCCAGCAGACGCGGCAGCCTTACCGCAGCAGCTGTCTGGATCGAACCAATTTGCAAAGGACCCGAGGGTGTGCTGGTAGCCTGCAGTGCTCTGGAAGCATCATTTAACAGGCCAATAATTTTATCCGCATAGGTGAGCAGCATCTCTCCCGCTGGTGCCAAGGTCATTCCCCGATTGTGGCGGATGAACAACGGCGTGCCTACCTCAGACTCCAGATGCCGGATGCGTGCCGTAACGTTGGACTGCACATACCCCAGCTTGGCAGCAGCCCGCGTCAGATTGCCTTCCTGTGCCACACATTGAAATATACGAAGGTCCCCGCTCTCCATCCATCATTCCCCCACTCTGACATCATCCAAAATGATATCCAGTTCATTAGTAATCATTATACTCCATACAGAAAGCACACTACAATGAATTCAGATCGTTCAAACAGATTGTAAAGCAGATCAGGCAATATAAAAGGAGTGTTCAATATGACCTACTGGGCAGATCGAATTGTTTTAATTACAGGCGGGGGAACAGGCATTGGCCGTGCTGTCAGTACAATGCTTGCGGAACGAGGGGCACGGGTTGTACTGAATTATTCTCGCTCCAAGCAGGCTGCAGAAGAAACCGTGCAGCATATCCTGAATCAAGGTGGCCGTGCTTTTTCCATTCAAGCCAATGTTGCCAGTGATACAGAAGTACGTCAAATGGTTAGAGAGATCACTGAAATGGTTGGACCCGTTACGGATCTGGTGAACAGTGCCGGAATGACCTATCATATCCCCTTAGATGACCTCGAAATGGTGACAGATGAGATTTGGAATGAGCTCCACGATGTTAATGTGAAGGGCATGTTTCACTGCGTTCGAGCTGTAACCGAGGGCATGAAACAGGCTGGTGGAGGGGCCATCGTCAATCTGGGCAGTATTGCAGGCAGCACCGGCAAAGGCTCATCACTTCCATATGCTGTATCCAAAGCAGCAGTCCACGGCCTGACTTTATCTCTGGCTCATGCGCTCTCTCCTCATATTCGTGTGAATGCAATCATTCCCGGAGCTGTTGCAACACGTTGGTGGGCTGGCCATGAGGAACGAATGCATCAGCTCGGAGGACAATTATTGCTGAAGCGAATCGCTTCGCCTGAAGATATCGCCCATATGATCTGTGCTGCCCTTGAGCAGCCAGCGATGACAGGACAGCTCATCACGGTAGACGGTGGACAAACGTTATGAGCACCCTAAACCGCAGTTCAACTGGATCGAACGGAGTCGAATCCTCCCTCAATCCGGTAAAATACATCCTACTGATTATCATCACCACACTGATCATGGGAACTTCTTTTCCTGTGGGGAAAATAGGGATGGGGTATGCACCACCCTTTCTACTTATGGGACTTCGCTACATTCTGGCGGGTAGTGTGATGGCCCTGGTGCTGCGCAAGCGTCCATTACCACGGAGGTGGCAGGAATGGGTTAAAATTATACTCATCGGACTGTTTCAATCCGCCGGAGTGATGGGCTGTGTCTATTACAGCATGAACTGGATTTCCTCCAGCGAATCAGCCATCATTACGTTTACGAATCCGCTACTCGTCATTGTTTTCAGTGCAATGTTGTACGGCATCACCTATCGTTTCAGCCAATGGATCGGCGTAATTGTAGGCTTTGCCGGCATTCTATTTACTTTTGGCTGGCATATAAGCCTTACCCCCGGAACCTGGATCGGTTTGTGCGGCGCCATTTCCTTTGCCATATCCACACTGCTGATCAAACGTTGGGGCAAGCATTTTGATACCTTTGTGCTTACTTCATATCAGATGCTTGCGGGAGGGCTCCTTTTACTTCTGCTGAGTTTATGGGTGGAAGAGCCTCATTTTACCGTGACGACAGTCTCTGTCCTGTCTCTCTTCTATCTGACGCTGATCTGCTCTATTGTGCAGTTTTCGCTCTGGTTTTATTTGCTGCAGAACAGTGATCCTGCTCAAACCAGTTCCTTCCTGTTTCTTGCACCGTTTTTCGGTGTGTTGTCGAGCTGGGTGATGTTAGGGGAACAAATTCAATGGTTTGTCGGGGCTGGAGGTATGCTGATTGGGCTTGGCATCTATCTGGTGAACCGTCTCTCTCCGTCATCGTTGTAATCATTGATTATATTCAGAAAAGCAAAAAAGGCATGCGTTCAGGACAAATTCCTGCACATCATGCCTTTTAATCTATACGTTATGCAAACTCTGGCAACCGTTAAGCTAGGATGCGTCTTCGTCCGGCCAGCCTTGAATCGTAACCTGCTCGCCTTCGGCATTATGCGTTGCTGCCGCATATTCAGGCATGCCGCCATCATGGAATAACCACAATTCATGCAACGCCCGTGTACAGCCTACATAGAGCAATTTGGCATCGCCGGCCCCTGGCATATAGTGCTGCTCGTCTACATCAGCTACAATGGCTGCATCGAACTCCAGACCTTTGGACAGATATACGGGCAAAATGGAGTGTCCACCACTGTACTGCTTTTTGCCACCGTCGATCAGATTCAAATCCCAGCCTGCGGTCTGCAGCTCCCGATGAAGCTCTTCGGCCTCATGCAGTGTACGCGTCAGGATTGACACCGTTCGGTAGTCTTTAGTCGTCAGCACCTTCAGAGCACGCTCCAGACTGCCTGCTCGTCCTTCACTTCCATAAGCAAGCGTACGCACCGGATCACCGCTACGAAACACCGGAATTGCCGTAATACCACTCTTCACACCCTGCTCCAGAATCGTATTGGCATAATCAATGATTTCCATGGTGGAACGATAGCTTCGGGTTAAGGCAAAATACGCATTCTGTTCCTCAGGAAACAGCGAGCTCATCTCTTCCCATGCGTGCACCCCCCTATACTCATGAATGCCCTGAGACAAGTCCCCGAGAATGGTGAAGGAATGCCCTTTGACGAACTGATCCAGCAATGCCACATGAAATGGAGAGAAATCCTGAGCTTCATCAATGACAATATGGTCAAATCGCTGCGACCCTTCAATATCATTCACCAGTGTATGGATGTATACGAGTGCAGGCAGATCCTCTTCCCGGATAACGTCCTGCTTCAGGTCGACTCCCGTCTGTTTCATCACCGCTTTCGGAATCCGTACACTCAGCGACGCAGGTACAGCCCCGCCTTTCACGGTCTTGAACAGCTGTTTGTACAGCGTCAGTGGGTTGTACTCAGGCCATTTTTTAGCATAAGCCTTCTCACGGGTTGCTGCCTTTTTCTTGCGTTCTTTACGCACCGTTTCAGACATCGGCTTCTTCAATTCCATCTCAATCCAGCGATGAATACGTGCCATTACCCGCTCTTTGCGCTTCGCCAGTGGATAATGCTTGTATTCCGTACCAAACCAGTTTTCGATCTCCTGCTGGCTGAGCACGGCTCCATCCCACGGACTGAAATCTACATTCGGCACAGACTCCGCTTCCATCCCTGATAACCATTCCCGAATCAGCTCCATGAAACCAATTGAGCCCTTGAAGCGTCCCGGAACCTCATCATTCAGCTCGGGTCGTGCGGCAGGCGTTTCAAACCACGTATGCAGCGTCTGTGACGCATCCGCAAGCGGCATATCCAATCCGAGCAGATTCATGGCCCAGTCAGGGAAGGTACGTTGCTGAATATCTCCTACACCGAGCTCTGGCAGTACATCCGAGATATAATCGAGAAACATGTGATTGGGTGCAAAAATAACCATTTTCTCAGCCGACACCTGCCCTTTATACTGGTACAGCAGAAAAGCAAGACGATGCAGGGCAACCGTTGTTTTCCCTGATCCGGCTACCCCTTGAATGATCAACGCGGTGTTTCTCGCCGCCCGAATGATCTGATCCTGCTCGGCCTGAATTGTGGACACGATATCCCGCAGCTTGTTATCCTTGTTTTCGCCAAGGCGGTATACGAGGAATTCGTCAGATACGGCTGGCTGGTCACTGTCCCGGTTATATGTATCTGCCACACGTTCCAGGATGCGCTGTCGAATCACAACATTTCGTTTCAAATACACCAGACCTTCGATCAGACCCTCCGGGGCTTCATACGTTGCAGAGGCCTCGCCTCCTGTGAAGGAGTAAAACAAACTTGCAACCGGAGCACGCCAATCAATGACGAGCGGATGCTCACCGACCTCTTCGCGATCCACACCGATTTTGCCAATATACAGCGGTTTCCGTTCCCCACTGCCCTGCTCTTCGAAATCCAAGCGTCCGAAATAGGGTTGCTGCGCACTCTTGGACAAGGCTTTCCGACGTTCTTCACGTCCGGCTTCCAGCACTTGTTCCGTGAAGTCATGGCCGGTATACACCGGGAAATTCCGCAGCCGCTCCAGCTGACGATCCACTTCTTCCATCGTTCGCTCTAACCTGTACTCTTCTTCTTGATAGGCACTTTGAAAGCTGTCTTTCATGTTTCAGTTACCTCCTAAGAATGATATAATTTGTTCTGCATCGCCGAACATCGCGCAATACAAAAGGATATCTACTATATCACATAGAGAAACTGAAAGCCATACCCTTTTTTTTCATGTAACACTGAATATCATTTCACAATAAACCATTTCTGATTACCTCCTTTATTTCGAGAAATTTAAACGAAAATAAAAAAAGGATTCCCGTTGAATTACCGTTCAGGTAATAACGAAAATCCTTCTATGTTCTTGTCTTGCGCTTAACTTGCAACGCCCGCTGTTATCGTTCTTGGGCAGTCGGCCCCTCCACATCCTGTGCCACAAACTGCTTTTGCGCAAGCTCACGATAGACCGGATGTGTGCTGATCAGCTCTGTGTGAGTTCCTGTCCCGGTAACATGTCCGTGCTCCAGTACAACAATCTGATCGGAGTCCACCACCGTCGATAAGCGATGTGCAATAACAATGGTTGTTCTGCCTTCCATCAAATTGGACAAGGCCTGCTGCACTTCGTATTCCGAGGTGCTATCCAGACTGGAGGTTGCTTCATCCAGCATCAGAATGTCCGGGCTGCGCAGTAACGCACGAGCAATAGCAATTCGCTGACGCTGCCCGCCGGATAGCTTGATGCCGCGTTCGCCAACTTCCGTCTCATAGCCTTGCGGCAGCTTGTCTATAAAGTCTGCGGAATACGCCATTTCTGCCGCTCTTCTAATCTCGGCCATTGTCACCTCGCGGTCTAAACCATAGGTGATGTTGTCTTTGATCGTGCCCGCCATCAAGGGACTTTCCTGCGATACATACCCGATCTTGTTACGCCAGGAAGCGAGGGAATACTCGCTGATCGGCTCTTCCCCATAGGAGATATGGCCCGAATCTGGCAGATAGAACTGCTCCACCAGTGAAAAAAGCGTGGATTTACCACTGCCGCTCGGGCCAACAATCGCTGTCACCTTCCGGGTGGGAACGGACAGATTAATGCCATGCAGCACCTCTTCGCCTGTAACATAGGAGAAGTGTACATTGTGAAATGTAATCGTGTCATTGCCATGAGGAGCCTGCTTCGTGCTATGATCCGGCTCCTCCTCATCCGCAAGTATAGCCTGAATACGCTCGGTGGCACCGACTACTTTTTGCAAACGTGAATATAAGGTTGTGAACTGCCCCATCGGCATAATGACCTGGAAAAGCAGCAGAATGAACGCAACCAATTCCCCTGGTGACAGCAGGCCGGAAGCTACCCGCATCCCTCCAACACCGAGAATGACAACCAATACAGCCGTCATGACAAAAGTAAACAAGGGACCAATCAGTGCCAGAATACGCGCTTCCTGCAAGCCAAACGCAAACATTTTGCGAATACGGGAATCCCCCGCCTCTGCTTCCTGCTTCTCCGTTCCATACGCTTTGACCAGTCGAATCTCACTAATAACCTGACTCAACACGGAGGTAAGCCCGGCCATCTCATCCTGCTGTTTTTTAGAAATTTTGTACATTTTACGGCCTACTGGCATGAGAATCAGCATAGTCAACGGCACCAGACTCAGAATGATGAGCGACATCACCCAATCCAGATAAAACAGAAGTGCGACACCACCGATCACAGCAACAATGTTGGAGACAAATGAAACCAGATAATCCGCAATCAGTATCATAATCTGGCTTGTATCATTCGTAATCCGGCTCATCGTGTCCCCGGTACGGTTACGGTCAAAATAAGGCATGCGCAGCGATAATACTTTGTTCCACAGCTTGGTACGAAGTGTGGCCACAACGCGCTGACCCGCATAATTCAACATATAGATGCTGATCCCTGAAGCGATGGCTTGAATGACAAAAGCTCCGAGTAATAGAAAAATAACTGATTTGTTCAGCGCTGATGTGGTCAGCCCATCAATCAAACCTTTGGTCATCAAGGGAACGATTAATCCTGCTGTCGTTTGAATCAACGTCAGAATGAGAGCTACAGTCAGAATCAGTTTCGGCGGATTCGTGGACGCGATGAGTTTAACAAAATCCATGAAACCTTTCTTCCCTACTTTCGGTTCATCCGTATGAGCATGCACATGCTGCTCTTCTTCCATTCTCTTTTCCTCCCATTTTCGATCTGTTCACCTTTATTTTACAGAATGCCGTGCAGCACAAAGTTCGCCAGAAACAGAATCGAGATGCCATACATCACCGCTGGCACTTCTTTCCCTTTTCCCGCAGCCAGCTTGGCCAGAGGATACGCGATAAATCCAAAAGCCATGCCATCCACAATGCTGTATGTAAAAGGAATCATCACCATAATCAGAAACGCTGGAAATGCCTCGGTAAAATCACTGAAATCCATATCCTTCACACCCTGTACCATCAGACCGCCGATGATGATCAAAATAGGTGCAATCGCACTGTCGGGAATATAACCGAGCAGCGGAATGAAGAAAAAGGTCGCGCCAAACAGCACAGCTGTCACAAGCGGAGTCAAGCCCGTGCGGCCGCCTGCGGCGATGCCCGCTGTAGTCTCGGCTGCCGCCACGGGCGGACTGCTGCCGAAAATCCCTGCCAGCACTGTGCTAATCGACAATGCACGCAGGCTTCCCTTAAACCGGCCCGGACGACCAATCATATTGGTCTGAGCGGTGATAAGTCCAATATTTTCAAATACTACAATCAATAGCAGCAGGAATACAGCAATCCAGAACGCAATATCTGCCAGCTTCATCAGAGACAATTGACCGAATAAGCCCCCATATTGACGCAGTGCTTCCATCGCGGATACCGGTTCACCAGGATGTACAGCTCCAAGCAGGTATGCAAGCCCTGTTCCGATCAAAATACTGATGAGCAGCCCGCCCTGCACATTGCGTATGAATAGAATAACTGCCAGCACAAGTGTCACACAGGCTGTGATAACATTCGGATCATTGAAATGCCCAATCGCAACAAAGGTTGTCTGGTGGGCAATGACGATACCACTCTTTTGCAAGCCGATAAATGTTAGAAATAATCCAATCCCTACGGTTATGCCATGTTGCAGATTTTTAGGGATCGCTTCACTGATCATTTTGTATAACGATGTAAAGGCAACAATGGCAAACAGCACACCCGTTACAGCTACCACAGCAAGCGCTTCCTGCCATGTCAGCTTCATCGAGTGCACAAGTGTATATGTGAAGAACGCATTAATCCCCATACCTGGTACCACCACAATAGGTGATTTACCGCCAAAAGCCATCAGCAGACATCCGGCAATGGACGTGAGCAATGTGCCCACCATCGCTGCCTGTAGCGGCATTCCTGCATCGGAAAGAATGGTTGCATTAACCATCACAATATAAACCACAGCAAAATAGGAAATGGCACCCGCCACAATCTCCTTCTTCCACTGATCTTCTGGTGTCATGCCCAGCTGTCTGGACATCCATCCGTGTTTCATTCGTTCTGTTCCCCTCTCTGCTTACAATCCTGTATGTATATATCATCATTTCGCGCACCACACCATATCATACACCGTTTTCACAGGGAAGTACATGCCGCAGGCAAACAGCAAAAAGCGCAGGTGCACATGGCACCCGCGCTGGCTGGGTAAATATTTTACTAATTCACTCTGCGAACGAGCAGGATTCACCTTACGCCTGTGATTTCTCCGCTGCTGCAAGCAGGTCTTTCACTGCTACACTAACCATAATCAGCCCCGCTACTGGTGGGACAAAGGCGTTACTCGCTGGTGGCTGCTTCGCTTTACGAATCTCCGGTGCATTTTCAGGCACAATTTTCTGTGTCACGTCTGCACGCGGCTTGAGCGGCTCCTCGGTGGAGAAGACCACCTTTACGCCTTTTTTGATGCCGTCTTTACGCAGCTTGGTGCGAACTACACGGGCAATAGGGTCCATCGACGTTTTGGAAATATCCGCAACCTGGAATTTCGTCGGGTCCATTTTATTGGCAGCGCCCATGCTGGAGATGACTGGAATTTTACGTTTCAGACACTCTTTAATGAGGTGCACTTTATAGATAATCGTGTCAGAAGCATCCAGCACATAGTCCAGCTCATACTTGAACAGTTCCTCATACGTTTCTTCAGTGTAAAACATATTCAGCGCAATCGCGTCACATTCGGGATTGATCAGCTTCACACGTTCTACCATGAGGTCGGCTTTCTTCTGACCTACCGTCGTCGTAAGAGCATGAATCTGACGATTGATGTTTGTGATGTCCACCACATCTTTATCAATCAGAATAATTCGTCCAACACCACTGCGAGCCAATGCTTCTACAGCAATACCACCTACACCGCCAATGCCGAGTACGGCTACGGTGCTATTTTTGAGTGCGTTCAGACCTTCAGGTCCGATAGCGAGCTCTGTTCTTGAAAATTGATGGAGCATTGAGAATCGATGCCTCCTTTATTTCTTTTCCGCGACCGGTTTACGGGCTACACGGATATGAAGCTGCTCAAGCTGTGATCCGTCCACTTCGGAAGGTGCATTCATCAGCAGATCGGTTGCACTTGCCGTTTTCGGGAAGGCAATCGTTTCACGCAGATTTGTGCGTCCTGCCAGCAGCATCACGAGACGGTCCAGACCAAAAGCGATACCGCCATGTGGTGGTGTACCATATTCGAATGCTTCAAGCAGATAACCGAATTTGTCATTGGCTACTTCTGGCGTAAGTCCAAGCGCAGCAAACATTTTCTCCTGTACATCACGCTTGTAGATACGCATCGAACCGCCACCAACTTCATAACCGTTCAGAACAAGGTCATAGGCTTGGGCACGGATTGCGCCCGGGTCTGTGTCGAACAGATGTACATCTTCGTCTTTTGGACGTGTGAACGGATGGTGTTCAGCCACATAACGCTTCGCCTCTTCATCATAGCCGAGCAGCGGGAAGTCCACAACCCAAGCAAACTTGAACTTGCTGTCATCAATCAGACCGAGTTGACGTCCGATTTTCAGACGCAGGGCACCGAGAACATCAGCAACCACTTTTTTGGTGTCAGCGGAGAAGAGTAACAAGTCGCCTTCTTCAGCGCCTGTACGTTCTTTAACAGCTTCAATCTCTTCCGGCGTAAAGAACTTCACGATTGGCCCTTTGAACTCGCCGTCCTTCACTTGAATCCAAGCAAGACCTTTAGCTCCGTAACGAGCAGCGAATGGTCCGAGATCGTCGATCTCTTTACGGCTCCAAGTACCACAGCCTTTGGCGTTCAGTACCTTCACTTCTCCACCTTTTTCGATGACGGAAGCAAATACTTTCACTCCGCTGCCTGCTACGATATCATTCATTTCCACCAGTTCCATGCCAAAACGCAGATCCGGCTTGTCGGAACCGTATTTCCCCATTGCATCAGCATACGTAATCCGTTGGAACGGCAATTCCAGCTCAATACCTTTTGTTTCACGCAACAATTTCGCCATCAACTGTTCCATCATTGGCAACAGGTCATCCTGCTGCAGGAAGGACGTCTCGATGTCGACTTGAGTGAATTCCGGTTGACGGTCTGCACGCAAGTCTTCATCACGGAAACAACGAGCGATCTGGTAGTAACGCTCAAGTCCACCAACCATCAACAATTGTTTGTAGATTTGTGGGGATTGTGGCAGGGCGAAGAATTCACCTTCATGCACACGGCTTGGTACGAGATAGTCACGCGCACCTTCCGGGGAGCTCTTGGTCAGAATTGGTGTTTCCACCTCAACAAACTCTTCTCCGTCCAGGAAGTCACGGAACACTTTGGACGCTTTGGAACGAAGCTTCAATGTTTCGAACATTTCCGGACGACGCAGGTCCAGGTAACGATATTTCAAACGCAGGGACTCATCTACCTCAACACCATCTTCAATGAAGAATGGAGGTGTTTTAGCCGCGTTCAGCACTTCAATTTCTGTAATTTGTACTTCGATCTCACCTGTTGGCAGGTTTTTGTTTACTGTTTCTGGATCACGTTTAACGACTTTACCCGTTACGGCGATAACATACTCGCTGCGTACGCGATCTGCGATTTGCAGAGCTTCACCTGAATATGCCGGGTTAAAAACAACCTGTACAATGCCGCTGCGGTCACGCAGATCAATAAAAAGTACGCCCCCCAGGTCACGGCGGGTCTGTACCCAGCCGTTCAATGTTACCGTTTCACCGATGTGTGCGTTAGTTAATGCGCCGCAATGATGACTTCTTTTCATAATCAGACTCCTCATTATATAAATTTCCGTTCTGCACAGACAGGCTCAAGCCTTCCTTGTACATCCCGGTTAATTCAACATTTATTGGTTCCCGCGTACCGCTGCAACCAGATCATCCAGCTTCACCGTCTGCTGTTCACCTGTATCCATCGCTTTCAGTGCAATCTCGCCTCGTTCCAGCTCGTCATCGCCAAGGATCGCGGTGTAGCGGGCTTTAAAACGATCCGCCGACTTCATCTGAGCTTTCATTTTACGACCCAGATAATCGCGTTCACCAGACAGCCCGGATTGACGAAGCTTGAAGAGCAGTCGGTTCACTTCACGATCCGCTGCCTCGCCCAGAGCAACAAAGTACACATCCAGCGGAGCCAGTGTTGTAACTTCTATGTTCTGGTGCTCCAGAATCAGCTGAATCCGCTCCAGCCCGATACCAAAGCCGATGCCTGGCTGATCTGGCCCGCCGATATCACCGACAAGACCGTTGTATCTTCCACCGCCGCCGACGGTATCAATAGCTCCGATGCCTTGTGCTTTAAGCTCAAAAGCGGTCAGAGTGTAATAATCCAGCCCACGTACCAGCCGGTTGTTCACCGCGTAGTCTACTCCGAAATCATCCAGATACGCCTGAAGCTTGGCAAAATGATTGAGCGATTCTTCATCGAGACTGTCCAGAATGGATGGTGCTCCAACGAATTTATCCTGATCTACCTTACAATCCAGCACACGCAGGGG
This sequence comes from Paenibacillus barcinonensis, assembly GCF_003217495.1. Lineage (GTDB taxonomy): Bacteria > Bacillota > Bacilli > Paenibacillales > Paenibacillaceae > Paenibacillus > Paenibacillus barcinonensis. The sequence goes on along the minus strand of NZ_QJSW01000005.1, from coordinate 26,135 downwards.
ATTACGCTCCATACGGGATTGGCAATCCTTGCACAGGCTGTCCTTCATCGGTCTCAAGAAGCCCAGCAGTGTCTCACGGTATTCCGCACGGCTCTTGGCATTACCAACCGAGTTGATCTCCACTTTGACATCCTTCAGGCCAAGCTCGACACAAAGCTGATACCCTAGTGCAATCACCTCGGCATCAATTGCCGGATCTACCGCACCCAGAGCCTCAACTCCGAACTGGTGGAATTGACGCTGGCGACCTGCCTGCGGGCGTTCATAACGGAACATCGGCCCAATATAATACAGTTTGCTCACGTCCGGCTCGCCGTACAGCTTGTTCTCCACATAAGCGCGAACGACACCTGCCGTTCCTTCCGGGCGAAGTGTCATGCTGCGATTACCTTTGTCATCAAAGGTGTACATTTCTTTCTCTACGATATCTGTCGTTTCACCTACACCACGCACAAACAATGAGGTTTGCTCGAAAATGGGTGTACGAATCTCGCGGTAATTAAAACGACGGCACAGGTCACGTGCTTTTTCTTCTACGTACTGCCATTTCTCCACTACACCGGGCAGCAGGTCCTGCGTCCCTGTCGGTTTCTGAAAAGCCATCTTTTTCCCTCCAGTATTGATTTTCTCTGTAAACGTTAATCCTAAATGCACACTTAGCCACTCCGATTGTAGTACCATCTTCCGAAGCAGCTTTCTTGTAGAAAGCTTTTAACTTCGTTTCTTCAGATTGGTTCTACACTCTGCGTTCCGGCGTACAGGGAGAATCAACTTGAAAACAAAAAAATCCCTCGCCCTGTTTGCTCCTATACAGCAAACAAAGGGACGAGAGATTGTAATATACATTCACCCGTGGTACCACCCACATTCCGGAAGCCTGACCTTACAGCCGTTCAGGTTGTCATCTGCTGAGCAAGGATGGTTTAACAAGCACCCTCCCGGTTCAAACAGCTCTTCCGCTTTACGTATAACGCACGTCATGCGCAGGCCGGCTACTAAGATCCGCAGATATCTCTGCCTTGTTCGCCGTCTGTTCTCGGGGAAGTCATTCGTCCGCTCATCAAGAGAATCCTTACAGCCTTGGGATTCCTCTCTGGTCATGTGGGTACGGAGTACTTGGTCCCGTCATCAAATCAGTCATAGGTTTCAAAAAACGACTTTAGTTGACTATAGCCAACGTATTATTTTCTGATTGTAATGAACCGCAGTGCTAAAGTCAAGGGCTAACATGTCAGGATAGAAAAAAATAACCTGCACACGGTGTGCAGGTTCAAAGGATATATAAAAAAAAGGGGGTCATGTCTGTTATTATAAACGCACATTGTTAAAGGCTTGTGTTACTAATATTACAGGAATATTACAAAAATGATAGCGCTTTATTTTTAGCTTATTCCACAATATCTTTGCTTTTCAGTCATCAAATTTGCGAAGGCAATACTGGAGGTGAGTATTACACAAGAAGGCCCTTACGCTGGCGTAAGGGCCTTCTTGTGTGCATATGTTTAATCCAATTCTTCCACAAAGGCGTGGTTGGAGCGGAGCTTATGAACGATTGCCTCATAATCCTCATCCCTGACTTTGGCAGACAGAACATAATGCAGGTCATCATGATCAGCCGAAGTCACATCTGCGGCATCCAGCATATCTCCGTCCTCGTTCACTCTGTTGCGAGGATCACGTTCAGCGTCGCGATTAACGTCGGTGACCACCGGGATTACATTTTCACCCGCCGGAACTCCGGGAGCTGCTCCTACGCCCATTGCACCATTCGTCCCTACACCCCCGGCCGTATTATACGGGACCAGCGGAACCATAACTCGTGTATCCCTGCCAATGGCAGCATCCAGCTGACCTACTTCCAACTGCTCGGTATGGAACGTCAATAGTGAAGTTCTGGCACCCTCTGCCTCGTCTTCGGTTCGAAAATACGCCTGAATATGTTTTGCCATGTCAAACCCTCCCACTATAAATTCATATTTTTATCCTTTGCGGAATGAAATCTATTCATAGAATGCCATCATCGCGTTAAATTTAACCTTCTGACGCTTAGATCACTTTCATCAGTTCGCGAACAAATGCCGGCTCATCCTCAGGTGTACGGGATGTAATATAGTTTCCATCCACCACCGCTTCATGATCCTTGAACTCGGCTCCAGCATTCACCATGTCATCCTTCAACGGTGGATAGGAGGTGATTGTTCGTCCCTTGAGCAGATCTGCGCTGGCCAAAATTTGAGGACCATGGCAAATTGCAGCGATTGGTTTTCTGGCAGCATTGATTTCCGTGACAAACTTGAGGATGTTTGCGTCCGTCCGCAAATTTTCCGGCGATGAGCCACCTGGAATAACTACGGCATCATACTCGGAAGCATGAACCTCAGAGATGGCTTTATCCGTTGTGTAGGAAGCCTTGCCTCCTTTGCCTTGAAGCGTTTCACCGGCTTTTAATCCGATAATATGCACCTCATGCCCAGCCTTTTTCACCTCATCGTACGGAACCTTCATTTCTGAATCCTCAAACTCATTCGCAAGCAAAAAAGCAACTTTACTCATGATCTATGGTCTCCTTTCCGTATTCGAATGCGGTACTCACATGGGGAAATCTGTTGATCCTTTGGCACATCTTTTCGGTGCCTCGTTTTGTTATTACCCCATACAGTGGCTTTTATAACAACCACACATTTGGAATTGGTATCAGAAGGGGACCATCCCAATGAGAACAGCAAAAAGCCCCGGATGGTCGAACCCTCGGGACTTTGATCGCACCTATTTTGTTGAATGAATAATGTTATGGTCGTGGATGATGCTCCTGCCTGTCCTTATCTGAAGTTTGCAGCATCCACATCGTAGACACATAAGCTGCCGCAGAGCGGGCAAGGTGAAGTGACTCTGCCAGATTGCCAGGGATCAGCAGCGGCTCGATTCGTGCCTTGGTTACTTTTGCAGATTGGCGCATAATAAGAGAGGCTCCTTTGGTCAACAAAGATACTACTACAATGTGATACCAACGATGACTTATCTCTCATTATGGCCTCTTCACTATTCAATTATGCGCAAGTTCAGTCGCGCAAAGGACTTTCTACCATCAGGGTAACCGGGCCCCAGTTCGTAAATGTCACGTCCATCATCGCTCCAAAGCGTCCGGTTTCCACCTGAATTCCTTTATCGCGTAACAATTGATTAAACGTTTCATATAACCGCTCCGCCGCATCGGGACGAGCTGCCGCAGCAAAACTTGGACGTTTGCCTTTACGGCAATCACCATACAACGTGAACTGCGAAACGGACAAAACTGCTCCGCCTACATCGAGCAAACCAAGATTCATCTTCTCCTGCTCATCCTCAAATATGCGAAGACCGCTAATTTTATCTGCCAGATAGATCGCGTCCTTCTCGGTATCCTCATGAGTTATACCTACAAGCAGCATCAAACCGGCTTCGATTTTGCCTGTAAGTTCATCCCCTACCGTAACCTGAGCCTCTTTACAGCGTTGTACCAGCACTCTCATTGTACAGACTCCTTACTGCATAATCCGGTGCACAGAATAAACGTCCTTCACCCGTTTGATTCGTTCAACTACGGAATGCAGATGGTCTGTATTGCGAATCAGAATGGTGACGTGCACCAATGCCAATTTATTTTTATCGGTCCGTCCAGTGACGGCGGATATACTCGTTTTGCTTTCCGAAACAGCCTGAAGCACCTCATTGAGCAGTCCATTGCGATCATGGCCTGTAATCTCAATATCGACACTGTAGCTTGATTCGATGTTCTCTTCCCACTCCACTTCAATCACCCGTGCTGCTTCTTCCCCATCTGCACTTGTAGGGATATTTGGACAGTCACTACGGTGCACAGATACGCCGCGTCCGCGTGTAACATAACCAATAATGTCATCCCCCGGCACCGGGTTACAGCAACGTGCAAAACGAACCAGCAGGTTATCAATACCTTTGACACGGATACCGTTCGTTGGTCTGTTTCTACGTTCTGGCGCAGGCTTCAGCTCACGCATCTCGGAATTCAATTCCAGCAAATTGGATTCTTCCTGCTCCTTACGGAGCTTTTCTGTTGCTTTGGTAACAATCTGCGCTGCGGTAATTCCACCAAAACCTACTGCGGCGAGCATGTCATCAATATCGTTAAACGCAAATTTCTTCGCCGCTTCCATCAGCTTGTCATCTGTCATCCACGCAGACGGATCAAGTCCCATGCGCTTCAGCTCACGCTCACAGCTTTCCCGGCCTTTTTCCACGTTCTCCTCGCGGCGCTCCTTCTTGAACCACTGCTTGATCTTGGCTCGTGCATGAGAGGATTTCGCAATTTTCAACCAGTCCTGGCTAGGACCATAGGAATGCTTGGAGGTGAGAATTTCAATAATGTCGCCCGTTTTGAGATGGTAATCCAGTGGAACAATACGGCCATTGACCTTGGCTCCGATCGTCCGATTACCAACCTCGGTATGAATGCGATAAGCAAAGTCAAGCGGTACCGAGCCGCTTGGCAATTCGATAACTTCACCTTTTGGCGTAAACACAAATACCAGATCGGAGAAGAAATCCATTTTGAGCGATTCCACAAACTCGGAAGCGTCCTGTGCTTCATTTTGCAATTCGAGAATTTCCCGAAAAAAAGTAATCTTGTCCTCAAACTGAGGACCTGCCGAGGTTCCTTCTTTGTAGGCCCAGTGTGCCGCGATACCAAACTCGGCGGTACGGTGCATGTCCCAGGTACGAATCTGCACCTCGGTCGGCTCACCGTTGGGTCCCACCACCGTTGTATGCAGGGACTGATACATATTTGCCTTCGGCATGGCAATATAGTCCTTAAAGCGTCCAGGCATAGGCTTCCATAGGGTGTGAATAATACCCAGCGTAGCATAACAATCCTTGATATTATCCACAATAATACGAATCGCAAGCAGATCATAAATCTCGTTAAACTGCTTGTTTTTGGTGGTCATTTTTTTGAACACACTATAGATGTGTTTTGGACGACCTGAAAGGTCTGCCTGAATGCCCATTTCTTCAAGTTTGCTCGTAATGCCGTCCATAACCGTGTCTATATACTGCTCACGTTCTGCACGTTTCTTGTGCATCAGATTGGCGATACGATAGTATTGCTGCGGATTCAAATAACGGAGGGCGATGTCCTCCATTTCCCATTTGATTGCAGAGATCCCCAGACGGTTGGCAATTGGACAGAAAATCTCCAGCGTCTCATACGAGATCCGGCGCTGGCTTTCTTCCGACTGAAACTTGAGGGTCCGCATATTATGCAAACGGTCTGCCAGTTTGATCACAATGACACGGATGTCCTGTGCCATGGCGATAAACATTTTGCGGTAGTTCTCGTTCTGCTGCTCTTCCTTGGAGCGGAACTGGATTCGTTCCAGCTTCGTCAAGCCGTCAACAAGCATGGCACACGTATTGCCGAAATGAGTGCGAATCTCTTCAAGCGAAACCGTAGTGTCCTCGACTACATCATGAAGAAGTGCTGCAATAATGGAGATGGTGTCCATCTGCATATTCACAACAATATCGGCAACCGCAAGCGGATGCAGAATATACGGTTCTCCCGATTTTCGCGTCTGTCCGTGGTGAGCCTGATCAGCAAATTCATAAGCCTCTCGTATGCGCACCAAATCGGGTTCTTTGATATATGCCCCGGCCTTCTCAAGTAATTGCTCTATGCCCATTCTGATGTGTTCCGTGTCCTTTCTATACAAAATGGAACCCGTGACAATACATCAACACAGGTTCCCCGTAAAAGTAATTTCCTATAATTATGACGCTTCGCCCGTTTCCCGTCAACTAGTGACGAACAAGAGCGTTTAATCCATTTTTATAACCGCTCAGTTGGTATACATTATTGCCGTTATTTGCTGAAATAGAAGGTAATGAAAAAGTAATTATCAAGAAATCAAGTGTTTTACAAGCCAATTCCGAAAAATGTTATTGCTTATTTGCAAGAAAGTCTGTAATCTATTGAAAGTTTGTGTATCGGAAAAGGAGATGAAATTCTTTGCAACGCGAAATTCAGGTTGATCAGAAGATGGCTTTTGGCCCTGGCACATTATTGAGCCTGCAACATTTATTTGCCATGTTTGGCAGTACGGTATTGGTACCTAACCTTTTTGGGGTAGACCCTAGCATGATTCTGCTAATGAACGGAATTGGTACACTATTGTACATCCTGATGTGTAAAGGAAAAATTCCGGCATACCTCGGATCAAGCTTCGCTTTTATAGCTCCTGTAATGGCCGTCTTAAAAGGGCATCCTGAGAACGGATATTCGATGGCACTTGGAGCATTCATCGTAACAGGCATCGTATTTTGTATCGTAGCCCTCATCATTAAATATGCTGGCACAGGCTGGATCAATGTGGTATTCCCCCCTGCTGTAATGGGCGCAATCGTCGCCTTGATTGGTTTGGAGCTTGTGCCGGTTGCTGCTGGCATGGCAGGCCTGATCAATTCCGACCCTGTCAACAACCCTGGCTGGGTACCTCAAGCCAAACCGATTATTCTATCCATGGTAACCTTGGGAGTCACTGTGATCGGAGCTGTAACGTTCCGTGGTTTCCCCAAAATTATTCACATCCTGATCGGTATCGTGGTCGGTTACATTCTCGGATACTCTATGGGCTTTGTTAAAACAAGTACCATTGCTGATGCCGATTTTATCTCGCTTCCAACGCTAACTACTCCTACATTTGACTGGTCCGTCATTCTCACAATTCTACCGGTAGCGCTCGTTGTTATTGTTGAGCATATTGGACACCTGCTTGTCACAAGCAGCATCGTCGGCAAAGATTTGTCTAAAGATCCTGGTCTGCATCGCTCCCTGCTGGGTAACGGTGTATCTACGATTCTTTCCGGCTTCGTTGGGTCAACACCAAATACCACGTATGGTGAGAACATTGGTGTTATGGCGCTCACTCGTGTTTACTCGATCTATGTCATTGGCGGCGCCGCTGTCATTGCCATCCTGCTTTCATTCTCGGGTACGTTCTCGGCACTGGTTGCGAACATTCCTGTACCAGTTATGGGCGGGGTCTCCTTGCTCCTGTTCGGAGTTATTGCAGCATCGGGTCTGCGTATTCTGGTTGAACAAAAAGTCGATTTTGCCAAACCAACAAACCTGATCCTGACTACACTCGTACTTGTCATTGGACTCAGCGGTACGGAAATTTCCTTCTATGGTGTGCATTTGAAAGGAATGGCGCTGGCTACAATCGCTGGAATGCTTCTCAGCCTGCTGTTCAAACTGTTTGAAGTGATCGGTCTGTTAAACGAGGAGACTCAAAAGCAACCTGTTACTGAAAAAACACCCGACTGATTACAGGATGCTTGACAGGGAATTGCTCGAATGCGGATTCATGCAATCTCATATCAACCTCAGAGCGCTTTTTCTTCAAAAAATGATTGGCAAAAAGCCTGTTCTCCCAACCAAAGCGTTGGAGAAACAGGCTTTTTGCCAATCATTAATGCTGTATATTATTTCCCGGGAAACGGGAAAGTTACACTTCATTACTCACAACAATCCAATCCACAATGGATCACGATCTTAGTAGTTCATCAATGTGAATACATCCATATTTTCAGGCAGCTTTGCTCGGCCATTCAGATCGGACAGCTCAATCAGGAATGCTGCGCCAACCACATTACCACCTAGCTGCTCAATCAAATTAATGGAGGTTGCAATCGTTCCACCCGTTGCGAGCAGATCGTCTGCAATCAGGACATTTTGTCCTTTTTCAATTGCATCTGTATGCATTGCAAGTGTATCCTTGCCATATTCGAGATCATACCCTGCTTCAATTGTCGCTCCAGGCAATTTTCCACTTTTGCGAATGGGAGCAAATCCAACACCAAGAGCGTATGCGAGTGGAGCGCCCACAACGAAACCACGCGCTTCAGGTCCAGCAATAACATCAATTTTGAGGTCAGAAACCATCTGTTTCAGTTCATTGATTGCATTGCGATACATTTCTCCATCTTTCAACAAGGTGGTGATGTCCTTAAAGCTGATTCCCGGTTGTGGGAAGTCAGGAATGACACGAATATACTCTTTAAAATCCAAAATAATCTCCTCCTAAAATAAATACACAAACTTCCATCTAAGATACGCCCTTCATCCGGGATATCATCCATTGTGTCAGCTGAGGTGTCGATGCATCCAGCATCACCTGTTCCGTCTCGGCCATATGCTCCAGCGCCTGATAGTGACGTGCCGATGTCAGATCACGTTTCGGTGGATTGTCAGCGACCGTAATCATACCATCCTCTCGGGTAATGAAGGACAGCTCTTCAAAAACATCCAGCATCATCGTAATCATACGTGGAGAACAGCCACACTGACGGCTGAGCACAGGAATCATTTCTTGTTCCACCACGGGTTCCGCTTTCCATTTAAACACCAGCATATAAATACGCTTGAACAGTTCTCTGGAAGGCATCTGAAGGCGATCCAGGCGGTTGCCTGATCCGTGCAGAAGGATGATATTCTCAGCTCCGCTGAATAGAGCCAGCATTGCATCAAGTTGTTCCGGAGTTTCCGGCGTATCAAACACAAATAACGTTCGCACTTCTTCCTGTCCATACTGCTGAGCAGCAGCATTACACGGAAATAGCCCGACCTTTCTATCATATACCCAAAGGCACGGTTCATACAATGAATTTCCCTCAGAAACATTTGTCTCCTTACGCACAATCGCTCCGATGGAACCTGCCTTATAACGCAAGTGTACATCCAGTGCGCTCAGGAAGTGTTTCATGGCATGTAACGGATCAGCATGTCCCCGCATATCAAATACCTGCGCCCCAGGAACATGGATGTCCTGAAGCATCAGCTGCGGCTTTCTCATACCATTCCATTCATTAATGGACAGTTCGCCCATCACATCAATGACAGAACCTGGAGTGAGGAATTCAGCCAACGCTCCCTTGCCAAAAGCAACGGTTTCCAGTTGCTGACCTTCCTGCTCCAGCACCAGTTTCAGATGGCGTTTATCTCGCCCCATGGTCCGGGTTTCTTTGACAGTCACCTTTCGAAATACAAAACGCGGGGATGGATTGCTCATGCCAAACGGCTGCAAACGGTCGATCTCCTGAATCACCTTGATAGGCACGTCACTGATTCTGCATTCATCATCAGCCAGCCGCTGAGGTATAAAATCCGCTTCTGTTAGGACAGTTGCGGCATATTCATTCAAACCTGTCTCTAGCTGCTGCAATTGATCCCGATGAAGTGTCATCCCCGCAGCCGCAGGGTGTCCGCCATAGTGGTCCATATACTGCTTGTTCGCTGTCAGCGCCTCATAGATATCCAAGCCTTCGATTGAACGAGCGGAGCCTTTGCAAACCCCACTCTCGGGATCAATGCCGAGAATCAACGTTGGTCGATAATATCGCTCGAGTAATTTGGAAGCTACGATGCCAACCACGCCAACATTCCAGCCCTCGCCAGCCAGTACGATGACATCCGGGACTGATCCTGAACGCGACTCGATTTTCAACTCCAGCTGCATCGTCGCTTCCTGTAGTATGCCCTCTACGACTTGCTGTCGCTCCCGATTCAACAGATCAAGCTGTCCTGCGAGTGTGTGCGCCTCGTCCAGACTTTCTGTCGTAAGCAAGGATACGGCTCTTCCGGCATGATCCAGACGGCCACTGGCATTGATACGCGGGGCCATGGCAAAGGCAATATTTACGGAAGTCACCTGGGTTTGGTCCACACCACTGATCTCCAGTAAAGCACTAACTCCTGGCAGCTTCGAGCCGCGCATGGATTCTATCCCGTAACTGACAATCACCCGATTCTCGCCTTCCAGCGGCATCAAATCGGCTACTGTGCCGATTGCCGCAATCTCCATCCATTCACCAGGCACTTCACCGATGAGCGCCTGTGCAACCTTCAGGGCCACCCCTGCTCCTGCCAAGCCTTTGAAAGGGTAGGGACAATCCGGCAGCTTGGGATTAATTAATGCGTAGGCCTCTGGTAGTATTTCAGGGGGTTCATGGTGATCCGTTACAATCACCTCGATACCCAGTGTAGAAGCATAGGCAATCTGTTCAACAGCGCTGATGCCAGTATCAACGGTAATAATCAAAGTTACTCCTTGCTGATGAGCCCAATCCAAAGCATGGTTATGGAGTCCATACCCTTCGTTGGAACGATGAGGGATATAGATGTCGTATGAAGCCCCCAAATGACGCATGAGATGGATCATCAGCGATGTACTGGATACTCCGTCAGCGTCATAATCCCCGTATATTAAAATATGTTCTTCTCGCTCTAAGGCCAGCTTGATTCGGGGAATAGCCTCTCGCATCCCCAATAGCAGATAGGGATCATGCATCTGATTCATATCCGGATGCAGAAAACGTTCTGCCTCTTGTTCATTGTGCACACCTCGGCTGACAAGCAAACGTCCTACAAGTGGTGAAACGGAAAGCGCCTGCGAAAGTACCGCAGCCGCCTCCAGATTAATATGTGGTGTATTCCACCGATATTGCGAATAAAGCAATGATAACGCTCCTTTCCTGATCTGCTTGACCCGCTCCACTACTGAATTAATGTCGCTTCATGATCGGGCAGTTCATGATTGGATTTATAAGGATATCCAGGATCATAAGGCACAGCCTGTACCTGGACTTCTTTGACATGACTGAATCTTGTTAATAACAACGTCCTTGCTCTGTTAGCGATCTCTTGCGCCTCCAGAATGGAGATTCTGGGGTTCACACTAATGACCAATTCAATGGTAACGTCGTGCTCCTGCTCCCGTGCAACCAGGTGTTCAATCGTAATAATGCCATACACGCGTTGTACAGTTTCCTTAAAGTCCGTTGCATCCTCCTGATCCAGTTCCTGAACAAGTGATCCATACACTGTATCTACGATCATTCGGTAGCCTTTATAGAAAATGAAGCCAGAAGCAAGTATAGCTGTAATCGGATCAAGATAGAGAAGCAGGTTTAACCCTGTTTCTTCTCCTGCCATAGAGCCGATGATACCGATTAACACGGTGAGTGAACAATAGAGCGCACGCCGATGCTGAAGTGCATACGATAACGCTTGGGACTGATTCCGCTTGCGGAAAACACGATATTGAAATTGAAAAATAGCTTCTTTCACCGCCAGCGCTGCGACTGCAATCAGAAGCACGGACCTGCCGGGAGCCTCAATTTCATCGCTGGATAGAATGCCTAATGCAGAGATAGCCAACTGCAGACCTCCCATCAGGATCAGTACCGCTAACAGAACCGTCATACCCGGCCTTGCGGCACGTGCATGCTGCTTGAAACGTTCCCTTTGTACCTTGCCTTTGGAATGTACAGATTTTGAGGGAAACAGACCGACCAGGGAAGAGGCGGCTTCAGAAGCGGAGTACAAGCCATCAGCTAACAAAGACTTGCTGTTCGCCATGTATCCTGCTCCTGTTTTAATCACGGCAAGTGCCATATTTCCGACGATACCGCTCCATGTCGCTGCATGCGCAGACGGGCCGGATTCTCTTGTCATGTTTATTCCCCCTTCATTCTGTACTTAACGCTGCAAAACCGCGCCTGGCAGACGCGGCTTTGCATTTCGATGTTTAGTTAGAAGCTTTAGCCGCTGTTTTAGGCTTATTGCTCTGTTTGCTTTTAAGCGTGAACCACAACGGAGCTGCAATGAAGATGGATGAATACGCTCCAAAGAATGTTCCGATCACCATCGCCAGAGAGAACATACGGATGGACTCGCCGCCGAAGATAAACAAGCAAAGTGACGCAATGAATACGGTGAATGTGGTATTCAAGGAACGAGTCATCGTTTGAGCCAAACTGTGGTTCACAACCTCACGCAAATCGGCTTTGGTTGTCTTTTTGGCAAAACGCAGATTTTCCCGAATCCGGTCAAAAATAACAATCGTATCGTTGATTGAGAAACCAACAATAGTCAGCACTGCTGTAATAAACGTCAGATTGACTTCCAATCGGAAGATCGAAAATACACTGATGACCACAAACGCATCATGAAAGATGGAAACTACCGCCGCCACTGCAAAACGCCATTCAAAACGAATCGCCACATAAATCATTATCCCGATACTTGCAATGAGTACCGCATAGATTGCGTTGCGTTCCAGTTCCTTGGCCATCTCAGGATCAACCGTGTTGACCTCATAGGAGGCTGTTGAATCCAGCTTGCTAAATTCTTGCTTGAATTTACTTTCCTGATTTTCATCCAGAACATTGGAGAACCGAACGTTTACCCGATCAGCGCCCGGCGTGATGTGCACATCACCCTCCTTGACACCCATATCGTTGATAATCGGATCAATCTGCTCCGTTGTAATTGCTTTGGATACGGTAATATCCACGTTGGAGCCTGATTTGAAGTCAACAGCATAGTTCAAGCCAAATGTTAATAAACTGACGATACCGGCCACTGTCAAAATAATTGAAAAGATATAGGCAATCTTACTGCCTTTAACATAGTCATAGTTCCAATTAAAGCGCACGAATTTCACTCTCCTTCACTCCGAAATACTTAGGCTTCTTGAGCACGTTACCCCGTACAAGCAGGGTCAACAGGAAGCGGGAGAAGAAAATATTCGTGATAATACTGGTCACAATATCAAAAATCAGGACGAGCGCAAAACCTTTAACTGCCCCCGTTCCCAAGAAGAACATAACAGCCGCTGCAATAATGGTTGTTACATTGGAATCAATAATCGTACGGAAGGAGTGCTTGCCTCCAGCCTTAACGGATGACAGAATGGATTTGCCACTGCGCATCTCTTCCTTGATCCGTTCATACGTAATGATATTTGCATCCACCGCCATACCTATACCCAGGATGAAGGCTGCAATACCCGGAAGGGTAAGAACAAATTCACCAAGATAGAAGATCGCAAGCACTAACCACGTATGTGTGATCAAAGCAAAGCTCGCAATAATACCAGGTACGCGATAAAGTCCAATCATAAAGATCAGGATAATTAACGAGCCAATTAAACCAGCTTTGATCGTTTGATCCAGGGACAGCTTACCAAGCGTCGCACCAACACTTTGGGAGTACTTCTCGGTAAGTTTCAAAGGCAGTGCACCCAGGTTAATGGTATCACGAAGCTGGTTCGCTTCTTCACGGGTATAGTTACCCGAGATTTGAGCCGATCCGTCCGTCAGCTGCTGTTGCACAGTTGGTGCAGAAAGCAACGTATCATCCAGATAAATGGCGAGAGGTTGTCCAACCAAACGTTTCGTGATTTCAGAAAATTTGGCTTTGTCCTTCACTTTAATGTCGATCATCGGCTGATTCAAATTCGTAAAAACAACCTTCGCCGCATTTTCGACAAATTCATTACCACGAAGCTCAATTTTGGAGTATTGGCCTTCCTTGTCATTCTCTGCTTTACTCCGGAAGGTCAGAACAGCAGGTTCTTTCATTTTGGCTCTAACCTCGGCCTCATCCGTAACCCCTGCCAATTTCAACCGAATACGGTTGGTTCCTTCCGTTGTTACTTCAGGCTCACTTGTTCCGAGCGCATTGGCACGGCTTTCGAGGCTTTTGGCTGTTTGCACCAGAGAGGCTTTGCTGACTTGCTGCCCTGCTTCGAGCGGCTCTGCTTCATATAAGATCTCGTAGCCTCCTTTTAAATCAAGGCCCAAGCGTATATTTTTGAGCAGCTCCGGGCTTGTTCCCACCATAACCCCTGTGGTGACAAGCACGACCAGAATGAAACTGATAATTCTTTTCATGCCGTTCCTAGATCCCCTTTCGTTCTCAATATTCCTATTATAGCGATGCCGTAAAAAGCAGTCAATTTTCAACAAAAAAGATCCCTTTCGTCTAGAAAGAGGACCCCCGGTATGCAGACACGGTCATAAAGTTCATAAAGCTTGTTGCTTTCAGTGACAATATGTCGTTCACCAGCTGGTGAAGCGGTGGAATGCCCTGTTTTTCGTATTTATGACTGACGCAATTCCAGACATCTTTGCTGGTGACATATTCGTAACCGACAAGCCTTAATTCCTCTGCCTTGCTTCGGCAGAGTATCTCTATGGACTCTTCCAACTCCACATCATTCATCTCTTCCAAGTGGGGAGCCTCCCTTCGTACATCCAAGCCTCTCTGCGGCATCGATACTACATCATTCGACCTCACCCGATCATATTCCTTCTTGCTGAAGATGGTTCTTTTTGTTAATCATGTCCAAGTTGTCATGAGATGATAAAACCCCGGCATAGGATGAAATACAACGGCTTTGTCCCATTAATAAGCATAACCTGTACCTTTAGTGAGGATAACCTGTACCTTCAACCGGGAAAGAGGGGTAGTTTTGAAGAAACAGACATTTATTCAGGGGGCCATGATCCTGCTCGCGGCAGGTATAATTAATCGCATTCTCGGCTTCATTCCGCGTATTGCACTGCCACGGGTCATCGGTGCAGAGGGTGTTGGCATCTATCAACTGAGCTATCCCTTTTTCATCGTGCTGGTCACGCTGATTACCGGCGGTATTCCTTTAGCTGTAGCCAAGCTTGTGGCAGAAGCCGAAACCGGTGCTAACCGATATTCCCCCCAGCGTATTTTGCAGATCAGTCTGAGCTTTACACTTACGCTTGGAGTCGTTTTTATGTTTCTGTGCATCGTGTTTGCACCGTGGATCACTCAGTATGTACTTACGGATGAACGGGTATATCATACATTCGTGAGCATGAGCCCTATGATAGCCATTATAGCCGTTTCAGCCGTGTACCGGGGGTATTTCCAGGGCAAACAAAATATGATGCCTACAGCCGTGTCTTCCATTGTGGAAACCATCATCCGTATTATTTGTGTCATCTGGTTTGCATGGTTGCTGTTGCCTCACGGGATTGAACATGCAGCCGCCGGGGCCATGCTGGGCGCAATGGTCGGTGAACTGGGGGGAATGCTGGTCCTGTTATGGAACTATGCAAGAGCAAGAAAAGAACTGCCTCTTTCAAAGAAGAAGCCGCACACGGAACAGCCCGTAGAAACAGAAACCTATCAGGGGGGACTGATCCGGCGACTGCTCGCCATATCGGTGCCCGTTACTGCCGGGCGTCTGGTTGGCTCATTATCCTATCTCGCAGAGACAATTGTAACGGCCCAGAGTCTCGCTCTTGCCGGAATTGCCAAAGGACTCGCTACTGCCCAATACGGCGCATTACAAGGCATGGTCATACCACTGCTCTTGCTGCCTGGGGCATTGACCTCTTCCCTCGCCACCTCTCTGGTCCCATCTCTGTCAGAAGCTTCTGCCCGGGGGGATCGTGCGCTTATTCATAAAAGAATGCATCAGGCTCTGCGGCTTGCACTGGTCACCGGTGCACCGTTTTCCGTCTTTATGTATGTGCTTGCCGAACCGATGTGTCTGGTGCTTTATAACGATGCATCGATTGGAAGCATGCTGAAGCTGATGGCTCCGTTTGCATTATTTATCTACATTCAAGCTCCGCTCCAGGCTGCGTTGCAGGCACTTGATCGCCCTGGTAAAGCATTGTTGAATACGTTTATCGGTGCTGTTATCAAAATCTCGTTAATTCTGATGCTGGCTTCACGGCCTGAATACGGTATTTTCGGTGCGGTCATTGCAATCTGTGTCAATTCGATGGTCGTAACCTTATTACATGCACGCAGCGTTCGTATTCTTTTGAATTTTCGCTTCAAGCTGGTGGATTGGGTCAAAACAGGAGCCGGCATGTTCATCATGGGTGCAGCGACCTTGCTCGTATACGAGCACACCGTAGCCATGCTTCCTTTTTGGTTACGCATGATCCTTGCCCCGATTACCGGTTTAATTGTCTATTTGCTCATCATGGGTTTGACCAAAATGATTGATTTCCATGATTTATCCCGGGCACCGCTCATTGGTTCGTGGTTCAAACGGCGCTCCAAAAAATAAATTCACTTCTTGTCCTCACGAGGGCTGATATATAATTTGCCATTGTGGTCGATGGAGCATATAAAGACATCCTTGAAATCCGTGATACCTTTTTGTTGAATCTCATTTTTTAACCAGAAGCGTGTTTTCTCGATCATCTCCAGATTCTCATCCTGAACCTTCCCATCCATAATGAGCGGAACAGGCAGCCCTTCATATTTGATGTTGGGGAAGCCCTTTAATTTGATGTTGCCCTTTTGACCTGACAATGGTTTACCTGAACCCAAAGTGGAGGAAGCATTGCCACTACCTTCGCTTTGATCTTTAGGAAACACCGTCAGCTTGCCCGTTGTCTCAAGCAAAGCAAAATCCACATCTTCTATGCTATCTATGTTTTGTTCCCGTAGCTGCTGAAGCAGATCATCCAGATTATAACGCTGCTTTTTCATTTCATCCCGGTGAAGCTTGCCTTTGGAGATGATAACCGTTGGTTTTCCATCAATCATCAGACGAAGCTTTCGGCTTTTCAAGCCGACATAGGCCATACCTATCTGCATGATGATGACCGTCAGCATCGGTGCAATGCCATGGGAGAGCGGTTTTTTAATATCTTCGATGACAAAAGCAGCCATTTCGGCGAGCATAATCGACACGACCAGATCAAACATGGACAGCTTGCCGATCTCACGTTTGCCCATAATACGAATTGCACAGTAAACCAGAAAATACATGAGTATTGTACGGAATACATGTGGGCCGATATCAGTGAAATTCATAACAGGGACCTCCTTCGCATTTCAGCATTTGGACAGACACCGGAAGTGCAATCCCTATTTTGACCTGAACCTGACGGGCTCATGCAGAAATAATCCGTTTATTTAATGGAAATCAGTTCATAAGTACGCAGGCTTGACCATACACTGTATTAATTTCAAACTTGTACAAGGGGGATACTTCATGCAATTGATTCGCCGCTTGTTCTCATTTCGGATGTCCAATCCAATTCTGTCTGGCCTCTGTCATGCTTTTGTCTGGATGTTTATCGGCGCTTTCATTCTTTCCTTCTTCCTGTGGATGAGCGACATGCGAGAACAGGACCTCTCTACCTATACTTACGTTGTTCATGGCTTGTCTCTTCTCATGGGTGGTTTCATTGCGGGTAAACGGTCGGGCGAGAAAGGATGGTACTATGGAGGCCTTACGGGCATCGTATATGGGCTTCTCGTGTTACTCATCGGCTTCCTCGCACTCGATGCTTCCTTCAACTGGAGGGACAGCCTGCAGCTGCTCAGCGCTTTTGTGCTCGCCGCGTTCGGAGGCATCTTCGGTGTGAATACTCAACGTTCTTCCTGACCGCCTTCTCTGTTCAACATCCCTGTTCGTTAAAAATACAAAAAGAGAACCGGATCTGCTCAGATCCGATTCTCTGTTCGGGAATATGCCAGGCATATTCTCATCATGTATAAAATTATTGAGCCGTTTCACGACTTACAGCACTGCTGATGGCGTTGCGATCAAATGTAAGTTTGGTTACATCGTTAACGCGCAATACCACGACATCGTCTGTAATTTCGGCAATTGTACCGTGAAGGCCGCCAATGGTTACAATTTTATCGCCCTTTTTCAACTGGCTCAACATTTGATTACGTTGCTTTTGCTTTTTGTTCTGTGGACGAATCATCAGGAAGTAGAAAATCGCTACCATGAGTACCAAAGGTACGATTAATGAGAAAATTCCACCACCTGCACTAGGCGTTGTTCCTGCCGCTAACATTCCTTGAAACATGCAAACTCCCCCTTATCGACTATACATACAGATATTGCTTGTTACATCGGCTCCGCAAAAACCTTAATCAGAAACCTTTGTCATTGTCATGCAGACCATATTGATCGAAAAATTCATCCCGGAAATCAAGCAAACGATCTTCCATTATGGCTTTGCGCACATTCCGCATCAAATTCTGTAGGAAATGAAGATTATGGATCGTTGTCAGACGCAAACCAAACGTTTCATCTGCTTTAATCAGATGACGCAAGTACGCTCTGGAATAGTTTCGGCAAGTGTAGCAATCACATTCAGGGTCAAGCGGCCCAAAATCCGTTGCAAACTTGGCATTGCGAACCACCAGACGTCCCTGACTTGTCATCGTTGTTCCGTTACGGGCAATTCGGGTTGGCAACACGCAGTCAAACATGTCCACTCCACGAATTGATCCCTCAATCAACGCGTCGGGTGAACCTACACCCATCAAATAACGTGGTTTATTGGAAGGCAGCAAAGGCACCGTATAATCCAATACACCATACATCAAATGTTTCGGTTCTCCAACACTCAGTCCACCAATAGCATACCCCGGGAAATCCATGGAAGTCAAATCAGCCGCGCTTTGACGGCGAAGATCTTCATGCATGCCTCCCTGAACGATGGCAAACAAACCTTGATCATGTGGACGGGCATGACTTTCAAGACAACGTTCTGCCCACCGGGTTGTTCTTTCAAGTGATTTTTTCACGTATTCATACTCGGCCGGATATGGAGGGCATTCATCAAAAGCCATCATAATATCCGATCCTAGTGCATTCTGAATTTCCATAGCTACTTCCGGGGAGAGGAACTTTTTGTCTCCGTTTAGATGGGAGCGGAAGTGCACGCCTTCTTCTGTAATTTTGCGCATCTCACTAAGAGAGAACACCTGAAACCCACCGCTGTCAGTCAAAATAGGGCGGTCCCAGTTCATAAACTTATGCAAGCCGCCAGCTTGACGGATAATTTCATGCCCTGGTCTCAGAAACAGGTGATAAGTATTACTCAATATAATCTGAGCATCCATCTCTTTCAGCTCTTCAGGACTCATCGTTTTTACTGTTGCCTGCGTACCTACCGGCATGAAGGTTGGTGTTTCGATAATGCCGTGTGGGGTATGCACACGTCCCAGACGCGCACCGGATTGTTTACACGTTTTGATATGTTCGTACGTAATTGCTGCCATTGGTTTTAATCATCCTCTGAAAGTTAATCGATTATTAATAAATCAGCATTGCATCGCCAAAACTGAAGAAACGGTATCTCTCCTTGATCGCTTCGGCATAGGCATGCATTATATTCTCCCGACCCGCCAGCGCACTAACAAGCATAACCAGTGTTGATTTCGGCAGATGGAAGTTAGTAAGCATCCCGTCAATAACTTTGAAGGAGTATCCTGGGTAGATAAAGATGCTCGTCCAGCCACTGCTTTCCTGCAGCATGCCATCTTCGAATTTGCTTCCCACCGTTTCCAACGTTCTGCAGCTGGTTGTACCCACTGCATAAACTTTATTGCCGTTCTCTTTGGTCTGGTTAATCAGATCCGCCGTCTCCTGAGACAGAGAGTAGTATTCCTCATGCATAACATGATCCTCGACAACATCAACAGACATCGGTCTGAAGGTGCCTAACCCAACATGTAGAGTTATAAAGCCGATATTCACACCTTTAGCGCGAATCTGATCAAGAAGCTCATCTGTAAAATGAAGCCCGGCTGTCGGTGCAGCAGCGGAACCTTCGTGTTTCGCATATACCGTCTGATAACGCTCACGATCATCAAGCGTTTCCTTGATATATGGCGGCAGCGGCATTTCGCCCAGACGATCCAAAATCTCCTGGAAGATGCCGTTGTACTCAAACGTTAACGTACGCGCCCCCATTTCACCGACTTCATTAATAACGGCCTTGAGTTCATCACTAAACACGATGACCGCACCATCTCTCAGCTTTTTACCTGGCTTGACCAGTGCCTCCCACTTGTCGCCTTCCACATTCTTGAGGAGTAACACCTCCGCCTTGGCGCCTGTGTCTTCTTTGACACCGAACAGGCGGGCAGGCAATACACGAGTATCATTCAAAATCAGCGTATCTCCTGGCTCCAGCACGTTGATGATATGAGGAAAATGGTGGTGAGCAACGTCGCCCGTCTCTTTATTCAAAGTAAGCAACCGAGAAGCGGTGCGATCCAGCAATGGTGTCTGTGCAATTAGTTCCTCTGGTAATTCAAAGTTATATAAGTCCACATTCATGTTCTATTCATTCCTTAACACATTGGTATTCTTTCAATTCATTCTTGAACTGCATCGTATTCTTTGTTTCATTCTTTGACAATCGTCGCATTTTGATAATAGTGTTTCAATATTGTCTGGTAATCATACCCTTCATCAGCCATCCCTTTGGCTCCCCATTGAGATAATCCGAGCCCATGACCATTACCTTGACCGATGAACATAAACATCTGCCCCTGTGTTACAGCTCTCGCTTGACCATCAGCACTCATCACAACCAAGGCATTGCTCGAAGAGGTTCCAGTTCCTGAGGCAGATAACACAGCAGCCCCCTGTGATCCCGTTTTGCTGACTTTATTGCCGTCAGCGCCTAATACAGTATAACTTCCGGTTCCAGCAATATCAAATAAAGTGCTAGGCAATCCACCTAATGCAGAGCGGTAAGTATCAGCATATTTGACTGTCAGTGGCTGCCCGTTCGCCGTAACTTCCATCGCTCGTCCAGAAGGTCCTCGCTTGCTTACTTCCAGCATGGAGATTGAGGAAGGAAGGGCGGTTGTCGTTTTACCCTGCAATGTTTTAAGTAGCTGCGCTGAGGTAAACGGTCCTCTTACCCAGGCATAATCATTGGATTGAGCCACTTTTGCCAATACAACAACCTCTGTTCCGGGATTAATTTTGGCTACCGGTTCAACATTGGATTGGATCAGCGGGATAGGTCTTACATTCGTATTTTGAGCCGTGACGGTTACTTTAGAGAGGCCCGCATCCGACTTTGCTGCGAGTTGCTTTACGTTATCTTCACGAATATATCCGCTCACACCTGAATTCAGAAGAACATGATACCAGGTCTGAAGCCCGGCTTGGGCAGATTGATCTCCACGGCTCTCCACATTAGTGAAGACTCCTGCACCACCGTTCCATACCTCAGAAGGATGGGCCGTTTGACCGCCCGCATTGGAGGAAAACACAGCTTCTACTATTTTGCCTCCGCTTTTAATAACTTCTCCGGCAGTAGCATCCACAGCTTTCGTTACTTTATCGTTCTCCGAATTCATTCCGTTATAGGCCTGACTCAGTGTGGTATCTACAACATTGGCAATCTTGAAACGCTCCCCTTGCTGCAGCGCATAGGAACGAGCCGCAACTGCTTGCACTTTCAATGCTTCTGCCGGCCAGGAAGAATAGACCTCCGCACCCACAACTGAATACAAGTATTGTTCTAGCGCTACAACGTTAACCAGAGCCAAATCCCCATTAACGATACTGATTTCCATATCTCCACGATAAGTTCGCTGTGATCGCTCCACAACTTTGATACCGCTACCTGTTCCTTGTACAAGAACTTTAGAGTCTTTACCTGCAATTGTATAATGCGGAGCAGTTATTAGCTTGTCCATATTCAATCCTGCATCCTGACGAATTATTAGACCCCCACTGCCTGCAGGAGTGAGGTTCATGCCAGCTGCACTCGTTTCGATACGCTGCTTTAGCGTAGATAACTCTGCTGCAGATGCAGCTTCCCCCACCCAAACTGTATAAGTCTGGCTTCCGTCCAGTTGAAGTACAGGATAAGCTGTAAAGCCGGCTGACAGCAAACTTGCCTGCGCCGCTTCTGCTTCCTGAAGAGAGTTATAGCTGCCTGCTTGCAGATGTTCGCTTCCTGTCACAGCAGGTTGCTGTCCTGCTAATTGAGCTGAAGCTGTTTTTTGTACTCTTGTAACGGCTTGTCCTGCCAGTGCTGCCGTTCCATAATTGCCTGTATACAATTGATAAAGCGTTTTGCCATTGAACGATGCACTGAATAATAACGGTTTATCTGTAGTCGCCTGGAGCAATTTTGCAGCTGCTGCGGCTGTTTTAAAATCGGTCGTTTCTAGCACTTTTACACGAAATCCATCTGCACTAAAACGTGCTTGTCCGGATGGAATCGTCATAGTGGTGCCCCGCTCAGACTGAAGCCCCCACTGTCCACTCGCTTCAAATGTGACGAGTGGTGTCGTTGATTTATATGTGCTTCCTAAATTGGCAAACAGAGCTACCCTGATCAACTGTGCATCATTGCCATCAGCATAAGCGGGTAACTGCAAACATGTTGCTGTCATCATTAGAGCAGCCGCCAGCACTTTCAATCGACGACTCCATTTTTTCGTACGTATTGCTTTTGCCACCTTCAGGCTCCTCTCTGTACAGTGTCTTTTGTGTATATCGGTTCTTCTCTTATCATTTTGTAATCAGGAGCTCTTGTCCAATCCACATCACCGTATAGTTAATCCTTACTTGGCATCTCTAGGCGGAACAGGCAGCCCAAGATGATGGTAGGCCAGATCCGTTACGATTCGTCCTCTTGGCGTCCGCTGAATCATACCGATCTGCAACAGATACGGTTCATATACATCCTCAATCGTCTGAGACTCCTCCCCAATGGTTGCCGCAATGGTATCCAGACCAACAGGGCCTCCCCGGAAGCTATGAATCATGGACTTGAGCATCTTGTGATCAATTTCGTCTAATCCACGCGGATCAATCTGAAGACGTTGCAATGCTTCTTCTGCCACCGCTTGTGTAATAATGCCATCGCCCCGCACCTGCGCAAAATCACGTACCCGTTTCAATAAACGATTAGCAATACGTGGTGTCCCGCGTGAACGCAGAGCAATCTCCTCTGCGGCATCGCCCACAATCTCTACACCCAAAATTTCGGTAGAGCGTGATACGATGTAGGCCAGTTCATCAACTGTGTAGAATTCCAGACGGCTAATAACCCCAAACCGATCTCGAAGAGGAGCAGACAATAGCCCCGCACGGGTAGTCGCACCAATCAACGTAAATGGCGGCAAATCCAAACGAACGGATCGTGCACTGGGACCCTTGCCAATCATAATATCTAATGCGGAATCTTCCATTGCGGGATACATCACCTCTTCAACCGTACGATGCAGGCGATGAATCTCGTCAATAAACAAGACATCTCCCTCTTGCAGATTCGTCAGCAGCGCAGCGAGATCGCCTGGGCGTTCAATTGCCGGACCTGAAGTTGTTCTGAGATTTACGCCAAGTTCATTGGCAATAATATTAGCAAGTGTTGTTTTACCAAGTCCCGGAGGACCGTATAACAGCACATGATCTAATGCTTCATTTCGTAATTTAGCCGCTTCAATATATATTTTAAGATTTTCCTTCACCTGATTCTGCCCGATGTATTCATTCAAATAACGGGGACGAAGACTTAATTCAACGTTCTGGTCCTCCATCATCAGGTTTGCGGATATAATCCGTTCATCCATACTTTTCTCACCCTTTTCTTGCAGGCTGCAACTCTATTATATTATTTCAAAAAATTTATCCGGTAAATAACATCTGCAGCGCGCGCTTCATCAGCACGTCTACAGAATCCGCCGTAGTCGCATCTTTTTTCATTTTTAGCCATACCTTATCCAGCTCACTATCTGTGTAACCAAGTACCTTCAGGCCTTCACGGGCCTCATCCCAAGCAGAGCCGCTTCCAGCCTCTTCAGATGGCGGTGCGAACAACCCCGTCTCGTATGCTGCCGTACCGAAGCCGTCCAGCTTGTCTTTCAGATCAAGAATCATACGCTGCGCTGTTTTCTTACCGATGCCTGGCAGCTTTGTCAAGAACGTCAAGTTCTCCTGATAGATCGCAGTAACTACGTGATCTGGCGTACCGCCAGCAAGAATCCCCAAAGCCACTTTCGGTCCGATGCCGGACACTTCAATCAGTTTGCGGAACAAACGCTGCTCATCTCGCGTCACAAAACCAAATAGCAGCATTGCGTCTTCACGAACATGATGAT
This sequence comes from Paenibacillus barcinonensis, assembly GCF_003217495.1. Lineage (GTDB taxonomy): Bacteria > Bacillota > Bacilli > Paenibacillales > Paenibacillaceae > Paenibacillus > Paenibacillus barcinonensis. The sequence goes on along the minus strand of NZ_QJSW01000005.1, from coordinate 2,386 downwards.
GGGTATACACCGTTATTTCGCCTTCTTGTTTAGCAAACGCATAAGGATTCGGACAGAATACACGATAACCTACGCCATGAACATCCAGAACAATATAATCACTCTCAACATGTATGAATTGTCCTCTTAAAAAATCAATCATTTTCGCAATACCTCATTCAACTTGGAATTTAATGTATAAGAATGGGCATGACACACAGCAACAGCCAGCGCATCTGCCACGTCATCCGGTTTGGGCACAACTTGAAGGCGAAGAAACATTTTGACCATCTCCTGTACCTGCTTTTTCTCCGCCTTGCCATACCCCACAATAGCCTGTTTGATCTGCATTGGAGTATATTCTGCAACCGGAAGACCCTTCTGGGCAGCTGCAAGCACCATGACCCCTCTTGCCTGACTGACAGACATCGCTGTAGTTACATTCCGGTTAAAAAAAAGCTTCTCCAGTGCTACCGCATCCGGTTTATATTTGTCAATTAACTGTACCATGCCCTCATATACGTGAAGAAGTCTCTCCTCCTCAGGAGTATGAGCCTCTGTCTGAATACATCCATATTGTACGGGCACAACCTTGTTCCCGATCTTATCCACAAATCCGAAACCCACAATCGCAATCCCCGGGTCAATCCCCAAAAAACGCAAAACCATCTCTCCCTTACAAAAGCGAACATATGTATCGTTCATTTCATTATAACAAAAGATAAGCCGCGCGGCAGGAAAAACTTTGTCTATGCTAATACTTGCTGTTTTTCGTTTGTATTCTGCAAAATGTTTTACATTCTACGTTTCCACAGACCACGACAAAAAAGGACATACTGATGATGTCCTTTGGTCAAGTTCTTTTGTTCACATATTCGACTGGAAGCTCCGACTTTTTATTGTGAGAGTTAACCGCCGTTCCGAAGCAGTCGATGCCTTTCATCCACAGCAAAGTCGCTGAATGTGGAAATCACACTGTCATATTCATCCTTATCTTGAACACGAATCCCTTCCTGCAATTGCTCTAAAACTCCATTAGGCAGTGAGCTCTCCAACGTACCTACATCCAGTTGAAAAAACGTACGAATAACGTTATCTTCCGCAGGCTTACCCTCGTATAGATTCAGATTACCAGCAGCATCAATACTGATGTAGGCTTGCTGCTTGCAGATCGGCGAGAGATCATCTATGCTCTGCTTCAGTTGCAGAGTATCCACTGAAGTAACCTCAGCATCCCACTCTGGATGTTGAGCAAGTAATACTTTCAATTGAGGTATATCCATTCTTCCTAATTGTTCTGTCTCCACACCACAGATATATTTAGTTTGCAAAACGACACGTATTAATTTCGTTCTCTCAGTCTGGAGTTGGCTTACAAGTGTCTCAATCTCCTGCTCAGTTCGGCGATCCTGCTCGACTGAACCCATAACACTCACAGCTTCCCCAAATTTTGTTGTTAATAAGCGCTCTACCGCGGCTGATATGGTTATACCACGGTATGCTAATACCGTAATCGCTATGATCGCACCGGCCATCCACAACGTTCGTCTCCATCGCCGCCAACGCTTCCTGAATTGTTTTCTGAAGTTGAGCCTGCTCACATAAACCCCTTCAATCACTTTTTAAAACTATTGTGACCTAATGTATTACGCTTTATGCACACCCGTGTGCTCGAAGTCTGCAAGGATATTATCAAACAGCAAAAAGCACTATCCGTTAAGATAGTGCTTTCTAAAGATCGGGATGACACGATTTGAACATGCGACCCCCTGGTCCCAAACCAGGTGCTCTACCAAGCTGAGCTACATCCCGTTATATATACCGGCGAGAGGACTCGAACCTCCACGGTTTCCCACTCGATTTTGAGTCGAGCGCGTCTGCCATTCCGCCACGCCGGCAAACGATAAAATAAAATGGCGCGCCCTGAGAGATTCGAACTCCCGGCCTTTTGATTCGTAGTCAAACGCTCTATCCAGCTGAGCTAAGGGCGCAAAATATTGGAGCGGAAGACGGGAATCGAACCCGCGACCCTCGCCTTGGCAAGGCGATGCTCTACCGCTGAGCCACTTCCGCATGCGATAATAAAATATATAAATGGCGGAACCGACGGGATACTCTCACTCCGTTCGAGACTGCGAAGCAAATGCTCTCGAAGTGTATGCTCCGACGAACCCGAAACCCGGATTCTCATCCCTGAAGCATATATAAATGGCGGAACCGACGGGATTCGAACCCGCGATCTCCTGCGTGACAGGCAGGCATGTTAGGCCAACTACACCACGGTTCCAGATCACTTTCGGTTAGGAAAGCTACAATTGCGGGGGCAGGATTTGAACCTGCGGCCTTCGGGTTATGAGCCCGACGAGCTACCGGGCTGCTCCACCCCGCGTCATTAGAAAAGATATAT
>NZ_QJSW01000004.1 GCF_003217495.1 Paenibacillus barcinonensis | reverse complement strand
GCCGAGATTCGACAAGCCGTGGAGGATTACGTGTACAATTACAACTACCGACGCTTTCAAGCCAAACTCAAACAGCGCGCACCGATTGAATATCGTTGCGCGCTGGCAGCATAGCTTTTTTTCATCTGTCTACTTGACAGGGGTATGACCACTAGGCGGCTTTTCTGCTGAATAATTATCTTAATATTCTCCGAGGAAGATCACCTCGGTTTCCAATTCCACCTGGAACGTATCCCAGACCTTTTTTTGAATAAACTGAATCAGGTCCTCATAATCCTTGGCTGTTGCATGATCGACATTCACAATAAAGCCTGCATGCTTCATCGAAATTTCAGCCCCACCGATGCGAGTGCCCTGCAAGTTACAATCCTGAATCAGCTTACCGGCAAAGTACCCCTCCGGGCGTTTGAATACACTTCCACAAGACGGATATTCCAGTGGCTGCTTCGATTCCCTGAGAAATGTCAATTCTTCCATCTTGCTCGCGATTTCCTGCTTGTCACCTTGGCGAAGTGTAAATTCAGCATCGAGTATAATATAATGATCCATCTTGAAGAGGCTGTTGCGGTAACTCAGCTTCATCTCTTCACGCGGGATAACGACAACCTTGCCTTCACGAGTAATGACTGTTGCCTGTTCTATCACATCAGCAATTTGGCCGCCATACGCGCCGGCATTCATGTACAGCGCGCCACCGGTACTGCCAGGAATGCCGCAAGCAAACTCCAGCCCGGTCAGGCTATGTGCCAAAGCTGCTCGGGACACATCAATAATATCCGATCCGCTCTGTGCTATAATACGCGTTTCGTCTACCTTGATCTGATCAAAGTGGCTTAACGAGATCGTTACACCCCGAATGCCCCCATCCTTGATAATTACGTTAGAGCCTTTGCCAATGACGGTCAGCGGCAGCTGATGGCTGTTCGCAATCTCTACTACTTTGGTGATCTCCTCTACCGTAGTCGGATGCACGAGAATGTCCGCTTTGCCTCCAATTTGAATAAACGTATGATTTTTTAAAGGTTCATTAAATTTCACTTTTTCTTTAGGTATGTGATTCTCAAAAATGTTCATGATTTTCTCTCCCTGCGTTCTTCAAAAAGAACATGATTCCTACATTGTAAATCGAAACACACTCCGATGACAATCTATCCTCATAATTCCCTGTACAGACCGATGAAATTCAATCGGTTAATATAATGATATTCGCCTGTTTGCTGAATAGGTACTCAAGTACACGTTAAATTACAAATGAACAAAACTTTCAGATCGTCAGGCATAAAAAAAGCAATAGCGCTGCGGATTTATCACCCGCAGCGCTTAAACATCTTACCACATATTCTTGAAATCCTCTACCTTATAAACAAGAGCCAGGTTCATTTCTGGCCATCGACTGGAATATTCGTATGGGTCAATTCCGCTGATAGCGCCCATAACCGGGTAGCTTGCTCTGGATCAATGGCGTATGGCTTCACACCGTAAAACGCACCGCCCTCGGGAGCGACTTCACTGATATCACAATCTTCACAGTACACACCGCCCATGCCTTCAAGCTTGGGCGACGTTGCCGCCCATACTTGAGTAGCCGCCCCTTGTTCAGGTGATTTAAAGGCCGGGTTCGCTACGTTGCCAGCTTCATCAATCCAACCGAGAGCAACCATCTCCTCTTTAGGCATATGGCGCTGTAATGGCGTTATAATGCCACCCGGATGAACCGCAAATGCACGAACTCCATGCTGCTTCCCAAGTCTGTCCAGCTCCACCGTGAACAAGCTGACGGCTGTTTTGGACTGGCCATAGGCCGGGAACTTCTCGTATCCCTGCTCAAAATGCATATCATGCCAGCGAATCGGCGAGAAATGGTGTCCTGTAGAGGAAAGAGACACGACACGCGCTCCACCCTCACTAATCAGAGCAGGCCATAACAGATTGGTCAAGGCAAAATGACCCAGATGATTCGTTGCAAATTGTGCTTCCCACCCTGGACCCACTCGTGTCTCCGGGCAAGCCATAATGCCTGCATTCAGAATCAACATGTCGATGCTGCGTTCGCTTGCCAGAAATCGCTCGGCAAATGCACGTACACTGGACAGATCGGCAAGATCAAGCTCATCTACCTCCACATTTTGCACATCCATCAAGGCTTCCCGCGCAACCTCAGGTCTGCGTGCTGTTACAACAACCTGTGCGCCCGCACGAACCAGTGCACGAGTTGTCTCCAGCCCCAGACCGGAATATCCTCCAGTCACAACCGCAAGACGTCCAGACAGATCCAGCCCATGTAAAACCTCATCCGCTGTACTGCTCTTATCAAAACCTGAATTCATTTTTTGCTGTAATGCTGTTGTATTTTTATTCATATCCATTCAATTTAGCTCCTTATACTCTCATTAGTAACGGTAATTGCTTTATAGTATTGATCCCGGTTGGGACTAATATAAACAGTCTACACCTTAGAGTAAACTCGAAGTCAAATGATGCCCGTTAAGAGCGAACGACGAAAAAAGCCGCCATTACGGCAGCTTTACTCTACTTCAGATGAATCTGGAAGACATCACCGACGTTACCACCAAAAACGATAAATTCGTTCTTCGGAAGCCTGGTTGTCTGTTCACCAGTTGCGATGGAGAACTGCAGCACCTGACCTTGAAGCTTTTAATCAGCTGCGATGGGACAAGATAGAAGAGCGATGGGATTTTTTCGTCCAGCGCAAAATATTGCAAACCGTTCCGTGCAGACCCCTTCTCTTGCGTGACCGCATCCAGTTTGTTATGCTCCAGCTTCTGATAATCATACGTACTCATCCCCATCTGTCCCAGTCCCGGCAAGCTAAGATATCCTTGAACCTTCACATAGGTTTTGGCATTGCGTTCTTTCACAAAGCTCACCTTCACAATTCCATTCTGAATATTGATTTCCATGGTTGCACCAACGTTCCCATACAAACCGGAGTAATCTTTCAGCTCGGCAGGCATCTCGGTTTGAACTGGCGCAAAGAAGGTGCGGATCCGGTGTAATGTTATCAATGATGCCTACTTAGCCCACTCACGCGCTCGACCAGAATCTCCAGCAATTGAAAGCCGTCATTACAATAGACCGAGTATTCACCAGGCTTGGATTTAAGACGTTCGGCCTGAAGTTTGATCAGTAATTCATCATGATTACGTGTATCTTCATCATCAAAGAGTATGCTGTTTCCATAGTGCGAACCATATAACCCCGATGAATGATTCATTAACATTTGGAACTTTAGTCTCATTTCACCAATTGAGCATGATGTTTACTTCTGATACTTTTGTTGAACCAGCGCTAAGGTTGGTTTGTAACTTACTTGATCCATTACACCACCTGACTACCCCTCCACGATATCTGCATGCAGATGCGATGCTGCTTCCACCATCACCGGAACGATGGCCTCATTCGAAATAGCAACGTATAACTCCCCCATATATAATCGGAACGGATATTGTTGTCCTTCATGCTCCCACATAAAGAAATCCCCTTCAATGGTCATCGTACTCTCCGCTCCAACAATATGAAGTACTGTCGAATAAGTGAATTCCGGCTTGGAGGCAAAGTAAGCTTTGCATTCTTCCAGAGAGATTTGTTGTTCCGCATTGTTTTCCTGCATTGATCTGGTTATTTTAAAGCGTTGATTCATTTTGTTATTCCCCCAACTTCATTTTTTGTGTTCTCTGCTTCATTTCATAACAACGTATTTTCTCATTTCGTTCAGCCTATGTCAAAGCACAGATCATGATTGTTTATTTGTAACTTGAATCTCCCAATTTGCATCATAATGAGCGCTCGTCCATACGAACGTGCTCACATTGAATATAGTATGTTATCTCATTGATAAGGAGGGAATGTCACATGACCAAGTTTCTTGATGAGAGAATGTCAGTAAATGCAGATACATTTAATTCCATCGCCACTCCTATTCCAGTCATCAATACACCTACATTATTTGCACAGATCGGGCTATTGACTGCGGGCTCAGGTTCCAATCCGAGAGTTTCTCTGGAAGGTACGATTACAGTCGAGCTTCCACGCGCTCTTTTTCAAGTCCGAATTACGATTGTACGAGGGACTGCCGCAACCGATCCTCTCATTTATTCCGCCAATCACACGTATGGCCTGGATGGATTACTTGTGCCGGAGGTTATCATGTTTTCTACCACTGACTATAATCCCCCTATTGCTCCACAGCTAACCTATACTGCATTTATCAGTACCAATCTGCTTGGTACCATCCGGGTAGGTCCCGAAAATTTTAATGGATTTATCGTTTCAGATTAAGCTTGGGTTATGACCCCTCTATACTTCCTCGCACCCCTGCCGATAAACTTCTTGCTGCTCCCGCCATTTCCGTTCAACTGGATCAAGTACGTTGAAGTTCGATGCTGCGCCACGTATTGATCAGGGGGTAACCTATGTTCCATTCCGCACTGTCGGAGAAGCTCTCGGCATTGAGATCAGCTGGGATAGCAAAAAACAGACGGTAACTGCAGTGAGTACGTCCAGAGGGAAAACAACGGAGGTTGTGCTTCAGGTGGGAAGTAAAACAGCCGCTGTAAATGGTGCCAGCGTGCAGCTTGCTGCTGCCCCTGTGCAGCGTGAGGGTCGTGTGCTCATTCCGCTCAGCTCGTTTAGCAGCCAGTTCGGTGTACGTACTGGATGGAATCAGTCTACACGAACGGTCTCTATGGTGTCACCTCAGCGGGAGATGCACCTTAGAGCATTCTATGCCGTGAAATCATATCACGAGATTGATCTGTTACCCTCCATGAATTCGGTTGCTTTTGGCTGGAGCCGGATTGATCGGGAGGAACAGTTTACACTGGAAGGCAAAGAATATCAGATTCCGCCCGCTGCTGGTGAGGTCACACCTCAATCTATCGTAGCTGGTGCCGCTGAACAGCAAATTCAGCCGAGCCTGATGGTTTATGGTCTCGATGGAAGCGGCGAATTAACGAAAATGCTGAGTGACAGCACGTTACGACAAAAATCGTTGGATGGCATTCAAGCAGCTGTACAGGAGTATGGCTTTGGCGGTGTGGTGCTTGATTTTGAGGGACTTGGCTTCAAGCTGGATGCATCCAAGCAGCAGCAGTTGCTTAATCAATATGTAAAGCAGCTCAGAGAGGTGCTTCCGTCCAACATTACCATTTCCCTGGCCCTTCCTCCGCTTAATAGTGCTTATAAAGGATACGAGTACAAAACACTTGCTTCCATCGCAGACGACCTTATCATTATGGCGTATCAATACAATCCTGTGGGGACCAAAGCTCAAGTGCCTGAACCGAACAGTCTGGTCGATCAAGCCATTCAGCTTGCGCTGCAGGCAGGTGCACCGAAAGAGAAGCTGCTGCTCGGTATCAATTTGAACAGTGAAACATCTTCTTCCGTGAATGACAAGCTTGGACTTGCCAAACGTTACGATCGTCGCTACGAACGTGTGATTCTCTTTTGCATGTAGTATTTTTCTATTTCATCATCTTGTCCACACCACCAAATAACAGCTTGACTACTGCACTCGGTCCCGGCAAACGTGGATTAAAGAGCAGCAGGATACCAATAACTGCGCTGATTGCTGTAATACCTGCTGTAATCCACCTGACCTTGTTCTCTTTACTACTTTTCCATTCGACATATATGATGGTTGCTGCCACCAGCATCACTCCCAAGACCGAGCTAAACAAAATCATGCCACTCCCTGCCTTTCCCATCTACACTTCATTGAAATGTCCTTATTTTTCATTTTCATCAGGAATGCCCTGTGGTCCAGTTGACTTTCCTGAGCGCACTACTTTGGCCTTTACCTGAATCTGCACATCAAGATCAGGGTAAATTTTGTCCCAGTTCTTCTCCTGCTTTTTCCATTGCTGCGGATAGAATCTGCGAAATTCAACAGCGAAATGGTACAAGTCTGTCCGCATCTCCTGCTGTGACAGCTGCAACGCAGCCTGAGCCAGCTCCTGAAGCTTTTTGCCCCACTCCTTCTCCAGCTCTTTCAGAATAGAAGGGTCTGTCAGGTCACCGTCCGTTGTATTCAGCACCACTTCTCCCTGGGTCTCAATATCAACCAGCATTCGCCAATGTCCGCCTGAGATTTTCGGTTTTAAATTTGTTTTAATATCTAGTGGCTGGATAGAAAAAGAACCTTTGGAGGATCGGAATTCCACGGGCATGATAATGTTGTTAAGATCTTTGGCAAGCAACAGCACACCGACGGTTAACGGCTCTGTTATTGTGCGAACATAACGATCTTTCTTATACAGGCTTAATCCTTTAATGTAAGGTGTCGTTGCGAGTTTGTCCTTTTCATCTAACGGTGGCAATGTCAGCATACGCGATAAAATGACCGATTCGCTGGGCCCTTCAATGGATTTTGCCAAATCCAGCACCGTTGTTCGTGTACCCAGCCTTAAATTAGCCATCTCACGCAAGGATTCAGCAGAGCTTCTCTCCAACGGATCTAGCAAGGCCAGTATTCCTTTGGCCGACTCTGTTGTGGAAAATACATAAGCATGCTCCCTGATCTGCGGGTATCGCAGAAAAAAGTCAATATACTCCCGAATTCCATGTTTGCCCGCATCCTCATTAATGACGATCACTTCACAGTGCCCCCAGAACATATTCCGCGGGACCTTGCGCTGCAGACGATTCAATGCCTCGGCGATATTCTGACCATCAGCTGTGCGAATTAATGTCACCCCACTTGGTGAGCCCCCGCCTCCTGTACTATCGCCCCCACCAGCTTTGCGGGGAACGAAAATCTGAGCGGTAAGCTCCACTTTATCGTCTCGATAATCGACTCCTGTTGCCAGCACAATCGCCAGATCATTAATCTCGATGCGGTCCCAACAGCCACTTAATAACGTGCAGACAATGACAGATGTGATGCAAATGTGCAGCATTCGTGCTGCTCTACCCGTTGGACTAGTTCTTCGCGTGTTTCTGCCGAACATGCGACCACCCCTTCTTCAACCATGCAATACCGTAAGTGAGGCCGGGCAGCACCAGCAGTATACAGATCGTATAGAGATTGGCAGATGCTGTAATCAGGCTGGATAAACCCGAGCCTTCCGTAGACACCCAATAAGCAAAAATTAAGGACATAAAGGACAGAGGCCATACCAGCGGTTTATAATCTTTTATGGCGAACCACTCCGCGGTTGAAGTAACCGATATATATAGAAACACCGATATTTTCACAAAGATGCCAAAAATCCATATGGCAATAATAATGGATTCGATATGCTGCAAGAAATCTGCTATTGTAATATATCTGGCAGCAATCATAACCGGGAAAACAAATGTATCCGTCAAATCCCCGATCAAAAAAAGACAGAACACATTGGTGACTGTCATCGCTATCGTTGTCAGAACTAGAGAACCGAAAAGAATGCGCACTGTTCTTTTTTTCCGATTCACGTAAGGCATTAGGAAAGCAATGACGATATATTCACTGAACCATGCCCCCGGCGCCATAGCTCCTTCAAGGACGGGGAGTGGGCCATTTTCCATAAAGGGAAAAAGCTGGGCAGGATTCAGTTCACCGATTAATAACACAAAGATTAATGCCAAAAGAACGATGACCAACGTAACAAAAACTTGTGCAGTCCTTCCCACCACTTCAATTCCGAGTCTAACATTGATTGCGCATACGAGAATCATCGTACCCATGATTACAAACATCGGAGTGCGTGGCAGCGCATTGTTCGAGATGAATTCGCCATACTCACGGACAATGATACCTGTGATATGAGGCATGTAGAGTATGTATATCAGCCCCAGCAGCTTACCGGGAATACGACCGGTGATTAATACACTGGATTGAATCAGTGTTTTTCCCGGGTACATTCGGTGCAATCCAAGCGATATAGCAATGCTGGCAATGCCGAGTATGGACCCCAATGCAGGTGTCATCCACATATCATGACCGGCGTAATGCATCGTGATTCCCGGTACAGACAGAATCGCTGTCGCAAGGATTGCCGGGAAAATCATGAACGCCAGTTGGGTTACAGATATCCTTCCTTGATCGGGTAACATGATTTCCCCTCCCTTTGATTCCTGTGTTCTACATTAACGTGTTTTGTTCCAAGGTGATGGACGCCACCATACATCCTTGACCTCCTTGGACATCGTCGGGGCAAGCGGTGACAGATAAGGTGTGCCAAACGAGCGCAAGCTGCTGAGATGGATAACGATGACGATAATGCCCAGCATAACACCAGTCAGTCCCAGTGTTCCTGCCAGGATCATGACCGGAAACCGCAGCAAACGAGTAGCGATACTGGCGGCGTAACGTGGAATCATAAAGGAGGCAATTCCCGTAATGGCCACAATAATAATCATTGGTGCCGATACTATACCTGCTGTGGTGGCTGCCTGACCAATAATCAAAGCTCCAACTATGCTGACAGCAGAACCGACCTGCTTTGGCAAGCGAACCCCAGCCTCACGCAGCGCCTCAAAAGCGATCTCCATAATCAGTGCCTCCACTAAAGCGGGAAAAGGAATCTCCTCTCTCGCCTTGGCGATGCTGAGCAGCAGTACAGTTGGAATCATCTCCTGATGATACGTCGTTATCGCTACATAAGCAGACGGAAGCAATAAAGATAATACATAAAATGAGTATCTCAGCCAGCGCAGAAACACACTCATCAGTGCATATTGATAGTAATCTTCAGGAGATTGCAGCATGGAAAACAACGTCACAGGGGCAATGAGCGTAAATGGAGTACCATCAACAAAAATGGCAAACCGACCTTCAAGCAAATTGGAGGCAACGACGTCCGGCCTCTCCGTGGCAATCATCTGTGGAAACGGGGAGTGACGTTGATCAATAATGTCCTCCTCAATGTACTGACTTTCCAGAACATCACGAACTCTAAGCTGATCGAGCCGTTTTTCCACTTCCTCGACCAGCTTGAAATCAATAACCCCTTCCACATATGCCAGCGTAACACTTGTATTAGAGCGTTCACCTATCGTGCGTGTTCGAAATTTCAGCGAAGGTGTTTTCAGCCGTTTGCGAATCAGAGATAGATTGGTTGCCAGCGATTCTGTGAAGCCATCCCTGGCACCACGTACAGTAGATTCCGCCAGAGGCTCCTCGGTGGAACGATTGGCCGCCTTGTAGAGCGGGTACGTTGTAGCTACATTGGAGCCCTCCAGCAATAACAACGCTTCTCCCTCCAGTATCGCTTCGGCAGCCTGCGTTGATGTTTCTACCGTTTTAACCGATGCCATCGGCACCTGGGCGGCTTCAATGCCAACCTCCTGTATAGGGGTTAACACCTGTCGCTCCAACCGTTCTGCATCACAGAGCCCAAAGCAATATACGCAAAGTGCCGGGGTAAAACCCGCCGTCTCGAAGGAATGAAATATGACATCCGAGCAATCAGCAAATACAGCTCGCAGCGTTTCTTCATCGTGTACAAGATGTCCTGTCAAGGGCAGATCCAGATATGCCGCTTGATCTCCCTGCTTGCCTTGCTTGCTGTCCTCGTTGGAGGAGCTGAATTTTTCATTCCCCTCTGTTGTTTGTTTCGTCTTTTGGTCTGATGCTTGTTTCGTCTCTTGGTCCGAGGCTTGCTTCGAAGCTTGATTGGCACCTGCCTTAGAGCTTTGATTCGCACCTTTCACGGGCTCTCCCCCCTTTCTTCCGTATCGTCCAAGGATTCTCAGTAAAAGATATCATTTGCTTCCGGGGCCGGAAATATGCAGTAAAACGACGAAAAGAGCCGCACGTGAGCGACTCCCTTCAAGCATATTGATATACCTGAGTAATCAAGCTAACCTTTAACAGCACCTAAAGCTACACTTCCGATAATTTGCTTCGAGAAAACCGCGAACACAACGATGATTGGTAAAATAGAAATCGCCACCCCGAGATATAACAAGCCATAGTCCATGCCATAATATCCCTGAACAAGTGCAACCAGCACCGGCAGCGGATATTTATCCAGCGAGAAAAACAATACGAGCGGGGTCAGGAAATTATTCCATGATCCGATAAACGTAAAAATACCGAGTGCCGAGATGGCGGGCCCAAGGATGGGCAGCACAATCTGGTTAAACGTCCTGAACTCACTTGCACCATCTACCCGGGATGACTCAATAATCTCGTCAGGAATGCTGCTTTCCATAAACTGCTTGATAAAAAAGACATTAAATGCATTGGCCGCCGCAGGTAAAATAATTGCCGCGTAGCTGTCGAGCAGGCCGAGTGTACTGAATAGCCGATAGACCCCGATGAGTGCCAGCTGGCCCGGAACCATCATGGTTGCAAGCAGGAACAGGAACAGACCGGTGCGGCCTTTAAAATGAAACTTGGCAAATCCATAGGCGGTCAATGCCCCGATATACAGCGACAATACCGTTGAGCTGCCAGCGATAAAAAAGCTGTTGGCGAAGCCGCGCCAGATATTGATTTTGGATGCCATATTCACATAATTGTCCAGCAGAAATGTGCCTGGCAGAAACGTAAAGCTGGAGGCAATGGATGCATTGTTATGTGTAGAATAGATCAGCATGAGGTAGAACGGAATCACACACAAAACAGCGAGGGCGATGAGAAACAGATAAATGAGGATTTTCCCCAATGTCAGCCGCTGGCGAAAAGCATGATGTTGAAGCACGGCCTCTCGCTGCCCGGCAACCTTAGCAGTTTGCATACAATCTCTCCCTCCCTATGAACGGCTCTTCCGTTTGGTCATGATGAACGATGCAACAGATAACAAAATAATGATGACAAACAGACAGAACGCTATGGCAGCTCCGTAACCAAATCTTGTGCTCTGGAACGCAACATTATAAAGGTACATTATACTGGTCATTGCGGCCCGATCGGGTCCACCGTTACCATTAGTCAGTGTAAACGGCTGATCGAAAATCTGAATGCCCCCGATGATTGACGTAATAATCTGGAACAAAATAATCGGTCGGAGCATAGGTACGATAATGTGCAGGAAGATATGCTTTTTCTTCGCACCATCAATTTGAGCCGCTTCCTGTAGTGCCGGATCAATCCCCTGCAGGCCTGCCAGATAGATTACCATCGAGTAGCCAAAGTATTGAAAGAACAGGATAGATGATACGATCAGGCGCATAAACCAAGGGTCATTTTTCCAATTGATCGGATCTTGAATCAACCCGGTCTGCACGAGAAAATGATTCAGTCCACCCGACTGCCAATCAAAAATCAGACTAACCAGCAAGCCAAGCGAAGCCGCCGTGACGATATTCGGGAAAAAATAGACTGCCCTGAAAATATCCCGTCCCTTCAGCAGCTTGTCGTTCAGAATAAATGCCAGAACAAGCGACACCGTCAGCTGTGGCACTACCGAGACACCCCAAATGAAGAGCGTGTTAAACAATGTTTTATAAAAGAGCGGGTCTTGAAGCACTGCAACGTAGTTACCGATCCCTACGAATTCCGGCGTGGTTATACCATCAAAATTCGTGAAGCTGATATACAGCGAGTACAGAATCGGATACAGTCCAAAGATAGCAAATATGATAAAAAACGGTGCGATAAAGTAATAGCCATAGTGATCCTTGCGAAGTGTTTTGGCAAACATGCGCTGTCCTCCCCATGATCAAATGTTTTTACTCTGCTATCAAGTAAGTTAAACTTACTCCACCTCTAGTTCCGGGAATCTCAGGCGCACATCACGTTTGATGCGTTTCACCACGTCCTCCTTCGTCTGGATATCACCGTTCAGATAGAGCTGCAACAGGTTTCGATAAATATCAGTATTGATAATGCCGTCATATTTGGTGCGTTCATACACCGGGACCTGCTTGGCTGCCTCCGAGAAAAACTCAAAATGCTTTTGTCCGCCCAGGTAAGCCGAGGTCAGCGAGTCTGCCAGCTCATCATTTACCACCATGTTGCTCGTAAAATAGTCCTGCTCCTTCGCAAGTCCTTTCAGAAACTCGTGATTAAAGTTGTAAAACTCAATGAATTTCCAGGCGGCATCCTTCTTGTCACTCTTGTTGTACATCGCAATATAAGTTCCTCCTGAACTGAAGGAAGACGGCCCATGGGCCAACCCCCATAACCCTTCGGTATCGGGTGCATTCGCCTTGAATGTAAACTGTAGTCCCCAAGTGGCAGCCGGATAAAACATTACTTCACCTTTTTGCATGGACGCGGCATAACCTGCACTTCCATCCTCGTATTCAGCAAGTACCCGTCGCTCACGCGCCTCACGTACCAAGTCGAGCACCTTCAGATACGTCGGATCAATAACCAGCTTTCCTTCCATCACCCAGGGAATGCCGTCGTACGAGTTCGCGATACCATTCCAGTTGGCAAGTGCATGCACCTTGTTGCCACTCTGCTCCTGCACCTTCTCTCCAATCGCAAAAATGTTCTCCCACGAATTAATCTGTGCACTCACCTTCTCCGGGTCATCCGTACCCAGATATTCCTTGGCCAGATCCCGGCGGTAATAGATTCCTCCAGGTGTTCCCTGATAACCAATCGCTCTGACATTTCCCTCACTATCCTTCTCATTGGCCTGTACAAAAGGATATTGCTCTTGGATCAGCTTGTCGGCATTATAAGGCGGCGGTGACAGATTTTCCAGATAGGGTACATCAATCAGTTCCCTGATATTTCCGTTCTCAATCATAAATACGTCCGGGGCCTTGGAGCTGGTCTGAAGTGCTGATTTGAGCTTGGTTAGATAGAAGTTGCCCGGTATATTCACAAAATTCACCTTGATATCCGGGTATTTTTCTTCAAATTTCTCAATGGCATAGCCTGCCTCATCCGTGAAACTCCAGACCGTAATTTCCTGCTGCTTTGTTTGATTGGATGCCCCCGTTTGGCAGCCCGTACACACCATGACTGCACCTGCAAGCACCATAACCGGCATAGCCCATCGCTTAAACCATCTCTTCATAAGTACCCTCCCCAAAAAGGAAACGCTTACAATTTATTTGAGTATATGAATTTGAGCGAGAGCTTTCTCCACAAATATTGTCAATCATCCTTGATATTTTGCGATATTGGACCGGTGACGCTTGCGGAATTCGGAAGGTGTGCAGTGATTGTATTTTTTAAAAAGACGATTGTACGAGTTCACATTGTTGAAGCCGTGACTGATCGCGATCTCCAGAATAGAGTCTTGACGGAACAACAGTGCCCACTCCGACTTGATAATGCGAAAATGATTCAGATATTCCATCAGCGTGATGCCCTTGATTTCTTTGAACAGCTTGCAGATATGGAATTTGCTGAATTTCATATGCTCTGCTACCTGCTCCAGCTTGATCGGCTCAGCGTAATGCTCCTCCAAATATTCACAGACCGCTTCAAGAAACTCGAACTTTTTGGATGAAACGCATGGCCAGCATGGCGCATTCTCATTCTCGGCAGCCGGAGGTGCAGTTCGCAGCAGCAGCACGATCAGATCATACAGCCGGGATACCATGAGCCAGCGATACCCGGGCTTCTGATTTTTTTTCTCAGTAGCGATGGCTTCTACATACTCACCCGGATTGTGCTGACTGTCGAACGGTATAATTGTTGTTTGATTAAAAAGCGCTCCAAGCTCCTGCATCTCCGCTTCACTGGTGAAGCTCCCGGTCAGCAGTTCAAGACGAAACAGCAGAATCGTCAGCCGTTCGGTTCCAGGCATAAAATAATGCACGTCCCCCGGCTTGATCAGAAGCATATCGCCTTGTTCCAGCTCCAGAATCTGCTCGTTCACACCAATCCGTGCCTGCTTTCCATTTACGACTACAAGCTCTACCTCATCATGCCAATGTGCAGCATAATTGAATTGTGCACCTGTATAAATTAACCGAATGGGAAAGCCGTCGGCCATGTGACCTGTTTCCAGAAAAGTAGGTACGCCCATATGCTTCGCCTCCTCTTTTTTCCACACACATCTGCCTTACGTTTCTATTCATATGCCTGAATGTACTCACCCTGCTCTCCTATTCTAACTAAAATTGGGCTGCATATCCAAATGAACAACCCTTAAAGCGCTCCAGTTAGGGGGTTGCCATTCAGACGTGATAAGATAAGTAAAGTGAACATTTGATAAAATCGGAGTGGTGGAACATGAAGTTCAGCAAATTCAAAGTGGGGCAGTGTTACAAGACGGCGGAGGTCACACTGAGCAAAGAGGATATTATGCAATTTGCGAATATGTATGACCCCCAATATATGCATCTTGATGAGGAAAAAGCAAAAAAGGGACGTTTCGGCGGGCTTATAGCCTCGGGGATGCAGACGCTGAATGTATCGTTCAGACTATGGATTGATGTGGGCATCTATGGTGAGCATATCATTGCCGGGACAGGCATGAATCAGCTTCAATTTCTCAAACCTGTATATCCGGGCGATACGCTTCACGTTGTAGCAGAGGTTATTGAATTACGTCCCAGACGAGCAGGCAACGGTACAGTAACCGTACTGCTGAGCACCTACAACCAGAAGGGACAGAACGTATTTCGGGCAGAACTGAGCGCACTGGTGGATAATTAGGCAGCAAAAGAGTCATCAACTTGTAGTCCAATATTGCCCGCATGTGCTGAAAAGCTAATAAGCCGCCCGTGGGCGGCTTTCGTCATGCGTTTGTTTTTACGAAAACGAGCTGCGCATTACTTGTCCAAGAATCTCCACACCTTTGACAATCTGCTCGTCAGACGGTGTTGAGAAATTGAGACGAATCGCATTACAAGGGTCCTGCTCATTCACCAGAAATGCATTACCAGGCACGACAGCTACGCCTTGTGCAGCCGCAGTTTTGGCATAATCCACCATCGGCACATGCGCTGGAAGATCACACCACAGGAACAGTCCGCCATCAGGGCGGGTATAGGTCACGGCGTCACCCAGATGCTCCTGCAGGTTCTCCATCATCAAGGTCGCCTTTCTCCGATAGACGTCGCGAATATGGTTAATGTGACCGGCATAATCGTATTGTGTCATGAAACGATGTGCCAGAATCTGCGGAAGCATCGCTGTATGTACATCCTCGCCCTGCTTGGCAACAACCATTTTCTCCACCACTTCATGTGGGGCTTGCACAAAACCAACGCGCAGACCCGCTGATAATATTTTGGAGAAGGAGCCTACATAGATTACAATTCCCTCTTCATCCATTGACTTGATGGTTGGCACGTCCTCACCGCTGAATCGAAGCTCGCCATATGGATTATCCTCCAGAATCATCACGCCATATTTCTTCGCCAGCTCATAGATCGCTTTGCGTTTCTCCAGACTGGTTGTTACACCTGTTGGATTCTGAAAGCTTGGAATTACATAGATCATTTTCACATTCGGCTCCGTTTGCAGCGCATGCTCCAGCTTCTCAATGTCCATACCGTCCATCTCCATCGGCACACCTGCCAGCTTCGCGCCGGAAGCCCGGAAGGAGTTCAAGGAGCCGATAAAGCTTGGACTTTCACAGATAATCGTGTCTCCTTCATTACACAGCACTTTACATGCAAGCTCAATTCCCTGCTGTGCACCTGACACAATAAAGAGCTGGTCAGACGGCTTGCCTGTGTTGAAATTACGCTCCAGATGCTGCTGAAGTGCTTCACGCAGCGGAACATAGCCTTCCGTAATGCCATATTGCAACGCAGTAACCGGGTCCTGCTCCAGAATAGATTGGGTGAAGGTGCGAATCGCTTCGATCGGGAACGTTTCCGGTGCGGGGTTGCCCGCTGAGAACGGAATGACATTTTGACCTGAAGAGGCCTTCAAAATTTCACGAATAATGGACGGCTGTAATGACGCAATCCGGTTGGAAAAAGTATAATTCATCTTCAATAACATCCTCTCGGCATCTGATCTGTCTTCTGTCTCTCCATGATACATTAGACTCTATTATACGAGTATTTTTCGATTTGCTAAACAGTCATGTATTCGTTTGGGGGCTTTTTTTTGTCATGATTACGTTGAATAACAGCAAAAAAGCCACCTCCCGGCAGCTGGATGATCTCATCTGTGAAGCTCTTCTTAACGCATGGGTCGTCTTCTCATCTGATCTTTCTTAGCTTCTCATCTCATGGAAGACAACCTCGTGGCCTTCACTACATATGATGCAAGCCGGGGAAACATTCGGACAAGAGCCGGATAGAAACGATGGGTTTTGGCAAAAGCAAGCTGTTGAATGGTTCTGGCTCTGCGCAGCAATGGGGCGAATTCCCGCTTGGCTTCCCGTGTATATCCGTTTTGCCACGCGTCATACTGTAACTCATCCTTTAAATATGCGTCAGTCCACCTTGCACACATGATTGCGGAACGAAGAGCAATCGACATGCCGTCGCCGCATAGCGGTGGAATCACCAGCATCGTATCACCAATGTGGGGGTAACTCGACCATGGTTCAGGTACAATGGACAGTTGTAGCGGTGCAACAGATACCTGTGTTCCCTGAACCGTACTGCCTTCCATTAAACGGTCGGCCAGCTTGCGGTTGGTAAGCGCTGCAGCCTGCAGAATCTCAGGCACGGACTTGCCACTCCCTTGCACTGAATCCAGTGTTAATAATGCCGCTACATTTACCATGCCATTTTCAATCGGTGAGATCCCTACATAACCACCATTGCAAAAATAAAGCTCCACTCTCGCAGGGATGCGAATGCCCCTGTAATGGGACTTTACACCGACATATATCGTTTCATCCCGTAGCCCTGCTTCGCTATGCGTTCCCCGCAGCTTTTTGCTGCCGTGGGCCCCGATAACAGCCTTCGTTTGATAACGTATATATTCGTCGCCTTGCTTGACCTCGACTTCATATTGTTTATTTTCAAGCTGCCGGGTGGCCGTAATGTTCGCTTTGGTGATGATGCTGGCCCCGGCTTCCTGCACCTGATGATGCAAAAGCTGATCCAGCACATACCGGCTTATGCCATATGCTGTACCAGGCAAGGGCGCTTCGATCTCACCGCCATCAGGCAGTATAATTGTTGCATGATCCATAAGGCTGGTTGCCTGCTCAGCTTCAAGTAAATTCAAATCTAAATGCTCCAGCATCTCTCTAGTTTCAGGTGACATAAACTCACCGCAGGTTTTATGCCGGGGGAACTGTTGCCGATCCAGCAGCAGTGTACGATGGCCCTGCCGTGCCAGCTCGATTGCACAGGCACTGCCTGCAATACCGGCTCCGATAATGATGATATCCGTTGATCTTGTCATGTTATCCCGCCTTCCTGCTGAGGGATGACAACAGAAAAACGAAATAATGGCTTCCATTCATAGGTCATCGTCTCATGATTCAAGCGCTGTCTGAGTTCCTGCCAATCCTGGCTGGTAAAGCCCTTCGCTACCGAAAGTGGTCCATCATGACGAATATAGCGATTACGCGAGATTAACCGGGTGGTGATCCAAACAGCCTTATAGGATACGGTATGACGATGAATATCGTTAATCACTACACCATATCGTGATACCCGCAGCATATGGCCCACCATATTCACGAGCTGCTCTCCTTCAAAATGATGAATAAATTGCGAGCCTGTCACAATATCCGCCGAAGCATCCGGTAGCGTAGTTAGATCCGCACGCTGTACACGAATACGCGGCTCATTCTGGAACAGCTGCCGGGCTTCCTGACAAGCTTCCTCGGTCATATCGACTAACGTAATCCGCATATCAATGCCTTGTTTCTTCGCCCATCTCAGCAACCTCTTATTTACATCTCCTGAACCCGCTCCGACATCCATCAGGGTAAGCTTTTCCGGCATGCCGATAGACTTCCACAGCTTGGCTACGCCAGACAGCGTTGGACCAGACGCAGCAAACAGCTTATTGAGTCGTCTCAGATGCCGCAGCGCTTCATGCAGTTCCTCTCCACCCGTTGAGAAATCATCCATCAGCTCTTCTTCCTTGGCCCGACGATGCAGCGTTCTAAAAAAAGACATGATTCGTCTCCTCCGTTACCGACGACAAGCACGGAACATATGTGAATTTCATCAGTTCCGCTGTAAGTCCAGGACCAAAAGCCATCGCCACCCCTTCGGTAGCTGACTGTTCACGTATTTTCATATCCATCCGCATGGCCTGAAGCACAAACAAGATTGTATTCGAAGACAAATTGCCGTAATCTCTCAAAATATCGCGGCTATACTGCGTCTGCTCCTGCCTTAGATGCATCACTTCCTGAACAGAATCTACGATTCCACGTCCACCCGGATGTATCGCCCATAGTTCCGGGAACTGTTCATTTTGCAGCAGCAAGCGCAGCTCTTCTTCCAGATGTAAACCGAGCAGCTTCGGGATTCGCGGTGACAAATGTAAATCATACCCGTAATCCGCCACTTTCCAGGTCATATCTTGCGTTGAGTCTGGTAGCAGCACCGAATATCCGATCCCCAGACTCAAATAGTCTGTGTGCCGAGCATCAGGCGTACCAACAATGGATGCGGAGGCTGCATCCCCAAAGAACGATGCTGCGAACAACGCTTCCCGATCCTGCACCGGCTGGAAATGAAGAGAGCATAACTCCACGCAGACCACCAGCACTTGAGAGCCGGGTGCACCTTGCACGACATCACGAGCCATCTGAATCGCTTTTAATCCGGCAGCACAGCCCTGAAAAATTAACGGCAATCGGTTTACTCGCGCGGATAAACCCAACTGGCGAATCAATTGCACATCCAGCCCCGGCAAATATTGCCCCGTGCAGCTGACGGTAATCAAATGAGAGATGCTTTCGGGAGATGCTCCCGCGTCCAGCATCGCCTGCTCCGCAGCCCTTACCGCCAAAGGCAGTGCTTCCAGCTGGTATGTATCCATTCGTTCCCTGGTTGTGGGAATGTCCTTCTGTTCATCCGTGGCTGAGGGCAAATAACGACAGTTTTCAAGCGCGCCAAGATAACTCGGTTCCACGGTGTATCGTGTCTCAACCCCGCAGGATCTGAAAATACGCTTGGCAAAGCGGGCCAAATCCGGGCGATCCTGCACGGAAGCAGCGATAAGCTCTGCAATGTCAGCCTGATCTACAACGTGTGCCGGTAGAGCAGTTCCCATGCCAAGAATGGCAGCATCACCTGAAAGGTGGTTTACATTTGAATTCATATGAACCTCCTGATTCGGGATATTATCAAGGCTGTGACCCCAAAAATAATATTGATCCATATAAATTTACGTCACACACTGTCTCTCGATGACTGCTTCACTTCTCGTATTTGTATATTTTATTAGCCCATCTGCTCACTCAGAAGTCTGCTTCAGTAATTTGTACGATCATATGAAAAAAAACACCTTCTAGATACAGGATGACCATGCTTCACACATGGGGCTTGTTATCTGTAGAAGGTGTTTATATATCGGTTCCTCGATTATATCAATGGGTAACGGCTTATCTAGCAAAAACCGCCTGCAACGTGTCACTCATCAAATACCATGCATCTTCAGCCATCTGGATATCGCCATGATGTGTGAAGCCGTGAGCTACGCCCTCGTATTCCTTATGAGTTACATGTACGCCGCTTGATTCCAGCTTCGCAGCGTAATTACGTGCTTCCTGGGCAAGAGAATCTCTCTCCGCAGTAATGATCAGTGCTTGAGGTAAACCCGCCAAAGAAACCGCGAGGACAGGAGAGGCCAATGGATTCTGTGCATGCTCCGGTTTCGACAGATACATGGCATTAAACATACGGGCGATATCTGCAGGAATGGCTTCTGGGAAATCCGGCTTTTCCGCCGGGTCTGTAGCTACATCGAGGACAGCATAATCAATAATCTGCAGCAGGATTGGAAGCTCATCTCCGCGTTCACGATTCAGCAGACATACGGCTGCTGCCAGATTACCTCCTGCACTATGACCGCCTATTGCCAAGAGAGAAGCATCTGCAGAGAACTGCCCCGCATGATCATGCACCCATTTCACCACATCATAGCACTCATAGACAGCCGCAGGAAATTTATGCTCAGGTGCCAGCTTGTAATCTATGTTTACCACCAGACATCCTGCACGATCTGCGATCAAACGGCACCAGGCGTCATCCCCGTCCGCTTGTCCAAGCACAAATCCTCCGCCATGCATGTTAAAAAACACAGGCAAACTTGCAGACGTATCCTTCCTTCGGTTGGGTGTATACACCAGCACCCGTGTATCTCCAGCACAGGTGGTGATGAATTGCTCTTTGACCATAACATCATATGTAAGACTTGGTTGTAAGGCTTGACCCATTCCCGAGCTCTGCTCCCGCATATGCTGCACCATTGCTATCTGCTGCTGCTCCTGATCCATTCTCATGCACTCCTTCGTATTGGTTTCATGCGATAAAAACACCTCAACCACTCCACTGCTCTATGGCACAGATTGCCTAACTTTTAACTTTATTCGCTCAGCGTTTCCTGAATCCTCTTCGGCAGCTTCTGTACAACCAGATTGTAGGAATGATCAATCATGGCATAGATGTCCTCGTTTGGTAAAGAATCATCCAGCATGACTGTATTCCAATGCTTTTTATTCATGTGATAGCCCGGTTTGACCGCCGCATGCTGCTCTCTCAGGTTTTCCGCGATAATCGGATCACACTTCAGATTGATACGACGATCTTCTCCATTCCCCTCAAACAGAAGGGCAAACATTTTGTCCGCTACCTTGATCACAGCCGTCTCGGGCCCGAACGGATATTCCTTTACGGCACCTTGTTTAGCAAGACAATAGCTCAGCATTGTTTCTGTCAACGATTCTCCCCCTCGCCGTAATCTAATACACTTTATATTATCGAATGTGCGTTTGCCTGTAAATGACATTTGGCATCATGCCAAAAAACCTTCCCCAACATTTGGAGAAGGCAGGTTATATTGTTACATCAGCTAGTTAGCCTGATTACTATGTGTTTTGGCACGGCGCTGCTGACCCTGCACCGAAGATCGGCTGTTAGTTTTGCTATGCTCCGCTTTACGCGTTGCTCCAGATGTCGGCCCACCTTTAGCATGAGACAGCTCGCTCCGTGCAGAACGTGAGCCACTCGCATGACGCTCAGCCGATTTACCACCGGATGCCGCTTTATCCCGTTTCGTAAACCACTCGGATTTCGGCTTGCGAGCAGGATTCGTCTTGGATTTACCGGGTCTGTCAGCAGCGGAACGATGCGAACCAGACTTGCCACCAGGCGTTTTGGAAGTCTGTTTCGTGGGATGCATCTGTGCAAACACAGGCATGTTGTTCATCGGATACGGATGATCCTTCACCACGGGAATAGACTTTTTAATTACTTTCTCGATATCTTTCAGGAAAGCAAGCTCATCCTGTTCACAGAACGAGATCGCCATGCCACTTTTCCCTGCCCGTCCCGTGCGTCCAATTCGGTGAACGTACGTTTCAGGAATGTTGGGCAGGTTGAAGTTGATGACATGTGTCAGTTCCTCCACATCAATGCCTCTGGCAGCAATATCGGTAGCTACTAATACACGGGTGACACCGCTTTTGAAATTGTTTAATGCCCGCTGGCGTTCATTTTGCGATTTGTTGCCGTGAATGGCCTGTGCGGTTACGTTAACCTTTGCCAAATCCCGGGTAACCCGGTCTGCTCCACGTTTCGTACGAGTGAACACCAGTGCCGAAGCAATCGTCTGATCCTGCAAAATAAGATTAAGCATGCTCTGTTTCTTGCCCTTCTCCAGCAAATATACAGATTGTTGAATACGGTCCACGGTTGAAGATACCGGGGTAATCTCTACTTTGACCGGGTTGACCAGCAGAGTCTGCACCATTTTAACAATCTCTGGCGGCATCGTAGCCGAGAAGAACAGAGTTTGTTTCTTGTTTGGCATCTTGGCAATGATCCGTTTAACATCATGGATAAAGCCCATATCCAGCATACGGTCCGCTTCATCCAGTACGAGAATCTCCACCATGCTCAGATCAATCTGCTTCTGGTTCACAAGGTCCATCAAGCGTCCAGGTGTAGCAATGACGATATCTGCTCCTTGCTGCAAGGCACGCTCCTGCACGCGTTGAGATACTCCGCCCACGATCGCAGTAGAACGAATGTCCGTATATCTGCTGTACACTTTAATATTATCGGATATTTGAATGGCGAGCTCGCGAGTTGGTGACAAAATAAGCGAACGAATTGCACGCGTTGACTTTGCCTTTTTATGGACAGAGTTGCCTTGTCTCGCTTGGCTGCCTTCACTTAATAATTGTATGATCGGCACCGAAAATGCAGCCGTCTTGCCTGTTCCCGTCTGAGCACAACCAAGCAAGTCTCTACCTGCAAGTACAGCTGGTATGGATTGCTCCTGAATGGGAGTGGGCTGGCTGTAATTTGCTTTTTTTAACCCTTCCAGTATCGGAGGGATGATGTTTAATTCCTGAAATGTCATGTTATCTCCTTCATTTACGCACATCTATACATAAAAACAAGTCTTTATGTCACACGTAACAGTTAAGGATAACATTAAAAACAGGTTCTGTATACGTCCATACGTTCATTTGATAATAAGTCCCATTAATCCGGCGAAGGTCGCTGCTTGATGAGGAGCAATAGCACATCCGGCCAGATCCTCCATTGTAAGCACCAATGCGTCGAACTCACTATCACTCAGATCCATGCCCTTCATCGCTGTTCCGGTGAATGCAACCTGATCCAGCCTGCAAGCTGCAAAGGCGATTTTCTGTAATTTCAAATAGGCGAAGTCCGCTCCGATCAAGCTACAATCCGCGTATTCGACCTGCTTGAGATGTGCAAAACGAAAGCTGCTGTAGTCTCCTATACTCTGCGTAATGCATACATTCTGCCACCGGCTGCTTGAAAAGTCTGTTCCCACCAGTTTACAGTGCTGCCACTCCGTTCGATGCATAAACGAGCTCTGCAGATTCACATTGGAAAAGTCACAGTGCTCGAATCGTACATCCGTAAACTCACATTGCTCAAGCGAAGACTCCATAATAGTCACATGGCGGAACACTACGTTTTCAAACGATACCTTGCTCGCCTCCAGCACGTCCAGCGTCACATTCTCAATCAGCCTGTTCTTGTACTCTGTTTTCGAGTCCAAAGAATAGATCGGTTCAGCTTCAAGCAGCTGCGGCTGTAATCTGGGATTCTCTATTTTCATGCCCTTCTCCTTTGGACGTATGGATTATAATTTGACTGCAATAACTCGCAGTCTGGAAATATCCAGGCTCCACTGCCCTTCATGAAGGAGCAACGGCTCTACTTTCTTTTCGACAGCCTCCATTATGGAATCCTGCTCGTCTGTGGAAATATCACGGAAAAGATAATGGGCAAAGCTGCTCATCCAGCTGCGTACCCCCTGCTGCAAGGGTCTGCGTGTATCGGTATGCTGGATGTATGACACCTGAAATCCATGCTGCTCCAGCAAGCTTGAAAACTCTCCAACACTGGGGTGATACCACGGATTACGCGCTTCCCAAGTGTATCCTCGTGCTAACAGCTCCTCCCGCACCGCATGAAGGATAATCGCCGTGTTCCCCTTCCCCGCAAACTCTGCAATCAGACGTCCTCCCTGCTTCAGTGCAGCGTGCATGCTCTGGATCACAGCAGAGGCATCTGCCGTCCAGTGCAGTACCGCATGTGAAAAGACAGCGTCATAACGCTCTATCGTTCGATAATGACATGCATCCGCTACCTGAAAGTCAAGTTCAGGATATTTAAGCACAGCTTGAGCGATGCTCTCTTCCGATAGATCAATTCCAGTGGTAATAGCCCCCAATGCCGCAATCCGGGCCGTTAATGATCCGTTCCCACAGCCCACATCCAGAATGCGCTCGCCCGGAGCTGGCTGAAGAGCCGTTAAAATCGGTGTATTCTCAAAAATGGAACGCTGTTCGGTATTCATTACATCTCTCCTTCACATTAAGGATATTAAGTATCTTTAAAACCTTAATTTATCTACGGAGAGTTGTCAATCTACTTTGATCGTTCATCGTACGAATTATATGTATATGTGCGAAAATAAAAAAAGCGCTAACGATCACCAGAGATGCTATTTGCATCATATCAGGCAATCTCTAATTCTAACGATCAGCAGGAATGTTATTCCGTCAAATATCGCCGTTTTTCAGGATCATAAGCCATTTTACGATGAAATAAGACTCCTGAGGATCGTTAGAATTTTTTTGCCCAACTAATGCCCGAAATAAGGTTTCTCATGATCGTTAGCGCTCGGAGCAGAGATTACACCAAGTCCTCTTCGATATCCCGCTAGCTCCACGTGTTCTCACTCCGCAACATACAGCATCTCCCACACTGCTGACTCTCACTCAGCACCATTCGGTACTTAGCATAATTCGGT
The DNA here is from genome assembly GCF_003217495.1 of Paenibacillus barcinonensis. Taxonomy (GTDB): domain Bacteria; phylum Bacillota; class Bacilli; order Paenibacillales; family Paenibacillaceae; genus Paenibacillus; species Paenibacillus barcinonensis. The sequence continues at coordinate 376,781 of NZ_QJSW01000004.1, read as the reverse complement.
ATTCAGCACCATACAGTATTCGCCACCACCAAACCCCCGACTATTCGTTTACATTAAAGTATCCAGCCATTGGCTGCACTTTACACCGTTGCCGCTGTCTGAAATACAGCTACCGGTTCATCCTGACCCTCATTCCCTTGCAGTAGTCTAACAATATCTCGGGTCAGCGCATCTACATTTTCTTGACGAGTCGCCCAGCTTGTGCAGAACCGAACAGCACTGCGGGAAGTGTCAACCTTTTCCCAGAACGTGAACGTATACTGACTGCTGAGCTGCTGCAGCAGAGCATCAGGAAGAATCGGAAACTGCTGATTCGTCGGGGAGCTGTAGAGGAACTCTACCCCGTGCTGCTCAAGAGTATCATGGATTCTCACAGCCATGTCCACGGCATGCTTCGAAATCTCCAGATACAATCCGTCTTCAAACAGCGTCTCAAACTGAATACCCAGCAACCGGCCTTTAGCCAGCAAGCCGCCTTTTTGCTTGATGATGTAACGAAAGTCACGCTTGAGCGCATCGTTCACAATCACAACAGCCTCGCCCATCAATGCGCCAATTTTGGTGCCGCCAATATAGAATACATCACACAGACAAGCAAGATCTGCCAGAGTCATATCACATGCCTTGGATGCCAGAGCATACCCAAGACGCGCTCCATCAATAAAAAACGGCAGCTCACATGCCCGGCTTACTTCATATATAGCCTCAAGCTCGGCCTTACTGTACATCGTACCATTTTCAGTCGGTTGAGATATGTAGACCATGCCTGGCTGAACGCTGTGCTCGGGTGACGATTCCTGCACATGTGCATCATAGACCGCCTTTACCTGTGCAGCTGTAATTTTCCCATCCAGGCTTGGTACCGTCAGCACCTTGTGACCTGTAGCCTCAATCGCTCCCGTCTCATGAACCGCAATATGACCAGATACCGCTGCAATGACTCCTTGATGCGGACGAAGAATGGACGCAATGACTGTGGTGTTCGTCTGCGTACCCCCTACGAGAAAATGGACATCTGCCCCCTCGTTGCCGCAAGCCTGCCGAATCAGCGTGCGCGCTCGCTCACAATGTGCATCCGTCCCGTATCCGCTGGTCTGTTCCATGTTTGTCTCCATCAATCGCTGCAAAATGCGTTCATGCGCACCTTCGTTATAATCACATTCGAATCTAATCATCGTACTGTCTCTCCTGCCTTCTTGTTCAGCTTCTCTTGGATGTTCATCATGGAGGCATATACCTCTCGAATCTCTTCTTCATTCAAGTTTTGCATTAGTTTTACAATCTGCTCATCAGACCGAGCGTTAAGTTCAGCGTACAGCTCCTGCCCTTTATCCGTCAGACGAATCAGACTGACCCTGCTATCTTCCGCGGAATCCACCTTGAGCAGTAGTCCTTCCTTTGTTAATTTAGTAACAATCCGGCTCATATAGCTGCGATCAATCGTGAGGGTGTCCACGAGGTTATTGGCGATGCTCTCCCCGCGAATCCCGATCTCGATAATGACCCGTGCTTCGGCAAAAGAATACCCTGTCCCGAGAATGTGCTTATCCAGCACCCCGAGTATATTCGTATAGAACCGGTTGAAACGCCGCATATCTGCTAAAATCTCCGGTGAAATATGCTCAGAGTTCATATCGGAGCCCCCTTTTAGTGGACATTGTCAACATTATACTAATCAGGTTTGTGGACATTGTCAACAATATTCTTATGTATGTTTTCTCGACGATAAAATAACAAAAAAAGCCGCACCATGTGCGGCCTCAGCTAACGATTTCAATCCACGATGAAGCGGAAACAGAGCCATATCCGTCTCCAGCATGTTATGAGTGATTATGCTGCACTTGATGCAAACGGCTGTAAATCCCCCCAGCAGCCACTAACTGCTCATGATTGCCTTGCTCGGCAATACCGTCAGTATTTACTACGATGATGCGATCCGCATTTTTGATTGTGCTCAGCCGGTGAGCAATTACGAGAGTTGTTCTGCCGACAGACAATTCAGCGAGCGATTGCTGAATGAGCGCTTCCGTTTCCGTATCAAGAGCAGAGGTTGCCTCATCCAGAATCAGAATTGGTGGATTTTTGAGGAACATACGTGCAATGGACAGACGCTGCTTCTGACCTCCCGACAGCTTTACGCCCCGTTCCCCGATAATTGTGTCCATGCCGTCAGGCAGGCTCCGAATCAGTTCCTCCAGTGAAGCGCGTCGTGCCGCATCCCAGATCTGATCCTCTGTCGCTGTCAGATCACCATATGCAATATTTTCTTTGATCGTACCCGAGAACAGAAATACATCCTGCTGTACGATCCCGATCTGTTTACGCAGGGAATGCAGCTTGATATCACGAATATCAACACCGTCTACGGTGATCCTGCCCTTCTGCACTTCATAAAAGCGCGGTAGCAAGCTGCAGATCGTTGTTTTACCTGCACCGGAGGGTCCAACAAAAGCAACCGTTTCACCCGGACGCACCGACAAGCTGATCTGATTCAGGATGCGACGGCTCGATTCGTAGCCAAATGACACATTTTCGAAGCGGATCTCTCCCTTTACCTCATGTAATTCAACCGCATCTTGTCGATCTGCGATGTCAGGCTCCGTGTCGATGATCTCCAGATACCGTTTGAAGCCTGCGATGCCCTTGGGGTAGCTCTCAATTACCGCATTAATTTTTTCAATTGGCCGGAAAAATATATTGGATAGCAGCAGGAATGCCATGAAATCTCCCATATTAATTTTGCCGTCAATGTAAAACCAGGCCCCGGCGATCATCACAAACACGGTGACAAGACGCATCATCATATAGCTGACTGAGATGCTTTTGGCCATCGTCTTGTACGCAAGCAGCTTGGTCAGACGAAAATTGGCGTTATCCACTGCAAACAGCTTCTTCTCGTGCTCTTCATTGGCGAAGGACTGAACGACACGCATGCCCCCTACATTGTCTTCAATCCGTGCATTGAAATTACCAACATCTCCGAACAATCTTCGATACGTCTTGGTCATACGACCACCAAATACGATGATAACCCAAGCCATAACAGGAATAATGATAAATGTCAGCAGAGCCAGCTCCAGATTAATGTTAGCCATTAGCCAGAATGATCCAATCAGTGTCATCACAGCAATGAATACATCCTCCGGGCCGTGGTGCGCGACTTCACCGATGTCATTAAGATCATTGGTAATATGACCAATCAGATGACCTGTTTTGCGATTATCGAAAAACCGAAAGGACAGCTTCTGGAGGTGAGCAAACATTTTCTCCCGCATATTTGTTTCAATATTAATGCCCAGCATATGCCCCCAGTAAGTGACAACATAATTTAATAGCGAATTCAACGCATAAATACTTAGCAGCACAACACATGCGAGTAAAATAAGCGGCCAATCCTGCCCGGGCAGGAGCTCGTTAATAAATTTACTGACAGCAAGCGGAAATGCAAGCTCCAGCAAACCTGCAATAACCGCACAGCCAAAATCAATTAAAAACAGCTTTTTATACGGTTGATAATACGAAAAAAAACGACGAAGCATTCCTATTCACGCTCACTCTCCACATTCAAATTCGTTTGTACAGTGAATATCATTTTATACATTCTTCCAAAACATGTAAACCCGTTCTCTCATCCACAGCCAAAAAGCCTTCTCCACATCATAGAGAAGACCTTTCGTATAATAATCCCAACAATACGAATTAACGTTATCATGTTCTTATTTTATTTGTTCAATGAAACTTCAAACACTGAATCAGGCTCACCTGCAAATACGATACGGCCGTTTTCAGGTAAGACAACCTCATTCTTCCCACTGATCACAGTATGATGAATACAAGCACCTCTTTGATCATACACAGCGAAGGAGCCCGTGGCAGGCATCTTCACTGTCATTACCTTACCGCTAACCGCAGCCGGTACCGAGAACCATCTCGCATAACCGTCCAACTGAATCGTTACTCTGGATTGCTTGCCGCTGTATAGTGATTGTACTATACCTTCACTGGCATATACGGGACCTGCTGCCGTAATATACTCGATTCCGTTTTGGCTCAAAAACTGGATATCCGTTGTATCCCGACCAGCCAGACCGGGAATCTGGACTTGATTCACTGCCCGATTAGCTCCAATGATTTTACTGCTGCCAACATACCCTGGAACTTGCTTGTCGAACTGCATAGGAATAATTGTTGAAGCATGCAGATAGGCCATTGAAGTATATTTTTCATTGAGCAAATAGTACGTATTCCCCTCACGCTGATTCCATGCCGCCTGAATCTCGCTCGACAATTCATTGCTTTCGAGTTTTTGCGCCGTATATTCCGAGAAAGCGAGCTGACCTAACCCTCGTATGGACATATAGGACCGGGACCACAAGTAGATCTGACCGTTAGACTCCTCAACAAACTTTAACTTTTGTGTTCCTTCCTTGTTTACAAATGTCCCATCGGACGTGTAGATATATTGATCCGAAGTACTATTTGAAGCAGAAGAAATCAGCAGTTGCCCAGACGGATTCACCTCCACCTTCTTCACCGGTTTATTGCCGCCATAATTCCCTGCATACTTTAACAACTCTTCAGGCATATCAGCCTTTACAGGTACTCCAAACGTTTTTGCCGGCTTGCGTTCTTGAATAATGTCCTTGGCCTCCAGTGCGCTGAGCAACAGTTCGCTCGCTATCGTTTGATCCAGCGCACTTGAGCCTCCTGAAGAGGTAACGGCTGCCGCCAGGTTGTGCTCTGGAAGTACGACCAGAGATGAATGGTATGATACCGTATCTCCACCTTTTGTAACCGCCTTGATGCCGTATTCACTGAATGGATACAAGTCCACGCTATCCCATCCTAATCCGTAAGAGATAGACGCATCACTGTCCTCTGGCCACATGCCCTTTTTGTATTCTTTTTGTTCCATGGCCTGTACTGATTTGCTGGATAAAATGCCCTTGACCTCTCCAGTGAAGATTTGTGAGAATTTCACCAGATCTTGAGCCGTGGAATAGATGCCTCCTGATGCAATGATATTATAATTCTCTTGTGGAAGCTGGCCTTCATATAACGGCGAATAGATTCCTGCCATATCTGCCGGGTTAACCACATCTTGTGGTGTTTTCGTATGCTCCATGTTCAGAGGCTCTGTGAAGTGCTTGTGTATAAAAGCCGTAAAACTCATGCCACTCACCCGCTCAACCAAAATCTCAGCTAAAGTAAACCCGTCGTTCGTATAAACGGAATACGCACCAGGCTCTGCCTTCAGATTCTGTGCAGTCAATTGTTCTAAAAAGGTATCATGCGCAAAGGTATCATTGTCTCCATACAGCGATGCATTGTGGCTCGAAGTGCCCAGAAGACCAGCCGAATGGTTCAAAAGCATGCGTGGTGTGATTTGCTTATATCGCTCATCTTTCATCTTGAATTCTGGAATATAGGATGTCACTGGCAGATCGAGATTCACCTTGCCTTCATCCACCAGCTTCATTACCGAAGCTGTAAGAAACATTTTACTGGTTGACCCTATGCCATAGATCGTATCGGATGTAAGAGGAACTTGCCCTTGCAAGTCATTCTTGCCCGTCTGCCCGGAGACAACAATCTCTCCTTGATCCATCAGTGCATACTGCACACTTGTGATCCCATATGTCTCGGTAAGAGACTTGGCCTTCTCGATCACCGTTTGCTTGGTTTTTTGATAGGTTAGATCACTACTGTTCGTATTAGAAGATTCAGCCATAACCGTCCATGGTGTTAACAGGGTTATCACCAGACTGAGCGCGGTGATTGAAGTTCGTCTCTTGATGACTCGTTTGATCATGCTCTTACGCATGCTCCGTTTGTCCTCTGTATCTTGTATGTTCATTCACATCTCCTCCTGATTTGTGTATGCTGCATCGTTCAATTATCCCTCGGGCACAATTACAACTCGCTTGATTCCACGAATTTCACTTCCGGATACTTGCCGTTTGGCCCCTGAATCAGATCACCTCCCGTTCCTTTCAGATACGTATTGAAAAAATCGAGAACATACTGATTTACGATATTTGATCCTCTTTTACCGTCTATATCTCCTGTAATGCCTGTCAGTTTAATCAACGGGGAATAGAATTGCAGATCTGTAAAATTAAAATGCTCGGTGCCCTCTACATAAATCGCATTCCCCCCTTGCCTGATCACATTTTTAATAATGTGCAGTTCATCTGAAAGCTGTTTATTCACCTCATCATTTACCTTGTTATGCGACTTTTTCTTTTTAAAATCGACTAGCCAATCTTTAAAACTTCCCGACCGGATGAACATAAACGGCTTGCGTATATCCTCTCTGTTCACCACTTCAATTAATGACCCGTCCATATTAATTCCGGCCTTGATTCGATCATCCACATAAGCTGTATTAAACGCTGTTGCGCCACCAAAAGAATGCCCCATCACACCCATGTGACTTACATCCATTTTCCCTTTAAATTGACTCTCGATTGCACCTGAATTAAGCTTTTCCACTTGATTGATGACAAACTTCACATCTTCAGTCCATATCTCCCCGATTGTTCTGCGTTCATCTATTGTTTTGACCTTGGTTTTATAATCCGTTACACGGCCATCCGGGAAAATAGTAGCAAACGTGCTATACGTATGATCAATAGTTACCACGATATATCCATGACTGGCCAGATTCTCCGCCTGTGATGCATGCAGAACTCTACTGGTTCCCATACCATGTGATAACAGCACCAACGGATACGGGCTTGTTGAGGGTACTATTTCTGCATTTTCATATGTGTTGGTCCTGCTGTACTTCCAATAATCGAATACAAACTCAGGAAGGTGCAACGAGTTCGCGTAGGTCTGAATATATTTCTTGAACATCTCTTTATCTTTTGGAAAAAGAAATTCACTCTTGCTGTTATCTTTGCGTTCAGCAGGGTACCAGATCTGAATCATGAGCTCTCTCTTATCACTTTGATCCGCAGTCAAAACCTCATCTCTGCTTAGATCCGTCCAATGAAAGGTTTGAGTGCCCACTTGCTCCGGGCCATCCGGTTTTGGCAAATGAAAGACGGGCATGTATACGGATAAACCGACAGATACCACCATAAGCACAACGATGATGGAGGCCAAACTGTATTTCAACAGCTTCCCTAATTTGTAGTTCCTGCTCTTCTGAAAATACCTTGATGAAACGATGACTATGAGCAGACCTGTCGTGATATATATCAAGAGCATCTGCCATCTGTACCCCTCGCTTAACAGGTGCACTACAAATATAACGCTGCTCCCCATGGCTATAGCCAAGTCTGTTTTCTTTGTATTTCTTCCAACAAATAATACATTCATCATTAAAGCGAAACAGGATAGAACTAAAAGCATTTCAAATAATCGCATTTGTATCCCTCTCTTTTCTCAGATGCCTGGCTTCATCAAAGCCGCCAATCTATGTTGCTGCATCAGCTTCTAAGCCGATTTTAATCCTCAAACATGTACTGCCCATGACGTCTCTATGAACTAAACATGAATAAAGCAAAAAAATGCTGCGCTTATCTACAAGCGAACTTGTACATAAACGCAGCCTTCTGAAATCTCATGAAACGTATTCACAACTGGAAAAGTGAAGCTATTCGGCCGTTGGTGGGCTGGTTGGCAAACTGATGATAAACGTTGTTCCTTGACCCACTGTACTAGTCACCCGGATATCCCCTTGGTGTAACGACACAATCTGTTTGGTGATAGCAAGCCCCATTCCGCTGCCATCATATTTACGACTGTGAGAACGATCTGCTTTAAAGAACCGCTCAAATATACGTTTTTGATCCTCCAATGCAATACCAATCCCCTGATCCGATATTTTTACCGTTACATTTCTGATATCTCGCTCCATCCTGACGTGAATCACACCACTATCTTCTGAAAACTTAATTGCATTGCTGAGCATATTCGTCCATACCTGATTCAATTGATCATGATCTGCGAGAACAGGAACCTTCTGCAAATGCAGCTCAAAACGAATATGCCGAGCAGACCATTGAGGCTGTAATGCAACGATAACCCGTCTGATCTGCTCATCCAGATCACGTGTAGACAGCTGTAGCTGATGAGACTGTGATTCAAGCACACTAAGCTTGAGCAGGCTATCGCTCATTTTGGACATCCGCTTTGCTTCAGAAATAATAATGTCAAGATACCGCTCTCGATCCTGGTCCGGTAAATCTACATTTTTCAGAGCCTGGGCATACCCTGATATGGATGTGAGCGGTGACTGCACCTCATGTGAGACGTTGGCTACAAACTCTCTTCTCATCTGCTCCAGTTGCTGCAAATCCTGCATCATCTCTTCAAAGCTGCGAGCAAGTGTGCCCAGTTCACTCGTTTGCTTAATATTTAGCCTTACATTAAAATCACCTGCTGCAATACGTTTCGTTGCCCGGGTCAACGTTTTGATCGGCCTGACCAGAAATACGGAGGCAATCAGGATGATCAGGCTTCCGGTAGCAAGGGATGAAAGAGCAAATATTGTGCCCCATGTGATTACAGTAGAAGCAGCCGGTGGTGACAAGGTTTCCAGAAACATGGCCCGGGTCCCGCTCGTGGTCTGAACCTGCAACCCTAGTAGCACTGTACCCAAGCCACTGGGAGTCAGCTCCAAAACGTTCCCAGCCAGCACCTTCTGTATCTGCTCCGCCGTCACTGGAATCGGCCGGTGATCTCGTTCCTTGCCAAACGTAAGGAGCTGACCGGAAGGCTCATACATGCGAATATAGTACAAATCCAGCTGCTTCATCTTGTTGATGAATGCATCAGCTTCCGATAACGGAAGGGTTTGGTATATTTGGATGACATCCTGACCAAAGTTACTTATGTTGATCTGTGCATTCTTATTTAGTCGATCTTCAAATATCCAGGTCGATAAGAAAAAAGCAATCAACGTCCCGGCAATTACAGAAACCAGGAAGGTCACAACAACCCGAATGTACAGCGACTTAATCATGCTTGACCTCAAGCCGATATCCTAATCCCCGAACTGTCTCGATCTGAAAATCGGAAGTCTTCGCAAAACGTTCGCGTAAACGCTTGATATGTACATCCACCGTTCGATCATCACCTGTATAGTCGAGCCCCCAGATCTGATCTATTAACTGTTCTCGCGTATAGACTTGTCCCGGTGTGCCTGCCAGCTTGAACAACAGTTCGAATTCCTTGAGCGGCAGGGTTAAGGACTCTTCACCAGCGATGACCTTATAGCTCTGACGATCCAGCGTAACGTTGCCAAACTGTATCAGGTGTGTGGAGCCAATTTTGTAACGCTTCAGCAACGCCTTGACACGTGCCGTTAGCTCCAAAGGGTCAAACGGTTTTGTTAGATAATCATCCGAGCCCAATTCGAAGCCCTTAACCTTCTCCCAGGTCTCACCTCTCGCCGTTAACATGAGCAATGGCAGGTCAGCATTCAATCTCCTCAATTCCTTACAAAGGCTCCATCCGTCCATCACCGGCATCATAATGTCCAAAACGACCAGATCAACGGGGGTTTGCAGGTAGAGATCAAGCGCCTGTTTCCCGTCCACAGCCTCGACAGTGGTAAACCCATCATTTCTAAGAAACAAACAGACAAGCTCACGTATATTCGCATCATCGTCTGCAACTAATATGGTAGCCATATACTTCTTTCTCCTTTGACTTGTGATATACGTTTTTAATCGGCATCCCCCAGCGATATCGTCAGCATGATATGTTTTTTTATGACGCCTTGAATAGGCACATCATGTGAGCCTGTTTCCCGAAAGCCTGCTTTCAGAAGAACACGGATAGAACCTTCATTATCGGGCACAGCACCAGCCACGAGCTGCTTAATATCCGTCTCTTCTTTGGCGAACTGTAAAAGACGCTTCAACGCTTCACTCATATATCCTTGACCATTGTGCAGCCGATCTGTTGCATATCCGACCATCCAGGTGGCTGCGCCATTCAGTTCAATGAGAAAAAGTGAGATTTCACCCACCAATTCATCCGTATCATTTAGAAAAATACCGAAAGAATACCGTTTTCCAGCTTTTCTTCTCTCAAGCCAGTCCTGAATCAGCTCGGTCTGTGCCTGTAAACTATAAAATGCCTCATCTCGTTTATTGGCGGTAATCCTTTCGATCTGTTCTCGATTGTGAAGCTGAAAATGTTGGAGCAGTACAGCATCTTCTGCCGTCCAAGCTCTTAAATAGATTCGGTCAGACTCATACTTCATCCTTAATCCTCCTGCAGCCAGCGTGAAAACGGCTTAATCTCCAAGCTGCTCCAGAGCCAGCTCCAACTCGTTAAGCTGTGCTGTCAATGTATTAACCAGCGTTTGCGCGGCTTCGAGTTTAACTTGAATAGCCTGTCTTTCCGCAGGCTCTAGGAATAGTTCACCTTTGTGCAGCTTAGATGTATACTCGGTCCATTGCTGTTTATATTGTTTCAGACTTTCGTCAGCAGTAGCCTGCTTTTCTTTTACTTGTGTAATCTGATGCTCCAAATGCATGATTTCAGACAGACTAGCTGCACCGGATAAGCGTTGAGAATACGTCATTGGTGGACTCCCCCTTTATCGCATCAACTTTTCATTCGATCTCCATCGCTTTGCTCACATCATACGCTTCTATATTCATATCGAGCTCCATTCCAATAGCCAATTTTGCCAGCTGACTGCCGATATAAGGGCCCATCGTCAAGCCGGATGCCCCTAGTCCATTGGCTGTAATCAAACCCGGTCTTCCCTTAACATGCCCCAGCACAGGCAGAAAACCTGGCGTGAATGGACGAAAACCGACACGCACCTCATCGAGTGTACTAAGCGCCAGTTCCGGTGCAAGCTCCAGTCCTTTGTTCAAAACCTCCTGCATACCGCCCGCTGTAATCCGTGTATCATATCCCTCGACATCGTTTTCGTGTGTTGCACCAATGACCATTTTCTGTGCCTTAAACGCTAGTAAATACTGGTCCGAAGGAGGCATAATGACAGGCCACCCACCTGTATCTGCTTCATGAGCCGTACGCAAATGTATAATCTGAGCCTTCTGGTAGTGTACTTTAAAATGAATGCCTAACGGCTTCATCAGCTCATTGCCCCATGCACCCGTGCAGACAACAACCTGATCTGCCCTATGATGCTCCGTATTCACTATCGCTCCGATTACTCGTTCTCCTTCAGTAGCAAGGCAGGCATCACCTTGAATTACACGCGCTTCATGCCTTTGAGCTGAGCGAATCAACGCATCACGCAGTGCTCTCCCGTCGACGCGGGCACCTCCACTAATGTACACCGAATGATAACCTTCCCCAAGCAAGGGGAAGCGTTCACGGGTTTCTGCTTCATCCAGACAAGTGATTGTACCGATCTCCGGTGCATCCTGCCTGCGGAGCATGGCCCGCTCAGCCATCTTCTGAATCTTGTTGATATCGGTATGAATGCTGAGTGCACCTGTCTGTGCGTATCCCGTATCCGTCTCCCCTTCGCGCTCCAGCCCGGCAATAAGCTCGGGGTAGTAACGCGCACCCGCCTTTGCAAGCTGATACCAATCCTGATTCCGGCGTTGGGACAGCCACGGGCAGATAATGCCTGCTGCCGCGTCCGTGGCTTGCCCAGCGTCTTTCCGATCTATAAGCAGAACCTCCACGCCTGATTTCGCCAAATGATAAGCAGTGGAGGCTCCTAATATTCCCGCTCCGATCACGATAACTTTCTTCAATATAAGCATTCCCTTCTTGATTCGTACAAAGTATGACCTTCATTCATAAACTCATTCCCTATAGCGTATCTGTTTCACATTCCATTGGCAAGACAAACACCGCTCAGCGCAGGTTCAATCCACTGCAAACGAAGCGTTGGATATATTTAAAATAATTCCATTTATGTAATATAATTTCTCTTAGTTTATTACAGGCTTCTGTTCTTGTTCTATCCAAGCTCTGCGCATAAGACCCTTTAACGAAGAGAGGAATAATTCAACAATGTCGCAACCTAACACGGAGAGTCCGCTGGAATCCGATATGCCCCTTATCATCACAGGGCAGAACCGGTTGACCGTTAATGAATTAATAGATTGGAGCCACCGTTCACGGGATTACACCATCGTACAGTGCATCGGAGGAACAGGGCGCATCGCAGCAAAGAACCAGGAGTTCTCCATTCGAAAAGGAACCACCCTGATCATGTTCCCGGAAGTCACATATCATTATAACAATCCAAGCAGTAAGCTACGATTTGAGTGCCTTTCCTTTAATGGCTACATTGTTCCAAGATTTCTACATTCCTTGCAGATCGGTGAGCTTCGGGCTTTCAAGCTGGATGGCATGCTCGGCATTCTGCTGCGTGAAATCACCATTGCGTTGAAGTCGAGACATCGAGACCAGATTTGGCACGGCTCCGCACTTCTCTACATGCTTCTGGTCAGGCTGACCATTGACGGTGAACGATACAGCGAGGTTGAACGAAATGAAGGCCGCTTACGACTGGCAGAACTTGTTGCTTTCATCAAACAGAACTATCAGCAAGACCTGTCTCTCTCCATACTGGCTAATCAGATGAAGGTGACTGAGCAGCATTTGAACCGGATATTCAAGAAGGAGTTTCATATGACACCTCTTGAATATCTGGTTCGCTACCGTTTGTTAAAGGCCAAGGAAATGCTTGTACAGCAGAAGGATATCACAGCACATGATATCGCGAGGGCTGTCGGTTTTAACAGTGCAAGTTATTTCGGTTCAGTATTCAAAAAATATGAAGGAATTTCCCCCATTGAGCTGCGCAAGCAATTTCAAGGATAGAAAATCACAGTAGAAGGGACAAACTCAGAAACGTGCAGTCAAGTCCGGCTGGGTCATGCTTACCGATAAAAAGTGACATGTGCAGCCTGTTCCCGTTGGTGACTGCGCAACAACTCCTGCCCGAAGCTCTCCTTCCATCGACATGCCAAAATATCGAATCAGCTTCCATTCTTCCCCGTCGGGGGAGTAGAAAAAGGACATGCAGCCCTCTACTTTTCTTATACGCAAATACGGATTAGCTACAGGAACCTCCATCGAATTACAATCATCTGATGACCCATCTCGTGTAACAACGGAAACGATCGTTGCTGCTTTACCGTCATATTCAAAACACAGCTTGCACCAATTGCGTTCATCGACCATAACCATCAGGCAGCCGGAATCATATTGATGTTTCATATCCACTGTCAGCTGCGCGGTCATCTCAAAATCACCCGATACAGGCATCGACAGGAACGGCGCAGTCGCTCTTATATGCTTGCCTGCCGGGTCCTGAAAGAAATCAGAGTCTGCTTGTGCTTCTACGATCAGTCCACCTTGATCTGTATAGGACCAGTTGCACGGCTCATTGATCCAGGTCAGCTGTCCTCTTGCTTCACTTGCCATTACATTCATCATTAAGTCCTCCCAAAAATATGTGTGATATACTGTATTTTTCCTGTATTATACATTCGGTTTCTATACAGAAAAGCCCTTCTTCTACATATTTTTGTAGGAATTGATCGCTTGGGGATGCTGCTTTGGGTCATGTAAAAACAGCATAATAATCATCAATACGATGTACAAACCCAGAATAACACTGAACAGCCATAATGGATTGTAATGGTACAGTAGTCCCGTCAGATACCCGGAAGGGATCGCGGTTAGCGTCATGACCGTCTGTACAGCCGAAAACATATCGGCCTTCTCATGCGTGCCCAGTCGGTTCATCAGCAGCGAATCGCGATACGTTTGCAGAATAAAGTTTCCCGCTGCAAGCACAATGAGTGTGAGAAATAGCATCGCTATATTTCCGGAGGGTATCAGCAGAAATAACACGGCACCCACAGAGCTGAGCACAATGGAAAAGCTGACATACTTTTCTTCCGAACGCCGTCTCAGACGTGGAATAATAACCAGATATAATAACATCACGGTGATTGCTGTTACTACGGGAATGAAGGAAATGACACGATCATCAAAGCTCAGCTGCTCCTTGAAATAAATCACCTGAAAAAAATTCAACTGCAAAACGAGATTGGACAGCACTGTAATTAAAATGATCGGCAGCAATCTGCGCTTGTAGCACGACCGCCCGAACAGACGCAGACTGGCAACAAGGCTGCGAAATACACGGGTGTTGTTATGCAGCCCCATGAGTTCCTTACCCACTTGAGTTTCTTCCGTGTAGCGGTTACGTATAAGAAACATGGCCGTCATTAACAGGCCACCTGCAAAATAAATGCTCGCCAGCGTTGGTCCAATACCAAAATCCGCAATAACAACACCAGCAATGGGCGTTAACACCCCCGCACCCGTAATCATCATATTCAAAATGGCAAATACCTTGGATCGTTTATGCTCCTCCACATCTTCGATGATCAGGCAATTGAACGAGACGGTAACAAACTTCGAGGTTGCATTCAGCAGATAAGCGATGAGGAACAGCCAGAAATTTTGTGAAAATGCCCAGATGAACATGGGGACACTCCAGGCGAGCAGATCAAAGATCAGTGTCGTTCGTTTACGACCCAGTTTATTGGTCACAGCCCCTGCGAACAGCTGAAAAATGAAGGCAAAATAAAGATTCACCGAATTGATGATGCCAATCTCAATGTCGGACAAGCCTGCCTCTTTCATATACAAAGGTGCGTAGAACAGGACTATCGTTCCTGGAATAGCCCACACTGGCTCAAGTAAAATGGAATACCGCGGATTTCTCGGCAAATCCTGTAGCAGCTTCACTCCATATCCCTTCTTTCTCTCTGCGAATCTCCCCGCCGTGACCAGTAGCTCGGCATATAGATGCACCAAATCCTGAGCAAAACAGGTCATATGCCACTGTTCACAGCGGAGAACCCGCAAATATCTACATGCTTACAGAATGAGAGCTGTTTTCACCGAATTCATCGGCAGCTTCTCGCCACTGCGAAGATCATATCCCATCGTTCCACTAAATGCCTGTTCATAATCAGTCAAGTACTCCTTGGCGGTTACCATTTGCTCCAGCTCCGGGATGCTCTGTGCAAACTTCAAGGCTGTACTAATCATGGAGTGCACAGCTACCGCACCAATGATGCTAAGTCCGTCGTTAATCACCTGAGTTGATTTGAATGTCACTTCATAACTATCGTCATACCCCATCGGAATAATGCGGCCACCTTTAGCGATAAGCTCCAAGCCAACATGAAGCTGGTTGCCGACAGCATCCACAATGATATCGAATTTTTTATTGTTATTGATCTCGTATACTTTCTCAAGGGTAAGTTCCTCCGGGTAACAAGCATAATCTGCAATGCCTTCAGCAAATTGCTTGCGATAAGGATCTATTTCCGTACCCACGGTGAGTCTTGCCAATCTTTTGCTCACCAGCTGACACAACGAGCCAATCGCTCCTGAACCAAGCACGAGCACAGAATCGCTGGGCTTCACGCCTGCTTTCATGAACGTTTGCAGGACGCAGCCGAGAGGTTCAATCATCATTGCCGTTTCCCAGCTCATCGTGTCAGGAATGGGATAGATATACTTTTCGTCTCCGACAAAATATTCAGCAAAGGTCCCGTGTGTTGTCATGCCTACCTGATAATCATCGAAATTTTCACAATAGATGAATAACCCTTCCCGACAATAAGAGCAGTGACCGCAAGCTTGAGTCGGATCCACAAGAACCCGGTCCCCGACGCGAATACCATGGACATCTTCTCCGACCTCAACTACAGTGCCCACGCCTTCATGACCGATAACCGTGCCTTTACTCGCAGCCACTTTACCTTTGACAATATTCAGATCCGTGCCACAGATGCCTGATCCATAGATTTTCACCTTGACTTGATTGGGTTTCTGAATGTTAGGCTCCTCAATGTCCTGCAATTCCACCTTTTTCAAATCCTGATATACGAGTGCTTTCATGGGTTCTCCTCCTGGTCATATAAATGAATTAACGTGCTCCTCCGTCATGCATTGGTAGCTTCAGATGCTCTCGCTTTTGCTTTTCTTTCCAGTCTGACAATATTTGGAGCAGCGCTTCCTCCACCCAAATCAATTCCTCCCGTGTATGCGTATCAGAGAAAATAAAATAACCTTTCGTAAAGATGCCGTAGTAGGCCATTTTCTTCACCATAAATTCACGGAACGGGTCAGTTTGAAAGTTTTGCTCGTCTATTGACTGAATATAGAAGCTTGCATAGGTTCCCTTCAGAGCTAACTCATCGGTAAGACCTAGCAATACCAGCTCAGATTCCAATCGCTTCATGATTCGGGTTGCCGGTTCGCGCCAGGTAGGCCACACTTTGGTATTTTTCATCAGCCGTTCGCACGCAATGGCCGCTGCAAGGGCTATCGTTTCACTGGAATGTGCGTTGCTGAATCGAACCTGGCCTGCAAGGGACATCATGTGCTCAGGTCCCAGCACAGCTGCAAGCGGAAGTCCATTAGCCATGCCTTTGGATAGGCAGAGCAAGTCCGGCCAGATATCATATTCGCCTGCAGTCGCCTGCTTGCCCATCCGTATACCCGAAGTAACCTCGTCAAAAATAATAATGATGTCCTTGGAGGAACATAACGTCACTACGTCAGCCAGCTCCTCCTTCTCCCACTCATTCGGACACAGAACGATACACGCCACATCCTCCTGAGATGAAATTTGTTCCCTGATTTGCTCATAAACAGGTTTCTTGATCCAGATCGTGGAGCGCTCAATATCCTTCGGAATGCCACGTTCCTTCGTCTGGCTACCGTAGTAACCGTATGCTGACCAGTCATGCCATCCATGATAAGCTGTTGCAATCACCTTGCTTTTACCATTCGCCGCACGGGCGATACGAACCGCGCCACTTACTGCATCTGCTCCGCTTTTGGTGAAACGCAGTGATGCATAGCGCCCCTCAAACCGCTCCAGGATCAACTCGGCACATTCCAGCTCAATATCTGCAGGAATGGAGAAGCTTGTCCCCTTCTTCAGCTGGTGAATAACGGTGAGTTGGATTTCACGTCTCGCATGACCCCAAGGTGCTGTTCCCATGGCCATCTCACAATCCAGCCATTCATTACCGTCAATATCTGTAAAGCGGGAATGGTAGGCTTCTGCACAGCAGACGGGTGTATGGCCTGGAAATAATCGTTCCGGCGCTTTGGCTAGTGTACTGCAACCGCTCGGTATAACCCTTTCGACCTGTTCCAACCATTCCAGATTCCGTGTGAATTTTGTGGCATTGTCCAGCGTACTCATTTTATTATTCACTTTGAAGCACCTCCCATTTCGCGATGTTTGGTCAACTACACAATCGTGGCTTAACGCACTTTAGTGCCAGGCCAGCAGCCATCGTAGATCCGATCCATCGTGATCACATTGCCATACAGATCTATGATTAAATCCTTGGCCCGATGAGCATGCCTCATCTCGATCCAGTAACGGTTCTCCAGCAAACGCGCGAAATTGTCTACCAGGAACAGCAGTCGATTCTCGCTATGAATCAATTCCTTGCCTAACACTTGCGGCAGCCAGATCGCTCCATTCGAGTTGAATCGGTTGGAGTAGTCCCGAATCTCGGCAAGAGGTGCAATCTGAGCCTCTTCTAGCTGGCTCCAGAAGGTATCTGCATCACTGCGAACCTCGGCAAGGTCTATGCCAACCATGGGAAGATGCGCATAGTCGCGCTGTTTATCGAGCTGCACCTTCAGATGGCTGAACATAAAGGGCCATACATCGGCCTCAATGTGGCTTCCCCACTTTTTCCAAAATCGTGCCAGATTGTTTTTACGGTTAAAATTGCGATGAATGCCGCTGCTGCGTTCCCAGTGATATGCCTGAATTTGCGGATTTATGACGGTGTCGTACCCTGCTGCTCTGGCCCGCATCTGATAATCAAAATCTTCGTATCCGTTAAAAAATTTCTCATCAAGGTTGCCAATCGTCTCATACACTTCTCGTTTCATGCCAAACATGGCAAACACAACGAGCTGCACAGAGAAGGTCTCCTTCGGAATATCTTCAGGAGATGCATTAAGGAACAAGTGCCGTCCAATCGTATCCGCAAATGCAATTCCGCAATGCTGCACTCCTCCGGTTTGTGGATATAACAGAACCCCTCCAATCATGCCGATGGTCACATCCGTGTCCAGCGTTTCTTTCATCATCGGTTGCCAATCGGGCTGGAGAATGGTATCTGAATCGAGGAAAAAAATATACTCTCCTTCAGCAAGACTCAACGCTCTGTTAATAGATACGGCACAGCCAAGTGGAAAATCATGCTGAAGAATCTCGATCGTTACTCCCTCTCTGACCTCCTGTTTGAGCTTGTCCAGATGCTGAAAGACAGCCGAGCCGGAACCGTCATTAATGAAGATAATCTGAGTTGATGGACATACAGTCCGAAGCAGTGAGTCGGTGAACAGGTTCAAAATGTTATAGTCCTGATTAACGGGTACAATAATCGTATAAAGCATGTAATCCCTCCAGATTATGTTGGTGTAAGTACAACAAAATAACAATGGAACCTGAACAAGTGCTGCGATATAGTGATCTGCCCGCTATCGACCTCCTTCGCTCTTTTTTTGTATTATTTTGGATTAATTATGAATACAATAGAAATTTATATCTTTTTGGGGCAGAATTAAATCTCAAATTCTGAACACTGTTAAATTCTGAATCCTGGTCCATTAAATATCTGAATCTTGGTTAATGCAAAAAAGCACCTCTGATGCCTTCTCCCGCATATTTGAACGGAAAACACATCAAAAAGTGCTCTATGAAATAACGTATGTTCGCTTCTTAATTCCCCGCTCGCGCGGTCAACCATTCTGATTCTTTCGCTCCCAGGTTGGCAATAAACTGGTGCAAAGCATGGGAGATCCATTTACGCGTATGAATGACCAGCTGAATCTCCAGTGTGAATTCGGTATGCTCCAGAGGTAACACGGTTAATTCCCGTCTGCGGATTTCGTCCCGTGCAGTCATCTGCGGCAGCAGAGAAATGCCCGAGCCTGCCATAATGCTGCGTTTAATTGCCTCAGGACTCCCAAGCTCAAGGCCCACCTTGTAGGCAATTCCATTTGTTCTCAGCACCTTCTCCAGCAGTTGTCTGTAGTTGCACGAATCCTCTGGCATAATCCACTCCTCATCGGCCAGATCACTCAATACTACCTTGGACTTAGCCGCAAGCGGATGATCCGAGTTGACGATAAGCACCAGTGGCTCCTCGCGAATTGTGATCCATTGCAAACCCGTCTCCGGTGATGCATTCGCCAGAATAAGGCCAACGTCCGCTTCTCCTTCTCTTACTTTTTGCAAAATGAGATCCTCACGATCCGTCTGTAGCCGAATCCCCAGCTCGGGATATTGTTTACGTGTCGTCTGTATAGGCACCGGCAGAAAATAGGAGGCAAGCGAGTCCATCGTTGCAATCGTAAGTGAACCGCCGCCTTGCTTGGTCAGCTTTTCCTGTGAATGTTCATATATTTCGAGCAGTTGCCCGGACAGCTTGAATAGCTCTTCTCCAGCGGAGGTCAGCCGGATTTTATTGTTATTATAACGTTCAAACAATTTGACCTGATAGATTTTCTCCAGCTTCTGAATCTGGGTTGTGACACTGGATTGTGCATACCCCAGCTCTTCTGCTGCTTTGGTAAAGCTTTGACGCAATGCCACCTCTCGAAAGGTTTGAAAATAATTTAAATCCATAATGGCTTCCCTCACATCATCAAAATTATTGATAACACCCATCATCTATTATAGCTAACTATGATACCTTTTCCCATGGTAAAGTGAATGAAATGGAATTCCAACATACATTTGGGGGTTATACGATGTTAACCGAACAACAGATTAAAGGTATTTATATCCCTGTCATTACGCCTTTTACCGACGATCATGAACTCGATCTGTCTTCATTTCAAAACTACATCAAAGTTATGGCAAACAGCGGCATTCATGGCTTGGTGATTAACGGCACGACTGGAGAATCACCTACAGTGACATGGGATGAGGTAGAGCAGCTGGTGAAGGCAGCCAAGGAGACACTGAGCAGCATCAACTCGTCCGTACCCATAATGGTTGGAACTGGAACCAATGATACCGCTTCAACGGTGGCAAGAACAAAGAAAGCTGCTGCACTCGGTGCTGACGCTGTTCTTGTCGTTACTCCATACTATAACAGACCAACGGAAGAGGGCATTTACGAGCACTTCCGCATGGCAGCCAGCGTGGGCATCCCCGTGATGGTATACGAAATCCCGGCGCGTACAGGGGTTAGAGTTTCCATTGAGATGATGAAAAAAATCATGAGCATTGATGGCGTTATTGGTCTTAAAGATAGCACAAATAACCTTGACCTCATGACCGAACTGGTACGTTGCGGCTCGAAGCCCATTTTGTGTGGAGATGATACCTTCTTCTACGATATGTTAACGAAAGGCGCAGCCGGCGGTATGATGGCTTCAGCCAGCATCAACCCGGAACGTTTTCTGGAAGTATACAATCGCTTTGCAGCAGGTGAAAAGGAAGAAGCCTATCAGCTCTTTACTCCTTTGCTGCCATTCATCAAAAACCTGTTTGAGGAGCCCGCTCCAGCTATGCTGAAGCACCTGCTTGCCAAACAGGGCATAATCGCTTCTGCTCAGCTGCGTCTGCCTTTGATGCCCGCATCAGAGCAGCTCATTGCAAAAATTGCACTCTAAAGTTCACACTTCG
Organism: Paenibacillus barcinonensis; assembly: GCF_003217495.1. Lineage (GTDB taxonomy): Bacteria > Bacillota > Bacilli > Paenibacillales > Paenibacillaceae > Paenibacillus > Paenibacillus barcinonensis. Next base: position 356,110 of record NZ_QJSW01000004.1, on the reverse strand, counting down.
ACCTGTACCTTTCGTAAATATCTATAGATATAAAAACACAAAATAAAGCCACAGCTTCTGCTGCGGCTTTTGTTCTGTCCTAGGCTTACGATACTTTGAAATTCACTCCACAGCACATTGCACTTACGTTAAGCTTTCCTTGGTGCATGATCATTCATTTCGCAACAAAGCCATGATACAACGTGTCCACTACAAGAGCAGGCGCCGCGTTTCTGGCTAGATTGCCGCTAACCACTTGCTGCCATGTCAGAAAGAGTACAGAATAAAGCACTTCAAAAATCCACGTTTTATCCATATCCGAACGGAAAAAACCTTTCTCTTGAAGTACCCCGATGGCATGCAACACCGGCTCTCTCAGCTTCCAATATGCCTCTTCAATATCTGCGTTATAGTTGACGGTTGCATCGTGCGCCAGAAAATACATTTTGTCCCCCAAGGGGATCAGCGCTTCAATCAGCTCGGGGATATATTGTTCCGCCCGATCTTCATGCAGTTGGACATGTTGCAACGTTTCGTTAACAACCTCAATCGCCCGCATCGCCAGATGAATCATCAGCTGCTCACGACTCTCGACATACCTATGTAATGTTGCAATTCCGATGCTCGCCGCTTCAGCGATGTCGTTCATCGACGCATTCGGCTTCTCTATAAGTAGTTTGGTAGCTTCATCCAATATGGTATTCATTCGGTTTTGCTTGAATGACAACTTCTCTTTTTTCATAGCGAACTGCACCTCAGTACCATTATAATATTACCTTTATTTCGGGACTTGGATAACCAGATCTCCTAAACATAAGACAAGCTCCATTATATCATAATCTATAGCCAAACTTACGTCTGAGTAGTCATATCACATGTTATGAAGACAATCACAAGTCAACAGCAGACTAATCCACCTTGGCACCGTAGGAGCGTGCAAGCAGCACCGCTTGTTCGCGATCAATGCGTACCCCTTTCCAATCCAGCGATTTCAGATCTATTCCATCCAAAGTAGCCCCTCTCAGATCAGCCCCCTGCAGCTTCACCCGACTCATGGACACCCTTGTCAGATCACAATCACGCAGGTCGGCTTTGGTGAGGTCACTCTCGCTCAGATCAGCTTCAAAAAAACGGATGCCGCGTAAATCCTGTTTACCAAGCCGAGTATGTCTTAGATTCGTATAAGACCAGTCGCCCTTCGTAAGGGTAATGCCGTCCATCTGCGCACCGGAGAAGTCTGATCCTGTCATTTTGCAGGCAGTGAATTTGGAAGCAAACAGGTTCGCACCACCAAACATACAGTTCTCAAACGCAGACTCCATATGTATTGATCCATTCATGTACACTCCCTTGAAGTCACATTCAATGAAACGACAATGACTTGTCTCCACCTCTTCCATGGAAGCATTCATGAAGGTACAGCTCTCAAACACACAGTTCATCAGCTCTCCGTAACGCAGATCACGTCCTTCAAAGTGAACCGAATGATACTCTTGATCCTTGTATTGATACATTAATCACACCTCGTTTGATATGAAGTTGAAGTTGCATGCAACCTGTCGTTGACGTCACATGCCTTTGTCGAATCCCTTCATTCTACTATACCATACGGATGTCAAGTCTATTACATTTACACTAGCAATTTAGACATTCGGTACATGGATACGGCTGGTTTGATGATTTCTCCGACCTTCTGATATCCAAGACGTTCATACAGCTTGATTGCACCGGCATTCTCCTGTTTGACGGTTAAAGAGGATTTGGCGAAGCCTTGCAAAACCGCCTGCTTCTCTGCATGAAGAATTAATTCAGTTCCAAGCCCCAGTCCTCTGCTCTCCGGCAGTGTGGCAATCGTTCCGATATGATATTCATCATTCTCTCCTTCTTTTAACGTTAGCATCGTATAACACTCTTTCCAGTTACGAAGGTTGTATCCAATGAGGTTCCATTTGTGTAAATTGAACAGTTGGGAGAACGTTGGCATCGCGAGTCTATTCATGAGTGTTGTCGGATAACACATAATCATACCGAGTGTTTTGCCCTCCCGAACCGCTTCATAAGCATATTCGTGACTAAAACGATTATTCCGAGCCCTCCATAGTTGTTGAAAGGTTTTATCTATAGTCGCAGATTCTCTCGAACCGGCCAGGGAAAATTTCATATAATCAAGCGCCATTTCTGTTAATTTTCCTCCAACTTTAGACTCTGGACTTGCTTTTTTAATGATGGTTTGGCTCATAACTCTCACTCCTGTAATTTTCTCTTTGTATGTGTGTTTAATATTTAGCAGACGTCTGCGGGGGCGTTATAGCTTCCACGATGACATTCACCGCTTGGATGGTTAAGCCTGTAAAATGCTCAATCTGCTCGATGACTTTATACTGCAATTCTCTGCATACCTCATGTACCTTGCTGCCGTAACGCATAATAACTCGCACATTAATCTCCACAAGGTCATCTTTTCGCCGAATAGCTATGCCATTCGTCAGGCTGCGGCCGCTCCATATTTTGCTGATGCTTTCAACCAAACCGGCAGACATCGACGTGATCTCACAGGTAGCGCTGGTAATTTCACCAACCATTTTGGAGATAACGTCATCCGATATTTGGATATGACCTATCGTTTGCTTCAGTTCCATATGAATCACCTCTGCATTATTTGATAGTATAATGTATCATTTAATTAAAATATATATCATCCTATATTCAAAATCAAATTTTTTGCACAAAACAAAAAAAACCGCAAGCTTCTGCGGTTTCGAGTTCTACAAATATTGTTTAAACCAGGCCTTCACCTGTTCAAAGCTGTCCACCCGTAATGAAGGCTTGCCGCTTTTCAGCAAAGAGTGGTTGGAGCCTGGATAACGGATCAGTTTTGTTGTTTTTCCATAACGCTTCAGCGTCGTATAGAGCTCTTCAGCCTGGGCAATCGGTGTTCGATAATCCTGTTCACCGTGCATAATTAACAGTGGCGTTTCGATCTGGTGTGCATGAGCCAGCGGAGATCGGGACCACAGGTATGCTGCATGCTCCGCCGGATTGCCCCCAATTACCCCTTCAACATAAGAGATGCCGATATCACTTGTTCCGTACATTGAAAGCCAGTTGGAAATACAGCGCTGTGTGACTGCTGCCTTGAAGCGGCTGGAATGAGCGATAATCCAGTTCGTCATGACGCCTCCATAACTGCCGCCTGCCACACCCATACGTAATTCATCCAGCTTATCATTCGTTGCAAGCGCATAATCCACCGCTTCCATCAAGTCTCGATAATCTCCACCTGCAAAGTCTCCGCGGCATGCCCTGGCAAAATTCTGCCCATATCCTATGCTTCCTCGGGGATTAATCCATAAAACGGCATACCCGTCAGCCAAAAGAGTCTGCATCTCATGGCTGAACGTTCCGGCATACATTGCGTGCGGACCACCATGAATCTGCAAAATCAAAGGGATTTTCCCCTCAGATCTTACATCAGGTATAGCCAGCCAGCCTTGAATCAACCAGCCGTCTGATGATGTGAATTCAATTCTTTGGGGTACGTTGACCAGCTGCCCAGCCATAAATTCATCATTTCGGCGGGTGAGTTGCTTCATTTGTCCAGTTTCGACCTCCACGATGTATAGCTCTCCCGGATGCGAGTCCGTCAACGCCGCGACCACCAATGTTTTCTCATCTGCCGCTATCGTATATTGATACACATCCTTCTCACCTGCCGGGGTAACTACTTCGGAGCTTCCGTCTGCATGAACTCGATATACATCCACATTACCGTCATGCGTGCCCAGAACGTAAACACCTTGCTGCGGAAAAGATTGACTGATTACTGGCGAAGGTGAAGCACTGACCGATTTCATGTCGCTTAAAGCCGCATTGCCAATATGCATATCTAGTTCAGGCGCCATTAGCCTGGGTATGCCCCGCTCCAACGAGATAGTAAACAGTTGGTTGTGACTTCCGCTTCCATATTGACGGTCACTGGCAATGAGAATGAGCTGCTTCCCGTCAGGCGTAAACGAATACTGACTGATCTGGAGACTGGAATCTGTAACTTGGTAAGGCTTGGCTTGCTTCGCATCATCTATAGAGATAATATAAACGTCTGTGTGATAGAGCAGATCCGGGTCTAGATGCTCTTCCTTGGTTTGCTTGGACATAAATGCGAGCTTCAGACTATCAGGAGACCATACCGGCATATTAACGCTCCAGTAGCCAGAAGTCATCTGTGTGATTTGTCCACTGTCAATCTCGTAAACAAATAAATGGGTGTATTGACCATCCCACCAGCCTGCTCCTTCAGCCTTTGGCGTAGTTCGTTCATAGACCTTACCACGGAGTACAGAAGCTGGTTCGACAGCTAATACTGCATTTGACTTGTTCAGCGATTCATCGTCTACACATCCATCGCGATGTTGAGCCTTGCTTGATTGAATTTTACTGGTAAACGCAATATATTTCCCATCGGGTGACCAAACATAACTCATGATTTTACGTTCAGGAGATATGAGCATTACCGCTTCCGGCTCTCCCGTCTGAAGGGCCCACAGCCCTTTGCCAGCCTCAGCCGAACGCAGGAAAGTCAAGCTGCTTCCGTCGGGTGACCATGCAGGGAAGCTGTCTTTTGTGCCCCCGGTCAACTCAACATCTTCCGTTCCATCCAGTGAGATTCCCCGAATCTGTGTGTGATATTCATTTTTCATCTGATCAATGGTCTGTTCAACGTAGGCAACCTGTCCGTTTGAACTAATCACAGGCTGACTAATCCACCGATAATGATACAGGTCCTCCGGCATAATCTGGCCTTTGTTCATAACCCTAACTCCCTTCCGTTTTATTTATGAGTAGACTCCGTTCGAGGATCGAGCACATCTCGCAGCCAATCACCGAGGAAAATAACGCCCAGCACAGTAAACGTAATCGCAAGCCCAGGGAAAGTAGCAACCCACCAGCTTGTAGCTACATACTGCCTTCCATCACTTAACATGCCTCCCCAGGATACGTCCGGCGGTTTGATCCCCAGTCCGAGAAAGCTGAGCGAGGCTTCCATAATAATGGTTGTGCCCACATTCATACCACAGATGACGATAAAGGATGATAATACGTTAGGCAGAATATGCTTTAATATCAACCGACCATTTTTGGCTCCAATGGATCTCGCAGCAAACACGAAATCTCGTTCTTTGATACTGAGCACTTCACTTCGGACTACACGGGTGAATGGAACCCAGTTCGTTACACCTATCACCAGGATTAATGTTGTCATGCCAGGTCCTACAATGGCCATCACAACAAGCATGAACAGAATCGTCGGGATTGCCATAAATGCATCGCCCACCCGCATAATGATGGCATCCACCCATTTTCCATAGAATCCTGAGATCAGGCCCAGAACCGCCCCAAGTATACCGGAGACAATGACTGCCCCCATACCCACAATGAGTGATACACGAGCACCATACACGATACGGCTCCACATGTCTCTGCCCAGGTTGTCGGTTCCCAGCCAGTACTCGGCTGTCCCGCCTTCAAGCCAGGCAGGCGGTTTGAGACGGTTCAGCGGACTAACGGCTGCCGGATCATGACTTGTGAGCAGAGGTGCGGCGATAGCAATCAGGACAACCACCAACACCAGCACAGCACCGAATAATCCGGTCTTGCTAATCAGCAGCTGCTGCCATATGGAACGAAAGCCAGCAAATGTCTGTTTATGATTATGGTCTTCTCCGCTATGGTTATTGCTCGTTTCTGCCCCCTGAATGGACACTTCTTTGCTGTCTCTCATGAATCGCACCTCCTTCTTAGTCATATTTGATACGTGGGTCCAGCAGTCTGTAAGATACATCCGTCAGAATGTTGACGAGCACCACGATCAATGCAATCACAAACACGGCCGCCTGTACGATAGCCATATCATGTGTATTCACGGCTACAACCAGCAACTGACCGAGACCTGGCCAGGAGAATACCGTTTCGGTAATCAACGTACCGCCAATCAAGCTGGTAAACTGAAGGCTCATAATGGTTACAACCGGAATCAGGCCGTTGCGAAAAGCGTGCCTAACAATCACGGTCAAGCGACCAAGCCCTTTGCTGCGTGCTGTGCGAATATAGTCCTGATTCAAAATTTCAAGCATGCTGGAGCGAATCAGTCGTGTCATCTGAGCTGCCAAACCGACACCCAGAGTAAATGCGGGCAGAATCAGATGTGACAAGCCGCCCCTACCCGAAACAGGCAGTACGCCCAGCATGACTGAGAATAACAGAATAAGCATAATGCCCATCCAGAAGTTAGGCATTGCCTTGCCAATAACCGATATGCCCGAAATAAGGAGATCGGTAAATGTATTTCGTTTCACCGCAGAGATCACGCCCAGGGGCACAGCCATTAATACGGCAAAAAACATGGCCGCAGCAGCGAGCTCAAAGCTGGCTGGCAGTCGCTCCAGTACAAGTTCAAGCGCAGGCTGTCCGTAACGGAAAGATTGACCGAAATCACCCTGAATCGCATTGCCCAAAAACTTCACATATTGTGTGTACAGAGGCTGATCCAGGCCCAATGCCTGCGTTAAAACGGCCCGATCTTCCGCTGTAGCTGTCTCGGGCAACATGAGAGCAACAGGATCACCTGTGACTCGAACCAGCACAAATACGATTAAGGACACAATAAAAAGCACCGGAATAATCTGTAATAAAGATTTAAATACGTATTTGCCCACTCCCGGTTCACCTCCCTTTTTCAAAAAAAGAACGGCAGGAACTTGTTCATCCAGTCCCTGCCGTTCACGGCTTACTCATGCAATGACAGGTGGTATAAGCCTGATGTTACTTTGCAGCAGGTGTAATCTCGTCAGCGTAGAACATCTCATCACTGCGCGGCGCAAAGCTCACTTTGTCATTGGTGCCATAGACGCCTTCCATCTGATACAGATACACAGCCGGACGCTCTTCGGCAAAAATTTGCTGTACTTGCTGGTACTGCTTCTCACGGGATTCAGGGTCCATGTTCACCAGAGCAGATTGCAGCAGCTTCTCTACTTCCGGATTATTGTAATCCGATTCACCTTTGGCTTCTTCCACCATGTAACGGTTGTAGTTATTCGAAGCATCGAACAAAGAGTTACCAATACCAATCATGAAAATTTCCTTGAAGGATTTGGAGCTGTAACGCTCGCTGAATGCACTTGGCTCAAGCACGTCCAGATTGATTTTGAATCCAGCTTGGTCAAGCATCGCTGCTACGACTTCAGCCTGTTCCTTGTACTGGGAGGATACGGAAATGGTCATCGTTGCTTGCCCTTCGGCATAACCCGCTTCCTTCAGCAGCTGCTTCGCCTTGTCCAGATCATACAATGACGTTTTGTACAATGACGGATCGGCACCAAAGTTGCCTGGTGTCACGGAAGTCCGGGTAACGATACCTGCTCCGCCAGCAATGCTGTCAACAATGCCCTGTTTGTCAATCGCCAGATCAATCGCTTCACGCACTTTAGGATCAGCTGTAATGCTGCCTTCGGTCTGACGGAAGATCAGCTGAAGCACGCGCTGGATCGGTGCTTTCACAATTTTTTTGTCTGCTTCGCCTTCAATACGGGCAATGTCAGTAGACGGGATAGCGGCTGCAACATCAACACCGCCAGCCAGCAATTCGGATACACGGGTAGATGCTTCAGGAATGACACGGAAGACAACCTCATTCCACTTCGGCTCACCACCGAAGTATTTGTCATTTTTCACAAGCTCGACACGGTCATCTTTGGTCCACTTACTGAATTTGTAAGGCCCTGTACCTACCGGCGCTTTCAGGAACGTATCCATGCCCTTGTCTGCAATATATTTTGCAGGCAACATGCCGGCACCCATTTTGGACAAGCGATTAAGAAGCAACGGGTCTGGTCCTTCTGTAATAATGTCAACGGTATGCTCATCTACCGCTTTAACTTCAGCAATGTTTTTGAAATAACTGTTTTGTTTCAATGTGTTGTCTTTGGCTACGCGCTCCAAGGTGAATTTCACATCCGCTGATGTGAATGGATCACCATTGTGGAAGGTCACACCTTCACGCAGCTTGAATCTCCATGTCGTATCATTCACTTGCTCCCATGATGTAGCGAGTGCAGGTACTTTTTTCTGCTGGCTGTCATTTTTGACCAAATAATCAAACACATTTACAAGCACAGCTTCGCTGGCTGTATTGTTGTTGTTGTGCGGATCGAAGCTTTCAATATCTGTTGCCGCCGCAATTGTTAATGTGCTGCTGGCTGCTGCTCCACTGCTGCTTCCCTCTGAGGCTGTATTGTTCTCCGTTCCTTTGCTGCCTCCACCGCAAGCACTTAACACCATCACCACTGCCAGCAAGGTAATCCATAGACCTGTCCATTGTCTCTTTTTCATTATGATGCTTCCCCCTTAGAAGTTGTATTTCTTGCCAGAAACTCAAGTGCTACTGCGGATAATAAACCTACGCCATAAGGCATAACCTGCTCATCCAGATCAAACATCGGATGGTGAAGCGGATATCGTGTGCGGTTCTCTTCATTGCCCGAACCGAGCCGGAAAAACACACCTGGCACCTGCTCACAATAAAAAGCAAAATCTTCACCGCCTGTAGACGGCTTGATATAACTCCATCCCTTCTGCGCATTCACCTCTTCACAGACATCCGTCAGCAGGTCAACCATGCCCAGATCATTCACAACGACAGGATAACCGTCACCATAGATCACTTCACATCCGGCACCAAACGAACTGCATACACCATTTACCACTTGTTTGATCAGATCAGGCATTCGCTCACGTAATGCCGGTGATAAGGTACGCACAGTACCCACCATCTCCACTTCGGGTGCAATTGCCGTTCCCATGTATCCTCCGTTAATTTTACCTATGGTCACCACAACAGGCTCCAACGGATCAACCATACGGCTGGCTACATTTTGCAATGCGGTAATGACTTGCGCAGATACAGCAATAGCATCAATGCCTTCATGCGGACGGGCAGCATGTCCACCTTGACCATGAATCTTGATCACCAGCCGATCAGCTGATGCAAAGGCAACCCCCTGGCTCACGCCTACAGTTCCTGTATCCTGACCGGGAGTCATGTGCAAGCCCGCAATGGCATCCACTCTGGGATTCTCCAGCACTCCGTCCTGTATCATCGCCCTTGCACCCGCAAGACCCTCTTCCGCAGGCTGAAAAATAAACTTGATATTGCCCGACTTTGGTCTTCCAAGACTTGTAAGCAGTTCGGCTGCCCCCATCAGAATAGAGGTGTGTGCATCATGACCACAAAGATGAGCCTTGCCTTGAACTGTCGAACGGTATTCAACATTCTTCTGATCCTCAATAGGCAGAGCGTCCATATCAGCACGCAGTGCAAAGGTAGGTCCATCCGTCTCTCCGCGAAGCAGACCTGTCACACCGGTCCGTCCCACATGACGTGTTACCTCCAGTCCAAGCTGCTCCAGATGCTCAGCTACAATCGCAGAAGTACGATGTTCCTCATAACCAATCTCCGGGTGGCGATGCAGATCTCTGCGCCAGGCACTTAACTTGGCTTGCAGCGGTTGCGCAAGCTCTATTAATTCGGATTGTTTCATTTATACTTCATTCCTTTCCTTTTCCTCAGACTCAGACACCAGCCGGGCATAGATTGCATCGGCCGAAAACTCGATATGCCTTTTCATCGTCTCCCGTGAATTCATGCTATCCCTAGACTTCAGCGCTTCGAGAATTTCCATATGTACCTCGTAGTTCACTGAACGAATTTGCTCATTATAAGGCATCAGATCAAGCGCCGGGTTAATCTTGGTTCGGATCTGCCTCACAGCTCTTTCGCAGTAGGGATTCCCTGAAGCTTTAGCTATGGTCAGGTGGAATTTAACATCCAGTGCCCTGAACCACTCACGCGTACAGTCCGGCTCAATACTTTGCTTCATATAGTCATACAGCAGCTCAAGCTCGCCTGCGGTGATCCGCTCAGCAGCCAGGAAAGCCGCTTCCGGCTCAATGATTGTGCGATATTCAAACACCTTGAGCATGTGAGCCCAATCCCGCTTGATCTCTTCTCTTGTACGTTTATGGGAGTTAGCTGTCAGTGGCAGGACAAATGATCCACCTTTAGCCCCCACTCTTTTCTCGATTAATCCCTTATCCTCCAGTGCAGAGAGTGCTTCGCGTACAGTAATACGGCTTACATCAAACATCTCCGCCAAATCTCGCTCCGACGGGAGCTGCTCTTCACTCATCAGCTCTTTTAAAATGATAGCTTCCTCGAGCTGTTCCCGAATAAATTCACTAACCTTTTTCGTTGATACTTTTTCGAAACGAAAGGAGAATGGATTAAACATTTGAACACCCCGATCTGTTTATGGTCTAGACCTTATACCATTAATATAATTCCGACTAAACTGATATGCAATACTTTTTTCATAAACAACAACATTTATTTCGTTTTCCGCTTCAAATCCACTCTCTTCATGTCGAGATACACCTGGTGAACAGAGTATAAAAGGGCTGCTGCTACTGTGCAAAGCCTCATTACCATAGTGCAGGCACTTGTTCATTACACTAACAAAAATGAGTTAGCGTTCTGTCTGCTTGCAGATGGGACGGCTCCTCTGCTCTCTATACTTCTTAACAAATGCACAAAAAACCCCTTCCCTTGTGAAAGGGACAGAGGTTTGGGAATAGCGAATCAGTTATTAAAGTAAACTGCTTTGCCCGTCCGTGCAGACTCGTAGATGGCCTCCAGAATCTGTGAAACCACCAGCGCCTGTCTGGGTGTAACCACCGGCTCGATATCCTTGTCGATCGCTTCGATCCATTTTCTCATCTCGATGTCCGGCGCATCTTCAGAAGCTCCTTCATAGAAATCAACACCGCCCGAGCTTAGTTCAATCTCGTTAGTGTACAGGCGACTGAACTTCTCACCATTAATTCGAAGTCCATTTTTCATGTCCGCACCTGCTTCGGTACCACTCAGGCTGCATTTGGCCTCATCCACATCCAGAGAGTTCAATGCCCAGCTGGATTCCAGCATGATGGTTGCCCCATTTTCCATCACGATCATACCAAAAGCCGAATCCTCAACCGAGAACTGCTGAGGGTCCCAGGGGCCCCATGCATTCGCCGCATTTTCTCTCTGGGAAAGTTCGTGATGTGTCGTGCCAAGCACCACTTTCGGCTGATAATTATTCATCATCCACAACGTGAGATCCAGTGCATGTGTTCCAATGTCGATCAACGGGCCCCCGCCCTGCTTCTCTTCATCCAGAAATACACCCCAGGTCGGCACAGCTCTTCTTCGAATGGCATGGGCTTTGGCAAAATAGATCGAACCAAGCTCACCTGCATCACACAGCTGCTTCAGATACAGACTGTCCTGACGGAAACGGTTATTGTATCCGATGGTCAACTTTTTCCCCGTACGTTCTGCGGCTTCCAGCATAAGCTGCGCTTCTGCTGCCGTCTTTGCCATCGGCTTTTCACACATGACATGTTTGCCTGCCTCAAGCGCCGCTATGGAAATCTCCGCATGGGAAATGTTCGGTGTAAGCACATGCACAATATCCAGCGAAGCGTCCTGCAGCAGCTCCTTATAATCCGTGTATACCTCTGCCCCTTCGGAACCGTACTGCTTCTTCGCCTGCTCTGCACGCTCCTTTACAATGTCACAGAAAGCAGCCAGTTCAACGTTATCCAGCTTACTCAGGCTCGGCAGATGTTTGCCATTTGCAATGCCCCCACAGCCGATAATTCCAATACGATATACTTTACTCATCCTGATCACCCTCACTTTAGTAATGGTTATATTATTTTACGGAGATTGGTTGCTTCATTTTGCGAAAAGCCGACGGGGTCATCCCGAGACGCTTGCGAAACACAGCATGTAAGTAGTTGGCGTTGTTAAAGCCGGAGGCCAGTGCAATCTGCTCAATGGAGGCATTGCTCTCCTGAAGAGTATGGCACACTGCGCGCAAACGAATATCTTCCAGCACGCGGCTGAACGGCATATCTGGCTGCACCTGGTAGAAGATACGTTGCAGCTGACGACTGCTGATATGCAGCTTCTCGGCGACATGCTCCAGTGTTACAGCCGAAGCATGATTAGCCTCCATGTATTGCACTGCAAAATCATAACGATATGCCGTCATGTCCCGCACAGGTGCTTCAGCCCGAATGCCGCCGTTATCATACGCGCGAACGGTTTTGAGCAGGATGCTGACTACCAGCTGCTTGATCGAGGTATAATATCCGACCATTTTATGATCGCAGGCTTCATAGGCTTCAAGAAAACACGACATCGCACGGTGATAGTCCTGAACGGGAATATGTGGCAGTGTGCTCAGCTTTTCAATCGTCTCCTCCGATTCCGCAGCCTCCCATGGATCGACATGCTCTCGAGGCTTATGTACAATGTCCACGTGAAGACATAGCTCATCCATATCCTCCTCCGCGTCCGCCTCCTGATAATGAATAACACCAGGTCCGGTCAGATATAACATGCCTTCAGATAATGCATGAGACTGATCATCAATAATCACCTTGCCTTTGCCTCTGGGGATCAGATGGAATTCATATTCCGCATGGTTATGAAAATCCACAATACGTCCCGCTGGAAACGTCGTCAGATGGAAACGCAGCACACGAATTTCGTAATGTCCCCATACCACGATAATATCAAGCCGTTCCAGCAGATCCTGCCGGTCGAGCATTTTCCCATACGGATATAGACTCAAGACCCCTTCCTCCTTAACCTGATCTAGCTCTCCAGCTCATCGAGAGCAACACGTCGGCCTTCCTTCGCTGAACGATTCGCTGCTTCCATCAGGCGAGTTAACTCCATCGCCATATCCAGGTTATCGCTGGCTTCTGTATCCTGCTGGATATGCGACACCCATTGATTGAATGCGCTTTCTACATTTTCGGCAACAGGAAGCTCTGTCCATTCGCTATACGCTTTCTCCCCTTCCTTCGTGCGAATCAGCAATTTATCCTCAGGTGTACCATACAGCATTGTGCCCTGTGTACCATGTACCTCAATAGTAAATGGCGAATAGCTATTCACAAACCCCGCCTCCACTACTCCAATCGCTCCCGAATCGGTCGATAGTGTTGCCACTGCATTATCCTCAACTTCTTTGCCTGTAATATATCCAAAGCTTGCGTTTACCCCGGTAACTTCCTGATTCAGAAACAAGCGGGTCAAGTACATCGGGTGACAGCCCAGATCAATCAAAGCCCCGCCCTGGCAGTCCTGCAAGCTGTAGAAATGCTGTGGCAGCCAGTCTGTAATTGCGCCATCGTGAGATAACCGCACCCTTACATACGTAATTTGTCCAAGCATTCCCCGTTCAAGCACTTCCTGAATCGTAGCCGTATAACCAGCATAGAGACGCGGTAAAGAAACCGTCATTTTCACCTGATTCGCCTGAACCTCTTTCAAAATAACATTGGACTCCGCTTGTGTAGCTGCAATGACTTTTTCGGTAAAAATATGTTTGCCTGCCTTGGCGGCGGATGTAATGACTTCTCCATGCAGACGTGTTGGTGCATCTACAATAACCGCATCAATGTTATCCTGAGCCAGCATATCGTCAAGAGATGCATAAAAGGGAACCTTCAGCCGGTCAGCCGCTTCCTGCCCCCGCTTTGCATCTTCATCCCAAACAGCCGCCATAACGGTATCCTGATGCTCCTGTACTTGTTTGATGTAATCCCATGCATGAACATGCCACAAGCTGATTTTACCTATACGAATGGTCACGAATGTCTTCCCTCCATAGTATACAATATTCTGACATTTACCTATAAGGTATCATATGGTGCATCTATTTTTAATCGAAACTCACGACAATAAATATATAATATTACGACATATGTTTACATAAATAATACTAAAGCTGTTTATACCAATTCCTCGCTCATCTCTAGCAACCCCAAAAAGGCCAGCCAGTAATTACTGGCTAACCTGAAAATACGAGAAGCCGCATATTAGCAGCTTCCCGTATTTTGGAATGCTCAAGCTTCATACTAATGATGACGGGCCCTTCACGGACTTAACACAGTTGATATCCCTGGGTAACAATCTTATGTCCCGATACCATCTGTAGCTTCTCTTCCAGCGTATCCTTTACCCGTTCAAGCACATCACTCTCATACACGGCAGTACATTCGAAACCTGTCTGTGCCTGTAGCTCAGCCGACTCAGCAGTTAAGTTAAACCAACGCGCAATAACATCACCCGTTTCTTCAGCAATCTTGAAGGTGGAAAAAGCGAGTGTGGAATGTTCGCTGTTCCAGTCAAGCCACTGCTTGTACGGTGGTAATGTCGATTCGCCTGCCTTGACTCCATCTATCGGCAGAGCTTCCTTGGCGTACGTATGAGCAAGAGTCCCGAGTTGCACCGTCGTCCATGGTATAGGGTACACATAGGCGCTTGCGCAAGCTCCAGACCTCGCTGCATCTCCTGCAAACGGAATCAGTGCATATTCCACTGATTGGGGCCCTTGGCACTGGGCTTCCGGTGTCTCGAATACCCCCCAATCTCCCAGCTCGGACGAAGCGCGAAGCAAGGTGACAGCAATTGTGCTCCCTGAGGACGTCTGCAAAATCTCGTATTCATTCAGCCCTTTGTTAGCAACCATCAGTCCTGTTGCTTCATCCGTCACATATACGAATGCCTGCTGATGCTGTGCATTGCTTGGGTTCACCCACTCCTTCGCCGGAGTGTTCGGCCGTTTGGCGACTTCAAAGATGGAATCAGCAGAATGACTGTCGGTCACCAGGCCGGACGGAAATAATGCACGCAGACGATGATCCCTTGCCTGATTATTAAACTCAGTTCTCACTTTGACCATATCACTCTCTGCTTCAAGTGTATACGTTGTGGTGATTGTGAGAGGAACCGTATCCTGAACACGCTGCGCCTTGCGCTCCGTAAACGGAATCATATACCGCTTCTCCTGCTCAAACAATTCATCTGCCCCGGCCGGAATGTGCCAATGCAGCACACTTTCCATGACAGCACGATAAGGTGTATGTTCCAGGAGACGCAGCTCGGCTTGGAGGTGCTCCGTAGTAATTGCCTGCTCCCCATCCGGCTGGCGATACACATATTCATTACCGATATCACCCGTATTCTCATAGGCATTCAGTCCAACATATTCCTTACCTGATCGTTTATCCAACAATGTAACCGTTCCGTTATCCAGCACGGCCAGACGCAAATATTGATTTTCCATCACATTTCCCTCAGCCTGAACGCCGTTCACCGAACTGCTCTTCTGTTCTCTGGCCGGTACCAGACCATAGGTCTGATAACCAAGAGCGGGAACCTGCCTCGCCTGGAAAGTCACCTTAACTTTACGGGCCATATATGGCTGTCGGAAACGGTCTTTGGGCAGCTCATAACCGAAGTGAACCCCGAGATCAACAATCTCTGCCTCATAAATATTGCCTGCTGAATCGACGATCTGATATGCTGGCAGCGCGGCTTCTTCAAGTTTGCGCGCAAGCGCCTGCGGATTCGGTCCTTCCGGGAAAAAGGCTTTATCTACAATCAGCTCCTGCTCAATGATGCCATTTCTTGTCCATCCCGCTGTATTCAGAACGGTGAACAGCACCGCATCCTCTCCCCAGGCTTCGCTCGACTTTACATCAACGGATTCGCCAATGGCCTGAGCCGTCTGGGACACAAGCTTCTCGGCCAGCTGTCTGCTTTTGGCAAACCGGGTCACCATCTCGCGGTGCACCTCATCCACACTGCAGCCACAGATGCTGTCATGTGGATGGTTCTGCATAAGCATCTTCCACGCATGAGTGAGCAGATGATGCGGGTATGCTTTGACGCCCGCAGCATGCGCCATCGCTGCAAGGGGCTCCGCTACCTTTTCCAATAACGTCTGTCCTTGCTGATTCAACTGTTTCAGATACACACGCGCCGAGGCCGTATTCACCAGCGTTCCCCAACCGTCCGTGTGCTGACTGCGGAGCTCACCTTGGATCGTCGCCAGATTGTCCGGGACATGCCGGGACACCGCCTCGATGTAGTCATCGAAATTGGAGTGTACAAAATGAATATCAGGATACAGCTCAGAGGCGGTTCGAAGTGCCGCAGGCAGGTCCGTCTGTATCGGCTGGTGGTCACAACCATTCATGAAAAGCAAATGCGGTGTTGATGCGAATTTCTCGGCATCCTGCAGATTTTTGTCCCAGTACACTTTCGCTTGCTCCGGGTCCACAGGCACTTCCATTCCATTGCAGTACCAATTCGCAAACAGAATACCAAGCACCTCCGAGCCATCCGGTGAACGCCAGATCATCTCTGAATAAGGGGATTCATACGCTTCCGCATCCACAACAGCGTTGTTGAATCCGGTAGGCTTTACCCCGCGCCCGAAGATGGCATTCTGAATGTCCGCCTGCTGCAAAATCTGTGGAGCCTGTCCCATATTACCGAAGGAATCCGGGAAATATCCGGTTTTGGAGATCACTCCGAACGGTTGGGCATCCCGATGCCCAATCAGCAGATTCCGCAGGTTGGCCTCACTGCTCGTCAGAAATTCATCCTGTAACACGTACCACGGTCCAAATTGAATGCGTCCTTCACGAATGTAACGATCCAGCCTCTCCTGCTGGTCCGGTCTAACCTGTAAATAATCCTCACGAATAATCGTCTGCCCGTCCAGATGAAAATAACGATATTCCGGGTCCTGATCAAGCGTATCCAGCAGCGTATCCATGAGTTCAACCAGCAACACATGATGATGCTCATATGGCATGTACCATTCCCGATCCCAATGCGTGTGTGAGATCAGATGTGCTGTTTTGGGGTTTGTCATCTGTGTTTCCTCCTATCCTTTTGTTGCTCCGCCCATGCTGAAGCCTTTGGACATATACCGCTGGGAGAAGATATAAAGTACAACGGAAGGCATCGTGTATAACATCGAGAAGGCAGCAAGTCTGCCGTACTCTACCATGCCGTGACTGCCGAAGAATTGATAAATCGTAACAGAAGCAGGCAGTTTCTCCGGGGTCTGAAGCAGTATATACGGTACAAAAAAGTTGCCCCAGCTGCCTGAAAAGGTAAAGATGGCGATCGTGGCAATGCCTGGCAGCATCAGTGGAGCGACAATGCTGCGCAAGCCTCTCCAGACGGAAGCACCATCAATCCACGCGGATTCCTCCAGATCAATCGGAACCGAATCCATGAAATTCTTCATCATCCAGATTCCATAAGGCAGAGATGAAGCGGTCAGAAACAGCATCGTGGCAATGATGGAGTTCTGCATTTTGAAGAATAGAAACATCTGAAACACGGGAACCATCACCGCTGTAATCGGCAAAGCCGTCATAAACAGAATGGATAACAAGAAGCTTTTCTTAAACCGCATCTCGTAGCGGGACAACGGATAGGCTGCCAGTACAGATACAGCAACAACAAGTATCGCCTGCCCTCCTGACAGAACCAGACCTACACCGAACGAGCGCAGATTGCTTTCATCACTAAGAACATCCTTGAAATTTTGCAGCGTCCAGGTTGAAGGCATCTTGATGCCTTGCTGTGCATTGGGATCAAAGGATGCGAGAATAATCCAGAGCAGCGGCAATAGAAAGCAAAGGCCGAGGAAGACCAGAATGCCATACTGGATTTTACGTTGAATACCGTGTTTGACCATCATAAGCACACCTCCTTCATCATTACACTTTCACTTTCATGGAACGGATATAGAACAGGCTGGCGATAATACCGATAAAGAGCAGCACAAGCGATATTGCCGTTCCGTAGCCAAATTGATAGTTTACAAACGCCTGATTATACATAAAGATAGGCAAAGTCTGCGTGGATGTGCCCGGTCCACCACCTGTCATCGTATAGATCAGGGTAAACACACCTAACGTCTGCAATGTCACTAGCATCATGTTGGTTACAATAGAGCCTTTCACCATCGGAATGGTGATATGGCGAATAATCTGAAATCCGGTGGAGCCATCAATAATGGCGGCCTCCTCGACTTCTTTAGGAATATCATCCAGTGCCGACTGGTACACCATCATGGAAAACGCCGTTCCGTGCCAGATGTTGGCGATAACGACACTGACCATCGGGAAGCTGAACAGCCAGGAGATGGGGCTCACGCCGAACCAGCCCAGTATCTGATTCAACGAACCGTTATCACTGAAAAAGGCAACCATACAGAACGCCACAACAATCTCAGGCGTTACCCAGCCGGCGATAACGATAATGCCGATGATGCGGCGAAACGTTACATTTTTTTCTTTCATAAGCAGGGCAAGGATAAAGCCAAGCACGACCTGACCGATAACCGCAGAGAAGATCAGAAATACAAGCGTACGCCACACGCTGATTCGAAAATCCGGGTCCTGAAACATGTTTACAAAGTTCTGAAACCCGACGAATTCCAGATTTTTGGCTGCTGCACCGGTCAAAGCCATATTGGTGAAAGCGAAACAGATTGTTAATACAATCGGTACGATAAAAAACACCAGCAGCAGTGTTA
Organism: Paenibacillus barcinonensis; assembly: GCF_003217495.1. Lineage (GTDB taxonomy): Bacteria > Bacillota > Bacilli > Paenibacillales > Paenibacillaceae > Paenibacillus > Paenibacillus barcinonensis. The sequence goes on along the minus strand of NZ_QJSW01000004.1, from coordinate 337,610 downwards.
CGGAAGGCATCAGAAACAGAAATGCTCCCGGGGCTTTTCTTTTCATAGGTCACTCTCCATTCGAAACGGAAAAAGGGGAGTTGTTCGCTCCCCCTCCGAATATATCACTGTTTTTCACCCAACATCTTGTACCAAAAACTTATTTCTCTTCAATATGCTCGGCTCCAACTGAACGTGAGACATTATCCTTGAACTGTTTGATCGCATCTTCTGGCGTCAGTTTACCGGAAGCGATGCTCTCCACAATGCTTTGCAATTGCGCGGATACCGCCGCATATTGATCGTTTGTCGGGCGGAAGTGAGCAACATTCAGCAGCTCTTGCGCTTCCTTCGTATATGGACGATCCGTGTATCCTTGTACTTCTGTGGAATCACTTCGTGCACTCAGACTGCCTTCGGCAACCACACGTGCTGTTGCATTCTCCTTATTCATCAGAAACTCCATAAACTTCCAGGCTGCTTCCTTGTTTTTCGCTTGAGCCGGAATCGACCATGCCCAGCCGCCTGACATTGTAGTTGCTCCCGGCTCCTGACCATTCTGTGTCGGGAATGGCGCAAATCCAATTTTGTCCTCCACATTCGGAATTGGAGCAGCTCCATTCTCCGCCCATGTCGAACCCGCCCAGCTTCCGTCTACCGCCATCGCAAGCTTGCCTTGCGGAAACTGCTGCTGGAATGCTATGCTTCCGGCTTGTCCGTTAAGCGCCACTTGCATGGTAGGTCCTGTTTTATCCTTATTGAACACTTGATCAATGAATTTGAATGAATCCAGCAAGCCAGGGCTGTTCACGATCCATTTCTTGGCAGCATCGTCATACAGCGTGTCGGTAGTACCGTACAGCAACATTTCCAGCGTCTGCATCGTAACGCCTTCACCGTTTGCTTTGCCCACAATGAGATTAAGAGGTGTTACGCCCGGAAGCTTCTGTTTGATTGTGCGAGCAGCTTCCAGCACTTCATTCCAGTTCGCAGGCTTGAATGGAACAGGTAGTCCCGCTTGCTGGAACAGCTCTTTGCTGTACCAGATGCCGCGTGTATCGGAGGTTGCCGGTATACCGTAAACTTTGCCATCCTGCCCGGTGACTCCGGCCTTCAGGTTGTCAATGATTTTGCCATTCCAATCGGACCATCCTTTCACCTGCTCGTCCAAAGGCTGCAAATAACCTGCTGCTGCATCCGATTTAAGGATGGAGGTATCCTCGGCAATGACGTCAGGCGCAGTATCCGGCGACTTCATCTGTAATACCATTTTGGAGGTGTAATCGCCTTCGCTTGCAAGCACTGGTGCAATGTTGATTTCGATATCGGGATTGTCCTTCTCAAATTGCTCTACCAGTCCAGACTTGAAAAATTTCGTAAGTGTGTCCTCCGACCCCGAGGAACGGAATGACACGGTCACTTGTTTTTTTCCATCGCTGGCCGTGCTTGTGGAGGGGCTGCCGCTCGAGCAGGCAGTCGTCAGAATAAGCAAAGAAGTCATTACAGCTGCCACTGGCATTTTCATCGAAAATTTTCTCATGTCTTGGTCTCCTCTTGCCCGGAATTATTCAATTCCGAACGATATGATATACTCGCAGGTTCTCTTCTTTCCGCTTTACAGCTTCTCTTTCTCCAATTTAACTAAAAACAGCTATGTCTATGCGTCAGTCAGCCGTATAGTTCCGGCTCCTATCAGCTATTTCTTAATGCGGAAGCCGCAGTAATCCATAACAAGCTCGCTGTATAACATGTTGGACCAGGAAAACCACGGGCGTGTATACTCATGCGGATCGTTAGCCGAGAAGCCCTCATGTGTCAGCCCCGTGCCTGCATCCGTCTGCTGGATAAGCTCCAGCATTGTCATTTTCTCCTGCTTATCCGCGGAGGTTAATCCCTGCATGGATAAAGCGATATGCCAGATATATCCTTCGGGCGTGTGCGGACTTCCAATACCGGAAGCAGCCGAGCCTTCATAGAAATAAGGGTTCTGAGCGGACAAAATAAATCGGCGTGTATTCTGATAGATCTCGTCATCTTCCGTAACATAACCAAGATAAGGCAGAGACAGCAGACTTGGCACGTTGGCATCATCCATCAGGTTGTAGTTGCCTTGGCCATCCGTTTCATACGCGTAGATCGTTCCATATTCGGGATGCTCCACCATACCGTATTTTCGAATGCCCTCATCAATCTGTTCTGCAAGCTCCCTGGCTGTTTCAGCCATTGCATTGTCCTGCAATACCTTGATCGCTATCTCCTGCACATATCGCAGTGCCACAACCGCAAACATATTCGATGGAATCAGATAACCATATTCACAACGGTCATCACTTGGACGGAAACCAGACCAGGTCATGCCCGTGTACACAGTCTCTGTTCCGCGCCCTTCTCTGCTCAGCGTGTCTGTCTCAGGTGCGTCTAAACGCTGGAATGTGTATGGAGAACGAGTCTCATGATGCTGCTCCACTTGCCATAAAGCCATTATCCTGCTCACAGCATCGCGGAACACCGTATTAAACTGATCGACTCTGCCTGTGTTTCTCCAGAGCAAGTAACTAAGCTGAATCGGATATGCCAATGAATCAATCTCATATTTTCGTTCCCAGATCCAGTCATTCATTTCCGTAAGATCCGTTTGATGTCCGTTACCGCTCTCTGTCTCGTTAAAAGCGTTTGCATAAGGGTCCAGCAAAATGTATCTCAGCTGCCTTTCGACCAGCCCTGCAATCATGTCCGACAGCTCCTCATCCTCGGATGCAAGAATGAGATACGGTCTGACCTGCGCCGCAGAATCTCTGAGCCACATCGCAGGAATGTCCCCGGTAATCACAAAGGTTGTGCCATCGTCCTTACGCTGAATTGTGGTTGTTAATGTATTGGTAAAACAGTTTCCGAACATCTCCACAAGCTTGGGATGATCCGGCAGGTAAGCCTTTACTTGATTGATCATCTGCTGAATGGAAGGAGAAATATCCTGTTCTTTTCTCGTTGTCTCCATAGGTCCTCCTTTTGTAAAAGCCTAAATATTGAACCGCTTTCATTATCCTAAAACGAATTAAATGTTATGTCAATATATTTATTTGTATATCATCATGTTATTTAATAAAAAACACATTAAATGATATGTTAACTTTTGTAAGTAAAGGTAATCTAATCTGCATAACCGTCAAAAAGAGACTTCGTCACCGAAGTCCCTTTCTAATAAATGTAGCTTGCATCTATTTATTTGGACTGAAATACTGCATGTTCCCTTACCTTGCCAGTGGATGTTCCCTTCACGAGCATTGCAGGCAGCACGATGCGCTTGACACCGCCTGCTTCCTGTCCCTGCATATGCTGCAGTACCATATTAAATGCCTGCTCTCCCATGGAAAACTGGTTTTGCTTGAGATGGGTGATTCGGCTATGTCTATCCGTGTGCGGACTGTCAAAGCACAGAATGGACAGCTGCTCCGGCACGCGCATTCCAACCTGCTCCGCGGCTTCCAAAGCAAGTAAAGCAATGTCATACTCAGCAGCAAAAACGGCAGTAATCTGCGGATGCTTCTGAAAATGTGCAACCAGTGTCTGCACATCACGAACCTTGGCTTCAGGATCAAATTCACTAGGCAAGGATGACAGCATAGATTCTACCCACAGCTCGCGGTTCACCAATATTCCCTGATCATTATGGGCTTCAATAAAGCCTTCAATCCGTTCCTCAATCGTCGTTGTATTCACTGGGGGCTGCGTCAGAAAAGCGATATGCTGATGCCCCAATTCAAACAAATGTGCAGTGCCTTCTCTCGCTGCTCCAACATTGTCCGTGCTGACAGAAGAAGCTGGAATGCCCTTCAAATAGCGGTCGATCATTACAAACGGAAACTTGCTAACGACCAGCTTCAAAATTTCGTCGCTGAAATACTCTCCCTGCGCCGGGAAAATAATCATACCATCTACCCCGAGCTCCAGCAGCTCTCGAATGCACTGCTCCTCCTGCTCGGGTATGCCAAAGGAACGCCTGAGCACCAGAAAGCTGTCATGCTGCCGCGAAGCCTCCTCCATCCCGTACAACAGCTCCGTACCATACATATCACTGAAATTGGTGATGACCAGACCGATCAGCAGCTTGCGATTCGGCTCTTTCCCGGTCATCGGTGAAGCACTACGCCCAAGTCCATCCAGGGTTACAGCAGTATCCGCTACGAAGGAACCACGTCCAGGCTGGCGAACAATCAGCTGCTCATTCGCCAGCATCTCCAGCGCTTTCTTCGTTGTAATGCGGCTTACACCAAACTCGTCACATAACTCTTTTTCCGATGGAACACGATCTCCAACTTTATATTGTTGTAGCTGGATTCGTTCTCTCAACGATTCAAAGATCTGTTCATACATCGGCTTGGAAGCCGAGTCTTTCCCCAATACAAGCACCTCCATAAACACCTTAACTGCATAAGTCTTATATCCTAATATATCATGTTATATCATTAAAGTGAAGAAAAGATCCATATTATTGTATGTATGCGTACTTTTATCCTTGGAATAGCTCATTCATTGGAGCTCTATACAAGTTGAACTAACGATTTTACACATTCCACTCCGATGACAGAATAACCTTCTAATCGCTGTTATCCCCAGATTTTTTCGATCCCCCTCTCCGTTCTCGTGTAAATGAATCGTTTAACTGCTTGGACAAAAAAGAAACGGCACAGGACTTTTCCCATACCGTTCGGTTCAGATTCATTTTTACTCAGAGTTTTGTGTTTGGGCTAAACTTAATGACATTGCTTTGTTAACATATATTAAATTCAAGATTGCAGATTGTTTTGGATACTGTATCTGCTATGTTATTTAAAAATATAGATTCTCTTTGAAAAAGTATACCCGAGATTCCCCCAGAGAAAATATGAAATAACACCAACAATTAAACTAAAAATGTAAAGGTTTGAGTAAACTGCTATCAAAATAAATATCATGGATAAAGATATTGTTATCGCGCTTAAATTTAGCAAAACTCTATTTGAAGGGAGTGGCGTATTTTTTTTGGGTAATGGTAAAAATGCTGGATATAACCCAACCAAAAATCCAAGAACACAAAGAGGTAACATTGGATTCACAAGCCTTATTAAGCTACTGTTTGGATACTCAATAGTTAAATATATTTGATAACGTATAGAAAAATGCAAAGCATACAATAGAATAACTAGAAATAATATAATTTTAAAAACATTTATAATAAGATTTGATATCTTCAACACCGCCTTCAAAGCAAAATATTTAATTAATATACCATATTTTGTTATTACTTTAAAGGAATGAAAAGTAAATTTAGGGAGGTATATATATTGCCGATGCAAATTATAGCTACATCAAGCTTATTGGTAATTATGCGGGACACTTCGAAGTTCGTTTTACTGGTACAGGTAACTGGTATATGCATAATACATATATTGGTGACTCTCATTATTGAGTATACGCAATTGATTAAAATAGGCTGTCTCAAAGTCATAATGTGGCTAGGGACAGCCTATTGCTTTTGGGGCCAAACTTAGCAGTGATATTTGGTTCAGAGTCAGCGCATGCAACTACGCGCCGTGCTTCAAAGCATGCCAAAATGGAGTATAAAGACACGTCAAAGGCCCTGTGATCCTGCATACTAAATGCAATCTTCCTGTGAAGCTTATTGTCGCAACCGAGATAGCTGACTATTTTAAGCATAGACGTCATAATAATTTGTATTTGTGACACCTCATCGTTCCAGTAAAAAAAACGGCACCCTGTTTCCAGAGTGCCGGTTTTAGTTTCTACTGCTGTTATCCATGTATCACCGATTCAGCTTTTCAGCAGCGTGCTGCATCTTCTTCTTGTTCCGAACGTTCACATGCACGCCGATTGGTTCAGGACTCCAAGATGTCAGCAGCACGTGTATCTGAATTTGCATCCGCTGGTGCTGTTTCAGTCCCCGTTTCTTCTTCTACAGCAGGCGTCCCTTGTCCCGGTTCTACTCCTTGCGGGGCACTAACGAACAAACGCCCTGCTGCCTGAGCCTCGACTTTGTTTCCAGCTTCATCCTGCGCACGAATCACAATGATTCCGCCTTCAAGCACAAGAGATGAAGGTGCTGTATATGTGCCCGAGTACAATCCTGGCTCCGTTTCCACGAGCGGAACTTCCCCCGCAGCTTCCGCGTTCAGATTCAGCGGCAGCTGAATTCGGAACGAAGCTTGCAGTCCAGGCTTGCTTTTGAACGAAACGGTAACACTCTCTCCCGATGTAATATTTACGTCCTCCACAGGTGTAATATCCCTCAATTCGGGTGCATCCGTCTCGACAAATATGGTACGTGTTACCGTTGTTTTATTGCCCGCAAGATCGGTTGCTGTAATTGTAATTACATTCTCGCCTTCATTCACCAATACGCGATGACTAAACTTCTTGTCTCTGTCCACTTGCACGGTCTGACCATTCACCGTGACCTTGTCAAGGAAGGTTTCAGCAACACTGCCTGTCACATGAACCACTTCGGTATTGATCCGACTTCCTTCCGCGGGACTGACAATCGTCAGCTGCGGTTTCGTTTGATCGAGAATAAGGATTACGGGAAGCGACCGTGCTGTCACTTTACCATCAATGATCGCTTCAGCTGTAATGACATTAACCCCTGCCTTTAATTTCACTCCAGATGAGAATTTGCCATTGTTTACGGTTGTGGTTCCTGCGGCATCTTTCCCATTATAAAACTTGATCTGCGCCCCGGAAGCAGGAGATGTTCCCGAGATCGTATAGGTGGACTGATTCGTGTACGTATTCACAGGCTGCGTAAGCACCGGGGCGTTGACCGGATATTTAACAACCGCACGAATCATGTAATTCCCCTCTTCAGCAGGTGATGCGCTCCATGCCCCACTTACACGTTGCCAGCTCCGAGCTGCATATTCTCCATCTTCATCGGTGGCTAGACCAGGTGCACTTGTACCAGCCAAGGTTTGGATATAGACAATATAGAAATCACCTGTCACAACCACAGGCTCAGGGAACTCGACTGTAGTCCACTGATCATTACGCAGCGCAGTGCCATCGAACGGACCGGCGAGCAATTGGCCAGGCGCACCAGCTGCTCCAGTTGCATCGTACACAGCATACTTGAACGCTGTTCCACCAGGTACAGGCCATTCAGTATTCCAGAATCGGAATGAGGCTCCTGTTACTTGTGCCGTCTCCATCTCAGGAGTCATGCGAACAGCCCAGGCGTTATTCGCTGCATTAAATGCTCTTGCATTCTCTGCTGACCCATCATCGTAAGCAATTTCACCAGGGAAACCGATGAACGGCTTCAAGGCAACGTCCTTCTCTGCTGTGCCGTTTCCAGGTACGGTTACAGTAACCGTTTGGCTGTAATAATCTTTCGCCCGAACCGACAAGGTATAACTTCCTTCCAGCACTTGCAGCGCGAATCGCCCATCTGCTCCAGTACGAATCTCTGCAACCTTGGCGTCTTCAACCACAAGCACCGAAGCATCAGCTACAGGTTGGCCTGTTCGCTCATCCTTCACAACACCTTTAATCTCCCCGTAAGGAATCTCTTCCAGATTAAAGTTGGCTTTGGCTCCTGTACCATCCGAGATGGTCACCGTTTTCGTTTGCGGATAATACCCGTATGCTTCAGCCTTTAATGTGTATTCTCCAGCAACATGTGTGAAGCTGTACTTGCCTGTGGACGAATCGGTTTTCACAGAACGCCCGGTTTCTAATACAGTAACGGTTGCGCTGGCCGGCAGACTCTGCGGCTGAACCACGCCTGTTCCCGGTTTTTCAACAGCCGGCTCCTGCGCTTTGGTTTTGTTGAATTCCGCTTTATCTGTTCTTGTAATTTTGTACCACGGGTTATCGTAAGCTGGTTTAGGCTTGTCCGTAGCCAGCACAACAGCATCATCCGACGTAACGGTCTCCGCTGTTACACCCAGCACCCGGAAATCATCAATAAACCATCCTGTTTTTACAACACTGTTATCTGAGGTTAAACGGAAACGGAATTGTACTTCATGGCCAGTCAAAGCACTCAGTCCATAGAAAACAGGCGTCCATTGTTTTCCGTTTGTGTTATGCGAGAACTTGCCGAGCTCCGTCCAGGTCGCTCCTCCATCCTTGGTTGCTTCGACATATCCGAAGTCGTAACCGCTCTCGATCTCATACCAGTGATTAAACGTCAATGTTGCACTGGATGCATTCGTCAGATCAATAACTGGTGATACGAGTGAGTAGTTGGATCCATTCTCATACGTGTTATCCAGATCGGTTGCCCATACGTTAGGCGGAGATACCGCACTCATCGGGCCAGTTTTCGGAACACCTCGTTCCCACTCATCCTTCGTTCCCGCATGTGTCCAGCCATTATCATCATCTCCATCAAACTGGTCGATATAGATATCCTCAGGCACTTCGACCTCGATGGAAACTTCATTGGATTTATCACTTTCATTGCCGCTATAATCCAGTGCAGCTACAGTGTAATAATACGTTTTGTCTGACGCTGTCGTCGTATCTATATACGATGTGCTTCTTGCGGTGCCTATTGGCTCATCATATGAACCCGCCGATTCAGAACGATAAATCACATAAGATTCAAGATCCTCATCGTCAGAACCCGTCCAGTTCAGCGTTACATTACCCAGAATATCCGACGATGCCGTAAGTGCTGAAGGCGCTTCAGGCGCGATGTCGTCCAATTCCTGCACTGCAAAGTCATCAATATACCAGCCCGCTTTCTGCACAGAACCGTCACTGGTCAGATTAAACTGGATAAATACCTGCTGACCGGCATAAGGACGCAGGTCCACATACTGTGTTCTCCATTCACCGCTTGTGCCCGTGTAGCTAAGCAGCTCCTCAAATACATAATCACTAGACTCGGAAGCGATATATACCTTGCCAAAGTCGAGATTATTCTCCAGATCGTACCAATGCTTGAATGTTAACAAGGCACCTTCAGGACTCTCGGTCAGGTCAATCGGCGGAGCAGTCAAATAAGCATTGCTGTTCGGCAGATATGTGCCCTGCAGATTTGTCGCTATAACCTTATCTCCCGAATACGCCGCCCGCGGCCCGCTTACAGGTTTGCCCCACACCCATGTGCTTCCCGTACCACCGGTAGTAAAGCCGAGCTGGTCCTCTTCAAAGTCCTGCAAATACCCAGGCCGGACCCCGTTGGAAACCGCTATGCTATGAACCGCACTCTCAAAACCGTTATTGCCGTAATCATTCACCCGAATATAGTATTCCACGCCCGCAGGCTCAATGAGAAAAGCCGGGATGGTCGCCGTATATGTGCCATCCTTGCTATCTCCGTTAATCAGTTTCATCGGCAGGTAAATGTACTGCTTTGTGCCTTTGGTTCTGGCAAAGGCTTCAACAGATACCACCGCCACATTATCCGTCACATGAGCCGTAAGTGGAATGTCCAGACCTGTGAAAGCCGAATTTACAGGTGTATGCTGCAGCACCGGCTCTTCCAGATCATCTCCGGCTGTAACCACTCTTCCGGATACGGTACCGATGCCTTCGAGGACCGAACCGACGGCATCCAGCGCATTAATAATTCCATGTCCGTAACCGTTGTTCGGGGATACCGGATACTGGCTGTCGGTTCGTGGTATAGCTGTATCCATAATAATCTGCTCCAGTTGATCCACAGTAAGCGAGTGGTTCGCTTGAAGCAGCAATGCAGCAAGTGCCGTCGTATGCGGCCCTGCCATGGATGTGCCGTTCCATCCACCTTCATATGTACCTCCCGGCACGGCTGAACGTATGTTCACACCAGGGGCGGATACCTCCGGTTTAATCTCATCATACGGAGATGGACCCAGTAGTGAGAAGGAGGCTAAATTCCCGTTAATGTCCGTTGCACCTGTAGCAAAGCTCTCAGGATAGTTTGCAGGGTTGGCTACCGAACCGGGGCCGCCCGGATTCGTCAATCGCACGTTGCCCGCAGAGAACTCGGGGAAAATCTGGGCATCGCGCCAAGCCTGAACCATGGGACGAAACCATTCATCCAGACCTGCTCCACCGCCCCATGAATTGTTCACAACGTCGGGCGCAAGCTCAGGATGCAGATTGCCATCAGCATCCACTGGAGCAATCAGCCACTGGCCACCATCGAGAATAATCGCATCCGTAGTTTCTGGATTGAAAATACGTACTCCGATCCACTTCGCACCGGGTGCAACGCCGATGTGATTCGTGCCATCTGCTTCAGAGCCAACCATCGTTCCCATCGTGTGAGTTCCGTGTCCATCTGCATCAGCAGGAAGTGTAGAGCCGCTGTGCGGATCATACCAACTCAGCTCAGGATCAACAACATTGCCCGAAGCGTCCAGTCCACGCCACTTGCTACGCAGTGCCGGATGAGTGTAGTCCACCCCGCTGTCCAGATTGGCAACCACGATGCCTGTTCCGTCAATGCCTCGCTCCCACACAGCAGGCGCATTGATATAATCAATGTTCCATTCTACATTTTGCGTCTGCTTTTTCACCTTGGAGTCGGCTTCTTTGACCGCAGCGGACTGTGCAGCTGTTTCGTTGACATCTGTGTCCTTAACCGCAGCCTCCTTCGCCGAGGATTGTACCGCACCCTTCGATGGAGCAGCAGCTGAAGTCTGATTCTCAGGCTGCTTGCTGACTTCCACCTTTTGCAGATAACGTGTTTCATTTGGCAGAATCTTCTCTACCTCTGGCAGCAGGGCAATCTGCTCCATCACTTCTTTGGTACTCGTAACCGCAAGAGAATTGACGATAAAATAGCTTTTATATTCTTTGACTTTGCCTGAATTGACTTCCTTCTCTAGATAGTGTTCAATTGAATATTGCGTCCGCGAAGCCGTTTCACGCAGTGTGCTAACCACGGAATTACGTACAGACAGCTTGGTTGCCGACGGAGTTTCTTTGGCAATCGTAGCCTTCTGCATCGCTTGTTTGGATACTGCTGCGGTATCCACCTGCTCCTTCATTTTGACAAGATAAGTGACATACTCACTGCCCTCGAATTCTTTGGTTAACTTTGCATTCACTTTGGAGGTTGAAACCTCGGCCATACTGGACTTCATATCCATTTTAGATGAGCTTCTATCTTGTGCAGCAACCGGTTGTACAATTGAAAATGCAAGGAGAAGCGACAGTCCCATAGAGACGGGCTTGCGTAATCGTTTTAACTTTATCAAACTTTTCCACTCCTTTTACCCGGTTTTATAATTTGCTCTAGTGCAATTACCCTTCTCTGTGAATGAACTCACAAGATGATGGAACGGCAAAATGTCCAGTAATCAGGTCATGCCTCTTCTGTTTATGTCACATACAGCCTCACCCCCTTTGCAGTTTCAATGAAGGAAAATAAGGAAATAGAACCCTTTTAATTGTCCATTGGTCAAAAGAAAGGCTCAGAAAGTCATAGGATCATAGATCACATGTGAGTTACAACATCGCAGGCTTATGCAGTATCGTGAGAGAGTAAATGGAGTGTCTATAAGCATTCTTGTGGAGGATATTCAGTAGCGTTAGCAGAACGCTTGCCAAGAAGTGGTGAGTGAATCCGGGTAAACATAACGGGTTGGTCAATCGTATGTATCGACATTTTCCTATAAAAGTTAATTTTAACTCTAAATTGGATTTTATTAGTATAGTATAGATTTAAAGATTGATATGCACAAGTACTTTCTTGAAAAAAATAGAAAATAAGTCTTTTTCATGCTTTCAAATGCCTATTTTCATCAAGAGTGCTGCCTACCGCTTTCGCATATGCGAAAACTTTATGGAATCTTAACCTATTTAAACTGTGTCCAATTATCTATATAGTTACAATTTTCTTTTACACGCTAACCGAAAGGACAGAACTAACAAAAAGCACGGAGCACTTGTCTAGAGATAACGGCAAAATGCTAATTCGGAAGCACAGGCTTAGTGATCGAACAAAAAGAACCGACGTATCCGCCGATCCTCGTCATATTCACTGCTGCATTAGTTACCCTTAATCCAGTTCAATCTTGAATACCACAGGGGCTTTGGATTTCACACCCGTTGCAGTTATGGTCAGTGCATCTTCATTTCGCTCCCAATGTAGTTGTTCTTCATGCCCCAGCACCTGAACCCCTTGAATCATTCCGTGAAAATGTGTAGAGCCTTCCTTCAAGGCTTTAATATGCACTACGCCGTTGTCCGGGTAGACCAGCACCGTGGCATAAAGATAATGGTCTTTCACCGTAAAGCGAATATCCTCACTCGTAAAAGCCTTGGTATGCCCGTCCGTAAACTGCCCTTCCTTCACCTCCGTCGGCCCTTCGCCATAGGTGCGCCAGAACGATGTATCGTAGATTGCCTCACCGTTCATATCCAGCCATTTGCCGATGCTTAGTAAAATGTCACGATCTTGTTCGGGAATGGTTCCGTCTGCTTTCGGACCGATATTCAGCAAGAGACTTCCATTTTTGCTTACGATGTCCACGAGATCCCGTATAATCTCTTCTGCTGTTTTGTAGTGATTCTGTTCGGTGTAACACCAGGAATTTCGTGCGACGGCTGTGTCTGTTTGCCAAAAATAAGGCTTGAGGTCCGCGAATTGTCCACGCTCCACGTCGGGAACAGCTGTGCCAAACATATACGCTTCATGCTTGTAATTGATGGCCACCGGGATGCCCCATTCCTCGCCTTTGTTGTAATAATACGCCGCAAATTTTTTGAGATAGGGCTTGAAGGCAGCATTTTGAATCCACCAGTCAAAGTAAAAAATGCTTGGTTGATACGCATCCACCAGCTCGCAGCATCGAATGAGCCAGTCCTCCAGATACTCTTCTGAAGGCGGCGAGCCGTATAAGTCCTGATGATCCGGCTCCGGCATCGCCGGCCAGTAGAAATCTCCACGCTGCATCGGCTCCCCGATGTCGGACTCAAACTCTTTTCCGTGGGACATAAAGAACCAATGCTCGGCACGATGAGAGGATACACAGAAGGTCAGTCCCTGCTTCTCATACGCCTCCTTCATCTCTCCAAGCAAATCCCGTTTGGGTCCCATTTCATATGTGTTATAGTGAGAGATAGAGCTCTTGTACATCTGGAAACCGTCATGGTGCTCTGCCACAGGCATAATATATTTGGCACCTGCCTTTTTGAACAAAGCAGCCCACGCATCTGCATCAAAATGTTCTGCCTGAAACATCGGAATAAAGTCCTTATATCCAAAGTCGCGATGCTCTCCGTAAGTTGCGAGGTGATGCTCGTATGCTTTGGAACCCTGAATGTACATATTACGTGGATACCATTCATTATCATAAGCCGGAACTGAATAGACGCCCCAATGGATGAAAATGCCGAATTTCGCCTTTTGATACCATTCGGGCACGCCAAATTGACGAAGTGAAGTCCAGTTATCCTTGAATTTCCCGCTGGCAATCTTGGCCTCGATATGCTGTAAATATTCGTTTTTGTTCATGTACTGTTCTCACCCTTCCCTTATTGGCTACATCTGTATTGTAGTGTGACAGGGATGTGATGCGAATGCAGAACATTAACCATTAGATGGACGATAATAACCTTCAGGGAGAGGTGCGCATGGATCATCAAACACTGCTCGCCAACTACTTATCCAACCTTCAGGTTGATCTGTACATGGTGAACTATAACCGCTGTGGACCGGGTTGGAGAGATCTCGACTATACGCCGGACTATAGCAAATTGTACTGGATCTGCGAGGGTGAAGGCTGGCTCAAGATCGGGGATCAGGAGTATTATCCCAAACCGGGACAGCTTTTTCTGATGCCGGAGGGGGTCACGCAGTCGTATTCCTCAATCAGTGACCAGCCTTTCCTTAAATACTGGTGTCATTTTTCTGCCAAGGTTGGAGGCATCAATCTGTTTCAGATTCTCAGGTTTGCACATTTTGTAGAGGTGAATCAGCCTGTACAGTTCGAGGACACGTTCAAGAGCATGCTGATGTATGCGAATTCAGGCGAGGTTTATGCTCATATGATGGCCAAAAGCAAACTGACAGAGCTTCTCTCGCATTACATCATGAGCCTCGATCTCGAGCAGATTACCTATCTGAACGTGCCTGTTGTAGAAAAGCTTTCGACCGTGCTCACCTATATCGACACCAATATTGAAGATAACATGTCCGTTCAGGATTTGGCCCAGATGCTGCATATGCATCCGAACTATTTCATTCGTTTTTTCAAGCAACAGGTCGGCATGCCGCCTATTCATTACATTACCAGCAAAAAAATAGATAAAGCCAAAGAGATGCTTCGTTGCACCTCTTTGACCATGACCCATATTGCCGATAATCTCGGATTCAGCGATTCCTACTACTTTTCCAGACAGTTCAAGAAACATACCGGGTTGAATCCGACCGAATATCGCAAGCAAATGACAATCACGACAACCACATGAAGTCAAAATCAATTTATGAGCGAAAAATCCCCCACATTTCGTTTATGGGTTAGATGCATACTTAAAGCATGCTTACTGCTCCCACTCAAATTAATGCACAAACAACCTCCTGTCATTCGTTCAGGAGGTTGTTTCGATGAACACGACTATTTCCACTCTCTCTTTCGAAGATAGGCTTCGAAAATAAATGTTCCAAACGGAAGCAAGCCTGCGGCTACACCCATGATCCAGCGTGAAACCTTCCACTTTTTGACCAGACCGAGATGCACCAGGGCAATCAGATAAAGCGGAAATAAAATACCGTGAATCATACCAAGAACAGCTACAGCTGAAGAGATATCGGCAAAATATTTCAGTGGCATGGCTATACATACAAGCAGCAGCAAGGATACCCCCTCCCATATCCCCGCAATTCTGAACCGGCCTGTAATTGTGTTCATTCGTTGATTCCTCACCTTTCTGCAGCTTTATTTGTGAAATATGTAACTTACAACATTGAGATTTACAACGCTGTATCTCCATGCATACAACGTATGTAAGCTCGTTCTAAGTATAAGGCATGAGCAGGATTGCGTTTTACTTTAAATTTGAATAATTATTGAATTGACGAGCCCCTCTGCGCAGAGGCGGCTTTGAAACTCGGTTTAGTCCACTTATGTTGTTTTACGTTCAATCAATCGGTAATCCAGCGCTGTCGGCATCAGCTCCAGCCTCTCCTTGCCGAGCACACGCCACAGGTGGTAAAACGCCTGCTTCGCTTGCTCAGCAATCGGATTATGAATCGTCGTTAATTCAAGCACTCGTGACAATTCCGTATCATCAAAGCCAACAATGGCGAGCTGCTCTGGGACTCGAATACCCTGCCTACGCGCCTCACTCATAATGCCTATCGCAGCATAATCATTAGAGCATAGCACGGCCTGCGGCCTCTCTCCTTGTTCCATCATATGGCGGAAGGCCGCCTCACCGTCTGAAGAAGAAAACACCGAATACTGATAAGCTTCTCGCCAAACAGGCAAACCTCGGCTGTTCATGAACTTCTCGTAGGCTTCACGTCGACTATGCGTATTCAAACTGCCACTTCGGCCAAATACATTGGCAATGCGTATGTAGCCCTTGGATACCAGGTGCTCTAGCGCCAGCCTGTACCCTTGAGCCTGATCCATCGCAACTGAAGGAATGTCGTCATTCCCCATCCGCTGCCACGATATGATCGGTCCATAGTGCATATAACTCTTCAATTCATGTGGATCATTAACACAGGTTACAATAAGCAGACCATCCACTCGTTTACTCCGCAAATCCTCGAAAGCCTGCATCTCGGTCTGCTGATCCCCACGCGACATGTACACAATCGTTTGAAAACCATAGTCCATCGCCGTATCCATAAACTGATTAATGAAGGTCAGGCTAAGCTCGTCAATCATCGCTGTAACGATGCCGATCTGTTTGGTTTGTCCCGTAGACAATGACACTGCATTTCGATTCGGAATATAATCCAGTTCATTCATAATTTCAGTAATAATGCGTCTCGCTTCATCGCTAACATGAGGTGAACGATTGATCACGCGGGATACTGTGGCCCTTGAATAGCCGGAACGTTTTATAATTTCATCAAATTTGGACATGCCGATGCTCCTTTTCTACGAACAAACTGCCATTCCTAGTATGCCTTAACTGCTCAGCAAAAGTAAAACTTGACGTGTAACCCGTTACAACGTTTAAGCTTTTTCTAACAGGACGAGTACATTCATGGCGTCCAGAATGAAATTTATGAAATGGAGCGATATACTTGAGCAAATTATTGAACCAAACCTATTCATTTCCCGAAAATTTTCTATGGGGCGGCGCTATTGCGGCCAATCAGGCAGAAGGTGCTTACAATCAAGGGGGGAAAGGTCTCTCCACTCAGGACGTAGCACCCAAAGGGGTTATGGGCCCCATCACGGATGAGCCTACAGCAGACAACATGAAGCTGATCGGCATTGATCTGTATCATCGCTATCAGGAAGATGTGAAGTTGTTTGCGGAGATGGGGTTCAAAGTATTCCGCACATCCATCGCTTGGTCCCGCATTTTTCCAAAGGGTGATGAATTAGAACCGAATGAAGAAGGCTTGCAATTTTACGACAATCTGTTTGATGAATGCCTTAAATACGGAATCGAACCTCTCGTTACATTATCACACTATGAGACACCGCTACATCTTGCTAAAGAGTACGACGGCTGGGTGAACCGGAAGATGATTGCTTTCTATGAGCGCTATGCGACCACTGTTTTTAACCGTTATAAAAACAAGGTAAAATACTGGCTCACGTTTAACGAGATCAACTCCATTCTTGAATTTCCGTTCATGAGCGGCGGGATCTACACCCCTAAGGACAAGCTGAGCAAGCAGGACCTGTATCAAGCCATCCACCACGAATTGGTGGCAAGTGCATCAGCCGTTAAGCTGTGTCATGAGATTATCCCGGACGCGCAGATCGGCTGTATGATTCTAAGTATGCCAACATACCCTTTGACTCCGAACCCTGACGATGTGATCAAGGTTATGGAATATGAGCATAGCAACTATTTCTTCGGTGATATGCATGTGCGCGGCCGTTATCCCGGATATATGAAGCGTTACTTCCGCGAAAACGGAATTGAGATTCATATGGAGGAAGGCGACCAGGAAACGCTGCTGAACACCGTGGATTTTGTCTCCTTCAGTTATTACATGAGTACATGTCAGACAGCCGATCCTGCCAAACAAATCGCTGGTGAAGGTAATCTGATGGGCGGTGTGCCCAACCCGTATCTTGCCGCTAGTGAATGGGGATGGCAGATTGACCCGCAGGGACTTCGTTATGTACTGAATATGTTCTATGACCGTTACCAGAAACCGCTCTTTATCGTTGAGAACGGGCTTGGTGCCGTAGACGAATTAACCACAGGTGCTGACGGTGAGAAAACAGTTGAGGACGACTATCGCATTCAGTATCTGAATGACCATCTCGTTCAGGTTGGCGAAGCGTTGGAAGACGGTGTGGACATCATGGGTTATACCTCATGGGGATGCATTGATGTTGTCAGCGCTTCCTCTGCCCAGCTGAAAAAACGTTACGGTTTCATCTATGTTGACCGTCATGATGATGGCTCAGGTACATTGGAGCGTTACCGCAAAAAATCCTTCCACTGGTATAAAGAGATTATCGCCAGCAATGGAAAAAGCCTGAAGCGTTAAGCTTCAGGGCTTAGGTTACAGACCTTCTTACAGGAGGAGCGTCAGGAAAGCTGTGATCGCTAACTTCACGGTGTTCCTGACGCTCGGTCTTCTGTTCGAAGGTCTTTTTTCTGACTTAGAAACTATTGTTTGCCTCCGCACATGTCAGCTTCAATTGTTCAGGCCATAGCATGAACATGCTTTTCTTTCATGTTGACTGCAAGCACGGCGGAACCCAGTCCGATACACACCAGGATTGAGCCAACCCACCCCGTATTCATAATAGAAGAATGATCAATGACGAGCCCGCCGATATAGGTCCCCAGCGCAATACCTGCATGTGCTATACCCGAGTTAGTGCTAATCAGAATTTCCGAGGTTTCCGGTGACGTCTTGATAATCAGACTGTTCTGTACAGGAGTTACAGTCCAGCTCAACGCTCCCCAAATACTTAACAGCAACAGAAAAGGAATCAATGGCAGACCGGTACTAAACGGGATCACAGCCATACTTAACATGAAAGGAATGAGCACCATCACAATTGCTTTGGCTGGATGCAGACGGTCCGATAACATGCCTCCCATCCCTCCTCCTGCAACGGCAGCGAGTCCAAACATCATATAGATCAAGGTAATCGCCGTTGGACTGGCGCCTATGGCAGCCTGAAGAAACGGTGTGAAATACGCATATAACGTCAAGTGCCCCGCTAGTACAAGCAGTGTCGTCATATGAATAGCCAGCATTTTCGGATTCCATAACGCCTTGAGCTGATTTTGAAGACTTACCGCGGGAGCAGGCTGTACACGATTCATCGCCACACCAATGGCTACCATCACACATACAGTCAGAACGGCAATCAGTATAAACACTTCACGCCATCCAAAGGCGTTGCCTACAAAGATACCAAGAGGCACACCAAGAATCAGCGACGCACTCCCCCCCATTGTAATTGTGCCAACCGCACGTCCTTTATACTCGGGCTCCACAATACGAGAAGCCAGCGTCAGAGACAGCACAAAAATAAGTGACCCGGCGGCAGCTCCCAGCATCCGTCCGGCCATCAACATGTAAAAGTTCACACTACAAGCGGAGATCAGATTACTGATCAGAAACACAAGCAGCGTGTACATATATACTTTTTTTCGCTCGAAACGCGCCGTCACATTAAGCAGAATTGGAGCAGACAACGCATAGACCAGTGAAAAGATTGAAATTAAATATCCTGCTTTTGCCAGAGACAAATGCAAATCCGTTGCAATCAGATCCAGAATGCCGCCCAGAATCAGTTCAACCGTTCCCACTACAAAGGCTGCAATCGCCAAAACATATACCTTTTTATTCATTGTTTCGAATCCCCCTAACAAGTTACAACTACGATAGTAACCCAATAAGAAAGAAAGATCAATGTATACTTTCAATATTTTTCGAAAACCTAGCAAAAAAACTATTCTGCAAGAGAATAGTTTTTAATAGATCAATCGGGTCAGCAGGCGTTCCATTTCTTCATCCTGCAGCAGCTGTTCCCCATATTTTTTCGTAATCTGTGTCAGGGCCACATCATGATAGAAATAATCGGTCATCGCTTTAACAATGGGCTTGGACATCGTTTTGATCGCTTTCCACGATTCATGCTCAACACCGGCAAACAGCAGATACATGTGATCCACAATAAGCAGCTGTGAGGGCTCAGGGGCATCGAGCAGCGGGATAAGTGAATATTGGCGAGTAAGAGAGCTTTCCAGGCCGCCTACGGCAAGCACTTCTACATACACTCCCTGTCTCTCCTTCTTCTCCAGCAGCTCGCGATATCTCTCCATGCTCTCGTTCCATGCCAGAAAAAGAATCGACGAATCGGCCTCCTCAAGCAGCTGCTCGATGTTTGAAGCGATGGAGGACTCATCCTTTAAAGTCCAGATATGTTCATCCGTGAACGTTCGCTTGATTTTATATTGTTTCAGGGCTTCAATGTCATTTTCAAAATCAAGCTTGATCTTGTGAATGACCGTCTGCAGATCAACCGCCATGTACAATTTCTTCTTTCCGTCCATTGTAGTAAGCACGATGCCCTTATCTATCAACCGATTAAGCACTTCATAGATTTTGGCCTTGGGCACATTCGAGGCGCCTACAATCGTTGTTGCATCAAGCGGTTCATCCTGCGCCATTATAGCCTCATAGACCTGACTTTCATATTGGGTAAATCCGAATTTTTGCAGCATATGCAGTTCAAGACGTCCCTTCTGTTTGTTCTGCGCTTTCCGTTAACCTGTAACTGATAGCTCAACCTGTTTATAGTTTAAATCCCGGCCCTTTGGCTGTCCAGTTTCCCTCTGCGGTCTTAATCAAACGGCCTTTTTTTCAATATAACGTTCTCCCGACCGATTAATGCTTATGACCCGCATAGTAAATTACCATGCTTAGTTGGTTGGTACTTCGCCCCGGATTAAAGTATGTATGCGACTGATCTGCCTTGAAACGGATCGAATCCCCCTGTCGCAACGTGTGTTCTGCTTCCCCTACTCTAATAGTAACCTCCCCTTTACATACCGTGATGAATTCCTCTGCTCCTTCAACATGCGGCTCAGCACTCAACGATGCTTGCTCATCCATCTCCATCATGTACATTTCAAAACGCCTTCCCTCTTCAAATGAGAAATGTGGATAAATCCGAATGCGTCCCTCATCCTCCTGTAATACTTTGATATGCTCCTTCATGAGCACGGTTGTATCCGACTTCGGTTCATCAATTAGGGTTGTGAATGAGATTTTCAATCCATTCGCAATTTTCCATACTGTTGCGATGGACGGATTGGATTCACCTCGCTCAATCTGACCAAGCATGGTTTTGCTTATACCTGACAATTCGGCTACCTTGTCCAAGCTCAGTTTTCTTTGTTCCCTGATTAACTTCATGTTTCGGGCCAGAATCAAATTAATATTTTCCATCAACATCCACCTCACTCAAAATAATATAATTATTGTGCTTTATAGAGCACATATTGTACAATCATAAAGAACAAACGCTATAACGCACTTATTGTGCATTATAACACACATTCTATTCATACAAGGAGGACATATGGATCTCTCAGCTATAATCACTTACGCCATGGTGGCTTCGTTTACACCTGGACCCAACAATATCATCTCCATGACACATGCAAGAAATCAGGGATTCCGAAGCACCTTTCCTTTTATCAGCGGAGTTGCTGCCGGATGCCTTCTGATCATGTTGATGTCCAGTTATTTCAATCTTGCTCTCTATCACTATATTCCGAAGATCACGCCCGTTTTAAACGTATTCGGATGTATCTACATGCTCTATCTGGCCTTCATGATCATGAAGAAAAATGCGTCCACTGGGCGTGAGAGCAAGAGCGAGCAAAGAAAGCATTTTTCCTTTTGGTTCGGATTCACCCTCCAGCTGATTAATCCCAAAGTGATCTTATACGGGCTGACAGCTTTATCGGTGTTTGTTCTGCCCCATACTCAGTCCCATCAGCAGTTCCTGTACTACTCGCTCCTGCTCACACTGATCGGTATCAGTGCGAATCTAAGCTGGGCTTTGGGCGGACATTTGCTTCAGCAATTTCTGTTAAAATACGAACGCCCTTTTCATATCTGCATGGGTCTGCTGTTAATCCTTACCGCGTTCTCATTGATAAAATAAAACAAAAGCGTTCACTCGTCTGCCGAGCTGAACGCTTTCTGCGATTACTCCTGATTTTATCTCCACCAGGGTCTGGTTGTGATCCCTTGTGCGTTGACTACCACCGTCTCGCCTATTTTGGGAGTAGCTATACGCACATGAGCCGTTCTTGCCGCACGGGTGACCCGCTCTGCCGGTTCATTCCAGGCATGATACGCAAGTGTAAATGCTCCCCAATGAATCGGAATCAATAACTCCCCGCCTACATCCAGATGAGCTTGTACCGTTTCCTCAGGCATCATGTGAATGTTGGACCAGCGCTTGTCATATTGACCGCATTCCATCAGTGTCAGATCAAAGGGGCCATACTTGCTTCCAATTTCCTTGAAATGAGGACCATATCCACTGTCACCGCTGAAAAACACCTTTGTTTCCTCTCCAATAATAGCCCACGAGCACCAAAGGGTCGAATCCCGATCCAATAGACCTCTTCCGGAAAAGTGTCGTGCCGGGGTACATGCAAATGTTAACCCCTTGAAGGTAAATTCATCTCCCCACTGATGCTCTGTGATCTGATCCGCAGGCACGCCCCACTTGATTAACCTTTTGCGCACACCAAGTGGAACGATGAAACGTTTGGTTTTATTTTTCAATCTGCGAATCGAAGAAACATCAAGATGATCATAATGATCATGGGAGATCACGATGGCGTCCAGTTCAGGAAAGTCCTCGGGCTGCATCGGCAGCTCGCGACTGAAGCGTTTCGTTCCGGCCCAGGATACAGGTGAAGGACGCTCACCCAGCATAGGGTCAAAGAGCAGGCGATGTGCCTCTATCTCAAGCAAAAAAGCGGAGTGTCCAAACCATGTCACCTGTGGATGCTTGGAGGCCTCCGACGTTATAGGATGCGAATATCGCTCAACGGGTATGCTTCCAGACGGCCTGCGCTCCACATTTTTACGCAAGGAATCCCGCAATATGCTGGTTAAGGACTTGATGCTCATTCCGGCGGATGTTGGAATCTGATTTTCGTATTTCGTCATGTGCAGCCCTTCCGATCCTCGTATCTCACGGTTGGCCCGTGGAATATCATTATTATCTTCTCATCTTAATTCATCGCGTGGCGATATTCAATTTTGTACCAAACAGACACAATTGGAGCAGTTAAGCTAGAATTAAGACCCCGTTTTCACTCGTATAAGACTGAGCCTATATGATATAGAAAAAACAAGAGAGAGTGTGAGAGCATCCATGAGCAAAAAATGGCGT
This sequence comes from Paenibacillus barcinonensis, assembly GCF_003217495.1. Lineage (GTDB taxonomy): Bacteria > Bacillota > Bacilli > Paenibacillales > Paenibacillaceae > Paenibacillus > Paenibacillus barcinonensis. The sequence continues at coordinate 315,099 of NZ_QJSW01000004.1, read as the reverse complement.
ACAAGACTTGTTAAGTTTCTACTCTTTGATCTGTTCCTGATTATTGTTTTGCTAGGTTCCGGTGTGATCTATCAGCAGGTCGGTGCATCGCAAGATGAAAAATCATTTACACCACCTGGCAAACGGTATGAAGTAGACGGCAATAAGATGCACCTGTATACGGGAGGAAAAGGCGATGTAACCGTCGTGCTTGCCTCAGGCTGGGGAACAGCTAATCCATATGTAGACTATTATCCTTTATACGAAAAGCTCGCCCCAAATGCAAAGTTTGCTGTGTATGACCGCTTCGGGTATGGCTACAGTGACAAGACCGATAAAACGCGCGATGTAGATACGGTTGCTGATGAACTACACGAATTGCTACAGGTTTCCGGGCAAAAGCCGCCTTACGTGCTTGTCGCTCACTCCCTTGGCTCATTAGAAACACTTCGTTTTGCACAGAAATATCCCGATCTTGTCAAAGGCATTGTCATGATTGACGGTGGAAGTCCTGAATACTATGAAAAGGATTCGGATAACCCCGCGGACACTATTGGTGGTTTCGGCAATCAATTCCGCATCAGAAGCGGGCTTTTCCGACTGATCATGCAAAATCAACAAGTGGTTGATACATCAAACGCCAATCGGAATGAACTAAAACTGGTGCCCGATGATCTGAAAAAAGCAGATCAAACAGCACTTCTGCTGAACTATGGCAATGCTGATACGGTCAATGAGTTACGCGAGCTGCATGCGAATGCCCAGGCTGTTATGGCCAATAAAAAGCCGTTTCCCTTTCCTCTTACGATTCTGACCGCAGATTATTTTGGTAAAGCAGAACCCGATTGGACAAAAACACAAACTGAATTCAAGTCCTGGTCCGCATTATTCAAACAAGTACATGTCAAGGATACCGAGCATTACATTCATCAATACCACCCGGACATCGTAGCCGATGAGATTTTGGATATTGTTAAGAAATAACCGCCCAGGTGGACTGCGGAGCAACATTATCATCTGAAAGCATACTATTAGTGCATAAGCAGAAGAGCGATGCCCCCTACATACGGGGAGCATCGCTCTTTTTTAATCTTGCATTTAGTGCGTCGCGCTTTGTGATTTCTCAGCTGAGCCTACCTTTACTCTTTTTACAAATACGGCAATGAGTAGTCCAGCCAGGGCCAGAATCAATGCAAAGACAAACGCATTCTGCACACCAGATGTGAAGCCTGCCAGAATATTTTCAGGACTCTGTGGATGATCCACACCCTTCAAGTAACGCGCCTGACCTGCACTGAGAATACTTACTGCAACAGCTGTACCGATAGCACCTGATACCTGCTGCAAAGTATTCATAATTGCTGTACCGTGCGGGTAATATTGACGCGGCAGCTGGTTCAGACCGTTTGTTTGTGCAGGCATCATCACCATTGAAATACCAATCATCATGAATACATGCATCATAATAATGTTGATCAGCGGCGTTGTTGGCTCGATCGTAGTGTACAGGAACAATACAATCGCAACAATAGAAATACCGATAATAACCAGCCATCTCGGACCAAATTTGTCAAACAAACGCCCCATGACCGGAGATAAAAATCCATTCAACAAACTGCCTGGCAGTAGAACCAATCCTGCAGTAAGTGGTGTAACCGCCATACCCTGCTGCAAATACATCGGCAATACCAGCATGGAGGACAGAATCATCATCATACAGATAAAGACCAGTAGCAGTCCCAGGGTAAACATCGGATACTTGAATACTCGCAGATCCATCACAGGCTCTTTCATACGCAATTGACGTATGCTGAACAAGAGCAATGAAACTACACCAACCACCAGCGTTGCAATGACAATCGGACTAGTCCAGCCACCTCCCGCTTCTCCATGTCCGCCGGCACTGCTGAAGCCATATACAATACCGCCAAAACCGAGTGTTGACAGCACAATAGACAGCACATCAATTTTGGGCTTGGTCAATTTGGAAATGTTCGGAAGGAACATCAAACCGCACACCAGGGAGATCAGGAAAAAGGGTAATGAAATCCAGAAAATCCAGTGCCAGCTCAAGTTGGCCAAAATCAGCCCTGAAATACTCGGACCACTTGCCGGTGCAAACATAATAACTAGGCCGATCAGGCCCATAGCCGCACCACGCTTCTCAATTGGAAAAATAACCAGAATGGTGTTAAACATCAGCGGCAGCAATAGTGCTGTTCCCACTGCTTGTAGCACACGGGCTACTAACAAAATTTCGAAATTCGGTGCAAGTGCAGCAACCAATGTGCCCGCAATGGAAAACACAAGCGAGGTCGTAAACAGCTGTCTGGTCGTAAACCATTGCAGCAGCAAACCCGACACGGGAACCAGAATACCAAGCACAAGCAAATATCCTGTAGTTAACCATTGTATCGTTGTTGGTCCAACCTCAAGCAGACCCATTAACGGTGTCAAGGCTACATTCAGAGCAGTCTCACCAAATAAACCTATGAATCCGCTCAGCAGCATGGCGAACAAAATCGGGAACACCTTATACTGTTGTGTTTCTTGTTGATTCTTTTCTGATCCAGCTTTCATGGAAGCTTCCAAAGTTCCATCCTCCTCAATCTTATCCAACGGTTTCTTTTCTCTCTACTCTTGAGATAATTTACTGTTTCTGTTCAGCATTCTTTGCTACAACTGACAAATAATCAGCAGCCGTCAGCAGGGGCTGTTTATCCTGATTGGTCAGACTGATAATCAATGCACCTTCCATTAGGGATACGACCAGCATTGCGGTTTCTCGAGCCCTCTCCTCACCAATGCCGTCCTGTATGAGATGACATGCAATAACCTCCTGCCAGCCAGCAAACACATCCTGTGAAGCAGCTCGCAGCTGTTGACTGATACATGAAGTTTCTACAGCAGCCCAGAAGCTGAACGGATAGAATCCCGTATAACCTGAAGCTTCAGCTTCATTGGCTGTTTCATAGATGAATTGCCTGATTCCCTCCGAGGTTGTTTCATAGGACTGGAACGTTTCCTGGAACTTCTGAAGAACATAAGCATTGGTCGTTTGAATACATTCGAGAGCCAGCTCCTCCTTACCCTGTGGAAAATAATGATATAACGAACCTTTCGGCGTGTTACTCTCCTTAATGATCTGATTCAGACCGGTCGCATGATATCCTTGTGAAAAAAACAGTCTGGCTGCTGTGCCAATAATAAGATCTCTGGCATTCGACTTTTCACTCAAAGAAAGCCACTTCCTTCAATAAATTATAACAATCGGTCTATATAATTAAAATCGCTTAAAGACGAGATGTCAATGATTTTAATTAAAATTTTACAGAAAGATAACAACCTTCTTTCAAAACAAAGCAATGAAGCGTTTGACTGAACATGAGCTCTTTGTATAAAAATGCATGTGAATACTTCTCTAGTCCCACGGAATACACATAGTAAACAGGATTCATAATGCATTTGCATTTATTTTCAAAAACAAAGGAGGAGATGTTATTGTCTGTATTGATAACAGGCCCTATTGATAACACCCCTGTTAATGGAGTTAGGCCTACGCAGACTGTATCCATCAAGATTGAAAATGAAAATCCAGTATCGGCAGCCACGGTGCTCATTCAAGGCTATGTACTTAGTGGAGTACGTACGTTGTATGTGAGTGAACAAATTACGATTTTGCCAAACGCTGTACTGACACGCAATTATTATGCTGACCTGGACAGTTTTGATTATGTCATTACCGTAACAGAACCTAGTCCTGAAAGTGTGCTTGTTTCCTTCTGGGGCAAGAACAGTGCCGGAGCGCTGATTGCCGCCCACCGGCTCGTATACTCCGAATTGTTCGGGAGCGAAAACGCGGTTGGAATTACAGGGGCGACGGGGGCGACGGGGGCCACAGGCAATACGGGAATCACAGGTGCTGCGGGTACAACAGGTGCGACTGGTGCGACAGGGGCGACTGGTGCCACTGGTGCTACGGGCGTTACAGGTACTACGGGCGTTACAGGTACTACGGGCGCGACTGGAAGTACCGGAATAACTGGCGCAACGGGCGCGACGGGAAACACAGGTGAAACGGGCGCGACTGGAGATACAGGACCTTCCGGAGGTCCTGAGGGACCGACAGGCGCGACTGGTACGACAGGAGCGACTGGAGCCACTGGTGAAACGGGTGTAACCGGGGCGACTGGAGATGTCGGTACAACGGGGGCGACCGGCCCTACTGGACCTACAGGTGCGACGGGGGCGACTGGTGCTACCGGGGCGACTGGGGCTACTGGGGCCATAGGTGTGACAGGTGCCACCGGCTTCACAGGCGCTACAGGTACATTTGAACCTAATCCGTTTAACGTATATGTCTTGCAGGGAGCAGTTGGAGGAAACGGGACACAAGCCAGTCCATTTGGAACGATTCAACAGGGGGTAACCGCCGTTTCACCAACAGGTACAGTTCATGTCCTCGGTGCAACATATCCAATTACATCAAACATTACGATTAATAAGGCCGGAGTAACTCTCCAGGGTTACCCGAATACAATCATTCTCCTGCAAGCCGCCGTCATCCCATTTACCATCATCGGAAGCGGAGTAACGGTAGACGGCTTCACAATGACAAGTGACAACCCCTATGCAGTAGAGTTTATTCAATTAGGAGGTACCAATCATACCGTGAAAAATAATACGATATTCGGTCCTCCCCAAGCCGGCCCGTCTACGGGGTGGATTGTCAATCGTGGGATTGTAACCCAAATTGGCAACATGACCGGACTCATCGTAAGAAACAATATCTTCTACTCCCTGCGTCAACCAGCTTACTTTAATCCAAATACTACGGGAGAGATCATTAGTAATGTCGTTTATAATACACGCGGATTTGTCAATGATCAGGCCGTTATGGTGTTCTCCGGCAATTCTTGGGGAAGTCCTCAGAATGCAGTAGACATCGCTTTGCTCGTGGGAACCATCACTGGCCCTCCTTTTGATCCTATTACTGCACTCAGTGCAAACAACAGTACGGCAACCATACAGGATTCCAGATAGAACGATACAATTGATGAAAACCGTCAGCATCATACCATGCCGTGGGATGGATGACTCGCTGACGGTTTCCCTTTGAATTGAAGTTACCTTTATTTTGTTCCAGAGTCCCACGCTTCAAAATTCAATTCATTATTTATACTCACCGCCGTTAACGAGCCTAACGAAGCGGCTGTAATCGCTTGATACAATTCGGATGCAGCATCTCCCGCACTGAAAACACCTGGCACAGACGTTTTTCCTTGTGCATCAACAACGATGGTCCCCGAATCTGTCACCTCACATCCAAGCCCCATAGGAACCTCCGAACCCGCCTGGAGTTTGGGCTGAAAGAATATTCCTGTACAAGAGATCAGGGTTCCATCCTCCAGCTCAACTGCACGAACCATCCCTTCTTGAGACAAAATCGAGTGAATAGGCGCTTCATAAACCTGAACCCCATGCCGAGAAAGCTCTAACATCTGTTCTTCTGGCAAGGTCACATCTCCGTTTGTACACAGTACATAATTCTTGGTCCAGCCAGCGATTAATTTAGCCATGTACAACGCCTTTTCCGCACTCATAATCATGACTAGCTTCTGATCCTGCAGCTCCCATCCATCACAATAAGGGCAGACAAAAGCACTTTTCCCGTAAACCTCTGATAATCCATCAATGTGCAAAGGCTGGTCCCTTTTACCAACAGCAAACAAGATTTTTCGGGCGTAATAAGCTTTATCCTCAGCCGTTTTGACTATGAATGCTCCATCCTTCCCGTTCATCTTAATTACCGTATCGGATGTAAATTGCACAGAAGGATAGGCCTTGATGTCTTCTGCAGCATATTCACGAAATTGCTGAGGACTAACCCCATCTCTCGTAAGAAAACCATGCGTCTCACGCGTAACCCAATTGCGAGGTTTCTGATTATCTATAACAAGCACATGCTTTCTAGCTCGGCCGAGCACCAATGCAGCGTTCAAGCCTGCTGGTCCTCCCCCCACAATCACTACATCGAATTGATCCTGATTTTCATTCATTCCAAAACACCCTTTCCAGATATTTAATATCTTTAATTAAACAACAAAAGATTGCCTCCACTCTGCATTAAAGCCAGCCATGTCACATGGGAAGGTTGGAAGGACTGTGATAATTCTAATAGCATGACATGCTTTTATTAAATGAAAGTCCTTTTTCATCATTCTAAACAAGTCTATTAGAGATATCTTATATCTACAATACAATGTTCATTATGTATTTGCAATATGTTTATTCTATTTCTACAATGAATACATGACAATCCAATGAAAAAGAGCTCGTAGCACAGAATTGTTGTTTTAACAATTAAAAAAGATCTTGTTTTTAAATTGTTCACAATCAATTGACATTATTTTAAATACTAAAACGTTATTCAAAGCACAACGTGATTTGGATGATATAATAGGTACATATAATATGAAGTTTACACAAGTATATATATTAGGAAGTGAGTATTTGAAAGCATTGAATAACGAACCACAGACGACAAATATTAGCCTTGAGTACAACTCGATTCCAAAAGTATTTTTCGATACAATCAAAATTGGAATCATCAAGTCCAACTTGATTGCCATGTTTGCAGGTTTAAGCTTAGCTTTATATGTATTTAATGCCTCTGTTCTTGCCAATATTGTCCCGATTGTGCTGTCTTTCCTCGGATCTTCCTTGATTATCGGGGCAGCCGGAGTGTTTAACAATCTGTATGACCGGGACATTGATGCAATAATGGAGCGTACCAAAAAACGTCCTACGGTAACTGGGCGGGTCGATACCAAGTCAGGTTTGATTCTAGGTATTACCATTACGTTAATTGGGGCGGTTATGCTGTATATTGCTTCACCCTCAGCCGCTGTTTTTGGTATTTTGGGATTGCTGCTGTATGTGTTCCCTTATACGATGTGGACTAAGCGTACAACGATCTATAATACCGAGGTTGGCAGTCTGTCAGGTGCAGTTCCACCACTGATCGGTTGGGCAGCCATTTCTCCAGACCTTGGCCATTTCGAAATCTGGGCACTGGTTGTAACGATGTTATTATGGCAAATGCCTCACTTCTACGGCATCGCCATTCGCCGTTTTGATGAATACAAAGCTGCTGGTGTCCCTATGCTGCCTGTAGTGAAGGGCATTGGACGAACTTACGTTCAATCTAACGTATATCTTGTATTGCTGCTACTTTCAAGCTTCTTGTTTTGGCCAATGAGCCCGTTTATCGCTATTGTAGCTTTTCTGGTGACTCTAGCTTGGCTGATTCTAAGTGTCACTACTTTTGATCCGAAAGACACCAAGAAATGGTCCCAGCGGATGTTTATTTTCTCCATCAACCATATCACCATTATCTTCCTTGTTATCATTGCTTACTCTTTGATTGCTCAATTGATGAGATAAGATAGGTACAGGGTTTGGGAAAAAGAATGAACACAAAACCGTACAGAGCATTGCCTGTAATCAGGCATGAATCTGTACGGTTTTGTGTTTTACCAGGCGTATAACGTGCTTGAAAACGCTAATAAAGCAAATTTTGCCTCAGGCATACTAGAGCTGGAGCACTTCAGTAGGCTTCAAGACACGTCCCAGGCAACATTTATGCTCACCCAGCCTTTACAGGCATTTGCTCTCCCTGCCACAGCAGTTGCATCTCTTCATTGCTCTCAAGCAGCTCCACCAGATTCCCTTCGGCTTCAATACGTCCATCCTTCATGACGATAATATGATCCGCTTTGGTTAAAGCAGCTTTGCGGTGAGATACAGCAATACAAGTGACATCATTCTCCTGAAACAATCCCTCCCACACCTTTTGCTCCGTTTCTACATCGAGGGCACTGGACAGATCATCGAAGATAAACAGGTCTGCCTCCGTCATTAACATTCGCGCAGTTGCTGACCTCTGAATCTGCCCGCCGGATAACATGACACCTCTTGGTCCCACCGGAGTCTCCAGTCCTTGATCCAGTTGTTGAATATCTTGATCCAGAACTGCGAGACGAATGGCCTTTTCCATCGCCTGATCTGTTTCTCCCACCTTGCCTTGCACAATATTCTCCCTGAGTGTATCACTGAAAAGCCTTGGAACCTGAGGAGTATATGCGGCTCTTGGCGGCATAAGAAATGTTGCTGGATCTACATGCTCTCCATTCCAGACAATCTCGCCCTCTTGCTTGGGCAACAGTCCTAGCAATGTTCGAACAAGCGTTGATTTACCAGATCCGATCCGCCCGGTGATGACCAGAAATTGGCCGCGTTTCAGCTTGAAATTAATGTCATGTATTCCGTTTGCAGATGACCCATACCGATAACTAAGATGTTTCACTTCAAGCTCATGAAACTTCTCGTTCATGTTTCTTCGTTCATGCTTCAGCTCTGGTGGATCTTCATACAGGTATATTTCCCTGCTCTCCATAATCTGATCCTCTTCGCCTGGACGAAATAATGTACGCATGCGGTCATACGATACCTTGAGCCTTTTATGCTGGAATACCATATACCCGAACAGTGAAATACTAAATCCAATGTTAACGAGATAACTGGTAAACAGAGCAAAATCTCCAACCGTGAAGTGGCCTGCCTTCATCTCGGCAGCACACATCAGCAGAATGAGCCCCGTACAGATGCTTAGCACATGCTGATTGAGCGATTTCATCCACTGTTTAAACAGACTGTCGCGCAAGGCTGCTTGACGACGTTCTTCATTCAGCAGATTAAAACGTGCTGCCACATTCTCTTCGGCCTGACCGAGCTTCAGCGCCTGCACAGCCCCGAAGGTCTCTGCAATAAAACTGGTAATACGACCTGTAGCTTCCCGGTTCACTTGCGCATACTTCCTTGCGCGGTTGCCTGAAAGGTTGTTGAGAAGTGTCACGATAACCAGGGGCAGCACAGCAACCAGCGTAATCTTCCAGTTAATGTTCGCCATAATGATAATTGAGACAACTGCAAAAACGAGCCGTCCCCAAAAATCCACCCAGGATTCAATGTATTCGACCACTTCATCGACGTCGTCGCGAAAACGGCTCATTGCCTCGCCTGGCGATGCAGGTAAATTCCGTCCAGGCCAGCGCATGATGCCAGCAAGCATGTTGGTCCGTAAAATAGCTTGAATGTGATACATATACGTCACCCAAGCGTAAAATGCTACAAAAAACGTTCCCACCCGGGTTAATCGAAACAGCGCGATTACAATTAAAGGTACAGCAAGCCACATGTAGTCGACCCGTCCCGTCGCTGTTCGATCAAAGAACCACTGCATACCCAGTCCCATCGCAAGCGGAAGGGAATGAAACACACACCATAACAAACCATTGATAAAAAACAAATAAGGCTTATAACGAAACAAACGCCCTATAAATCCTGTTACATTCATGCCAGTTCCTCCTCTCGGCCTGTAACCAGAAGCCGTGCATAGTGAGAGGACGAATCATTAGCCAGCTCCTGTCTATCTCCGAACTCCAGCAGCTTACCCTCACCCAGCACCATGATTTTGTCTACTTTCTCCAGTGTGGCAAGACGGTGCGCAATAATAATTCCTGTAGATCGCTTCATTAATTCATCTATGGCAGCCTGAAGCATGCTCTCAGTGGCAGCGTCCAGCCGTGAGGATGGCTCATCCAGAATTACCAGACTCGGCTCTGTGAGAAACACACGGGTTAAAGCGAACAGCTGGGCTTCTCCTGCGGATAAAGAGGCTCCTCCTGCATGAAGATGTGTATCCAGTCCATCAGGCTGTGTATCAATCCAATGATGCAGTCCTAACCGTTCTGTCGTTTGTTTGATCATCACATCAGACACTTCTGAATTAAACAAGGTTAGATTGTCACGCAGCGTTCCGTCAAACAGCTGTACATCCTGTGTAACCATCCCTACCCTGCGATAGAGTGCCTGCATAGATAGCTTGGTAATGTCTGTTCCCCCAATGTGAATTGTTCCTTGATCCAGATTGTACAGACGCAGCAATATACGGCTCAGACTTGATTTACCGCTGCCGGTACGGCCGATGATGCCTAGACGCTCTCCCGGCTTCACCTCAAACGTAATATTTTGAAGCACTGGCTTCTCTGCATTGTAACTGAAATGAACTTGACTGAATTTCAGTCCAAGTGGTCCGTCAGGAAGCTGTTCTTCTGTTCCATCCTCAATCTCGCTTCGCATGGATAACAGCTCTCGGGAACGAAGCATGCCTGACTTCGCCTTCTGGAATTCCTGTACCTGATCGCCAAGCAGCTCGATAGGCTCATTCAGCATCTGACTGTATTGGTAGATTAGAAACAGGGTGCCCAAGCTGATCATGCCTTCAATGTAGTAGTGAACTCCAAGAAGCAGCACCACCGTAACCGAAATAATAAACATAATGACCGTTGTATTCCATGGAACAACCCGCAGCAGCCACGCTTTTCGTCCTCTGAGGAAGACAGCACGCATGGTGCGGTAAAAGCGATTCATTACATACGGCACATGTCCGTTGGCCTGCACATCCTCAATACCGGCAATACGCTCCTCGATCAGACTGAACAAGGAGGCACTGGCGGCACGCTCGTTTTTGGAAGACTCCACTCCGAGGTTGCGGATAATGACCATGAACAGTATAGATAACAGTGTGAACGCCGTCATAACGATCGCTATCGGCACATTAATGGTGAACATAAACCCTAGAATGCCTGCCAGCAGCACAAAGCTTCCAATGACCTGAACGATAAACATAGCGAAAAAATTGGAGATACTTGTCACGTCTCCATCTACTCGTTCGATCATCTCGCCGGGTGTTTTCACATTATGAAAACGCATATCCAGCCTGAGACAATGCTTTAGCAAATCTCCACGCATCCGGTTTGTAGCCCTCCAGGCAACATCATTACCCAAATAACTTACAGCTATGGTAATGAGCTGATTCATAACAGCAACAAGCAGAAAGAGTGCAGCCAGCTTGATCAAGTCACTCAGAACACCTTCCGTTGCAGCTGTATCAATAAATCGCTGTATGATTTGTGGATTAAGCAGCTGCAGCCCTGTTGACGCAAGCAGCATAATCAGGAGCACTGCCAGCTTTCCCTTGACCGGTTTTAAATATTGCAGCAGCCATGCCATCGAGCGTTTCTCTGTTTTGGGCATCGCCCTCACCCCTTCAAATTGGACCGTGTCTTGAAGCGTATTGAAGTGCATTTTGTACCAACTTGTCGCCCTCTGCTGCGTCACTTTCCCATGACGTATCTCTGCACGCCTGCGGAAACTTCCTGGCTCGGAACGAAAATTCAGCAACACCTGCTTCCTTCAGCGTTTTCAGGCACGCCCTAGTTAATATTTAGCCCTAGTTTGTCATGCTCGCCTTGCCTTCGTTCGCTATGATGAATCATGCAGCAGCTTGCTGTAATCCATAATGCCTTGTGCGGAAGCTAATTGTTTACATCGTTTTACCATCGTACACTCTCCCTTTCTTGTCCTTAAATTAAGTCATGAACAACCACATGTGCTTATAAATGCTCGCGGATTTCTGCTCCTTTCCATGTGAAGCGTTCAGGAGGAATGCAAAAAAGCCATAGATGAATGAAGTTCATCTACAGCTTGATATGAATGAAAAGTCAGCAAGGACAGGTAAGTTCCAGCTTCTTCTCCGCATCTCAGTATGAATGAGCGTCCAGACAGGGTAGCAATGAGCCTGACTGTCCAAACGTGGTCAACACTCTACCCGAATAACGTCGATATGCTCATGCATATTCAATTATCGCAATGCGTACCTGTCGTAGCTGACCGTTCATTCGTTATCCCACCCGTTTCACATATTTGTTGTTTATTCTATTCGCTCATTCTTTATACGTCAACATAATTATTAACTGAATTGTTATTTACTTCATCCTTAGGCTCCCATTTGAACAGACTCGGTGTGCTGCTTTTCTCTTATAACAAGGCGTTTATGTGCTATAAGTAAAAAAGGAACGCCTATTGCCGTAGTCAACGCGATTGGGATAAATACGGATAGGCCATCCGCCGCACCAAACTGACTTAACAACAGTCCACCCATCACCGGAGCCACTACATTGCCGATATTATTGAAACCGATGGTGCCAAAATATGTGCCTTTCCATTCTGGCTTTGCAATGCGATCAATCAGCATATCCATCATCGTAAACAGCAGCACTTCTCCTATCGTGAATAGAATAACACTAACCATCATCAGAACAATTCCTTGCGCTACACCAAACAGCAGCAGGCTCGAAGCAACAAGCAGATTACCCGATATAAGCGGTATAAGCGGCGGTGCATTGCGGAATGTGCGCACAAGTGGATACTGGACAACAAGCACAGTAACAGCATTCAACGAGAGCATATATGAGAACAGCTGGCCCCCATTTTCAAAAACAGGACTTCTCGCCAAATACTGCGCAAGTGTGGAGCTAAAGTGACCATATCCTAGCACACAAAAAGTCGTACCGATCAGCACTGGCAGGAATACACGATCCCGCCCGGTTGTCATTAGTGCTTCTCGCAGACGAGGTGCAATAACCTCCAGACGCACGGGCAGATTCGCATGATGCAGCCTGAATTGTAAATACAAGATCAGGCCATACACGATATATACCAATCCAGAGATGACAAAAGGAAACGTAGACTCCGAGGACCCAAGCTGGAATCCGATAATGGGTCCAAATACAACACCCAGGTTGATCGCAGCATATCTCAGATTAAACACCAGCAGCTTGTTCTGCGGCGATGTAATATCTGATAAGAGTGCTCTGGACGTTGGCTCAAATACAGCGCGGCACAACCCGTTTAACGTATTGGCAACAAAGAAGACCCACAGATGCTCTGCTATCGAGAAAATAAAAAATACGGCGGCCCAGCTGAATACCGACACCAGCATTACGATTTTACGACCGATCCGGTCAGAGATATATCCCCCATAAAAGCTGACCAGAACTCCGGCGAGCGAGCTTACTGCAACAGTGACGCCCGTTTGAGTCGGGGTTGCTTCAAGCACGCGGGTCAAATAGATGGACAGAAACGGAATGCTCATCGACGTGACCAGCCGTCCAAACATCGTTCCAATAATAATCGTCCAGGCCAAGGGGTGAATTTGCTTTAAGTATGTCTTCATCTTCATGTCTCCCATCTTGCTGCTCTTCTCTCTATCTCTCTTTTTATTTTGTGAAAATAGATGAATTCCGTCATCCTCATAGGTATAATTGTATGGATAAAAGGGGGAAGTAAAAGTGTAAACATTCGTTGTTACTTTTCACCTTTATGAAGGAGCGGTGTTTGTGGATACGATCTATACTCATTTTCTAAGACTGGCTGACGCCGAGCAGCTTACATTCAAGGTGAATGAACCCGTCCGTGTGACGATTGATACGCTCTCCGCTGTGCTGTGCTGCACTCCCCGCAATGTCAAATTTATTCTGCGCAAGCTGGAGCAGCAGCGCTTTATCAAGTGGCATCCAGGACGTGGCCGCGGGCATCATTCCGAGCTGACACTGCTGAGAAGTCTGAACGAAGCATTGGAGGTGCAATTCACCGAACTTCTGTGCAGAGGCAAGCTGAAAGAAGCTATCGAGCTGATCGGAAGTGTGCGAATCGACGATGTGCTGCGGGAGAAACTCATGCTTACGCTGCATCAACAGATGGGCTTTCGCAGTCACGTGGAAACAGACTCTGGACAGGATATTCTTCGCATGCTGAGATCACGTCAGCTTGGCGATCTGGACCCTGCTTCTGTGTACACATCCTTTGAGACTTATTTGCTGGGTCAAGTATGTAGCACACTGATTTCATACGATGCTAACACGGATACCTTTCTGCCGGCGCTCGCCCATGCATGGGAATGCAGCAGTGATCACCGGGAATGGGTCTTTTATTTACGTAAAGGCGTTCGGTTTCATGATGGCCGTGTGATGACATCTCAGGATGTCCAGGCTTCCTTGAACCGGTTGTTCGAGATGAACTGTTCCTCTCTGTGGCTGTACCGTGATATTGAGCGGGCAGAACGTATTGGCGATTATAACATCCGGTTTGTGCTGAAACGGGCCAATCGTTTCTTCCTTCATCTGTTCAGCTGTATTCGCATGACCGTGCTGCCTGCTGATCATGATTCGAACCGGACGCTGGTGGGCACAGGTCCATTTCAGATCATGGAGATGAGTAAGGATGTCATTAAATTAAGCGCCTTCGACGGTTATTATGGCATTCGACCTCATCTGGATCAGGTTCACATCTGGTTTCTTCCCGAGTCCGCTTCCAATGACGGTTATTACGATCTCCCCGTTAGCGACCGGCTTAACCTGACTGAAAGCAATCCACAACAGCCTCAATTTATTGACTATCCTTCACTTGGGTGTCAGTATATGCTGTTCAATTTTCATATCCAAGGCTTACATCATCATCTCGCCTTCCGTCAAGCGATGCGTATCGTGTATGATCCGCTCACACTGGTGAATGACTTGGGCAAAAATCGCATTACACCTGCCAGCAGTTTTCTGCCCTGGCGAAGTGCTACCGAGAACTGGAAAGCTGCATCTTTGCACGATGCCAGAGCATTGCTCGAACAATCCGGTTATGATGGTGAGTCCTTCATGCTGTCCTATAAAAAGAATAAGGACTCCGATGTGGCGGAGTGGCTCCAGCGCCGTGCACTTCAGATCGGGCTCAAGATTGAGCTGGAGCCGTTTGATGATTATCTGGATGTCGTGAAGGCTTCACACGCACCAATCGTTCTAAGAGAAGAAATACTGGAGGATGACTGGCAGTATGGCATGATTCATTTTTTCAAAAACCAGTCCAACTCCTTGCATGATTACTTAACGCCCGAGTATCAAGCAATATTGGATGAGGTGTTAGATCCTTTTCCCCAGCTTGCTCAAGCTGAGCGCACGTTACTTCTGGAGCAGGCTGAAGGCTTGCTACGAGAGAACGGCTGGTTGTTACACGGATGTCATATGAACAAAAAGGCCCAGCTGCATCAGAGCATCTATGGCATGCAGACGTCGGAGTTCGGTTTTCTCGATATCTCCAAGCTGTGGATCAAAAATCCGTAACATTGCATTCGCCAGCAGCCGCAGGACGTGGACATTAGGACAAAGACATCACAACCCCCTCGCACCGTTGCAACGGGAAGGGGGTTGTAGATATTTTGATATTCTCGTATTGTATTATCATTTCGTTCACCTTAACGTTCGCGGCCAACAAGATAGTCCAGCAGATATTTGAGGAAAGGAATCGGTTGCGGCATCCGGCGCAAGGCATCATACGCGAAACAATAGTGTTCCCACATGGCCTTTTGTGCCCCCTGTTCTCCTAAAATAGATACAAAGGTGGAGTTATTATTGCGTTCATCCTGTCCTGCCGGTTTGCCAAGCACTCGTTGATCCCCCGCATAATCCAGAAGATCGTCCCTGATCTGAAAGGCAATGCCTGCATGATACGCAAATGCCTTGAGCTCAGCGATCTCCTCATCCTTCACTTGAGCCAGAATCGCGGGCATGACCAGAGCCGCCTCGAAGGCAATGCCTGTTTTGTAAAAGCAGATCGCATTCAGCTCCTCCAGCGTCAGGGACTTCCCTCTTGACCCCAGATCCATAGCCTGCCCCGCGCACATGTCCTCCGCTTTGACAGCAGAATATTGAATCAGCTTCAGCACCGCTTGCTCATCAAACCCCTGTAACGAAGACTGCTCACAAATGGCTCGCTGGATCAGGAATAGCCCGGTCAGCTCTGCAGTCGAGCTATTATGGAGCTGATGAAGCGTTGAACGCCCTCTTCTTGTGGAGGCATTGTCCTGGGTGGGCAGATCATCAAAGATCAGTGAAGCTGTGTGCATGTATTCCATAGATCGTAAAAGGGGCATTAAGGACGACTCACGCAATCCGTACTGCTCCACGCCCATCACCCATGTCAGAATTGGACGCAGACGTTTACCGTCGCCCTGCAGGCTGTAATTCGCTGCATCAATAAGTACACCTTTCATATCTGGTCCTTCACCGGGTTTGCTGATCTGCAGCTCGACATTAATCCGTTCACGAACCGTCTGAAGCGTTTGCTGGAACATTTCCTTCTGCTGCTTTTCGTTATTAAGCTGCTGTACCACTTCATCACGTAACAATTTGTCCAGAAAATCCACATCATGCGCTTTGCGCACCATCTGCTGCACGATCTGATTGAATTCTGGCTGTCCTCCTGCAAAAATATCCATAACCTCATCATATTTTGCCTGCCCAAGCCGTTCTCTACAGCGCTTTAGCCCATTGATGGCACGATCCAGTATCACATCACAAGATTTGGGATTGGACTGGTAAACCTCATGAATCAAGTAAGAGATAACAGCCCAGTAAAGCTCATACGGATTAATCAGATCAGGACGAAGATCGCGGTATTTCAAATAATACGTGTAAGGTGTCACTGCCCCATCCCGCAGATCATCAAACATATCGGCAAAATCATCCGCAAGCTGATTATATATCCCGTAATGGAAGGTGCGCAGATCAAAGCCTTCATCCTCCGCCGCGCTAAGAACAGAACGTACGATTAACCGGGAAGAAGCCGATTTAATGATGATTGGAATGTATAACGCCTCGTTGGAGTAGTGTGCATTGGATATTTTTTTAGCACGGTCAATCTCTTGGGATTGAAAGAAAACATAGGATTGTTCGAAAAAAGTTTGCTGCATCTCCACACGCTGATAGCTCCGAATATATTCAAACGCCTCTCGAAGCTCAGCATGGACATATCGAATCACTTCAAGCTGCGGGCCCTCCCATTCTTCTATATCCGGTACAGCACCTGTAAGGAGCGCCTTCTGAATCATGGAGGAGTATTGTTCCTTCTGCTGTGCGTTCAGCACCTGAGAATCGAGAAGATCATCTACAAAAGGATACGTCAGCCCGTAGGAATAGCCAAGCCGAATCGCTGCATCCAGCCTCTGGATTCGTTCCTCCCTTGGCGTCTGCTCCGTCAACTCGTCATACACATGTAGTACAACGCCCAGTATAATTTTAATTAGCTTTCGCTGTGCCTGTGCGGCATCCAGTTCCTCTGGAATATTGGCTGCCACATGTTTTAATTTGTCCATCACCCAAATGACAGCTTCTTCAACCTGTTCTCGCTGGCCCCATCGGTACAACGCTACAGGACTGATATAATCTGGCTGAGGCTCATGTTCACTTGCAGTCTTCGTAAAATATTGTTGAGTGTCCTTGACTGTACGGCGAATGTTTTCTTGGGTTTTGGGCGAATCCAACGCCTGCCCGAGATCGCGCATATAAATATAGGAAATGCTTCTGTCCAAATAATCCTCCAGCTTGCCCGCCACATTCAGCCAGTGCATATATTTCTGAACATTTCGTGTGTCCGGCTGTCTTTTGCCTGGTAACCAGGACAACCAGTCGAATGGGTGAATATGCTTCTTCTGCCACACGCTGAAGTCTTCAGTGAGTACAGTGGTATGTGTATTGTTCAGCAGCCGCTGTGAGAGAGTAGTAAAATATTGAGACGCCTTCTGCTCCGCAAGCCGATAAGCTGCACTAGCTTTTGCATTCGTGGCAGCTTTATCGTTAGTCTCATCTACAAGCAAGTTATTCATCGGTAGCATCCCTCAACTTCGGTTAAAGTTAAACATGGTCCGGTCATGTTCATATCCTATATACGGGCACACAGCCTTTTGGTTACGCTAATTAAAAATAGAGGACCAGACTTTAAGCGCCGTTATAGCAATCAGCACCAACAAAGCGTACCTGAGGAAACGAACATTGATCATGGAACTTACTCTGGAGCCAAGCGAAGCACCAATCAGGCTTCCGAGCACTGTATAAATAATCGGCTCCACAGGGATATCTCCGGCAAATATTTTGCCAATTACACCACCGATGGCAGAGATGAACACAATAGCCAGTGATGATGCGATAGTCGTCCGCACCGGGATTTGTAAAACCGTAAGCATGATCGGAATAAGCACAAACGCCCCGCCAGCTCCGACAATTCCTGATACGATACCAACGGCAAATGAGGTGCTCGCCGCAACAATTTTATTAAATGATAAAGGCTCGTTGACATCCATTCTGCCCTTGCTGGGAATTAGCATCAATACAATAGCAATCACAGCGAGAATGCCATAGACCAGATGAATCATTCGTTCATCCAGCATACCTGAGATAAAGCCGCCGATCAGGCTCCCTGCCAGAATGCAGCTTCCCATAACCAGCACCAATTCAGGATGAATGACTGCTCCACCCGCTTTATCGGTTTTTACTTTTCTGCGGAATGCGAGTACACCTGCCAGTGAAGCGAAAAACACCTGAAACATGCTAATCGCCGACACCTGATGAGCCGTGAAAGGTGCAAGGCCAGCCATCTCAGGTACATAAAGCAAAAGCGGGAAGTTAATAATTGCTCCTCCGATACCCAACAGCCCCGAGAAGAATGAACCGATCAGACCCAGTATAAACATGATGAAAAACAGCAGAAGATCCATCGGTTATACGCTTCCTTTCAGATGATATTACAGTGAACTGAAATAAAATCACATAAAATAAAATTACATCGCAAAACAGACAAAACGTATACATCATACTTGATTTCAGGTATAATACTTTAAAACCAAGTAAATTAATCAGAAATGAGTGATTAAGCATGTTCAACGTGTTGAAGACACTTTTCGTTAATACCTGTCCTCGTTGTAACGAAAAATTACAAACACACCACGATGCGCTATGCTCTGTTAAAGCCTGCACTCATTGCCACTACAAAGAAGAAAGCTATAGCTCCCTTGGGGTCCGTATTGTATATGACAGCACCACAAATGGATAAAAAAAGAGACACATATGCTATTCTAGCACGAACCGGGAAATTACGGGATAATTCGACATTTAGAGGTTTGTATTGTATGTATAGAAAAAGGCACCGAATGTATGCATTCGGCGCCTTTCTTGTGTTTGATCCCATTTATTTGGTTTTGAAACTGAGGAAACCATCGTCAACAGCTACCGTTGTGCCATTCATCGCACTCGCTGCATCACTAAACAGGAACGTGACTACACTTGCCACTTTTTCCGGCTGAATCAATTCTCCACGCATGTGCTGCGTTGCCAGTGCATCCTTCATCGCTTTGTCATTCCCTAATATCGGGGTTTCAATAAAGCCAGGCGCAACCCCAACAACACGAATGCCGTGCTCAGCCAATTCCAGTGCACCAGACTTGGACATCATTACCACCGCCGCCTTCGCAGCATTGTAATTGAAGCTTCCTACAGCTGCCACACTTCCGTAGATGGAAGCCGTGTTCACAATGGTGCCCTGCACGTTCAGCTCTACCATTTTCTTTGCACCATAGTACATGCCGTAGTATACGCTATGCTGATCAACATCAATGACTTTATGATAGGATTCCGGGTCCATCTCCAGAAACGGCTTTACAAGCCCAATGCCCGCATTGTTAAAAATGCCGTTGAATGTACCGTATTTCTCTACAGTCCAGTCAATTAACGCTTTAACTTCATCACCTTTGGATACATCAACTTTATAAGCTCCAGACTTGCCACCAGCTGCTTCAATCTGAGCCGCAACCTGCTTGGCTCCCTCCTCGTTGAAATCTGCGACAACAATCGTTGCCCCTTGGGCAGCAAGCTGCAGTGCTGTTTCTTTTCCTATTCCGCTTGCTCCACCTGTGATAACAATTACTTTCCCTGTATGTTCAGACATAATATAGCTCCCCTTCGTTATATTATTTCGATATAAAGTGAGTAAAAGTTAGTTTATAACTTTTACTCACACAACTATACTAATCTGTTTCTCTTTTGTCAAATCGCACAGCCATCATCATTATGTAGTTTTTCTTTTTAATGAGCAATTATTCAAATAAAGACGAGTTAGTCCTCACCGGTCAAGATTACTCGTCTTGTTATACTATTATTTAAACAAACTATACGCTTTGCAAACCGCTAAGCGCTTCCCTCAAGCTATTCATGTTGTTGATTTATTCAGGAAACCCCGTCTTTCGCCAGTTCCCTTGCGGTGAAACCCTGCCACCCCGGACGCGATTGCAAATGTGTCTGCAAACCACTGCATAACGATGTATAATAGGAGAATCACACGATAAAGGGATGTCATCCTATGCTTCAAGCCTTGAATCAACGCTTGAACCGCATCATGCCACTGATCACTCCCAGCAGTATCATCATTGGTGTGTTATGCGGCAGTTATCTATCTTCGTACACGTTTTTGTCACCATGGCTCTTTGCCTTCATGACTTTTGCTGGAAGTATCAGTCTGAGCATACGCGATTTTGTGAATGTGCTGAAGAAGCCACTGCCTTTGTTTGTTTGCTTGCTGATCCTGCATCTGGCGATGCCACTTGTAGCGCTGGGCACAGGCCATCTGGTGTTTCCAACGGATGCCTACACTATTACAGGCCTTGTTCTCGCTGCGGTCATTCCCACTGGAATTAGCAGCTTCATATGGGTGAGCATCTACCGTGGGAATATCGCACTTACGCTTTCTATTATTCTTATTGATACCTTACTTGCTCCTTTTGTTGTGCCCGGCGTGTTATCTCTGCTTGTGGGTACAAGTGTCTCCCTGGATATCGGAGCCATGATGAGCAGTCTGTTCTGGATGATCGTATTCCCATCCCTTCTGGGGATGCTCCTGAATGAGTGGACCAAAGGACGCATCGTTCCCGTATGGGGACCGCGGCTGAATCCATTATCCAAGCTGTTCATGGCTTCCGTTGTGGCGATCAATGGCTCGGTTGTCGCACCCTATCTGGCTGACTTTAATCTCAAGCTGGCAGGTCTGGCTGTAATCATTGTCTTTCTTGCTTCCTTCGGTTATGCAATGAGTTATTTTATTGCGAAGTGGCTTGGCTGGAACGAAGCAGACCAAGTGGCCCTTGTCTTTAACGGAGGCATGCGCAACATTAGTGCTGGTGCTGTACTTGCAGTCACTTATTTTCCACCACCGGTTGCTGTGCCCGTTGTGCTTGGAATGGTATTTCAACAGATGCTCGCCTCTCTTTCAGGATATCTCCTTGGCCGTCGCTCCCAGCTTCTGCACAACTCGGATAAAACTTCGGCGGCGTAACCAATATCAATATATTAGAAAACGCCGATCCAATGGGTCGGCGTTTTTGATATTGCTCTGTTGCTATTGGAGCTATGAGCTAAGATGTTACTTGGGTAAAGCTTAATCGTTTAATCTTGAAAATTCTGCTGATATGCCTAGAACGATAAGAATGATGTAAATAACGATTCCGATAAGTGCCCACATTAATGTTGCTTTTGCATAGTTTGCCTTGGATGGATTTGAACCGCCGAAAGCCCAAACAAATAACATAATCAGGTTAACAAGCGGGATCATCATAAGAAACAACGTAAGCATCCAACTTCCAAAACTAACGGGCTGCGAAGCCGGTTTATGTATCGCTTGATTAGGAGCTGCTTGCATAAAATAAAGGTCCTCCCTTCTATTCATTATTGTAAAATCTATATGTTGGTTTTCCATTCAAAAAAACACTGAATGAATTGCCATTAGTAAAAATACCTTATTTTTCTGTAATTTACAATGCAATTTTTTCCATGTTTGCAATTCTATCTCCCCCTTAATTTTGGAAAGCAAAAGCGAAAAGAAGCCGACACGATGTCGGCTTCTTTTGCTTACATTTTTCGTTGATACACAGGTTCAGGGCAGATGTTCCTTTATTTCGGTTGGATATATCCTTCGGCTTTGAGCAATTCAGCGATCAACACTGCACCGCCCGCTGCTCCGCGAAGTGTGTTATGGGACAGCCCCACAAATTTGTAATCATATAACGAATCCTCACGCAAACGACCTGTCGATACGCCCATACCGCGCTCGATATCACGATCCAGCTTCGTCTGTGGTCTGTTCTCTTCTTCAAAATACGTAATGAATTGCTTTGGTGCACTTGGCAGCTCAAGCTCCTGCGGACGGCCTTTGAACTGCTGCCAGCGCTCGAGAATTTCATCTTTGCTTGGCTTTTTCTCAAAGTTCACAAAGACAGTAGCCAAATGTCCGTCAGTTACGGGTACACGAATACATTGTGTCGTAATCAGTGGTGCAGACGCTTTAACAATCTGATTGTTCTCTACACTTCCCCAGATCCGAAGCGGCTCCTGCTCACTTTTCTCTTCTTCGCCACCAATGTAAGGAATTACGTTATCGAGCATTTCAGGCCAGTCCGTGAAGTTTTTGCCTGCACCGGAGATCGCTTGATACGTGGAAGCAACCACTTGTGTCGGATTAAACTCACGCAACGCGTGCAGAGCTGGCACATAACTCTGGATAGAGCAGTTTGGTTTCACTGCAATAAAACCGGTGGTTGTACCCAGACGTTTTCTTTGGGCTTCAATAACAGCCAGATGACCCGGATTAATCTCAGGGATTACCATCGGCACGTCAGCTGTCCAGCGATGAGCCGAGTTATTGGATACGACAGGTGTGCCTGTTTTGGCGTAAGCCTCTTCCAGCGCCTGAATTTCATTTTTTTTCATATCCACCGCACAGAAAATAAAATCAACCTGGCTCGCAAAAGCTTCAACCTGGGATGCATCCTGCACAATAATGTTTTTCACCGGTTCAGGAATCGGAACCGCAAGCTTCCATCTTCCTTGGACGGACTCTTCATACGTTTTGCCTGCCGAGTTGGCACTCGCTGAAATTGCGGTTACTTCGAACCATGGATGCTGATCCAGCAGGTCTACAAAGCGTTGACCCACCATTCCTGTTCCTCCGACAATACCGACTTTTAATTTTGCTGACATGGAATCATCATTTCCTTTCGATTTAAGTTAGATCGTCTGTTGTTGTCATCGTACATGGGATACTGGAAGCTTTCATTCCTCTATCCTTCACACTATTCAGGCCAGTTCAAAGCGTGTAATCACAGCTCCGAAAAAACCAAAAAATCCCATCCCCAAGACAATGTCTCAGGGACGAGATTGAACACTCGTGGTACCACCCAGATTCGCAAATATGTCGCCATATCCGCCTCTTCAAGTACAACCATGAGAACCTTCTTCCTGATGTCAGGCTGCTTCTCCTCCGGTTTGTACTCCAGCTCTGTAACAGGAGCTCCTGTCACACCATCCTCCAGGGAAACAGATTCCGATGTGCTGCTCAGAGTCTTTATTCGATAAAAGCTTCTTTGCCCCTTTTCAGCTACCGGAGCTCTCTGATGAAAGAATGGGTTTTATCTACTCGTCTCTTCTTCGCATTTGATATTGCGATTATAATATCAAAATTACAGTACGGAAGTAAACAACTATTTTTCTTTTCTCTGCGCTTGCGCCATAAATTCTTCTTTCGTCAAACCAAATAAAATGAGATCATGATATCTGCCATCGGTATACACCACTTGGCGCCGTAACCCCTCCTGCACACATCCAAGCTTCCGCATCATTGCGGCAGAGGGCTCGTTGCCCTCAAGGACCGCGTCATTAAATTTGTTCAGCCTGCGTTCAAAGAAAATGCATAACATTCAACGTACCTAAGAGAACAGTTCAATAACTCATGCAATTATATCCAAAAAGATAGAATCAAAATAGCCTCCGTACGGAGTATTTCCGCCGAAGGCTGTATATAGATGATGCTTGTTTGTTTCAAATATAAAGAACCATCATTCCATTCTCCCAGGATACTGCGGCTCGTGCACATCATCTGGTACCGTTTCATCAAAAACATCCTGACCCGGATAATCCCGAACCTCTCCCTCATGCAGCTCATGATTCTCATAATCAAAACGGTGCGCAGTCCTTTGATCCACCCGCCAAGGGGAGCTCTTGCCAAGAGACTCAGATAACAAGGATGAGCCGTAGGGGCCTTCCGGGAACTCCTCAAGAGTAATGTCATTCCGCTGCGATTCCACGGTCGATACGTCCGTATACTCCTGCCTGTCCTCCTGCAAAAACTTTTCCTTCATCACTCGTGCCTCCCATCGTCTTGAGATGATCAACGCATCTTTAAGATGAGCGAAACAGGAAGAGCTTATGCATTTTTCTTGGAAAACACTGCGTTTCAAGTGCCGATCCTCAACGAATCTGCACAACCCTCCACGCGGTCAGAGCCATCGCATGGATACAAGCATTGCAAACACCAGCAGACCCATGATGCCAATCCGGGTATCCCGCCTGCTCCAGACCAGAAGGGAGGAACGAGCGCCAAACGCGTTGTTCTCTCTCACCTTACGCATCTCCATCGCAATCGTCATATCCTCTGCGCGCTGAAACAAAGCCATGAGCAACGGAATAACCATGGGCCCCAGATCCCGTATGCGCACTGCATTTGGCTTCATAGCTGCTTTCCCCCGCGACCTGACAATCAGGGAAAATCGCTGCCATTCACTCCAGATCATCGGAATGAACCTGAAAATTAAAGATACAGCCAGGGCAAACGACGCAACTGGCAACTTGATCCTTCGACCATAAGCCATCACCCAGTTCAGTCCTTCAACCATACGACCATACGGTGTGGTCAACGAGAACCACAAGCTTGCCAGGGTTACAATAAACAAACGATACAGGTTCAGTAGCGTTCCTTCGGCCTGACTCAAGGAAAAACCAAGCTGCATGCCACCTTCACCGGTAGTTAGTGTGCTGCCCGATAACGCCGTGGACAGGACAAAAAACAATACGAGCGGCTTCATCAGCTTGATGCAACCCATTAACATCTGACGCGGCAACACAGCCAGAGCACCTGCCACCGGAATCAAGGCTAAGGTCAGACCAAGCCAGTTCTGCTGAAGCATCGCTGCGGTCACAAGCAATACGTACAATACCCATTTTAGACGCGGGTCGAGCACACTATATGCTTGGGCTTCAGCTACGGTGTGCGGGATTCGGGAAGAAGCTGCATGGGGAGCTGCGGCTACTGCCATTTCCTTCACCCCATCCTTCGTTTCGGAACCCGCTGCAAAGCCCCTATCACTTGTCAATTGATCATTAACATGCTCTATCTCTGGCATAACAAAACCAGCAGCGGAGGCCTTTTCCTCCCCTGATCGAATAATGGCTTCAGCCATCTCTTCTGCCGTCATCGCTGGATAAGGAAAATCCATCCCAGCAACTCGTAGCTGCTCTGCAAGGCGCATTGAAGGAGGCAAACCCATTCCAGCCTGCACCAGCAGCTCAGGATGTGTGTGTAATTCCAGCGGCGTAACATCCGCAATCAAGCGACCTTCTTGTAGCAAAAGCACCCGGTCTGCATGCGGCAGAAACGTATCCAGATCATGTGTAGCAATAACCGCTGCACCACCTGCCATGCGATGCTTATCGAGAGAATCCAGCAACAGCCTCACGCTCCGCGCCTCAAGGCCCGCGCTGGGTTCATCCAGCAGCATCCAGTCTGGATTAGTTACCTCACCTAGCGCAAGTCCTAGTCTTCGCTTCTCACCACCGCTGAGGGCAAAGGGCGAACGCTCCAGTTGGAACCGCCGCTCCCCCTGATCCCCACGTGGCGGGTCCCAATGCGCCAAGGTAGCTTCAATCCGTCGTTCGCGCTCGGCTGCATTCAAACGATATGGACGTATGGAGTACAGCATCTCTCGCTTGATATCACGCGCAAACAATTGCTGCTCCGGAAATTGAAATACAAGTCCGATCTGAAGCAGCACCGATTGAGGCACTCTGCCATCACGCCAGATTGGTTCACCCTCCAGTCGTATATCACCGGAATCGGGCGCTTTCAGGCCAGCCATAGTTTGCAGCAGTGTTGTCTTGCCTGAGCCAGTGCAGCCCAGAAGAAGCGTAAGCTCACCCCGTCGCAGTGTGACTGTAACGTGATCCAGCAGGGTGCGTCTGGTCTCATCCGAGACACGCACGCAAATATTCTTCAGTTCCATTACCAGCGAGAAACCTCCTTTGCAAGCTGCTCGGGCCTTAAAGGCATAACATGCTGCAGCTTCCCCTGCTGCTTCAAGATCAGGCACGTCTTTACTGTAAAAGGAGGCTCCAGTCCCAGCTGCTCACAAGGGGATTGCAGTGCTTTTTGCTGCAGGACATCGCCTTGTATACTCGCTTCTGCTGTTAAGGGATAAAAAAAAGCCATCGGTGTGCCGTCATAGACACATCGTCCTCTATCCATAGCGATGATCCGATCACTAAGAGTGGCTTCCTCCAGATGATGCGTGATCCAGATTACCGCTGTGCCTTTGCTCGTTACGGTCTGAACAATATGTTCCAAGCGATCTCTCGCATCAGGATCCAGCATTGCTGCAGGCTCATCCATAATCAACACATCCGGCCTGGCGGCAAGTGCGGTTGCAATGTTAAGCAGTTGCTTCTGTCCACCAGATAACTGTGCCACGGCTGTAGCAGGAGCATGGTGAAGACCTACAATATGCATAGCTTCCCTTCTGCGACTCTCCTTGTCCTGATTGGATATATGTAAATGCGACAACGCAAAATGGAATTCTTCCTCAATGGTGTCTCCCAGCACCTGTGCATCAGGCTGCTGTAATACCCCGCGAATGATTCGCTTCGCCGGAATATTCCGTTCTCCACCGGACAAGGGTATGAACCCCATCAGTATGCCGGCAAGGG
The DNA here is from genome assembly GCF_003217495.1 of Paenibacillus barcinonensis. Taxonomy (GTDB): domain Bacteria; phylum Bacillota; class Bacilli; order Paenibacillales; family Paenibacillaceae; genus Paenibacillus; species Paenibacillus barcinonensis. The sequence continues at coordinate 288,538 of NZ_QJSW01000004.1, read as the reverse complement.
TGCTTTTTCCGCTCCCGTTCGCACCAACAATACTTAACCATTCCCCTGCTTTAAGTGCAACGGAGACCCCGTCCAGCGCTTTCTTCACCTCACTGCCCTCAACAGTATAGTAAACACTTACGTCTTTTAAAGAAATGATAGGCAACTTGTCTTGCATTTCAAAATTAGTCCTTTCCCGATCTGAAGTTATGTGATAATATGCTAATCGTTAACCAAATAATATTTTTAGGTTAACAATAATTTTATCAAAATCGAAAGGATTGTTCAAACATGAAATTATCTTTGCGAGGCATCGTATTCAGCGCGCTCATGGCGGCTATACTCGTTATTTTTGGATACATAAGTATTCCCCTTGGATTCTCACCTGTGCCGATTACATTGCAAACCTTAGCTGTCATGCTGGCAGGAGGACTGCTGGGGCCGCTTTACGGATTTCTCAGCATTGCCTTGGTCGTTGTGCTTACTGGACTTGGTTTTCCTCTCCTGCATGGCACAGGTGGACTTGGCGTCCTGCTCGGGCCTACCGGAGGATATGTAGTTATCTGGCCGTTTGCCGCATTACTCATCGGACTGTTGCTTTCCAAAGTGCAAATTCGCGGCTTTAAAGGGTATTTCCTTGCTTTTATCATCATTGAATTGTTTGGAGCTCTGTTAATCTATGTTACAGGTGTCCCTTGGCTCGCTTACCGTTTCAGCATGTCCTTATCGGATGCGATGATTCAAGGCTTCTATCCTTATATTATTGGTGATCTGATCAAGGCGGTCTTTGCCACACTCATCATTGCTCCGGTTCGCATGGTGTATCCGCCTCATCGCCTGACAAGTCATATGCATTCTAATGTAGTTAAGGCGAGCTAATGATCATTAGCCGCCTTCAGAATATGGCAACCAAATCAGTACAGAAAAACCGCCAAAGTGAGCCTTTGGCGGTTTGTGGCATTTCTTATTCGCTGATCTTTATCTCGTTCTGCTCTGCCTGCTTAGGAAGCATAAATTTTCAACAGCATATCCTTGCTGCTCACCTGTCCTGAAGCTTGCGGAAGGACATCGTTGTAGTCTGCGGAGTTGGTTACGATAATAGGCGTTACCGTATGATAACCTGCGGCTTTAATCTGCTCAATGTCAAATTCCAGCAGCAAATCACCCGCTTTCACTCTGTCCCCTTCCTCGATGTAAGAGATAAAATGCTGCCCATCCAGCTTGACCGTGTCTACGCCTACATGTACCAGAATCTCGGCTCCTGAATCGGATACGACAGCAAGGGCATGTTTCTTTTTGAAGGCAACGGTTACTGTACCATCAAAGGGAGCCACAACCCGACCTGTCGATGGCTCAATTGCAATCCCTTTTCCCATAGCGCCAGAAGCAAACGCCGGATCTGGAACCTCAGACAAATCTACAATCTTACCTTCGATTGGACTTAATACTTCTTGATCCGTCTTAGAGATAGCTTGAGCAGATGGCTTGGAAGCGTCTTTGTTCGATGCAGTTCCAGCAGCTTGAGCTGTATTGACCTCCGTCTTTGTGTCTTCATCATCCACAGGGTCTTTGAAGCCCATGATATACGTCAAGACTGCAGAAACGATAAAGGACGCGGCAATACCCATGATCATGCCAGGGAAACCTTGTCCACCTGGTCCATAGAAGATTGGCAATGTCAGCAAGCCCGGCGCACCGGAAGCAAATGCCTGCGTACCCGCCTGACCGATAATTGCACCACCGACTGCACCACCAATAACACCAGCAATAAACGGACGTTTCAGCGGCAGTGTTACACCGTAGATTGCGGGTTCAGTAATCCCGAACAATGCTGTAAGTGTAGATGATCCTGCGAGTGTTTTCAGTTTTTTATTTTTCGTTTTGAGCATTACACCGAATGCGGCGCCCGTTTGGGCAAAGACCGAAGCGGTTGCAGCCGGTTTCACACCATCCTTGCCGTATACAGCAATGTTGTTGATAAATACAGGAATCAGACCCCAGTGTACGCCGAAAATAACGAGCAGCTGCCAGCTTGCACCCATGATCGCTCCGGCAAGCAGCGGACTGAATCCAAATGCAGCAACGAGCGCGTCAGCGATGCCATTACCAACGTATACGCCAAATGGTCCAAAAACAAGTAATGTGAGCGGAACCATGATTACAAGCAAAAATAGTGGGGTAACAAAGTTTTTGATACTTTCATGCAGAAGCTTGTTGAAAAGCTTCTCCAGCTTGCTCATGACAATGACGGCTAGAATAATCGGAATAACCGTGGATGAATAGTTCATCAGCACCACCGGAATACCAAAGAAATCCGTTGGTGTGCCTTCTGTTTTCAACTGAATAATGGTTGGATAGATTAACGCTCCAGCAATAGTTAAGGCCACAAACATATTCCCCTGGAATTTGCGTGCCGTTGTAACCGCTAACAGCAAGGGCAGGAAATAGAACAAGCTGTCTGCTGCCGCATACAGAATGATATATGTCGTTTCTGTCTTTTCCAGCCAGCCCACGTTGTTGGCAATGAGCAGCAAGCCTTTTAGAATACCGGCTCCCGCCATAACACCAAGAAGCGGTGCAAAAATGCTCGATATGACGTCGATAATACCGCCAAGCCCTTTGACCTTTTTGTTGCTCTTTTCTTTATTTGATGAATCATCCAGAATATTGCTGATCTGACCAATCGCCTCATAAACCTCTGGAACCTTGTTGCCTACAACAACCTGGAATTGCCCGCCGTTCTCCTTCACGGCAATGACACCTTCCGTTTTCTCGAGACCCGCTTTATCGGCCTTGGAATCATCCTTTAATACGAACCGCAATCGTGTTGCGCAATGAACGAGTGACTCGACATTTTTTTCACCGCCGACCCGTTCCACAATCTCTCTGGCCAATTTCTCTTGACTCATGATATGCCCTCCCCAATTTTATCCAACAGGCCGTACACCGATTTTTTGCACACAAAAAACCTAAGCCTTGCGCAAGTGGAGATACATATCCCAACATGCACATGACTTAGGTTTTGCCTGCATAACCAGTAACAATCCCAGTTAAATCGTATTTATTTCCTGTTAACAACATAATAATATAATATAACCATTTATGTCAATCATTAAATGTTAGCGATTCACGACACGTTCCATGTGCACCGTGAGATACAGCTTCTCCTCATTAGTCAGCTCATGATCGTATTCCTTTTTCACAAACAGCGCTATTTTCTCTACACACGCCGCCGCATCTGGATGTTTCTCCTTAATCATGTCATAGAAATGATCGTAGTCTTTGTCATAGTGTGTGCCATTCAGCACACGCTGTGAGAAAAATTTGAGATGTGTGATAAAGCGGAAGTAGCTGAGCGACTCCTCATCAAACTCCATTTTAAAATGATACTTGGCAATATTAATAATCTGCTGGATAAACTTTGTAATATTCATTGTGGTGATGACTTCTTCGTTCATCTCGGCATTGACGATATGCAGTGCAATAAAGGCAGCCTCATCCGGTGGAAGCTGGATCTGCATGCGCTTGTTAATTTCTTCAATCGTACGCAGTCCCAGCCCGAACTCCGCCTTGTACAGCTGCTTGATCTCCCACATTAACGCGTTTTTGATCTCAATGCCTTCATGATATCGTTCAATCGCGAAATTAATATGGTCTGTCAAGGATACATAGATGTTCTCATTCAGTTTACGACCCAAGCTGTCGCTCGCATGTGCGATCATTTCCTCCACAATTTCAACCAGCTCCATCGGAACCTCTCGCAGCAGCATTTTGAAGTTATCGGATGTCTGTTTATTTTTCAAAGCAAATACTTTTTGAATGCGGGTCTCGTCTACTTTATCTCCCGGCTTTTTCTTAAAGGCAATCCCACGTCCCATCACCACAAGCTCTGTACCGTCGGCCTGATAGATGCTAATGACGTTGTTATTGATAACCTTTGCTATCTTCACTTCAATCCCCCCGTCAAGTTCCACTCTCTAGTCGCGCTGATATATCCATTAATGAGCATAACAAAAAAACCTGGAGCATCACAAAATAAACAAGACATGACCGTCTGCTTCTTTTGGTGCTCAGGTTTTGCCTACGTGTGGTGTAGTAACAATCCCAGAAACGATATATTTGCGTCAAGTATACCTTGAACCGCAATAGATGTCAACGCTTTCAATGAGCAGACATCAAGAAGTTACATGGATCCATGCAACTTCCGATGTGGAGCAACCTACAGATGTTTACGTCACAGACTACTCGTCTCCAAGCTCTGTGCCGCGGGATGCAATGACATTTTTATACCATTCAAAGCTTTTCTTTTTCAGACGAGTCAATTCACCCTTGCCTTCATTGTCACGATCCACATAGATGTAACCGTAGCGCTTTCTCATTTCACCAGATGATGCGCTGACGATGTCAATCGGCCCCCAGCTGGTATAACCAATGATGTTACAGCCGTCCTGAATCGCTTCACCCATCTCGGCCACATGGCGTTTCAGATAATCAATGCGGTACGAATCATCAATCTGCCCAGCAGCATTAACCTCATCGTTCGCACCAAAGCCGTTTTCCACCACAAACAGCGGTTTCTGATACCGGTCATGAAGCTGGTTTGCCGTAATACGGAAGCCTTTCGGATCAATGGTCCATCCCCACTCGGATTTGGCCAGATACGGGTTGGCTACCGAGCCAAAGACGTTTCCGCTAGTCATGTTTTTAACAACTTCAGGATCGGTACTGGTGGTACGGCTGGAATAATAACTGAATCCGATGTAGTCTACCGTATGGTTTTTCAAGATGTCTGCATCCTGCGGCTCCATCACAATATTCAACTGGTTGTCCTTGAAGAAACGTTTGGCATAACCCGGATATTCTCCGCGTGACTGTACATCAATGAAGAAATAGGACTCTCGATCCTTCTCCATCCCCTGATAAACATCTTCAGGATTACATGTGTACGGATAGAAGCTTCCTGCTGCAAGCATACATCCAATCATCGCGTCCGGGATGATCTCATGACAAGCTTTAACCGCAAGAGCACTTGCAACCAGCTGGTGATGCGCCGCTTGATACTGAATTTCTTTGATATTATCACCCTCGTTAAAGGCCAGTCCTGCGCCTAAGAACGGAAGGTGAAGCAGCATGTTGATCTCGTTGAACGTCATCCAGTATTTCACCTTGTCTTTGTAACGGGCAAATACTGTTTTGGCATATGTCTCAAACAGCGTCACCAATTGACGACTTCTCCAGCTGCCGTATTTCTCAATCAGATGGACAGGTACATCAAAGTGAGCCAGCGTGACAACCGGCTGGATGCCATGTTTCAGAAGCTCATCGAACAGATCATCGTAAAATTGTAATCCTGCTTCATTCGGCTGCGCGTCCTCACCCGTTGGGAATATGCGTGCCCAAGCGATAGACACACGTAAAGCTTTGAAGCCCATCTCTGCAAACAGAGCAATGTCCTCACGGTATCTATGGTAGAAATCAATGGCTTCATGGGATGGGTAGAACTCGCCTTCAAGCGGTGTAAAGGCAGGAACATGACCCTTCATAATATTTCTGCGCTTCTCTCCAGTTGGCAAGAGATCAACAATGCTCAGTCCCTTGCCATCCTCAAGGTACGCCCCTTCTGCCTGGTTGGCTGCAATAGCTCCCCCCCACAGAAAATGTTCAGGAAATTCAAATGTCGTCATCCATATTCTCCTTCCAAATATATAGTGCAATGATCCGCTAGTCTCTATCGTTCAGCTGTATCACTAGGTAAATAGAAAAAACCCGAACCAGCCTGTATACACTTTGACATGTATCACAAGCCAGCTCAGGTTATGCCCGTATTCGGTAACATTCCCAGACTACATTATGCGGATTGGGTAAAACTTTACCAAGAAACAGGAAATCTGTCAACATCACAAGTCATGCACAGAGGCATTCTCCCCTGTTCACAGACCATAGAAAGCTGCACAATTATCACCAAAAATCATCTGCTTCTCTGCTGCTGACAACGTGTTAACATGCGTCTGAAGCAAGTTGTGTACCTGAGTATATGTCCCGGCCACTGTGCATACAGGCCAGTCCGAACCATACATTACCCGCTCTGGTCCGAATGCTCGCAGAACCGTATCCAGATAAGGTGTAACATCTTCTTGTGTCCACGTGTTCCAGTTTGCTTCGGTTACCATACCAGACAACTTGCAATGTACATTTGGATGTACTGCAACTGCTTCTATCGCTTCCTTCCACGGGGACTGAATACCGGCTTTGATATCAGGTTTAGCCAGGTGATCAATGACAAAACGCTGTCGTGGAAATTTATGTACCAGCTCCGCGGTATAAGGCAGCTGCTCCTTGGATACGAGCAGATCATAGGCCAGATTATGTTGCTCAAGAAGTGCAATTCCACTCTGAAAATCCTCACGCAGTACAAACTTCACATCCGGCTCATCCTGTATGACATGACGGACACCCTTCAACCAAGGGTTAGAGGCATACCTCGCCAATTGAGCAGCAGCATCCTCCGAACATAAGTCTACCCAGCCCACAACGCCTTGAATGAACTCATGTTTATCCGCCAGCTCCAGTAGCCACTCGGTTTCCTCCAGATTTTGCCGTGCCTGCACAGCTACACAGCCGGATACTCCGGCCTCTGTGAGGATTGGCTCCAGATCTTCCGGTAGAAATGAGCGCCTGATCACACTCATCTCTTCTCCGATCCATCCATACTCGCGGACATTATAATTCCAGAAATGTTGATGTGCATCCAGTTTCATGATATGTACCCTCCTGTGTCGCCATCGTTTGCCTTGAATCCAATGCTTCAACTATAAATATAAAATAAACCCAAGCAATAAGCACCCATTTCTCCATAACAATTAAACATTGAATAACGTACAAGTCAGCTTTCATACCTTTACAGTAATGAGAGTTGAGGAGGAATTTGACATGTTTAAACGTGTAGACCGCCTTGCCATTGAGCTGCCCATTTCGAAAAATCCAGACCCCAATGGTGCTAGTGCAGTACAGGAATTGCTAGGCGGTAAATTTGGCGAGATGTCCACACTGAACAATTACATGTATCAATCATTTAACTTCAGAGGAAAGTCCAAGCTGCGTCCCTTCTATGATATTGTCGCCAGTATAACGGCCGAAGAATTCGGTCATGTTGAACTCGTTGCTAATACGATCAATCTAATGCTTGAAGGCACGACTTCTCCGGGTGCACCGGACACCACGCCTCTCCGTGTAGGTAAGGATCTGCGAATGACCTCACATTTCATAGAATCCGCACAAACGGCTCTGCCCTATGATTCCATGGGAAGACCATGGGATGGTTCGAATGTGTTTAGCAGCGGCAACCTGATTCTCGATCTGCTGCATAACTTTTTTCTGGAATGCGGGGCAAGAACGCACAAAATGAGAGTATATGAGATGACCGACAACAATACAGCTCGTGAGATGACTGGTTATCTGCTTGTGCGTGGCGGAGTACACGTTCTGGCTTATGCCAAAGCGCTGGAGATTGCAACAGGCGTAGATGTAACCAAGCTGATTCCGATCCCTTCTCTCGATAACAAAGCCTTTGACACCACACACAAATGGGAAGCGATGGGTGAACAGCGCCGGCTGTACACGTTCAGTGACAAGGATTACCAGCAGATCGCCCAGATTTGGAAAGGTGTACATCCTACCGATGGCGGTAAACTGGAAGCCTTTGCGGGTTTACCGGGTTACAGCGGGCCGATTCCCGAGCTTCCAGACCTGCCGGAGGAATTCGCTCCCGGCATATCCCCAGAGGATTTTTTACAGATCGCAGAACGTCTGAAACGAAGTGCAGGACTCTAATCACAAAAGAATAAGAAAAAGAAAAAGGAAAACGACTGGAGGATATCTCCAATCGCTTTCCTTGCTTCTGTCTAATCTGGTGTTTAATCGAGACATGTCTCATACACTTCATTTGTACGTTATTGCGGCTCGGTAAACTCTACCTCCACCACTTTTTTTCCATTCGCTTTAACATGTCCGCTTGATATTGCTCTCACCGAAGAAATCATTTCGTTACCGTTCGGGATCAGGACAGGTGTAATCTGTGGCAGGCCGGCACTCTGAATAATATCGCTATCAAACTCAATTAATAGCTGTCCCTCAAGCACAGAGTCTCCGCTTTTCACATGGGCAACAAAGCCCTTACCTTTCAGTCCAACCGTATTAATACCAACATGCACCAACAATTGCACCCCTGTCGCGTGCTCCAAAATAACAGCATGTTTACTCTTATCCATGATATGGGCAACGACACCATCAAACGGAGCATACACTTTACCTTCTGATGGCTCTATGGCAAAGCCTTCTCCCATATGTTTTTCCGAAAACGCCGGGTCAGGCACCTGCTCCAAAGCAACAATTGTACCGTTGACTGGTGATGCGATCTCCAGCCGTTTCAGCTTGGGACGAGATGTATCGTTACCCGGAACTGCACCAAGGGTTTGAACATCCGAAGGAGCGCTCTTTCCACTGCTGTCAGAGACGCTGGATGCTTCTACCACGGGTTGATCTGTATAACCAAAAAACCAGGTCAGTGCAAAGGCAACGGCCATCGCTGTAACATTCGCCACAATATACAAAGGCAGTTGACTATTCAGATACAGCAGGGTCCCTGGGATGACCGTGACAGCCATACCCGTTCCTTGCAGATGGAATAACGATGCAATAAAGCCGCCCACTGCGCCCCCGATCAGACCCATTACAAACGGTTTCATATAACGCAGATTTACACCAAAGATCGCTGGTTCAGTGATCCCGAGAAATGCAGATAATGAGGACGGCAGCGCAAGCGCTTTGAGCTTCGTATTTTTCGTTTTTAAACCAACAGCCAGACAGGCTGCTCCTTGTGCAGCCATAGCACACGTAATAATGGCATTGAACGGGTTAAACCCCGTTTTCTCCAGCAATTGAATTTCCAGAAAGTTGAAGATATGATGCACACCCGTAACCACGATAATCTGATGGAAAAAGCCGATAATAATACCTGCGATGCCGAAAGGTAAATCCAGCACAGCTGTTGTGCCATGCAGCACCCATTCTTCAAGTGAGTGAAATACCGGACCAATCGCAAACAGTCCAAGTGTAATCATAACCGTTAGCGTAATAAATGGCGTCAGAATCAAATCCAGTGCCTCTGGTACACGTCTGCGCAGCATCTTTTCAAACTTTGCACCGATCAAGCCGACGAAAAATGCTGGCAGGACCGAGCCTTGATATCCGACAACCGGGATAAACCCGAACATATGCAAGGGCTGTGCCGAGCCATCGGCTACAGCATAAGCGTTCGGCAGCGCTGGATTGACCAGCATCAGGCCGAGCACAATGCCGAGAACGGGACTTCCGCCGAATACACGGAATGCAGACCAGGCGACAAGTGCAGGCAAGAACGCAAATGCCGTATCCGTCAGAATCTGCGTAAAGAGCAGGAAGTTTGGTGATATATCCTCTGGTGTTGCACCAAACCAGGCCAGAATTTCATTTTGTGTAAGCAGCCCACGCAGCCCCATAAACAGCCCTGTTGCAACAAGCACAGGAATAATTGGAACAAAGACGTCGCCAAACGTGCGAACAGCCCGCTGGAACGCATTGCCTTCCTTTTTCCCCTGACTCTTTACCTCATCCTTCGACGTTCCTTCAATGCCAAGCCTCTCAACCTCTTCAAAGATTCGATTCACTGTTCCAGTACCGAAGATAATCTGATATTGCCCGGAATTGAAAAAAGCACCCTTGACCTTGTCAATGTTCTCGACCTTCTTCTGATCAATCTGCTCTTTATCCTTCACCATAATGCGAAGTCGTGTCGCACAGTGTGCAAAGGAAGCAATATTGTCTTTGCCCCCGATGGCCTGAATAACCTCTTGAGCAATTCGTTGATTGTCCGACATGCTGTCTCATTCCTCTCCCAGTTAATCTAATAATCCCACTTGACCGCTGAAAATTCAGCCCTTCCCCCGTATGCAAAAAATCGAATATCCGTACTGTCACAGCTCGGAAAAATTCGGCTCGTAAACACCTCTTGCCCGTTGTTGACAAATAGTTCAACCGAGGACGAATCTACAAACATACGCAGTTGAATTACATCAGCCTTCAGCGTACATTGACGAATCGTTCCATTGGCTTCGGACAGCGCTGCTCCCGATTGACTGCGATCCAATATCAGCTTGTGCTGCAGCCGATTATACTGAATGACTGTTTTTTCTGTAGCGCTCGCCCGGAATTCGATCCCAATGCGTTCTGCACCCTTCAGTTGAATCTCGCATTCAAGTTCATACGTGATACCGTGAAAATGTGCGACAGCCTTGCACTCATCGTCAAGCCTAACCTTCGCCGAGATTCCCTGTTTCTCTCTGCGAAGCTGTTCCATTTCTGCAACAGGCTGCTGGATCAGCTTGTTATCTTGAATGGACAATTGCCGCGGTATCGTTATACAGTGCGCCCAGCCACTGTTATCGGTGGGATATGCCAGATCGGGAAGTCCCATCCACGCTACCAATATTCGTCTGCCATCAGGTGAAAGCATCGTTTGTGGAGCATAGAAGTCAAAGCCACGGTCCAGCTCTTGAAAATCACCATGGGCAAAAGCTCTCGTTTCCAAATTCAAAGGCGGTCCCATGAGGTACCCGGATTGATAAATGTTCTGGTATAAATCTTCCTCCGCCTGAATGCCCTGTGGTGAGAAGATCAGTACTCCTTGCCCATCCAGTTCTATATAGTCCGGGCATTCCCACATGTATCCCAAAGCTGGATATCTCGTATTGATCTCGCCAAGAAACTGCCACTGCTTCAGATCAACCGAGCGATAGAGCACTGTACATCCCGTCTTATCCGTACGCTGAGCTCCAATTACACAATAATAAGCATCTCCACGCTGCCACACCTTGGGATCTCGGAAATGCTCCGTATATCCAGAGGGTACTTCACGAATGACAGGTTGCTCATATTTGGTGACGACATTCTCCTCATCCATAACCGCCAAGCACTGATACGGATGTCTGATCCAATTTTCATCCCGCGTGTTGCCGGTATAAATCATGTTCAACCTGCCGTCCTTCTCCACCGCACTGCCTGAATACGCACCATGAGAGTCATAGCGGCCCCCTGGCTCAATTGCAATACCGATATTCTCCCAATCGACCAAATTGCGTGAACGGGTATGGTACCAATACTTCATGCCATGCTCTGTGCCAAGTGGAAACCATTGATAGAACAGATGATAGTAACCGTTGTAATAAGAAAATCCGTTAGGATCATTAAGCAGACCCGTGACAGGCTGAATGTGGTAGCTTTGTCTCCAGGGACATACTGCAATCTGCATCTCAAGCTTTGCTATTTCTCCAGGCTCGGCCTGCTCAATCCGCCGATAGAGCTGCGATCTAGTCATTTTCATATGTCATCTCAATCTCCATTCATGCTGCAAAATCATAAGCCCCTCGAAAGGAACCGGTTCCACAAAAGATAAAAAAAATAATTCCATGCAATGCTTACCGCTGTCCTTTATCCTCATTTCAGATTCAGAGGATGTTTTGGAACCGGTTCGATGGAATTATCATAAAGGATCATTTTATAATTTGTCAACGCTTTCTCGGGAAATCAGTTCAACATCCAGAATCGTCTTCAGTCTCACGCTCTGCCCTTCTACAAGCTGGCTAATGTGACCTGCCGCAAGCTTTCCTGCCTGGGAATAATGATATTTCACCGTAGTCAGTGTTGGATGAATCATCTCCGTAATATCATAATCACCGAACCCTGTCACCGATAACTGCTGCGGAATTGAAATGCTCCGAGAAAATGCTGTTTTCATTACGCCCATTGCAATATTGTCTGTCGCTGCGACGATCAGCGTAGGCATGTTTTTTCCCAAAATATTCTCGGCCGTTACGACTGCTTCTGACATCTTAAAGCTGGTCTCATAATATCTAACGTTACAGTCATTGCACTCGGCAATAGCACGCTGAAATCCACGTTTGCGATGTATACCTACAGCTTGGTCTTTCTCGCTAACTCCGAGGTAAACGATGTCCCGGTGTCCCTGTTCAATGACGTGTTTGCCCATGACATAACCAGCCTGATCATCGTGATGAATCAGACTGTGCAGCGATTCGTGCTGCTGTCCCACGAGTAATACCGGAATTTGAATGTCCTCAATAGCTTTCAAATGAGCATCGGTGATTTCAGCCGCCAGCAGAATAATTCCTGACACCTTTTGTCTGGCAAAATCATAAATGGCATCAATCTCGCGCTGCATGTCCTGACTTGTATTGGCAATGAGCATCTGATAGTGGAGCTGTCTCAATTCCTCATCAATGCCCATCAAAGTCTGGGATGTTGCATACGAATCGAGACGCGGAACAACCGTACCGATAATACTCGTTTTTTTCGCTTTCAGACTTCGTGCAAAGGTATTCGGAACATAATTGTATTGTTTAATGATACGCTCAATTTTCTGGCGGGTATTCTCACTAACCGAGCCGCCATTTAGGAAACGGGACACGGTGCTCTTCGCCACACCTGCCATCTGAGCGATATCCGCAATCGTTTTATTCATCAAGAAACTCCTCTGGGTCTATATAATTGTTCATATATGTATTATAACGCGAATCACAAGGCTCAGCGAATACGAACAAGAATCTTATACCCAAAAGCCCGGCATATGCCAAGGTTCACACAGCATTGTGCCCCATCGGATACCGGGCTTGCACAGTTGTCAAACCTCAATAATAATTGGCAGGATCATCGGTCTGCGTTTCGTTTGCGCGTAAATATAATGACCGATCTCGTCCTTCAGCTTACGTTTGATCACATTCCACTGATTCATGCCAGCACCCGTCAATTCTTCCATTCGGCTGATCACCCGCTCATGAAGCTCCTTCATGAATTGCTCTGAATCCTTTACAAACACAAATCCTCTAGAGATAATCTCGGGGGGAGCAACCATATGCTTCTCTGTTTTGCTTAGTGTGGTGACGATGACCAGCATACCGTCCGACGATAGCTGCCTGCGATCCCTGAGTACAATATTGCCCACATCACCGATAAGCAGCCCATCGACCAGACTGTTGCCTGAAGGGATTTTAGGACCTAAGGAGGCTGCGCCATCCCTGTACTCCACCATCTCTCCGTTGTTCACAATGAAGACGTGACTTGGTTCAATACCGACAGATTCAGCAAGCAGCCTGTGTTGATACAGCATACGGAACTCACCATGAATCGGAACCAGATAATCCGGTTTCATCAAGGTGAGCATCAGCTTCAGTTCCTCCTGACTGCCGTGACCTGACACATGCATGCCTGCTGCTCCACTCGAGCCATAGATGACACGTGCTCCCAGTACATACAGGTTGTCAATCACATGCGCCAGGTTTCGTTCATTCCCTGGAATAGCACCCGCAGCAATAATTACAGTATCGCCAGATTCAATGCTGACTTGCGGATGTTTGCCAGCAGCGAGCCGGGACAACGCCGCCATCGCTTCACCCTGGCTTCCCGTGCATAACACAACAACCTGCTCGCGCGGAAATTGTCCAGAATCCGCTGCCTCAATTAACAGCCCTTCTGGCACATCCAGATATCCCAGTTCACTTGCCACACTCACCACGTTAATCATACTCCGTCCCAACAGCGCCAGCTTGCGCCCGGTCTGAAATGCAGCGTTCACAACCTGCTGTACTCTGCTGATATTAGAAGCAAAGGTAGAGATGAATACCTTTTGCTTGGCCCGGATAAACGCATCCAGAATGTGATCTCCAACCACACGCTCCGAAGGGGTAAACCCTGCTCTTTCCGCATTCGTACTCTCCGAGAGAAGCACATGCACTCCCTGCTTGCCTATCTCGGCCATCCGGTGCAAGTCAGGAAATGGACCGTTCACAGGAGACATGTCGAATTTGAAATCCCCGGTATGTACAACATTGCCCGCAGGCGTCTGAAAAAAAATCCCCAGACAATCCGGGATGCTGTGACTCGTCGCAAAAAAAGATATCTCCATGCTACCCAGCGTTAACCGGGAATTCGCATCAATGGTATGCAGATCGGTCTGTCGCAGTAGGTTGTGCTCTCTCAGCTTCAATTCGATCAGCCCACATGTCAGTCTGGAGGCGTACACGGGAATATTCATTTGTTTTAACAGATAAGGTATCCCGCCGATATGGTCTTCATGTCCGTGGGTGACAACCAGAGCCTTCACCTTTTCGAGGTTTTCGAGCAGATATGTGACATCTGGAATGATAAGATCAATGCCTGGCATCGTCTCATCAGGGAATTTGGAGCCACAATCAATCACAACAATGTCCTGATCGTACTGGATCAAATACATATTCTTTCCGATCTCGTTCACACCGCCAAGTGCAGCGATATACAGTTTGTTATGGGCCAGCTTCAAAGTGCATTCATCCTCCTAACATAGAAGTCCTCGATTTGTTGTCTATTTCCAGTCTCCATTTCTTGTCTATCCCTAGTATGGAAAGAAACGCCTTGGTTATGCACATGTGAGCGTGTACGCCAAAAAACCACTTACGGAACTTTCCTTCCGCAGTGGCTCATTCACAGAATCACTATCTTTTAAATCCCAATATATTACTTTTTATGCTATAAAATGATATAATGACAATAAAATAAAGGGGGTGAATATATGAAAAAGAAATGCACTCTACTTGGAATGATCGCTGTCTTGACTCTTTCAATGTCTTCGCTTATCTCGGCAGCACCTTCTGAGCCTGTAGGTCCTCATGGGACTTGCCCGCTTCCGCATAAGGCATGCGCGGAACCTTATTAATATTTTTTTGAATTTAGCTGGCTAGGATTACTAGCCAGCTATTGAATTTCAGCTTTGATGTTGATCTACGCTGTCATTCTTTCAAAAAGGGATTCACTTTAAGCGTATAACAAGGTTTCCCAATATTTCACCTTGATTGAAGAACCTCCTGCTCGTAAGATTTGACTTCCTTGATCCATTGTTCACGAACAGGCACGCCCTGCTGGGCGCAATAATAGTCCCACACTGCACCAAACGGATAAGATTTGAATTCTTCCGTCAGCGCAAGGCGTGTCGTATAATCACCTGCCACTTCCGCCTGCTTTAGCGCATCCACTGGCTCCAGCATCGCCCGTAGCAGAGCCTTGATTGTATTACGCGTACCAACAACCCATGCCGCTACGCGGTTAATGCTGGCATCAAAGAAGTCCAGGCCGATGTGTGTCGTACCGAGTAGCTCATGCCGTACCAGTTCACGGGCGATTTCAAGCAATTCATCGTCCATAATAACTACGTGATCACTGTCCCACCGCATTGGACGGCTGACATGAAGCAAGATGCCGCTTGTGAATAAGGCCAGCGAGGACAGCTTGCCTGATATCACTTCTGTCGGATGGAAATGCCCTGCATCCAGGCAGATCAACGTATTATTTTGCAGACCATATCCCATATAGAACTCATGTGAGCCCACAACATATGCCTCTGAACCAAGGCCAAACAGCTTACTCTCAACTGCATCCAGATTGTGCTTCGGATTCAGCGGCTCAGCAAACACTTCGTCCAATGAATCCTTCAGGCGTTTGCGTGGCGACATGCGGTCTACCGGGTTATCCTTGAATCCATCCGGTATCCAGACGTTCGTTACACAGGTCTGTCCCAGCTGCTCGCCAAAGTAAGCGCCAATTCGTCTTGATGCCTTGCAGTGATCAATCCAGAATTTGCGGATCTCCGGGTCAGGGTGACTGAGCGTGAAGCCATCGCTTGATTTTTCATGAGAAAAACACGTCGGGTTAAAGTCGAGTCCCAGTCCCTGCTCTTTGGCCCACTTCACCCAGTTCTCGTAATGCTTCGGCTCGATCTGATCCAGCTCCACCTGCTCGTCTGTATCGGTGTAGATCGCGTGCAGATTCACTTTGTGTTTACCAGGAATAAGTGCAAACGCCTGCTCCAGATCGGCCCGTAGCTCCGAAGGCGTTGTTGCTGCTCCCGGATACTGACCTGTAACGGATATGCCACCCGTCAATTCACCCTCCTGGTTCAAAAACCCTTTCACATCGTCTCCTTGCCAGCAGTGCACAGACACTTTAATGTCTGCCAGCTTGTTGAGCATCGCATCCGTATCAATACCATGCTGTGCATATAAAGCCTTGGCCGCTTCATATGCCTGTTTCACCTGCTTATCCATCCGCCAAACCTCCTTATTAACGTGTGAATGCTGCGGGTACACCGCCATCAATGGTCAGCATACAGCCGGTTGTTTTTTCCGATTTGGATGAGGCGAAGAAAGCAATCCCCTCCGCAATATCTCTCGGATATATATTGACGAGCAGTGTTGTACGTTTACGATAATATTCTTCCAGTTGATCCGGCTCAATGCCGTATGCTGCGGCCCGTTCGTTTCTCCAAGATCCGTTCCAGATCGCTGACCCTTGCAAAATCGCATCCGGCAGAATCGTGTTGACACGAATGCCATATTCTCCGCCTTCCGCTGCAATACAGCGAGCCAAATGTGCTTCCAGTGCCTTGGCCGAGCTGTAAGCCGAAGCGCTTTTACCTGCATATACCGAGTTTTTGGAGCCGATGAAGACCATGCTTCCACCAATGCTCTGCTCCTTCATCAATTTAAATGCTTCGCGAGCGACCAGGAAATAACCGGTGCCCAGCACGCTGATGTTCAGGTTCCATTCCTTCAATGAAGTTTCATCAAATGGACTGGACGTCGCAAGACCAGCATTGTTCACAATGATATCTACACCACCGTATTGCAGAGCCGATTCAGCATAAGCAGCCTGTACTGCTTCCTCATCCGTGACATCCATCTTGAGTGCAAATGCGCGATTGGCACCATATTGGTCGTTAATTTCCTGTGCAACCTTCTGTGCACCCTCCAGATTCAGATCGGCAAGCACCACATGCGCTCCCTCCGATACCAGTCTGCGTGCAGTTTCACTGCCAATACCGCCTGCGCCGCCAGTAATAAACGCTACCTTACGTGAAAACTCGGTTTCTGCCGGGGCCAATGACAATTTGTACAGCTCCAGCGGCCAGTATTCAACATTATAAGATTCGTTTGCACTCAGTGAAACAAATTGTCCAAGGCTGGTCGCTCCGCGCATAACCGCTATCGCCCGGTGATATAAGGCACCGCTTACTTGAGACAACGCCCAGCTCTTGCCAGTATTGATCATGCCTACACCCGGAATGAGAATGACACGCGGGGCCGCTTCAAACATCACGTCGCCTTCATTTTTGTTGCTTTCAAAATATTGCTTGTATTGCTCCTTGTACGCAGCAATGCCTGCGGTCAGCTTGGCTTTGAGTCCATCCAGATCTTCCGCATCTGGTGTCCAGTCAATATAAAGTGGCACTACTTTCGTATGCACCAGATGATCCGGGCAGGCTGCACCAACCTGGGACAATTGAGCCGAATCCACTCCACCTGCAAAAGCAAGCACGTCGTCCTGATCATCAAAGGACAAAATCATCTTTTTGCTGTCCGATACCGCTCCGCGAATCACAGGCATGACCCGAGCAGCAATCTGACGACGAATGTCTGCCGGAAGTGCCGGATTTTTAACACCGCCAAACAGCTTATCTTCATTCACACGTGCCTCGATAAAGGCTTCCGCTTCATTAATCATTTTGATCGTCTGCGCGTAGCATTCCTCCGAGGTTTCACCCCATGTAACCAGACCATGCTTCTCCATTAGCACAAGCTCGGCATTGGGATTAGCGAATACGCTTTCAGCAATCATTTTGGAGAGTGTGAACCCCGGACGAACATAAGGGACCCACACAAAACGGTCACCATATATTTCACGCGCCAGCTCTTTCCCGTTATCTGCACAGCACAGGCTGATAATGGCATCTGGATGAGTGTGGTCGACATGTTTGTATGGAAGGAACGCATGCAGCAGCGTTTCGATGGAGGCACGCGGATGTTTGGCATCAATCATGCAATGTCCAAGGTATTCCACCATCTCTTCATCCGACATCGAATCACGCTCCATAAGAGGGCCAATATCCTCAAGTGCAAGTCCAGTAAAATGCTTGGCCTCCATGGAAGCCAGATCGGAGCCGCTTCCCTTCACGTACATCACTTCGACATCACGCCCGCGAAAATCCTTCACCGTTGTTTTGACAGAGGTATTACCGCCATAAATATTGCATACCCGGCGATCCGTTCCGATTAGATTGGAACGATAAACCAACTGCTCCAGTCCTGTCCTTTTCTCCGATGCCTGCGCTTCATTCCATAAACTCTGTACCATGTGTTCCCCTCCGATAATGTTTGTTTTCTTCCTGAATTGAGTTTATCATCTTTGTTTTATTTTGAAAACAAAAGATTTATAATAACAAACAAAAACATTCAAAAATTTATTTAGATTATTGTTTTATAGCGCAGGGAAGCCCCTATATCCATTCTTATGGAAAAGAGGTTTCTCGAGCTCTGATTGAATCTCAGCATAACGCCAGAGTAACCCGATAATGCGGAACGATACGAATCTATTCGTTTTCAATAATAATGATGCGGTACACTTGCAGCTTCGACTCGTCCTCAATGCGATCAATGACGGGATAAGGATACACTTTGCCTGAGCTGCCCTGATAGATTCGTTTTTCCAGAAACATCGGATTTGGATCCGGCTTGCCTGTACCGTACGTTGGAATTCCTCTCTGCTGCTCCCACACTCGAGCCTTTAATGCTGCAGAAACCTGTTCCAATCCCACTCACTCCTTGCCTCGTAATAGGTTGATCATACGCTGGCAGCAGCGAGTGTAACATTGACATTCAGCGGTTCTTCATGGACGATCTTCGGAATGTTCGCTCTGCTATGGAATGCAATAAAGCATCATGATAATCAAAGAGAGCACCATGTCACTGCTGGTTGCAGTGACATGGTGCTCTCTTCTTTACATACTCAATTGGTGGAATCCGTTCTGTTCACTCTCTACTGGCGTTCCATGTTTATTTACGTCTTGCAAAATCCACAAATATAAACTTGTCCGGCCGATGTCGTGACTCGGTATACTGGAACTGGCTGGTGTCCTCAAGATAGACCTTGCTTCTGACAACAACAACATTATGAAACCCTTCCAGATCCAGCAGCTCCCGGTCCTCCGTGGTAGGCTCCTCGACCAAAATTTCTTTTTGGGCATAGGAGATGGATAACCCCAGGCTCTGCTCAATATATTCGTAGATGGAATCTTGGCAGATGTCTTCGTTAAGCCCGGAAATTAAGCGCTGGCTAATATAATCTTTGTCCAGAATAACCTGCTCCCCATCCACCTTGCGAACACGATTAATCTGCCACACTTGCTGCTTCTGAGCAAAACCCGTCTTTTGACCCAACGCCTGATCCACCGCTTGTTCTCGGAAAAGCTTTACAACCGTCTGTGCACGGTGTCCCATCTTTTGCGCCAATTCTTTAAAGCTGACCAGTCCTGATACAGGGAAGTCAATTTTACGTATATCCAGTACAATGGAACCTTTACCCTGAATCTTCTGAATATACCCTTCCTCGTACAGCATCTTGAGCGCTTTACGTATCGTTTCCCTGGATGTTTGATATCGTTCTGACAGATCCAGCTCCGATTGAAGCAGTGTTCCCGCCTCAATGTCTCCATTCCGAATACGTTCCGCAATATCTTCGTATATTCGGATAAATTTATTGTTCATTTTTCATCACCATAGCTCATTACCCTTTTTATCATATTGGCAACCTATACAAAATGAACGAACACAGATGTTATTTGTTCAATTTATACAGTCCAATCATACCATTAAAACATACTCATAGGGAATCTGTGCTGTCAGCTATAACCTGCATCAGCTTGTTTAAACGGAAGATCAATGCAGCTGCCTCAGCTCTGCTTAATGCCTGTAGAGGACGAAAACTACCATCTTCATACCCGTTAATCAAGTAGATGCCAGCGAGCTCCTCTACCTCATCTTTGGCCCAATCAGAAATGTCGAGCTGGTCAGTAAACGTTTTACGCATCGTCAATGGTTCAGCCCGAAGCTGACGAACCACATTGGCAACAATTTTGGATGCCTGCTCGCGTGTCACCAGAGCATACGGAGCAAACGTACCGTTCCCCATCCCTTGCACCACATTATGCTCAGCTGCAGTACTGATCTCTGGAGCAAACCAGTCGGTACGATGCACATCCTGAAATCCGTGTGAGTGGTTCATCGTAACATTCAAGCCCAATAAACGTACAATGAGTGCAGTAAACTCCGCTCTGGTAATGGGACGACGTGGTTCGAAGTGAGTGGCACTTACCCCCTGAATGATGTTATGGTCAGCCAGCCACGTAATCTGATCCTTATTGAACGTTTGGCTGATATCCACAAAGATCACCCTTTGGGCTGCTTGGCCCTCGGCATGATGATTCAACATATTTTTCTCCTTGGCGTCCTTATCATCCTGCGCATCATCTTTCTTGATGTCCTTGCCGATATCTCCGTTTGTACCTGCACTCCCTCCACTTGAAGGCACTGCCGGGTACCGCCCAGTTGTCGCTGCGGCTATTTGCTTCTCACTCATTTCACCAGCTTCATTTTCTGTCCAGGCAGATATCTCATAATGCTGTTCTGCTTGTAATCCACTCCAGACATAATTCCTATTTTTGCCGCGATAGATCTCCTGCCCCTTATATCCGAGAACGATGATCTCATTTTGAGTATCCAGCTTCCACGTAATGACGATTTGTTCCGACCCTTGTGCTTTAGCGCTGACGGATTCAAGAGACGCTGGCAGCGTTTCAAACTCTGGCACCTGCGTACCTTTTCCCTCACCCGCCTCATTATAAGGAACAAGAATATAATCCTCATACGTTGTTGCACTTGTTAATTCGGCGAGTTGCAAGGCCGTTTCCGTTGTAGCTGCAACTTCTTTTTCATCCCGATAGAGCCTGTACCCCTCCACACCCGGTACAGGCTCCCAGATGAGCATCGCACCAGAGGTTGATCGCTCCTGAATTACAGGTGGCTTATTTAATTTATCTGGCAAAGTCATGGCATGAAACGTATATCCGCGATCACTTGTACCAGAGATATTGACAGCTCGAATGTTGTAGCTATATTTCGTTCCCGGCTCAAGCCCTGCATCCTCGTACCTGGCTTCACCAGCGTGTATTGTTGCAATTTCCACTCCATCTCTTTCAATCAGATACTGCTCTGCACCGGCAGCATGAGCTTGCTCCAACAGGAGATGAACCTGATTGTGCGTCGATTCATACGATACTTTTTCCGGGATACCTGGCTTGGTTAATAAGGAAATGATCTTGAGGGCGGATGCCGATTGCTCATCATTCTCCGTATGCATCTCCAGCTGATACTCTTTGCCCGCCTCCAGACCATCCACGACATATTTCTGATCCCGTCCCCGGTAAAGCTCCCTACCATCCAGTTTAATAACAAAAATTTCATTTGTGTAAGGAAAGCTCCACTCCAGCCTGACATGATCTGATTCTGGAAGCATCCGCACATCTAAGGAATCAATCCGGGGAAGTGTATACCATGACGCGCTGGAAATGGCCGTACCTTCTCCCGCAGCATTGTACGGAATGACTTTTACATTGTCATACAACGCTGCACTGGCTAAGCCTGTCAAGACAACCTCCGTCGTATCCTGCTCATGTACTCTCTTGACTTCCCTATCGTCAATACGAATAATGTAGCCTTCCGCACCTTGTACCTTGGGCCAGGAAAGTGATGCCTGCTCCTCTTCAATATCATATGCATGCAACGTATCAGATACCGTTGCCGGGAGCATTCCCACTTCGAGTTCAAAACCGTCCTCACTCTCTCCTGCCCTATTCAATGTATAGATGGAGTAGTTATAATGCTCTCCTGGCACCAATTCACTATCCTCATATTCTCGCTGATCTGCGTCTATCCGACCTATTTCAACACCATCACGACAAATCACAAATTGCTCTGCCCCGCGAACAGCATGATCAGATAAATCCAGCTTTACTGTGCGATCTGTAACCTGTACTACACTTACGCTCTGAGGAGCTGCCGGTTTGGTTAACGTTTGGATCTCGATCGGTTTGGAGCGCTGCCCTTGTTCATTGATTGCTGCAAGCTCCAATGGATACACCGTTCCATCCATCATACTAGCGAGATGCACTTTCGGCTCGGATACACTTGTGATCTCGCCCGTCTCCATATTTCGAATTTCATAAGCAACGGCTCCCTGTACTGCTTTCCAGCTTATATCTTGTGAATACGTGCCAGCCTTTACTTCTACTGTGTCTGCTGCAAGCGGCAACGTTTGTGTCATCGTTCTTATCTTGAGCGGCGAGCCAGAACCGCTGGCATTCATCGCTCGGATGGCATACGTATACACTGTACCCGGCTTCAATCCTTCTTCGACATACAGACTTTCGCTCGCATCCATACGGGCAACCTCTCGCCCGTTACGTTCGATCACATATTGGTCGGCTCCCACTACACCCGTAAGAGTCAAATCAAGAGAAAGTCCCGTCTCGGTCACATTGCGAACATCTATCCTTTCTGGTGCAGCGGGCAATGTCAGCAACGATACGTCAACTGCTTCCGAACGGGTAGACTGCCTGTTCATTGCATATAACTCATAATGCTGCAGGGTTCCAGCTTCAAGACCTGTAATGGTAGCCTCCGTCTGCATACCTCTATATATTTCCGTATGATTTTGCAAAATGACGTATTCGGAAGCCCCGCGGGAAGCGGACCATAACAGCTTGCCACCATGTACACCGGATATCACCTCAATTGCCGTTGGGCGAGACGGCTTGGACAGCCGTACAAGCTCGGCAGCAGCCCCTACACCCGAAGCATTCATTGCCAGAACCTGCAGCGTATATCGCTCCCCAGGAAGTAGGCCTTCCGCTCTGTATTCCAAGCTTGAAGTTCTTCCTGCCTCAACCCCGTTAATCATAACAATGTACATCTCTGCCGTCGGAACAGCCTGCCACTGAATACCAATCTCCGTCTCTTCAGTAGAGATGACCTGTAAGCCCTCCGGTCTTCCCGGAAGGGTCAGAAGCTTGCCTACTGCCGATTCACTATATCCGGAAGTGTTGCCAGCCTGAACTTCATACTTATACAAACTGCTGTTTGATAAATGCTGTACCGCAAGCTGAGTGTCCGAAACTTCATAGGTGTGTCCATCAATCACAACCCGGTACTTATCAGCTCCAGTTGAAGCCTTCCAGCTCAGAATCGCTCCATGCTCCGTAATCTGCGCCATATGAAGACCTGATGGACTTTCAGGGATTGTTGTACCCGTTACCGAGCTGCGTCCCCCTTGTCCACTTCTGTTCACCGCCTGTACTTCCAGTTGATACACAGTTCCTGGATTCAGATCAGTCAATCTCCATTCGTTATCATCTGCTGATGCCTCTCCTGCTTTTTCACCATCCCGCCACAGTATATAAGCTTCTCCCCCTCGAACAGGCTCCCAGTTCAAAGTCAGGCTTGTATTGGTGGACTCTGAAACATGTAATTGCTTCACCTTCTCTGGTAACGTTCTCAGCATTGGCAAGCTTGCAAGCGGACCCTCACCTGTCTCGTTGACCGCAGTTAGTGTGTAGCTGTAATCCGTCCCGCTCTCAAGTCCGGCATCCTGATAATGAAGCTTTTCTCCCTCGTAGAGTTCAGCCCCATCTCGTGAAAGTTTATAATACACTGCAGATGTAACCGACTCCCACATCATGGCAATATCCCGCTCACGAATCTGCACAGCTGCAAAATCACCTGGTGCAGCAGGCAGGCTTAGAAAGCCGGCCTCACTGCTCTCCCCAGTTCCGCTCTCATTCATCGGTATAACTGTGATGGTGTGAACCACTCCCGGAACCAGATTGCTAATATAATCGAGACTGCCTGGATCAGTAATCGTTTGATCAAAAACAATGCTGCCTTGAGCATCAGTGGCTGTGATTCGATACGCTTCGGCCCCCGGAACATGATCAAACTCCAGTTGGGCCAGATTTGGTTGTGAATCTACTTTTTGGATACGCAACTCTCCAGGAGATGGCGGTAATGTTAATGCTTTTATAATTGCTGGCTCACTTATTCCCGTATGATTTCTCACTCTCACTTCATACTCATACATATGTCCGCCTTGCAGAGAATCATTGACAAGACTATGGTTAGGATAATCAAGCACCCAGGATTGGCCTGTTGTTCTATTTCTGATTTCGTACTGGTAACCTGCCGTATACGTGTTACCTGACGGTAAATCTACTGCAAGTTTTATCGACGTTTCCTTCAGATCGCTGATGCGGACTGTAATTGGCTGATCGGGCTTCCGCTGAATCTGATAGGGAGCTGAAGTTGTCTGATATGTATTGCCTGCTCTATCCGATGCCTTCGCATGGATATACCAGATGCCTTCAGTAGTTAGAGAAATATGCTGTTGATCGGATTGAGCCTCAAGCCAGTTCGCTGGAGCCTGCGCCTCATTTGTAATTTGGTAAAATCGCTGCGTTTCGTCAATCCCCGAATGAGTGTCATCAAATTGTACAATCGATGTGATGTCCTCATCTGACCAAGATGCTCCTTCAGGACTAAAGCTGATGCCCGGCGGAGTCTTATCCACATAAACGGATCTGCTAACCTCCTCACTTACATTGCCCACCGCATCTCTGGCGCGAGCATAGATCACAGTTATCCCATCTGTACTGACCTTGCCTGAATCTCCGGTAGCATAGGCCCCATTATCCAGCCGATATTCATATGTAATCTCCTGTTCATCTATACTTCCAGAGAGCATAAACTGAACATCCTCTATACTCCAGCCTGATTGACGAACATGAATGACCGGTTCGGTTGGAGCCGTCTTGTCAATTCGAGCTGTAGCCTGAGCAAGAGGGCTCACGTTGCCTACACGATCAAGCGTCCGGGCATAGATGACCGTCTCCCCTTCATCAGAAAGAGTCACTTCTCCTGAATAATCAATCCAAGGTCCTTGTTTCGTTAACCGATACTGCGTTTTACTTGTTCCGCTCCCATCATCGGTACCGCTGGTAATGACAAAATATACATCCTGATTCGTCCACCCATCTTCACTTAATTGGATACTTGGTTGCTTAGGTGCAGTTTTGTCAATTCGGGCTATGGTTGACGTTAGTGCGCTCACATTGGAAGCCCGATCTATACTTCGTGCATAGATTTCAGTTATGCCTTCTTCATTAAGCGTAAACGGTGTCTGATAATCCACCCATTCTGTGTGCTCTCCTATTTTATATTGTGTCTGAGCAATGCCACTGGCTTCGTCCATGCCCGCAGTCAAGGTAACAACAACCGCATCTCTGGTCCAATCCGACGGATTAACACGAATCATTGGCGGGGTCGGGGCTGTCCGATCCACTTTCACCGTTACACTGCTTTCCTGACCGATGTTGCCAAACTTGTCGATGCTTCGTGCAGCGATGACTGTGTGTCCTTCATGTCCGACCGTAAATGGAGCGCTATAATTTTGCCATTCTCCTGCGGTACCGATCTTTACTTCTGTCTTCTGAGTGCCACTCCCTGCATCCGTTCCTGCTGCAACAGCGACTTCAACCTCTTCCTTCGTCCATGTTGACGGACTCATCGTGATCGAAGGAGCAGACGGTCCGGTGGTGTCTTTCAGAATCTGTCCCGCAGAAATAAAATTCGTCTGCACACCTTCGTTGTTTAAAGCAGCTACGTACACTTCATACACTCCGTCTTCCAGTCCTGTCAGAGCCACAGATGTCTGGGTTGAAGTTGTGGTTGCCGTATGAAGTACCTGCCCCTTGCTGCTGCGGGCCTCCAATTTATACACTGTGCCTGCGGGGTTTCCGTTGCTATTCCAAGTTACAACGGTGTTGTTGCCCGTTTGGGATGCCTTGGCCTCCACAGGCGGATTAGCATGTGTATATTGGGAGGAAGTGGTGGAATAACCCGTATAAGCTCCGCTTGAATTTTTGGCACGTACCGCGAAGGTGTAATTTGTATTTGGGGTCAGACCCGTCACCTGTTTGCTATTCGCTGTGCTGGTATCAAAGATCTGATTCGTTGTAATATTTTTGAGCTCATATGTCACCGATGCGTCATTCACTTTTTTATCCCAGTTCACCGTCAGGTGGTTGTCATGAACTTGGGTGTACGTTGGAATACCGGGCACAACGAAGCTTCTTATCAGAAAGTTAACCGTGCTTGCTGAAGATACTCCTCCCTTATCGTCCATAACCCATACCTGCAAATAATGCGACCCATCCAAAAGTGTATCCGGCAGTGTATATCTGGTGTTAAAGGCCTGATCCGTCCCGGTTGCAGTCATCTGTGTCAGAATATTTTCAGGGCCTCCGTCAATAGACCATTTCACTGTTAACAGATCGCCTGCATCATTATCACGTGTGGTGCCCGAAATCTGGAGCTGTTCCCCTTTATAGTAGGTTTGGCCCGATGCAGGTGCCGTTAAGCTAAAAGAAGGCGGAACGTTCTGTGGCCCGATACCCACAATAGTTGAAAATTTACGTGATGCCTGATTGGCCGTTGATCTGGCATCCCACCAGAACTGTGCCGCTGTATCACTCGCATTTACAGTTTGTCCAGGTAAATAAGCCGAGGGTGCTGAGCCGCCAGTAAGCTGGGCGCTGTCCGGGCTTTGGTACTGTCCCATAAATATGCGGTCCGCATTAACGACATTGTATGTATTGGCATAAAACGCGGTAACCTGCACACCCCCGCTGTAATTCCTCCAGCCATTTTGAATCACCTCGAATGGAGAGGCATCATTGCCATTAACCATCGTATCCCAATAAAAGGTTCCCCCCAGGTTCAGCGTAGATCCACTTCGATTAATCGCCTCCAGCTCCACTTTCATATAACCGCCTTGAGATGTTGCATTCACGATGGATACACGCAAAATGTACTCTACATTATCCTTCTGTCTGGACATCTCGATTACATTGTTGTTGATGCGATAATAATTTAGCGGCAAAGATTTAAAATTCACTGCAATGCCATTGTGATCAATAATTGTGGACACGTTCCCCGTATCGCCGCCGTAAAAAACATTCGTATTAGGCAGTAATACAATCCGATACTTGCCATCACTGTTCATTTCCACCTTGACCTTGGAGGATTGTATTGCCTTCAGATTGGAGGTATCTGACACAATTCCAATACTCTCCACTGCTGCAGCCAGCACTGAAGAGCCAGCTTCCCAGCTCGATATGAACGCTTGAGGGGACAATAATGCAAATGCAAGCACCACTTTAGTCATCTGATCAGCCTGTTTTCTCATACGTTTCCTTGAATTCTTCAATACCTGCTCTCCTTTGGTGTACACAAAAAAAGGAGGCACCCCAACCAAGGATCAATGTCCTGAGTTGGGGTGCCTCCCCTAAAGTGTCATTTTTTTATTGATTATAGCGATTCCATTCCTGAATGTAAATAGCTGGAATATACTTTTGGAAAAGTATACTCTTGATGCCAGTCCTACTTGTTATCTCTGATTTTGACTAAGGCTTCGTCTAAAGCAAGTATAACTTTGTCACACCATTGATCGAACTCAGGATCATCAATCTGTAATTCCGGGTGCTCCATGATGTGCCTGATTGTGCTGCGAATTCCTTGATCCGCCCTTGTGGTTGCTACAAATTCAGGGACGAGACGTTTCAGCTTGCTGTTGTCAAATACAACTGTATTCGCTTTATCTCCAAGCAAGCCGCCGCGAAGATCCAGGCCACTGCTGGCCGCCAAAAACTCGGAGGGCACATGAACAGCATGCAGCTTGACGCCAAGCGCATCCGCAATAATCTCATGGATCTGGTTCCATGTGACAGACTCATCCGAAGTGATATGTACAGCTTCACCAATCGCATGAATGTTGCCCATCAATCCGATAAAACCTTTGGCAAAATCGGTATGATGTGTAATCGTCCATAACGAGGTACCGTCACCGTGAATGATCACCGGTTTATTTTCCAGCATACGCTTGAGAACCTGCCAGCTTCCCTTCGCACCATGTACGCCAAGGGGCACCGATTTGTTGCTATAGGTATGGCTCGGACGAACAATCGTTACAGGAAAGCCTTCATCCCGGTATAATTTCAACAGATAGTCTTCACAGGCAATTTTGTTTCGGGAGTATTCCCAGAAGGGGTTGCTTAAAGGCGTGCCCTCGGTGATTCTGTAGTCAGATAGCGGGGTCTGATATGCCGATGCAGAGCTGATAAAGATAAACTGCTTTGTTTTGCCCTTGAACAAACGATAATCTCTCTCCAGCTGCGACGGCACAAAGGCAATAAAGTCTGCAACTACATCAAATTCCAGATCGGCGATCAGCTCAGCTACACGGCTCTCATCATTAATGTCAGCCTGAAGCACCCGGACTTCTGCGGGCAAATCATCATTATGGTTACCCCGGTTGATCAAATACAATTCACAGTCCTGCTTCGCAAGCATCTCTGTAATCGCCGTACTTATGGTGCCTGTGCCTCCAATAAATAGCGCTTTCATATTTGCACCTCCAGATCGTTTTGGCTCCCTCGTTCATGATAGCATGCAGTAGAAAAAGGAGCAAAGTTCGATTGACCGAACCCTGCTCCTGTGATGCAAATCAAACCACCTTGATCGTTCCGTAAATCATATACATTCCGCAGTGAATTTCGTATTCTCCCGGCTTGACGTTCTGATCCACTGTGTAATAATTGTCTCCCTTTTGCATATACAGGTCCATGCCTAGCTTCTCTGCAGCCACAGATTTAACGTGAGTCACGCTCCGGGTCAGAATGAAATTGATTTTCGTAGGCACTCCGGCTTTCACCTCAATCACATTAGGCTCGAATCCATCGTTGCTTACGTTGACATCAATGACCTCATATCCTTTCAAATCCTCTGGTGTCTCGGCTTGAGCAGTCGCTGCTTTGCCTGAGCCCGGGGATACGTCCTTACCCATAAAATATACAAAAAACGATCCAAGCAGAGCAACCACGGCCACACCCAAAGTTAATAAAGGCCATGCTTTCTTAAACCAGCTATTCATATAAACACTCCTTATCCCTTTGTCCCATCTTCATTTCAGAGGTGGATGGATGTACTTTACAAGCATACCCCATTCGCCACTTAATGAGAATGCCCCCTCTGGGCTATTCCCCGACTAACCTGTGAACAAAATGAGAAAAGACCTGATTTCTCAGGCCTTTTATGATATTGCGCATAGACAGCAAGTTACAGCAGAACCCTCAGGAATATAAAGGACTACTCTGGCCTTCGCTTCTTCTCATTCGTATTTTTTTAATCAACTCTGGCAGAGCGACACCGATTAACACGATGATCACACCAAACCACTGCAGACCGCTAACATGCTCATGTAACACGAACGAAGATAACAGCACCGCAACCGGAAGCTCCACCGCACCCAGAATGCCTGCCATATCTCCACCGATGTGTGGCACTCCGATTGCAAACAGTACAGGCGGGATAAAAGCGCCGAAGAATCCCAGCAACAATCCAAACACGAGCAGCTGACTCCAGATCAATCCGTTAAAGAGGAATGTCGGCGGGAAAAGAATACATAAGAGAATCAAGCCACCTGTAACCATCCAGGCACTGCGAAATGCCGGGTGTGCAGAAGGAACAGCTTTACCGCTGAATAGCACAAACAAGGAATAACTGACCGCTGCCATTAGCCCGAGAACAATACCTAGACCGCTGAATTCACCAAGCCCCTGCTCCAGAAAGCCTGCTGCCAGCAGTGTACCGCCAAACAAAATGATAAGGGTCAGAAACGTTACTTTATCCGGGCGCTGACGCTTGCTAATCGCCTGAATCAGTACGCTGATCCACGTGAATTGAAAGAGCAGAATAATAGCAAGTGAAGCCGGAATATAACGCAACGATTGATAATAAACAAGCCCGGTAATGACGGTGGGTGTACCGGCCGCCATCAGCAGCAGACGCTGCTTCCAGGTCAAACGTGTAAACACAGTTGAAGCCGACGAGGCCGACGATTGTTCATTACGTTGTAAACCGCGTTTGGCTCTGCGTCCAGCTCTGAAACGAGTGTATAAGGCCAGCATCCAGGACAGAATAAAGCCGGTGATCAGCTGTGTTCCCACCACTTCGCCAAGCTGGTATCCCTGCCCGTAAGCCAATACAACAATCGTAGATAGGATGCCGTAACTCATCGCCCCTGCCAGGACGGACAAATAATATTTCATATTTCAATAAACCTCCTGATCTTCCAAAAAATACTCCCCAAGCTGGGTTAAGTAAGGTCACAACGATGCATCTGTCCAAAATGCAAAAAATCCTAACTCCGTGCAAGGAATACGTTGATTCCTTGGCATCGTAGTTAGGAAGTATAGGCTTCCCGTAGAGACCCTCGCCCTGTGTACACTATCGGCCTGCGAGGTTATACGAAATAAAGTATGCAATTTGAAGTATCGCTCATGTGACGACTTTTCATATATTACATGTGGAGTGAGATCATGTCAACCCCAATTCACCACATCACCTTGACGGCCTCAGCACGATCCCACTCCAGTGTCTTCTGAAGCCCTGCTTTTAACCCTTCAACATCCAGCCCATCCACAGCAAAGGCTTCCCGAATCAAGGACGGTGCGATAAACTCATCATATTTACCAAGATAAGGTGCTTCGTCCTCCGCTAACAGTGCAGAAGCGTCTTGCGCCATACGGCATTCACTCATCATCTCGGCTAACAACGCTCGTTCATCCACTTTACCCGAAACGACAAAATAATATGGCTCCATCGGCACGACCGAACGCAAAGCCAGCCTTTCCGACAGATTATGCTTCATCAGCCGCTCCAGTGTACGGAACGCCTTGCTGCCTACCCACGGCAATACATACATGGAATCCCCGCCTGCCGGAATGACAACCTGCTTGAGCAAGCCGCTCTCGCGTGCAAGGCGTCTTGCACGCTCCAGGCGGTTGACGGCTTGGGGTGACAGATACGGGTAGATGACAGATTCGGACAGCACCTCACGCATTTTTTGAACAACAGCGGTATGAACATCTCCCCCGGCCCCCAGCCACAGCGTATCGACTTTGCCTTTTGCCGGCTTCACATACACGGCCTTATGCTTGTGATCCACCTCTTCAACCTTCCACAGCTTGCCCGCGAGCGAGAAGCAGTACCCCGGCGGCGGAACCGTTGTAATAGACCCGATCTCCTCCGATCCGTTCAGCACTTTATGCTCCTCGTCGTCCTTGAACACAGCATAGAAACGGTAGTTGTTCACAATTTTCTCACCCGTAAGTCCGATAATCAGCGTCTGCTCCTCGGTCCATTGTAGATGATCTGTCTCAATCAGATAATGGAGAAAGGTTTGATACTGATCCGGAGTAATCTCTGAAAATGGCGCCAGAGTAAGAATAGCTGCTGCAAGCTCTCTGGGCTCCGCCTCGCCCATACTTTTCAGCATACTCATCGTCTGGTGATACAGGACACCTATGGGCATTTTACGAGCCTCCAGCGGCTCTACCCATTTCGTTTTAACATACAGCTCAATCACCGCAATGGCACGCATTAATGTCCATGGCATGCGGGCAGGTAGCTGTGCCTCCTCGTCCTCCTCCTCGGGGCAGACAAAAAGCATTTCCGAGGCCATGTCATCACGTCTTCCTGAACGGCCCAGCCGCTGTACAAAGCTCGACGCACTGTAGGGCGCCCCAAGCTGAACGACCCGCTCCAATTCGCCCAGATCAATTCCCAGTTCAAGCGTAACTGTCGCCGCTGCCACAGCGGGACCAGCACCTGTGCGCAGCGCAGCCTCCGTTTCTTCTCTCAGCATCGCAGAGATGCTTCCATGGTGCACATGGAACACATCCCGCTCCTCTCTGCGCGCAGCGACACGTCGCATCTCCAGAATCGTCACTTCCGCATCAGTGCGGCTGTTGGTAAAGATTAACGCTTTTTTGCGATGTGTGCTCTCATATATAAAGTCATAATAGGCTTTACGCGCATGATGCAGCTGCTCGGCCTGCTCTTCATTCTGTGCATCCGGGAATGAAAAATGCTCCACGCGCAAACGCAGCTTGCGTCCACCCGGTGAAGAGATGACTTCCACGCCTTGCCGCGTCCCCGCAGCCAGCCAGGCAGTAGCTGTATCATAATCACTCAATGTGGCTGACAGCCCTACTCTGCGTGGAGCACATCCGGCCATACGTTCGATCCGGGCCAGCTGACTCAGCACCTGGATGCCACGATCCGCTCCCATAAAAGCATGTACCTCATCAATGATAACGTATCGCAGATCGTGAAAAAGTGCAGGAATTGCATTCGGCCGATTCATCAGTAAGCCTTCCAGCGATTCGGGTGTGATCTGCAGCACCCCTGACGGGTTCTTCATCAGTTTGGTTTTCTCCGCCTGAGGTACATCTCCATGCCAGTGCCAGACAGGGATATCGCCTTCGGTCAACAGGTCTTTGAGACGTTCAAACTGGTCATTAATGAGTGCCTTCAGCGGCCCAATATAGAGAATCCCCACCGACTTGGAGGGCTGATCGTACAGCTCGGTTAATGCAGGGAAAAAAGCAGCCTCCGTCTTGCCCGAGGCCGTGCCTGCCGCAATCAGCATATGATGTGAGGTGTGAAAGCAAATATTGCACGCCTCGATCTGGGCAGGACGCAAGGCTTCCCATCTTTTTTTATAAATAAACTCCTGCACAAACGGCGCCAGTCTGTAGAATGGATTGTCACTCATAGCTCAAACTCCGCCAGAAAATCATCCAGCTCATCCCCTTCGGTTAAACCCGTTCTTCCCTGAATGGAGGCTTTGGCCTGTGCTGTTCGCTCACCTAACAGCCGCTCATAAGTGACTTCAGGATTCTGATGCAGCGTATGCAGCACATCCATAAAGTCGCGTACCACTTCCCGTGTTGTCAAAAGCTCCTCCGCTCCCAGACGGTTCACCGCCATTTGCATAAAATCAACTAATTGTTCATCGCTCAAACTCGCTTGGTACGTAAAATGAAGCGCATGAATCTGGCGCAGCTTCTGCAATAAAATCAAAATCTCTTCATGCGAAAGCATCGCGAGCTTGATGATTGGCCCGGTATAATTCGCATAGGCACTTGCCGCATAACGACCGTCAACAAGTCTGGAACGCAGCGCTTCATAGCTGTACAGACCGCGACGTTCATCCTCTACAAACTGTGGGGTTCCTCCCACAAAAACACCAAGGTGCTCTGCCTTGCCCTGCATCGTATCATTAAACATGGTGAGCAGCTTCTCATAATTGCTTTGCCGGGAAACGCTATTTGTAATCTTATACAGATTCACCGCTTCGTCGATGAAGAGCAGCAGACCCTTGTAACCGATACGTGCCGTAAATTCAGACCATAATTTGAAATAGTCGTACCAGTTGTCATCATCAATAATGACGCCAACGGACAGCTCCTTTTTCGCCTCCGTTTTGGTCGCATATTCCCCCCGAAGCCAGCGAAGTGCCGACTGCTTCTGGTCATCATCCGCATGTTTGTAACCATTCCAGTACGCTGCCAGCACCTTCGCAAAATCAAAACCGTGAACCAGATTCTGCATTTCACCTGCCACCATAAAAATCTGCTTTTCTACCTCTACTGGAAGGGCAGGATCATCAGGACGCATATTCAGGTTACTCATTGTCGTTTGTTGCAAACCTGCAATCCATTTCTGCAAAATAGGCTCCAGCGCCCCCCCATCAGGGCGTGTACGGGTAGACAAGCGTGTCATCAGCTCCCGATACGTGGCCAACCCCTGGCCTTTTGTACCCACAAGCCTGCGCTCAGGGGATAAATCCGCATCCGCAACAACAAATTCACGATCCATCGCATAGTTACGAATCATTTGTAGAAGAAAGCTTTTACCGCTGCCATATCTGCCTGTAATCAGCTTAAAGGCAGCACCGCCTTCAGTGATATTATCCAAATCCCGCAGGATGGCCTCCACTTCCGGCTTACGTCCGACAGCAATCTGCTCCAGCCCGATGCGTGGAACAACCCCCGCCGTTAAAGAATTAACGAGTGCGGTGGTTAAACGCTTTGGTATTTTAAGTTCGGGCATGCTCGGGTTGCCCATTTTAAGTTCTGTCACAGCTCACACCTCTTCACATGTTCAAATACATCCATATAATCAGGAGCAATCCGATCCCCGTCAATGAGCAGATCACCAATCGTCTCCATTGCAATATCATTGATTTCATCCAGTAAAAGTGCAGGCATGGTGCCTATCTCATTCGCCAGACATATCAGCTCAGCATCCACCCGATCCCCAAGCAGCACATGAATGGCCTTCACATGCCGTGGCTCCAGCTGCTCCGCAAACTCATGCCATTCTTGCTGCAAGCTTGCTTCGGCAGACTCGTGCCATTGCAGTTCGATCTTTGCCGAGGATATGTCGTCTTGCCGCTGGAGCTGCACTTCTGACTCTGCTGTATCTTTTGCTTGAGCTTGAAGCAGCTCGTTCATCTCTGCTCCCTCATCTGAGGCTGCAGCTATTGCCTTGCTTTGTTCCTGATTCGGTTCATCATGTTGCTCCATGGACCATGGCGCAGCAACCATCTGCTCCCGATATGGTTCAATAGCTTCTGGTTCGAAAGCAGCGGAAGCAGCATCATATTCGGATGGTGCAGTTTCCTCAATAGTCAGTGCCCTGCGCACATATTCACTGTCCTCCTGCAAGGAGGCTAGCTTTGCCGTATCAATCTGAATGACTGGTGCATGCTCAGCGTCGGTTTGTTCCAGCGAATACATTTTCTCTATGTACCGCTCAATCACGCGGGCAAGCTCAGGTTCCAATGTTTTGCCACGCAGCCGACCTCTGAACCCTAACAGCTCTCGAAGCTTGTTCTCCGTACAGCGATACATTCGGGTTAACCTTTGCACAAAATCCTTCTGCTCGCCAAGCGGAAAATAGGTGAACGAAACGGATCTGCCGTAGATGGATTCGTCATATACCGCTTTGCGAAACAATGTACGCTCTATCGTTAGCTCAGCCTCCGGGTTCATCTCCGGCAGCAGTCCATGTGACCGGGTTCGCTTCAAATATGCATGCGCTACAGCCATGACTTGAGGAATGAACCGTTCCATCACCTCTTTGCCCCCATCCCGATAAAAGGTGTTGAGCGAGATATCATAGTCATAATATCGTTGCAGCATTTCCAGCGTAAGAACAGGAGTATTTTCTTGCAACATCCGCTGTAACTCCTTGTCCAGCACGGGGGCCGGCAAATAACCGCCAGCGAGCTGCATAACCTCTTGCAGCCGTGGCTGAAGCTCATGAACGAGTACAAAATCAACCATCCACTCCTGCATATACGGGTTTAGCTGAGGGAGATGTTCACGATAATGAATCCACAGCTGCTTTAATTGCTCGTAGCCCTGCTCGGGATACAGCCAGCCTATGCCATTGATCAATTCATAGATATGAACAAACAGATAGGAGAGGTCAACATCAAGATAATTCCCCTGACGGACCTCTGTTCTCCAGTACAAATACCATCTGAGCTGCGCATCATTCATCACGCCATAGGTTGGCCAGTAGCTCATAAACGGAACAGGAAGAGTCTCTTCTTCGGTAGTCTCTGCCAGCCTTCGCGCTTCCTCCACAAATCGCTTCTCCGAAGATAACACGGAGCCGGGCAGTACACGCGGTTCACGACTCCGGGGTGCCAAGGTAGAGCGATCGGGTATGCGAACGGATGCAGGCTCTATTTCATCACTCATCTCAATTTCCATGAATTCCAGCTGTTCAGAATGATCTCTCATCGGAATGGAACCCACCTCTTTCACAACAAAATACGAACACGTGTATCCATACGCATCATTATAACACTTGTCCGTGCTCTGTGGGCGACAAATTAATACATTCTTTTGACACTAAAAAAGAAGGCATGTCTGCCCTCTTTTCAATGTATAATTCACCTTCTAATGGTACAAGCAGCGCATTCATTTTTCTTGATATTCCGTTCGGACGTCTCGCTTACCTTGCCATATTAATCCACTGATCCAAAAGACGAAATGTCTCTGAAGCCGTATGCACGATAATGTCATGATCTTCGGGTGCATGAATGGATTCCTGAAGTAACCGCATAAACTCGCCCCATCTTATTCGCGTCTCCGCACCATAAGCATTGAAATATTGAAGTCCACGCTCCGCTTCTATAGGCAAAAATTGTGACAAACGTTTGCTCAATATCTGACCTCCATTCGTTGAGCCTTCAATCACATACATATACCCGAACAGTCGGGCTGGCGCTGATATATCGGGAAGCTCGGTGCTACGTGGAAGCTGCCTGATCTGCTCCTCGCTTGCTCCAAGACTTAGCAAATCCTGCTCCAGCAAGCTTGCCTTTCCTCTCACAGTCATATCCAATCCTGTCTCTGCCCAGAAAGGCAACCTCACTGCCTGCTCCTCCAGCGGCTTCAGGAATCCGTAAAATTTCTCAAGGTACTCTCTATATTGGTCCATCGTTATCGTGCGATCCATCATAGCTTTCGCGTAAACATTCTGTTCCACTTGTCTATGGTGATGTGCTGTCTCCTGCTTCAGACGTTCCATAATCGTAGTTGCCGTCATATCAAGATCCCCTTTCCTTCTGTAATTCCTTACTGCCTGAACTATCAATCTGGCATAAAACCCTATTATTCAAAGACTCTATGTAAGTATACTTCCTCTTCTACCAGAAAACTACATGCCTTCAACTGGTATGGTCGGCACCATTTGTAGTGCTTTTAAGAGTCGCCGGCTGAAAACTAAACCATCCGATTACCCGATATATCACTGGTTTTTATATGTAAAAATGGTACACTAACGCTATATCCTTATATTGGAGGAAGGAAGCTGATAGACATGACGGATCAAATCTCAACCAAGAAATCGAAGGAACTTCAGGTGCAGAATGTTATACTTCACCTTACGCAAGGCATAACGCTGCCAGAAAACACAGTGGACCAGCTGATTACGGGAACTCCAAGTCAAGTTATTACGGGTATTGTTGTCACATTTATGCCCACACACTATGTCATTGAGAAGGCCATTCAGCAAGGAGCCAACCTGATTATTGCCCATGAATCCCCTTTTTATAATCATCATAGTGCTACCGATTGGCTTGCAGACGACCCCGTCTACATGCACAAAAGAAATATGCTTGATCAAGCAGGCATTGCCCTATTTCGCTGTCATGATATTATTCACCGCTACAACCCGGATGGCATTACGGATGGACTTATCCAGGAGCTCGGATGGAATACATACTTGAGTCAACGTACAGCAGACACAGATATCGTTGTATTTCCGAAGGGAACTACGGTTCATACTGTTGCGCAGCAGCTCAAGGAACGTCTGGGCATAAATTATGTTCGCATTGCGGGAAATCCTGAAATCGCTTGCACTCGTGCTGCTGTCCTGGTTGGATTCCGCGGTAACGGACATGTCACGATTCCTCTTATGCAGAACGAACAGG
The DNA here is from genome assembly GCF_003217495.1 of Paenibacillus barcinonensis. Taxonomy (GTDB): domain Bacteria; phylum Bacillota; class Bacilli; order Paenibacillales; family Paenibacillaceae; genus Paenibacillus; species Paenibacillus barcinonensis. Next base: position 251,122 of record NZ_QJSW01000004.1, on the reverse strand, counting down.
TAGATCTGATTATTGCAGGGGAAGGGTTTGAGTGGGAGACGCCTGAGTACATTCGTGATGCTGTGCAGCAGGGCACATCAAAAGCTCTGATCATGGTGGGACATGCCGAGAGTGAAGCACCGGGCATGAAGCTTCTTGCAGACAGACTGGCGATCGCGTTTCCAGCGGTTGAGGTTTCTTTTGTAAAGGAACGCCCGGTGTTTGAGGTGATTTAATACGTTGAGAGTGATAAGCTGATTGGATAAGGTGAAAGTGTTCTGCTGGATCACTGGGCTTTTTTTCTCATACCTCCCCATGCTCCCACACTTCTGCACAAGGTTACTGGAGTCAGCTACTATCTACAGATCTCGCCTTCCGGGCTTACGCTAGATATCGTCATTCTTCGCTCATCCAACCATGCTTCCCTTCTGCTATTATCTGCTTCTCAGCCTTCTTTGGCCTAACACCAACCTGACCCACCTGCTTCAGCATGCAGCACCCGGTTCCAGCACTTCCCGAACTCATATCCTATCCGTTCTGGATTTTACCAAATCTTTATAGTACGCTAAATGCTGTGAATTTCAGATTCAGGACATTTGTCCTTGGCGAATATGATGAATTTATCTTTTAATAGAAGTCGAAGTCTTGCAACGAAGGAGCGTACGAAGAAGGATGAGAGGAATTATTTTTGCCGTGCTGGGCGGAGCCTGTATTACACTGCAAGGGGTTGCCAACGCCAGAATCAGTACAGATATAGGTACATGGCAAGCCGCTACCATTACCCAATTGACGGGGTTTATTATTGCCGCTATCATTTTGCTGTTTACACGGGATACCAACGTACAAGGAATCAAACAGGTCAAACCGATGTATCTGGCTGGCGGAGCTTTCGGAGCCGTCATTATTTTCAGCGAGGTGACAGCGATTCAGCAGATCGGCGTGACCTTCACGATCTCGGCTCTGCTGATTGCACAATTGTTTTTGACGTTTTTGATCGACAGCAACGGATGGTTCGGCGTGCTTAAGCAAAAGATGAAACTGCCGCAATTCATTGGCATCGCATTAATGATCACCGGCGTCATCATTATGAAGCTGTAAATCCGAAGGAACGCAGGGGTGAAACCATATGCACGAAATTCATAATACACAGCACATTATGCACTATTTGAAGCAGTATCAACTGGAGATGGTCTTTCACGAGAACCTGCGGTCACATATGACCCTGTGTCAATTTGAAAAATGCGAGCTCATTTGCCGCGAAGGCGAAGCTTCTGAATACTTATATGTACTGGTTGAGGGGAAAATCAAAATTTTCACCACCTCCCCGCAGGACAAAACACTGGTGCTCTGCTTCAAAACACCACTCGAGGTGGTCGGGGATATCGAATATGTTCGTGAAAGCAACACGGTGAACACCGTTCAAGCGGTGTCGCCTGTTGTTATGCTGCGCATTCATTACCGCTGGCTCACCGAGCTGGCCAGTGATTATGCACCTTTATTGCAATTTTTGTTAAAGATCATCTCACACAAGTTTTACATTGATTCGAACTTCTCCAATTTTAATCTGATGTACCCGGTGGAGGTCCGATTAGCCAGCTATTTGCTTTCGATTTCGACGGATGAAGGCGGCACGGTCATACATGAGGAACTGGATGCCTTTAACCTGACGGACATAGCCAACCTGATCGGAACCAGCTATCGACACTTGAATCGGGTGATACAGAAACTCTGTTCAGATGGGTATATTGAACGGCATCAGGGATTGATTCAGATTAAAAACCGCGCGGGCCTGCGTGACATTGCGGGTCACAACATTTATGAATAAGGAGTCTGACTACACGTATGATCATCACTGGAGTTTTGCTAGCACTTCTGGCGGGTGCACTGGTAAGTCTGCAAACGATATTTAATAGTAAAGTCAATGAACGCACTGGGTCATGGTCCACTACAACGCTGGTGCTGTTTACGGGATTTATCGCTTCTTTTCTGATCTCCCTGCTTGTTGAAGGGAAACATACATTCAGTCTGCAGCATATGCAGCCGTGGTACTGGCTCAGCGGTGCAATCGGCGTTGGTGTTGTATTCTGCCTTGTACAAGGCATGAAGCTGCTGGGCCCGACCTATGCCATTTCCATCGTGTTAACCGCTCAGCTGAGCTTTGCCTTATTGTTTGATTCCATGGGCTGGCTGGGTCTGGAGCAAATTCCATTCTCTTGGAACCAGCTGCTCGGTGTACTCGTCATTGTTGGCGGCATTGTGCTGTTCAAGTTTGGCGGGCTGAAAAAGGAATCATCCGATTCATCGGATAAGTCACCTCACACAGTTCCGAGCAAATCCTGAGAATAACACAAAAAGAGTGCCTGACCGATCCCGCTGAATGGATTGGATAGGCACTCTTTTCGTTTAAATTAAAATGTACGTAAGATTGTAAAATCTGCTTGCTTACACAAACTCCACGTTATGATACACCTGCTGCACATCTTCCAAATCCTCGAGCGCGTCGATCAGCTTCTCGAACTGAGCTTGTGCATCGGCAGGCAATTCAATGTGGTTTTGCGCCAGCATCGTCAGCTCGGCTACCGTGAACTCTGTCACGCCAGCAGCCTTGAAGGCTTCCTGTACCGCATGGAATTGATCCGGTTCTGCGTATACGATGACCGCTTCGTCTTCATCCACGATGTCACGAACATCTACATCTGCCTCCAGCATGATCTCCAGCACTTCTTCCGCATTTTTACCTTCGATACCGATCACCGCTGTTGGATCGAACATATAGGCAACAGAACCGCTGACACCCATGTTGCCTCCATTTTTGTTAAACGCCGAACGCACTTCAGGTGCTGTACGATTTACGTTATTGGTAAGAGCATCCACAATGACCATGGCACCGTTTGGTCCAAAGCCCTCGTAGCGCAGCTCCTCATAGTTCTCATCGCCGCTGCCTTTCGCTTTTTCCATCGCACGGTCAATGATTGCTTTAGGGACATTATACGTTTTGGCACGCTCCAGAACGACCTTCAGTGCACGGTTTGCTTCCGGGTCCGGCTCGCCCTTCTTGGCCGCTACATAGATCTCAACGCCGAATTTGGCGTAGACCCGGCTAGTGTTTGCATCTTTTGAAGCTTTCTTTTCCTTAATATTATTCCACTTACGACCCATATCGTTTCCGCTCACTTTCAACATGTAATCTGCATTCTACTTTGTCATTATATCTCGTTGTGTCTTGTTCAACAAGTTCACTGCCATGAAATCATGGGAATACTTACGGCGATGATCCCACCGCTTCTACGGTCTGACGAAGCAAAAAGCACTCCGTAAAGGAATGCTTCGTTCAGGACACATCAAGTTATGCGTGGAACTGTCTACCGTCCAGCACCTCAGGTACATAACCTGCACGGATCACAAAGTCTCCAAAATGCTCGCCCTCATTACGCTCTTTGGCATATTGATGAATCATCGGTGTCAGCGTCTCCAGAATCTCATTTTCACCGATATTTTCACGATACAGCTTGTTCAGACGATGACCCGTGAAGCTGCCGCCGAGGTAGAAATTATACTTGCCCGGTGCTTTCCCGATAAAAGCAATTTCGGCCAGCATTGGTCTGGCACATCCATTTGGGCAGCCCGTCATACGAATGACAATCTCTTCATCTCTCAGGCCTGCTTCATCCAGCACAGGCTCCAGCTTGTCAATCAGCGACGGCAAGTAACGCTCGGACTCAGCCATGGCAAGGCCACAAGTCGGAAGTGAAACACAAGCCATAGAGCTTCTGCGCAGCGCAGAATAATGAGCACCATCCGTCAGATTATATTGCTGAATCAGCGCTTCAATCTTTTTCTTTTTCTGGCTGCCAATGTTGCCAATAATCAGGTTCTGGTTTGCCGTCAGACGAAAATCACCTGTGTGTACTTTGGCAATTTCACGCAATCCCGTCATAAGCGGATAACCGTCCACATCCTTGACCCGACCATTCTGAATGAACAGGGTGTAGTGCCATTTGCCGTTGCTGCCCTTCACCCAGCCATAGCGATCTCCGTTATGCTCAAAATGATACGAACGTGCCGCTTCCAGACTCCAGCCCAGACGGCTGGTCAGCTCCTCGGTAAACCATTCCAGACCGCGGTCATCCACTGTATATTTGAAACGCGCATGCTTACGGACCGCACGATCCCCGTAGTCCCGCTGGATCATCACCGTTTTTTCAGCGACATCAATCATCTGCTCTGGCGTACAGAAGCCAATCACCTTGGATACCTGAGGATATGTCTTCGAATCCCCATGCGTCATGCCCATGCCCCCACCGACCGACACGTTGAAGCCTTTCAGCTTGCCGTTCTCTACAATCGCGATAAATCCGAGATCCTGTGAAAATATATCCACGTCGTTGGAAGGAGGCACTGCGATCCCAATCTTGAATTTACGCGGCAAGTACACCTTGCCATAGATCGGTTCAACCTCTTCATCGGATTCCTGGGAGTCAATCACTTTCTCCCCGTCCAGCCACAGCTCATGATAAGCACGAGTACGAGGGTCCAGGTGGTTGCTCACCTGACAAGCCCATTCATACACTTCAGCATGAACTTCAGACTGGTTCGGATTCGGGTTGCACATCACGTTACGATTCACGTCTCCACATGCAGCCAGTGTGCTGAGCAGGGAATCGTTGACCTCACGAATCGTATTTTTGAGATCCCATTTCAATACACCATGGAGCTGAAACGACTGACGAGTGGTCAGACGAATCGTCCGATTCGCATATTTATGGGCCACACGGTCCATCATCAGCCATTGCTCTGGCGTTACAATACCGCCGGAAGCTCTTACGCGCAGCATGAACTGGTAAGCAGGCTCCAGCTTGGATTTGTTGCGCTCGTTACGCAGATCACGATCATCTTGCATATAACTGCCGTGGTGCTTCATCAAACGGTTGTCGTCTTCAGGAATAGACCCTGTAATGCGATCAGCCAGTGTCTCGGTGAGACTGCCACGCAGGTAATTACTTTTGATCTTTATGTCTTCCACATCGCTGTTTGTGCGCTGCGGGTTAAGTAAATGGTTATAAGCCATGCTGCTTGCTCCTCTCGTCTCTGCAGAAAATACGCCTTCGGCTCAGCCGGGGGATTAATACACGTCCCGCTGATAACGCTTCTCGTGTTGCAACCGTGTCATGTAGTCCGCTGCCTGCTCAGGCGACAGGCCGCCTTCCTGCTGCAGAATGGTTATCAACGCTGCATGCACATCATGGGCCATTTTTTTCTCATCACCGCAGATGTATATGCTTGCTCCTTCTTGAAGCCATTGATATAACTCTTTGCTGTGCTCCAGCATGCGATGTTGTACATATACTTTCTGTTCCGTATCACGGGAAAAGGCCACGTCCATCTTGGTCAGCACGCCATCTTTGAGCCAGCGCTGCCACTCTGTCTGGTAAAGGAAGTCTGTAGAGAAGTGCTGATCTCCGTAAAACAGCCATGCTTTGCCTTCCGCACCGATTTCTTCTCGTTCACCAAGGAAGGCTCGGAATGGGGCGACCCCTGTTCCAGGTCCCACCATAATGATTGGTGTATCCGGGTTTTGAGGCAATTTAAAGTTCGGATTATGCTGAATATATACAGGTAATGTATCACCAGCTTGGATTCGTTCAGCCAAATGCACCGAGCATACCCCGTACCGCTCTCTACCGCGTGCTTCATAACGCACAGTGCGAACCGTTAGATGCACCTCGTCCGGGAAGGACTTGGAACTGCTCGCGATGGAATACAAACGTGCGGGTATTTTACGCAGAACTGCCAGAAACGCCCCCGCATTAATGCCCTTCAAGGAATAATCCTGAACCAGATCCAGCAGATCACAGCTGTTCATGACATTACGGAATTCCGAGTCATCCGCCAGCAATGCGGCTAACCCACTCTCTGGATTCAGCTTGGCAAGCTGCTCCACCACCGGTTTGGTCACTGCAGTAATCTCGTAATGACGCAGCAAGGCTTCATAGACAGATAACTGGTCTCCATTTTTGTTCACGGTAACACGTTCGTCTGCCTTCCAGTCCATAGCTGCAATCAATTCGTCAACAAGACGTGGATGATTTTCCGGGAAAACCCCAAGGCTGTCACCCGGCTCATAATCCAGATTAGAGCCTTCCAGAGACAACTCAATATGACGCGTCTCCCGGTCTGATCCACGGCCATTCAGGTTCAGATTTTCTAATACCTCGGCCTTGAACGGATGGGTACGGTTGAATTCGGATTCCCCACTGCTGACCGCGGCTGTGATAGCCTCACTGCTTACTGTTCCCGTAGCAGCAGATGTACTGCTCAGCGAAGCCAAAACATCATTCATCCACTCCGCAGCCGGCTCATCAAAATCAACATCACAGTCTACCCGTGGAACCAGCGCTGTACCGCCTAATTCCTGAAGTCGCTTGTCGAAATCCTTACCTGTCTGGCAGAAAAATTCGTAAGACGTATCTCCCAGCGCTAATATGGAGTAACGAAGCCCGTCGAGCTTGGGTGCTCGCTTGCTATTCAGGAACTCATGGAACGAAATCGCATTATCCGGTGGTTCCCCTTCACCATGTGTGCTGACGACAATCAGGAGATTCTCAATTTTTTTCAGTCCGTTCGGCTTGAAATCTCCCATGGAGGACAGGCTCACCTGCAATCCTTGTTCCTCCAGCTTTTTGGCAATTTTTTTGGACAATCCAATGGAGTTGCCTGTCTGTGAACCGTATAGTACCGTAACCTCACGGGATACGACCGGAGCGCCAGCTGCTGGAACGGGTTCAGCCTGCAAGGCCAAACCCGTCTGTGGTGCTGTCGCTACACCAGCCTGAAATGCCGCAATATATCCGCCAAGCCACAATCTTTGTCCGTCCGTTAATGTAGGAATAAGACGATTGAGCAATTCTACCTGCTCTTGATTAAAAGGGCTATTTGTCACTTGAAGTTCCACCATCTGCCACCTCACGCATTGCTTCGATTTTAATTCCTACTAAATTGATCATATTAATTTCTTCTATCTAGAACCTAACACACCGAAGGTTAAGGGTCAATTTCAATGATTTTATACCATTTATCAGTTTCTCTAATAAAGGAACAAAACGTACGAAATTCGTGGTCTGCACTACAAGAGTTTCATTCCTCTGCAGAGTACAACGACTATGACAAAGAAGCTTGCTTCAACCTGAAGCTCAGGCCAAAGCAAGCTTTTGTCTATTTTACAGGTACATCCTGCATTATATAGTGGCGCTACGAAAGTCTAGCATGGCTATACAACAATAGAGCAATGCATCGTCACTTTTTCCAGACAAGCTTGCTCATCATCGCATAGAGCAGTGCGGCAGACTCTGCCCGATTGGCTTCAGCCGCAGGTTTAATCTCACCCTTATACCCACTTACGATGCCCAAATTCAGAAGTACGGCTACACTGTCCTTTGCATAGGAATGGATCTTGCCTTCATCCCTGAATTCAACAAGCTCTCCTGTAGATGCCTTCTGCGCTTCAAGGTCAATGACTCCGCCCGCTTCAAGTGCTCTCACCGTTAACACCATCATCTCCTGACGGGTGATCGTAGACTCTGGCAGAAAACGTCCATTTCCAGCTCCATTTGTAATGCCCAGGGATCGTGCAACATTAACTGCATTATAATATGAAGACTGCTCGGCTACATCCTTAAATGGATCAGCAGATGCCGCTTTTAGTCCCAGCGAAGACACGAGCCATTGCACAAATTGTCCGCGTGTCATATCCTCTTTCGGATGCAGCTGCTTTGTTCCCTCGCGGTCTGTCGCATCAACCACGCCTCGAACAGCAAGTGCCTCCATCGCTTTCTGTGCCCACGGTACATCTGTCACATCAGTATATGGTTCTTCCACAGCCACAACAACGTATGCACCATTTAAAGAAGTGGAGGAATCGGAAAATACAACCTCACCACGCTTTTCATCATAATAGCTTTGTGGCAGTGGCGTGATGTCACCGTTTGGCCCAATGTACATTGCGATAACTTTATCTGTGAGGATCTCTTTCGATGGAGCGTACGGCAATTGCAGTGAGATGTTGCGATCCGGCACGAGTGCTTTATCATTCAGACTGAGCTCAAGCTGCACGCCTTGCGTTGTACCCAAGCGATCCGCAGCAGCTTGTGGCAGTGCTGCACGAACGAATCGCACAGCAACGGTGCCTTCCCGTGTTGCATTCTTAACGAGCAAGTCAGCAGGAAGCTCAACCGCGCCAAACTCTGACACGATCCTGAATATACTGGATACCTTCTGCTCCAGCAATGATGATACTGGCAACGTCATCTCATAAACAGCCGCCTTTGAAGCCGCCTTCAGATTAAATTCAACCAGGCGTGTGCCATCTCCCGTCAGCGGCGCGGCTTTCACTGCCGCTTCAATAACAGTGGCGTCCACCTTGGACTGCGCGACCCCATTGGAATCCACAGAGGGCTGCAGCTCTAGAATCGCGCGATCCGTTCCTGTCTCAGGAGACGCCGATGACTGTCCTGAACCTGAGCTGCTGTTCCCTGTCTGGCTGTTATTGCTACCTGAATTCGAACCATTTCCACTCGTACCGCCTGAGCTATTCCCCGTTCCGCCACCTGAACTTCCTCCCGAATTGCCCCCTGACTCCCCACCCGAGTTACCGCCAGGTGATGTGGTGCGTGCGGGCACCTTAACTGATAAAGGAATGGTTAACGCCTTACTTCCATCCGAAGTGCGTGTGATCTCCAGTTCAATCTGAACTGTCGTTTCACGTGCTGGCAGAGTTATCGTGCCATCTAGCTGTATAATCGACGGTGCTGTAGTGGAGTGAATGGATGCTGTAAAACCTTGCGGCAGCTCAGGCAGCTTTATTTTGGAAGCGACCGTTGTTGGCTGGTCAAGGGTTTTAATGCCTGAAGCCACCTCCGCTGCCGACTTCAGGGTCGTTGTGACCGAATACGGATCAGACAGTCCTTTAAGTGAAACACCAGCCTCGTCCAGCGCCTCGACTTTATAATAGTATGTCGTATCTTCGGTCAGCCCTAAATCGGTGTACTCCTGCAGCGAGCCAGAATAGATCGTCTCATAAGTGCCCTGCTCCTGATTCGAGCGATAAAGCTTATAGCTTGCTGCGTCCGGAAGTGCATCCCATGCGAGCGTCACACTGGAAGAAGTAGCAGAAACGCTATGCAACCCGCCATTACCGTATACAGGAGGTTTTGCATCTGCTTTTACAACCATGATCCAACTGATCATCGGGTCCTGGGACGCCGTATTGCGCACGGTGATGTCAATTTTGCCGCCCGACACCTCTATGCCTTTATGGGCTCTGACACTTGCAGGAATATACGTAACTGCTCCTGTGTTTGTACCGTTAATCAGAAAATCCGCACGGCGTGAGTTATTTGTCCACGGGTCGTTGAATCCTGCGTATACATCATATACACCATTCTGGACTTCAAAGCTGTAGGTCAGATCCTTGCCTTTGGACGAGTTGCTAACATTACCTCCGTTTAAATAACGCACAGTCGAGAAAATATCTCCCCCATTCGAACCGGAGGGCAGTGCATCCGCACTGACATATCCCCATGACCGCCCATCTGTCGGAGCATACATCTGATCCACCACTCCCGGATGAACCAGCGTATCTGTCATGTAATCACTCATCAGTTTGTAATCCGCTGTCTCATAACCACCACTGTTCACAAAATATAAGGTGTGGTCAGGGATGACATAGACACGGACTGACTGCGTTTTGTTGTTATACTCAGGTGTCGTGATCTGCAACGTGAGCGGACCCGGCTTGGCAAAATCCTCAGCAGTCATTGCCCGATGATTAATCGTCCAAACCGCTGGCGTTGACACCAGCTGATCACCGTCACGTACCTTTACGGTAGAAGGCAAAGTCGGAACTTGACCAAGCTTCACTGCTTCTGGAAGCTGGTCTACAATATCCACCTTACCCATAGAATTCAGTAAATCTGGTGTCCAGCTGTTATACCATTTGATCGCGATATCCGACCCGATGCCAAATTCAATCGGCAAAAACACATACTTGGCTGCATCATTCGCGAAATTACCCCCGTTCCAGATATCCCCCACATAAATAAACTTGCCCTTCGCCGGGTCAACCGGAATAACTGATGTCGCCTGTGTGCCAAACGCCTTTCCAGGATCAGGGTCACTTGAAAGTGTACGGACAAACGGATTGCTCATTGCCGACCACGGTCCGAAGATGTCGTCTGCAACCGTAACTTTGTTCTCATTGGGAGCCCACCCTGTAGCCCCTGATGTTAAAATATAATATTTCCCCTGATATTTAAACATCGCCGGCGCTTCGCGCTGTCCACCGGGGAACACACGCACATAGTCAACACCATATTGCGCTTGATACACGCTATCGCGAACCGGATTGCCTTTATCGTCCGTACGCCCTTCCTTATGCCAGCCTGTGACATCACTGTAATCATCGGTCAGCTTGGAAATATAGAGCGTCAGATTTTCCTCGCTGGAATAGATCAGATAACCTGTGCCGTCATCATCCTTGAACAGTGTCATATCACGAGCCATGCCCTTGTCACTCGGAAAGTAGTCCTTCTCACCTTCTGGAGCCATGTCCATCCGATAACTTTTCTGATATACAAAGGGTCCTGTTGGTGAGTCACTGATTGCATAACCCGCCTTCGCCTTACCGTAGTTAGCATTGTTGTTATATGGGTCCTTGTCTCCATCCATATGGGCCCACATCACATATTTCTTCGTTTTATCATTGTAAATCACTTTCGGCCGCTCGATGATTCGTCCCTTGCGAATGTCTGCCCAAATATCCACACGATCCTCGCGCCCGGCATACAGCTCTTTAATTAGCGGGTTCGTGTCAAAATCATCCATGGACTGCAGCATCGTGAGAGCCATGCCTTCGTCTGTCCAGTTGAGCAAGTCCTTGGAGGAATACACACGTACGCCCATAGCGGGCCAGCCGCCTGTATGATATTCGCCATACCAGTAGTATTTTTCGGTTTGTTCATCGTAAAAGAAACCTGCACCATGGGCATCAATCGGTTTGCCGTTCTGATCCGGCCACAGCTGCCCTGGCGTTATACTTGTGCGCACTGTGGATACACCCAACGGCATGGAAGCAGGCGTATCCTTGCCGTCCACGTTGGCCTGAATCGTATAGAAGTAACCCGTGCCCATCGTCAGACCGGTATCTTCCATCGTAGTCGCGTTTCCTGTATAGACTTGCTGATACGTTCCTGAAGCACTTGTCGCTCTCGACACGGTATAGATGACTTTTGAGCCTTGCAGGCCGTCCCACCCTAAGGAAACGGATGTATCTGTTACAGCGGAGACAGCAAAGCCCGCAGGAGAATCGAAGCTGTACGTTTGTGCTTCCACTGTGCTATATGACGATTCACCCGCAGCATTGGTAGCGGTCACACGATAGCTGTAACTTTTTCCAGGCACAAGTGCCTGATCGGTAAACGACAAGTTATCGCCCTCGTATACCTGTTCATATAATTCCGTCCCTTGCTCGGCACGAGTGACCCGATAACCCGTCGCTTTATTCACTGCATTCCAGGTCAATTTGACACTGCTGGATGTGAGTGCTGTTGCTTTGAGATCAGCTGGAGCCTGCGGTGCTTCAGCCGCTGTTTTGGCTTCAAGCGGAGCTGACCATTGCGACTCGGTTAACCCTCCATAGTTGTAGGCAAGCTTGTAATAATAGGTTGTATCCGAGCTTAACCCTTCATCCACATAAGTAGATGATGTTACCTGATTTACTAGAGCGTATCCCCCTTCTCTGGTGTTTGAACGGTACAGATGGTACCCTGATGCACCTTCAATCTCTGGCCAATGAAGTGCAATAGAAGATGCCGTCACTCCATCACTTGTCAGCTCAGCTTCATTCACACGCGGCGGCTCCGCAATGACCACATCATCAATATGTACGGTCTGCCATTTGTTGCGAATGCCAACAGTACCTGTTGCAATGGAGGCATCATCCAGATCAAACACCAATCGGTCCGTTCCGTTATCGACAATGTAAGCACGAATGGATGTGCCTGAAAGCACCGCTTTGAGCGTGTACCACGTATTTTTGCTGAACGTATAGTCCATCGATTGTAGCGTAGTATCCTGTCCATTTATTTTTTTGGTAAAAAAGAGTTTATTGTTAGGCACCTGCATTTGAAAATAGTAATAATTGCTCTTGTCCTGAAAGCGCGGCAAAATGCCGGGGAACCCCTTACCTTCTCCTGTGTAAAAACGCATCGTCACCGTCTTGTCGGCGACTGGCTCTCCGGTTGTAATGAAGCCTTCACCCGTATCGCTTTGGAAAAGAACCTGATTGGAGCCATCCGCCGGATCGGATCTGACTTCCCAAGTGCCCGAGATGACATTCCATTCAGGTGAAGCTGTATAATCTCCATCGGAAAAATCATCCTGTATCCATATACCGGTATTCGAGGCTCCATCTGCGTGGGCTCTGTTCGGGTACATGAACGGTCCTGATGATAAGAGCAGTGCAGCAGATAACAGGACTGAAATTGACTTGTTCAGTTTATCCAATATCGATTCGCTCCTTTGCAATTTTAATGAAACCGGTTTCATTAAAAACAAAAAAAAGACCTGTTTTTATCTGCCAAGCGCAATTACGTAACGTTACGGAATTCCGTATCTTTCTTGCCCATGCATATTCAAACAGGATTTTGCCTACAAAATGTAACCGCTTTCTAAACATAGAATATCGTTTGCTTTTCAGACTGTCAACCATTCTTTTGTCCTATTTCCACTCAACACTCACATGACAAAAAACGCGTATCCCCCTGCTGTTAGCAAGCAAAATACGCGTCCTCGTTATGCTATAGCTGTTTAATAAGCTACTTTATATGTTGGTTCAAGCCGTTTGTATATTAGAATACTTTTGTTGTCCAGGACTCACAGTTCCAGGTGTCTGTTACAACATCACGGTAAAATTCCGGTTCGTGCGAGATCAGCAGGATGCTGCCCTTGTACGCTTGCAGTGCACGCTTCAGCTCATCCTTCGCATCAACATCCAAGTGGTTGGTCGGCTCGTCAAGGACCAGCAGGTTAGTTTCGTTGTTGATCAGCTTGCACAGTCGCACTTTGGCCTTCTCTCCACCACTAAGCACAGCAACTTTACTCTCAATGTGCTTGGTCGTAAGTCCACATTTTGCAAGAGCAGCACGCACTTCAAACTGGGTGTAGGAAGGGAACTCCTGCCAAATTTCTTCAATACATGTATTATAGTTGGCTTCCTTCATCTCTTGCTGGAAATAGCCGATTTCAAGATTTTCACCACGCTGAACGCTTCCTTCCAGAGGCTGAATTTCCCCCAGGATGCTGCGCATCAGCGTTGTTTTACCGATACCGTTGGCGCCGACCAGTGCAATCTTCTGCCCACGCTCCATCCGAAGATCCAGCGGTCTGGACAACGGCTCGTTATATCCGATCACAAGACCTTTGGTTTCAAAAATAAGCTTGCCGGACGTTCTTGCATCGCGGAAGTTGAACTGCGGCTTCGGTTTTTCTTTGGCCAGTTCGATAACATCCATCTTGTCGAGCTTCTTCTGTCTGGACATCGCCATGTTGCGGGTCGCTACGCTGGCTTTGTTCCGCGCTACGAAGTCTTTCAGATCGGCAATCTCTTGCTGCTGACGCTTGTACGCCGACTCCAGCTGCTGCTTCTTCATCTCGTAAACTTCCTGGAAGTGGTTGTAATCGCCCACATAGCGGGTCAAATCCTGATTTTCCATATGGTAAATGAGGTTGATGACACTGTTCAGGAATGGAATATCATGCGAGATCAGAATGAAGGCATTCTCATATTCCTGCAAATAACGCTTCAACCACTCAATGTGTTGTTCATCCAGATAGTTTGTCGGCTCGTCCAGAAGCAGAATATCGGGCTTTTCCAGCAAAAGCTTGGCAAGCAGAACCTTTGTCCGTTGTCCCCCGCTCAGATCATTTACATCCTTGTCCAGACCGATATCGGTCAAGCCCAGACCACGCGCGGTTTCGTCCACTTTGGCATCAATCATGTAAAAATCCTGATTCGTCAGTGTATCCTGGATCGTACCAACGTCCTCCAGCAGCTGCTCCAGCTCTTCAGGCGTAACCTCGCCCATTTTGCCATACATTTCGTTCATTTCCTGCTCCATGTCGAACAGGTACTGGAATGCACTGCGCAGTACATCGCGAATCGACTGTCCCTTACTCAGCACCGCATGCTGGTCGAGATAACCAACACGCATCCGTTTGGACCATTCCACCTTACCCTCATCCGGCTGCAGCTTGCCTGTAATAATATTCATGAAGGTCGATTTACCTTCACCATTCGCCCCGATCAGACCGATATGCTCACCCTTGAGCAGGCGGAATGACACGTCGTTAAAGATGGCACGATCACCAAAACCGTGACTTAATTTTTCTACATTTAATATACTCATTCATGGCACCTTTTCTATATAGACTTAATTCTTTGTATATTATAAGCGTTATCTCCCGTACAACTCAACGTCCTATTTTAAAATTGTTATATTTGCCTTATGCCTGCGTATAGGGTAAAATTTTGCCTTAGCTGAAATGCAACCATTATATAGAACGGAGCTCTACCATAGAGCATCAGGTGAATGCGATGATTGAAGTAAGACAGTCCAAGCTGGGCGACGGCGGTGAGTTTAATCGCGGAGTGTTCGCCACAGAAGATATTACCAAAGGCCAGTTAATCCATCAGGCACCCGTTGTGCCTTATCCGAATGAGGATCATGAGCATATCGAGAAAACCATTCTGGAGGATTACGTTTTTGAATATGGTGCTAATCATACCGCCATCCTGCTGGGTTACGGCAGCTTGATTAACCACTCGTATGAGCCTAACGCCACGTACGATATTAATTTTGACAATCATACCTTTGATTTCTATGCTTATACCGACATTAAGGCTGGTGAGGAAATTCTCATCAACTATAACGGTGAGGAAGATAACATGGACCCGCTATGGTTCCTGGATGATTATGAAGAGCGTATGCGGGAATTACAGGAGCAGGAAGAAGCAGAAACGTCGCCTAAAAGCGAACAAACAGATGCAGACAAGCAGTAGCAGAAAAGCGTAAAGATGGAAAGTCGTCATGCATGGATACGGATGGCTGATTCATCCCTTTTCCACATGCACTTGAGGTTCAAGCATTATACAGAGCAAAAGAAGCAAGTTTCCTTAGGAAATTTGCTTCTTTGTATGCATGAAAATATCTCGACCAGTCACTAATCGCAAATCGGCGGATCGGCATGCAGGTCTTCATCAGGTGCAGTATAGGCCCATCGTGTAAAAGCAACCTCGAACCCGGCTCGCTTGGGCGAGCAAAGGAACGGCCCAGCCTGCTTGTGCTCGGGATAAGCAAATCTTGCCACACGTATCGTACGCCATGGGTGTTCATCCGTCCGCGCGCGAATCACGACGGACTCCTGATGGTATGATGCTCGAATCGTAACAATTCGTGCTCTCCACTCCGGTACAGGAGACAGCGACCAATCCGAAAACCGATCGGTTACGACGGCTCCAACATGTACAACACCATCATTCACTTCAACCCCCGCTTTGATCCATTGATGCTCTGCATGCCACAACATTAACCCTGCCTGATCATAAAGTTCAGTGAAGGAACTCAGATCAAACGATACCTCTACTGCCTCTGATCCGTCCCAGGGAGCAAGCATCGCATGTCCATTCCGATGGCAGAAGCCGTAAAACGTCTCTTCCCAAAAATCACTGCCCTCCTGCGCCTGTACAAGCAAACATTCCCCGTCATGCTGTGCATGAACCGGCTCGGTTGTCCATTTCCCTTGATGAAGCTGAACAAAATTGGATGACATCGTGTTGTTCCACCCTTTCTTGTATGGTATGTAAATGTCTACGTGCATGTATAACCTATTCGACATCTGTAGTGGACTTCCCTCGTACTGAAAAAGCGAACCATGTTTTCACTTTCGACAAAGTGGTATACTACCACTAGAAACACAACATATTTTTCCGATTCATAATCATACTCATCAATATAGGAGTGAAACGATATGCATATGCAAATTACAGATCTGGCAGCCCAACGTTTAAGCGAAAGCCTGAACGATCAGCCCGGATATTTCAAAGTATTTTATGATATGGAGGGCTGCGGTTGTAACGGAGTGGTGGTGCTGTTAATTGTAGATGAACCGGCTGCGCTGGATGAGCAAATTGAAACAAATCTCGTTCCGTTCTACGTTGACCCCAAGCATCAGCTCAATCTTGAATCCAGCATGAAGCTGGATGCACAGGCAAACTATCCCGCCTACACGCTGAGCAGTGATTCAGGTGTAATCAGCAGCAATCTCCGGCTTCGTGATGCGCGTGCAGCCGCTGTCGGAACCGGAAGCGCTTCTGACGCTTGCATGTTATAAATAAAAGCAGATGTGCCGGGCTTTTCATGCACAGGTACAGCCCACACAGGACTACTATGTCCAATTTTTAACGATCTCCAGAAGTCTTATTTAGCCTAAAACGAGCTGTTTGAAAATCTAACGATCCTCAATAACGTTATTTCAAGTGAAAGCTACCTTCGGGGCCGAAAAATGGGGCTATTAGGCTCCAATAAGCTCTCTGGAGATCGTGATTTTTTTTGCAAACCCGCATGATTTAGCTTAACCTTTTCCCCCAGCGCCATGTCATAACAACACATCCAGAGCAATCTCCAGTCGTACGACGATTCCCCTTCTGAGCGGCATCGAATTCGACGAGAATCACCAGGGGGTGACGTTGACAGCAAGTGACACCGATATCTCCATTCACCCTTTTCCAATTCACGCTTCTCTATGCTGATATATATCCGGCATCTAGCTCACGCTCACGATTCTATGTTTCTGCTGCTCACTCTACTACATTTGTTTACAAGTCGGAAACATTTGGAGAACCTATGGATATATTCCTCGAGTATACTTGGTTTATAGATTGATATATTCCAAGGAGGAACATCCAACATGTCATCATTTACTCGTAAATCCATCATATCCACGATGCTGCTCGGCTCTGTGCTTGCAGGCACAGCCTTTACAGCACTTCCGATGAACCAGCCGCTTATTCCTGTCGCTTCAGCCGCAAGCTCAAGCTTCTCCCAATTTCTGCATGACAATGCACCAAGCCGTACCGTCACCACAAACAGCAAAGGTGTTGCTACCGTAACCAATCTCTCCAGCACGGTTGTGCTTGTAAATAAAAAAAGAAATCTGCCCTCCACTTATGAGCCTAACGATCTGGTTGTACCTAACATTCCCTTCAGCTTCTCTGGCTCCAGTCCGAAAAAGCAAATGCGCAAGGTCGCTGCATCGGCTATAGAGAAGCTGTTTGCCGCAGCGAAAAAGGATGGCATTGATATCAAGGCCGTATCCGGTTATCGCTCATACGCTACCCAAAAATCAATTTTCGACCGCAATGCCAGCATTAAAGGTGAGGCTGTAGCGAATAAAACCAGTGCCCGCCCCGGACAGAGTGAGCATCAAACCGGGCTTGCGATGGATATTTCCAGCGCTTCAGCAGGGTATGACCTGCAGCAGAGCTTTGGCAATACCAAAGAAGGCAAATGGCTGAAAGCCAATGCCCACAAATACGGTTTCATCATTCGTTACGGCAAGGATCAGGAGAAATTAACCGGGTACTCTTATGAACCGTGGCATGTCCGTTACGTGGGAGTATATATTGCTGGCGAGATTACCAGCCAGAAGCTGACATTGGAGCAATATCTGGAACGGGGAAAATAAGAAATTATCGCCATCAGGAAGAGGGGGAACTACTCCCCTCTCCAAATTCTGATCTAAACTCCGGCAATACGCCGGAATAACAGCGGAAGCCGTTTAACCCCTTCAGTTCCCGCCCACGAACTTGCCCCTGCGATCAAATCGTTATGGCACACATAAAGGGCCATTTTGTATACAAGATAACCCAGTACGAACTCCACTACCAAAAACCGCTTAACGGCAGAGGATTCGATCACATATACGCGAAATTCTTGATGCTTCCATGCCGACTTTAATCTGCGGACGAATGCTTCCATGACTCACCTCGGCTTTTTATTTCTAGCGTATGGCGAGTACATCTTGTCTTATTCAAAAATAATACTTACATAAAGTAATTAAGTATGTTATATTCACTTTAGAAACAAGCAAACTATACATAAGTGAGGGAAACAACCATGAGCGAACTGGATCAATTGATTAAAAATCGTAGATCGGCTGTTATTTTTGAAGAAGGCATTGAAATTTCAGAATCGGAACTGGAAGACATGTTTGCCTTGAATAAATTCGCACCTTCCGCATTTAATCTGCAGCATACACATTACCTTGTGTTGACCGGCGCAGATCAAAAAGACAAAGTATATGAAGCTTCGCAGCAATATAAAGTGAAAACGGCATCCGCAGTGATCGTCGTGCTCGGTGATGTTAATGCACACCATCATATTCGGACCATCAACGAGGGACTGCTCAATCTGGGCGCCCTGACACCATTCCAGTATGAACAGGAATCGCAAAGTGTGACGGAATTCTATGAAACGCGCGGTAGATTTTTCCAACGCGAGGATGCAATTCGCAACGCCAGCCTGTCAGCTATGCAATTCATGCTGATCGCACAGGATCGCGGCTGGGACACCTGTCCAATGATCGGTTTTGATGCCGAGGAGCTCCAGCAGAGCCTGAACATTCCTGACCATTACGTACCGGCGATGCTGATCACCATTGGTAAAAAGTCGGAAGCCAAGCAGCGCCCGCGCGGATATCGCAAGCCAATTCACGAATATGTCAGCTTTAATAAAATGAACGCTGAATAAATGATGATGTGAGTGAATCAAGTGATCGAAATTTGAAATGAATGTATGGAAATGTTTAAGTTCATCTTGTTATGAAGTTGAGTGGAGTTACCATAATGAATTGATGAGAAAAGCCACGTAATGTGGCTTTTTTGGCGTTACATACATTCCCTTGTTAGCCTTTGTTTGATCTATTTTGTCAAAAAAGATTATGCAAATATTTTTATAACATGTTAGCATTCTTCAAGTAAGCTACTTTACATAAAAAGGGATGATATTTGTGAGCCTGAATGAGATGTATGTTGAACACCTTGCCTCCGCCACAATCGCTTATGTACGTCAAGTTGGACCCTATGGGCCCTCCAATGGTGAGGCAATGGAAAAGCTTAAACAATGGGCAAGTCGAAATCACTTGCTTGATGAACAGGCCACTTTACTTGGTATTCCTCAGGATGATCCGTCATCAACACGACCACAGCACTGCAGGTATGACGCGTGTATCGTGCTAGATCAAGATTTTAAGTTTGAACATTTCGAAAAAGAGCATGGTCCTGCAGTTCACATAGGCACCCTGGCGGGAGGACAATACCTGATCTTCACGGTTCCGCATACGGCTGAAGGCATTCAGAATGCCTGGAATGACATGATTTCACATGTGCATGCCAGGGGGTTTCAGTTGGATCTTAAACCTATTATCGAGAGGTATCGTCCCCATCTGCTGGCTCAGCATCTATGCGAGCTTTGCATTCCTATAACAATGGATTGAACATTTTTAATATTCGAAGTTGCTCACTTGAGCATTACACATAATGGGATACCTTTCTCATCCAATCAAATCCATTCACGCTGTATTCAGATAGTAAAAAAAGTGACTTCGAATTCGAAGTCACTTTTTTTACCGCTGCGATTAGATGATGATGTTTATATTACCTCACTTACGATCCGATCCGAGGTATCTTTTTATCTCACGTCTAACACTTGCCATTCATACTTGTCTGTCATCACTTAAAATGCCCAGTTCCCTTTGCGGAATAACGGTTCAATCGTGCCGTCCTGCAGCTCTCCGTCGATATCCAGCTCCGCAGAACCAATCATGAAATCGACATGTGTGAGACTGACGTTACACTCATGCTTCAGTAGCTCCTCATTGGACATCGTTGTACCATCCTTCATATTAAACGGATAGGCACTTCCGACCGCCAGATGGCAGGATGCATTTTCATCAATGCCGGTATTGTAGAAGATACGGTTC
This sequence comes from Paenibacillus barcinonensis, assembly GCF_003217495.1. Taxonomy (GTDB): domain Bacteria; phylum Bacillota; class Bacilli; order Paenibacillales; family Paenibacillaceae; genus Paenibacillus; species Paenibacillus barcinonensis. Next base: position 231,052 of record NZ_QJSW01000004.1, on the reverse strand, counting down.
AGATTGGAGATCGGGGAATGATGCGGCACAAGAGCCACCTCTCCCAAATAACGTGCGCCTTCATCTGTCGAAAATAAATTCTTCAAATGCTCTTCACCTGAAGCCGCTGTGTATGCAACAACCTGACCATCCTTAAACGTAATACGCATCTGATCAACCAGCTGCCCGTTCAGGTTCAGTGGCATGGTGCTGCTCACATAACCGTTCACACCGCTGCGCTTGGGCATTGTGAATACCTCTTCGGTCGGCATGTTCGCTACCGTATACACACCTTGTTTGTTTTCACTGCCGCCACCGCCCCAGATATGGTTGTTCACGAGTTCGATCTTCAGATCGGTTCCTGGTGCGCGATAGTGCAGGCTCTTGTAATTTTTCTGATTCAGCAACTCACTCATCTTGTTCAGCGTTTCCAGATGCTCTTTCCAATTCTGCACAGCATCTCCGCCATCCACACGATTCATCTTGAAAATAGTATCCCACATCACACGAATGCGATCCTCTTCAGGAATATCGGCAAATACCTTGTTCGCCCACGCCTTCGTTGGCGCCTTGATCAGACACCAGCTGATCTCATGGTTACGTGTGTATTTGGCATATCCTTTGCGCGCTTCTGCTGCTGCCTTGGTTGCACGCGACACTTTGGTAGCCTCAATACCATTGTACAGATCCGGGTCCGGTACTTTGATCGTCAACGTAGCCCCGCCAGCTTCAGCGAATCGTTCCATCATGTCGCCTTTCCAGGCAGGATAATAGTCAAAGCTGTCGTCCGAGCCATGCTCAAACCGGCTGCGTGTAATTGTGTCGTCTTCCAGATCAACCTGTACATAATTCGCTCCCGCAGCGTACGCCTTTTCAACAACCAGACGGGTAAACTCCAGTGTTTCTACAGGAGCTGTCACCAGCAAATCTTGTCCCTTCTGAATGTTGACACCTACTCTGACCACCAGTTCAGCGTATTGCTCCAATGATTTTGCAAAAGACTGCTCAAATGAACTCATATGTTTACTCACTCCTGCTTCATTTAGGTTCTACATGTTGCTATCCGTTGCGCTTTTCCTGCTCACGAAGTTCGATCCGGCGAATCTTGCCTGAGTTGGTCTTTGGCAAGTCCGTCACAAATTCAATTTTACGCGGATATTTATAAGGTGCGGTCCATTCCTTCACATGTCTTTGCAGCTCATGTGCAAGTTCTGGCGAAGCCTGGGAGGCGTCTCTCAGTACAACAAAAGCTTTGACAACATTGCCGCGAATCTCATCCGGGCTTGCCACAACTGCACATTCCTTCACGCTGGCGTGTTTCATGAGCGCTTCCTCCACCTCGAACGGCCCAATCGTATACCCCGAGCTGATGATAATATCATCACTCCGACCCTCAAACCAGAAATATCCTTCCTCGTCTTTGCTTGCCCGATCACCTGTGACAAAATATTGGCCGCGCTGATTCGCTTCCTTACGCCCTTCATCTTGATAATACGCACGGAACAGGGCGGGCATGTCCTTATGCACTGCAATATCTCCGACTTCACCCGCAGGTAGCGGCTGCCCGTCTTCGCCGATGATCTCAATGAGCCCCGGAGTAATTGACTGCCCCATCGAACCGATACGTACAGGCGCATCCTTCAGACTGCCGATTAAGAGTGTGCTTTCCGTCTGTCCGTAACCATCCCGAATCGTCAGGTCGAAATGACGCTGGAAAATCTCAATCACTTCCTGATTAAGCGGTTCGCCAGCAGATACTGCACTGCGCAGATGGGATAAATCATAGTGACCAAGATCATCTGTCTTGGCCATCAGACGATATTCTGTTGGTGTACAGCAAAGCACGTTAATCTGATGCTCCTGCATCAGCTCCAGATAACGCTTGGGCTGGAATGAACCGTTGTATACCAAACCTGTCGCCCCTCTACCGAGCACGGACAGGAAGGGACTCCAGATCCATTTTTGCCAACCTGGTGCTGCTGTTGCCCATACGGTATCCGACGGCTGAATGTCCAGCCATAATGATGATGCTATGCGCAGGTGAGCATATCCCCAGCCGTGACTATGCACGACACCTTTCGGATTGCCCGTTGTACCCGACGTATACGCCAGAATAGCCATATCATCACGATGTGTCTGCACAGCGGTCATCTCTTCCGGCTGGTTCATCATCAGTTGATGTACATTAACCCAGTCTGCCCCCGGTACGTTGTAGTCTCCGTTTGGAGAAGCTACGATGCGGTGTGCAAGCGCTGGCAGATCGGAATTCATTTTTTCCACTTCAGCCGTCGTTTCAGACCACACAATCACTGCACGAGCGGACGAATGCCGCAAACGGTACTCCAGATCCTTGGCACGCAGCATCTCGGATGACGGAATGACCGCAATACCCAGCTTCAAACAAGCGATATATATAACATAGGCGATAATTCGGCGTGGTACCATGACCAGCACCCGATCACCCTTCACTAGTCCAAGCTCACGCAGCCCTCCAGCCAGACGATTAGCCTGTTTCAATAATTCACCATACGTGATCTCTTCTACTTCCTTCTGATCGCTGAGCCATCTAAGTGCAATCCGGTCTGGCGGGTGGTTCTCCATCTCGGATGTCAGGTTATAGGTTTCAGGCGAAATCCACTGTTCAAAATTCACATGGAGCCTCTCCTTTGTCATTCAAATATATATAAATTAAACTAAGCATGATTTGCACAGACACTCCGATGACAGAATAACCTTCCAATCGCTGTTATCCCCAGATTTTTTGATTATCTTTTAACAATGGTTAAAATCAGGTGATAAGCGTATGCTCCCGATGTAGCTTTCTTTCAGAAAGCTTTCAGGCGACCGCTTCGCTTTTCCAGGTTTTTTCTGTCCTCTCCGTTTCAGTACAAAAAAATAGTTCAATTTATATAACATCTTTATATTATACATTAAATCCTAGGACCAGGTACTATGAACAACATAACTTTTTTTATAAAAGGGAACAAGGCTCTATCTCACGAACTCCTTCCGACCGAATCAACAGTTCTTACTGGCATATATGCGGAAGGTGTTAGCACCTCGCTCTCAATTACAATTGCCATCAAGCCCGTCTCCGTTTTTGTTTCATGCCATTCCCCTTTTTCCCAGAAAACAGCTTCTCCTGCCTTCACATGCACAGCATCATTTTCTCCGCTTCTCACTTGCCCTGCTCCCGATACAATTGCCATCAGCTGCGGGCAAACCGCCTCATGGTATCCTACAACACGATTAGCCGATAGATGCATGCAGCCTACATGTGCGTTCTCGCTTGTCTGAATGATACGAGACATCACAAAGTCGGAATCGAATCTCGTGATCTGTTTACCGCTCTCTGGATCAAAACGATAGATCTGCATTACAACATCCCCTCTATAATGACGAATTATTCCAGTATAAAGATAATCCAGCATCAGCGCCACTTCTTCCTTCTTCCTCCGTTCAAAACAAAACACAAAAAAAGCACCTCCTCTCCCGAAAGAAAAGGTGCTCGTTGTTCTCGCTATAGAATTACCAAGGATAATTACCGATTCCAGTCAAGGCAGCTTCGATTTCGTTCAGCTCTTCAGCCGTGAGTTCAGGAGCCTTGAGCGCGGCCACGTTCTCTTCAATCTGGGAGACCCGACTTGCTCCGATTAATGCAGACGTGACCCGATTTCCGCGTAACACCCAGTTGAGTGCAAGCTGGGAGATCGTCTGTCCTCTACGTTCTGCCACCGCCTGCAGCGCTTCAAATTTGGCGATGCGTTCATCGGTGTACGATTCTTTTTTCAAATTACCTGTCGGATTCGCTCGTTCTGCCTTGATCTTGTCCACATATTTATTGGTTAACTGCCCGCGCCCGAGCGGACAGAACGCAATGGAGCCTACGCCTTGCTCGTGCAGCACATCCTGCAGCTCATCCTCGATCCAGCGATTCAACATTGAATAGTTCGGCTGATGAACCAGACATGGTGTGCCCAGACGGCGCAGAATTGTCACAGCTTCCCGGGTCTGCTCTGCATTGTAGTTGGACAAGCCGACATATAGTGCTTTTCCTTGCCGTACGATATGATCCAGTGCTGTCATCGTTTCTTCCAGCGGTGTCTCCGGGTCTGGACGATGATGATAGAAAATATCGACATAGTCCAGTCCCATACGCCGCAGGCTTTGATCCAGACTCGCAATCAGATTTTTGCGGGAACCCCATTCACCATAAGGACCGCTCCACATATGATAACCTGCTTTTGACGAGATCAGCAGCTCATCCCGGTAGGCACGCAGATGTTTGTGATAGATTACACCAAAGTTCTCTTCCGCTGAGCCCGGAGGAGGGCCATAGTTGTTGGCAAGATCAAAATGGTTGATGCCCAGATCGAATGCACGCAAGATCATCTCTTCCTGAATATCCAGCGTACGGTTGCCGCCAAAATTCTGCCATAACCCGAGCGCAATCTGCGGCAGTTTAATGCCCGACTTGCCTGAGCGTGCATAGTGCATGTCATCATATCGTTGTTCATTTGCAATATAGGGCATATTGTTCACTCTCTTCTGTAAGGTTGGATTGATCCGTTGACACCCTTTTATCTTAGTCATTTTATCAGGGGAACGATATGGCTTATCACTACAATGATATAGAAAAATGATCGTTATCAACCTGGGTTGACTTTCAATAAAGCACCAATTAATCCGCCATATATGTTAAAATGCAAGAATCAACGCACACATACAGGAGTGACCATCATGATTACGTATATGTTCAAAAACACTCATTTTCAGGAGCTGCAGCTGCTTCATTATGGAACAGAGGTGTGTACACCCGGCCACCACTTTGGTCCAGCCATGAGAGATTATTATAAAATTCACTATGTATTAAACGGCAAGGGCACGTTTGAAGTAGCGGGCACTACCTATCATCTGCGCAAGGGCCAAGGCTTCCTCATTGTGCCTCACTCCGTAGTGCACTATCAAGCGGATCTGCATGATCCGTGGGAGTATAGCTGGGTTGCCTTTCAGGGCACGCATAGTTCTTCCTTTCTTGAGCAGGCTTGTTTAACTGAGCAGCAGCCGATCTTTGATCTTGGTGACGAAGACGATGAGATGCGCTCCTGTCTGCACCGAATCATTCATTCCCGCACGACCCACAAGGGATGGGAGATCAGCATGACCGGCTGGTTATATCAGTTCTTCGCTATTCTGATTGATCATGCACATACCGCAAACCTGCAACCCGCTGTAGAGCATGGCAAAGACATGTACGTTACACAGGTGATGGATTTTATCGAAATGAACTACGCTAATGCGATTACAGTTCAGTCTATCGCCTCGCATATCGGTTTACAGCGCAGTTACTTATGCTCACTCTTCAAAGACCAGATCGGCAGCAGCATCCAATCCTATCTTGTGCATTACCGCATGCGCAGAGCAGCCGAATTAACGATGGATCTGAACCTCAGCATCGGTGATATCGCACGTTCCGTCGGTTACACAGACCAGCTTCTTTTCTCCAAAATGTTCAAAAAGGTTATGGGCGAGGCTCCAACCCATTATCGCAAAAAGAAAGCAGCAGCTTCTCTGTAGTTATCTACAAAGAGCTGCTGCTTGAAATAGAACACATTTACACGTAGTCAAAACCAATGACACGTTTACACGTTGTCAGGCATTGCAATGCCGACAACCTGCACTTTAACCTCCTTCACCATCACACCTGCCAGCTGCTCCACGGCCTGCTGTACATTGTGCTGCAGATCGTGGCACACTTCATGCATTTTGCTGCCATACTGCACATTAATACGGAGTTGAATCGACGCTTCATCATTTTGAATATGTACGTCAATTCCCTTTTGCATACTCTTGCCGCTGATGCTTTTGGCAAGTCCCTCCGTCAATCCAACATACATGGATGATACGCCTTCCGTCGTCTGTGCTGCCATAGCTACAATTTTGGACACAACATCATTGGAAATATGAATTGTTCCCAGCTGAGCTGGAGGTGCAATATATTCCGCTTCCGGAGCATTTTTCTCGATAATTTCAGACATAAGTTCCTCTCCTTATGATCTTTTATTTTTAATTTGTAAGCATGGGTGCTGTCCCTTCTATTCTACCATGGTTTGCGAGCAGTTACATTTCCAGCATCAGATAACGATTAATACGAGCTTAACTACACAAAGAAGCCCTGACCTCCCGGCCAAGGCTGATACAAAGTAATAAATGTACAAGATAAATTTGATGTTTCACACAAGCTTTGAACACATATGACGCAGATAACGCAGCATACCAGTGCAAAGAAAACAATCTGCATCGAGACAAATACTATAAAAATTTGAAGGCTATATTCCAGTACAGAAGCCGGCTAAGCCCCATTTTACCAATCATACGATACTGCGCCTCATCCCGCTCCAGATCGGCATACAGTCTAAAATAGGTCCAGCTTGCCGCGAAGGTGAAGAACACAATACCGATCAAACCGCTTACAATAAGAATAATGCCGGCAGCATCTGCACTTGTACATACTGCCCTAGCCAGATCATGACACAGCATTATTCAACGAGCATCGAGCTGTTTGCGCCAGCTTCGAATATCTGCATTTAACTGCTTAACCTCTCCGGTTGCTTGCTGATCATCAGCCAGCTTGTACTGCTGTTTTAATGTGAGAATACGGTACACACTTTCATCAATACGCGATTCCTTGATTTTGCCTGACTTCACTGCACGGATCAATGTATCAAAAATCGTCTTGGCACGTTCATAGCTATGAGCCACCAGCAAAATATCACTTCCCGCCTGAACGGTTGCCACCGTTGCTTTTTCTAACGAATAATTTTTGGCAATAGCACCCATGCTCAGATCATCTGTAATCACTACACCTTTATAGTTGAACTTCCCGCGCAGATGTTCTCCAATGATCACACTCGACAGCGATGCCGGATAGTCCGGGTCTACTTTGGGAAACAAAATATGCGCCACCATAACCGCTTCCGCCTGATCCTTCACTGCGGCCTGGAACGGAATCCATTCCAGTTTTGCAAGCTGCTTCTCCGTTTTGTTCACCACAGGAAGGTCCAGATGGGAATCCACCGACGTATCTCCATGACCGGGGAAATGCTTAACGACCGGTATGATGCCTTCCTGCCGTAGTCCCTTCATTTCGGCCAGTCCCATGCGAGTAACCAGATCGGCGGTTGTGCCAAAGGAACGGTCGCCAATCACCGGATTTTGGGGATTGCTGTTAATATCGAGCACAGGAGCAAAATCGACATTAAATCCGGCAAGCTTGATCTGTCTCGCCAGCAATGCCCCCATCTGCTCGGCAAGGGCAGGATCATTGGTTTTGCCTACTATGCGATTGGAAGGGATGGCTTCAACCGTATCCGGCATACGGCTCACCTTGCCGCCTTCTTGATCCACACTCATCAGCATAGGCACCGGGTTGGATTGATTCGCCTGTTTGATTGATTGCACAAATGCTGCGGTGCCTTTCAGTGTCGTCACATTGTTCGCATAGAAAATAACGCCGCCCACCTTCTGATCTTTAATCATCTGCTTGGCTTGTACATCCAGCGTTGTGCCCTGCACACCAGCCAAGATCATCTGTCCCACCTTCTCGTCCAGACTTAACTGTTCAAGCTGCTTCCTGACCGGGTCTGCTGCTTCCTGCGCTTCATTCTTGGAGCCTCCCTGCGTTCCCTCCTGAGGCGCCGCCGTATCGTTTCCCGAAGAAGATGTATTCGGACTTGTCGTTGCGTCGCCGTTACTGCTCCCGGCAGGAGAAGGTGTTGCAGTCTGACCACACGCTGCTAAAAGCGTAATGATAACTACGAGCAGACACAGCATCTGCATTCGTTTTAGAATTCGGTTTATATGTCGTGCTCTACTTGTATACTTGTTCAAGGATATTGGCCTCCTCTTGTCCCTTGTAAATTCATTCGAAGCTTGAGACTGGCTCACGGCTACCTTACCATAAGGTGCATCAATTTCAAAATAGGTGTTCGGTACGAAAATAATTGTATCTTTGAGCATGGAGGTGTGGTACTTATCGTTGTTTAAACGAAGCGGGCGCAAACGAATCTTGGAGCAGAAACAGGGATGCGGAGGAAGTGATTTTCTATTGTGAATTTTTCATATGTTGAAATATTCATTTTTAAGTTCAAAGATCGTTCGAAAATCGCATGGAAAGAAGTGCCTACATCTACATCTACAGCAAAAAACCGCCTTACGGCGGCTTTCGTTCCCATATCATACATGTTATTGATGGATATTTCGTTATAACATTTTCTACAATTATATAATTTGATTCGTTAAATCAATATGCTCATTCTGTTGTGAATTTTTCATGTAATGAAATTTATTAACGTTTTAATTTAGTACAGTCTCGTTAAAGCTTCGTTTGTGAATGGAATAATATCGGAGGTGCGTCCTTCCTTCACTTTGAGCGGCCATTCTGGATCACTGAGCAGCACACGCCCCAGAGCGATCAGGTCAAACTCCCCATGCTCCAGCTTCTCGTTTAATACATCAAGATGTGCATCTCCAGTCCCTTTGTTCTCCGCTGTCCGCTCCACAAATTCTGCCTCAAGGCCTACGGAGCCTACGGATATGGCAGGTTTTCCAGTGATTTTACGAGTCCAGCCTGCAAGGTTAAGATCCGAACCCTCGAATTCCGGCAGCCAGAAGCGCCGTGTAGAACAGTGGAATATATCTACACCAGCCGCACTCAGCGGCTTCAGAAACTGCTCCAGCTCTGCGGGTGACTCAACAAGTCGAGCCTCGTAACTCCCCATTTTCCACTGTGAGAAACGAAGCACAATCGGGAAATCAGGTCCTACGACAGCCCGGCATGCCTCGATAACCTCGACCGCAAACCGTGTCCGGCTAACCAGATCACCGCCATATTTGTCCGTTCTTCGATTGGTCTGTCCCCAGAAAAATTGGTCGATCAGGTATCCATGCGCACCATGCAGCTCAATACCGTCAAACCCGATGCGTTTGGCCTCGGCTGCCGCTTGGGCATAAGCCTGAACCAGCTCCTGAATCTCTACCTCGGTTAATGGCTCATATGCAGCTTCACCCGCCATGCTGACACCCGAAGGACTTACAGGATGAGCGTCCGGATTAGGCAAATCTCCAGCACGACGTGCCGTACCGACATGCCATAGCTGAGGCATAATTTTACCGCCAGCCTCATGCACAGCCTTGACCACATTAGCCCAGCCCTGTAAAGACTGTTCGCCATGGAATAGCGGAATGCTCTCCCCACTGACGGAAGCAGGATGATTAATGCCCGTGCCTTCCGTAATAATCAACCCCACACCACCCGCCGCTCTACGACGATAGTAGTCGGCCACTTCGGGCCCAGGCACACCGCTCGGGGAAAATCCGCGTGTCATCGGTGCCATAACGATTCGGTTAGGCAAGGTAAGCTTGTCGGAAGTGAATGGTTTGAATAAAGTTGAAGATACATTCATGATTTAGTCTCCTTTGCTATGGGAAGTATACTTTTCTCACTTACCTTGAAATGTGACATGCTTCGGATGAATACAGCAGTCATACGCCTGTCGACTGTCATGAATCTTGTTCTTTATCCATTTTATAGATTCTTATTTTTATTTTCAAACAAATTTCTCACGTACAAGGTTAGACAAAAAAAAGAACAGCCCTGTACAAGCCGCTGTTGAATAAGCTAAATGTCACAAACTGCCTTGCACAGAAGGAGTACAATCTGCACCTCTCGTGGTCACCAATAATGTGGATGCAGCATAGTATATAATCCATAATATTCCTTCTTTTTCAATTTGAGTTTACAGGGATATTCGCCCGTTTCACCCGCAAAAGCTTTCCAGAAGAAGGAGACAAAACGTCCGGGTCCGTGCCCAGCCCAAAATAAAAATCTCCACCATGCTCCTCGAACGACTTGGCATACGTATCCTGGGTAAATCGTAAAATTTCACTCCATGTGTTCAGATCACTGCTTTGATAAACACGGCTTACGTAAAGGCTGGTTTGCTTCCTTGTATACGTGAGCACATACACCTTATCGTCACGCACCAGCAAATCAGTAGGTAACGCATTGGGATCAGGCAGCATGACACGTCTCGCCTGATTAATATCCGTCATCACATTCAGTGATTTAGGCAATAGCTGCGAATCATTAAATATACTGCCTGCGATATACACGAGTTTGTCTTTATAGTTAACATTTTTGCCGATTTTGTTATAAGGAGTTGTACCTTGCTGGTACGTCAGCCCTGGAAGTATTTTACTTCCGTAAACGACCACATCTCTTTTCTCCAAACGTTCATTAATCTCAAGCAGATTCGTCTTGTCACCCCATAAGTTGTTCGCAGGGTACATCATCGTTGAAGCATATAATTTACCCTTGATTTGAAACATCGTATACACTCTGGCACCCATACCGTTAACTGTAGCAAACTGTTGCCAGCTTTCCCCGTCATCATGGGAGATCAGTACGAGCGGTTTTTTCTCGGTGCCCAGTGCAGCAAAAAGCTTGCCTTGATAAGAAGCCATATCATACACATGCACACCTAATGGCAAATTGCGATACTTGGTCCAGACCTCTCCATCCAAGCGATAGAAATTGCCCCAATCCCAGCTCTCGCCGTCGGAATCATTGCCCGGAATGTACAGCTTGCCATTGAGCACTTTGTAGATATCAATCTGCTCTTCATCCACAACCTTTTTGGTTGAAGGCAAGATGCTCGGATTGCTGTTAGTGACCGACTGTGTCTGAATTGCTGCGCTGGCTGTATCGTAATAAATGACAGGTATCGGCCCCGCGTTCTGCGCCGGTCCTACATTACTGCTGTTTCCATGACCCAGATAGATTCGGCCCTTGTAGAGCTGCATGTCCCAGACGTTGTTCGCGTAAGGCGACTTCTTAAAAGGCCTGTCGAGTAGTTCAAGCTTGTTTGTCACATCTGCCGACTGTAATGGTGCACTTGCCACATGGACGGTACCTCGCTCGTTTGAAACAGGTCTTGCCGCCGGTGCAGCCGCCTTGTGCTTGGCACTCCCCATAAACATCCAACCTGCTCCGGCGAGAAAAGCCAGTGCGATGGCTGTCCATGTTACTTTCCTTTGCATGTCCGTTCCCTCCTCCAACATGATGGCTCACGTTAATATGAAACGATACATTTTGTATCCTTTTATAGTATGTAAAATGTACTGAAACTGCAACAAATTCCGCCCTTTTTAGCAAAAAAAGTAGACACTCCCATCCAAAGATGAAGGTGTCTACCTAGGTTATAATCAACTCAAACTCAAGACCTACTCGGCCTTAACCAGAATTTTCACTTGATTTTTCTCTTTCAGCAGCGCTTCAAAACCATGCTCCACAACGTCATCCAGAGCAATTCGTTTAGTCACCAGCTTGTCTGCCGGGAAGAAGCCCTTTTCCATCAAGCTGATTACAGCCGGGAACACATCGCGATAACCGATAATACCGTTCACCGTGCGCTCTTTCATGACAACAGAATTCGGCATAATCGGCGCTTCCTGTTCAAAAATACTCACAATCATCAATTCGCCACCAATTCGCGTTGAATCAATTGCTTGCTGCAGAACACGTGGAACACCCGTTACTTCATAAGCCACATTCACCCCGCCCTGCGTGCGCCGATGAATCTCTTCAACAACATTATATTCTGTAGGATCAATGACGATAGCACCCAGTTCCTCTGCTTTTGCTTTGCGTTCTTTCGACAGCTCCACGACATAAATATCGGAAGCCCCGGACGCTTTAAGCGCTTCGATCACAAGCAGACCGATTGGACCTGCACCAAACACTGCCGCAGTATCACCCACTTTCAGTTTGCTCTGACGCACAGCATGCAAAGCTACTGCGGAAGGCTCAACCAAAGCCCCTTGCTCATAGGAGATTGATTCAGGAATGGGATGCAACATGCTCTCGGCTGCAGTTACATATTCGGAAAATCCACCACCGCCTCCTGCAAGCCCCAGAAATCCCATCTTGTCACACAGATTGTATCTGCCCTGTTTGCATGCTTCGCAATGACCACATGCATAGATCGGCTCTACAACTACACGATCACCAACCTGAAAACGAGTTACGCCTTCTCCCACCTCAACAACTTGTCCAGAAAACTCATGTCCCATAACGATAGGCGCTTTCTCCCCTGTTAGAGGATGTGGATCTTGAGCAGGGATAAAAATAGGGCCGGCTGTGTACTCATGCAGATCGCTACCGCAGATCCCGCACCACTGTACTTTTATTTTCACTTGGCCTTGTTCAGGCTGAGGTTCAGTAATATTTTCCAAACGCAAATCTTTAACACCATGCCAACGTAATGCTTTCATTCAATTCATCTCCCAAATGATTTTTCAGCATATTCGGAAACGTTTCCGTAAATTAAATATGTCACATTTGAGATACGCTGTCAAACAAATTCCCTTGCAAATATGTCAAAACTGTGAGGAAACGCAGTAGCCGCGCCTTGATCTGAAGCTAAAATACTCGCTTATTTCGAACATCCATTTGCTTTTTCGTTTATTTTTGATAATTTATTAGAAAAATAAACATAAAAATGCATCATTTTACATGGTTTTCGTTTTGCAGGCGGGCTGATGCCCTTTACCAATGGTATAATCAAGTTATATGCCTACCTTGCAAAACATACATAAGCCGAAAATACGGAATCGTTTCCGATGAAGTGAGGTCAAATACAAGTGAGTAAAGAACAGAAAATCACGATTAAGGATGTCGCTGAACGTGCCGGTGTAGGAATTGCAACGGTATCCCGGGCCATCAACAATGCGGAAGGGATTAGCAGTGCAACACGAGATAAAGTGATGCAGGCCATTGAAGAGCTGGGATTTGTGCCCAACACCTCTGCACAGAGCCTGAAAATTCGGCAAACGCACCAGATTGCACTCGTTGTTCCTGATATCCGCAACGCCATCATCCCGGAAATTTCCTGGTCTGTGGAGCAAACTGCAAAGCAGCATGGATATCACATCGTGCAGATCAATACTGCGGGTAATGCAAGAACGGAACTCGAAACGATACGTAATGTAAAAAAGCTGCACGTGGACGGTCTTATTTTCATGCCGCTGGCCTATCCAAAAACGTTACCTGCACTAATTAACAAAGCTTCGATCCCGATCTCGATTATTAACTACGGCAAAAAACTGGAGCCAGGCATTCAGGCTGACATCGTGTCCTTATCACAGCCTGAAGGTAAACTCGTCATGGAGCATTTGTTTAAAATCGGACGCACCCGTATTGCCTATGCCGGCGCCCCTAAGGATATCATTGAAGAGCGCTATCGCGCTTACGAGCAGGCTGTGGGACATGTGGATATTTCACTCGTTTATTTCGGGGAAGACTTCTCATTAGCTACGGGAGCAAGTGCAGCCGACTACTTTTACGGCTTAACCCATATGCCGGATGCGGTGTACGCCATCAATGACATGGTTGCTATTGGGCTTGTGAATCGCTTCAAGGAGCTGGGCGTACGTGTGCCGGAAGACGTTGCTGTGGTGGGCGTGGATAACAATCAATGGACAACCGTTTCCTCACCTCAGATCAGTTCGGTATCCATTATGGGCGAAGAAGTGTCTCGGCTTGCTACCGAACTGCTGCTCAAACGAATTCGCGAGATGAGTACGACGGATTATGAGCACATTCAGTTTGAACCACGCCTGATTGTCCGCGAGTCCAGCGTAGCCATGATTCGCTCCTCATTGCGTTGAAGGAACTTCCTATGACAAACAAAAGAGCGCTTAGTCGAGTCAGTACAACGACTTGACTAAGCGCCGTTTTTTTGCATTCAACGAACAGGGAGAGTCCTATTTCACCCTATTGCTTCATGTTTTCGACAATGGAAATTGAATCGTAAATGCAATGCTGAGATGCAGTATCTTACTCTTACTCTTACTCTTACTCTTACTCTGATACAGTATATCGCTCAAGCATAGCTTTAAGCCTCTCATTACGACTTTCCAGAAAAGCCTGCATGTATCTTTGCAGGATAAGCCGTTCTACAGCCCATCCGAGCACTCCAAGTGGCGCTTCAAATCGCAGTGTGTCTCTCATACAGGTCTCCTGCTCCCCGCACACGCTGAAATGATGCTCATGACACATGCTCTTGAACGCTCCCTTCTGCATCTGATCAACAAACAGGTAAGGGCGATCATACGCTGTGATACGTGAAGTTAGCGTTTGTCTTATTCCAAAATGTACAGCCTCAAAGGTCACTGTATCTCCAGGACCAATCCTGCCGTTGGTGACACCAGCAATCGCTCGTTCCTGCGTATGCTTCCATACTGTACGGGTATGTACATCAATATCACGTGCAGTATCAAAGCAAAGTTCTATCGGAGCATGTATTCGGGTCACTGTGGTCACTTCGATCATTCGCAAGCCTCCTCTAACACGCTATTGCAGCACAGATAATGCCGCCTGAATGCTTTGCTCTACAAACTGACGATCCGGGCCTGATTTCATCAATACCGTTAATCCAATCATAGACATCACGAGTGAGTGTGCCGCAAGACCTGCATTAAGGTGCCCTTCCAGCTCTCCGCTCCGCACCCCTCTTTCGACAACCTCTCTGAAAATAACGGCCAGGTACATCTGATGCTCCCGTGTTAAGACTGCAAATTTGGGCTCGTGAGGAGCAAGTTCAACCATTGTGTTGATACAAAAGCACCCGTAAGCAGGATCACCGGCCCGGCCCTCGGCTGCAATCTGCTCAAAAACCTCTCGTATTGCTTCTATGACGGATTCTCCATGGCCCAGCCGTGCTCTAATCTCTGCCGCATGAACGTTCGTATATCTACGAAGCACACGTTCAAACAACTCCTTTTTATCGCCAAACGCTCCATACAAGCTGGGCCGCTGAATCCCCATCGCTGTAGTTAAATCTGTGAGTGACGTCGCTTCGAACCCTTTAACCCAGAATACGTGCATGGCAGCGTCAAGCGCCTCATCTGTGTTAAACTCCCGTTTTCTAACCATAACACCGCCCCTTTATTTATCGAACAGTACATTACTATTTTAACTCGAATTATACAAAAATCAAAATGATAATCCTTCATCCCCCTGTGCCATTATGTGTTCTCATTAAGAAAGCAGGCTTGTCCTTCCCTTATTTTACAATCTTATACTCATATTTCTCTACCTTGCTGTCCCAATATCAACTCTAAATCTCCTATCTAACATTATGCGCCAGAAATTCCTTGATTGACATCTTTAGAAAAAAAATATAGTGTTAATCCCGATTATAACATACTGATCAGTACATAATAGAAGGGCAGGTCTTTCGAATGCAAACCCCGCTTCAAAATTCACAATTATCTACACCCAAAAAACAAGGTATAACCCGCACACTCGCTTGGGTATTTGCGGTGTGTAGCGGCCTATCTGTAGCCAATATCTATTATGCGCAGCCCTTGCTGGATTCTATTGCCCGGGATTTTGATCTGTCTACTGGAGTGATTGGCATCGTAATTACGGTTACACAGATTTGGTATGCTCTCGGTCTGCTGTTGCTTGTTCCGCTTGGCGACCTTATCCCTCCTCGCAAGCTGATCATTGTGCAAATGTGTCTTTCGGCCGTTGCCTTATTAGGCGCAGGCACTGCTGCTTCACATGCTGTTCTATTCACAGCTCTTGCCGCGATCGGTTTATTAGCCGTTATTACACAGACATTTGTTGCGTATGCAGCCCATCTGTCAGCCGAATCTGAGCGGGGAGCGATCGTCGGCCGGGTGACCAGCGGTATAGTTATCGGCATTTTGCTTGCAAGAACTGTCGCAGGTGTAATGAATGACTGGCTTGGCTGGAGATCCGTTTATTTATTGTCAGCCAGCTTGACTTTAATCAGCGTTGTCGTCTTAATTCACATGCTTCCGAAGCAATCATCCAGCCCGTCCAAGCTCAGCTACTTGCAGTTGCTTCGCTCCACCCTGCAATTATACGCAGAGTTGCGTATACTTCGTATCCGCGGGCTACTTGCCATGCTCATATTTGCGGCCTTCAGCATGTTCTGGACTTCCATCGTACTGCCGCTCAGTGCACCCCCGATATCGTTGTCACATAGTGCTATTGGGGCGATGGGCTTTGCGGGTATTGCAGGCGCACTTGCCGCCGCGAAGGCAGGGAAACAAGCGGATCGCGGATATGGTCAGAGAACAACAGGCCTTGCACTCGTTATTTTAGTCTTGTCCTGGGCATGTATCGGAATGTTACACACTTCATTGTGGTTCCTCATCGTGGGTATTATTGTACTCGACCTTGCTGTCCAGGCTGTACATGTCACCAATCAGAGCTTGATCTATCAGGTCAGACCCGAAGCCCAAAGCCGCTTGACTGCATCCTATATGATCTTCTATTCCATCGGTAGTGCAGCTGGCTCCATCATATCCACTCAAGGATATGCCTACGCAGGCTGGACAGGCGTTTGCTGGTCAGGTGCAGCTGTGAGCACCCTCGCTTTGCTGGTTTGGCTGATAGATCGCAAATCCGATTGTCTTGCTTGACTCCTAACATGAGTTTGATGATCCTTGAACACATCAAACAGCTCAAACAAGCCTCTTATCGAATGACACGAGGCTTGTTCACAGGATTTATTTTATTGAACCCACGCCATTGGAGACGTCATGGAACACTTCATTGCAACGTTACTAGATCAACAGCTCATGGATTGAAAGAGAACGCTCCTTGGACAGATCGCGGTATTCTTCGGACTCCACTTTAATTAGCGGCTTGAAAATATCGGAAGCATTGTTCATGACAATGACACCTTTTTCCCCATTGCTCAGCAGCACCTGCTTACCGATAAAGTTAGGCAGCAAATGCTGCATTAACGCCTGAACCGCCTTCTCGTTTAATTTACCAAAACCCATCCCGTAAATATCTCTAAGATTGTTAATCAGGTTTGGATTACTTGCTCCATGATTGCCGGATCGCATGCCAATATAAATATCTGCTACAGAGACGATTTGAGTATAAGGGTGTATCTCGCCCTTTCCAAGCTGCATCGGATAGCCTGAGCCGTCTTCCCGCTCATGATGCTGCAAAGCGACCAAAGCAGTCGCTTCATCTGTCATGGAGTTTTTGATAATTTCATGTCCATATATCGTGTGACGCTGTAGTTCAAGCTGCTCCTCCGGGGTCAGAGCCTCTGTTTTATTTCGAATCCGATGAGAGACCTTACATTTTCCGATGTCATGCAAATACCCCCCGCGGCTGATCTTATAGCTTTCGGCCTGGGAATACCCCATCCAGTTTGCGATATAAAAGGATAACAGACCTACCTGGATGGAATGGGTATAGTTGTTCACGTCATCTCGCTCCAGCATCATCAGGAGATGCACAACGTCCTTTTGCTCATCAAGCCCTTCGACCATTGGCTGCAATGCATCGTCAACCATGGATACGTTAAATTTGCCTACAGTCAGCGCTTCCAGAAAAGCATTTTGATAATTATGTACAGTCTGAAGGAATTGAGGCTTCATCTCTTCCTCAGGCAGTTGTTCTTTAGTGCTCGCGCTGGTGCTGGCGCTTGATCCAGCTGCATGTTTCAATGAAGCTGCAAAAAATTCTGCTTCGCTGATCTCTTCATTACGCGCTTCGATATCTACGTAATCTACCCGATGCTGCATAAGCAAGGTAATATCCTCGCTTCGAATCACAGTCCCCTTCCCGAGAATGTGCAGTCCTGCTTCGCTGAACGTATCTGCTGTCAGACGGTCCCCGTCCTGCAGGTTCATAATATGGATTCTCAATCGGAACTCCCCCTGAACACATGATTATAGTTAACAGCTCCCGGATGGAACGGGGCCAAGACATACCTATACTTCTTAATATCGTTTAAATTCCAGATTTTTTACATAGTCCAAACGACCTTAATCATATAGATAAATATGAACAAGTGAGACTTTATCCTTATAGGTAAAACGTCGATTTGTCCCGGTTATTTAAACACGAAGAGGGCTCTGATCTGCTCTCCAGACTTTTCCACAACATCAACGCATAAAAAAGGAAGTCCAACCTGGTTCGGACTCCCTGTACTTCCTGTTACAAAGTGCTGTTACAGTTTAATGGATTCGAGACTTGCACCCTTTGCAAAAAAGCGTTCGATACCCTTCTCTACAGATGGATCGGCAACAAGTGGTGGAGCCTGATGGGGCTTCACTCGTGCATCAATAATGACCTGGTCACAGCCCCAGTGCTTGTGAGCATAACTGCTGTTTACCCCATACATATCATGGGATGGATTACTACGTGTGAAGGTAGCCCACAGAAAATTGTTAAGATTTGCACTCATAAACGCGCTGTCGTCACACACGATAATCATCGGACAAGTCTCCAGCCCGCCATGCTCCTGCAAAGCAGCCGCAAACTCTTGCATCTCTCGCGCGGTATGTTCATAAGAAGTGAAGGCCGTAGCCTGAACGGAAACTATGCCAGGCATGATGAGCTGTGCATTTTCGTATCCGCGCACATTCTTTAAGGCTTCCGGCACTTCCCTGCACAGCTCACGAATCTTGTCCCCATATGCAGCCATCACTACTTTGCTGCCGCTATTGAGTCCTGTTCCTGAATAATCCAGCGTATCTATCGTCGTATGGGTATAGAAATGAATATCACGCTGCAAATCGATACGCTCCAGCATATAGGTCAGGAACTCCACCTCTCGATGTGTATCCAAAGGTTGCTTGTCCTCAGCTGTGATGAAGAGATACTTCGCCAGACTGAGCTGACCTGTACCCAGAATACGATTGGCAATGGTCAGAAGCTCTGTCGGTTGCTTCACATCGGTATACGGGGTATAACGCTCACTGCCTATCGCAAACAATAACGGATGCACACCAGCAGCATCTACAGCGTGAACCTCCTTTACACCCGGAATTTCCTGCTTGATCGCATCTCCGGTAATCTCATGAATCAGATCACCAAAGGCGGTATCCTCCTGCGGCGGACGACCTACAACCGTAAACGGCCAGATTGCATTCGGTTTGGCATATACTTTATGCACACGCATCAATGGGAATTCATGTGTCAGGCTGTAATACCCCAGATGATCCCCAAACGGCCCTTCCGGCTTTGTCTCGCCAGGGTAAATCTCCCCCGTAATGACAAAGTCCGCATCATTACTGATGCAGTAGCCATCCCTATAGCTGTAACGAAAACGGCGGCCGGCCAGCAGACCTGCAAAGGTCATCTCGCTCAGTCCTTCAGGCAGCGGCATTACCGCAGATAGCGTATGTGCGGGCGGCCCACCGATGAAAATGCTGACTTTGAGCGGTTCACCTTTTTTCACGGCTTTAGCCTGATGTATACCGATTCCCCGATGAATCTGGTAATGCAAGCCAATCTCCTTGTTCATCTCGTAATCATTACCACTCAGCTGCACACGATACATGCCCAGATTGGAATTCATAATGCCCGGTTTGTCTGGATCTTCCGAATACACCTGAGGCAGCGTCACAAATGCGCCTCCATCCATGGGCCAGTGCTTGATAAGAGGCAGATCGGAGATCTGGATCTCCTGAGCTGACACAGGAAGACTGATGGATTTCTGCTTAGGCAAGGCCTGCCAGGCCGCAAGTCCCGTACTTATATGTTTCAGTGGGGTTTTGAGTGCCTTCATCGGATCGTCCCGCACGGCCATAACACGCTGAACACCTTCTAGTGTATCGCGAAACATGAACTTACTGCGTTCAACTGTGCCGAACAGATTGGAAACGGCTTTGAACCTGGAACCTTTTACATTTTCAAATAATAGCGCCGGGCCCTTGGCTTCATGTACCTTCATGTGGATCGCAGCCATCTCCAGATTCGGATCGACCTGCTCCTTCACCCTGATCAGATGTCCATGCTGCTCCAGATCGTTAATGCAATCTTCCATATTACGATATTTCATCGGATGGCTCCATTCTGTTTATAATAGAATAGCTTGATTATGTTCATATATTCACATACACGTACAATGCGATATGACAAAAGCGCCTGCTGTAACAGGCTGTATGCCTTCTTCTGTTCTAACTATATTAAAATATGCACTGCACGTCTCTTCTATTTTATCAAATGATCTGCCGGTAAACAAAGAAAACTATACAACAAATGCAGAACACACCTCGGTCCCGGTTTATCGGAACTGGCAGCTCTGCATCATTAACAGCCTTACCTCTCATTACGTTATTGCTGCTCATTCTCACGAAGCATCATAAGCACAATCGCTTTCGCGGAATCGTTATCACCATCTCCGTACCTTCACCCACAGCACTTGTGACATCAATGGTACACTCATGCAGGTTCAATATTTTGATGACAATGGATAAGCCTAGTCCGTTGCCCTTGAGAGAGCTGCTCCGCGCCTTATCCACCATATAAAACCGATCGAAGATATGTGGCAATGCCTCCTGCGGAATACCTTTTCCCGTATCCCGAATGTGCACGTTCACACCAGAGGGCCCTTCCCTCATATCAACATATATACTTCCGCCTACATCTGTATATTTGATGGCATTGCCTAATATATTTTGCCAGACCTGATCAAACAAATCTTCATCTGCCTCTATGGTGCAGGGTAACAGCTCCAGCTCCATATTTACATTTTTCGTTGACCACTGCGGCTCTGCCAGCACAATAATTTTTCGCAATTGCTCATCCAGTTGAAACAGCCTGAAGCTCGTGGGATGATGCTCGGAATCCAGCGACGCCAGGCGAAGCAGATTATCGCTAAGTCTCGACAACCGCAAGGTCTCCTCGTAGATAATCTCAAGGTGCTCCTTCTGCTCCTCGGGAGGAATCAGACCATCCTGAATCGCCTTCGTAAAGCCCCGAATCGAGGTCAGCGGAGACTGCATTTCGTGAGAAACGTTACTGACAAAGTCCTCTCGTATTGAATCAATCTTTTGCAGTTCTCTCGCCATCTGGTTAAAGCTCTCCATCAATTCTCCGAATTCATCATGATTCCTGTACTTTAGCCGCACGGTGAGATCCCCTGAAGACATTTTTTGTGCCGCAGCTGTCAGCTGTTTGATGGGCTTGACAATAAATCTCGACATCAGCAGAATGAATAGGCTGCCAATGATCAGCACGGTTAACAGAGAAGAGAGAAGGGTTTGTCTTAATGTATGAAACAGGGGGGAGAAGTCATTTTGAATCAATACGGCATCCCCTTCACTCCGCCCCGGAACCCCTACTGTAGCTACACCATTTTGATTTTTGAAAATGACTGCCTTCGTTCGGCCAGGTTCAAATAAAGTCCTAACCTGCTCTTCAGGTAAAGAAGCAAGCACCTCACTTTGCTTGTTCACCAGCGTAATGTTCATGCCATACTTTTCAAACACTCGTAAGCCCGTTTGCAATTGATGCGGATCATCCATGAGAAGAATCAATGCTGCAACATCCTCTGCTACATTAGACATAGCGTCGTTTGGCGTATTTTTTCCAAAGTCATTTTGCACAATAAAGGTTAACACCAGACTGACGACAACAATGCCGATAAAAGTAGCAACAATGCGAAAACGTAAACTGTTCCTTATAAATTTCATGTGAGCTCCAGTCGATATCCCAGTCCACGGACGGTTGAAATCGTAAATTGCGAGACCGATTCCAGCCTTTCTCTCAAACGTTTAATATGCACATCCACGGTCCGCTCATCCCCTTCATAATCCATGCCCCAGATATCATATATGAGCTGATTACGAGTACATATTTTACCCGGCTTGCTGGCGAGCGAAAATAACAGCTCACATTCCTTTTTTTTCAGATCAATCGTGCTTCCGTTTGCTTCCACGGTCAAACGATCCAGATCAATCTTCACTCTGCCAAGCTGAATGATATGCGACAGACTTTTATTATATCTTTTCAATAAGGACTGTACCCGCAGAACCAGCTCCACAGGATCAAACGGTTTAACCACATAGTCATCCGTACCAACACGGAAGCCTTTAACCTTGTCTCGGGATTCTCCCTTGGCTGTCACCATCAGAATGGGAATATCCATATAGGAGCGAATATCCTGAGTCAATTCAATTCCGTCCATCCGGGGCATCATCACATCCACGATTACCAGATCAACCTTGGTGGTGGATAGCAGGTTCAGTGCCTCCTCCCCATCAGAGGCTTCCAGCACGGATAGCTGATTTTTCTCAAGATAAATTCGGATCAATTTACGGATATGCGCATCATCATCCACGACAAGAACGGTGTTCATCTGTACATGTTCCTTCCCGACATAAACTTTATTCGTACCGTAGAGATTCCATGGGGTCCAGCTTTGCAGCTTTTGAAGATGGCATCAGGCCAGCTATTACGCTAATTCCTGTGCTTACAGCGAAGCCAAACAGCATATAGCTACCCGATAGATGAATTAATTCTGCCCCAAACGCTTGTTTGAGCAAAATATTGAGCACATAACTGATGCCAAGTGCCGCGATTACCGCAATAATACCACTAAATGCACCCAACAGGGCAGACTCGGAGAAGAAGATTCGCCGAATATCCTTTTTCCTTGCACCGATGGCTCGTAAAATTCCAATCTCTTTGGTCCGCTCCACGACACTGATGTATAACACAACCAGAATCATAATGCCTGATACAATCAGCGATATGCCTGCTATACCTGCCAGTACGATGGTCGCCATACTGACGTATGTTGTGATATTCTCCATTATTTTGGCCATCTGAGAACCTGTAAACCCTGCATCTACTGCCTCTTTATTAATATCATTGACATATTTCATATCAGTTGCATAAGCATTCACCTGAATAGGACCTATTGTAATATTATGATCTGAATATAACTTCTCAAGTGTTTGTGAAGAGATGTATCCTGGCGTCTGCTGCATAGGTGATCGCGGCTCTGCTGCATCATACAACCCGGAAACCGTCAATTTTTTCTCTAAAGTAACCGGTTTATGATTCGCATCCATATCAGTGATATATAAGGTGACTGTCTTACCAAGCATGGAGTCAGCCTGGTTACCGCTTAACTGATCAGCAGCAGTCTTCGGCAGTAACATTTGATTATCGGCAGGCAGCGCTCCCTTTACAAGCAAAGCAGGGTCGAACGAATCGGTAAGGGTTGTAAGCTGTGCGAGTGCCCTGCTTTGCTCGTTATACAAAAGGGTTGATTTTCCTGTAATGGAAGTGATCGTTTCAACATGCTCTACATTCGGGAACCGTCGTATCGTTTCGATGTCATCCTTGGTAAACGTTTCTCCCGGCGCCATTAAAGCCTGTGGGCCCCGCAAGTCCTGGGATGTCGCACTTGGTTTCGTAATATCCACCAGTAAAGGGTCCATACTGGCATTAATCTCATCGTTCATATAGGTGGTGATGCCATTACCGAGCGATAACATCAGAAGCACACTTAATATCCCGATAGAACCACCTAAAGCAACCAACACATTTCGTTTCATGTTAAGTTTCATATTTTGGAGTGCCATTCGAAAAGATGCGAACAGACCAAGACTGCGGGAGGAGGCATGCTCCGACTTGTTTACTGCATCGGAGCGTTCTCTTAATTGAATGTCCTCTGCAATGCTTCCCTCCTCCATCCTCACAATTCTTGTGCCGGAATCTGCAACTTTCTGGGAGTGGGTTACCGCCAAGACCAGTACCCCTTTTTGCGCAATGTTATCCAGCAGCCTCAGAATCTGATCTCCATTCTCCCGATCCAGCGCCCCTGTAGGCTCATCTGCAAGAATAATATCAGGATTATTGGATAAAGCACGGGCAATAGATACTCGCTGCTTCTGTCCCCCGGACAGCTGGTTAGGGCGTTTGTGCAGATGCTCTTTCAATCCGACTTCAGTCAAAATATCAATGGCTCGCTGTGTTCGCTCCTTAACATCGGTATCTGTCATCTGCATCGCAATGGTCACATTTTCAATTACGGACAGATGGGGAATCAAATTAAAATTTTGAAACACAAAGCCGACATTGTTTTTACGATAATCATCCATCTCTTTCTCGGTCATCTCACTCAGGTTTTGCCCCCGAACCACCACGTTCCCCTCGTAATCGGAGTCCATTCCCCCAATGATATTCATCAGTGTGGATTTCCCGCATCCCGATTCACCAAGAATTGACACAAACTCTCCAGTCTGAAAACTCAGGCTCAAGCCATGTAGAACAGGCACTTTTTCTTTGCCGTATAATGTGTATGATTTACGTACATTTTCTACTTCCAGTATTCTCATGTATTCTTCCACTCCTGTTTCTGTAAAATAAAATCTTGCTTGTGAACACATCCTATCACTCGTTTGTGAACTGATTATGAACTGGAGCATCGGAGCACAAAAATGCACCCGCAGCGGCTTGAAGTACATCTTCAAGTCACCACAGGTGCATGGATTACAGAATCAACAAAGTAAAAGCTTATTTGATATCACAAAAAATTAAATCAATCCCGCTTTGGTCAGCAAACGCTTCACCATCGATGCTGTCTGTGCACGGCTTACGTCTGTATCCGTCATCAGCTTACCATCAGCCCCCTGTACCAAACCTTGCTTGATGGCCGATGCTACAGATTCAGCAGCCCACGGCTGAACTTTGTTACCATCGCTGTATTTCCCAAGCAGATTCGCTGTTTCAGAAGCATCCGCTTGCGCCAGCTCCACCAGCTTCATAGCACGTGAAACGATGGTCATCGCTTCAGCTCGGGATATTTCGCTGCTCGGATGGAAGCTGTAACAGTTCCTCCCTTTGTGTTATTGATTCAAGCAAGACAATTTTTAAATTCCCTCAACAATACGCTTCGCTCGCACATTTACCTCACGGTACAGCTCATCCTCATCCAGCGTTAGCAGCTTTCGATCACGCATCAGGATCTGTCCATCCACAATCGTGGTATGCACATCCGCTCCATTCACACTATAAGCCACCAGTGACTCCACATTGTGTATGGGCTGGAGATGAGGTTTGGCAAGGTCAATCAAAATAAGATCGGCTTTATATCCAGGCGCCAGCATGCCCACTTCATCGTGAACCGACAGCAATTTTGCACTGCCGCGGGTTGCCATATGCAGCACATCAGGCGCAGGCAGACGTGTTGGATCACCGTAATCCAGCTTTTGCAGCCAGCATGCCGCCTTGATCTCCTCAAACATATCGAGTGTTGTTGCGCTTCCTGCTCCATCTGTGCCAAGCCCCACCGTAATGCCTTCGGTCCTCATCGCTTCAATCGGTGCAATGCCGCAACCAAGCTTGAGATTACTCACCGGATTATGAGCCACACCACCGCGCATGCCCTTCAACCTGCGAACATCACTTGCGCTAAGATGAACCGCGTGAGCCAGCAGCACATGGGTCTGCTCAAACATACCAGCTTCCACCAAATACTCCGTTGGTGTCATGTTATAACGGCTGTGAATCTTCTGCACTTCTTCTATCGTTTCCGCGAGATGAATATGCAAGGGAATATCGTCCCTCACCGCCATCGCAATCACTTCACGCAGCGGTTCCACCGGACAAGTATACGGAGAGTGCGGCCCAAACATCGTCGTAATCCGCCCATTCGCTTTTCCTGACCAGCGCTGCACCAGGTCAACCGCTTCCTTCAGTCTGCGGCCCCCATCTTCCTCCATAAAGACCATTCCACGTGTCAACGATGCACGAATGCCTGTCTCCAAAACCGCTTCTGCAATTTCATTCATGTGAATGTACATATCTGCAAAAGCGGTCGTTCCCGAACGAATCATCTCCGCTATGCATAGTTTGGCCCCCCAATAAATATCTTCGGGTGTCATTCTTGCTTCCGCGGGCAGCATCTTGCGGTCCAGCCAGTCCATCAGCTTGAGATCATCGGAAAAACCACGCAATAGGCTCATCGGCGAATGCTGATGTGCGTTCACCAGACCGGGCATGGCAAGTTTACTGCGACCATCCAGCACATCATCTCCGGGCTGAACAGCAATATGACCTGCGATCTGCACAATTCGATCTCCTTCAATACGAATATCCCCCATAAAGGGGGATTCGTTATCTTGCATCGTTAGAATTGTAGCTTGCTGAATCAAAATACTCATATCACACACATCTCCTCTGGATTGGCTGTATTTATTGCTAATCCAGCGTAAGGCTTGACGCAGCGGTAAGGTCAATCATTTTAAGCGGGCAATCGACACTTGCTGAAAAATACGTATAAACGGCTCAGGATCAATCTCAACCATATACGGGAATACACCCGTACTGGTATGCAGATAGAAGAAACCACCTTCATCCCCCATCCGGCGGAAAGACATGTCAAACACTTCAGTAATAAGGAACTCCCTGTACTTGGTCACGATTCGATCCGAATAAAGGGTCATGGTACGGGCGTTCATCTCAATCTCTTGCGCAAGGCCAGTCACTTCTCGCTGTATTCTGTAATACGGCAATACGGCGATATGATCCATGTTTCCCCTCCAATCGTGCTATAGGTCATAGTTCCATCATAGCAGATTGGAGCTCGCGGGCAAAAATGACTTTATCCCTGATGCTTTTCAGAATCATTCAGCTGATCTTCGTAACTACCTTCAACTGCTTGGCAAGCTCATCCTGAATATCCTTCAAAGTGAAACACTGCTCCACATGATAAACACCTGCCTGGTGAGGGGTAGCATAGACTCTTTTTGCCACAGCTGCAGCCACGTCTGCGGTTACCACAGCTTCCTTATCACCTACGATACGCTGTTCCACATGGGTGTACTGCCCATTTTTCCAGCCTGTAACATCCACCTTTACCGCGAACATCGGTTCACCGCCTGGTATCCAGGCAAAAGCGTTGACCGCTGCCTGACGAACCCAAGGCAACCGTAGCAGTTTAAGCAGTCCCGCCCGTCTGGAAACCGACAGCGCTCTTGTAATCCAGCGGGAATCCAGACACAGTCTGGTTGAAACGTTGGGAATATGCAGCGTTCGAGCGACAGCCCGTTGATCCGAAAACGGGAATCGGTACGCCATTCGCTGCCCCAGTCCATCTCCAAAATCAATCTTCTTCCCACCGCTGAGACTCTGAACGGGGACAAGCTCTCCTTGCCGCATAACATCGTATGTGATGCTCATATGATCCACAGTCCATTCAACTGCAGCTTTGCCATGCTTCTCTCCAAGCCCGAGCATTATGGTGATATCCGCTTCCTGCATCTGATCCAGATGTGCTGCGGCCTCACGTACAAGCAAATTTGTGATGCCCGGAGATAATCCCACACTGAGAATCGCCGTGGAGCCTGAAGCTTGCAGCATGGAATGCAATCGCTCCACCTGTGTCAAAAAATCAGCTTTAGCAGAAATATCTACATAATCCGTTCCAGCCTTGGCACAGCTTTCAACAAACCGGGTATCGTGCTGATCGACGCACATGATGACCATTTTAACGTTTCGCAGCATGCCCGAGTCCACCGATTTCGTAATATCCAGCTGTAGTGGTTTAACAGCTCCACCCGTTTGACGGCTGAATTGTTCGGCTCTTTCCCGCCTTGTACCCGCTGCCCATACTTTGCCCGGAAATTCCGCCGCCAGTTGAGTACAGATCATCTGTCCTACTTGACCGTACCCGCCAATGACCCAGATCTGATCCTTCATGCTCGTCCGTTTCTGTTCAGTCTCTGATCGCATAATATGCCTCCACCCAGAACGCTCCGAAATAACGTGTCATCCCGCAAAAACCGCATTCTCCAAGCAGTTCCACCATGAGTTCGCCGGATACAGGGTCAGACTGTTGACCGAGTGAAGCCGTAAATCTCTCCCATTCCTCAGCAAGAATACCCGCTTGCAGCATATGCTCCCTCCACGCCTTCATCATGACTGGATAGGCCGGAGATGCAAGGTCCGCGTCAACTGCCGCAATGATTAGAGGTGCGCCAGGCTTGAGCCTTTGGGCCAGATGCTGCAAAAATGTTTTTTT
This sequence comes from Paenibacillus barcinonensis, assembly GCF_003217495.1. Taxonomy (GTDB): domain Bacteria; phylum Bacillota; class Bacilli; order Paenibacillales; family Paenibacillaceae; genus Paenibacillus; species Paenibacillus barcinonensis. Next base: position 203,189 of record NZ_QJSW01000004.1, on the reverse strand, counting down.
CGCCTCCATCCCCTGGATAAAATGAAGCATAAGCATACACGTTGCACCATCATATAAGACTGTCGCGGGCAACTGTTCAATCGTGCCTTGAAGCAGTGTAGTCCGTCCCGTGATCCCGGCTTCCTCTGCCTTTTGCTGTGCCAGCTTCAGCATCCGGGAAGACGTATCCATGCCTGTCAGCTGCCAATCCAGATGATTCGCACCAAGCAGCGCAAGCTCCTTGCCGCCTCCGGCACCCGTGACGAGGATGTGAATATCGTTGTTATTTGTAATCGAAGCCGCAAGCAGCTGTTCCATCATATGGTGCATGTGATCGTAACCGGGAATTTTGAGTGTTATAGATTGTTCATATCGACCCAGATCTGCCGCGTCCCAGCTCATAGCCTGGCTTCCTCCCAAATGTGTAACTTTGTCATATATATGTTCTTTCATCGCTACTGCACCCCTCTGAATAGGAAGTTAGACTTGACTCTACATTCGTCTAATTTCATTATAAAAGGAAGCGAGCAGACCACCATCCCAGAAGTATGGGATATAGAAAAACTCGGATAACCAAGAGAGAAGAAGAATCGGGAAGGAGCGAATCCGCTTGTCAAGCTTGCTTACTCACCAGAATCTAAACCGTATGACTTCACTTGAAAAAGGAAACTGGACCTCCCGTACCTACCGGGAAGCTGTATTGAAACAAATTAAAACAGTCATCACTTACGATGCTTACTGCTTCAACACCGTAGATCCTTCGACACTTCTCTCCACAGGCGCAGTCACAGAGGATGGCATAGAAGCTATTCATAAACAGCTGTTTCTCAATGAATATATGGAAGATGACATCCATAAATATGCGGATTTGATTCAATCCGGCCAGCATACCGCGATTTTACAAGCTTCACTTCCAATGCGCTCTGAGCCCAGCTCTCGTTATACGAATATTTTGTTGCCTGCCGGAATCGGTGATGAGCTGCGCGCCGTTTTCGTGGATCACGGTGCTTGCTTTGGACATCTCACGTTATATCGCAGACAGAACTCTCCTGCCTTCTCGGAAGAAGAACGTTTGCTTATGCAGCACTGGGCAGCCTCAATTGCACTCATGCTTCGCACCACTCGCCTGTCCCTTACGGACGAGCTGACAGGTAAAAGTCCCGAGGAGCCCGGCATTATGCTGCTAGATACGTCATTTGAACCTGTCATGAACAATGCTGCCGCACGTTACTGGTTATCGGAGCTGCATCGACTGGAGCAAGTTGGACCCGATGTGCTTCCGAGGCCCATCCGTGCAGTATGCTCTCATCTGCTGCAATCGGATCGTATAGGAACGAGGACGGTTACCGAAGCAGGTGCGGAAACTGATTATGCCGGGAGTGGTGCTGGAAAAGATACTGAAACGAGCGCCAGTACTGCTTCCACATTCGGTCATACAGCTTATCCTTTGTCCAAAGTCTGTGTTCAGCTGTTAGACGGACGATATCTCCTGCTTCATGCAAGTTGGATGCAGCAGCCAAAAGACACTCAGCCCGCCATTCAGCGCGAGCATATCGCAGTTTGGCTAGAGCAAGCTCTGCCTCAGGACGTACTGCCCCTCCTGTCCGAACGTTACGGATTATCTGCACGGGAGCGCGAACTGCTCGCTTACGTACTGCGCAGTTTTTCTTCAAAAGAAATTGCGGCGGCTATGCATATCTCGGTATACACCGTTCAGGATCATCTCAAGTCCATCTTTGCCAAAACAGAGGTGTCCTCACGCCGTGAATTAATCTGGCATTTTGTTTCCCGCTTTCAATTATCCGGGGAACTGTAGTGATAAAACTACAGGTATATAGAGAAGAAGCCTATCCCTAAGGACAGGCTTCTTCTCTATGATTTAGCAGGTTTGGCCGGTTTCGCAGTAGGTTTGGCAGAAGCAGCATTTTTGTTGCTGCTGCCATTTTTCTTTGATTTAGTGGCCAGTTTATTATCCGTTTTTGCCATAGTCGGGCTCACCGCCACCGCTTCCTGAGGATGCTCCACTGGATACAGTTTACGGAACAACAGTGTCTGCAGCACCAGGAATGATCCGCCTACCGTCCAGTACAGTGGCATCGCTGCCGGTGCGGACAACGAGAAAAACGCCATCATGAGCGGAGAGATGTACCCCATAATTGCAAACTGTTTGCGCTGCTCTGGCGCCATATTAGCCTGCGATATTTTGGCCTGAATCAAATAGATCACCGCTACAACAACGGCCAGCACATAGTCCGGCGCACCCAGCTTGAACCATAAAAACGAATGGGACGACAGCTCTGGCGTTAGCCGGATAGCGGTATAAATACCTGACAGAATTGGCAGTTGAATTAACAAGGGCAGACAGCCAATATTAAGCGGATTAAACTTGTGCTTTTTGTATAAAGCCATCGTTTCTTCAGACAGCTTCTGTCGGTCGGCTGGGTCATTTTTGCCCTCATATTTTTTCTTGAGCGCATCCATCTCGGGTTTCATCGCGTTCATAATCACTCGTGTCCCCTGCTGGGACTTGGCTTGACGCATCATCAACGGCAGTAACGCAAGACGAATGACCAATGTAATGATGATTATCGCTACCCCGTAGCTGCCGTTAAATGCACTGGCAATATGCTGAATCAGGTAAGACAACGGAAATACGATGTAATGATTAAAGAATCCCGGTGTCGAAGAATTTATCTCTGATACGTTATTACTGCAGCCGGCAAGCAGCATGACTGCGAATACCATCACAATCAGGCCATAGATCCGTGCCCTGCCAGCCGTGAAAGTGAACCCCTTGTTTGTCTTATGTTCCATATATATCCTCCTCGTTGATGGGCTGATTCACGTTTCAACGAGGAATAACAGTCTGGTTCATCTTCATCCGGTGCTTCTTTTCGTCTGACCATGCGACTCCAGTCTTCCGATCTGTGCTGTCTATTCAAGCCCAATGCCGGAAACACAGGTTCAATGCCATCCCCGGCGCCGCCCTCCATCCAGTACTCTGTCATGCCGCAGTGTAGGTGGGCAATATAAGCGTAACTGACTGTGAAGATAAGCCCAATCGAGAATATATACGGCAGTAGTTCATGTAATTCAAACAAGAGATTCACCCCCTTCATACGTTTATTTTTACATTATAGCACTTACATATGACGTTTGCACAAAGGAACTGATGGCAAATGCAGACGCTGGTCTATTCCGTTCATCATTTGGACAATTTCAGCTGTGCTCGATACCTCGCCAGATTAAGCAGCACTGGCTGTACAATTGTACCTGAAGACTTTATTCTCTCCATCATGGAAATACCTCCAACACTCTATCTGCTTTGTATTTTAGATGATAATATAGGAAGATAAGTATGAAGATGGATGAATAAAACTTCTTATTTTATGAAGTAGACTGGAAAAAGCGTCGAGGAGGACGGTTTTGTTGAAACTTCATCAGCAATATTTGCTGCTTCACAGCCAGCTTGGGGATACAACCGAGCATACACTGACACTCTCTGATCTCGCCGAATTGCTGGACTGCACCCATCGGAACACGCTGACGATTGTGAAAAAAATGGCTAACCTGGGCTGGATTCATTGGCATGCCCAGCGGGGACGCGCACGGCGTTCGGTTCTGTCTCTGCTCGTTCCAGCGGATCAGATTGCCGCTGAATATATGATGCAGACGATAAATCGCCGGGAATTACAGGAGGCTGCCGATCAGGTCAGAGCGTTCTCCGGCTCACCGTCAATGCAGTATTATCTCAACCAGTGGCTGCTCGGTTATACAGGCTATCATACCGAGGCGGGGACCAGCAATGAATCCATTGATACGCTCCGTCTTCCCATTCGCCAGCAGCTTCACGCACTCGACCCGCTATATATCAACCTGCTTGCCGAGTCATTTGTAACCAGCCATGTGTACGATGGTCTTGTGCAGCGGGATGAACACGGGCAGATTTTGCCTGCTCTAGCACATACGTGGGATGTGTCGGATGACAGCCTGACATGGACTTTTCATTTGCGGAAAGGGGTTCATTTTCACAGCGGCAGATCTCTCTCTGCTTCCGATGTTGTCTTTACATTTGAACGACTGCAATCGACAGCACGCCGGACACTATATCGCGAGGTCAGTAAACATATTCATTCGGTTGAAGCAGCCAGCCCTTTAACTGTACGTTTTCAATTGAATACACCGCATGAATTGTTTCTGTCCTTCTTGACAACCAGCCGCGCAGTCATTGTGCCTTCAAGCCAGAGCGCTCATACAGCGATGAATCAATCAGAACGTGAACACATGCAGTCACGACAGTTACCAATTGGTACAGGGCCCTTCAAGGTGACCTTGTGGGATAATCATATGTGCAGATTGGAGGCATATCCAACGTATTTTCAGGGCAGAGCGCTCATTGATCGGGTGGATATTTTACAAATTCCATGGAGCACCTCAAAAACTTCTCACAAGAGCAGTCAGGACTTGAATACCACCGCAGATGAAAATATTGAGTCACCCTTCTTCCACCTTATGCACAATCCATCTAATGCATCCGGCACGGGCTGGACAGAAGCAAGCTCGGGCGTGTCCGTGACAAAGCTGCTCACATGCAACACCCAAAAGCCCGGACCGTTAAACGATCCGGGTGTACGCGCATATTTACAGCGATGCATTGATCTGATACAACAGCCAGTTTCAGAGACAAGTAACACGGAACACAAGACGGATGTAATCTCAGAGCCACTCGTTGGTACCACGGACCTGATGGACTCCTTTGTCCGCTCACCTGACAAACAAGAGATTGTCCTGAACATTGCCACCATTCCGCAATATCGACTGGACGCGGAACAGCTTGCATTCGCTTTGGAGCAATTAGGCTTTTCATGCACCATCCATACGGGTGACATGGAGCAATTCAAAGGCGATTGGCGACTGGAATCGGACCTGATTCTCTTCTCACTAATTCAAGATCGGGACGAGGAGCTTCGCAGATACGATCTGTATGCCACCTTGTCCGAGCATCTGGAGCCTTTTTCGAAGGAAATGGTTAAACACATGTTACAAACCGTCGCTATATCTCCACTTGCTACCAAACGCAAGCAGACACTGGATGAAGTTGAAGGCTATCTGGTTAGTGAGCATCTGATGTTCAGCCTTTCTCAAAAGCCTGTTGAAACAGCCTACCTGCCTTCCGTTCGCGGATTGTCATTCAACAGCCAAGGCTGGGTTAATCTACGGCATATCTGGTTTCCCTCGAAGGAGCTGGAGTGAAAATGTATGCCAACCTGAAGTAGGAGTATTAACAGACTGAACAACCGAGTGCGGGCAGCTTGGGACAGTTATGCTCTGCCTTGTATCCGGGTATGGTTTCCGTTACCGCTTATTGAAACCGTGTCCTTGCGGCGATAGACACCAAGAAGCAGTTCGACCATGGCATAATTAAAGAACGAAGTTATACTACAACTACTATAGCCAATAAAAGGGATTATGATAGAATACTACTCATATCTTGTTTTCATTTCATCAGCACCGTTAGCAACAGAGCATTAATTGATATCACGAATGAAGGAGACACGGGCTCATGAGCAAAAGTAAACTGATTTTCTTCCTCGGCGGAGCGGGAAGTGGCAAAACAACGCTGGCCAAAGCTCTTTCCCGCAAATATAAAGCCGCCTTTCTCGATATGGATATCCTGCTTCGCCCTGCCGCTGAAGCCATCATGACACTTCAGGGTCTCGACCCGTCAGACCGCGACTCACCAGAGTATAAAGCGCTGTGCCGTGACCTCGGATATCGAATTACGATGGACGCAGCTTTGGATAACGTACAGCTTGACGTCGATACTCTCGTCATTGGCCCCTTCACCAAAGAGATTGAAAATCCCGATTGGATCCAGCAGGAACTGGCACGGATTGGGCGCTCTCTGGATGATACGGACGTTCGGGTTGCTTACATCTATTTGCGGGACGTAGCACTCTATCATGAGCGTATTACCGGAAGACAATCTCCCCTAGATGAGTGGAAGCTGGCAAACTGGGGAGCGTTCAGTGCGTCCCTTGCCCGCAAAAACGTAGCCTGGCCGCTGCCTGCTGAAGCTGTAGCGTATATCGACAATTCCAGCGACGATGCTGGCATCGCCTTTGCTGAACTGGAACGGCGTATGTACAAGTAATCATGCAGGGTTACTTTTCAAGAAAGACTCGGCTCGTAACAGTTGTCACTAGCATCAGCCATTTCAGAACATCCTGAAAGGACGTGTTTAAACATTGGGTAGTGAGCATAAACTCATCATTTCTCCGTTAACTGCGGACCGCATCGAGGATATCCATAAGACAAATGATACGTTCACGCTATTTGGTAAAGTGGTTCCCCATTTACAAGCAGGAACGTGGTCTTATACAGAAGTTCTTTGGGATGAAACGCGAGAAATACGTTTCCCGGAGGATCAGCTCAATTGGAGTGAATATATAAATCAAGACGATAAAATTTTGTTCTTAGCGTATATGAATCATACCTGCGTAGGACAGATTAGAGTGATAAAGGACTGGAATCGCTTCTGTTATATTGAAAACATTGCGACTAAACAGGAGTATAGAGGCAGCGGAATCGGAGCGTTGCTCTTGAATAAAGCAGAAGAGTGGGCAAAAGAAAAAGAGCTTATAGGAATGTCCCTTGAAGCACAAGATGATAATCTGGGCGCTTGCAGATTTTATGTCAAACAAGGCTTCATCCTGGGTGGAGTTGACACACTCAAGCAGTCATACACTCCTAATATTGAAGCCACTTTATACTGGTACAAGTTATTCAAGTAGAGCAGACTTGGATTCCTAATTACTAGATGTCGTGTCAGGTAGATTGTAGCGGAAAACAAAGCAAAAGGACCAGTCTCTTGCAGCCTGTAAGGCTAAAGATTCTGATCCTGCTCTATTTCTGCTTATCTCTGACGTTCGGCAATACGAGCTACAATAAGGTTATGGCTTTCATCAATCTCCTCAGGCGTGCAGGCAGCTTTCAGCTCATATACCTTCACAGGAGAGCGATCAATGATATCCAGAAATGCATCGAAGAAGCTCATATCTTTACTATGAATATAAGGGCACCAATGATCGGACAAGCCTACCGTTTCATGGATGTGCACACCCACAACGTGATCAATCAACGCATTGGCCTCGCGCACGTTATCATAGAGCCCCATTCGGTCCATCATCATGCCATGACCGATGTCGTACCATAGCCCAAGGGGAGCTCCCTTCATCTGACCAATAATCGTGCCGGCTTCCTGCAGTGTAGGCATCTGATAACAGCGGGAACGGGTTTCAATGCCAAAGCTTACACCGTACCCACGCTGCTCCGATACATTACACACCTCTTCCAGGCTCTCCTGAATCCGCTTGAGATAGTGCTGACTTCCCGCCTCACGCTTTTCCAGCATCTCCTGCCACAAGGCCTGATAGGCCGGCGAATCCTTGCCTTCATCGTGATAGATTTTTTTCAAGGCCTCATCAATGTTATACGCAAACGGCACTTCGCCCGGATGCACAACAACCGCCTTGGCACCGTAGCGATGAGCATACTCGGCCGAACGTAATAGCAGTTCAATCGCTCGTTTGCGCCGCGGCTCATCATCGAATCCAAGCAGCACCGAATCTGTGCCATAGTCTGGATCAGCTACATGCGGGAAGGTGTTATGCACACTCGATATGCCCACTTCTCCGCGCTCAATCATCGGTTCAATCGTCCGCAGCAGCTCATCGTTCACATTATAGTTTAATTCCACCTGTCTGAAGCCGAGTGACAGAATTTCCTCAACCATGCCCTGACCCGTTGTATGACGTTTAATATTCCAGCATGTGGAGAAGGAATACTGCTCCTTGTCTGTATACATCCCTGCCCCTCCAATCTTCAAGTTTTTCGTTCACTTGCCCTTTCATATTCCACTCGTCTCTATCTGTATAAACAAACATTTTTGTAGCGGTTCAGCTCGCGTGCTCATCGAACTCCATCGTTCAACTTATGTGTGAAGCTGTACCTGATTGAAGCTATACCTGATCCTAGTCGATCCCGAGTTCAAACCTCATTCGCTTCTCCGTTACACCCGGCACATAACGATATATAATTTCAGCATAATCGGTGTACATCAGAACGGTAGGTTCCGGCGCTTCGACCTTTACTGAACAGGTAAGTCCCGGAAGATCCCAGCGCTCCGGCTGTAACTGCTGAGGGCGAAGGGACGGTCCTTTGATCTCAAAATAAACCTCAATCTCTTCCTCCGTATCCAGCTGTACATCAATAGTCAGCGACCCCGATGTCACCTCTGCTTCATAGGTAATGCCCCGCAGATGACTGTTCCAGTCCCCTCCCGTTTCGCGGCGTACCAGACGCAGGTAATATCGCTCTCCTGTTGCCGTATGCCAATGAATGGTCGCGGGATGCATCTGACCGTTGGTATTGCGGCTCCCCGACATTGCACCCATCATTCGGTTCTCACCGATCCAGGCCGAGGCCGTACACAGATTACGATTTGCTTTTGGATCATTGCGTTCACACAGCTCAAGGAACTGCTTCTGCACCAAACGGTCACCCTGATGCGCTTTGAAATACGGTACCGCTTCAGCAGGAACATCAATGCCAAGCAAGGCAATCATCGGATCATGCCCGGATTCACAATTTATTCCAGTTAAATGCTCGTAGCCCTCTCCCAGCAAAAGATAAAGAAACACACCAATGGAGCTGTGCTCCCGCATCTCCATATCGTATGCCCGCGCGAACGGGCCTGACAGATTTTCCAGATTCGCATTGTAATACAGTGCAATATTATTCCATAGTCCATGCTCAATCCGATGAGCAATTTCTTTCATACGTCCCGTGAGCGAATATCTTCTGAACATACCCAGTACAGCAAGATCAACCCCATAATAGGTGGTTGTATTAAACTCCGCAAACGTACCATCATATTGTTCAAATTCCTTCAGCAACCTTTCGGCCTGCTCATCCGCATGCTGAATCCAGTCCGTCCGCTTGAACCGATGACCATAATAATGAGTGATAAAAATATGCATCAGCTCGATGTTTGTGTTCATCGGAATCACATCCGCCAGCCTGCGATCCACGGAGCCCAGAACAGCTCGTTCCATCGCCACATCCATTCGCCGAACAAGCGCAGCAGGCAGGAGCTCCCGAAACTCTGCAGTGGCAATCACACATACACATGCGATAAACTCCCTCCAGTTTGGATCATAGCTGATCCAGACGGGTGGCAATATAGTGTTAACCGCTTCGTGGAACAGCCGTTTTAACCGCTTCCCCTCCGCACCTTCCTTCAATACATCCTTCTCTTGCTGCAGATTATGAATAAACTGCGCAGACACCTTCTCAAGGGTGCGTTCCAGAAAATAGGCTGTGCCTGGCGCAAATGATTTCCATGCATAGTGACCCGCGGGTGGATGCACATCATTCGACTGGGTCATGAAGGTTCCATGATAGATTTCATCCGGCGCATCATATTGATACTCCAGCACCTTATCAAGCACCAGAGCCGCTCGCTCCACATCACCAGGCTCCTGACGAATCAGCAGGCCGAGTGCATAATGCGCACTGCCTCGTGTCTCGTGTTCTGATGACTGCTCTTCAGCACCGCGGAGCAAGCCAAACTCTTCATCATACAAGCGATCCATCATCACCATCGACTGGTTCACCAGATATTGCTGTTCCTTCGACATCTTCTTTACCATAGGTTGTGTCATGCCATAAGACCTCCTGAGACGTTAACCTTTTACAGCACCTACCATTACACCGCTGATGAAGTAGCGTTGCAGCCACGGATATACAAGCAGGATCGGCAACGTCGAGAATATAACACTGGCTGCTTTCAAGCTTTCCGGCAACACATGTACTGCGCCGATGCCTTCATTTTGCATCAGCTCTGTGATTTGATTCTGCTGTATCATCTGATATAACTTCAATTGTAATGGATACAACTCTGGTTTGGTAATATACATCAACGCATCCTGAAATCCATTCCAGCGTCCAACGGCATAGAACAGGCTGAGTGTTGCCATTACCGGAAGTGACAGGGGCAAAATAATACGAATCAATGTGCCAATCTGTGTACTGCCGTCAATATCCGCAGCTTCCTCCAGACTTTCGGGAATTCCCCGGAAGAAGGTGATCAGAATAATCATATAGAACGGGCTAATCAGTCCCGGCAGAATCAATCCCCATGTGCTGTCAAGCAAATGCAAATTTTTGATCAGAATATACTCTGGAATAATGCCGCCGCTGAAAAACATCGTAACCACAATCACCATCATAAACCATTTGCGCCCTCTCAGACTGCTTTTGGCAAGAGGGTATGCTGCCATAATCGTCATAACCATGCTCAGCACTGTGCTAAGAACAGTTAACCAGATGGTGTAGAGCAGGGATCGAATCATGGAACCATCACCAAATACTTTGCCATAAGCCTCCCAGGTAATCTCTTTCGGGAAAAAGGAAACCTCCCCCGAACCGATCGCCCGGTTCGAGCTTAGCGAGATGGAAATGATATGGATAAACGGTGCAAGACACAGCACCATTGCAATAACAATCAGAATGACATTTACCGTGTTGAATATTCGATTCGCCGTGTTTTCCGACATCTCACTCACTCCTTACAGATCATAGATGAACTCCGTGTTGATCAAGCATTCCGTCCGTTACATAATGCTCTCGTCTGTTAATTTTTTCGATGCATAGTTTGCACCCAAGATAAAGATCAGTCCAACAACAGCCTGGAATAAACCTACTGCGGTTGCCAGCGTCACCTGACCGGATTGCAAACCCATACGGTACACAAATGTACTGAGAACATCCGAATATTCACGAACAGCTACGTTGCCAATAATGAATGGACGGTCGAAGCTAATGGAGATCATATTGCCGACATTGATGATCAGCAAGGTAACAATCGTTGTTTTGATGCCTGGCAGAGAGATATGCCAGATTCTGCGTAAGCGGCTTGCTCCATCGACCTCGGCAGCTTCATATAACTCACGGTTAATACCTGTAAGAGAGGCCAGATAGAGTATGGTGCCCCAGCCTGCACTTTGCCACACACCTACAGCCAAATACGTAAAGAGCCAATAATTTTTATCCGTGAGGAATGGAAGTGGATCGAGCCCGATGCTCATTAACATATTGTTAATGAAGCCAGACTGCGTGCCGAACACCTGTAACACGATCCCGCCAATAATGACCCATGAGATAAAATGCGGAATATATAGCAGTGTCTGTGCCATCTTTTTGAACCAGGCCACCCGTAATTCAAAGAGTAGAATTGCCAGAATTAACGGTGCCGGAAACGATACGAGCAAATCCAGGAAATTCAGAACAATCGTGTTACGCAGCGCGGTGTAGAACCCCTGATTCTCAAACACCTCTTTGAACGCATCGAATCCAATCCACTTGCTGCCCGAAATGCCCTGGAAGAAGTTAAAGTCCTTAAACGCAATCTGCACACCATACATTGGACCATACTTGAAAATGATGAAATAGATCATTGGCAGCACGAGCAAAGCATACATTTGCCAGTTTCTGCGGAAATACGTGCCCGTCTTCATAAATGTTCCCCCCAAGTCATGCAGGATGTTTCATGGAGTACGATTCATACATCGCCCCCATGAAATCCTGTTCTATGCTGTCAACTCATCCAGCGCGATCAGCTCAGCCTATTTCATTGCTTTATAAGCGGCTGTACGCTCATCCAGAATCGCTTGACCCCCACTTGCCATGTAATCCTTCATCATGCTGTCATAGGTTGCTTCAAAATCCGCTGGCTTGGAAATCGTTGTTTTCACAACGAACTCCATGAATTTGTCCTGCAGACCATTGCCATAACGAGCTTCCGCTTCAATCGGTTTGGAGAAACGTACTGGCTGAATTGTATCTGTATTCGAGATTGCCACTGATTTACGCATGTCATCCCGGTACTTGGATTCAACCTGAACGACATAAGCCTCTTCATTTTTTTTGTCATCGCCCACGTATTTCCCGTTCACGATAATAGCGATGTCACCCGAGTTGTAGATTCGTCCAGCAATTTCAGGAGAAGCATCCTCTTTGATCTGAGGTACACCGTCCACCAGTTCATAGTTCTCGTCTTTTACACCGAATTGCAGGTCAAACAGGTTGTTTCCAGATGCCATCCAATCCAGATATTTCATCGCCGCTTCAGCGTTTTGGCTGGACTTCGGAATCATGACATACATCGCATTCGGAGCATAAGCCGGTTTAGCGAATTTGCCTTCGGAGTTTTTAAACGCATCAATCGGTGTCATGACAGCACCCGGCTTGTTGGTTTGCAGGTTTTTATACGTACCCGAGATGTAGATTTCACCTGCATCCTCCGTATAGAAGCCTATTTTGCCATTGGACACATCTTCCCACAGCTTTTTCTTGTCTTTATCCAGTCCAAAGTCCTTACTCATTAATCCCTCGTTATACAAAGTGTTCATGTATTTCAGCGCATCCTTAAAGCCAGGCAAAAGTGTCGGATAGTCATTAGAGCCCAGCTGCTGTGTGAGTGTGTATCTTTGTTCTTCAGACAGCGGCTGAATGAAGGACCAGATCAATGGCTCGTATTGCGCAGGAGCAATGGACATGCCCATCGGAATGAGTGCTGAACCAACTTTACCAGGATCTTTCTCTTTAAAAGCTTTCAGGGTTGTGTGCAATTCTTCAGCTGTTTGCGGCACAGGCAATCCCAGTGCATCGAGCCAGTCCTGACGTACATAAGAAGCATATTTCCCCAGTACCAGACGTTTACCCGGAATGGCGAGCTGCTGTCCATCATATTGACCGTATGCCAGCGTTTGATCCCCGAGCAGCTTTTTCAGGTTGGTACCGTCTTTATTAATGAGATCGGTCAGCTCGGTCAGACCGCCTTGTTCAGCGTAGCGGTTAAATGTACCGGAATCATACGTAAACACGATATCTGGAACCTCTGAGCCACTTGCCATCAGTACATTAAGCTTCTGTACTTCCTCCGAGCGTGGTACCGGGACAAACTGGACATTGATGTTGTTCGGGTCGCCAAACTCCTTTTGAATGAAGCGAGTCAAATAACTGTCCGAGATGGTGTACCCCGCCGGAGTATTACCCCGGTCAAAAATTTCTACTTTCAAAGTTGTTCTGTTCCCTGCACCCGTTCCCCCGGATGATGAAGCTGCTGATTCACTTCCAGATGAACACGCAGATAATAATAGAGTAAACGCGGTTACCACTGCGAGAACCGAACTTGCCTTGCCTGCCTTGCGTCTTTGAAATAATCTCATTTGACCTTTCCCCTTTCGCACACCTTCTGAATGATTCACATGATCGCCACTCCGATATAGTTGCCCTATGTTGCTGCACCTGTGAATGTCACTAATTATTACATTGTTTTCTGAAAACCGACAATAAACTATTTTCAAAATGAGATAAACGTCGATTTTACGTCAAAAAACCTAACTTATAAACTATTTTCCTACTGATAAACTGTTTTCAGTTCATGTATGTTATATAAACTAACACAAAACAAGCTATTTACACTGTTTTCATGTGGTAATTCGCTCTAAATCGACACGTAACGACATGTATTAATCTATTTTCCCGATGATCCTTCTCCCGGTAAAATAAAAAAAGACCACGCTTTTGGTGGTCGATTCCGTTTGTAATGATTATTATGACAGATTTATCCCTTCAGTTTAGTCCCTCGGTAAAAGATTAAAGCGCACTTCGCCAAATATCAGTTCTGCCGCCTTCCCCTTGAATCCATCCAGCACATGCTCTTGGCGATTATCGAGATGCTCTACAATTAAGACATTATATTTCTGATCATAGTGCATACCGCCTAACTTGAACTGTACAGGCAGATTCAGATTCGCTGCTGTCTTTGTCATGACTTGCACGAGCTCTGATTCATGTCGCTCTCTACTGGTATTGTACTTCCCTGGTGGAATGGCCAGCGAGAATGACAAACCATCCACATTAAAATCAAATGAATTGTTATCTACTGAAATATTAACCTCACTGTCAAGCTCCACCGAACCCCAGGCTTGTTGCCCATATCGACTCATAATGAAAATCCCCCCTGTGTTTTTATATATGTGTGTAGTATAGTTCATGTCCTTATTTTTCTAACGATACTCCCTGAATACATTTCGATCATTTCATAACAAAAAAATCCCCTATGTCAAGCAGCAGGAATACACCTTATGCTCTCATAGGAGACTTAGATTCAACTCACAAATGTTCACATTCAACGTTTATTTCTCTTCCGATCTGTCAAACTGCTTACGATAATCTCCCGGGGTAACATTCATCACACGTTTAAATACTCGCCCGAACGAGATTGCATTCGCATAACCGACCTGCTGGGCAATGTCCTGAATCGCTGTATCCGATGAGGCAAGCAATCGGCAGGCCTTTTCTACTCTCAGCTTCACCAGAAAATCCACAAACTTCATATCAAACTCTTCCTTGAACAGATAGCTTGCATATTTACCCGAGATCTGGAATCGATCGCTCAGATGCTTCAGCGACAGATCAGGATCATCAAAATGCTCTTCAATATATACACGCAGCTCATTAATCATAGCCCGATGACTTTTGGTTTCGTTGACTGCAACGTAATTGCGATAGACCTCCTTCAGCCACTCCAGCAAAATCGCACGGATGCGCTCAAGTGTGTCGGCTTCCTGAATTTGTGCACGGAGTCTTGCCAACGTAGGTTCATCGAACTGATGTTGCAAACGTTCAGACAGCTCGCCAAATTCACGCGCTAACATCTGAATAAGCGACTGCACCAGCATACGAATATCCTTGTCATTCATCTGATCCTCACTGAACGCAATAAACAGATGATCAAGCTGCATTCGCCATTCATCTCCGGTCAGTCTGAACTCACGAACGATATCTGCAAGCATCTGGAGATATTTATAGGAATGCATCTCGGTCTGATCAGGCAATTGCTCACTAAGCACAATCGCATCCTGACCAAGTGTCAGCCGGTGCTGTAATCCTGCATCAGCACTGGCGTAGGATCGGGTAATATCTTCCCATCCACTGACCGTTTGTCCGATGCCAAACGTAAATCGAATGCGAAAATGCTCAGCAATCCACATATGCATCTGTTGGGCCAATTCGATCAGCAGCTCGCGGCTAAGTCCTTCCTTTTCATCCGAAGCCACCACAATGATCAGACGACGATGACCAAACCATTCTGCCCAAGCACCAAGCCTGCTCTCCCTCTGGACCAGTTCCTTGAATACATTCATCAACGCCATTTTCAAAATATTCTGATTACCTGGCAGATCTGTTCCATTCATCTCAGCCACCAGCACAGCTGCACTTTCAGGCTCCAGAAAACGCTCCTCCAGCGGCAGCAAATGACGAAGGCGCTGACGGAATGAATCCATACGCTCACCTTCCATCAGATCCACCAGCAGCTGCCTGCGATGAATGAGCAGATTCTCATGATGCTGCTTCTCATAGTCCACCGTTTGAGCGATGAGATGCTCGAGGGCCCGGTCAATCAAGGCCAGCTCATCCTTGACGGACGGTGCCGCCTCCTCCTCATGCACACGGGGCTGCAACTCCTGAATACGATTCATCATAAGCTGAATGGGTCGTACATTTCGGCGCGTAATATAGATCAGACCCGCAACTGCACCCGCAATCGTCAGAATACCAATGCCTATCCATACATACGAAACCAGTGACACCCATGAGTACAAATGTCCTGTCTGAATGCCGCTTTCGAAGGTCAGCCCAAGCTTCTCGGCTTGCACCCGATTCAGAACATTCCCATCAGCAGGGACAATCTGGTGAGCCGAATACACAAGCTGGTCATCGTTGTCCTTCACCTGTAAAAAGGAAAGATCCCCATCCGTCATATTGTCAATTTGTCTCTCCAAGGCATACAGCCGGATGGATATGACAAGTAGCCCCTCTCCGCCCCAAGGAAGCGGCAGCCATTTGTTCATGCTGATGACCTGTGAAGGAACATCGAAGGAAAGCTCTTTGTACGATCTGGGCTGATTCCAGCCGAGATTTTGTCTATTTTTCAAGGCCTGCTCAATATAAGCGCGGTCCTCAAATTCCTCCAGACTCACCATACCTCTGGGTGTCAGAATGCGGGAATCCGACAGCCGATACAGATAAATGGACTGCACCGTGCCCTGCTGATCCAGCATTCGTCCCAAACCGCTCGCAGCATCATAGAGAAATGCACTGGACAGCTGTGAATCCTGGGTTTCCAGAAAGCGGCTGTACATTTTATTGGTGCCGATCTCATCAAGCAGTCTCATCTCAATGTCACCCAGAGACCGCTCCAGTGTACTTACAATATAACGTGTGGAGATCATATCCGCTTTTTTGGTTTCATTCCGTGACAACTCGCTAACAATCAGGAAGGAGAGAACGATCAGAATGGAGATCGTAAGCAGAAATAGGGGAAAATACGAATAAATCAACTTGGTGTGCCAGCTCCGCTTCAGATTCACCTTCATAGGCCCTCAGCTCCTTCCATTCAAATCTAGTCAATACACTCTTGGCAGCTAATCCGGCGGATATCTCCTTCATCGCTATTCGAGGGAGTACGCCCTTCTCTGTTCTCTCGCTTGTCTGCTGACGATGTATAGAATGATCGCCCCCAATGCGGCACTGATCGTGCAGGACAGATACATTACGGAAGGTCCGCCCGTATCGAGCAGGTATCCGTTCAGCATGTTGCCTACAATGCCACCAAGACCTGCAAACACCATGTTAAACAAGCTCTGACCTGTCGCCTGCATCTCACGACCAGTGACGGAAGCCACATATTCTACAGCCGCAATATAGAAGAACCCAAAGGATAATCCATGCAGCACCTGAACACCCAGCATCACTTCCGGGGTAGGCCACAGCCACTGAATTCCCCAGCGTAGCATATATGCACCGGCAGCCAGAAGCATGGTACGCTCGTGCCCCCACCTGCGAAGCACATAAGCAGCTACCAGCATGGATGGTACGTTTGTGATAGAGGCAAGCAAGAGTGCTGTGCCTGTCAGAGCGACCGAGCCGCCTGCCATCTGAAACGAAATAACGAAAAAGGAGTTAAACGCCGTCAGCGTTTGATTCACCAGAAAACAACCGGTGAGAAAGAGAAGGAACGTACGATTTCGAAGCAATCTTGCCAAACCTACGGAGAAGGTTACCGAGGACGAGGAGATGCTCGTCTGCTTGGGGAGTGTGCCCGCCAGTATTGCGCTCAACATGTTAAAGAAGAGGAAAGGCAGCCATAACATATGAATGGAAAACTGGGAAAGATACATCCCTGCAGCGAATCCGCCAAGTCCTGTCCCCAGGCTGCCAAAGAGCCGAATCATACCATAAGAGGTGTTCGCCGCTCTTGCTGCTGTTACCGCATAGGAATCAGCTACAGGTATCTGTGTCACTTGAAATATAGTGCATAAAGTATAAATCAAAATTAATATAATGTACACCTGAATATTATAAAAATACGCCAGCAACGCCGGAATCATTAAGCTAATCACAAGCACCAAGCGTGTTTTCTTAAATTTATCCACCAGAACTCCCCACACCGGCTGGAGGATAATGGATATTAATGTACCAAAAGCCATTATAAATCCAGTATCTTTACTTGAAAAGCCCTGTGACACCAATATGGGATTAATGTACGGGTTAAAAAAACCTCCCGCAAGCCCCATAAACAGATACAGGCCTTGCAATTTAATCAACACACGTCTTGCCTCTGAAGCCTCGGCTGTTTTATTTTTTGTATCAGCCATCATATGTCTATCTCTCATCCGGATCTCCATCCTTTTTATTTCTTTAGTCTCTGTGTATTGGTTCTACCGATCCGTGCGTTGAAGGTTACGTCTGATGGATGCCAGCGCTCCGATCGCCCCTGCTTTATTGCCAAGCTCGGCAATCACAATCTCGATCGGAAGTACAACATAACGTTTCAACCGGGCCTGAACCTCGTTGAGATAATAGGTTGGATTGGATGCGGCAACGCCCCCGCCCAGTACGATGACAGATGGGTTCAGCAATGCCGTAATATTAGCGAGTCCTCTGGCCATATAACGCAGGGGCAGCTCCAGAATCTCAAGTGCAGCCACATCGCCTGATTCGGCTGCCTTAAATACATGCCTTGCTTCAATCTGTTCCGCTTGCCCGCCAGCAAGACTCCAGATCAAGGAAAGTTCACTCCCTTTTCCCGCTGCAAAATAATTCCTTGCCCGCTCGGTAATGCCCGTGCCCGACGTGATCGACTCAAATACCCCGAACGCATCGCCATCTGCTGCATACCCGGGATCAAGCCCTTCATCACCTGCGATAAAATGACCGATTTCGCCCGCGGCTCCGAGCTGCCCGCTGTATAATTCTCCATTCAGTACAAGTGCAGCGCCAATACCTGTGCCCACAGTAACCATGACACTATGGCGATGTCCACGAGCCGCCCCCTGATCCACTTCTCCCATCGCCGCCATGTTGACGTCATTGTCCAGAACGATATTCCCATTGTAAAACTTGGCAATGATCGCCCGGATATCCTCCTCAGGCCACTGGAATGCAGGCGCATTGCGTAATACTCCTTCATCCTGCAGGATAACACCAGGGAATCCTAGCCCTACACCAGCAAGCTGATTCCACGAACACCCTGAGTCCTCACAAAATGTTTTTAGTTCGGCAAACAGCCAGCGAAAAAATGCTTCGGGCTGCTCAGCAGCTTGAGTTGGCAATCTACATTCGTGAACTTGCCCATCTCCGTCTCGGGTAGATAATAACATCAACGTTTTGGTACCGCCAATGTCAATGCCGGCAACCCAAGAAGCCTTTTGCTGCATCTCACCTTGAACCGTTTCTTTCATAACATTTCCTCCTTATTCGAGATAACCCCCGGAGTCCGAACGGTAACCTCGGTCTGCTCACACAGAGCTTCAACATAATCGTACTGATTTTCCACTCATCTATTCTTCTAACGTTCCTTGCTGAAGATTCAGCAGGGTTCGCTGCAACGCAACCTGCACAGCACCCGTAACAACAGCCCGTTCTCCAAGAGCGGAGCAGAGCAGCTGCGGCTTCACCGGAAAATGCTCATCAGCCATTTCCCTTAATACAGGCAATAACACATCCCCGTTCCCGCCAATTCCTCCGCCAAGTACAATCAGTTCAGGAGCAAGCACCGTGCTGATCTGACGCAGCGCTCCAGCGATCATATGACTATATTGCTTCATAACACTCATGGCCTGAACCTCTCCGATGCGTGCGGCTTCGAAAATCATCTCGGGTGTCAGAGCCTCGGAAGCATCTACAACTATATCTGTCCTGTCATCTGTACCTTCTCCTGCACCGGAAGCAAGAGCATCCGAACCATTCAAATTCTTCAACTCTGGCGTCAGCCCTTGATGCTTCGCCAGCTGCAGCAGTCCGTCAGCAGACAGCGCATCCTCCAGGCGGCTTCCATTCTCCAGTAGCATCTCGGCTACTTCACCAGTCATACCACCTAAACCGTGCAGTAATTGACCCTGAATCATAATGCCCGCTCCTGTGCCTGCCCCAATGGAGAAAAAAACAAAGAATGGAGAACCCACCGCAGCACCACTTCGGTACTCACCTAGTGCAGCCAGATTCACATCGTTGTCTAGAATGACATCACATGGAAAAGCACGCGCTAACGTATCCCGAGAGAATGCTCTCTCCATACCAGCGAGCGGTTCAACAATACGCCTGATCTCCCCTGATTCGGGCAAAACAACTCCCGGAATCCCGAATCCGATGCAGCGAATATCACTCCACTCTAAACCATTCTCCTGCAACATCTGGTTTACATAGCCTTGTAACAGCTGCAGCACAGACTGTTCAGAAGTTTCATTCAATTCCTGTACACCCTGCCCTTGGTTCATATCTCGTGCAATCGGTGGATAGGTTGCATAAGCCAGCAACTGACCGTTAAGGTCTGCCAAAGCAATCCGAATTCGCGTGGCCCCAATATCAACACCGCAGACATAATACGCCGTCTCATTGAATTGAATCAACGTAGCCTTACGACCTTGAGCGTTATCGGCGCGACCTGTTTCCTTGACCAGATTACGTTCCATGAGATGCTCCACCGCGGATGACACCGTTGGTTTACTAAGTCCTGTCTGACGGCTGATATCCGCTCTTGACATGGCACCTTGAGTAATCAAGGCATCCATAATCAGATTTTCGTTCAGATTGCGGATATATTGCGGTGTGCCAGCCATCATATCACCTCCAGCTTATAATTAGTTAACTTTCTTAACTAACTTTTTTAATATATCATTCCGGTTGCAGCGTGTAAAGCTCCGCTTGTGCAGGGCGCCACGCAAAAAGGGCGAAACAGAATCATCTTCTGTCTCGCCCTGCTTCTCTCCTATTCATAGCACTCTGGCCAGCTTCCCAGAGCTTTCACCTAGGACTTCGAAAGCTCAATAAAGCCTTCTCCGAATACGTCACGTACATCATGAATGGTAATAAATGCAATCTCATCTTCGGCCCGCACAATTTTTTTGAGCATCGGAACCTCTTGTTTACTGATGACAATATACAGAATCTCCTTCGGATTTTTCGTATAATAGCCGTGACCGGACAGAACCGTAACTCCGCGATCCATTTTCTCGATAACCTGCTTCGCAATCTCATCCTGCTTGGAGGAGATAATCATCACGGCCTTTTTCGGATTCAGTCCTTCAATAATAAACTCCATCGTTTTGGTTCCAACAAACAGCAGCACGATCGTACACATTAGACCCTGCGGTCCAATAATAAAATAGGAGGAAAACGCCACAATCAGATCGAAGAACAGCAAGCCGTAGCTGATGCTCCAGTCCAGATATTTGTTTGCCAGCCGCGCCAGAATAACCGTTCCCGCTGTAGTGCCCCCCACTTTGACGATCAAACCAATCCCCAGACCCGCAAAGACACCCGCGAAGATCGTGTTCACCCACAGCTCATTGGAAGCAATGCTCCAGTTCTCCGTCAAATGCAAAAACAAGGAGTTAAAAACAACTGCGATAATGGTGTATACCGTTGTTGTTTTATCCAGAAACTTATAACCTACAATTAATAAAATACCGTTAAGAATCAGGTTCATCAGCCCCGGAGACCAATGGAACAGATAATACAGAATAATCGTGATCCCTGTTACGCCGCCCTCTGCAAGATCGTTAGGAATAACAAACAGGTTGACCGCCAGCGCAAATAAAAATGCACCCGCCATAAGAAATAAAATATCCGTAATTCTTTTTTTCATTTAAGCGCTCCATCCAATCCATACAAAATATACTCTTGATCTAGGGCGTGTCTGAGCCTGCTGAAGAAAGCCGAGTTTGCTGAATCTTCGAATCCTCGTTCCCAGCCAGAACGTCTTCAACGTCTTCAGCAGGTTTAAAGACACGCCCTAATGCAGCCTACGATGTCATATACACTCAAGGTTTGATTTTACCATGCTCTTCGCAAAATTTGTATACAAAATACAAATTGTTGCGTAATTTGTGCAAAGGAAATATGAAAACGTCATCTTTTCACCCGACTGTATCCACGCATTCCCCCATAAACCATGACAAATGTCATGCTCCATCCTTGATATTTATCATTACAACAGGCTGACACTTATGACTTACGGTCACGGGCGCATTCTTTTACAATGATAAAAACGCTTCCCAAAAGGATACATCACGGGAAATGTGCTGATGCAGCGAATCACCGTTGTATCATATAAGGAGGAACATGCATGAGTAGAAGCAAAGAAATGGCTCTTAAAAAAGAAGTAACCCCTTTTGAAAAAAATGATCTCAAACTTAGCATCCGTCAATTAATCAATACATTGCTTCCCCTCTTTTTACTGTGGGCAGCAGCTTATTACAGCTTATCCATCTCTTACTGGCTAACATTCCCTATCGCACTGGTGGCATCGGGGTTTGTCCTGCGGACGTTTATTATTTTTCATGACTGCTGTCACGGCTCATTCTTCAAAAGCAAACGTGCCAATGATATCCTTGGTACGATCACTGGAGTATTGACCCTCACCCCTTATCAACAATGGAAAAACGAGCATTCCATTCACCATGCCACAAGCGGCAATCTCGACAAACGTGGTGTAGGTGATATCTGGGTAATGACTGTAGACGAATACAAAGCGGCGACACCGTGGATGCGTCTATTCTACCGTGTATACCGGAACCCTTTGATCATGTTTGGCATCGGACCTATCTATGTGTTTTTGTTCGCTTACCGCTTTAATCGCAAAGCGGCTAGACGTAAGGAACGTATCAACACTCATGTAACGACCGTGCTAATTATTGCTCTGTACAGCTTTATGTGCTGGCTGATTGGCTGGCAGGCCTTTGTCATGGTTCAAGCACCTGTATTTTTCTTCTCCGGTTTCTTCGGCATCTGGCTGTTCTACGTGCAGCACCAGTTTGAAGAGACGTATTTCGAGCATGAGGACGAATGGAGTTACGTCAAGGCTGCTGTAGAGGGTAGCTCCTATTACAAGCTGCCTAAGCTGCTGCAATGGATCAGTGGTAACATCGGATTCCATCATGTGCATCACTTGAGTCCACGGGTACCGAATTATTATTTGGAGGAAGCACATAACGCCACACCTCCTCTGCAGAAGGCAACGACGATCACATTACGTTCCAGCCTGGTTGCGCTGCGCTTCCGTCTATGGGATGAGCAGAACAAAGAATTTATCAGCTTTAGACAACTGAATCGCAAATCACGCAAAAACTACGTTCCGAGAGCTCTATCCGAGTAGCCAAATAAACGGGTCTGACAGACAAGCCTTTACTCTGTCAGATTCGTTTTCTTGTATTCAGGCGGCAGTCATGCTACAGTCAGGCTAAAGTTGTGTCAGCTATAACTGCAAGGAGGAGAATCATATTCAGAAATGGTCACAAGTTTTTTATAAAAATACAGGCTTGAACCCATACGTGTGGCTCGCTTTTTTCATCCTTCCCTTTTATTACATCTCTCAGTATTCCAAGGTTTGGACGCTGGTCACCGGCATTATCATTATCCTTGTCTTTTTTGTATGTTATCTGCTTGCCTTTATCACCAAAGGATGGCAGGTCTACATGTGGATTGGACTGCTGATTGCCATATCCATTACGATGACGATTGCATATGACTATGCTTACTTCTCATTGTTTCTTGCTTTTTTTATTGGCAATATTAAAAATAAAGCCGGATTTTTCACCCTCTACTCGGTGAATCTCGGCGCAAGCTTCCTGACGGTCAACTATGGCTTTATCAATCAAAGCTCATTGCTGCTTAGCCAGTTTCCGTTTGTATTCATCAGCCTGATGGCTTCCATCCTGCTCCCGATCAGCACGTATAATAAAAACAAGCGTGAGCAACTGGAGGGCCAGCTGGAGAGTGCCAACAAACGTCTGGATGATCTGGTGAAAATGGAGGAGCGACAGCGCATTGCACGCGACTTACATGATACGCTCGGTCAGAAACTTTCGCTGATCGGTCTCAAAACCGATCTGGCGAAACGATTGATTCGTAAAAATCCGGATCAGGCGATCATTGAATTAAATGAGCTGAGACAAACGGCCAGCACCGCGCTCAAGGAAGTTCGTGATATGGTGACAACGATGCGGGGAACGCAGCTGGTGGATGAGCTGTTCCGTGCAGAGCAAATTTTGAAGGCCGCGTCCATTCAATTTATTTTACAAGGCAACCCGAAGCTGCAGGACACGTCACAACTGAATGAAAATGTGCTCGGTATGTGTCTGAAGGAAGCGGTGACCAATGTTGTCAAGCACAGCCAGGCATCGTCATGTACCATTACAATAGAAGAAACACCCTCTCATAACGTATTAACGGTGCAGGATAACGGGCTTGGTATCGAACGTACACGCAAGCAGGAGCGCCGGGGAACCGGTATCCTCGGAATGAAAGAACGTTTGGAATTTGTAAATGGCTGCATAGACATTCAAACAGGTCCGGAGCGACAAGGTACAGCCGTTATTATTCATGTACCCAAGCTGGTTCGCAAACCTATGAAGGAGGATGAAGAATGATCAGAATCGTCATTGCTGAGGATCAGCGCATGATGCTCGGTGCGTTATCTTCCCTGCTTAATCTGGAGGATGATATGGAAGTTGTTGGACAGGCCAGCAACGGTCAGGAGGCACTTGCGCTTGTGCAGCAGCATGCTCCCGACATCTGTTTGATGGATATTGAAATGCCCGTCAAGAGTGGCCTCGAAGCAGCAGAAGAGCTGAAAGGCATGAACTGTAAAGTCATCATCCTCACTACGTTTGCCAGAACCGGATACTTCGAGCGAGCGCTTAAGGGCGGCGTACGAGGTTATCTGCTCAAGGATAGTCCAATTGAAGAGCTCGCCGAGGCGATCCGTCAAGTCATGAACGGCAGACGTATTTTCGCCCCTGATCTGGTGGACGAGGCTTATGTCGAGGAAAATCCGCTCACTGAACGTGAGCATGCCGTGCTTGGTCTGATGGCTGATGGGAAAAACACCAAGGAAATTGCCGGCCATCTGTTCATTACGACGGGAACTGTTCGGAACTACATCTCCATTATTCTGAACAAGCTCAATGCCAGCAACCGCATTGAAGCCATCACCCGTTCCAAGGAAAAGGGCTGGTTCAAGTAAGCAGACAGGCTTAAACAGGCAGCAGAGAATAGCAAAAGCTTGGTACAGGGGGCGTTCCCTATACCAAGCTTTTTTGTGAGATGTCACATCAATGATGTATCTATAAAGGTTGTACTCCATTATTGGACCCGATACCACCATGGCAAGAGCGTCCAGAGGCACACGACTTGTTTGCAACTGATGAATTTGTTTGCCGTCCTGCCACGAGATGGTCACCTGAACTGCCTTACCTCCACTTGCATAGTGGACCTGGGCAAACCCTTTGTCTTTGGGAACAGGCAGCTTGTGTGCTTCCAGATATTGCACCATTTTCTTGGCAATCGCCGGGTTGTTCATCTGATCCTCAGAGAAGGAGCGAATCTGCAATGTCCAGCGCCCCTCCTGCCAAGTCAGATACTGGCTGCCCGCCGCACCTTCTGCCAAGCCTTTGATGCCATGGCCCAAGTCCACGGTCATATCTTCAGGCATGTTTTTCAGATCCGTTTCTGGAAAAATATCGGTTTGATTCGGATTGCTATAGGCCTTGACCAGCTTCTGCGTCGCTTCTCTTTAATGCATCTTAACGCTTGTCATCCCAGAAATTGACCGGCTGCACGTTCTTCGTTAATATTTCAAATTGATATCCTTCAGCCTTCAGCGTTTTCAGCACTTGAGGCAATACTTTCAGCGTAGCTTCCTGATCATGCATCAGCACAATCGGTGTAGTGCCCTTCTTCTTCACATTGTGAACCTGCTGCATCACGTTATTATATACCTTCTGATGATCCTTCTTGTATTTCCAGTCCAATGAATCGACATTCCAATCCCAGAGATGAAATCCACCCTGCCCCAGAAGCACATTGCGATATGCAGGTTTAAGATACGGCTTGCTGCCATAAGGTGTGCGCACAAGGCTTGTTTTGACTCCGGCCACCTTGTTAAGACTTTCATTCGCTTGCTGCATTTCCTTCAATCCGCTATAAGCTGATTTGTAAAATTTCCCTGGGACATGAGTTACTCCATGCAGCCCAAGTCCATGACCTTCTTTTACAATTCGCTTGGTCGCTTTCTGATATTGTTCCATATGAGGCCCGAGCATGAAAAATGTAGCTTTCACCTTGTACTGATCCAAAATGTCCAGAAGCTCGCCCGTATGAGCTGTAGGGCCATCATCGAATGTCAGATAGATCATCTTGGAGCCGGCCTTACTTGCAGCTTTGTCAGCAGACGCTGCTGCCTCAGTGGACTGCGGCAGGAACAACAATGGAAACATAAGTAAAATAGCAAGTGTAGTTATTAGTTTTTTGCGAATATGCAACATAGTGAAACGTCTCCCTTGTGTGTGTTTTTCCCCAGGTGTGTAATCCTTCGTACTCGTATCCCATGGCGATTAATGTTAATAGTATCAGAGATTCATCATGCTCTTCTCGCTCAAAAGGCTACGGTAGAGTTACACTTTTGTCAGATAAACTTAAAAATTAAAACGATTTTGATAGATTTAAATCATTGACAGACGCCCGTAAGAGTAAATCATAACATTATATCTATTATGACATATTGTCTATTACCCCAATTAGGCCATTTGATAGACTCCACTTCGTTTTATTTAACAAACAGCAAAAAAAGCTTGCACGCATGCAAGCTTTTTTCCGCATCATGTCACCACGGAAGAGGATTGTGCTTTTTCTCTTTCATTGTTCAATGACTAAGCTGTACAAGCCACCTTTCGTAGCTCCGTAACATGATTTACGGTATGTATCAAAAACAGGCTTACTCCGCAGGAGCCGTAAATGAACGCTTAGCAAACTCGGCATCCAGCATGTAGAAGGCGTTGCTGTCATTTTCAATACGGCGCAGTTTCTGAATGATGTTATCAAACAAAGCTTCCTCTTCTACCTGCTCGTCGATAAACCATTTCAAGAAATACATCGTAGCGTGTTCACGTTCATTCAGCGCGATATCCGCAAGAGCGTAGAACTTTTTGGTGTTCTGCTGCTCATGTGCATAACCGTGCTCAAACACATCCAGCATCGAGCTGTATTCGTTCTTAGGCTCAGGCATCGCTGCAAGTGTAGCGCGGTGTCCGCGGTCGTTCAGGAATTTGTAGATTTTCATACCATGGAAACGTTCCTCTTCCGCCTGCACAAGGAAAAAGTTCGCAAACCCGTCAAGGCTTTTGCTGGAACAATATGCGGCCATCGCCATATATACATGAGCGGAATAAAATTCAAAGTTCATCTGCTCGTTTAACGACGCAGTCAGTTCTTGACTCATTGTGGAGCACCTCTTTCTTTTCGTTGGAATAGCTTTATTTTACCATAACGTGAAAGGTGTTTGCATGCGAAATTCTACAAATTTCGTCAAATATCCTGTTGGAGCAGCCCATGCAGTCTAAACAAAACAAAAAAAAAAGCCCTACCCTCACGGTAGAGCCTCTTTCGATCATGGGTTGAAACATTATACCAAGAACGCTTTGGAGATGATAACCAACAGGATGAACAGAACCAGAATCGCGCCTACAGAAGTAAAACCACCGTAGCCGTAACCTCTTGTGTCTCCACTTACAACTTCGCTCATTGACTGTACCTCCTCTGCAACAGGTATGGGTTATCTTATGCAGAGAAGCGAACTTTGACAGGGCGAATGCCCTATAGTTCAAATGCGGTTTGCTTCTTTTTGAATTAATAACGTGGCGACTGGACCTGCATGATATCCATAAAGGGTACTTTCGCCGTGAACTCCTCTTCCGTATGCTCCACATGAACGAGCCGGGTACGGGAATCCATTTTTACAATAATGCCCTGCACCTGCTCTTCCTTGCCCCAAACAGTTAACAATACTTCAGAACGTTCATGAAAAGCTTCTACCAGTTGATTCCCCAGCTCCTCCAGTTCAAACTCATCCCGTGTGGGTCTTTTTGCAACTTTTGCTTTGGCCAATGCGGCTGCCCCCTTTACTCCGACGTCCCGATTCCACGGTTGATTGCCGAGTGCATATTCAGCTAGTATACCATTCATTTACGTTTGTGTAATGCCCTTACTCCTCCCTGTCCTCGATCAGAATGCTATACTCGTTGGATCTGGATTCGCCTGGGCCTGGGCGTTTATGTTCGTTCAACTCATATGTTTCCGAAAGTTGGTATATTCACTGGGTATATATGTAAGGTTTCTTGTCATGTTTTAAATAAAATCGCTTGCGTTTTGCTAATTGTATCTTATAATCAACTTATACGAGAGCAGTCTGTCGTATCATTTCTATGCAGTCAGCGGTGATATATGAACAGTTCATCATTACATAACGGTCAGATCCCGACAGAATATGAGAGTAAGCATTCCAAATGGATAAGAAAAATGCTCCATGCCTATTGGGTTGTTGTCATTGTTCACTTTTTAATTCAGCTTGGTTGTTATCTTTTTCTAAAATATGACCGTACCCTTCTGGATTTTATAGTCAACGTCCTGTTTTGGCCTACCGCGATCAGCATTTTCTGTATTTTGCTCGCCAGCTATGTAGATCGGAAACATCCTTCCTGCTCGTTCACAACGATGTCCGTTACCAGCACCGTAATTGCCTGGACCATTATTCATGTCAATTACGATATACGAATTATGCTCGCTATATGCCTATTGCCGATTTACGCTTCTGTGCTTTTCTTCAACAGCAAACGGGTGTGGTTTGTTTTCTCCTTGCAAATGGTCGGGTACGCGCTTCTGCTGTTCGATCCGGCCTATCGTGCATATTTAAGTCCGTTTGACATGGTATCTATTCCGGCGTTCCTGATTGTGGCCACTTATGTTGCACAAATCATTGTGACCAGCGGTGTCGAGGTGCTGGAGGATTTACAGCAGAGTATGGAAGCCAAGCAGGAGCTTATCGTACGAAATGCCATCATTGCCAAGCAGTCAAAAACAGACGGGTTAACTAACCTGTACAACCAAAGCTCGTTTAAAGACTTTTATGAAAAAGCATTTGAATATGCCAATAGTGGAATGAGCCTGCATCTGGCCTTGATTGACATTGATAATTTCAAATTTGTTAATGACACTTATGGACACCGGGTTGGGGATATTATTTTGGAGAAGGTATCCCTAATTATTCAGGAGAGCATTACGGCAAGTGATATTGCAGCTCGGTATGGTGGCGAGGAGTTTGCTTTGTTGATGCTAGAGCAATCCTTTGAACAGTCGTATAACTTGGTGGAGCAAATCAGGCAGAAGATTTCGCTGATGGGCCATCTTGAGCTTGAGGGGGCTTCAATTACCGTCAGCATTGGTTTGAAAGGATACAGTCTCAATCTGAGTAAAGAAAAATTGTTTGAAGAAGTGGATGCCTGTCTGTATGCTGCTAAACGTACGGGCAAAAATAAAACGGTGACGTCACTGATCTCAGCCTGACGCACCGTCAATATGTACAAAAAAGTTGTGTTGTATCCCGTGGCGAGTACGGTGGACAGCACAACTCTTTTTTGTTATCTCTGACAATCCTCACTTCGCCAAACCTGTGTGCAGCGTTAAACCGCCCACTCCCACCGATGTTTATACTGTTCCAACTTGGGATGCATTTCTCCAGGCTGCCCATCAATAATCAATCGTACTTGTTTGATCCATTCTGTGAACGAGTCAAACGAGGCCCATAGATTAGCCATCTTCGCCGTCATATATAGAAAAAGAGGCGCGGCATACTCTGTTTGCATATGCCTCAGCGCTGAATCAATAGGTGTATACTTTTTTCGTTTCCCTTCCAGTCCCTCCACCCGAATGGCCATTAACGAGTGATCCCGCCGCCATTCATGAAGTCGATCCTGCCTTTGATAAAAGGGCTGCACCGCATCCCGGCTCATTCGCTTCACCGTACTCTCATGTAACGGGTACAACACAAGCTGTTTAAAAGCTCGTGCATCCAGAATAGCAGCCGCTCGTTCCAGTTGCTCGTCTGTTACATGCTGGAACGAGTCGTAGAATATCAATGTACCTTTACGGCTGGGTGTTGCCGGCTCGAAGCCGTACGGCACGTTGGTGTATTTTCCAGACAATTCTCTTCCTCCCTACTCTAACTCTTGTTATTTACGTCTGCGGCGTGCTGATTGTCAATCCATATCTCTATTATATGCTAGCTGGTTTCATCCAACTCGGAATAAAAGGTCACTCTGTTTTTACCCGTGCGCTTGGATAGATATAACGCTTCGTCTGCCATACGAATAATATCACTTGGATTCGAGCTATTCGTCGGATATTCAGCCCCTCCGATGCTACAGCCGATGTGCACACGCTCATAATCAATGATAAACGGTTTGTTCAAGCTTTGGATAATATCCTGAGCATATTGAATCGCTTCTTCCCTGGGGCGATCTCCAACAGAACGAAGCACAATCAGGAATTCGTCACCCCCGAGACGCACCGTAATTCCCTGCTCATGACTAAGAGCAGTTAGGCGCTGAGCTACCTTTTGCAGCAATATATCACCGGACTGATGGCCAAGCGTGTCATTGACACTTTTGAAGCCGTCCAGATCCAGATATAGAAAGGTAAGTGCGTGGTCTTCACTTTCCATCTCCAACGAATCCTCAAGGTACACCTCAAGTGCTGTTCGATTTTTTAATCCGGTCAACTGGTCAACATGAGCCAGATTTTGCATCACGACCAGTTCTGTGTCTTTATCCATGATTGAAGCTACCATGTTGCGCAAGGAGCGAGACAGGTCCTCAATCTCTTTGACCCCTTTGTTGTCCGGAATTTCAATATTCTCGCCTGCACCCAGCCGATTGGCTACTCTCGTCAGGCGAACCAGCGGTGCTGATATCCATCTGGATATTAACCAGCCGATCAATACAAATAGCAGCGTCACGGCAAGACCCGTCCAGATGTTAAACCACATTAGATCAATTACGGAAGCATACGCCGTAGATTTCACCTGTCTTATGATGATCGTCCAGCCTAATCCGGGGTAATCCCGATATCCCTGACTATATGCAATTCCTGTGACGTATTCCTTGCCATCCGGCCACTTCTCACTAGACCAGGTGCTTTTGTCATAGCGGGCTTGATTAATGCCTTGTAGCATCAACGATTTTCCAATCCATTCCTTTGGGCCAAGCAGCACTGTATTCTCTTTTTTGCTAACGATAAAAAATTCAAGGTCCTTCTCTCCGCGTTCCAGCGGAACAAGAACGGATTGCTCAACTTCTTTGGCCCACGCCCAGCTCAAATGTGCCGCTAAGACTCCTCGAATCTCTCCCTTACTATCCTTCAGCGGGAAGCTGATATCAACAAATTGCAGCGGCTCTCCCGAAGGATTAGGCAGCAGTTTAGCCAGCAGGACTGCATTATGTACATCCCCTATAAACTTCCCCTTCATGCCCTCCTGAAACACAGGCCGTTCAGCCAGATTTTTGCCTAGCAATACCCCGTCTGTAGCAGCAAGTACATTCCCCTTGGGGTCCATGTATCCAACCCATGAAAAAGTGGGAAAGCTAACTTGCAGCTGGTCTAACATAATCTGAATATTAACCGGGTTAAATTCATCATTTAATGAGGACATGTTGCCCAGAAGATGCAGCTCCCCTGATCGGGCATACATAAACCGATCCAGCTTGTCCGTTGCCTGGGCAGCCGTGCCCTCCAAAGAATGACCAATCTCTGTTTCTATGGCTACAAATGATTTTTTACTATATATAGATCCAATCGTTATGATTACCAGCAGAGATAATGCAGCGAAAATAACGGTGAGCACCGTTCTTAGTTTAAATGACATGATGGCCTCCTGCACATACGATGAACATTCTTACTATTTTACCCGTTCAAACTCTCAATTGTAAAACGGCAAGACATCGCTTTCACTTATTGTGAACTATATCGGCTTGATTCATCACGTTTTTTATATATGTGTCCATATAATTATGACAAATCAACTTCGAGTTCCTTCCATTCAAAGAATAGTCACGATTCTGTATATACATACTTGGGTTATGAATATAGAGAGCAAGCATATCCTTAAAGAATTGCGCCTGTAATGTCACATACAGAGAATGACGAGAAAATAAACACTGGGGGTGTAATGTTGAGCCTGCTTCATGCTGCTGTTATTTTTCCTTTTGCGGCTGGATTACTGATTGCCATGCTGCACAGATTGTTCCGTAACGTGCATCTGGGATGGGCGGTGCTGCTTGTACCGGCATCCTTATTCATTTATTTCATGAGCCATATCTCTGCTGTATCACAGCGTCATGCCATCACGGGTCAGATCCCCTGGATTCCTTCCCTGGATATCGGTTTTAATCTGTACCTTGACGGTTTGAGTTTACTTTTGGCACTGCTGATCAGCGGAATCGGTATCCTTGTTGTCTTCTACTCCATTTTTTATATGAGCAAAACTGAAGCCTTGCAGCGCTTTTATCTGTATCTGCTAATGTTCATGGGCGCCATGCTTGGCGTTGTACTATCAGACAATATGATCGTGCTGTATGGATTCTGGGAGCTGACCAGCATTACGTCATTTCTGTTGATCGCATTCCATTACAAACGCAAGGCGTCGACCTCTGGCGCTCAAAAATCATTCCTGATTACGGTTTTTGGCGGTTTCGCCATGCTGGCCGGATTCATGCTGATGTACCTCATGACAGGAACCTTCAGCATTCGGGCTACCATTACCGAGTGGGGGCAAATTCAGGACAGTTCACTTTTCCTGCCAGCCCTTGTACTGATTCTGATCGGAGCCTTCACTAAATCGGCACAATTTCCATTCCATATCTGGTTGCCCGATGCAATGGAAGCTCCTACACCCGTCAGTGCATACCTGCATTCCGCTACAATGGTCAAAGCCGGACTCTATGTGGTTGCTCGCTTTACCCCGATTTTTGGTGGACAGGGTCTCTGGTTCTGGCTTGTCACAGGTGTTGGACTGCTGACTCTGGGATACGGATCATTCCTCGCTGTCAAAAAGACTGATCTCAAAGCCATTCTCGCCTATTCAACAATCTCACAACTGGGTCTGATTATGTCCCTCTTCGGGATCGGATCTGCAGCTCTCTATTTCGGATATGGCGACTCTTCAGCAATGTACACTGTTGCGATTACGGCAGGTCTGCTGCACCTGTTCAACCATGGAACATTCAAAGCCGCGTTATTTATGGTTGTTGGTATCGTGGATCATGAGACAGGAACACGGGATATTCGCAAGCTCGGCGGTCTGGCCGCTTTTATGCCGGTAACCTTCAGTCTTGCTCTGATTGGCTCGCTTGCCATGGCAGGCATCCCGCCCTTTAACGGGTTTCTGAGTAAAGAATTGTTCTTTCAAGCGATGGTGCAAATGACGGACCTGCGTATCTTCGGACTTGGTTCCTGGAGCGTCCTGTTCCCTGTTATCGCCTGGCTTGCCAGCGTGTTTACGCTGATCTATGCCCTGATTATTGTGTTCACAACATTCCTCGGTCGTAGCCGAAGTAAGTTGCCAGCCGAGAAATTACACGAAGCGCCTGCCGGCCTGCTTATTCCGCCGTTCGTTCTGTGCATTCTGGTTATCGGCTTTGGACTCTTTCCAGATCTGCTATCCGGGTCACTGATCGAACCGGCCATGGCTGCCGTTCTGCCTTCCCTTCTGAATGGGAACGAACGCTTTGATGTGCATTTCTCATTATGGCATGGATGGACTCCTGAATTGTTCATGACCATTGGGGTTGTCGTAATCGGAGTCCTGCTGTATAAGCTGCTGCCACGATGGAGGAATATTTATGAGCACTACCCTCAAGGGCTAACGATTAACAATATGTATCATGTGGTGCTGGACAACGTGCAGCATTATGCCCGCAAATGGACGGAAGCCTATATGAACGGCTCGGTTCGGAGTTATCTAGTTTATATTTTCTCATTCACGGTGGCACTGCTGGTCTATGCCTTCTTCCGCTCAGGGCAAAATATTACGTGGAATGTGCAAGATAATGCGCCTTATTCCTTCTACGAGGTCGTACTCCTGCTCACTCTGATTGCAACCGCTGTTTCTATTCCTTTTGCCAAAAACCGCTTGTCCGCTGTCATTATGACCGGAGCTGTCGGTTATCTGGTTACGTTGCTGTTTGTGCTGTTCCGGGCACCCGATCTGGCGCTGACGCAGATGATTGTGGAGACGGTATCGGTAGCACTGTTCCTGCTCTGCTTCTATCACCTGCCTGAATTGCAGCGGGGCAAATCCAGCCGTCGTTATCTCACCGTTAATATGATCGTAGCCATCTCCGTGGGTGTTGTCATGACACTAGTTGCTCTCGCTGCAAGCGGAACAGTATCGCTGGATAGCATCTCCGCATTCTTTTTACAGGAAGCCTATCGTTCAGCGGGAGGTAAAAATGTCGTAAACGTGCTGCTTGTTGATTTCCGCGGTTATGATACCTTGCTTGAAATTATGGTTCTCGGTGTGGCCTCTCTCTCTATCTACGCCATGATCAATCTCAATCTGGAGGCGAAGGATCTCGGTGCCAGACTCAAGTTTCGCAAAAAAGAAGAGAAAACGGATGAGGAGCCCGAGCTTGATGATGAAGCAGACAACACCATAAAATACGGTAATCGCGAGCGCAATACATTGTCGTGGGATACCGTTCCTTTGCAAAGCAATGATGTGTTGCTGCAAACGACGACAAAGGTGGTCGTATTCATTATTCTGACGTTTGCGATGCACCTGTTCTTTGCCGGACATCATAATCCGGGGGGCGGGTTCATTGGAGGTCTGGTGACCGCAGCAGCGCTGGTGCTTATTGCTCTCGCCTTCAGCACAGATACAATACGCAAGGCTCTGCCCATTGATTTTCGGACTCTAACAGCCATAGGTCTGGGTATCGCCTTGCTGACTGGCGCAGGCTCGTTTCTATTCGGTGCTCCGTTCCTCAGTCAGACGTTCGGATATTTTGAATTACCTTTGCTGGGTGAAACCGAGCTTGCAACAGCTATGGTATTTGATCTCGGTGTGTACCTTGCTGTGCTGGGTGTTACGATGACTATCATTTTACAGATCGGGGAGGATCGTTGATATGGAGATATTGATGTGTGTGGCCGTGGGCATTCTGTTCGCGGTTGCCGTCTTTTTAATCTTGTCACGGAGCCTGCTCCGTATCGTGCTTGGCATGTCCATACTTACGCATGGCGTGCATCTGCTTCTGATTACAATGTCACGTCTCAAAACCGGCGCACCTCCGCTGCTGGGAGAAATGGCTGAGAAATACGTTGATCCGCTTCCACAAGCACTGATTCTGACGTCTATTGTGATCAATTTTGGACTGACCGCTTTCTTCTTTGTACTCTCCTATCGTTCATATCTGAAGCTGCAAACAGACGATATGGAAGAAGTCAGGGGGCGGCCATATGAGTAATCTTGTCGTTCTGCCCATTCTGTTTCCACTGATCACAGGCGTCATTGCATTGCTGTTCTTCCGCAAAATAAATGTGCAGCGTTTCGTCAGCGTGATTGGCCTTTTGGCCACCGCCACCGTATCCACCCTGCTCATTACACGTGTCACACAGTCTGGCATAGTTACGCTAAACATGGGTGGCTGGGCGCCTCCGTACGGTATTGTGCTTGTTGCCGATATGGTTGCAGCCCTGCTCGTTGTGGCTTCTTCGATTATTGCGCTCGCCTGCCTGCTCTACGCATTTCGAAGCATCAACAGGGAACGAGAGCAGCATCACTTCTACCCCTTCTTTCATTTCCTGATTGCAGGTGTAAACGCATCATTTCTGACAGGCGATTTGTTTAATCTGTTTGTCAGCTTTGAATTGATGCTCATCTCCTCCTATGCACTGATTGTACTCGGAGGTACAGAGAGGCAGCTTCGGGAAACAATCAAATATGTATTGATTAACATCGTGTCCTCTGCCTTGTTTGTGGCCTCGATTGGCTTCCTGTATTCCATTACAGGCACACTAAATATGGCCGACTTGTCGGTTCGCATTGGCGAAGTGGGACAGAGCGGAGTCGTCACGTTAATTGCAGTCCTTTTCCTGATCGTATTCAGTATCAAAGCCGGGTTGTTTCTGTTCTTCTGGTTGTCCGGCTCTTATGCGGCGCCGCCAGCTGTTGTTACAGCACTATTCGCCGGATTGCTTACGAAGGTCGGGCTGTATGCGATTGTACGGACGTTTACGTTGATCTTC
Source organism: Paenibacillus barcinonensis (assembly GCF_003217495.1). Classification (GTDB taxonomy): domain Bacteria; phylum Bacillota; class Bacilli; order Paenibacillales; family Paenibacillaceae; genus Paenibacillus; species Paenibacillus barcinonensis. The sequence goes on along the minus strand of NZ_QJSW01000004.1, from coordinate 167,441 downwards.
TATCATGATCCCGATTTCTTCCATGCCTTGATTGGCTGGATGGCCGGAGCAACGATGGTTCTGGGCGTCATCGGGGCGATCTCGTATCGTGACGTGAACAAAATTTTGATCTATAACGTCGTTGCCGGGGTTGGATTCGTTGCATTCGGCATGGCTGCTGCAAGTCGTTCCGCTCTGGAGGGTCTGCTGTTCTATATGCTGCATGACATGCTGATCAAAACCTTGTTATTTCTGCTTGGCGGTGCCTTGATTGCAGTAGCGGGCACATCCAAGCTCGACAATATGGGCGGGCTGATCCAGCGTTATCCGATGCTCGGCTGGATGTTCTTCATCAGCGCACTTGCGCTTGCCGGCCTGCCGCCGTTCAGTGGCTTCCCTGGCAAGCTGCTGCTCTTTGAAGGCGGTCTGGAGGCCGGGCTGTATGGTCTGACCGGGATAGCCGTGCTGTCCAGCCTGCTTATGCTATATTCGGTATTACGCATCTTCATTCAGGCGTTCTGGGGTGAACCTCCTGCGGGAATGACACGCCGACCTTACGCGGTGAACGGGCTGCTTATCCCCGCCGGCATCCTATTTGCATTTATCATCGTCATGGGCTTGGGCGCTGAAGGCATGTTCCAGCTGACCTCCCGCGCAGGCGATATTCTGCTGCATCCCAATATTTATATTGATGCGGTATTGAAGGAGTAGATGTCTATGGCCTTTCAGATTGTGCTCAATCTCATCATTGCCTTTGTCTGGATGTTTCTGAACAATACATGGAACGGGATCGGTTTTCTCATAGGATATATGCTCGGACTTCTCCTGATCGGAGGCATGCGCCGTTTCTTCCCGCAGCGCTTCTACCTTGTACGGGTCTGGGCCATTTTCAAGCTGCTGCTTCTGCTTTTTAAAGAACTTGTTCGGGCAAGCATCGGCGTTATTCGCGAGATTATCAAGCCCAGACTGGATATTCGTCCAGGGATCTTCACCTATCGGACCCAGCTGTCCTCCGATTGGGAAGTCACCCTGCTCTGCCTGCTGATCTCGTTAACACCAGGATCGCTGCCCCTTGAAATTTCCGGCAATCAGCGCAAGCTCTTTATTCACGCACTGGATATCAAGGACGAGGGAAAAATGAGAGACGACATCCAGAACACGTTCGAAAAAGCAATTATGGAGGTGACACGTTAATGTTATCCTCGCTGCTGTTTATTTCACTACTCATTCTGTCTCTGGCTATTCTGGCTTGTCTGTATCGCGTGCTCCGCGGCCCTTCCATGGCTGACCGAATAACTGCGCTGGATACGATTGGAATCAACGTTATCGCGATTGTAGCTGTATTGTCGATGATGCTGCAAACGCAGGCATATCTGGATATCATATTGCTAATCGGCATACTGGCTTTTTTAAGCACGGTTGCATTTGCACGTTATATCGAACGAGGGGCGGTGTTCAAAAATGAAGGAGATCGTTAGCGGAACCGCTGAGACAGCGATTGGTCTGCTGGTACTGCTTGGCGCCCTGCTCAGTGCGCTCAGTGCCTTCGGACTCCTTCGCCTGCCAGATGTATATTTAAGGGCACATGCAGCCACCAAAAGCATGACGCTTGGTGTATTTTGTGTTCTGAGCGGTGCATTTTTCTTCTTTTGGTATTTTGACAATTACATCAGCGCACGCCTGCTGCTCGGAATTTTGTTTGTATTCATCACAGCTCCTGTGGCGGGACACCTGAATGGCCGGGCAGCTTATCGTACCGATGTGCCACTCTGGGAGCAAAGTGTGCAGGATGAGTTGGAGCCGTTATTAAAAGGCAAAAAGATGAATCACGAAGCAAAGGATATGATGGAGTAGTCTAATAAACTGAATTAGGAGGTTCACACTGGACACTCCGATGACAGAATAACCAACGCTTCGCTTCTCCAGGTTTTTTCTGTCCTCTCCGTTAATGTGTAAAAAATAATTCAACTTATATAGTAGCGAATATAAAGTAAACAAAATCCCCCGGAGGTACCGCTCCTATGCGGCTTTCCACCGGGGGATTTCCGTTATAACCTAAATATTAATATTGTTTGTATACTTCGATACAGATAGAACTTACCCACCAAACTACTCTCTTATCAGAAGCCGCTTAATCCTTGACGTTTCAGGTCCGCAGCTACGATTCGCGCCAGCTGCGCTGCCCCTTGCCGGTTCGGATGCAGACTGTCACCATTCATATACAAGGCGAGTGTTGCAGCGGGACCAATAGAAGTAAAGTAAGCCGAGCTTAGCTTGTTCAAATCCACAAGCGTAACTCCTTCTTCCATTGCCAGAGCACGTGTAGAGGCATTATACCAGCGATTCTCTGCCTGATGCACATTGGATGCATTAAAGTCAGTAGCTCGACCTTGAGGGGTAGAGAGAACGACTGTTGCCCCTTTGCTCTTCGCTTTTTGGACCATCTCCCGCATAATTTCTTTGAACTGCGCTTCCGTCGTATTGTTCTTGGTGTTAGTATCGTTGATGCCAAGCTGCAAAATGAAGTAATCACCCGGTTTAATATACTTCAGGATGGCCTCCATCTGACCATCATCGCGAAATCCTCTGGCAATCTGACCGCTCGTTGCCATATTTCGCACCTGAAAGGTCGTATTGTTTACATAAGACGGCAACAGCTGCCCCCATCCTCCTTGTGTGCTGCTGCTCAGTGGATAATAGTTACATACTGTAGAATCCCCGCCAATGTAGATCGTACGATTCGTAACGGGCTGATTCGAAAGCTTGCGAATCTCCAGTGCGCTCAGTGTAAATGCCGTACCCGCTTTGCCCTCAGTCACCAGCAGATTCAATTGTCCGTCTGTGATCGGAATCTGGAATTGATCGGTTGCCCCGTTGCCCGTCATATTCATGATCTGGTATACCCCTTCTGCTGCGACACTGGCTCTCGCGGTGTTACCCAGAATCACTTTAACTTCATACAGTCCATTAGGAAGATCAACGTTAAATGTGTTATTGCTTTTGGTACCAAACGTCATGAATTGAACCGCATCACTTCGAACACCGCTACCTGATGCCGATACATTTCTCATATTCGCCGGTGTATTGAAGCCGTACCCCTTCGAAGGCGTGTAAGCCTCCGTTGCCGATACCCCTGTATATCCGTTCTCTACCGCCCCTGCACCAAAATCAAATTTGTACTGATCTCCAGCAGCTTCGGCAACCTGTCCACCCTTACTTCCCCATCCAACTGCAATCACACTTGTTGCAAGAACCGTACACAGCATCATTTTTAAAGAGGTTGACCATCTCACCCTTCACCGCTCCTCTCAAATTTTAGATACTTCCATGGGTGCATTTGAGCTTGCTCAAGCTTTTGCCCAACAACCTACAACACCTTGTCAAGCCAGTCATAGACCTTCGCACCGCTAATCTCATGTCCACCGTCAAAATAATCTGCATCCAGTGCTTGCTCAGCCCCGGCATGGGTATAGATCATTTTCAAACGTTGATGAGCCTCATGTGCCGAATGAAGGGGAAAGACCTTATCCTCGCTGCCAATCTCCAGAAATAGTGGGCGCGGAGCGATCAAGCCGATGATGTCTGGCAACTCGGCTTCCTGCAAAATCCCTGGGATATAATTGTCAAGACAATGGTTGCGATCCAGAATGCTTCCGTGGAATGTGCTGGCGTAACCACTGACAACAGCGACTTGACAACGTTCATCCAGTGCGGCTGTAAAGGCTGTAACCAGTCCACCCCCAGATATACCCATGCTCCCGATCCGATTGGAGTCTACTTCTGACCGAGTCGACAGATAATCCAGCACACGTGTTGTTTCGTATACCCGATGACCGGCGAGGGTTTGGCCTGCCATGAGCAGATGGGCTGCAATTTTCGTACAGGAGCTTGCTCCCGGGGGCGCATCACGATCCTCCTCCAGCCTGCGATCACCAAATCCGAGCAGCTCCGGCGCTGCAACGACATACCCCCGCTTCACAAGAGCAACCGCAAAATCCTTGTGCAATCCGGGTTCTCCGACCCGAGGTGAGCCGTCAGGCTCCAAACCGCAGATTTCCCGGCTGCCATACCCATGTCCATGACATGCTACAATCGCGGGCAGACCCTTTTCGGTAACGCTTACATTATTGGGGATCAAAACATACACAGGCATTCGCAAGCCTGCATAGGTTGTAATCTCTACCCGTTCACGGATATAACCGTCACACGTCACACGTTCAATTGGCACCGGATTTAAGGCTGCTGCTACCGCCGGAATATTTCCCAGTCTCTCTTGTACATGGTGGCGCAGCTCCATACGCCATGACTCCAAAGACAGGTCTTCATGATAAGCAGAACGGCCGCGAATTTGGGTTTGTTGCTGCAAATAAGCTTCGATCTCGGACATTGTGCGTGTCCCTCCTATGTTTGCTGGAATAGTACAGAGCGTGATTTGAAATATTTGGTAACCTCTGTCTATTATAGTATCAGAATGGACAGCAGCGCTACCTTTGATCTAAAAAAGGTATCCTCGGCCAATGCACTGCTCAGGAATACCGTTTATTATTATGAATCCCATCAATGGCGACCCGGCAGCCACCAGTTCCATCTCCCCATCAATTTCATCAAGGATGGGACCAGCACCAGCCGAATGATCGTTACGTCAATGAGTACGGCTGCCGTAATGCCTATACCAAGCTGCCGTACCCCCTCTACTTCGGCAAAAGCAAACGGGACCGTTACAGACAATAGAATGCCAGCAGCCGATGTAATTAAACGTCCTGTAGAAGCTAGTCCCTGCTGAACAGCCAGATCACTCTCACCCGTCTGTCTGTAAACCTCCTGAATGCGGCTTAACATAAATACGCCATAATCCATGGATATGCCAAATACCAGTCCTGCTATAAATACGGGGATCATAATGGCAACAGCGGAAGGCTGCATCCCGAGATGCCCTTCATTAAATACCCATACCAATATACCGAAAGAAGCGGCGAGGCTGAGCAGGTTCATCGCAATTGCTTTTAACGGAATGAGCAGTGAACGAAAGGCTAGCAGCAGCACCAAATAATTACTTACAACGACAAATACGAGCACTTTTGGCAACCGCTGAAAAACCTCCTGTATAATCTCATCCTGATGTACTGCCTCACCGCCATAACGGATCGGGATGCCTTCAAGCCCTGCTCCCAAATCAGCCGCTCTGGCCTGCTTCAGCCAGTCTCTCATCTCGTCTGAACCTGGCTCCCCTTGTACACCAATCGTTAATTGCATATAGGAGCCAGAGATGTTCCACAGGGAATGAATACTTGTGACCCTCGGGTCCTGCTTTAGCTCACGTAATTTGTCAGCAGCTCGCTCCAAATGAGAGGCTGTTAAAGGTTTTGCTTTTTCACCAATCACGATATCTATGACCGACATCCCTGCCTGACCAAAATTACGCTGTATCTGCTCCGCTGCCTGACGTGACTCCATTGTGGCAGGCAAGGATGAAGCATCGGGAACTGCTAGCTCCATCCGTATAACGGGAAACACACACCATAACAAAAGTGTTGTACCTGCAAGTCCCATCCATACGGGATGTTTCATGACCATCGCTGACCAGCGGTGCCAAAAGCTGTCTTCAAGCCCTGCCTCCGCTGCTGATTGGTGTGGGCTGCTGTTTTTCAATAAAAAGCTTCTGAAGATCCGGTTTGCATTCAGTGAAAGAATGGCAGGCAGTAGTGTCACATTTAACAGCAATGACAGAACGAGAACGATGGTGGCTCCAAGGGATACACTTAGAAACATCGGCAGTCTGATCCAGAGCAAGCCCAGTAAACCGAGTAATACACAGGCCGCCGAGAACAATACGGCACGTCCGGCTGTACGCAAGCTTTGCTGCAGCAGTTCACGCTGAAGCGTACTGTTGCTCCCTAGATGAAACTGACCCTCTCTCTTATAAATCCGCTGGAGCTCCTCCCTGTACCTGCTCAAAATAATTAACGCAAAATCAATGCTAAGTGCCATGCCTACCATCGGAATGACGTTGATAATAAAATTGGACAGCTCCAGATGATAGCCAAGAAGAGACGTCACACCCATCGCTGTAATAACCGCACTGATGCCCATCATAACAGCAATGCATGCCGCATACAGACCCCTGAATGCAACACAGAGAACGATTAGCGCAATCGGCACCCCCACGATCTCGGCACGCTCCAAGTCACGAAAGCTTAGCCGGTTCACATCCTGTTGCACGACAGCCTTACCTGTCAGATGAACGGTTCCCGGTACATATGTGTGCTCGTCCGAGCTAAGAAGTTCACGGAGCTGCTTCAGTACAGAGCCTATTTGACGTGGCTCAGCATTCATATGAAGCAGCGCATAAGCCTGATCTTCATGCAGCATCCTCCCCTGTGTATGAGCATCAAGAGGAGAAATCACTGCGGATATGGCTGGCAAGGTGCGGACTGCGGAAAGACTTTCGGTGAGCCAATCTCTAAACATCTTCATCGAAGTATCCGGGTGTTTATGAAACAGTAGCACAACCGGATCAGGTGGAAAATTATACTCCTGCTCCATGATCTGCTCGACGGCTTGCGCTTGCCCCTGAACCAGCTTTAATCCATGATCCTGAACAATATCAGGCAGCTTCCAGGCCCAGACGGCTGACATCCCGATGACCAGCACCCAGCTGAGAATAATAAACCACGGATATCGACTGATCAGGGCAGCCAGGCTCCGATATCCCATACCGCAACTCCTCTGCAACCCAAATTATATTTTTCTCCGTTATGAACAGAATGACATGTGTTTTGTGTAGTACAAGTCTATTCCAGCTGAAACAGAATTATGTTTCTGACGAACGACCGCCTGAACACAAAAAGCCCCATATGCATGAGCTGCACATGGGGCATCCTTTTGCAATGATTCCATCGGATGCTCTACTCGGGCCGAATAATGGTGAACCGTTCACCAAGCTTGGCATAATCATTACCTGCCAACCGACTGACAGGCTTTAACTGATCCATCAGAATATAACCTTTGTCTGCAAGGTAGACCCGTTCGCTGAAATGATACTGCACAATCCGCACCAGAAGCAGATCGCTCACAGGCACGCCTTCATCATTTGAGATCGGAATATGCTGATACAGCTTGCATTCCATACGAATCAAAGCCTCCCGAATCCCCGGTACAGAGACAATTGAACTTGAAACTGTCGTCAGCCCGGTTCGTTCCAGTTCACTTTCATGCGGCTCCAGAATCGCTGCTGTCTCATTCACCTCGTTAATAATATGCTCATCACAAATATGCACAACCAGTTCAGGATGCCCAAGGATGTTGCGTGCAGTATCTTTCATGATCCCGTTCTTGCGTCCAACCGCGATGGATAAGAGCGGAGGATCAGAGCTGACCACATTAAAAAAGCTAAACGGCGCCGCGTTGATGACCCCATTATGATCGGACAACGTAGTTACAAAGGCAATCGGACGCGGTACGACAGATCCACTCATCAATTTATAGTTTTCTTTGGCTGTTATCTCTTCCGGGTTCAATGAATACATATGTAAATCTCCTCCCCTGTTGCTTGTACGTTGGTTTGCATTCTTCTTTCTCGTATTTCTTCATCGTTATTATATATGTATACCGAGCAAAAGAACAAAAAACGATCAAATTCATGATCCCTCCAGGACATCTCCTTCATTATTCGGTGTTCCTCCCCACTCTCCAGACACATGCTCCCTCCAATCACACATGGGCGAATGTCACCATATGCTGTTGGCAGAATACGATGACAGGAAGGATGTTTTGATATGAATTATGGATATTTCCCTTACGCTGGCGATTATGATTATGGTGATACGGCTGGTCGGTCATTTCAATTACCTCCGATCTTTCCCGGCGGAGGAAGCATTCCAGGCGCTCAGACTCCGCCAGGCATTCCAGGGGGCCCAGGCTCGTATCCTCCGTTTATTCCAGGGGGTGGAGCACCTCTAGGTCCATATTTTCCGGGTCCCGGACCGGGTCCTGTTCCAGGTCCAGCCCCCGCTCCCGGCGTACCTCCACAGCTCGCCCAAGGGAATTTACCTTCATTACTGAGTGCGTATCCTCGTCCCGTAGGTCAGCCGCCAGCAGAGATGTTATTTTTATACAACCTGATCAAAAGCAGCCCCGGCCTGCTTCCACTCTTTATCCAGCAGCAGCCGCAGAGTCTGACTCAAGCGGTTCAATTCGCACAAACTGGCGCAGCCGCCCCTCGTGATCAGGAGCAGCGTGTGCTGCAAAACTTCTGTTATAACCGCTGGTCCCTGGTCTTTACGTATAATGATGTATATTTAATGTGGCCTGCGGTGAATTTGTTCGGCTTTGTCGTCGGTTACTTCTATCCGTTCCAGACTCCAGGCATTTTGTTGAATACGCAGATTTTATTTGCCCTTTGTTAAAGGCAAGCGGAACTTATATCAGCGAATGAAAACCGCCCGCATAGACGCTGTTAGGTCCATGCGGGCGGTTCGTAATTAAACCTTGGCATTACACTATGGTATGAGTGCTCTGCTTCGGTTTACTTTTCCCAATCATAACGAAGTACAGACCCAAGGCTCCCAGATCAGCACAGGCAATCACAATGCCCATCGGCACAGCCGTATGCTCCCCGCCAAGGCCCACAAGAGGCGCAACGATGCCGCCAAACAAAAAGGTCATGACGCCAATCAATGCTGACGCACTTCCTGCGGATTTGGCCTGATTTCCCATAGCAAGCGCAAACGAAGCTGTATTAATCAATCCGACACTGGAGACGACCAGAAATAGCGGAATCAGTACAGTAATCAGTCCGCCTCCAGCCAGAATCGAGAGCAGCAGGGATGTTCCTCCAGTAGCCGCTGTAAGCAGACCCGCAATTAACAATCGAGATTCCGAAACTTTGCCCGCAAGCCGTCCTGCAATCTGACTGGCGAGAATAATACCCAATCCATTCACAGCAAAGCACACACTGAACATTTGCGGCGACACGCCATAAATTTTTTGCAGGACAAACGGTGAGCCTGATATGTAAGCAAACATGCCTGCAGCTGCACAGCCTTGTGTAAGTGCGTACCCCATAAAACGACGATCTCTTGTTAGCCTGCCAAACGTCAGCAGCGTTTGTTTGAGCCCTCCGCTGGACCTTCGTTGAACAGGCAGTGTCTCGCCTAGACCAAGGATCACCGCCAGAAGCGCCAGCAAACCAATCAGACCAAGCAAAATAAATACGGCACGCCACGAGGCATATGCCAGCACTTGCCCTCCAATAATCGGTGCTGCAATCGGAGCCACTCCGTTAATAAGCATTAACAAAGAAAAAAAACGTGTGAGTTCAGGTCCCTCGTACATATCTCTGACCACTGCGCGCGAGATGACAATGCCAGCAGCTCCAGCCACACCCTGAATGAATCGCAGCATAACAAATGAGCCCATCGTTGGGCTCACCAGGCATAATACTGAAGCAAGTGTATATAACACCAGTCCGGCGATCAGCGGCATTTTGCGCCCTCTTACATCACTTAGTGGTCCAGCCAGCAGCTGCCCAAGTGCAAGCCCGATCATACAAGCGGTTAAGCTAAGCTGGGCGTAAGAAGCAGACGAGCCAAATTCATCCGCCAGCGCTGGCAAGGCTGGCAGATACATATCCAGAGACAGCGGTCCGAATGCAGAGAGTGTCCCGAGAATAAGCGCCATTCTCATACGTGGTGCAGTATGGGGCTGTATTGAAGCCAGATTACTTTTCATCCAGAAAACAATTCCTTTTCCATCAAGTCGAGTTATTGTGCAATTTTCGGGCTTTTAATTCTCTCCATCTCCCAGCAATCGCAGCAGATTGTTTGGCAGTGTAAATTGTTGATTATTTATAATAATACGGCGTAATTCCTCTTCATCCCGCTCGTTATCGGCGTCTTTGATCTCTTGGATCTCGCGGTGCAGCCGTTCCATCTGATGATCCAAGGCATTGGCAGAATCCGCTGCATTTTTGAGTTCTCTTGTTAGATGCTCAGGAACATCCTTATTGTATTTGTAAAAGATTTTATGCTCAAGGCTTGCCCAGAAGTCCATCGCAATCGTACGAATCTGAATCTCCACACAGGCACGCTCTTCACCATTGGACATGTACACCGGGACTTCAACGAGCAAATGCAGGCTTTGATATCCGTTTGGCTTCGGATTTTGGATGTAATCCTTCACTTCAAGCACGCGCAAATCACTCTGATTGCACAGCATATCCTTGATTCGGTATATATCGGAGATAAACGAGCATGTAATCCGCACGCCGGCAATATCTTTAATATTCTCCTTGATGCTTTCAAATGTCAGCTCATGATTTTTACGGAACATCTTATTCATAATGCTCTCGGGAGACTTCAATCTTGACTTCGTATGCTCGATCGGACTGTAGTCATGCAGAGATTGAAATTCCTCCTTGAGCACTTCTATTTTGGTTTCCATCTGATCCAGTGCAAATTTATAAATCATCATAAATCGGGTAATTTCGTATTTAAATTTCTTGAATTGGTCTATCGGATGTGGTGCATTCATCATCAGTTTCTTCCTTTCTTCTCACATGTCATCCATACCATTATAAATCATCTAACCCGAATAAACGAATTTCTGGTCATGTAACTGTTTGTGCGTTAGAATTTTCATTTTGATGAAGACAGGAACATCGCTGTATACTGAAAGAGTTATTGTTTACCTGAAAGGACGGAACACGATGAAACAGAATCTTCTCCAGAAATACGCCATGCTGCTGCTTTGTATGTCTGCCGGTATGGTCGATGTCATTGGATATCTTGGACTGGGACACGTACTCACGGCCAATATGACAGGAAATATTGTACTGCTGGGCATTGCGATTGCCCGTGCTCAAGAGTTTGTCGTATTGCGCTCACTGCTTGCACTTCTCGGATTTATCGCGGGTAATGCCATCGCAGCACATATGATTGGACATGTAAAAACCAAAAATGGCTGGTCGCCGCGAGTCACCGCTGTACTTACCGTCGAGAGTGCATTGCTTCTGCTCTTTGCTATTCTCATAATTAGCCCGCTCTCCGGGCAACTATCCTATCTTCTGATTGTACTCTTAGCGATAGCGATGGGTATGCAGACTACAGCAGCAAGACGCATCGGCATTGCAGGCATCTCCACCACCGTGCTTACAAACAATCTGGCCGCCGTGGTTGAGGATGCTGCAAGCCTCCTGCAACGGATCAGACACGTCAATATTCGCTCATTGGCCAGCTCATTATCAGCAGACTCGTATCTGCGTGCAGGCGCGGTTGTGATTTACCTGGCTGGTGTTATCCTGGCCGCACTCCTTTTCCATCATATTCCAAAGATCGCTGTCTGGATTCCCGCACTTGTCGTTGCCGGAGTAACCCTTCAAGCACGCATCGCTGCCTGGGGCAAATCGGAGCACTTGCAAAGTGATGCAGACAAGTCATAAGGGCTGTTACTGTTAAAATGTCAAATTAATGAAGCAGGACAGCCGCAGTTTGAACGTTTATTCATGCTGCATCACAAGTGACTCCTGCCTGATCCACTGCACAAGCTGACTTGCCGCTGGTGACAGCTTCTCTCCTGCCCGTGTACAGATAGCTATCGTATTCTGAAGCTTTACGTTATCAACAAATACACGAGCAAGCCTGCCTTGCTGCACATCTTCTCTCACAACAAGAGACGAGATGAAATTGGCACCATAACCTGCTTTTACTGCGCTGATCGTTTCATTCAACCCATCGAATTGAAGCGCAATCCGAGGAGAAGGCAGGTTATTGTTGGTGCACAGGGCAGCCAGTCGTTCACGCGTTGCACTGCCCTGCTCACGCATAATAAATGGCTCGGCCACCATCTGCTGCAATGAAATCGTTTGGCCTGCATAGGCATGATCTGGATGCACCACAAACCACATTTCATCCTCAAACAGCTTATCCCAATGAACACCCGGATGACTGACCCCACTCCCTCCATAGATAGCAATCTCTGCCTCGTAGCGCAACAGCTGATCAAAAGCCATCTGGGTATTGCTTGTGCTCACAATAATCTCCACATCCTCATGCGCCTGCTTAAAGCGAGCAATCCAGCTGGGTAGCAAAAAATTGGAGGGCAGGTATGTGGCCGACAGACGAATCAAGCCTTTTCTGCCCTGAATCATATCCTCGACGAAATGCTCCACTTCCTGTTCCAGCATAAACAAACGCTCGGCATACGTTATTAACTGTGTACCTGCATCTGTAAGCACCAGTTTTCGCCCTTCAGATACGAACAGCTGAATGCCAATCTCACGTTCAAACCGCTTTACCTGTGAAGATACAGCAGGTTGACTAATGTTAAGCTCTTCCGCAGCCCGGGTAACTCCACCGTAACGTACAATCGCGTGAAACAAGCGTAATCCATGCAAATTCATCCCTGTTCGCCTCTTTTATCTCTTTTTGTGCTTCTGATGTTTATACCGGCAATTTTTTACGACCCTATTTTTACCGCTTTCCGCACATAACTTAATTATATATTTACATACAAATTATATATTTTATTTATACAAAAATCTCAACTATAGTTCAATTATAGCCATTCAATATCAGCAAGTGGAAAGGAAGATGTTTGATGAGTATGCAGCATTGGAACAATAGCCACACCGCTCAGTCTACGATATGGGATCAAGTAGATGAGTATATGAACGCACTGCTTATCCCAGGCGACAAGGCTCTGGAGGAAGCATTGGAGGCCAACGCCGAAGCAGGATTGCCCTCCTATGATGTCACGCCAAATCAAGGTAAATTTCTTCAATTACTGCTGCAAATCCAGGGGGCGTCACGAGTGCTGGAGATTGGCACATTAGGCGGATACAGCACGATCTGGATGGCAAGAGCACTGCCGGAGCATGGACGAATCGTTACCCTTGAATCCGAAGCCAAACATGCAGCGGTTGCCGAGTCCAATCTGACCCGAGCCGGATTAATGCATAAAGTGGACCTTCGAACTGGGCCAGCGCTTACAACCCTTCCCGATGTGAAAGAAGACTACGCTGAACCTTTTGATCTGATTTTTATTGATGCCGATAAACCAAGCAACCCGGATTACCTGAGATGGGCGCTACGCTTGACACGTCCGGGCAGCCTGATCATCGGAGATAATATCGTGAGGGATGGAGAGGTCATCCATGCTGGAAGCACAGACCCGCGGGTTCAAGGCGTTCGAACCTTTCTTGAGCACATCGGCAATCACCCTAGGCTTGAAGCGGTAGCCCTGCAAACTGTGGGCGCTAAAGGCTACGACGGATTTGTGATAGCCCGTGTCACCGATGCTCCTGTGACAAAATAAACAGTGGTCAATTCTTCCGAAAATCTGCCTTTCCTGTTAAACTGGAGTCACTGCACAGGCAGACTGGAGGGAATCATTTGAGAGCTTTACGACAGATACAGGTTGAAATTAGCGGTTGGTCCCGCAATATTCAGCTCTTCTTTCTGGCAAGTCTGCTGTATCAGATCGGAAACGGCATGTTCTCGGTCCTGTATAATCTGTACATTCAGGGGCTGGGTTACGACGACACGATGAATGGTCAGATTGTCAGCATCCAATCTCTGGCTACAGCGATTATGTTTATTCCTATCGGCTTCAGCGGCGACAAGTTCAGCCGCAAAAAACTGTTGATCATTGGAGCGCTGTTCAGCGGTGTATTTCTGATCGGGCGTTCTTTTGATTATGCTTCGAGCGGACTGCTCTGGTTCGCTGTTTTATCCGGCTTGTTTGCTAGTGTTTTTCAGGTGCTGGCCATCCCCTATCTCGCGGAAAACATCAAAAAAAGTCAGCGCCTCAAGATGTTCAGCTTGTACTCATCTCTGGTGCTGGCTTCACAGGTTCTCGGAAGTCTAGGCGGCGGTGTCCTTGCAGACGTGCTTCATTCTGCCGGAATGGCGAAGGTGACCAGCCTGCAGACGGTGCTGTTTATTGGCGGTGCGGCAACACTTGCTGCCTTTATTCCACTGCTTTTTGTAAGCGAAAAACAGATGTCTCCGGTAGAGGCAGACTCTACGTCGTTACAGCCCAAGGCTCAACGATCCGAGGGCGGACTTGAGACCCAAGAGGATCGAAAGCAATCCATGATGTCCACAGACGATGAACGTGCCTTAAAAAAGCGGGATTCCAAGCTCATCGTTCAGTTTGTTGTAACACAGCTGCTGATTGGTCTGGGCTCGGGACTGGTTGTACCGTACCTTAATCTGTATTTTACGAATCGTTTCGCGGTATCGTTAAGCGGCATGAGCCTTCTCATTGCACTGGGTCAGATTATGACCATTGTGTCTATGCTGATCGGCCCGACTTTAGCTGCCAAAGTTGGCAGTGTACGGGCTGTCGTTATTTTTCAGGTATTATCGCTGCCCTTCCTGTTATTAACAGGCTTTACGAACCTGCTTCTTGTTGCGTCCGTCAGCTTTTTGTTCCGGCAGGCACTCATGAACGCAGCTAATCCGATTCAATCCGCAATTCTGGTTGATCGCGTTTCGGACAAACGTCGCGGCATTGCCAACTCCATGATGCAAACCTCATTTATGATCGGCTGGGCCACGATGGGGCCTGTACAATCTTATCTGGTCACGACATACGGGACATATTGGGGATATGCAATTACCTTTAGCATCACAGGAAGCCTCTACGTCATATCATCACTAATGTACTTTTTCATGTTTAAAGAGCCTCGGCCTTCGGCAACTTCTCTTGACAGCAGAGCTTGATATCAAGGCAAAACAAAAAAGAGTATCCTCTCTGCTCCGGCATGACGGGATACTCTTTGATATTGCTTCTATGCTTGTTTCTTACACCTCTGTACTACCAATACTCGGGATTATAGATAATAACAACGATGCTCAGGGTCACGACCGCTGCCAGAACGACAAAAGTGTAATATTTTGATTTATGCTCTGCATCTGGAGCCTGTTCATCATAGTTATCCGAATGACGGCGATAAGAGCCCATCCACAGATCACTTAACATGCTGCCAACAACTTTGATCAGGCGTTTAAGCCATTCCACATGCACATCTCCCCTCTCAAATATCAACATTCATATTAAGTATAATTATCCTAATATCTCAAAAAAGTTAATACACCTTTCCTGGCGCGGTTTGATGCTCCAGCTGTGCCAAACGTTCAAAGGCCTCCTGATTCGTGCTTCCGCACATCTCTTCCTCAGCCTGTAATCCGCTGCATACTGGAGGACGATCCGGCTGACCGAAGATAGCGCAGCGGTTATCCTCCGTCAGCTGTACACATCGTTCTCCTGCCGGTTTGCCTTCGGGCATGCCCGGGATCGGTGATGAAATGGATATGGCAATACAACATGCGGCACAGCCAGCCCTGCATTCCATGATGTTCCCTCCTTCTCAGTTGTCGCCGTATATTATTTCATTGATTCATTCTGCGGTTCACCCATGTCCACGTCCGCGCCAGTCCTTGCGCAATTCTGTAATTCATGCTCTCGCTGGCAAAATATCCGCCGTGACTCAGCGGGTTCCAGCTGGTCGCTGGCCCGCCCACACGCACCTCTATATCTTCCTTCACCGCAGCCGCATATGCCGGGTCAATGGGACGCAGCGGATAACCCAGAATATCGTTCGGTTCATAAAAATTGATCCATTCACCCGCAAGCCCCGGAAAGTACTGAACGGCCTGCGAGGGGGGCACCTGAATCGGCCTGCTGAAATCAGCATAGCGCAAGCTCCATAAGGGCAGTGTTGTACCAAATGTATAAAAATTAGTCAGCGTATCTCCCCGCTCCAACGCAGCATTTACATCCACAATCTCGGGGCTTCGGCTGGACGGGTACTGCAAATCGTAGAAAAAGTTACTCGCAATCACTGCGCCAAGACTATGAGCAACGACACAGAGCGGAGCTTCCGGTCCATTCCGTTGTGCGAGCGTATGCATAGCGCGGTTCAACGTCCGATGCACAGCATCATAGTTATGTCCCTGCTTCTCCACAGGCTGATAGGCAACAGCATCCGCTAGATAATGAATCACAAAACGACGCAAGGTCTGATAGTTTAATCCGGGTGCACGTACCAGCTGCTGGAACAGCGCCTCTTCCCGTTCCTCGAACACGTCGGCCCAGAAGACGGGTTCAATATCCAGCATCTGTTCGGCGGCGCCTGGCTGCACCATGACCCGATCCATTTCCTTGCTCAAGCACGTCATTAGCTTGTCAGCATAATCCTCTTTTTGCATACCCAGTCCATGAATGACCATCACCGCTACCCGAGTCATGGCTTTCCTCCTTATCAATCGACTAGGATTAACCCTCACGCCCACAATCCCAGAAGGTTTAATTGAATTGTATGCCTGAAGCCTGATGTCCATGTTATAACCAGATGTATACAGCTCTATATAATTATAACCAGTGTACCATGAACTCTGAAGCAATCGCAGTAAATCTGAATACAAAGAACCGACAACGGTGCTTCCCGTCATCGGTTCAAATACTGGATCTGCCCTCTGCGAACAGTTCAGAACATTCTGAGTTGTAACGTTATGATCTCATAAGGCGCAATCTCGAAGGAGAGTGGCAACGACTGCATCTCACCTACCGGCTTCTCCATCATGTCACACATCGCCCAGGACAGAATATCATAATCGCTTTGCAAATTCACTCTGGTCCGAATGCCCGCATACTCATGTAAACGGACAATGACGGTGTGGTCGTCCTCTGCTTTTTTGATCGCATCCACCATCACATGTGCAGCATCCGTCCGCATAAACGAGAGCGCTCTTCCTCCCGCAACACTGCCATTGAAGCTTGCCGGCGGGTTGTTTAATGCCCATGCCTCCTGTACCGTTCCCGCTTCATACCAGTCCCCCGCATGTGGCAGCAGCGCATACGTAAACAGATGCTGTCCCTGATCGGCTGTCTCATTCGGATAGTTCGCACTTTTTAGCAAAGACAACCGCATCACATGATCCTTGATGTCATAACCATATTTGCAATCATTCAGCAGACTGACACCATACCCTCGCTCCGACAGATCCGCCCACTGATGCCCCACCACCTCAAACCGTGCATAATCCCAGCTGGTGTTCCAGTGTGTTGCACGTTTGACATTGCCAAACTGGATATCATATGTCGCCTCGGTCGAACGCACCTGTACCGGAAACGCCACCTTGAGCAGCTTCTGCCGCTCCTGCCAATCTACCTCTGTCTCAAAATCAATCCGTCGTCCTTCCGCATACACACTCATCCGCTGGGTAAATGACGATTTTCCGTAGGCCCATCGGAATTCCACCGTTGCCGCCACATCACCTGAATGCAGCAGTTCGACTGAAAGCAATTGTTGAACTTCATGCATCTTTTCCTGATAAAAAATATCAATATCCCACGCATCAAAGTTCATCGGCTTGTCTTCAAATATCTGCAGCACATTGCCACGGCTACTCGGTGCGAGCACCTCGCGTTGAACGTGCCGATCATAGATTTGCGTCAGATGCCCCTCCGCATTCCAGCAAATCTCATAATGTGGTGTAAGCAGTCTGCCCTCTTCATATTGAAAGACAGCATTCACCGGAGCTTCTGCCGTCGTATCCGCCGCTGTGTAACAGATGGCAGCCATACCAAGTGCAGGCACCTCTACCGATCCGACAAGCCACTCCCCATCCAGCCGCTGGGCAGGAAGCACCGCTCCCTCCAGTGTTGTCCATCTCACCTGTTCTGGCAGCAACGCTGCCGCCATGCGCACAGGCTCCTTCAAAGCCCAGGATGAGCTATTGACCACTGTGATTGTGCCGCTGTCACTGTGACTATGTCTGTCCGCAATTTCGTTGTACGTCCCCTCAGCCCTGTCATCGACTCTGTCATGCGCCTGCTCTTCTGCCTGCTCTTCTGCTTGCTCCTCTGCTTTGTCATTGAAGTTTGCTGCATTATGAGCTCTGCCGTCCTCACTAAGCTCCGCCTCCTGTTGCAGCTCATTGATTTGCCGTGACCAAACCTTGCGCGCAATCGCCTCGGCTTCTGCGTATTCTACAGTGCTGTCCTCATACACTTCCCGAATGGATGAACCAGGAATAATATCATGGAACTGATTGCGCAGCAAAATTTTCCAGCCCTCGTTCAGCAGCGACTGATCATATGCTTGCCAGCTCTTGTCCTGCACACCAGCCAGTACAGCGATCCATTCCGTCTCGCGATACAGCAGCTCCAGCTTGCGGTTCATCCGTTTGTTGTAAGCCTGACTGGTGTACGTTCCACGGTGATACTCCAGATAGAGCTCCCCATCCCATGTATGCACATAACGATCCGTATGCTCGAATGTACGACCCAAACGTTCAAAATAAGCATCAGCTCGCCCTGTCTGTACATTAGGCATACCCGGCATCCGATCCAGACGGCGACGCTGCTCCAGCATCTCGCGGTTAACTCCACCGCCACCATCCCCGTAGCCATACGACAGCAGCAATTCCTGATTCACATCCAGGTCCCGGTAAGCTTGCCAGCTCCCTTTTACCGTCTTCGCTTCAACCAACCCGTTGTAGGTGTAAAAGAAGGAATTGGCCTCCTCCCAGTCATCCGGTGTTGTAATAAAATGGGTCAGTACCTCCGTTCCGTCCATCCCCCGCCACTTAAACGTATCATGCGGCATCGGATTGAACTGGTTCCAGCTAATCTTTGTGGTCATAAATGTATCGAAGCCCGACTTTTGCAAAATCTGCGGCAACGCCCAGCTATATCCGAACACGTCCGGTAACCAGAGATAACGACTCTCTACACCAAATTCCTGCTGAAAGAAACGTGTTCCAAACAACAGCTGACGCACCAGTGATTCCCCACTGGTCAGATTACAGTCGGCTTCCACCCACATCCCGCCGCCCGCTTCCCAGCGTCCTTCCGCAATACGCTGCTTGATCTGTTCGTACAACTCCGGGTAATCCTGCTTCATGTATTCATACAGCTGTGGCTGTGTTTGCAAAAAAGTATAGTCCGGGAACTTCTCCATCAAACGAAGCACCGTTGAGAACGAGCGGGCCGACTTCTCACGCGTATGCTTCAGTCGCCAGAGCCAGGCCACATCAATATGTGTGTGTCCGATACAGGTCACGGTGACCGGATGCTTCGGCTTCACATCGGCCAGTTCATCGTTCAGCTTCCGCAGAGCTTCACCCAGCGAAGCATAGAACATGTGCGAGCCCGGATCGGACCAGTCAATCAGGAAAAGACTTCGATCCAGCGCTTGCGTAAGCAGCAGCCGCTCAGGCTGCTTTTCATCAAGACATTGCATCGCTTCAAGTGCTGCCCTGGACGTGTAATACAGATCATCTGCCGGTTCATCCAGCCAGCACAGCTCTGACATCCGAATCGTATGTGTAAGCTCACGCGGTTTGCCACCGCCCTCCAGACCAGACCACAAGCGAAAATCAAGCCGTACCGTGCGACCAGCCGCCTCCTTGGGCAGAAAAACCTCCATATGATTGGAATCCACACCCTGATAAGCAACACCATCTACATAACAGAGCGATTCAAACCCGCCATTATTGCCACCTTCGGTTGTGCCGAAGTCAAATCGCCCCAGCACCTGCTTGCCTTGCCATTCCTGTGGAATGTCTACCTGAGCCTTCAGCCAGATATATCGGTCACGCCCCTTCCAGACGTCACCAATCTGCATTGCTCTGGCCCCTTCCACCTCGGACGGCTTCTCATAAGGTTTCGCACCAATGATACCTTCCGGGTCCTCTACTGCAACATATGGGCCGATTGTTCTGGCATCACGGTAACGCAAGCCTTCCAGCTCGGCGATCCGTTTCTCAAACTTTTGCATCGCAAAAAACATAAGAAACTACCTCCAGTCCGACAAATATTCAGGATAAGCTTTGATATATGCATGTACCAGACTTTTGGCAATGGAGTAAGACCCCACAAGCGGATGTACCATCAGCGCTTCCACCGCCAGATCAATCGACTTCTCCCGAACCGCATCCACCGTTAATCGTTCGAAGCGCTTTACTCCCTTCATGAGCAGATACATATCCTCCGGCACTTCGGATACAGGGATAGGTCTTGGGCCATCGGCGCTAATTTCACAGGTCACCTCCACCACATCGTCATGCTCAAAGCCGGGAATGCTGCCTTCGTTCGGCACGGACAGCACCATGCGATTCGTCTTCCCGGATTGAATAGACTCTACAAAATCCAGCATGACCCCCGCATACCCGAGCGATTCGGGTAATTCCAGCGTCGTTGGCATCTCTTTGGCGGCTGCGGCCGTTTCGATGGCCATGTAGGAGACTTCCCTTTTTTGTGTATAGTACAGATAGGTCTGGATCGCTTCCTCCGGGTTATTTTCAATATCCATGGATTCAAGCCGAGCCAGCATTTCTTTATTGTTCAGCGCGATCATCTCACCACGCGTCATATCCGAATTCAGTATATTTTCCAGCGCCTTCTCACGGTGGTAGTAATAGTACAGGTACTCGTTCGGAAGGTATGGCAGTGCTCGCAGCAGGTCGGGATCAAACATCTGGAATTCGGACACGGCTGCGATCAGTTCGGGATCACTTTTCAAGCGGTCTAACAGATCCTGACCTTGATAGGAAACATGATTAAACCAGGATAGATGATTCAGCCCGAATAATTTTACATCGAGTTCCCCCTCCTGAAGCCCCAGTGCGTGCTCCATCCGAAGCTTCGTATGGCTGGGAGTGTCACATATGCCGATCACACGGTCATATCCCGCACTACGCAGAGCCTGTGTCACCAGACCGGACGGATTGGAAAAATTGAATATCCATGCATTCGGTGCAAGCTCCTGAGCCAGTTCACAGTACTCCAGCAGCACCGGAATCGTACGAATAGCCATGGAAAAGCCTGCTGGCCCCGTCGTCTCCTGACCAATCACGCCATGCTCCAGCGCAATCCGCTCATCCGTGTAACGTGAGATTTCCTTGCCTACTCTTATCGTCGTCACAATCAAATCTGCACCACGAATGGCCTCAACACGATCCGTGGTATAGCTTAACTCCAGACGTACACCATTGCGGTCAATCACCGCCTGGCATAACTGGCGAATGATGTGTAGCTGATGCTCATCGTTATCATGAAGCACAAGTCTGGTGATGCCGAGTGATGCCGCTTTGAGCGTCAAACTATGGGTAAATAATACGGCACGAACGCCGCCTCCGCCAATCAATGCAAGCTTCATAGTGTAATCCCCCAATGATCCGTTATGGATGATGACCTTTCCTGCATAAAATGCTCCAGTTCTGCTTTATCGGGAATACCGCTGTTCCCGCCGTAAGCTGTGACCGACATGGCACCACAGGCATTGCCGTATTCCAGCGATTGACCTGTGTCCATGCCCTTCAGATATCCATAAATATACCCGGCATTGAAGCTATCTCCAGCTCCTGTCGTGTCCAGGGCCTGCACTGCATAACCGGAACGATAGGTACGCACACCATCAATCATAGCAACAGCACCATGGGGTCCCATTTTACAAACGATATGTTTGCCTGCCCTGGACAGGCGTTCCATACTCTGCTCCATCGTTGAACATGCGGTATATTGCAACGCCTCACTCTCGTTCAGGAAAAATACATCCACATGACTCATAATTTCAAATACACCCTCGTACCACTCGCCAGTATCATCCCAGCCCACGTCACAGGATATCGTTGCTCCGTGAGATTTCACCCGCTGGATCAGCGTCATAAATTCAGCATGATTGCGTCGTCCCTTATATCCGGTCAGATGAATATGACGGCCTTGGGCGAGACTGTCCTCCTCCAGCTGCGACAGCTTCAGTTCTTCATTAGAACCCGTATAGGTTATGAAAGAACGATCCCTGTCCGGGTGAATAGCGATGGTAATGCCGGTGTTGCTTGACGAACTGATTTTCATATGCGAGGTATCTACAGCCAGTTCTCCGAAATGCTCCAAAATATAACTGCCATAATAATCCTCACCCAGTATACCGTTGAAGGAAATTTTCAGCCCCAGCTTCGCCAGAGCCATCGTAAACAACGCTGCGCCTCCGCCAATATGAACAAACATATTATCCGCAATCACTTCTTGCCCCGGCAGCGGAAGCTCGTAACGTCCAGCGACGATCAGATCAATATTGACATCTCCGATTGCGACGACATCGTATGGTTTCACAGGCCATCCCTCTTTTTCCGTTACTGTATGGGTTGATCAACCCTTCACTGAACCAATCATGATTCCCTGTACAAAATACTTCTGAATGAATGGATAGATACACGCGATTGGAAGCACAGAGACCATAACTGTTGCCATTTTCATTGATTCTCCAGTTACAGACAACCGGGGATCGGCTGCGCCGAGATTCATGGACAGATTTTTGCGCATGGCCTCAGCAGAGGTGAGCATCTGTTGCAGAATCGTTTGCAGCGGCCGCAGTGTTTCCTTGTTCACATAGAACACACCCGAAAACCAGTCATTCCAGTGCATCACCGCATTAAACAGGCAGATTACGGAGAGCACAGGCAGACTTAACGGCATAATGAGGCGGAACAATATCTGAAAATCATTCGCACCGTCGATCTTGGCCGACTCTTCCAGGCTTCCGTCAATGGATTGAAAAAAAGTGCGAATCAAAATAATATTCCAGGCACTATATAAGGTTGGAATGATAAACACCCAGATGCTGTTCGTTAAATGTAACGTCTTGAGCACCATATAATATGGTACAAGTCCGCCATTAAACAGCATTGTGAACACAATCAGCAGCGTAAACACATTACGCCCGGGCAGATCCTTTTTCTTCAACGCATAAGCCGCCATGGCGGTAAGCAATACACTGAGCAGCGTGCCAACAATGGTGCGAAACAGTGTGATCTTCAGGCCGCTCAGAATGTCGGGATTGCTGAACACCTCGGCATAATTCGCCAGACTGAACTCCCGTGGCCAGAACGTGATTCCGCCAAGAGAGGCATCCTTGCCATCGTTGAAGGAAAGTGCCAGTACATTCAGAAAAGGCAAAATAATGGACAGGCTTAATACCGTCAGAATAACAACATTAAACACGGCAGCGATTTTCTCCCCGACAGGCATTTTACCTAATGTCTGATTCATGCTCCATACCTCCAGGATTACAGTTTAGGGAAAAGGCCTGACTATGCAGGCCCTCTGCCCTGTTGATCCGTCGTATATCGTCCTAGAATGTTGCGTCCATATAAAAGACAACCGAGCCTGGATCTTTATCATATTTCTCCTGCAAATATTGCTCGAACTGCTCTACACCAGCACTCTTGAGCTGCTGCCTGTACTCATCCAGATATTTCTTTGCCTCATCCAGTGAAGGGGCGTAGAACGATTTCACCAGTACATCCTTGTAGGTATCCAGCACCGGCTTCAGACCCGCCTCGATCTCTGGCACCTCTGAGAGGTAGGAAATGGCTGAGTATCCATCCCAATATTTGTACGTTGGATTGCCGTAGTTCATCAGCTCAAACATCAGCTTGAACTTGTCCGGCTGCGAGTTCTGACCCAGCACGAGCTCACCGAAATCTTTTACATTATTCATATCCGTTCTCCCCAGCAGTCCACCCCAGAAGGTTGGAATGACATCCTTCACCTTCTCAGGCGAGCGGGTCATCATCTGCACAACATCGTTACTGTAGATATACTTGCCATCCTTCACGCTGTAGTCCTGACCCTCGATCCCGTATTGCCAGAGGGCTTTGCCCTCCTTGGAAGCCAGATAATCGGCAAACTGTACGATCTGCTCCGGATTTTCAGTAGTTGCCGGAATAGCCCATACCTGGCTGCCCGATTTTTCTTTTTCATAGATAGCCGTTTCGCCCTTGTAATTCTCCAGCTGATCCATCGGCAAATACTTCACCTTCTCGTATAACGCGAGTGAATCCAGCGCAATGTTGGCGTAAGAAATGATGCCGTACGAGCCGTTGTTCATGCCTTCCTCTGCACGTACGCCGTCCATGCTGAAAGCTTCCTTATCCAGCAAGCCTTCCTTCAGCAGCTTTTGTACAAATTCAACCTGCTTGAGTGCATAATCCGTTTCCGCTACATGTTTGACCTTCCCGTCCTTGTCTACATCGAAACGTGTTCCGTTACCGAAATCATCATTTTTGAAAAGTGTGCTGACGATATCACCGCCCCATTTGCGCGGACCGATCGGTGTAATTGGCTTGCCGTTGTTATCCTTGAAGTTGCCTTGTTTGATGCGAACGGCAAGCTGATATAATTCATCCTCTGTCCGAATTTTGCTCGGATCAACCTTGAGCGCCTCCGCAATATCCGCGCGAATCCACATGCCTGCACGATAGTGGTACCGATCTGCGTCCGTCGTATCTTCAGCCGGGATATTCATATGAATGAAATACACTTTGCCATCAAATTCAGGCCGGAACATGACATTTTCCCGGGTATCTCTTGGCAGAAAATTGGGGTCTAAATATTTTTTGAGCACTTTCGTTTTTTCCAGATAAGGCCGCAGGTCCGTGAACAAACCTTCCCTCGCGCCTTTCAGCAGCACTGCCATTTCCGGGCGACCCCCATGATCGAGGTACGCTTCGATCACATCCGGCAAATCTCCAGTTGCCAGCGTAACGGTCAGCTCCTGTAAACCATCTGTAGCACCTGTAGACTGCCAGTCCAGCGTCATGCCTGTTTTTTCTTTAATTTTCAGCGCAACCGGGTTACCGGTCTGATCGGCTGGAAGCTGTGCCCCGTCATTTTCCAGAAATATTCGGCCCTTCAGATCACGATTGGCAATAAATCCATTCTCCCCGGCTTTGCGGCCATCCGCTGCCACCTCGCTTGCAGGATCTTTACTGCTATCGCTGGAAGAACAACCACCTAACACAACAACAAAACAGAGAACGAACCCAATTGCGAGTGAACCGAATTTCTTCGTCATTTTCATGGATACCACTCCATTTTCGCGAATTTTCGTCCTTACCATAAGCTGGCTTCATTCTGGCTGTATTTACGAACGAGCTTGTTCACCGTAATAACTAGAATGAGCCCTACGATACCTTGCAACAATCCAACCGCTGACGCGTACCCGTATTGCCCCTGCATCATACCCACTCGGAGTACGTACGTATCCAGAATATCCGCATATTCCGCATTGCCTGCAGTGCGTAACAGGAAGTTCTGCTCATATCCCGTTGATAACAAACTGCCAATCTCCAGAATAAAAAGTACGCCAACCGCAGGGCGGATACCAGTGAGTGTGATGTGCCATATTTTTCTCCATTTACTGGCTCCATCCATCTCGGCCGCTTCGTACAACGTTGGATCAATGCCAGCAATGGCTGCCAAATACACAATTGATCCCCATCCAATATTTTTCCAAAGGTGTGTCAGAAACATAATCGGGTAAAAATACTTGCCTTCCATTAAATAAAAGGTCCCTCCATCACCTCCCAACGCTGCAATGAGCTGATTAAATATGCCACTGTCGGGCGCAAGCACTTTATTGGTGAACGCAACGACCACCACCCAGGAAAGAAAGTACGGGAGATAAGAGATCGTTTGCGTAACCGACTTGAAACGTTTGGAACGGAGCTCATGCAGCATGATAGCCAGAATGATCGGAAACGGGAAATACAGCACAATTTTGATAAAGCCCACCATAAACGTGTTCCATATTAACTGCCCTGCCTCCGGATATGAGAAAAATAACTTGAAGTAACGAAGCCCCACCCACGGCCCGCCGAACATGCCCTCATTAAACTTGAACTCCTTAAAGGCCATTACCAGCCCCGCCATGGGAAGATAGGAAAACAAGATGAAAAACAGTAGACATGGAGCCAGCATGATGTAAAGCAATTTGTTCTCAATCAGCCTTTTCTTCAGCCCTGACGAGGTCTTGCGCTTTTCGGTCATCGTTACATTTGCCTCTGCTGTTGGTTGCATCCGATTCGACTACCCCTTTCCCTGTTACAGCTTTAACTATGTCAAGCCTTGTGTCTCCAACCAGCGGTTCAAATACTGAAGGCTTTGTTCCAAACTGTCCATCGGACTTCCCATGCACTCATCCTGCTCCACAGCGTACCACTCGACTCCATGTTGTTCTCCCCATTGCAGAATGGGTCCGAAGTGGATGCACCCATTGCCGAGCTCAGCAAATTGCTGCTCCTCATCCCCGGTCATATCCTTCAGATGCAGAATCGGCATTCGGCCGCCAAACTTCTGTATATACGTCAGAGGGTCCTGACCCGCCTTCTTCAGCCAGTAGGTATCCAGCTCTGCATAGATCGGACTGCACTCGTCCCATTCCAGCACATAGTCCAGCGCATATTGATCACCTATCCGAGTATGGAATTCGAAATCATGATTGTGATATCCAACCCTGTAACCTGACGCACTGACCTCAAGTGATACCTGCCTCAAATCTCTGCGAACGCTTTCATATCCTGAACGGTTCATCAGTTCATCGGGCAGCGAGTGGCATATGAAATCCCGGGTCCAGAACAAATCTGCTTCGCGCAATACAGCAGGCAGATCGAACTTCATTCGTTCCAGTCCCACATGCATGCCTGCGGTTTGCAATCCAAGCTGCTTCATCCACCCTGCGACCTCGGCCGGGTCATGACCATGCAGTCCATCAATCTGCACAGCAGCCCATCCCATCTTCTTCAGCTCTCGTAACGTACCGTGAAAATCCAGCTTCAGCTCGTTCCTCAGTGTATATAGCTGCGCGGCCCACTTATGTCTCATCTTCAACCGTTCCTCCTCAGCTGTATGAATTTACTTCTCCAGATTGATCCAGGCCATTTCATCCGCAGTAAGGTGCAGCTTCTCTGCCTCGAAGGATTGTAGCAGCTCCTCGGGTCTGCGAGGACCAATAATAGCACTGGTCGGGAAACGCTGGTGCAGAACAAAAGCCAAGGCCACCTGTGTTGCAGAAACACCTTTCTCTGCTGCCAGTTGCTGCGCCCGGCGTAATCGCTCCCAGTTATCCGGCGTGTAATAGACACGAGTCATATCGAGATTGTCCTGCGTACGCTCCGGGGTGAATGCACCTGAGAAAAACCCTCCGGCTTGCGCCGACCAGGACAGCAAAGGCATCTGGTTGCCACAATGCCATTCCACGGTATCCTTGGCTGCCGACACACACCCTGCCCACATCGGTTCTAACGCACGAGCTAACGAGAGCTGCACACTGCTGAATTGAAACCCCTGCAAGCCCGCTGCTGCTGCGTAGTCATTCGCTGCCTGAATCCGCTGATGTGTCCAGTTGGAAGCACCGAAGGCACGGATGGAGCCAGCTTCAAGATGTTTATTAAGCTCTTCTATGATGGGTTCAACCGGCTGCTCAGGATCATCACGATGAAGGGCAAGCAAGTCGATATAATCGGTTCGCAGCGCCTCCAGGCTGTCGTTCAGATCTTCGGTGATGGCTTCAGGTGTGACTCTGGAAATGAATGAAGCATCATCACGAGGATGAGCACACTTGGTAAGAATGCGAATGACATCACGGTTGCACCTTTTCTCCATCCACTCGCCAATACGCTTCTCACTTTGGGTGTACTGTCGTGCGGTATCAATGGTGTTGCCGCCGGCATTTACATAGCGGTCTAACAGATCTTCATGATCCATTCTCACGAGATCACCTGTGCCCAGGATCAGCCTGGACAGTTGAATTCGTGAAGTGATATTCGTATACATGCCTTATGCCTCCTTATATGGTAACGATACCAGATTGATCATGAAGACGCATGATGCGGTTAAAATAATGAATGAGCCTTGGGAACACTGTACAAACAGAAAGAGTAAGGAAAGGAGGGAGCGATAAAAGAGAAGAAAAACAGGTTTCGTATGGCATCTGGTACCGATACCATACGAAAATTTAAAGTCTGGTACCGATACCAGACCGTTGATTCATGGATTGAATCCTTGAGTTGATTGATGCAAAGATTAGATGAGCTCTTGGTTGACTTGTGTCAAATTATATTACCAGAATTTCAAAAGCACAAGTATTATTTTTTAAATAAATCGCTTACATTTCGAGGGCAGACATATATCTATCTTAATTTGTCTTGTTTGTTGACAACGGGAGACAGCTTTCTCTTTCGACTAACTGATGTGATAATATAAGATCCTTCCGTACAGCTTTTCCAGGTCTCATAATCATCTCATGTAATGTCTCCAACGACACCTTACCCATCTCACGAATTGGTTGCTGCATTGATGTAAGTGCCGGACGCACGACTTCTGCAATGATGCTGCCGTCAAAACCGATCAGTGACATCTCTTTCGGGACGTCCAGCCCTTGGTCAAGCATACAATTCAGCGCCCCCACTGCCATATCATCGCTCGCCGCAAACACCACGGTCGGCCATTCACTCAGCTGCAGCAATTCTGACATCTGCTCTCTTCCGCTCGGAATTTTATAATCGCCAAACCGAATCCACGCTTCATTAGGTGTAATGCCATGGCGAAGCAGCCCGGCACGAAAGCCTTCATACCGATACTGGCCGGATGTAATATCCCTCATATCTCCACCGATGTAAGCAATCCTGCTATGCCCAAGGGAAACGAGATACTCCACGGTCTGAAAGGCAGCCTGATAATCATCAATGATGACGGATACAAAGTCAGGATCAGGTGATTTCACACTGGAATACAGGATCGGAATACCGGAATTCTGAATAAAGGACAGCAGCTCTGGACTGCTTTTCTCATGCATAATGATAATGCCGTCCACTCTCATCTCACGGAATATATTCAGATATTTCAGTTCCTTCTCCAGATCTTCTGCAATGTTGCATACCAGCAGATTATAACCGTAATACGTGGCCGTCTCTTCAATGCTGCTCAGTATGGTTGAATAAAAGTTGGACGTCAGATCCGGCACAATGACGCCGATGAGATCTGTTTTCTGCCGTTTCAAACTTCTTGCAATGTGGCTTGGAGAGTATTGCAATTCTTCAATCGCCTTTTGCACCCGCTGTAAAATATCCTCACTTACGTATTTCTCTCCATTCAGCACCCTGGACACACTGGTAACGGATACACCCGCGCGCTGTGCCACATCTTTAATTTTGACAGCCATTGTAATCACCTTCTTTATCTCTGTGGAATATGGATATAGGTTGCACTTGCACTTGCACTTGCTCTATCTTTGCTGCCAAGTATAATTCCAGTGTAGACGATTCATGTTTGAATACGCAACTGATCTGGATAAAAATTGAAAAATTGCAACCAATCCGTACGCATATATGCAAAATGAGGAGCCTGTCTCCTTGCCTGCATCATTCCTGCTCAGGTCAAACTTCATTGACCCGGTAGGCTGATTAAGCAGTTCGAGACAGCTCCCCATCTGCAATTTCTGTTATCCCTTCAAATGAACCTTCAATACACCACTCTGACCGGAAGTGACATCCCCTGTCGAAGTCTCCACCCGTTCCACCATATCTTGACCATCTGGAATAATAACAGGTGTAATGAGCGGATAACCCGCATCTGTAATGACCTTACGATCAAATTCAAGCAGCTTCTGTCCGGCCCTTACGTGCTCGCCAGTCTGCACATGCATAGCGAAACCTTCGCCTTTAAGGGATACCGTATTAATCCCGACATGAATCAGAATCTGAAGGCCGCTGGCATGTTCCAGAATGACCGCATGTTTGCTCTTGATGACATGAGCCACTGTTGCGTCAAACGGTGCAACCACCTCATTGCCCGATGGCTCAATGGCTATACCTTCGCCCATCTGTTTCTCGGCAAAGGCCGGATCAGGCACTTGCTCGAGCGGTACGGCTTTACCTGTCAATGGCGCGATGATTTCAAGCGTGTTCACGGACTCGTGTCCTGCTCGCGCACTTGTGTGAATGCGCTCAGCCGTCTCTGTTCCCGCTGCCGCCTCAGTGGACGCAGCGTTCTTTCCTTGTTTTCCTTGTGCTTCGGCAGATTCTCCATTTGCAGCACGTCGGTCTTCTTTTCTCAGCTTCGCACGGCCAAACACAACGGTGAGCAGAAATGGCACAATCAGCACAATCGCCATGCCGATGAAGAAGACACCCCATTTATCCGGGAAAATGGACAGGAAGCCAGGCACTCCACCTACACCGATTGATGTGGCCTGAACGTTATTCATCGTAAGCAATACCCCGCCGATGGCTGAACCGACCATACCGAAGATAAACGGATAGCGATAACGAATATTTACACCAAAGATAGCCGGCTCCGTAACCCCCAGGAAAGCGGATACGGAGGAGGTTGCCGCAAGTCCTCTCATTTTTTTCTCACGGAGCACCAGCATCATCGCAAGCGCCGCCGAGCCTTGTGCGATATTGGACAGAGCCAGCATCGGCCACAGAAATGTACCGCCCTGACTGCCGATCAGCTGCACATCCACCGCAAGGAATGTATGGTGCATACCTGTGATAACAAGCAGTGCGTACAGACCACCATAGATCAAGCCACCCAGCGCTGCATAGGAATCATAAATGTAGATCAAACCAGATGTGATCGCGTTTGCAATCGAAAATGTAACCGGGCCGATAATCGTAAAGGCCAAAAATCCGGTAACGAGCAAAGTGACGGGCGCAACAACCAGCAGTTTGATCGAATCATGCACCCTTTTGTTCAGGAAAATCTCCAGCTTGGCCAGCAGATAGGCCGATACCAGCACAGGCAGCACTTGACCCTGATAGCCAATCTTCTCAATCTCCCACCCAAACAGATTCCAGGTCGGAACGGTACCTTTGTTCACCGCATCAGCGTAACCATATGCACTCAGCAGATCGGGATGAACCAGAATAAGACCGAGCACAATCCCGAGCAGCGGACTGCCCCCAAAGCGTGTCACAGCTGACCACCCGATCAGAGCAGGCAGGAACGTAAAGGCTGTGCTTGCAATCGTGTTAATCATGGAGGCGAAGTCTTTCCAGGCAGGATACACGTCCACCAATGATTTTCCATCATAGAAAATGCCTGGTCCTGTCAAAATGTTGTTAATTCCAAGCAATAGACCCGCGGTGATGATCGCCGGCAGGATCGGAATAAAAATGTCCGATAGTGTTTTGATCGCACGCTGTAGCGGGTTTTGCTTTTTGCCCGCAGCCGCCTTCACATCATCCTTGGAGGAACGCTCCCCGCCCGTAATCTGGATCATCTCGTCGTAGACCTTATCTACGAGTCCGGGACCGATAACGACCTGAAATTGGCCCTGAGAGGAGAATTGCCCTTTGACCAGCTCATTCTGATCAAGCAGCTCTGTATCTACTTTATCCTCATCGTATAAAGCAAACCGAAGTCGTGTTACACAATGGGTTGCCGCTTCAATGTTCTCCTTGCCGCCAACGGCACGAACGATCTCCTCGACCTGTTTTTTATCAATTGCCATAGTGTCACTTCCTATTTTATAAAATGGGATGCACTGCTGCTGTTACTGTTGTATCAACCACATATAAGAGGCATACGGGCTGAGCGCAATGTCCTGAGTCAGACGAGGCTTTGCATCACTGTTTCCAACAAGCAGTTCAGAACCTTTACCTGCAATATGTTCATTCCAGACGGCATCCGGCAGATGGAAAACGGTATCCTGCTTGCGGAAGTTCGATACGACAACTAACGTCTCTTTGCCATTGGTACGGGCGTAAGCATATACGTCCGGGTGAGCCTCATCAAGCCGTTCGTACAATCCATCCGTCAGAACATCAACCTCTTTGCGCAGCGCAATCAGCCTGCGATAATGCTGATAGATGGAATCCGGGTCATTCATCTGATTCTGAACATTAATGGAAGGATATCTCTCATCCACCTTGAGCCACGGTGTACCTGTTGTGAAACCCGCATTAGCGCTATTATTCCACTGCATCGGCGTCCGCGAATTATCCCGGGACCGCTCCCTCACGATCTGAAATGCTTCTTCGGCTGATTTACCCCGCTCTTCCTGAAGCAAACGAATCATATTCGTGGATTCAATATCGCGAAACTCGCTAATATCCCTCCAGACCGGGTTAGGCATACCAATCTCTTCACCCTGATAGACATATGGCGTACCTTGTAAGCCATGCAGCGTTGTCGCCAGCATTTTGGCACTCTCGGCACGGTACTGCCCATCATCTGCGAAGCGTGACAACGCACGCGGCTGATCATGATTGTTCAGAAATAGCGCATTCCAGCCACCGCCAGCCTGCATGCCTGTCTGCCATTCACTGAACAGCTGCTTCATCACTTCAAAATCGTAGGGCATCAGCTCCCATTTCTGCCCGTTCGGATAATCCACCTTGAGATGATGGAAGTTAAAGGTCATCGAAAATTCTCTCGAAGCCGGATTGGAATAACGTATACAGTGCTCCAGCGTCGTCGAGGACATCTCGCCTACCGTCACCATGTTGTAAGGTCCAAACACATCATCATACATTTCCGTAATGTACTCATGCACACGCGGTCCGTCCGTATAGAACCTGCGACCATCCCCTGGCGGCACACTTCCATCGTCATCAGGGAAACGCTGGTCTTTGGAGATCAGGTTGATGACATCCATTCGGAAGCCGTCTACTCCTTTGTCTGCCCAGAACTTGATCATATCGCGCACGGCTCGGCGAACCTCTTCGTTTTCCCAGTTAAGATCCGCCTGGGTTTGATCAAACAGCGTCAGAAAATACTGTCCAGTCTGCTCATCATACTGCCAAGCTGGTCCGCCGAATTTGGACTGCCAGTTGTTCGGGACACCGCCGTCCGGTGCAGGATCTCGCCAGATGTAATAGTCCCGGTAAGCATTGTCCTTGGATGAACGAGACTGCTTGAACCATTCATGATCTGTAGAAGAATGATTGACAACGATATCAATCATCAGCTTCATATCCCGCGCCTTTAATGCTGCAAGTAATTCATCGAAATCCTCCATCGTGCCATAGTCTGGATTAATTCGATAATAGTCAGCCACGTCATATCCGTTATCTCGCTGCGGCGATACGTACACTGGCTGCAACCAGACAATGTCGATCCCCAGATGCTGCAAATAATCGAGCTTCTCAGTCAAACCGCGAATGTCACCGGTTCCCGACCCTGTGGTATCGTTGAAGCTCTTCGGATACACCTGATACACCGTAGATCTCTTCCACCACGATGACGGCTCTGTATTCTTCGAACTCATGTTAACGCCTCCAATATATGTTGTAATGCTCTCACCAAACCCCTCGGCTATTTTCATCATCTATATTACATAACTAAACATGTATATACAAGTTGAAACAATAAAGTGTATGTTCTTCATCTCTTCTACCCATTCCCCATTAATGTTTTCGCTGTAACATGTGCTGGAAAATTTGTGTTGCTAGCTGCATGATATCTGTATTACATAAAAAAACCGTCTGTTCTCCCGGATTAATTCATGCCGGTGATTCAGACGGTTTAGAAATATCTGTTCTTGGATTAATATCTTAGGGTTGCATCGCTGCGATCTGCTTTATCACTTATGACATCTCTGGTGCCGACAGGGATTGGCCCTGCTTCTCTCGAAGATTCAACTTCAAAGCAGACCGGGCAGCCTTTTCTTCTGCCTCCAGTTCAGCGGCGCTAATCTCGCCGGAGAGCACGGCGCGCATCCGCTTCTGATCCAGCAAGCCTTCCCATTTCGCAACTACAAATGCCGCTACGCAATTCCCCATCAAGTTTGTGAAAACCCGCATCGTATCCATAAAGCGGTCTGCTCCCAGCAGCAGGGCTACCGCTGCCACCGGAAAAGCATTCACTGCCGCCGCCGTAGCCGACAGGGCAAGAAATGCTGAACCAGGAACACCCGCCATGCCTTTGGAGCTTAGCATCAGCACAAGCAGGATTGTGATCTCCTGACCCAAAGTCAGATCAATCCCAACAGCCTGCGCAACAAAAACTGTCGCTAACGATAGATAGATTGAAGCCCCATCCAGATTAAATGAATACCCCGTAGGCACAACCAGTCCAACCACTGCACGGTCGCAACCTGCCTTCGTCAGCTTGTCCATCATCCGTGGCATCACGACTTCCGAAGAGCCTGTGCCAATCGCAAGCATCACTTCCGAACGGGTGTATCGGACAAACTGCATAAAGTTCAGACCTGTAATCCACCAGGCAGCCAGAGCTAACAAAACGAGGAACAACAATGCCGCACCGTAACAAGCCAATATCAACAGGCCAAAAGACGAAAGCGTGGACGCTCCATACGCACCCACCGTGTAAGCCATTGCGCCAAACGCGCCTACAGGTGCCAGCTTCATGATGTAACCGATCATACGAAACACGATACCAAGCAGCTGCTCCACCAGATTCAGCACATTTTCCTTCGCCTTACTCTCCGTAGCTGCCAAGGCAACCCCGAACAGACAGGCAACAAGCAACACCTGCAGCAAGGCATTCTGGGCAAAGGCGTCCACAACACTTGTAGGAATAATGTTCATAATAAAATCAACCGTGTGCGGAAGCTCAGAGCCCTTTGTTTTGGCTTCAATTCCGCTGGCATCAATGGTGGAAGGATCTACATGCATTCCCGCCCCCGGATGAAGCAGATTCGCTGTGCACAAACCGAGCACAAGTGCAACCGTCGTAGCAAGCTCGAACCACAGGATGGCTTTAAGCCCAATTCGTCCAACAGACTTCAGATCGCCCATTTTGGCGATGCCTGTTACGATGACCATAAAAATTAACGGGGCAATCAGCATCTTGATTAGCTTGATAAAGCCCGTACCCAAAGGCTGCAAAAGACTTCCCAGATCGGGCCATAGAATACCTACCCCAATGCCGATAATCACTGCTGCAATGATCTGAAAAAATAAAGATTTCACAAATGTCATGAACGCTCCCCCGTTTGCAATCGTTTCGGATCTCCGGTTGGTTTCCGTGTAACCTTTTATATCATTAGCGTCTCTCCAGCTACAATGCCATTTCGTTCATTTTGTGATTTTGACCAATGATTGACCTCAAAATTGAATGCTCAGCACAAAAAAAGCGAATGACGCATCATCTTTCTTGACGCATCATTCGCTTTTTATAATTTTTATAAGGATGGAACTGGTCTCAAATCTGCTTCCTGCTTACAGGGAAATGGAGTCCCCCGGTGCCATCACACGCCCCTCCAGCCCTCTGGCAGCGAGCTGCTGCACAAATCGCTCTGCATCCTGACGAATGGCAGGGAAGGTATCATAGTGAACCGGGATGGTCAGCTTGGCATTAAACCATTCTGCCGCCTGCAATGCATCCTCAGGTCCCATCGTATAATGCCCGCCAATTGGAAGAAATGCAACATCAATCTTGTGACGGTCCCCAATCATTTTCATATCCCCGAATAGACTTGTATCTCCGGCATGCAGCACCGTTTTGCCACCAATATCAATAATAAATCCGGCAGGTAATCCCGCATACATAATGCGTTGCTCCTCTTCCAGCACAATGCCGGATGTATGGAAGGCCTGAATCATTTTTGCTTTGGCAAAGTCAAGATCGACCGTACCGCCCATATTCATGCCAATGGTATCCAGCCCTTTCCACGACATATATGTAGCCAGTTCTACAATTGCCACGACCTTGGCATCATTGGCTTTCGCAATGGGTTCCGCATCCAGAATGTGATCCATATGTGCATGGGTTAACAGAACAACATCGGTCTTGATATCATCCGGTTTGTTCACCGCAAGCTCATTACCTCGCAGAAACGGATCAATAATAAGTGACTTCTCTTCTGTGCCCAGCTGTACACTGGAGTGTCCGTGATACGTAATGTTCAACAACTTAGGTTCCTCCTGACATCTGAGTGATGTATTTTTTTTAGCTATATTATAAT
This sequence comes from Paenibacillus barcinonensis, assembly GCF_003217495.1. Lineage (GTDB taxonomy): Bacteria > Bacillota > Bacilli > Paenibacillales > Paenibacillaceae > Paenibacillus > Paenibacillus barcinonensis. The sequence goes on along the minus strand of NZ_QJSW01000004.1, from coordinate 131,737 downwards.
TCACAACGCTGCGCATGCGCAAAACTGTCATACTTGCGATAGCTGTCCGTCTACTATATAACGCTAAGGTGTAAGTGCAAGAGAAGCAGCGTACAGCAAGGAGAGAAGAAACAAAGCAGTATCCGCAGTATAAACCGCAGCCCGCTACGCCCGTTTCACTCCCCGCTCACCCCCTGTTTACGGTACACCCTCGCTTCATACGGCTGTAGCAGAATAGCCCCTTCATCTGTGGAATAACGCCTGCTGACGTTGCACATCATACATTTGGCCTCGGCTGCATTCCAGCCCTCCGGCCAAGCCATTTCGGGCTCGTTAGCACTAAAGTTCATCACAATCAACCACTGCTCATCCTCCAGAGTACGCGTATAAGCATAGATTTCCGGGTGATCTGGCAAAAACAGTTCGTACGCTCCATAGATCAGGACATGATTCTGTTTGCGCAGTGTAATCAGCTTGCGATAATAATTCAGAATGGACTGCGGATCACTTTCCGCTTCTGCCACATTGATCCCGGTATAATTGCCGTTCACTTCCATCCACGGCTCGCCTGTCGTAAAGCCTGCGTGCTCCGAATCGTCCCACTGCATAGGCGTACGCGCATTGTCCCGACTTTTCCGCCAGATGGCCTCCATCACTTCATGCTTGGATTTCCCTTGCCCGATGTAATGATTGTAATAGTTTTTCGTTTCGATATCCCGATACTGCTCAATATCCGGGAAGGCCACGTTGGTCATGCCAATCTCTTCCCCTTGATAGATGTACGGCGTACCTTCCAAGGTGAACATCCACGTTGCAAGCAACTGAGCCGACCGTGCCCTGTATTTGCCATCATCACCAAATCGCGACACTGGACGCGGCTGATCATGATTGCCCATATAATTGGCATTCCAGCCCCGCCCGTGCAGCACCGTCTGCCAGCGGCTCATAATTTCTTTTAACTCCGTCAGCTTCCACGGCTTGTAATTCCATTTGCCAATGCCCGAAGATCGGGCATCAATAAACATATGCTCAAACTGGAATACCATGTTTAATTCATCCCGATCTGTACCGACATAAGCCAAAGCCTGCTCAGGTCCAAGCCCGGAGGTTTCGCCCACAGTCATCGGGCCATACGGCTTGAGAATCATGTTGTTCAATTTGCGCAGGATGGTGTGCACTTGCTCCAGATTGGAAAACAGCTCATACGCCTGCACCACAGGCAGATTGTTCGGGTTATGAGCATTGGGCAATCCATCTGCCTTGGCGATATGGGCCACTGCATCGAAGCGAAAGCCATCCACCCCCTTTTCCAGCCACCAATGCACCATCTTGTACATCTCTTCCGCCATCTCCGGGTTGTTCCAGTTCAGATCAGGCTGATGCTCCGAGTATAAATGCAGATAATATTCATTCGTTTCCGGGTCATGCTTCCATACCGAGCCTCCAAAATAAGACTCCCAGTTGTTCGGCACCTGCCCGTTTTTACCTGAACGCCAAATGTAGTAGTCACGCTTCGCATTGGTCTTCGAGGATCGAGATTCGGCAAACCACGCATGTTCATCCGACGTATGATTGAGCACAAGATCCATCATGACCTTGAGTCCGCGCCGATGTGCCTCCGCAAGCAGACGATCGAAATCTTCCATCGTGCCGTATTTTCGTAAAATGGCATAATAATCACGAATATCATATCCGTTATCATGACCCGGCGAATCGTAGATCGGACACAGCCAGATCACATCCACACCGAGCTTTTCCAGATAATCGAGCTTTTCATAGACTCCCTGCAAATCACCATAACCATCTCCGTCAGCATCCTTGAAGCTGCTCGGGTAAATTTGATATACCACGCTTTCCTTCCACCAAACGATAATGCCCACCTCGCTTTCCTCTCTTGTGAAGTAATTCACCCGTTAATATGTTTTATCCGAAAAGAAACCCTTGTAAACACCCGAGCCCGGTTCATACGCAAAAAAGACCCGAAACCTTCATCGCATTCAAGCGATCCGCTTCAAGTCTTGCTTGCAGAACATATAAATGCAGCAGGCTGACAACCACGCGCACAATTAATCCATTCATCCGGCCCCGAAACGATGCTTTCAAACAGGCACCGTATCAAGCTCCCCTGCGATAAACAACGTGATCAGAGGTCTATTGCAACGGGATGTATATCTTCATATCCAGCCGTTCCGGCGTTGATTTCCACACATCGGTCACCTCGAAATCGGGACCTTCACGGTGCTCGTATTTGGATGCAGGCAGCCAGCTTCCGTAGATCATTTTGCGAACGTCCTGCTCGGAGCCTTCGGTAGTAAACTCGGCATACAGTCCACCCGGAATCTCCAGGCTGGTATACCCCGGTTCAAGCTGGAGAGATTCCAGAGAATCACTCCTTCCACTGCTCTCCTCGCCTACAATAAACGAAAATGCTCCATCCTCCTGAAAATGAGTCGCAATCCCGTACGCCATATCCGGGCGAAGCCGATCAGGTATGCTCATGAACCTTTGCTCACGACCAAATTCATGATAGAATCCGGGAATTTCCCCGTAGTGCTGCGCCCCGCTCAGATGTGTCTGATATTCATAACCTACAATGCGGATCGGCTTCAATGTAACCAGACGTGGCGAGTTCATATGGAACGCAGTGTCAAGCTGTGAGCGGAATTCGTTAAAATTGATGCTGCACTGCATTTGTGTCTCAGCAGCGGGTTCTTCTGCTTTTCGAAAACGCGCTGGTGTCGTTCCAAAGTGAGCATCAAATGCCCGGGTAAAAGCTTCCTGAGATTGATAACCGTAGTTCAGAGCAATCTCCAGCACCCCCATCGCTGTATTCCGCAAAGCAGAAGCCGACTCTGTTAATCTGCGCCGACGCACGTATTCCAGTACAGTAAAACCGGTAATTGCCTGAAATAATCGTTGAAAATGGAACGCCGAAAAGCTTGCTGCAGCAGCCGCCTCCTTTATATCAAAGGGCTCTTGCAGATGGGCTTCCAGATGATCAATAGCAAGCTGAATACGTGAGTAATGATCCATAATATTTACGTCTCCTGTTCCTGAATAGGATATGTACTTTATTGGTCTGTCTCTTTACTTAGTATGACTGAAGCACACGAGCTTTTTTTGATGCTGAATGCGAACTTACTCCCTGTATGGGACAATCCTTGCTTTGTTCAAATGGTGACCAGAGCAAGTCGTGGGGAACTGCTCACATGATCTAAGGGTATAGCAAAAAATCTCTTGTCCGCAGCTGCTTCCTGCGGCAGACTTGGCTAACCACAGGAGGCAGACATCGAACAAGAGAGAACAGATTTCCTTTGAAACTTCTAATCTCCCAGGCAACTAACCTTTCCAATACCCCGACACCGGCTGAATGCCCCATATGTCCGAAGCATACTCGCTAATCGTGCGGTCACTGGAGAAAATGCCTGAATGTGCTGTATTTAACACGGCCTTGCGGGTCCAGCCCGGAACATCCCGGTATGCCAGATCAATGGCCGCATGTGCATCCGCATAGGCCGCAAAATCACGCAGCACAAAATATTCATCCCCGTGGGCAAGCAGCGAATCATAAATATCCCAGAACTCCCCATCCCGATAACAGAATGCTCCCGGATGCACCAGTTGCTCTACGACTTCACGGATGCGCTCATCCTGCTCGACAATCTCGTTTGGCCGATAGCTGCCCGTACGATAGTACTCCAGCACTTCATCCGCACGTAGACCGTAGATGAACATGTTTTCTTCACCTACCTGCTCTGCCATCTCCACATTGGCACCATCCATCGTACCAATGGTTAACGCGCCGTTCATCATGAATTTCATATTGCCTGTACCGGACGCTTCCTTGCCCGCCGTGGAGATCTGTTCACTTACATCAGCCGCAGGAATAATCTTCTCGGCCAGTGAAACGGAATAATTTTCGAGGAAAAATACCTTTAACCGATCATTCACCGCTGCATCGCGGTTCACGGTATCGGCCACCGTGTTAATCAGCTTGATAATTTTTTTGGCAAAATAATAACTCGGCGCGGCCTTCGCTCCAAAGATAAAGGTTCGCGGCACCATATCAAACGTAGCATCACTCTTCAGCTTGTTATACAGATGCATCACATGCAAAATGTTCAGCAGCTGTCTTTTGTACCCGTGCAGCCGTTTTACCTGTACGTCAAATACGGAATCCGGGTCAACTGGCGTTCCCGTATGATCCAGAATGTACGCCGCCAGGCGGTTTTTGTTATCGCGTTTGATCGCACGGAACTGCTCCTGGAAGGAGGCTTGATTCGCAAAATCTGCCAGCTGCTCCAGTCTGCCCGGCTCGGTAACCCATTCATTGCCAATCGTTTCTGTAATGAGATTTGCCAGCTTCGGATTGGCATGCATTAACCAGCGACGGTGTGTAATACCATTGGTTTTGTTGTTAAAACGCTCCGGGTACAAGGCGTAAAAAGAGGCCATCTCCCGCTCCTTCAAAATCTCCGTGTGCAGTGCGGCTACACCGTTCACGCTATGACTGCCCACGATGGCGAGATGAGCCATGCGAACCTGATCATTCGCAATAATCGCCATATGCTGAACCCGATCCGAATCCCCCGGATAACGATCCAGCAGCATACCGCAGAAGCGTTTGTTGATCTCTTCGATAATCATATAGATTCGTGGAAGCAGCTTGCCGATCATGGATACAGACCATTTTTCCAGCGCTTCACTTAGCGTTGTATGATTCGTATAAGATACGGTGCGTGTTGTAATATCCCACGCCTCATCCCAGCCATACCCCTTGTCGTCCATCAGAATACGCATCAGTTCAGGAATGACCAGCGTCGGATGGGTGTCATTAATATGAAATGCTGCTTTGTCTGGCAAACAAGCATATGGAAGCCCCAGCTTGTTGAACGTACGCAGGGCACTCTGCACACCAGCCGAGCACATAAAATATTGCTGCTTCAACCGCAGCAGCTTGCCTTCATACTGGGAATCGTCCGGGTACAGAAATTCGGAGATGGATTCTACCGAACGGCTGTAATCGAGATAACCATAATAGTTCGATGGGGTGTCCATCGAGGTTTCGCGCTTTGGCTCGGCGCTCCAGAGACGCAAGGTATTGACATGCGGATGACCATAACCGATAACAGGCACATCATAAGGCACAGCAATAACCGATTCGGCATCCTTTGTTGCAAAATGGTACCGCCCATCCTGCTCATAAGTCTCGACCCGGCCCCAGAACTGCACCTCTACCTTCTTGTCTGCACGCCGGACTTCCCACTCATTGCCCTTTTCCAGCCAGTTATCCGGCAGCTCTACCTGGTTGCCATTAATAATTTTCTGCTCAAATAACCCGTATTTGTATCGGATACCGCATCCATGTCCCGCATAACCAAGTGAGGCCAAGGAATCGAGAAAACAGGCTGCGAGTCGTCCAAGACCACCGTTACCCAAACCTGCATCCGACTCCTGCTCCTCAATAGATTCCAGCGAAAAGCCCAGCTCAGCCAGACTGTCACGAACCAGTTCCAGTTCATTCACGTTCAACAGATTGTTGCCGAGCAGACGTCCAATCAGAAATTCCAGCGAGAAGTAATATACCTGTTTATCCTGACGTTTCTTGAACCCCTGATTCGAGGCTGCCCAATCTTGACCTACATATTCGCGAATCATGCTGCCGAGCACGTGGTACACGTCATCCTGCGTAGCTTCTTCAATCGGTTTGCCCAGTTTGCTGACGAGATTGCGTTGAAAGATCGACTTGAACGTTTCCTTGTTGTCAAACAAAAGTAGGTTCCTCCCGGTGAAATCACTGCGAGCTTGTGCGGTTCATGGCGTTAAGTACACTGGCGTTTCTGCAAAGTGACCGTTCCGGTTACGAATCGTTCTTTCGATCGCTGTTGTCTCTTCCATTTCTTGAATTACCTTTTACAAGGTTGAAATGGAGAGACCAGGGCGAGCGCTTCGCTTCTTCAGAATCGATTTCGTCCCCTGCACTACGCTGCACGTTGGCAGGAACTTGAAACTCAGAGTACCTTTATAACACACGAACCCGAAAACGAACCTGCAGGATTTTATTTTTATGTTTGGATATAGAATGATATCGGACAGGCTGGAGCTTTAAATAATAGTGCTTTTTGCCAAAATATACGGGTTGGACGGGGCACCGATTAACGTCTGACCGCCCGTCAGCTTCACGTCTTTATCCAGAATGACGTTTTCCAGCACAGTCCCTTCGCCAATGTAACATTTCTGCATAATAATCGAGCCCTTGATCCGCGCACCCTTGGCGACATGCACACCCCGGAACAGGATGCTGTCCTGCACCTCACCGCCTACGATGCAGCCGTTGGCAAGCAGAGAGTGCTTGACATCAGCCGATTCCAAATACTTGGCAGGTGCTTCGTATTTGATCTTCGTTTGCACCGGATCTTCCTTGAATAGCTGGTCGTACTGCCCTGTATTCAGCAGATCCATACTGTTGCGGTAGTAGCTGTCGATGGAATTAATGACGGCATGATAACCTTCGTAGGCATAGGCCGCGATCTTCAGACCACTCGGGTTTTTCTGAATCGCGTCACGGAAGAAATGAGTTTCGCCATGTTCAATGCAGCGCTGCACCTGCTTGAGGAACAGCCCCTTTTCCATAATAAAAATCTCCGTATATATATTCGTATGGTCCGCACATTGGTGAATGTCCACCACATTGCCGTCTTCATCATGATCCACTTTGATGCAGGCCTCATGCTCAGGCAGCAGCTGGTCTACTTTTTTGCAAACGAGTGTTACGTCCGCTCCTGTACGGATATGATGCTGATAGACATCCTGAAGATCGGCTTTAGTCACATGCCGGCTGCCCGCGTGAACGACATACTGCCCGGCACCTCTGTGGAAGAAATCCAGATTGTTATGAAAATGCTGCAGGTCTCCCTGCGAAGTATCGGTCGGATCGTTCCAATCCGGGGGAAGAATAAACATGCCGCCATGCTTGCGGTCCAGATCCCACGGCTTGCCGTCTCCCAGATGGTCCATCAGCGAACGATATTTACGGCGAACAAACACACCGATGCTTTCAATACCTGCATTCATCATGTTGGACAAGACAAAATCAATCAGACGATAACGCCCCGCATAAGGCACCGCAGCTCCGCAGCGAAAATACGTCAATTCCTTCAATTCTTCAAGCTCATGGTCCAGGTTAATAACTCCGATCAATGATTTCATCGCGCGCACCGTCCTTTTTGAAACAAAATGGTATAAACAGCTTCTTGTATTCACCCATGATGGAAGCTGCCAAAGGCTCAGTGTGTTTGCATCATGGGTTACAAGAATTCATTCACGGTCTCGTCAATGGATCAGGGTGTAATGCCTTGGCGCAGCTGACGCTCCAGCTCCTCCTGATCCACCAGCAGAATATCACTCTCGTCTCCAGGTGCCGGTGCAATCCGGGTACCATCTGGTATCACCAGCCCTTCGGAAATAATCGCTCTGTGGATGGATACGTTCCGACCAATGCGAACCCTCGGCATAACCACTGAATCAATAACGGCGCTATACTCGCCCACCTCGGTGCCATAGAACAGGACAGAGTGCTTCACCTCTCCGTGCACGATACTGCCCTCACTGATGATGCAGTTACGCACCTTGGCAGCAGGTGATATATATTGAGCAGGCTGATTTGGATTCCGGGTGAAAATACGCCAGTTCGGATCATTCAGATTCAGCGGCGTCTCCTCATCCAGCAGGTCCATATTGGACTCCCACAGACTGCGAATCGTTCCCACGTCTTTCCAGTAGCCTTCAAACGGATAGGCGTATAAGGATTTGTCATTTTCAAGCAGCAAAGGAATGATGTCTTTACCAAAATCATAGGAGGTGGACGGCTGTTGTTCATCCTGGATCAGGAATCGTTTCAGCACATCCCATTTGAAGAGATAGATGCCCATGGAAGCAAGTGTGCTTCGGGGCTGAGAAGGTTTTTCCTCGAATTCATATATGCTGTAGTCTTCATTGGTATTCAAAATGCCAAAGCGGCTTGCTTCCTCCAGCGGTACATCAATGACTGAAATGGTGCAGTCGGCATTTTTTTCCTTGTGATACTGGAGCATCTTATCGTAGTCCATCTTATAAATATGATCGCCGGATAGAATCAGCACATGTTCGGGATCGAATTGTTCAATAAAGTTCAGGTTACGGTAAATCGCATCCGCCGTGCCCCGGTACCAGTTGCTTCCATCTTCGCGTTCATGGGGAGGCAACACGAAGACCCCACCATTTTTGCGGTCCAGGTCCCAGTCACTGCCAATACCGATATAGGAATGCAGCACGAGTGGTTCATATTGCGTCAGAACCCCCACCGTGTCAATTCCCGAATTGGAGCAATTACTGAGTGGGAAATCAATAATACGATACGTTCCTCCAAAATAAACCGCGGGTTTCGCGAGTGATTTCGTCAACCCTTTCAACCGTTTGCCCTGCCCTCCAGCCAGAAGCATTGCGACAACCTCTTTTTTTGCCATCATTACAGCCTCCTCCACATGCATTCATTCTGATTCATTTCAGAGCCTATAATCGTAATATTCAGTTGTAATACACACGACTGTCATGATCAGGAGCGTGCTGTACCGATCAGATGTGTGACGAAACAAGACATCGCTCCTATGTAACGGGAAGTCTTTGTCCGAGATCATGAAGATGTTGATGTTGGTAAAGTTAGTGCTGGTGTTGTAATGCTTGATTCAGGGTGAAGATGTTTGATGGTCTTTGTACTGCGGATCATGTTAATGGTGTTGAAGGTGTTGCAAAGACAGGTATCAAAAATTGTCCTAATACCCATTAAACAGGAATGTAATCGAGGAAACTTGCGGTAACTGCGGCTTTAGAAAAAAATACTGCTTTCCATGCTTGAGAACAAGCATTTTCTGCGCTTTCCTTCCTGACCACTGTTATTTTAATGTATTCGCTAAACATGAATTAAAATCCTTTTGGTAATATTCTGGAAAAAACATTAAATATGAGCCCATTATCCTACCAAAACCAAAAAATCGGGTCTTATGAATCATAAAATGGCAATTCACTTGTAAATTTTTAGAGGAATATATATAAATGTGTCGAATGATATAGAGAACTATGAAATAATTAGTTCGAGCTGATTGTGAGAGATTACATACTAATAACTATAAATTATTTGGAGGTTCTTATGAGTGAGATAACAAAATTCAGAAAATTCATTGATAATCAGAGCTTGACTCGTGAAAAGGAAGACCTGACATATACAGTGTTTGAGAAGCTTAATTTTATTGACGAGCTACCTCAGATCTCGTTTTTCAGAAGTGATTTTAGAGGATCTAAATTTGTCGAAGTGCAGTTCTATAAAAATAATTTCGATCGAGCTGATTTTATTTCAGCTGTCTTTGACAGCTGTTTATTCAAAGAAGTTAATATAGCAGCTTCCGAGATAAAAAATTGTTATTTTAACAATTGTGAATTTAGTTTAAATGATTATGCTAATACATCAATTCAAGAATGCACCTTTGAAAATTGTAATTTCGAGAATGAACAGTTTTTGGTGAATATGAAAAATTGTAAATTCATCAACTGTACTTTACATAAATGTCAATTTGAAAGATCTACTACTGAAAAAATGGATTTCAACCATTGTCATATTAGCGAATCTAACATGGCAACTATGCATGCCGAAAATTATAGCTTTAGTTTTTGTAAGTTGGAAAATGTTAGTTTTGGCATCAGTTATATTTTTGGATATTTGTTTCATGAAACAGATATCTCAGGACTTGATGTACTGTATAGGGGCAATTCAGTGAAAATGAATATTGAAAACTTTTCTGAATATATTATTTCTTTATTATCTCATCAACGATTTTACGAGTTTATAAATGCGAACATCTTCTTATTTAAAAAATTTGATGAAATACCCGACCATTTCAGTCATGCATTGATTGAACTTTCAAAAATAAATAATTCAACGCGAAAATTACAAATAACATATATACTGGATATGATTTCATTTTACACTCTTAATAATCAGTTACCATATAAGTTTATTTGTGAAATTTTAAAAAGGTTAGACCAGTTCGATTGGTCTATTTTTCCGTTTGATGAACAATTAGTGTACATGTCCTTGCATAAGAAAATTGAGATGATAATAACTAATTTCCAATACGATTATTCATTTATTGAAAGTTCAGCTAATAGCACGTTATTCTTGACTTTCACATGCAAAACGGACGAATATCAAGAAGCGTTTGAGATAACTAGTAACATGCTTGATGAACTTCATTCAAAGCTCGGCTTCCCTAAAAAATATAACTTAATTTTAAAAGAAAAAGGGTCTTGGATCTTAACCTTTGTAGTAGCAAGTACAGTAGGGTTGATGCTACCTAAATTATTTAATGATTATTCGAATATTTATTTTAATTTTGTATTAAAAAATCGTTTGTTGAAGAAAGCAGAGTTGCTACTTGATAATGTTACGGTAAACACTGAAAACATTTCTACTGTCATTGAAACACTTCAATTAAGCTCAGATCTATTCTCGAAAGCGGGGCTCACCAACCAGAAACTAGATACACTGACAGCTAGTGAAGCTTTCAAAAAAATTGTTAGTCGTGTAGACATAAATGTCTAATATCTTCTAGAGAAAGTAGTTCTACTATTTTTTTTATTGCGGGTATTAGTCTAGATTGTTCCATTGAGAGATTAATTCTAAAATAGTAGTGGCTCGTGCTCTTCAGAAGATAACGATCGTGTGGTATGGTTAGAACATTAATCTGCTCGATTAATGTTCTGGCGATATCCAGATTATTGTTTGAATTTAATTTGTTAAATGGAATTCCCATTAAACAAAAATACCCACTCGAGCAATCGCTCAAAATATAATCACTACAAATCAACATGGTTTGAATTAGCTCAAAGTTTTTTTTGGCATAGGAAATATTCTCTTTAATTGTATTAAGAACGTATGCTCTATTTTTTCTATCATAAAGTTGTGTTAGTAATGTTAACTGTGAGTACACAAGTGATCCTAAAGTATGTACTGAGGCTTTTTCAAAAAAATCAATGTTCTCTTCATTCCCGTACACAATACAGTTTTTTATGCCATTCAAAAATAATCTTTTGGAAATAGACTCAGTAACGATGATATTTGAATAAATATTAAATAAATTCAGTATGTCGTAATTAACAATATTTAAAGTGTCTATGTCCCAGTCCATGCCACCGTACATAAAATCTATATACAATATTATCTCGTGATTCTTACATATATTCACAATTTTTTGATAGATATCCTTTGTTATTTTCACTCCACTTCCAAATAAAGGGTCATTCATTATTAATAAGTTAACCTCGTTTTTAACAATACTTCTTTCAAGTTCTTCAAAATCAATATGAAGTTTCCCTTCTTTCATTCCTTCAACATAGTAGGTTTCAGCCTTTAAATCAGTTAACACCTTGATATATGTGAAATAAATAGGTGCAATAAAAAGCACTTTTAATTTCTTTTTTATTCTAAATAGATTGAGTAGTAAGTATGATGTTGAAGTGCCGTTTGATGAAATTGCGAAACTGAAATTTCTTTTTTTAATTTTATCAATTTCAAAAACTTCTTTAGCCAACCATTGTTTAGTTTCGAGCATTTCATCCATGAAATAGTAGTTATTTTGATGGCTTGAAACATTCTTAGCCACAGCATTTTGTATAATTTCTGGAGGGAAATTTAAATTATCGTTTTCCTTATTCCAATCAGATAAAAAACAAGTATCCGTGTTCAATTTATGTAAAAGTGACTCTATGTTAGTATCATGATATATCGGTACTCTCACCACAAAACCTCCAAATAATTTATAGTTATTAGGAGGTTTTTCGCTACACCTTCAAGTTATTTCGTGGGTTAAATCTCGATAGTACGTCCTTCTTCCGCTCCACCGAAACCTCTGTATAGATTTGTGTTGTACTCACATTCGTGTGTCCCAGAATCTCCTGCACCGATCGGAGGTCTGCACCGTTGTTCAACAGATGTGTCGCAAAGCTATGACGAAGATAATGGGGAGTTGAATTTTTACTTACTTTAGATATGTCTCTATATTTCGAAAAAATGTCTTCGATGGAATAAATGGAGAGTCTATGACCGTATTTATTCAGAAAAAGAGCGCTGCTCTGAGGCTGGAAATGCTCACGAGCTTCAAGCCAGCTCTTAATTTTTTGAATAACCTCTTCACTTGAAATATACAATAGTCTTTCTTTACGGCCTTTTCCAAAGATCAATACCGTCCTCTCTTCAAGATCGATATGTTCCAGATCAATATTGACCAACTCACCGATTCTGATTCCTATAACATATAACAGTTCAATGATCGCGCTGTTTCGCAGGTTTATTCTTTTTCGAAAAATAGTGCGTAATTGTTTCATATCCTCTTGCGGAGCATTTAATAATTTTTCAATTTCATTGACGGAAAGTGTCTTTGGAATACGCCTTGCCGTCTTGAACTTCTTTCCGTAACCATATATAGGCGACTCCACGAGATCTCCGTTCTGGACGAGATAATTGAAAAACGCTTTGAAACATATGTATTTCCTCTTAATCGTAGAGTCTTTCAGCGTCTGTTCACTCGTTAATTGTTCAAGGTACATGCGCAAATTTTCTCGGGTCACTTCGATTATATCGTTGGAATCCAGCCACTTTACTAGTATGCCGAGATCAGAGAAATAGGCTTTAATGGATTTATGGGATAGGTTGCGCTCCACGCTCAAATAGATCTCGTACTGCCTTAGATAACGGCTTAGATCGTTTGTACTGAGTTTCATGTGACCTCCTGATGTCATGTCATATGCTGCCAATAGTCCGACCTACATTATTACGCATTACATCTGATTTGTGAAGATGTCCACAGCCAGACTTCATTAAAAGTACACATCAAAAAAGCCGGATTTCTCCGGCTCGATACCTAACCTATCTTACATTTCAATTCACCCTCATAGCTTACGTATGCCTTGAGATCATATACAACATTGCTCAGCACATACTGCCCCTGATTCACAAAAATCTCAATCAAATTGGGCTCCACAAAAATATCAAGCTGCCACTCCCCATGCCATTCTGGTGTTTGAAAGTGGAGATTGTACTGCTCCAGACCCTGAAATACGTCCGTACGATCCGTATGCAGGCTGCCACCTTCCAGCCATATGCGATAACCGCCAATATCCAGAACATGATGCTCATGCAGCGTAGTTTGCAGATGAAACGGCTCAGCATAATCAAGCTGCTCCAATGATATATTATTTGTGAAATACTGCTGTACCTCAGGATGCACACGGAAGTAAATATGCTCCTGCTCTACCTCGATCACACGCGGTAATGCCATCATACCAATCCACGGCCTCTCTCCGGCTTTCTCCACAGGTTTCGGCATTCTCATCCAGGCTACCATGACTCGGCGTCCTGCCTCATCCAGATTCGTCTGCGGGGCATACAGGTCCTGACCGTAATCTACCAAGTGAAGCTTGTCGGGAATAACGATCTCACAGCTTTCCTCCTGAAAGGAAACCAGACTGCACATCGCATGACTAGGATATAACATCCCCGGTTGAATTCCTTCTGGAGACATCAGCAGCACATGCTCCTGCTCCCCACTTGTCCGATCCGTCAAGCTGAAAATATCCGGGCATTCCCACATGTGGCCCAACCCTGACTTGGTGTAGGTGTTAACGATCGACCAGTTTAACAGGTCCATACTATTGTAAAACAGCAATTTCCCCTGCTTATCCGCTGTCTTCGTGCCTATAATCATGTAATACTGATCCCGATAACTCCAGACTTTGGGGTCACGCGTATGTGTGCGATCCCCTAATGCAGCGTCCGTTATGGGCGGGATAATCTGCTGCTTTGAAGCAAGATTGTCAAACGTGTACCCGTCCTCCGAGATCATCAATGCCTGACTGGACTCGAACTGATCCTCCACAATCACATGAACGTTCTCTTCATTGATGACTTCATACCTGACAGCTGTATAAAATAAAACCAACTTCTCCTGCACCTCCAGCGCTGTGCCTGAGAAGCAGCCGTTCTGATCGTACGCTTTGCTTGGAAACAAAGCGACAGGATGGTGTGTCCATTTTACCAGATCTGTACTGGTCGCATGCCCCCAATGCATCGTGCCCCACTGCACACCATACGGAAAATATTGATAGAACAAGTGGTATTCGCCACGATAAAAAATAAAGCCGTTCGGATCATTCATCCAATTGCCTGGTGCTTTTACATGTAACATATCCTGCTTCATAACAGCCTCCATCACACAATGATTTCTCTTGAAACTCTATCATAATATGGAATGCTGTTCACGTTAACTTTTTTATCTTACGGTACTCACTTCGAGTGTAGCTATCGCAATACATCGCAGCAGCAGAGCAAAAAGAGCAAAAAAAGCCGCCAAGGTTGGCGGCTTCCATGACTGCACAATTCAAATAACATATTAACAGCAGGATCAGATTATTTTGCGGAACAGGTCCATAACTTCATCCTTGGATGGCTGATACGGATTGCCTGGTGCGCAAGCATCCTTCATCGCATTGCTCGCCAGCAACTCCACATCGGGGTTATATACGCCGAGTTCAGACAATTTTTCAGGAATACCTACTTCCCTCGCCAGCTCACGAATCGCTGTAATTACATAGTCGGCGCATTCCTCATCCGTACGTTCCTTCACATCCATACCAATCGCCTTGGCAATATGACGGAATTTGTCCGGCACATGCTTCGCGTTCAACTCTTCTACATAAGGCAGCAACATCGCATTGCATACACCATGTGGCAGATCGTATACACCGCCTAATTGATGCGCCATAGCATGAACGTAACCCAAGCCCGCATTGTTAAAAGCAATACCTCCAAGGAAACACGCATAGGTCATATACTCCCTGGCTTCCAGATCCGTACCATCCTTCACCGCGCGTGGCAAATATTCAAAGATTAACTTCACCGCCGCCGCAGCTGTTGCACTAGTAACCGTAAAACCACCAGGGGTTACCATCGCTTCTACCGCATGGGTTAACGCATCCATCCCGGTTGCTGCGGTCAGACTGGCAGGTTTATTCAGCATAAGCTCGGGATCATTTACCGACAGATCAACAAGGCAGTTCCTATCCACCATCACCATTTTCACTTTTCTCTCCTCATCTGTTATGACATAGTTCATCGTTACCTCGCTTGAGGTGCCTGCTGTTGTGTTCACAGCTACAAGCGGTACAGATTTATATTTCGATTGATGCAATCCTTCATATTCACGGATGTGCCCACCATTCGCAGCAACGATGCCTATCGCTTTAGCCGCATCCTGAGGTGAGCCCCCGCCTATGGATACAATGGCGTCACAGCCATGTTTCTGGAAAACTTGTAATCCTTCATGCACCTGATGACATGTTGGATTGGGCTGTACCTCATCATATACGACATAGTCTACCCCTGCCGTTCGCAACATAGACAATACACGCTCAGCAACACCTGATATGACCAATGTATGATCCGTAACAACCAGCGCCTTACGTATAACCATCTGTTCAATCAATGGAGCTGCATCCTGCAAACAGCCTATTCCCATTAAATTCACGGGTGGGACATAATATGCATGTGTTGCCATCTGAATCAGCCTCCTACAACCTGAGTTACTATTTTCATTGTAACTGAATCCGCTTGCAATAATAGTGAATTAAATCACAATCATTGGATAATTGTTACACATGTCCTTTCCTGATAGGAGGAAGCTTATGTTTTACTGGTTTGTTTTTTTATTTATTTTGCATACTGCTCCATTGTAAAATTACGTGATGAAGAAGACAATTTGTACACCCCAAGGTGCAGGTCGCCTTCTATGCTCCCATTCCAAAAAGAATCGCTACTAAGCTATATAGAGTGTTACTCGTTCTATGTAGTATTACTAAGCTGGGGTAAAGTTAGTGAACCTATGTAAAGTTACTGTCGAGAATAATGTGATCGCTGCGAATTACTTTTTTATAAGGCCTGCTCGCCCTGCCCTGCTATTTCTAACGAGCACCAGAAGCCTTAATCGCCCCCATTCGCGGATAAAAAAAATTCTAACGATCCCCAGCGACGCTATCTCGCTCCTTTTACTGAATCAAAGGCCGAAACGGGTTAGAACCCGCAAATAGCGTACCACAGATCGTTAGAATATAATTTCACGCCAAAATGGCTAAATAAGCGCTGTGGAGATCGTTAGCCCCCGCTCCTGTTAGGCTCCATGTGCATCCGAACACGTCACGACCTCCGACTCAGCTATATATTGGCTGCCTCTTACTTACAATGCCTTGTCGTTTACACCATCAAGCCATGCTTCAATGTCACCAATAACGGAGGAAACACAACCATCCTCAAATGGTGAGTTTAATCCAGCCAGCTCAACCAGTCCTGTGAAGGACAGACTACCGCCAGCCTTACACAGTGTCAGATAGTCCGCCCACGCCGATTTCATGTCCTCATTGTTGCGTTTCCAGAACTGGAATGCACAGATTTGCGCCAGCGTGTAATCAATGTAATAAAATGGCGACGAGAAGATGTGACCCTGCTTATGCCAGAATCCGCCCTGCTCCAGATACGTATTATCCTTGTAGTTGATATGTGGCAGATAAATTTTCTCGATATTGCGCCATGCCTGCTTACGCTCTGTTGGTGTAGCATTCGGGTTCGCATACACAAAGTGCTGGAATTCATCTACAGCTACTCCGTACGGAATGAACAGCAGAGCAGAGGAGAGATGATCAAACTTATACTTGTCTGTATCTTCCTTGAAGAACAGCTCCATCCAAGGCCATGTGAAAAATTCCATGCTCATTGAATGAATCTCTGCGGACTCAAACGTCGGCCAGTTATATTCCGGTACAGCAAAGTTGCGGCTTTCATACACTTGGAACGCATGGCCTGCTTCATGTGTCAGCACATCAATGTCACCCGACGTGCCGTTGAAGTTGGAGAAAATAAACGGAACTTTATAATCGTTCAGGAAGGTACAGTATCCTCCGCCCTGTTTGCCTTTTTTGCTCACCAGATCCATCAGTTCATTATCCGTCATCATCTGGAAGAAGACATCCGTTTCCGGGGAAAGCTCGGCGTACATCTTTTTGCCGTTCTCCACAATCCAGTCTGCATCTCCTTTCGGTGTAGGGTTGCCCGTCTTGAAGCTGAAGCCTTGATCGTAAAAATAGAGCGTGTCTACGTCGATCCGGCTGCGCTGACGCTCTCTGAGCTTGGTAGCCACGGGCACGATATAATCCCGAACCTGTGCACGGAAATTAGCCACCATCTCCGCATTATAATCCGTACGATTCATGCGATCGTAGCCCAGCTCCACATAGCTTGCATACCCGAGCTTCTTCGCAATCTGTGTGCGCACCTTCACCAGTTCATCATAAATACGATCGAATTCAGCTTCATGCTCCGCCATGAAAGCATATCGAGCGACGGAAGCACGTTCCCGCATCGAGCGATCTGTGGACAGCTCAAATGGATGCAGCTGTGGCAGTGTGCGCTCTTCGCCTTCAAACGGAATTTTGGCCGAGGCGATTAATTGGTTATATTCCGTAGAAAGTTTGTTCTCCTTCTGCAGCTCCTCAATCACTTCCGGACTGAACGTTTTCAGGGAAAGCTCTGCAAGCTGGAACAGCTGTGAGCCCCACTTTTCTTCCAGTGCCGCACGAAACTTGGAGTTCACAAGTGCACGGTAAAAATCAGTAATGTACTCCTGCACCACTGGCAGATTTTCATCCAGAAACTCATTCTCCGCTTTATAGAACTCATCGTTCGTATCAATGGAATGGCGGATGTAGACCAGTTGTGCCTGTGTTTCAAAATCACTGCGCATGGCATTGATCTTGTCCATGAATTCACTTTGCTCTTCCACCGTAGTCGCCGCTTCAAATCCCTTCAGCAGCTCAACGAAAGAGGTCTTGATATGTTCCAGATCGGGACGTGTATACGTGTATTCACTAAACTTCATTTATGTACACCCTTTCCTGTTTGGCAAATTTCGGGAGAAACCCGAGAAGCTTATCCCCTATTATACAAAAGAGAAGCCTAAAAATCCCAACTTTACGAAAAATATTTGTCCATCGGTCAAATGTTTTCAACTGAAATTCGATGCGCTTACATCATGACGTAAGGTATTTTTATCCTGAACTATTTTACCTAAATACAAATAAGCCCGCCTCGCATCAGCGAAGCCAGCTTATAGGCTTGTCTTTGTCTTTGTCATAATCTGCCGGAACACACAGCGCTGCCGAATTAGAACTAGTGCTGGTCCTTATCAACGATCTGATAGAACCATCCCATTCCAATCATGCCCACAACCATAACAGCTGCCAGAATAATAATATAAGTCATGAATGTAACCCCCTTGCCCGTATATTCATCTCTATACCAGTTTACACGCGGAACGGCTGTTTGAATTGACGGAACATTGACAAAAATACGAAATCTTTAATTTTAATCAACCTCATATGTCACTTTAAGGATATTCGCTCCGCAAAATCACAATTTCTTTTCTTTTTCTTAGCTTACCGACCAGATTTCTTAGGGTCATGTGGTATTCGCATCTGCAAACATTCCGTTGTATACTAGATTTCTAGATTGGATGGACGAATATGGACATTACGCAATAGCACTTACGCAGAAAGGCAGGAGCACATGTCAACTCGCAATACGATACGTCAATTATTATTAACTTGTATGCTACTCTTCATGCTTGTCTTGTTATCTGCCTGTGCGAATGGAGAAGCCCACGTTACCGTAAATACGGACGGATCAGCTGATCTGGCGCTGGACCTTAGTGTCTCAGACTCCGCTCTTGGCAAAATAGGACAGGACAATGTTATGCCTTTGCTGGCAGAAGCGCTGGAGCGAAACCATTTCAAGGCTGAAATCACCAAGCAGGGTGATCAGAACGTGCTGAAAGCAACCAACCACTATGAAAGAAGCAGCATGACTGCCTTTGATACCTCCAAGCTGCCAACTGGTATTCATATCGAACAATCCACGGTTCCAGGCTTTTTTTCGTCCAAAATGCATATTACTGCCGATGCCGACCTTATGGAATCCATGCCGGATGGGGATATTAAAGAACAGATCAACAAAGTTCCAGGCTTTCTCAAACGCCTGCTGTTGAAGGATATGAATTTTAATTTCAAGCTGTCCCTCCCCATCAAGGCAGATGCTTCCAATGCAGATGAGGTTCAGGATGGCGGTAAAACGCTGATCTGGAACATCTCACCCCTGCAGAAGAATACGCTGGATTTAACCGTACAAATTCCGAATATCCGAAATATTCTGCTGGTAGCCATTCCAGGTCTGGTGCTGATTCTGGCGCTGCTCATCGGGTTCTTCATTCGTCGTAAGCGGATGAGACGGCAATAACGTCGCCATGCATAGCACGCTAAGCCATCTAATTTGTAACTTGCCAAACCGTGTTATGGGTAGTAGAATACATCCGTACTGTGTGAACGGTTAATATTTGGAGATTTAAGCAAACGTTAAAGAGGTGAACAAGTTTCATGAATATCCGGGAATGCGCCCTGCCTGGTATCGGGGTGAAGTACCAGTTCCATACAAAAGGCGGCAATCAGCTTGTTATTATCAAGCATGAGGACGGACGCCGTGAATTATTTTCGGTGAATCCGCAGGATGACGAAGATCTTACCCTGATTGCAGAATTGGAAGATGATGAGTGTGTAACACTCTCCGGCTTAATTGGCGGATGGTCCTGATCACGTTGTATAACACGGGACGCCGGTCCGAAATGCTAATAATTTGAGCGACGCTGTAGCTCCCAACGACAAAACCTGTACCTCCACTGGAGATACAGGTTTTTTGGGCAGAATGCACATATCAGCTTGATATATGGAGCAGCATGACACGTTATATCGGTTTTATATGAGTCGTTTGGTCTGAATGTATGGCACCCACGTATGGAGTACACGAATGATCTCTGCAGAATGAAACGGCTTGCTAATAAAGTCCTGCATACCACATTGCAGACAGGCTTCCCGATCACGTTCTCCTGCAAAGGCCGTAATCGCAGCGATCACTGGGATTTCAGGATGTTTTTTTCTAATCTCGCAAGTGGCTTCGATTCCGTCCATCACCGGCATTTGAATATCCATAAAGATCAGATCATATGACCTTTTTGCGAGCAATTCCACAGCCTGTGCACCGTTTTCAACAATATCACACACACCGCCGAATTTACGAAGCATCTCCTCCAGCAGATGACTGTTCACGGCCTGATCCTCCGCTATCAATATGCGAATGTCTTGAGCGAGATGGCTGTGGTCCAGCACCGCACGGGTTGCTGCAATCTCCTCTTCCTCAGCTGTAACCCCTGCGCCTCTCCACTTCTCCAGCACAAGGGTAAACTGAAACGCTGCGCCTTTGCCAATCTCACTCTGAACACCAATAGCTCCGCCCATTAGCTCCACCAGCTTTTTGCTAATCGCCAGCCCAAGCCCTGTTCCACCAAACTTGCGATTGATAGATGGGTCCAGCTGCGAGAAGGATTGGAACAACTGGTGCTGCTTGTCCAGAGCAATGCCAATCCCCGTGTCCTTCACGTTAAACGACAGCATGAGATGATCAGGTCCATATTCTGACGAATCAACGGTCTCAACGCTAACGGTGATGCTTCCTTGCTCGGTAAATTTAACGGCATTACCAACCAGATTAATCAGAATCTGACGAATTCTCGTCTCATCTCCACAGACACATTTCGGAATCTCGCCAGCGACTTCACTGTAAAGCTCAATATTTTTCTCCGCTGCTTTGACCGAAAACAATTCAATTACACAGTTCAGCGTATCCCGAATATCCAGCGGCCCATAATCCAAATCCATTTTACCTGCTTCAATTTTGCTAAAGTCCAATATTTCATTTAATATGCATAGCAGCGACTCGCCGCTGGCAACCATGATCTCGGCAAACCCTCGCTGCTCCTCATCCAGCTCTGTATCCATCAACAAATGGGCCATACCCATGATGCCGTTTAACGGTGTACGCAGCTCGTGGCTCATCACAGCCAGAAATTCGGATTTCGCCCGGTCGGCATGCTCGGCAGCTTCCTTGGCTCTTATAATTTCTTTGACCG
This sequence comes from Paenibacillus barcinonensis, assembly GCF_003217495.1. Taxonomy (GTDB): domain Bacteria; phylum Bacillota; class Bacilli; order Paenibacillales; family Paenibacillaceae; genus Paenibacillus; species Paenibacillus barcinonensis. The sequence continues at coordinate 110,612 of NZ_QJSW01000004.1, read as the reverse complement.
ACGTCATATCACGGAATACGAGCACAGCTCCGCGTGTCTGGCCCTGATCCATGATAGGCTTTAATTGAAACTCCGCGAGAAAGCTGGACCCATCCTGACGCCAAAATACTGACTCTGTACGCGGTAGCGCTCTACCATCACGCACGGCTTGCAGCATTGGTGTACCCTTTCCTGGATAAGGTATACCTTCACTCTGCATTTGAATCATCATCTTCTCCAAAGATTGGCCGTTCATCTCGTTCGGACAGATGTTCATCATCTCCGCCGCTGCCGGATTGGCAAAATTCACGTTTCCATCCAAATCAAGCCCGATGACTCCTTCAGACATGCCGTTAAGAATAAGCGCCCGCTCATAACTTAAATTTTCGATCTCCTCCACATAACGCTTCGCTGCAGTTACATCACTTGTGATGCCGTACACCCCGACCACTTTGTCTTCCAGCAAAATCGGAACATTAATGACACTCGTTTCAATCCGCTGACCGTTTTTGTGAATCAAACCAATCTCGTAGCTCTGCGCGTTTCCCTTCACCGTTTCTTCAAAATGATAACGCGTCTTCTCCAGATCCACCGGATCAATGAGATGATCAAAGGGGCGGCTTAATAGCTCTTGTCGTGTATGCCCTGTCAATTGCTCCTGCCCGATCAAGGGATGCAACTCCAAGCGGATTGCAGTCAAATAACGATTTATACTCCTGTAGATTCAGCTGCTGCTGTTTGCTTTGTGTAATATCACGCGTAACCGCAACCATCTCCTGCACCGCACCAGCTTCATCATACACATAATGGGTCAGTGTGTCTGCCCATACGATCGAGCCGTCTTTGTGCTGCAGTCGATAACTGAACCGCTCCGGCGCCAGCCCCTTCATCTGTTCACGGATGTAAGCCCGTAAGGCCGGAGCATCATCAGGGTGTATACAGAAGATGCCGGACTGTCCCACCATTTCTTCCGGTTCGTAACCAAGCATGCTTCTGCTGGCATCCGATACATATTTAAACGTACGCTCGGCATCTGCTTGATGAATCGCAATCAGGTCCATGGAGGATTCAGCCAGAATACGCGAAATACGACTGCTCTCCTCCAGCTGTCTGCGTTGTTCAAGCAGGCTTTGCTCGGCTTCCTTCTGCTTGCTGATGTCCGCAGCCTGTACTAACAAATATAACGGCTCACCGCTTTCCTCGTCCCGAACGATGCAAGCTCTGATCGTGGTCCACAACAGTGTGCCGTCTTTTCGTTTCAGACGCACCTCCGTTTCATACATCGGCTGTCCGCCACTTGTCATGTTCCAGAAATTGTTGCGAAATTCCTCGTACCTGAAGTCTTCTTCATAAATCATATGTACGATTGAGGTATTCAGCAATTCCTCCTCCGTTGCTCCGATCATCCCGCAAAAAGCGGGATTTAACTGCACCCACAATCCATTAACGTGAGAAGCGACAGCAATGCCGATTGGCGCATGTGTATATAATTGTTCGAACAGAGAGCGACTCTGTGTGATGGCGTTCGACACTACGTATCCTCCTTTGATAAGAAGATGAAATGTTATTCGTATGAACAGATCATTCTGATCATAACTTTATCTATAGAGAGTAGTACCCCAAATACCACAATCCTTAAACGAAACCGATGTAAAAAATCTCTCGCATCAATCGACATGTTTAGATCTAACCTTACTCCTGCTATATCGCGAAAAGCAAGTTAAGAATGGAGGTTATTGCACCATGATTATTGTTGCTAATCAACCAGTTCAGCTATCACCCTCTGATTGGTCTACCTTTGAATGGTATTGGTTACAGCAGCTTCAGAACCGTACTGCACGATATGTTTATCAATCTATGGATCATCTGCACTTTGAATGGAATTTAAGAGAATCTCTCGTCCATGCAGCGGAAGAGCTGGATCGAAGCGGAGTCAGCTTTGCCTCCTTTGAGGATTCACGATGTAATCCTGTGTTCTGGAATCGAAATGCCGAGGGTGGCTTTGAGCTTCGACCCGATGTAACTCCTGCAAACGGGATTAGAGATATATGGAGAAACGGGCATTTATACGCATTTGAATGTGCGACTGCGGCCGTCATTGTGCTGTATGGAGGGGTGCTTGGTAGTATTCGCGAGGACGCCTTTAATTCTTTATTTCGTAACCTGCTGCTGTTTGACTGGCATTATGACAGTGATCTTCGTTTGATTGAAAAAAATGGAAAGGAAACGGCACTGCCTGGAGATGTGCTATATTTCAAAAATCCTGATGTATCTCCCGCAACACCTGAATGGCAGGGTGAAAACACAATTATGCTACGGGAGAATTGGTACTACGGGCACGGCATTGGCATTGCAAGCGGTGAACAGATTATTCAAACCTTGAATCAGTTTCGCTTTCCGGGCAGCAGGGTATCCGCTTATTTAATGGATATGGTTATTTATCCCGACTTTCTGTATTTATCCCGCTATGCCAAAAGCAGCACAGGTGACAATCCAGATGCTTTCTCACCTGTGCTACCTGGTCAATTATATGTGAGAGTAGGCGGCCGACGTTATTTGCGCATCCCGGGCTCGGAGCCTTTTACAAGTGTTTAAATGCACTACACACTTCAGCCTATCGGATCAAGCTGCACAACCACTTGCTTGCCGCTGACCTGGATACCTGTCGTTCTGCTTCCAACATCTTTCAGCGCTTTGCACAGCTCTTCGGCCCAGACCTTACCTGCTTCGCCCTCTTTGGCACCATGAACCTGAATAACAAACTTCACGGAGTCACCCTTTTTCAGAATACGCTCTGCCTGTGACTGCTTTACATCACGGTCATGGTCCTCCATCTGCAGTTGCAGCCGGATTTCCTTTACTTTGCGCTTGTCTGGAGACTTGCCTGCCTGTTTCTTCGCCTGCTGTGCCTCATCACGCGCCGCACCTGCTCCAATGAGCTTGCAGGGAGGCGGGCTGCTCATCAGGGACATGCATACGAGGTCTACTTTATACTGCTTGGCCAGTGCCAGTGCTTCCCGTGTGGACATGACTCCCAGATCTTCTCCATTCAAACCTGTAAGCTGTACCTCGGCTGCTTTGATTTTTTCATTTTTGATGATCTGCGCCATCCTTGCTTCCTCCTTGACATGAAAAGCCTGTCCTGATCCATGAAAGATCAGAGCAGGCTTCATTATTGTGCTGCTTGTTATCCGATTATATCGCTCTGCGTATTACAGCGTGTTGAACGCTTCCGTCAGCACAGGTACAATCTGCGATTTGCGGGATACGACACCTTTCAGCAATGCTTTGTTGTCTGCCAGTGTTACGTTGTATGCTTTCTCTACCGCTTGGGTTGATGCACCGTAAGCCAATGCAACAGAATCGTTGTTCAGAATGTCTGTGACAACAAACAAGAACAGATCGAGTCCCTTACTGGAGATGATCGCTTCAATGGCCGCTTGAAGCTCTGGCTGTTTGACTAGCACATCATTGACGTCAACCGCATTCACCTGCGCGATTTCAACCTTAGCTGTACCCATAGCGAATTCCTTCGCATCCAGAGAGATCAGCTCAGCAATTGTTTTCTGGCTCAGATCTGCTCCGGCTTTCAGCATGTCCAGACCGTAGCTGTCTGCATCTACACCAGCAATAGCTGCCAGCTCACGTGCCGCTGCAACGTCCTGCTCTGTGCATGTCGGGGATTTAAACAGCAGGGAATCGGAGATGATTGCCGACAGCATCAGACCCGCAATCGGTGCGCTGATTTCTACGCCGTTTTCTTTGTACATTTTATTCAGTATGGTTGCAGTACAACCTACAGGCTCTGCACGGAAGTACAAAGGCTGACTTGTCTCAAAATTCGCAATGCGGTGGTGATCAATAACCTCAACAACCGTTACATCTGCAATATCGCTTACGCTTTGCTGACGCTCGTTGTGGTCCACCAGAATGACTTTGTTCACTTCATTTGCAGCTGTTTTGATCAAACGTGGTGCAGCAACCTTGAACTGATCCAGTGCATATTGTGTTTCACCGTTCACTTCGCCCAGGCGCACCGCTTCAACATCCTGTCCCAATTTGCTTTTCAGGTCTGCATAAGCAATCGCTGAACAGATCGTGTCTGTATCCGGGTTTTTGTGGCCAAAAATTAATGCTTTTTCCATATTCATAGCCCTCCGTCAATTCGAATTCAAGTTCAATTCTAGTCTATTTTGAATCATACCTTACTGATTATAGCGCTTATACGTCTTAATTCCAATCCCTTTACAGCGAATTAATTTGAGATCATTCTGTGCACGTTAGAATAAGAAAAAAAAGAACGTGATGGGCTTTAATTGGCTGATGCCTTGACTACGTTAGCAATCAGATGTTTGTCCAGTTTATCGCCGTTGCACAGAGCCTGAACGAGTTCCCGGCCAGATTCCGGCGTCATTTTACCGTACCAATCGCCCTGCGGATACACAATCGTTACACAACCGTCGTCACAGCGGCCATTACATTTTGTGCGCGTTGTATGAATAAATCCACCCGCCTGCTGCTTCGCGATTTCATCCCGCACCGCCTGAGTGACCTCTTCCCCCTCATTACGCATGCATGTTCCGCCGTTACAAAGCAAAATATGGTGTTGCAGTTGATCCAAATTGTAGATAGCCAAGCTCGCTTCATTCCTCTCACATCAATTTAGTATGTATCTGATAGATTACACAAGCCACATGTACAACACTCTAAATTAGCACATGAATCCAGGTTCATGCAACGATATTTAGCGTTATTTTTCAGGCTTTGAAGCCTGCTGCCCTTTTTGCACATAAAACGTCTCTATCCTGCCCGCTTCGTCAATCTGTAGCAGATTTAACTGTGCGCCATAGGCACAACCGCCGTCGATCCCTATTTTGTCTCCTCGCGGGTCCATCCAGATCCCAGGCTTATCATGCAGGTTCATGACAGGTGTATGTCCAAAGATAACTACTTCCTGAAGCTTGGTCGGTCTGGTGTAAAAGGCTTCCCGAATCCAGATAAAATCACGTTCCGACTGGCTTCTCCAATCAGCTTCATCCGGGTTAATCCCGGCATGTACAAAAATGTAACCCGGAATCTCATGCGACAGCGGCAGCTCGTCCAGGAAATGCAGATGCTCACTATAATGTGAACGCATCCATTGTTTATCCTGAGCATAAGCCTGCCAATCCATCGTTTCTTGATCATAGGACACGTTCCGATAACTGGCCAGCGTCTGCAGGCCCCCATTACGAATCCAGTGAAGATCATACTCCTGCACATCATGCTTCAGAGCCTTAACCATCATGGCATCATGATTGCCTTTGAGTACAACGACCCCATGCTCCTGCCTTAGCTGCATAATCTGCTCAATAACCTGCTTGCTCTTTGGACCACGATCCACATAGTCACCCAGTAAAATCAACTCATCCTGCGAAGCATTATAATGAACCTGCTCCAGCAGTGCATTGAATTCATCATAACAGCCGTGAATGTCACTTATGACACATCTGCGCAAGGTAATCTCCTCTCTCTCTGATGCCGCCCAAAAAGTAATAACTGGAACGCTGCTGACCTGCACCAGGACAAGGCAAGCAGTATTCCAGTCTATCCTTATATATCATTCCCGCTTTGAACCGGTTACTCCTGCTGGAGCCCAAATGCTTCTGCAATCAGACTGAACGAGCGTAGTCGCGCTTCAAACGAATGAATGGCAGATGCAATAATGACCTCATCGGCTTCATGGCGTTCAGCCATAGCGATAATTTGGTCCTTCACCTGATCCGGCGTGCCAATGATCGAAAAAGAACGGCGCTGCCGAATCTGCTCCAGCTCCATCGCGGTGTACGGATAATTTTTCACCGTCTCCAGCGAAGGGAAGGAGCGCTGTTCCAATCCCCGCCCAAGGCGCAAGAAAAACAGCTCATTGCTGCGGGCCAGCTCGGCAGCCTCTTCTTCGGTCTCTGCACAGAAGGCCGATACTGCAATCATGCTGTGCGGCTTGTCGTTCAGAATCGAAGGTTTGAAGTGACGGCGATAATGCTTCATCGCCTCCTCTCCACCCGGCGTTCCAAAGAATTGAGCAAAAGCATACGCTGTACCTTGTGCCGCAGCAATTCTTGCACCTTCCGAGCTGGACCCGAGCAGCCATACCTCAGGGACTGTAGTAACAGAAGGCCCGGCTACAAGCGAAGCAAACCGGTGGTCCTCAGGCAACTGCTCATGAAAATAACCGCCAAGGTCCGCAATCTGCTGCGGGAAAAACTGTACATTCGAGGATTTGCCCTCATTTAACGCTCTGCTGGCGATTGGCATGCCTCCCGGGGCACGTCCGATACCCAGATCAATCCGCCCCGGATGCAGGGCTTCCAGCAGACGGAAATTCTCGGCTACCTTATACGCACTGTAATGCGGCAGCATCACGCCTCCCGAGCCGACCCGAATACGTTCCGTATGAGCAGCCACATGTGCGATCATAACCTCCGGGCTGGAGAAGGACAAGGCTCCACCGCCGTGATGCTCTGACATCCAGAATCGGGAATATCCCAGCTGCTCGGCATGACGAGCCAAGGTAACTGCCTCCTGTAGAGCATCCTGTACCTGACGCCCCTCGCTGATGTGTCCATGCTCCAATACGCTCAGTTTCATATATATTCATTCCTCTCGTTGATGAAATATGTCGTCTTTATCTTTCTTACTTGTCCATTGTAACATTAAAAATTACAGTTTCAAACGTTATGTCTCTGGATGAAGTCTAGCCAAAACATGCACACGCCCACTCTGAAGAGAGCACACCTGCATTCCTTCGTGCTGAAAACATAAAAAATGCTGCCAGCATTCCTTCTGGCAGCATTCGTGGTGATCCTGTTCCCATTGCTGGTGATGATCCCGTTCACGCGTGTGTTGTAGTTGATTCTGATTGCATCATTGAATCGCATACCGTTTGTTCACTTATGGTGTTCGTTTCGGCAGCAGCTTCACGTACTCATCAGAAAGCTTCATCAGATTGAGCACATGCTCATAGTCGGCGCGGTATGGTTCCAAATCCGTCACCTGCTCATACGTTTTAAGCGAATACGCTGTTCCATCATCAAAACCTGCACCAGGAATAAACATGATGTCATTGTTGACAAATGATCCTGTGGGCAAGTAATAACGAATCCCGAATGCGTTATGATCCATATTCAGCAGATCATGCCCAAATGCGGTGAAGTTTTCCTGCTTCAGCGACACTCCCATCAGATTCATGACGGTTGGCAAAATATCAAGCTGTCCTCCCGGCTGCTCTATCACTTGCCCTTTCGTTTGCTTAGGGGTATGAATCATCAGCGGAATGTTGAAGCGGCTTACTTTGCCGTCATATGGAATGCCAAGGTTTTCCTGAATCTGCTGTGTGATCTCCTGCTCCTCAGGTAATCCAAAGTGATCTCCGTAGAGGACAAGGGTGGTGTTATCCCATAAACCATTTGCCTTCAGCTCCTGAATGAGTTGGCCTACCGCATAATCGGTATAATTGATCGCCTGCAAATAGTCATGCAGCAGTTTGTTGGTAATCGTCTCGGGGATTTCAATCCGTGCGCGGTCTGCCGGCACCGTAAACGGCGAATGGCTTGAGGCCGTAATAAACTGAGCATAGAACGGCTGTCTGGCAGCCTGATGCGCAGTCATTTTCTCCACACCAACCCGATATAACTCTTCATCCGATGGACCAAAATCGTTAAATTTGTCATTCGTGAAGCTTGGTTTGTCAAAGTAACGTGTAAAACCAAGGGCAGGATACATTTTGTTGCGGTTCCAGAAGGTCACGTCGTTCACGTGGTACGTTTCCGACTCATACCCTTCCTTGGCAAGCAGCTTGGGCAGGCTCGGAAGATCACGGTCACTGTAGCCCGCTGACATCGGCACAACCCCCGTAGGATAGATGGATGTATTCGACATAAACTCCGCGTCCGACGTATTGCCTTGCCCGATCTGTTGGAAGAAATGATTGAAATAATAGCTTTCTTTCGCAAGATTATTCAAGACCGGCGTTAATTCCTGACCATTCAGCGAAGCATGAATCGGAAAGTTTTGAAAGGATTCCAGTTGAAGCACAATCAGATTGCTGCCTTTGGCCTGACCGAAATATCTCGCTTTTACGGCAGCACCGTTCTTTGCTTTGTCCTGATAAGGATACTTGCTGACCAGAGCGTTAATTTTGGCAATCGTTTCGTTAATGTTACCGTTAGCGATAGCTTCATTTTCCTTGCTCGTCAGAATAGCCGAAGATACCTGGTAGTTCAGAAAACCGAGATTTTCGGCCCGTACCAGCTCGTTGTCAATCGTTTCACCTTTGACGATAAAGCTGCCTGAACATACGATACAGAAGGCCGCAGTAAGTGCAACACCTAGCTTGCTCCAATAGCTGCTGCGTCTTCTGCCAAATGTCAGATGGCTGTCGCCATAACTGCTGCGATACGCACTTCGGCTTCTGTTGCGTCGGCGTCTGATCCACCAGACAGGCACTGCAAGAATGATATCTGCAAAAAATAAAAAGTGCGTTGGCCGAACCAGCGGCCCTATGCTTCCTCTGACCTGTGCAACCTGACCCAGCTCACTAAGCGCGGTGTAGGTAGGAACCGAACTGAAATGTGCATTATACAGTGTGGCTGCAAACAGGATTAGTGAAAAGAGTACATTAAATATCGCATACACTGTGCGTTTCCAGCTAAGCGGCACAATCAGATCAAGCACACACACGATGGTGAGCGCAGCAAGTGCATCCATTAGCAGCCCTACGCCCGACAGTCCGTTGAAAAAGAAATACCGCAGAAGCGATAACTTCAGCAGCATTAAAATAAACAAGACGGCAAATAAGGTCCGTGATGACGTCTGCCCGCTTTTTTTAGTCGATGTAAACATGGTCGTTTTCAACCCTTATCTGAAATATTTTACGTTCATTTTACAAAACGCATATTTCAGTATAACAGTTTTCGGGTCACTGTTCCATCAAGGTCGTGCTACACTGTTCCATCAAGATCGTGCTCTATGGTTAATTTGAATCATTTACACTTGCACTCCGATGACGGCATTACCTTCTATTCGCTGTTATGAAGATTTAGGCGATGGTCGATATATCCTCATCTTCGGAATTTAATTTGTCCCTCGACGTTCGAATGACCGCCTGTGCTGCTGCAACCCGGGCCCATGGAATGTGGTCTGGTCTGACACATACTGCGTCAAGTCCGATGTGCTGAATAAATGTCATGGACTCCAGTATTCCGTTATGGTCACCTGACAGGAGCGTTTTCAGATGAGGCTTGCGCAATCGGCTCTGGGCCACTGCATTTTCAACCCAAGGACCAACGCCTTCAATATCAGGTTTATGAACAGCACTCGGCTCTGTCTGCCCGTTAATCGCGTCCCTCTGCTCTCGATCCTCTGCTTCCTCACGCTTGTAGCTCTGAGTTGAATCACTCAACTCATCTCCAGCAAACAAAATCAAGTCCGCATATCTTGCAATCTGTGAAGCTGACAACGCTGCTTTTGATGAGGCCATCACAGCTCCTACCTTATATATGCAGTGCCTTCTTTCTTCACCAAGCACCTGTCCAGCCACATGATCAGCAAGCTCTCTTATGTCCTGCATCTCTTGTGTGTGCTCCACGTGCGGTATGAGAATTTCGGGACGCACCCATAGCCCTGCACGAATACTTCGAAGTGCGGCCCGGAAAATAGCTTCAAGCTGCATTTCATACAACTCAGCCATAGGAGCGTGAAATCTCTCGCCACGCTGATCTCGCCTATCTTGACCCGAAAACAGCTCATACAGTGAAATATCAAACAATTGAATCGCTACCGTACGACCGTTCATTGCTTCAAAAAGAACTTCCAGATCAGACTGCTGCATCGGCAGCAATCGTTCCAGACCACGCCTGCGTTCTTCTTCCGTATTTGCCATCATCATCTTCTGTACAAAAGGTTTTCTGTGCTGTGACATGAACATCGCTTCTGTTACACACAGGCCAATTCCGTCGGCCCCCCAGGCCTCTGCTTGCCAGGCATCTGCGGTTTGTTCTACTTTGGCCAGAATTGAGATTTCTTTTATTCCATTGGCCCATTCCAGCAGCCGTTTCATTTCGGGTAACGCCTGTTTCCTGCCCTCCGCCAAGTCCTCTGGTCTCATGCGCAGAATGGCATGCTCAGGTTGTATCACTCCCTCCAGCACAAGGTCTACCGCGCTCTTGATCGCGGCTGCCGGACTTAACATCACGGGCCGAATATACTCTAAACCAATGCAGGCCGAGTCTATCGTGTAGGCGATCTCCAGCACCGCCCCTATTCGTTGCTCCATTTCCATACAGATCGTCTCAAGCTCTGCATATCGTGCTGAATTATTTCGTTTTAAATACGAGAGCGCATGCAGCATGCCAGACTGGCTTTCAGCCGGCAAGTAGTCTCCCATCATGCCTTTTTCTCCTGTGACCGGGTTACGTGTATATAAGCTGCCTTTACCTTTAAAATCGTTATATTGGCCTTGTCTGGCTGCAAGGATAAGCACAGGCCATGCTCCAGACTCCTGCTGTGGTGCCGAAGCGTCTCCGAGAATTCCCCTCTCATTGTAAACGGATAACCCTTGTTGCGATGTGAGAAAAGAAACCCCTTGTATCGCGCCTTGAAGCTGAAGCCTCACATCCTGTGGAAACGGATGACCACTCTTCTCCTCAATCCGTTGCTTCCACTTGGCGATGCACCATTCAAGCTCAGCTTCTCCAGAAGAACGCCGATGGTCAATGGGCTGCACTGTCACTGGATAAGCAATACCATGAGCGATAAGCCCATAGTGCTGTATTTGAGACAGGTAACATTGAAGCGCATACACTCGATTGCCTGTCTGACGGGCGAAGCCTTCCACGGTATCATCATTCAAACCGATATAGGGTATGGCACATGCTTCAGCCGTAACAGGTGAAACCACCTGATCTGACTGTACATGGAGCAACAATGGATCATCCGTCTGACCAAAAGCCTTGCCCGTTAGCTGCTCCAGGTGCCAGATGGCATTGTGCAGTTCCTCGTTCATCTCATCCGAAAGATACCCGGAACGGGCGCAGCATGCGCGGCAGCCATCCGTCGTGACGACCATTCCCGCTGGAACAGACCATCCTGCATGCATTAGCTCTGCAAGAGCAGCTCCGATGCTGGGATTCATTCCTTTCATCTCCGCCGTACCGTCCTCTAACAGCATTACCCGTTTTATCATTGCAGCTCTCCCGTCTGCCGTCCGTGGCTGTGATTGATTGGCAGTCTCGCTTATGCATATCTGCCTTCTCTCTAATGTTATGTTGCACTACCAGCGTCAAGGACTATCGGTTCAGGTTTTTATCTGCGTAATTTCATTTATTTGTAAAATAACGGCTCTTATTGAAAAGAACAAGCAAAAGGCTCTCTCAGCCGATGCTGAGAGAGCCTGGATGACAGCCTGGATTCCTTAGCCCATGAATCGCAGCATATCGTCGATTTTCTTGCCATGGGAGATGACACCGTAATTCATCCATGGCATAAAATCCACCTCATAAACGTTGCCGCGCCTCACGGCAGGAAGCTGCTTCCATTCCTGCCTGTCCAGCAGGCGGCGTTCCTCTCCATCAACAGAATCCAACGCATCAAAGGTAATCAGAAGGTGATCTGCTTGAAGTTGACATAACTGCTCAAGCTCAATTCGAACTCTGCGCTGGCGATGAGTCCATTTTTTCACACAAATATGTGGCGTAAGGCCAAGATCCTGATACAGAATTGGCCCCACGTAACCGAAATGCTCCCCATAAAGTGTAATTTCTGATGCTGAAATGCGCAGGAATGCAAACGTTTCGCCCCGGGTATAGCGTTGCAGGCGACCTCTGGCTTCTGCTGCCTTGTCTTCGTAGCTGGCAATAACCTCTTGCGCACGGTTGGTTTTACCAAGCAGGTCTGCCGTAACCTTTAAAATTTCACGCCATTGCTCTCCCTCCTGATGGATATAATAGACAGGAGCAAGCTGCTCGAACCGCTCCAGGTTCCATTTCTGGTATCCACGATCCAGCATAATAAATTCTGGCATGTATTCTTCATGCAGAAGGCTATGCTGCTGACTTATATCAAAGTCAGGCACATCATCAACTTCCAGATAATGCTGTTTGCCCCATGCTCGGTGATACCCAAGCAACACAGGCTTAACTTCCAAGGCCAACAGATAGTCCTCCAAAAAGGGCGCAAATACCTTTATATCCTTCCGATGATGCCGACGATACACACCTGGGGAGATACCCGCATATTGCTTGAATTTCCGACTGAAGTAGTATTCATTGCTAAACCCTACCTGGTGGGCGATATCGTGCAAGCGATCATCTGTCATTTGCAGCAGCTTTTTAGAGTGATCCAGACGAATGCCATTGATATAATCAAGTGGAAGCTTGCCCGTAAGTCGCTTGAATTGGCGAGTATAGCTGCCTCTCGAAAGCCCGATTCTGGAAGCAAGCTCATCCACAGTGAACATCTTATGATAATGAGTTTCAATATAACGGATCGAGCTATGGATGCGCTTGCGTTCATCTACTAACTGGAGATGGGGATCATTTTGGCGAATCAGGCTTCGAAACCATTCCTGAAATCGAGCCTGGATCTCCCACTGCTCATGCAGACTATCCGCATACTGATAGCGTAATAACTGTTTCATATGATCAAGGCAAACACCCCAAGGGATATATGAAAACTCCATAACCGGAAGTGGCGCTTCATATGACTCGATGTCTAGAACTCGATCAGGCTCAGCTTTGTTTTCTTCATGCCTCTGATCCGGCATCTGGCCACATGGAATGGGACCTGCATCTACACGCACTTTGTAAAACTGCAACGTCTCCTCATGATCAGCTGATGCAGTTATGGAAAAAGAAACGCCTGCCTGTACAAATTGGATGTCCCCTTGAGCGAGTCGGGTTCTTCGATTACACCACGCCAGCTCACCCTTACCTTGTATGACAACGATGAACATATGACTTGTACTGTGCTCGAATGGATCTACTGCAAAGGTTTTACAAGATTCGACCTGGATATGATCAATACCCTGCAGGGAGCATAACCAAGGCTTGATCAGAAAAGGATGCACGGTCGCAAACATGAATTAGCCCCCTTGGTAAATGAGAAATGTTATCATTGAACAAAAGTGTACTTAAAAAAAGAAAGTTCTTCAAGTAGCATGAAGAGCTTTCTTTCTGCCGTCCCCTGTTATGGAGTCATCTGTTTTAATAGATCATCCATTTTCATTGAATTTGCAATTACTGCACCAGATTGCCAGTGGGATCGCTCCATCCGGTATACATGATTATTTTTGATCGCTGGAAGGGACTGCCACAGCTTTCCGTCCAACAGACGAATTGCCTCCTGATTTTCTTGGGATTCCCATGTTCCATTAGAAGGAAATACAATGATGTGATCAGCGTCCAGACTCGGAATGGCCTCTTCGGACAAGATCTGTTGAGGATTCTCCATATCACGAGCCATAGGGTGAGGGGTCAGACCAAGTTCAGAGTAGATGAATCCCGTGTACGCATTATTTACTCCGAACAAGGCCAATCCTTTTTCCTCAACATTCAACCTGACTACTGCTACGGTCTCATCGCCAACTGCTTTTTGCAATTCAGCTTTGGCATGCGCAATGTTCTTCTCGTAAGTGCTTAGATACGCAGCCCCTTTCTCCGGCTGGCCTACAATGTCAGCAATGGTTGTCAACATCTGCTTGGAATCGTTCAGAGCCTGTTCAGGCATACGATATGTGGGAGCCACTTTGGAATAAACCTCGTATTTCGCTGCATCCACCCCGCCATCCACAATGATAAGATCAGGATTATATTGCATCAAAGCCTCGACGCTACCTGTAAAATCAAATTTGGGCACATCCAGATTCAAATAATCCTGTACTCCCCAAGCTGGATGATACCATTGTGCAACAGGAGTAATATCCAGTGCCTTGAGGTAATCTTCTACATAGATTCCTACAATGCGCTGGGGATGAACAGGGATAGTCACCTTTCCAAACTCATCCTGCACCACTCGCGTTTCCACATCCGATGTTCCAGTCTCAGCACTGCTGTTCTCCTTCAGAGTGGCGCTTTCTTCTGTTGCTTTTGAGGATTGATCTGTACAGCCGGATATCAATACACTAACCATCAGCACCAGAAACATCCATGATTTCATAAATCCACCTTGCCTAAACATAGTTACTCTTCACCCCTATGTATAATCTACGATGTTCCTATTCACAATGACTCAACCTATAATGATAATCATTATCAATAAGCATCTTAATGAATTCTACCTTATTCTGCACCGCACTTACAATACACATTTGAAGCCTCTTTTTTATACAAATAAAGCAACCTGATGAAAACAAACAACCCCTGTTATGAACACAGGGGCAGTTTGCCTAAACGATAACTCCCGAACAATTTCCATACAAAATCATTCTGTTCTTCCTTCTGCAACAAGTAACAACCAATCAGCCCAAAATCATCGCTGACATATCCGGCTAACTCCGGCTCACCGGTTAACGTAATCGTGCGTTTAAATGCTGTCTCTCGAATGTTTCGCAGCACCTCTTGTTCGGCCAATGCTGCATCACCGGCATATCGTTCGTAAGCCCGCATCCATTCATCAGCAAATAAAGCCTCATCACGTTCATCCAGATATGCGTCTACATCCAGCCCTCTAAAATTTTGTTCACCCAGCAGATGTCCTTCTTTCAAATCCGCGAGCAGGCTGTGCACATCGTCTCTGCTCATTCGGACAGTTCTCCCTTCTCTTTCGTCAGATACATATCTGGAATGACAAAGCGTTTCATCCTTTTTTCTGAATCCGCTATAAAATGATCCAACCCACGCTGCTCATATTCCTCCAGTACACATTCAAAAATCCGGGCAATGATTCCGCAATCCTCCAGTGCATCATGCCTGTGAATGCCTTCTGTATCGAGATCGTAATAATGAATCAGGAAATCCGTTGATACCACATCTGTTACCTCGGGATGAATATAAGTGAACATTGCTTTCGTATCCAGCACTTTATTCGTGAACATCGTTAATCCAAACTGCTCGCAGTGATGCTCCAGCATAGGCAGATCATATTCATACCCCGCATGAGTCACCAGCACCTGATCTCCGATATAACTGCAAAATTGCTTGTACACCTCATCAAAATGTAGTGCCTGCTGCATCGCTTGATTCGTGATGCCTGTGAGCTTCTCCACCGCTTCCGGAATCGGTTTGGAGGCTCGAACGAGAGAGACAAAGCTTGTCTTATCGGCCCCTTCTCCCCTTTTGTAATAAATCGCCCCAAACTGCGTTACGCTCTCCACAGCCGTATCAATCCCCGTTCCTTCGAGATCAAATATACAGTAGGTCCTGTTTAGCAGAGGTGTTACACTAACGCCTTCGACCGTATATGTACCCGGTTCAAACGTAATTTTCACAAGCGCTCCCCCATTCTGTAGTTCATTTACTGCCACATTCGAGCAATCCGCAGCATTTGATGATCTATGTCCAGATCGAGCCTGTAAATATCCGGCATCGTTGTGCTCTCCCAGAATTCAAACCCGTACGCCGGGTCGTAATTCTCTGTTATAACCGTGTAAGCACTGCCCGGCTCATGAAAGCACCCTTCCCTTCTTTTCAATCACAATCAGACAGGTGCTGTCCGGCAAGGCCACAGGCTCACCATGCTCATCCAGCATAACGATCCGTTCTGCCAAGGCTTCGGTATAGCCCTCTTGCAGAAAATGACGCAGCATCAGAATATCTGCCTGTTCACCCAGCGTCTCTCGTATGCATTGCTCGTAAGCCTGAGGTGTAAATATGCCGAACTGTTCCTGAATCTCATGCACATAAGCTTCCTCGCCCCAAGTATACGTGTACAGAAACTCCATCGCATCATTAATGGGAAGAATCACCTCATTATCCGATAAACGTTCATACGTAATCACACGACCTTTGAAATCCGCAGCATAACGTTCCAGCCATTGCATGCCATCCGGCTCCAGAAAGCGAATACGCCGTTTCAATGACTCCGGTTCACTCATAATACCGTCCCGAATAAGAATCCTTCCGCCCGGAGAAAGCACCTGAAAAGCACTGCGTAGCGCAGCGGCCACGGTATCTGTATTAAATCTGACTCCATCCCACTCAATATATGAATACAGCTCATGCAGAATGGAGGAAAATATGACCGTATCTATTGTGCCAGCCTCGACATATTGATCCAGTTGCAGGGCGTCCCCCTTCATTACATGCCAGCGATGAGATTCCATCTGCTTCTTACGCTCCAGCGCTTCAATGACATTGGACGAAATATCAATGCCGATCGGCTCAACCTCCGGCTTTTCCTGTTCAATTAAGTCCAGCAAAACACCTCCGCCAGGACCGATGTCAAGCACTCGCTTGCCAACAATATAGTCCAAGAGCACCTTCTTGTAGTCCCCTGAGCTGTTCATATCTGCAAGATATGTTTCTTCGTTGTGAAAACGGTCATACGCATCCCGGCGCAACCCAAACAGATCAAATAACATAAGCACAGCCTGCTCGTACAACGGGGATTTCTCAGCCTCGATACAGAAAGCGATCAGCTTTTCCGCAGCAGAAGAAAATTCAAACGTCACAAACAGCGTATCTGGCACGTCCGGGTATTGTTCAATGCGATGCCCAAGATGTGGATAGGGCAGTTGCTGCCCGGTAACGAGCTGTTCCCACGAGTACTGCTCCAAATATTTTTCAATCATACGTTTCTTATAAATATTCAGCTTTTTGACACCCTTGTGGTCGTAATACATCGTGTTCATTAATGGTTCAAAGCTGACATGACGAATTGAAGTCGCAGAGAAACGTTCAGTGTGCTGCCTTATCTCCGAGCTTTCTGAGCTTTCCTTGTTCTCCGCGTCCTTCCTATTGGTGCAATTGTTCATATTTCCTTTGCTCCACGCTTCACTATGAAGAGCCAGCACAAACACTTTGACCATCTCTTCCAGCGAAAAATCAAGCATGGCTGACTCGACGTACCATAGGGTACGCGAAGCAAGTGGTTCAAGCTCTTGCTCTACAGCAAACTGCTTACCAAGCTCGGCATAGGTTTTATCCATAGCTTCGCCGTGGCGGATCGAATCACTTCTCAGACGGGTTAAACGCTCCTTCACCGTCCAATCCGTGTGCTCCGTCCCATCAACAATCCAGCCTATGATTTGTTGCACCTCATCCTGAACCTGGTCCCAGAGTTCTTCATGCACCCCTGTAATGATGCATTCATTCAAGGCCATCAATATTTCACGCAGTTCATCATCGTTAACCCAGCCTTCGGCAGTAAGTGAGCGCAGAGGGGTATTCTCCACAAAGGGAATCTCACCTCGAATATACTGTCCAATGAGTCCGTGCGTTGCAATCAGGGTACGAATGATCTCATGCCTTGGTGATCGAGTCGCAGATACTACATACAGCTCATATAACTGGGCTGAGCCAATATTATGTACAAACAGATTGATACCCTGTTGCTGCCAGGCTCTGCGCTGTTCTAGC
This sequence comes from Paenibacillus barcinonensis, assembly GCF_003217495.1. Lineage (GTDB taxonomy): Bacteria > Bacillota > Bacilli > Paenibacillales > Paenibacillaceae > Paenibacillus > Paenibacillus barcinonensis. The sequence goes on along the minus strand of NZ_QJSW01000004.1, from coordinate 93,084 downwards.
GAACCACCCTTGGCGGTCTCCGACCAGGCCAGCACCTCCTCCAGCAGCTCACGGACCCAGAAGGAAAGCTGAAGGCCGTCCAGCACCTGAAGTGTACGCTCCGTATAATCTATTACCGCATTTGTGTACTCAAGCTCAGCCATGGAATGAATCCGCTCCAGATTAATCCGCGGCTTCTCTGCCGCTGCCAGCAATTGCAGCCACTGCGGCTCAGCGGTTATATGTTGTTGTGTATCCATTGATTTATACCTTTTGATTGCTTTCAACGCGTGCAGCATAAAGCCTCACCTCTTTATATCATGATGTTGTTGATCTTGATTCAGGCAATAGCCGTATCCCGGTTCGCACAAATTCAAGCAACTGTGCTGCTTCCGAGGGCAGCAGACCTTCATTATAATATAACCTGATGTAAAAAATGGAATCTGTTATCACTGTGCACCACTAGCTCATTGGGGCCAGTATTTGATTCTATCTTCCTGACTCTCCATCACGCTCTTCGAACGCCTGCCTGTAAGCTCTGGGCGACTGCTGTACGATGCGCTTGAACATCTTGCCAAAATGCGAAAAATTCCCAAACCCGGCAAGCAGGGCGATATCCGTGACAGACTGCTCCGTTTCACGCAGCAGACGCTGTGCCTCCTTCACGCGCAGCAAATTTAAATAATCACTGAAAGTGAAGCCCGTCGTTTGCTTGAACAGTCGGCTAAGATAATGTGGACTGATTCGAAACCGGGCCGCAGTTTCCGGCAATGTCAGTGCTTTTGCATAATTCCCATTCAGATATCGAACCACAGTCTGAATCTTGGGATGAAGGACGGGAGCTTGTTCATTCATATGTATGCGGCCCAAGTGACGGTAACGATACGTATGAAGCATCAGCTCCAATACCCGGTGACGCAGCACCATGCCTGTTCCCTCGTCAGGATGAAGCATTTCCTTCACCATCTCCATCACAATCCCGTCCGTTACCTTCGCACTCTGAGCCGGCAATCTGACAATTGGTACGTCCCAGCGAAATGGCTCTGTTAACGCTTCTGTCAATTCAGATGCAATTGCCATAGCTGCAAACAGCTCAGGCTTTACATACAGCACAATCCGCTCATGGTCAGGCATGCCACTTTCCAGTGTTTTATGCACCGTGTTGCGGTCTACAAACACCAGGTCACCTGCTTTCACCCGATACGAACGATCCTTGATAAAATAAATGCGTTCACCAGACAGCAGGTAATACAGCTCATAATGATCATGGAAATGATCGTCCAGCATGGAGAAATACCCGATACGACGATCGTATTCCATATGTAAATAACCCGTTTCATCCCGGTATTCCGCACGAATAGCTTCTGTCATATCCGCCCTCTCCTTTTTCACAATTATAGCAAAATATGCGGTGTTTGAAAGCGATTACGCAAAAAACGCGGCGAAAGAAGTGTTCCTTTGTTATAGGCTAGACCTATATTCAAGGAGGCGATATACGTGGGTAACAAGAAACGATATGTATTGGTCGGTACCGGCGGACGGGCAGAATTTTTCTATGGAGCCTTGACCCGGGATTTCAGTGAAACTTCCGAACTTGTCGGCTTTTGTGATATCAATCAGGTTCGTATGAATTATGCCAATCAGCTGCTGCGAGAAAAATATAACTATCCTGAAGTGCCGACATATACGGCAGATCAGTTCGATCAGATGATTCAGCATGAGAAGCCTGACTACGTCATTGTTACCAGCGTGGATCGGACGCACCACAAATACATTATTCGTGCGATGGAGCTGGGATGTGACGTCGTAACCGAGAAGCCGATGACGATTGACGAAGAGAAATGCCAGGAGATTCTGGACGCCGTTAAACGTACAGGACAGCACGTACGAGTAACCTTCAACTATCGTTACGCACCACATCACACCAAAATCCGGGAGCTAATCCTGAACGACACGATTGGAAAAGTAACCTCGGTGCACTTTGAGTGGCTGCTAAATACACGCCATGGCGCAGACTATTTCCGGCGCTGGCATCGGGACAAGCGCAATAGTGGCGGTCTGCTGGTGCACAAATCCACTCATCACTTTGACCTCGTGAACTTCTGGATTGGTTCGCAACCGGAGACGGTATTTGCCTTCGGAGATCTAATGTTCTACGGCAGAGAAAATGCCGAGGATCGCGGCGTAACACAATTTTATAACCGTGCGACAGGTAACCCGCTTGCACAGGAAGACCCGTTTGCACTGCATCTGGATTCGGATGACCATCTGAAATCCATGTATCTGGATGCCGAGACGGAGGACGGTTATCAGCGGGATCAAAGTGTATTCGGGGATGGCATCAACATTGAAGATACGATGGGTGTTCTTGTCAAGTATCGCAACAAAGCGATTCTGACCTACTCGCTTGTCGCCTACCAGCCATGGGAAGGTTATCGCATCGCCATTAACGGCACGAACGGCCGGATCGAGATGAACATTGTAGAACAGTCCTACGTTAACTCGTTGGGTGACAAGAGCAAGGAAGGTGCACTAATCGGAAAAACACTGCGTGTGCTCCCTATGTTCGGTGCACCTTATGACGTGGAAGTGGAGGAAAAAGAAGGTGGTCACGGCGGTGGTGACCCTGTGCTGCTGAACGACCTGTTCGGTGAACCGGCAGAAGATCCATTCCATCGCGCAGCAGATCACGTGGACGGCGCCCGTTCAATTCTGACAGGAATTGCAGCCAATCGTGCAATTGCAACCGGACTTCCGGTCAAGGTAGATACGCTCGTTCAATTTTAGGGTTTTATGAATCATCTCAAACCAAATAGAGGTGCAGGCTGTAGAGACGCTTTATCTCCAGCCTGCACCTTTTCTTGTTTGTTTGGTAACATGCTCCATATAGCCACGAACATGGGCTGTCAATTGCTCACCTTCCTCCCCTGTTCATTCATATACTAGCTATAAATGATGAACGGAGGATGACTTATGAGCTGGCATCATCTTCGTACAGGCAAAACGCTGCAGCAGCGCTTAGCGCAATTCCAGGGACATCTCGCTGAACTGAACACCCCGCGGTCGGGTCTGGAGCCTGGACGCATTCGCAGGGTATTCCCGCGTAATTTTATCAAAGTGAATCATCAGTTATTTATTCCGCTAAGCCTGAATTCCATTCGTGTCTTCGATATTCCACGGACACGGCGAGGGGTAAACGTAGGGATTCGTACGACCTTCCCTTCCCGCAATGTGTTCCGAAATATGAGACTGGTCGGTGTAGGAATCGACTATATTGAGTTGCAGGGCAGAGGCAGAGTTCCCTCCCGTATTCTGTTTCCACTCTCCAGTGTCGAGTCAATCTATCGTCCCTGCCGAAGAAGCTACAAGCTGAAGCGTACTTGTATCCGCCGGCGTTAGAACGGGGGCGTTTCCAGGCTCAATGGAAACGACTCCAGCAAAAAGCGGTGAGAACCGGTTCATTCCAGTTCCCACCGCGCGGCAGGTTGTCCGTCGTTCTTACACAACAGGCAACAATGTGTGATTCTACTGCTTCAACACACTCTTTAAGCTAATCTCCGCTCAATTACCTGCCCACACATCCTTGGCATAACGGCCTTGCTGCTCCAGCTGCTCAAACCAGCCTTGCGCTTCTTGAGAAGTCTTGCCTTGAACCTCGGCATAAGCTTGCTTGAGTGTTGCTTCTACATCAGGAGCCATATGGCTGCCATCTCCACAGATATAGAGGTGCGCTCCGCTCTCCAGCAAAGGAATCAGCAGATGTGCATCATCCTTCATTCGATGCTGTACATAACATTTCTCTTCCCCATCCACGCGAGAGAAGGCCGTATGAAGCTGTACAAGCCCTTCTTGCTGTGCAGCCTCAAGCTCGTTTTTGTACAGATAATCATGCTCGGGATTACGGCAGCCAAAGTAAAGATGGGCCTCGCCAACCTGCTGTCCTTGCTGCTGCATCACATATCTGGCCTGCAAGAAACCACGGAATGGCGCCACACCGGTTCCCGGCCCTACCATAATGATTGGCACCTCTGGACGTTCTGGCAGCTGGAAGCCGGATTCAGGGGTTCGTACAAACATCACAACCTCATCCCCCGCCTTCAGACTGGATAGATAATTGGAGGCCACCCCTTTATAGATCCCTTTTCCGCTCCATGCAGGTGCCTGCACTACACTGACAGTAATACTCGCCTGCTCAGCCTGTACCCGCGGTGAGCTGGAGATTGAATAATATCTGGCCTTTAAGGAAGGCAGCAACTCAAGGAAACGTTCAAACGGCAGCTCACAGGCTTCATACTTTTCCAGAAAATCAAGCATGGATATGCGTTTGTTACGCACCTCCTGCATATACAGTGATTCATCCAGCAGCGCCTCAAGTTCCTTTTTATGCGGAGGACAAACGGTATAAGCGGCAAGCTCTCGCAGTTGTGCGCGCGTTGCAGCTTCTTGTAGCTCTACACTATGGCTGAGCAGATCATACAGATTCACTGGCTGCTGCAGTGGAAGATGTGCCGCACTCCGGCCTGAGGCGTCCAGCACCAGATGCTCGGTACCCGTGAAGCCATAACGGCGAAGCACACGCTCTACAAGCTCAGGTGAATTCTTCGGCAATATACCCAGATGATCGCCTTCCTGGTAGGTGATCCCCTCCGGCAGCCGAATCTCCAGATGTCTTGTACTGCGTTCACTGCCTGCATCATGAAGCTCTCTGTTCTCCACTACGGAAGCTACATGAGCATCATACGTATCCACCAGCGGCGTAACTGCCATCCCGGTCACAAATTGTACCGACAGGGAGCTGCGCTCGCTCGTTGAGTTCGTGTTCAGCTTCAGCTCCAGCGTGCGTGCAAGGTCAGGCCACATTTGCTCTGTCCAGTCCTCCACCTGTTTCTCAAAATCACCGCTGGCATCCGATTCACCAAGGGAGGAGAGCCGCTTCGCCCCGCGTGAGGATAATTGTTCATCAATCAGACGCGGAATGCGCTGATACGTGCTGGCCCAGTTATGGTCCCCACAACCCAGCACCGTGTACTTGACACCTTCAAAGGCATCGGCATCTGCCTGTTCAATCCATTCTACGAACCTTTTGGCATTACTTGGCGGCTGACCATTATACGATGCACTAACAATGACGACAGCCCCTTCTTTGGGCAGCCTGCCAACCCGGTCATCCAGGGCAGCCACTTCACTGCGGAAGCCTTGATCAGTGGCGGTATCCGCAATCTCACGAGCAATGCCTTCCGCTGTACCCAGATTGGACCCGTACAATACAAGCATGGGGGTACCGTGTGATTCTACAACCTGCAAGTCGCTCTTTTTGACACTCGAAACCTGCTCTTGAACTGCAACACCAGGCACTGACATCACCGCTTGGCCCGCACGTGCACGTACACGAATGATGAAGTTATCCGGTTTAAGCGTCAAGGATTCCTTGACATTCAACTGATAATTGGTGTGATCAATGAAATCAAAATGCTTCAGAACCATGCCCAGTACAAGTGTTGCTTCCTGAAGAGCAAACTGCTGACCTATGCAGGCGCGTTGACCGTTACCAAAAGGTTTATAAGCGTTATGCGGTACTTTGCTTGGGTCCTCAAACCGCTCTGGCCGGAATTCGTCCACATCGTCTCCCCAGGCTTCCTTGTCCCGATGCAGTCTGGGGATCAGTACGTTAACGCTGTCGCCTTTCTGAAGTGGATATTGACCCCCAAGCACCGTATCTTCCTTCGCGTACAGTGAAAATGCCGGAGCCGTTGGCCACAGTCGCAGCGCTTCGTTCAGCACCATACGAACATATTTTAATTGCCGAACCTGATTATAGGTCGGAACCGGATCTTTCAGAATCTGATCTGCTTCCGCCTGAGCCTTCGCCAGCTTATCCGGATTTTTCATTAAATAATATACGGCAAAGGACAACAGACCACTTGTCGTCTCATGTCCTGCAATCAGGAACGTAATGATCTGATATCGGATATTTTCGTCATCCAGCGTTTCCCCGGTTTCAGGATCTTTACCACTAAGCATATGGGACAGCAGATCGTCCGCATTTTCCTGAGGATGCGCCTTGCGCTCTGCAATGATGTGATCCACCAGCTCGAACATGGCGCGAATGTCCTGCTCGAATTGCTTCTTTTTGGCGAACATAAGCTTATCCTGCAATGGCAGTCGCTGTAGCGAGCTCATTGATTCATCAAGCGCGCGAACCATGCTTGTAATAAAGGGATGCGGCTCTTCCCGATAAAAGCTGTTAAAGCGGTAATTGAATCCGCACAAGCCGATTGTATCCAAAGTAAGCCGAGTCATGTCATCAGGCACATTGACTGTTTCATCCGGATTGAGTCTTGCCCATTTCTGGACGAGCTGCACAGCGAGGTCCACCATTTTTGTATGATATCCCTGCATTGCGCGCTGACTAAAGCTGGGGAGCAGCACATTATGTGCTTTTTTCCAGTTAGGTTCCTCTGTCCGGCTCGTGAACAGCCCGTCTCCAGCAAAAGCACGTACCTTGGCAAGAGGTGCCCATACCCTTTTATCAAATCTGGATTCATCCGAAGCTTCCGCTACATACTTCTCACTGGAAATGTACAGTTCACTTCGCCCTGCGTACTCCATTCGAAAAATTGGACCATGTTCTTCCGCTAACCTGACTAGAGATTGTGTTGGCTTTTCCAAATCCAGATGTGGCAAATTACCCAATGGACCGTATTTCTTGGGCTGAGGCACAGAAACAGATGGCATAACGCTCACTCCTTCTTTTTCTCGAAAATGTAAATGACGAGTGCTACGACACAGCAACCTTCCTTGCATTTCCCCTTCGGCTCATAGCATGGTGACTCCCATTGTACTTGAATCCATGTTGATCATAGTTCCAAATTGTTACAGGTGGTACTAACTGACCAAAATCGTAAATTGGTCATTTTAGAATAAAAAAAATGGGCTTTTCTCTTTATGTATCTCTACAATAGCATCTCCAATTTCATTCTTCAACTCTACCCAAGTCGCAGGTCTTGAAGAGAGGCTTCACATATGTAAAAAAATGCAAAAAACTGTCCCTGGCTAAAAAACACCTTCAGGACAGTCGTCGAATCCAATCTATATACGCCACTCAGCCTTGCTAGCCTACAATTAAACCGTATACAATCCCGGGTCCGTGAACCCCGATCGTCAGATCATTTTCGATATCAGAGGAGCGACTGGGACCTGATATAAAATGAATGCCTGCGGGCAGCTGCTCTCTTCCCGCCTCGTCGAAACGATCCAGTGTCTCACCCAATCTGGTGTGCAGCCTCTCGGCCGGAATAATTAGAATCAGCACCGTTGGCAGCAAGCTGACCGAGCGGCCCTTCTCTGGCGAAGAGAGCACCGTAACCGAACCTGTGTATGCTGTAGCATAATCAGCCATCACTACGCCGATGTCCGCTTCTGCTGCCCTGGCTTTCCAGTCCACATCAGGCTCACTATTCCAGACGGAAACCTGTACATCCGAAAGACGTTCCTCCAGTCCGAGAGCTGTCAAAGCCTGCTCATTCTGACGAATCAGATATCTGGCGCTTAATTCATGTGCTTTATTTGTAATAAACTGCGCTACCTCATCCATGCTTTGAACCCGGGCAATATGAGCACCAACACTGACAAAGTTATCTGTGAAGGCCTGAATTCGCTGCTCCACATCCCATTCAAGCTCGATCCAAAAGTCCGGGGCCCCTCGATAGGCATGAGTTGGCGCACTGCGCTGTCTGGGTCTTCTCAGCTTGGCAGCGATGTCGTCCATGAACTGCTCCTGCCGGCGCCTTGATTTTACCTCCATAGCTTCAAGCCATTGCCGCTGTTCACTTTCCATGCTTCCTTCCCCCTTCCCCACGCTTGCGGATGATCTGCTGCATTCGCTCATGTACAGCCGCATCCATAGTCTCAGGCTGCTGGCTCAGTTCCTGCTCGAGCTTGCTCCATTGCTGCCGGAAGGAACGCTTCGCCAGACTCGGAGCCACTCTGTAGGTGTTCCAGCCTTTCAGCGGTCCGAGCTTTAATGTAATGCCGCCATTCCGCACAATGGCCTTCTGTCCAAGCTGTCCGAGCCGAATCGCAGCGGCGAAACGCTTGGAGCTTGCCGCAACGGCTGCGAAGCCCTTCATACCCATCGTTTCCAGCTTGTTGCCATGCCCGTCCTCCACCTTGCGTCTGCGCAAATAAACGAGCATGTCATGCAGTGGAATTTTGACAGGACACGCTTCATAACAAGCTCCGCACAAGCTGGACGCACTCGCGATATCGTTCCACTCCTCAATGTTGCCGTTCAATGCGGGGGTCAGCACCGCCCCAATTGGTCCACTGTACGTGCCCCCGTAGGCATGACCGCCAATATGACGATATACTGGACAAGCATTAAGACAGGCTCCGCAGCGAATACAGTTCAGCAGCTCCTGAAACTCGGGATCACCAAGCTGCAGCGATCGGCCATTGTCCACGATGATGATATGCATCTCTTCCGGGCCATCTGCATCGGCCGAGCGGCGAGGACCTGTAATGCCAGACATGTACATCGTCAATTTCTGCCCTGTAGCCGAGCGCGGCAGCAGAGTTGCCATCACCTCCAGATCCGCCCAGGACGGAATAATACGCTCCATCCCCATCAGGGTGATCTGCGTTTGCGGAACGGTAGATACCATGCGGGCATTGCCCTCATTTTCAAATAAAACCATCGAGCCCGTCTCTGCTATGGCAAAATTACAGCCCGTCAAGCCAATATCGGCCTCCAGAAATTTCTCGCGCAGCTTCTTGCGCACGAACCCGGCCAACACCGTCGTATCCGGCTCCAGCACCTCTCCTGCTTCCTTGGACAGCAGCTCCGCAATCTGATATCGGTTTTTGTGAATCGCCGGAATGACGATATGAGACGGCGCTTCACCTGCAAGCTGGATAATATATTCGCCAAGATCCGTTTCGATGGCTTCAATACCAGCCGACTCCAGCACATGATTCAGATGTACCTCCTCCGACACCATGGATTTGGACTTAACCACGGTTGAAGCCTGCTTGTGCGCCGCAATATCGAGTGCAATGGATGCCGCCTCAGCGGAAGTATCTGCAAAATGAATATGCACGCCGTTTGCACGCGCGTTATTCACAAATTCATTCAAATAATAATCGAGATATGCGATAGTATGCAGCCGAATCTGACGTCCGCGCTCCCGCCACTCCTCCCAGTTGCCATGCTCTTCCGAAGCGGCTTTCTTCCCGTTACGCAAACGCTCTGTTGTAAACTTCACCGCTTTGCGGAGAAAATCATCATTCAGCGCCAAATCCGCTCGGGATTTGACCGTTTCAGCCATAACACCAGGCACGCTCATCTTGCCTGCACCCCCTCATATAACAGCTCAGCCAGATGCATCACGCGCACAGGTTCATTCCTGTGACTGAGGTTGCCCGCAATATTCATCAGACAGGCCATATCCAGTCCAACGAGCACCTCCGCTTCGGTTTCTTTGACATGATCGACCTTCTCAGTCACCATTGCCCCGGAAATATCCGCCATTTTGATAGCAAACGTTCCTCCGAATCCGCAGCAATCTTCAGCGTGGGGCAGTGGAATTAATTCCAAGCCCTTGACTCGGGAGAGCAAGGCAAGCGGTTCATCCTTCACCCCAAGCAGCCGGCTACCATGGCAGGAAGGATGGTACGTTACTTTATGTGGAAAAGATGCCCCGATATCGGTTATGCCCAGCACCTGCACTAGAAACTGCGTGAATTCATACGCCTTGGCTTCCAGCCGCTTCGCTTTCTCCAGCCAGATCGGCTCTTCTGCAAACAGCTCGGGATAATGGTGAATCATATACGTACATGAGCCTGACGGACAGACTACAAAGTCACTGTCATCAAACGCTTCCAGAATGGTCTTCGCTGCTGTTCGTGTCTCATCCCAGTAGCCGCTGTTATAGGAGGGCTGACCACAGCAGGTCTGCACCTGCGGGAACTCCAAACGAACACCATGGGCCGCCAGCAAGCGTACCATCGCCTCCCCCACTCGGGGATAGATGGCATCGCTAAGACAGGTTATAAACAAGGAGACCTTCATTCTTCCACCCCCAACTTAAACAAAATATTTTGCCTGCTTTTGATACTGAAAAGCATTTGCTCATTGCTTTATCCACGCCAAGGCCTATCCAAGTCCATCCAGACTACATCCTTCTTATTACCATTAAACCGTATGAACCTCCAGATGATAGGTGCTGCATAGCGACTTCTGCTCTTCACTCAAGGGCTGATCAGTAATGACTGTATGCACCGCCTCCAGTCCCGTTACGCGAGCAAATGCCCGAATGCCAAACTTGCTTGCATCTGCCAGCAGAATGACCTGATCCGCGCTCCCCACCATCTTCTGTTTCAATCTGGCCTGAAGTTCACTTGATTCACTGATGCCACCGCTCTCAATATGCACTCCCTTGCAGGACAGGAACAATTTGTCGACATGGTAGGTTTCCAGTGAACGCTCAGCCAGCGGGCCAACAAAGGATAAAGAGCGTGCTGCCAGTTGTCCTCCAGTGGAGATTACCTCGATGTTGTCCCTGCTGCTGAGCTCCGTAGCGACTTGAATCGAATTGGTTAGCACCGTCAGCGGCATATCCGGCATATTGGCTGCCATGTACCCTGCCGTTGTGCTGGCATCCAGCAAAATACGATCTCCGGCTTCAATAAAGGCCAAGGCTGCATCTGCAATTCTTTTTTTCTCCAGAGCATGTGTCGTTTCCCGAATACGATAAGGAATCTCCGGCTGATCCTCCTTCACACTGACGGCTCCCCCGTGTGACCTGCGCAGTCGCCCGGCCCGCTCCAGCCGATCCAGATCCCGGCGAATCGTTTCCTCCGTTACGCGGCAGCGCTCGCTGAGCTCGGATACACGCATGCTGCCCTTAATATTTACAAGCTCCACAATCCGGTCATATCGCTCTGCCGCCAGCATGTCTACACCTCATTCCCGGTGTCTGAGGCCTGCGATAAAGGCGGTGAAACAGCCGTAATACGCAAAAATCGTTCATACGCTTCCGCCCATACCGATCTGTCCTTCGGCTCATATTCCGTAATCGGAAACGAATCGCGAATGACCCGTCGTGCTTCCCATATATCCTTCAATTCTCCACTTGCCATCCATTGTACAGCCATGTTGCCGATGGCACTTCCTTCTGCAGGTCCGGCCCATACCGGCTTGCCGATGGAGCTTGCCGTCCACTGGCACAACAGCTGGTTCTGAATGCCACCGCCCACCATATGCAAGCCATTAAATGACTGACCTGACAGCTGCTCTGTCCATTCGAGAACTCTCCGGTATTTGAGCGCAAGACTCTCCAGTATGGCACGAGCAATACTGCCCTGATCGTCAGGAACCTTCTGCCCCGTACTTCGGCAATACTGACGAATGCGCTCCGGCATATCGCCCGCAGGCAGAAACAGCTCATCATCCGGGTCAAACAGGCTCGCAAATGGAGGCGCGGTATCTGCCTTCGCCAGCAAGGCTGCATAACCAATGCCTTGTCCTTCACGCTCCCACTGGCGCATGCTTTCCTGCAAAATCCAGAGCCCCATAATATTTTTGAGCAAGCGATACGTACCTCCCGCTCCGCCTTCATTTGTAAAATTCAGCGCAAGGCTCTCGGCACTTATCGCAGGCTGATGCAATTCGGTGCCCATCAGTGACCATGTTCCACAGCTAAGATAAGCAAACGCTCGTTCCGTTGCCGGAACCGCCACGACTGCCGAGCCGGTATCATGCTCCGCTACCGCAATGACAGGAATGGATGCAAGCCCTAGCTCATGGCGTATTCCGCTGCGCAGCTGTCCAACCGATGTGCCCGGCATGACAACTTCGCCAAAGCATTGACTCGAAACACCAATATGATCCAGCAATTCCTCATCCCACTTGGCAAGCACCGGATTGTACAGCTGTGTGGTGGTCGCATTGGTAAACTCATTCACCGCTTCTCCAGTAAGGAAATAACGCAGCAGATCAGGAATCATCAGAAAACGCTCAGCCTCACGCAGCAGTGGAGAAGCGCTGCGCTTCAACGTTGCCAGCTGATATAAGGTGTTAAACGGAAGAAACTGTATGCCTGTACGTTCAAAAATACGTTTTGCCGATAATTCCTGACAGATCCGCTCCATCATGCCATTGAACTGTGTGTCACGATAGTGATATGGATTGCCGAGCAGTTCACCGTTGCCGCCCAGCAAACCAAAATCCACCCCCCATGAGTCGATTCCCAGACTCTCAGGCACTTCTCCATGCTGTTTTACGAGCGATAAGCCCTGGAGCACCTCATGGTGCAGACGTAAAATATCCCAGTACATCCGCTCGCCAGCCTTCACCGGTTCATTTTTGAAACGATGAATTTCACGGGTTTCCATGCCTCGATCGTTCAGATGCCCGAGTATGGCTCTGCCACTGCCTGCACCCAAATCATAAGCCAGTACACTCACTGCTTTCCCCACCTTTTCGGCACGTTATAGTTTCACTGCGTCAGCGCCCGTAACTCTTTACTTCAACCTTTAAATATTGTTTGTTTATGTTTGTTTAATACTGTTTTGTTTTATTTTACGAGTATATCATCATTGTAAGCGTTTGAATACCCATGAATTCGCTTTTTCGATCCTATGACAAAACGGCCCACTCCCTGTTCGGGAGGAGCCGCCGCATGCTTTTACATATGAAATTGTCCGCTCCTGGTCCCGGTTTGCCCGGACTGTGGCTGGATATCTCGTTCAAAATGTTTGAAGCGTGTGCCCTGATAGGTCAGCATCCCCCGATCCTGTTCCACCAGCATACCGTACATTTGCCCGCCAACATTCAGCTCCACACGTTCTCTGTTATCAAACTCAAACGTTGCATAGTACATCGTTGTGGCACGGCTATCCCCGCTTCCCCCGCTGACTTCGGTTCGTTTCGTAACCACCGTGGAATACAGGGTCAGCACCGCAGTTGCATTGTTCGAGGACCAGGTCCGCACACCGGAAAAAACACCATAAACGATACCACCCGCTACCACCAGAAACACAATGGCGATAAAAATTTGAATGAATGCGCCCATGGCTCCAAATTCATTAAATCCCGAAAAAAATCCGCTCTGATTGCCCTCAAATCCCGGTACACCACTCATATTATCAAAACCTCCGAAGCCATCCACACTCAATCGGCCCAAGGATGAGAATAGGTCTGTTACCGCCATAACACATCGTTCCTTTCCACGTACAAAATAAGCGTTTACCCCTTCCCGTTCAGGGAACGGTTCATCGTAAGCACCTGTCCCAATCTTGTCTACATACTATATGAACCGGATCACGAATACAGACGTTCCAGTTCGTCAACAAGTGTGCCGACATAGGCAACGGCTGTACGAATCGGCTCTGGCTGTGACAAGTCCACGCCTGCCAGCTTCATCAGCTCCAGCGGCTCCAGGCTGCCTCCTGCCTTCAGTGCTTGCAGCCAGCGCTCTACCGCAGGCTGACCTTCTTCCCTGATCTTCTGAGCAACTGCTGTTGACGCGGTTAAACCGGCAGCATACGTATACGGATACAGCCCCATATAATAATGCGGCTGTCTCATCCAGGTCAGCTTGGCACCTTCGTCAACAATGAGTTCAGGCCCCCAGAACTCCGAGAGGATTTCACCTTTCAGCTCACTTAACAGCTTCGCCGTGATGGGTGCATCCTCCGTGGCCAGTGCGTACACCCTGCGCTGCAGCTCACCTTCCAGCAGATGTGTCACAAAGTTGTGATAATACGTATTCAGCAATTGTAAAATGACCCAGCGCCGCATTCTCGGGTTGTCGGAACGCTTGAGCAAGTGATCCGCCAGCAGCATCTCGTTCATCGTCGAAGGCGCCTCTATAAAGTAGAGCGAAGGACGTATATTAATCAGTCGTTGATACTTACCAGCCAGCATAAAGTGACCTGCATGACCTACCTCATGGGCCAACGTAAACGCACCGCGCATGTTATTCGCCCACGAGATCAAAATGTAAGAGTGTGCACCATAGATCGACGAACAGAAGGCTCCCGTAGATTTGCCCGTATTGTCCGCGTAATCCACCCAGCGTTCACTAAAGGCACGTTCAACAATCCCTCCATACTCTGGCCCGAGCACTTCCAGCGCTTCACGGATTAACGTACAGGCCTCCTCATATGTAATCGCTGGACTGAATTCGGGATCAAGCGGAGCCTTGAGATCACAGAACATCAGCTTATCGAGTCCAAGCTCCCGCTTTTTCAGCGCAGCCAGTCTGCGCATATGCGGAGCAAGCTGTTCTTGAATAATATCAAGCACATTATCGTACATCTCTCTGCTCACTTGCTGTGGAGCAAGCAACATCTCGGTTACATCGCCGTAGCCGCGCAGACGGGATAACACCACTTGTTTCTTCACTTCGGCGGCGTATCCTTCGGCAAACGTGTTTTTGTAGTTATTCAACGATGCGCTGAAAGCAGCATAAGCCGAGCGGCGCAGCTCCGTATCTGCTGACATCTCGTAATCATTCTCGTACAAAGACCATGACAGGGGACGTGACTCCTGTTCACCATCCATTGCCTCATCAAACGTCATATCCGCCAGCTTGCCTCGCTGATAGATTCGATATGGCGAACCCAGCACCTCACTGAGTGAAGCAAGCACCTTCTCGGTTTCAGGCGCAAGCCGATGTGCTTTTTCCGCAATCAACCGATCCAGGCTGCGCTTGTATGGCTCCAAAGCTGGTAGCTCCTGCACATACCGCTCTATCGTACCTTCCGGCAGCGAGACGATCTCGGAGGAGATAAAAGACAAACTGGAAGACAGACCGGATACGATATCTCCTGCTTTAGCAGCATTCACAATATTCACCGGATTGATGCCGTCCTCCGATTGCTTCAAATGGGCATAAGCAGCAGCTTTGCCTATTCGCTCCTGCAGCGTTTCACGGGCTTCCAGACAAGCGAGCAATTGCTGTGCACTTTGACCTAATGCTCCTTGCATAGTCTCGATATGAGCAGCAGCTTCAGGCAAGGACATAAGCTCCTGTTCCCATTCCGCATCTGTTGCAAACAAGTCACGCAGATCCCAGGTAGTTTCCTCCAAAACCTCCGCGCGTGTACGTATTTTTACCATCTTCACTTTCTACCTCCCCAAATGACTCATCATCTACCTTCAATCATTTCCAATATCTCTCATCGTATCATACTCCGTCTGGCTATACATGACATTTCCTGATAATGAGTCTTTTGGTTGACAATTGCAGAAATCCATCCGGCTTGAAGATGAAAAAAAACGCCGAGCGCTGGACGTGTCCAGTTCCCTGACGTTTGGTTAAATCGTTTCATAACCTTTAATTAATCCGTTTCCTTAGATATTCTTCCAGATCACATTCTCTCCATAGTTTTTGCCCCAGTTATACATGGCGTGCAGCACAGGCATCAGACTCTCCCCATGATCTGTCAGGGAATATTCCACTCGCGGCGGCACCTCGGCATACACCTTGCGCTCCACCAGCTTGTCCTCCTCCAGCTCACGTAGCTGGTTGGTCAGCATTTTCTGTGTAATATGAGGAATTAGACGTTTCAGCTCACTGAATCGCTTCGTGCCCTCAAGACCCAGATGCCACAAAATAATCAGCTTCCACTTGCCGCCAATCACCGCCAGCGTCAGCTCCTTCTCACAGTTGATTTCCTTCAGATTAATCCGTTCCTTGACCTCAGCTGCCATCATCCAAGCCCCCTTTATTTTCTTCCATGGATCACCATAACAATTCTCTATTATTCCAGCCGCTAAACCATGCTGATTTTCAAGCCTGCCTTACTGCCGTATGGCATGTGTTCATTTAGTCACACCTAATCGTTTATTTTACTATAGCAGCTCCGCAATGAAAAGGAAGGCAGAGCCCCCTGTTCATTAGAAAAGGCCGCAATCTTTGCAACAGCAAAAGATCGCGACCTGCTTCTTATTTGCACAGCCCCATCCTGCTCAGAGCGTTCCAGCCTTATTCCAGATTGGCATGTTTGCTGAACATGTCGGCACCTGTCATGCCTTTCATCTCCATGATCGTGAGAATCAGGGCATCCATGCTGACGAGCAGACTTTGCTCAAACAAGGAGCCCATCGGCTGCATCGTCACATCCGCTCCGACGGTTGCTGCATCCTCTTTGGCCGAGGCCGGAAGCACAACAACAGTCTGTGCCAGCTGGGCAATGGTGGACTCGGGTTTGATCGTAACCAATCCTACAGCCGCATCCGCTCCAATCGCTTTTCGGGCCATAGCCACCAGACTGCCCGTCTCCCCGGAACCGGAGCATAACAGCAGGAAATCCGCTGAGCTGATGCCTGGCGTTACTGTTTCGCCTACCACGTACACTTCAAGTCCCATCTGCATCAATCGCATTGCAAGTGCCTTGCCCATCAGACCCGAACGGCCTGCCCCGGCTACAAAAATTCGCTTCGCCGCCAGTAGCTGCTTCGCCAACGTCCGCATCTCGGCATCATCCAGCTGACTTAACGTGCGTGCCAACTCCTTGAGAATCACTTCAGCATATTGTCTGCTGCTCATGAGCTTAACCTTGTTTTACAAGACGCTGCATTTCAGAGGCCACCGCTGCCTTATCCGCTTGTCCAGTAATGCCACCGCCAACGATTACAAGATCAGGCTGTGCTTTGATTACTTCTGGCAGAGTGTCCAATTTGATGCCACCAGCAACTGCGGTTTTAGCATGTTTCACGGCACCTTTAATCGTTTGTAAATCTTCAAACGGACTTTGTCCAACCGCCTGCAGGTCATACCCCGTATGAACACAGATGTAGTCAACACCAAGAGCGTCAACTTCACGTGCACGTTGCTCCAGGTTAGGGACATTAATCATGTCCACGAGAACTTCCTTGTTTTGTTTCTTCGCTTCCTCTACCGCACCTTTAATCGTCATGTCGTTGCTTGCGCCAAGAACGGTGATCAGGTCTGCGCCAGCCTCGGCCGCCTTCATAATCTCATAACCACCAGCATCCATAATTTTAAGGTCTGCAAGCACCTGAAGATTAGGATAGGCCTCCTTCATCGCCTTAACAGCGTGCAGCCCTTCGTTAATAATAATCGGTGTGCCAATCTCGACGATATCAATATAGGATTCAACCTCTTTAACCAGTGCAATACCTTCAGGGATGTTAACCAGATCAAGCGCGAGCTGTAATTTCATTATTTTCGTTCTCCTTTGTTGTTCGAGTATGACTAAATTGTAGAGCCAAGCCGTCTTTTCAGGAAGTACGCACTTTGAAGTGAGGTAGTTACGTGGGGGATACTAATGGAATTAATCAGTTGTTATATGAATTTATTGTAGAAGTTCGAGAATGATGCCCCGAACGCTTCGATAGCTTTTTTCCTCGATACAAAGAAACCCCCGCCTTATTAGGGCAGGGTTCACGCTCCATCTTCATAGAGCAGTATAAGCTACGGTGTAGTGATGCATTTGTGCATATGATGTCAATTATAGATACACGGGTTTCACACATACTGGCTTGGATACACCTGTGCTGTGACCTGTATATTTCAGGCGACCGCTCTCCTGATCGACGGTGAACGTAACCATGTTGTTCGTATCACGGTTCGCTGCAATCAGCATTTTACCGTTTGGTGTCAAAGCGAAATGACGCGGGTGCTGTCCTTCTGCAGATACATGCTCCACCAGTGTCAGATGGCCTTTGTCTGCATCTACAGCGAACACCACGATGCTGTCATGTCCACGGTTGGAACCATACACAAAGCGACCGTCATTGGAAACGGTAATCTCAGCTGTTGTGTTCTCGGCGCCATCATAACCGTCAGGCAGAGTGGATATGTTAGAAATCTCTGTCAGCGTACCTGCTGCTGCATCATACTTGTAGGATGTGATGGACGAATCCACTTCATTGATTACATACGCAAACTGAGCGCTTGGATGGAACGCCAAGTGGCGTGGTCCTGCGCCTGGATGAGTTTTCGTTTCACTGTGCAGCACAAGTTCATTTTTATCGGCATTAATGGAATAGATCGCAATTTTATCTGCGCCCAAATCCTGCACCATCATATATTTTCCGTCCGGGCTGAAAAATGCGGAGTGCACATGCGGCTTGTCCTGACGTTCAGGGTGTGCCCCGTGACCTTCATGTTTCTTCTCGTCGAGAAGCGCTCCAACTTCGCCATTGTCAGTGAGCGCCTGAAGACCAACCAATCCGCCGTGATAGCTGGACAGGATCAAATAGTTACCCGAAGGGTCACGCTGGATGTGACAAGGCGGAGCGGAGATGGAATTCTTGCGATTCAGCAAAGTCAGCTTGCCAGTCGAAGGCTCAACGCTCAGCGCCACCGCCTCTGACATTTTATTGCCTTCGGCGGATGCCGTTTCACCAATTGCATACAGCTTGTTTGCCTCTGCATCCACGTTAACAAATGTCGGATTCTTCACACCTGCAATGCCGTCCAGCTTCGCCAGACTTCCAGTGTCCTCATTTAATTCATATGCGTAAATGCCCTCATTTTCCGCTTCGGCATAAGAGCCAACTAATACGAGCAAGCGTTTTGATTCACTCATTACAGTTTCCTCCTCTATGTGTATGTAGTCTTGTTGCACCTCTTCTATAATAAATCTGCCTTATCAAAATAGCAATCCGAGGCCGATCGTTACTGCCCTCAGCCAATGCGCCTCCAGCGAGAATATTTGCATTCTGGCACAGGTCAACAGTCATGCATTCAACTAAAGTGTAATTCCTGATATGATAAGATAGGTTTTTCATCCAGAAGGGACTGAACAGATTGTTTACCTCATTTGTAGTAACGCTTTACCATGTATTTCTTCCCATATCCCTGCCCGTCATTGGCGGAATGCTGTTAAAGCATTTCAAAGGCTGGGATACAAGGCCACTTTCGGCATTTTCACTCTATATTTTGAGTCCTGCACTCATCTTCCATACCCTGCTGCATGCAGAGATTACGTGGACCGATGTTAGCAGCACCTTTTGGTTCTCGATCCTGAATCTGATTGCTCTCTGGGCCCTCGCCGAACTGATGAGTCGAATGTTCAAGCTGGACGCACCAGAAAAAGCAGGCCTTACCCTTGTCTCCACGTTTACGAACTGTGTCAATTACGGGCTCCCGCTAGTGCTGCTTGCCTTCGGTCAGCTTGGACTGGACAAGGCCTCTGTATATGTGATTGGACAGATGATTATCGTAAATACGGTGGGTATTTTCTTTGCGGCAAGGTCGGAATTTACCGTCAAAAAGGCCATCGGGTCCGTTTTCCGCATGCCTACCCTATACGCAGCTGTGGTTGCTATCATACTGAGAAGCTCCAGCATCAGCTTGCCTGAGGCACTTGATGGAGGCGTGTCCATGCTTGCTTCGGGTTACGCACCGATCGTGCTCGCCATTCTGGGCGCACAGATGCTTCGCTCCAGTGGAGATCGCGAGCCATGGCAACTCAACGTTCGCCGGGCCTTCTGGGCCGGACTCATCGTACGGCTGGCAGCAGCACCGCTCCTGTCCTGGCTAATTCTGAAGGCACTGCAGGTTGAGGGCACCTTGTTCCCGGTGCTGCTTATTCTGGCGTCCATGCCGACGGCAGTGAACGCGGTTATTTTGGCTGAACAGTTTGCAGCATCCCCACAGTTTGTTTCTCGCTGCATTCTGTGGACAACGGCTGCATCCATGCTCATCCTGCCGATTATGATTGTGATGTTTTCCTGATCAGTACAGGCGCTGCGGCAGCACTAGAGGCGTTCGCTGCCTGGCGGCGCTTCTCCACCCGGCGTTCGTGCCGCCGATGCAGCGCTCTGACGTAGAAAAATTTAACGACAAAGTATGAAATAAAGCCCAAAAGCAGACCAAACACACTCATACCTGCCAAAATATCTAACCCCCCGAGCAACAGCTCACTTACAGCTGACAAGTTCCCGTGAAACAGTTCCATCCATGCACTCTCATGCACAGGGCCTTGCCCCATACTGTGAGATGGCAAAATCCATGAACCGATCTGCTTCGCAAGCGGCATCAGAAGAAGGGGCAGAAACGTCAGCTTACCCACCACATTACCAACAATGGCCGCTGGCATGGAACCTCCCGACAAACGAACAATCGGATAAAAAACGAGATAAATCAGGGATGCGGTTGAGATGACAATCAATTCCAGACCGAAACCTATGGCAAATCCGACAGATACCTTGTGAGCACCTCCCGGAGCACGTAAAAGCTTGAGAAAATTCAGTTTCATCGCACGAGTCAAACGTGCCAGTCGATTAGGTTTGCGCTTCCGGTTTTTCATCCTGAATTTCTCCTTATTTTGCACAAATGACGAATATTGTCGCCTATTCCCCATTATATCACACTGTGTCAGCACCAGTGGTTACAATCACGGGGCGGGTTTCCAGCGCCACATTCCCTGCTACAGCACGAGATATCATGCAGGAGGCTTCTGCCTTATGCGCCAGGCGCTCCGCCTTGCTCTGATCCGACTCGGATGCATCCAGCGGTAGTACAATCCGCGGCCGATGTACGATCCGTTCATACGTAAATACGTTATCCGTTACATCCACCGTTGCTTCCGACTCCAGCGTCAGTTCATCCGGGCTGATGCCTGAACGCTCCAGCATTGCAGCTAAAGTAATCAGATAACAGGTTGACGCCGCACCCAGCAGCATCTCGTCTGGATTGGTTCCAGTACCTGGACCGCCCATCTCCTGAGGGATAGAAATGACTGTTTTCAATCCCCCTGCATCAATCGTGCCCTCACTGTTACGACCGCCATTCCACACTGCTTTTAAGTGAAAAGGATGTTTCATTGTCATCGTTCCCTTCTATACTGTTTATCTCGATGAACGGAGAAATTTAGATCTGCAAGTTATTCCGCCTACACACGTATACACGTAATATGAAGCTCCCTCAGTGCATCAGCATGCTCTTCCAGCACAGATTGATCTGTAATTACCTTATCGACGCTTTCCATCGACGCCACCCGGGTGAACGCCTGAATATTAAACTTGCTCGAATCGGCAAGCAGAATCACTTCATCTGCAATATGAATCATCTTCTGCTTCACCAGAGCCTGCAATTCATTCGACTCGCTGATGCCTTTGCTCAGATGCACCCCTTTGCAGGACAAAAATACTTTATCTACATGATACGCATCCAATGAGCGCTCTGCGAGCGGACCGACGAAAGACAGCGATTTCGACGCAAGCTGCCCGCCAGTGGCAATGACACGAATCTGCTCCTTCGTGCTCAGTTCTGCTGCAACCTTAATCGAATTGGTTAGCACCGTCAGCGGAATGTTCGGCAGTCCTGCAGCCATATACCATGCCGTTGTGCTGGCATCCAGGGCAATGCGATCCCCCGGCTCCACCAGCTTCACCGCTTCCTCTGCGATCCGGCGTTTCTCCTCTGCATGGGCAACCGCACGTTCCGGATATGGAACCTCGGACTGAAGCTCATCCTTGTACCTCACACTTACCGCCCCGCCATGGGAGCGTCTAAGCCTTCCCGCCTGCTCCAGCTTGTCCAGATCACGGCGGATCGTCTCTTCCGTTACGCCACAGCGTTCACTAAGCTCGGTTACACGCATGCTCCCCTGCGCATCCACCCATTCCACAATTTTCTCATATCGTTCTGCAACGAGCATATTCCTTCACTCCAAACCGTTAAAGTTCCACTGCATCCTGTTCTCCATCATACCATAGAGACGTTATTAAGGAGAATTTCACGCAATCATGAAACAAGCCTCCGGCTTCTATGTAAAAAGAGGAGGCATTCGCCCCCTCTACTCTGTCATTACGATCAATTATTTATCGTCAGCCATAGGGAACCAGCCCGGTGTGTGGATAATGGCATTCCACAAGCCGTCAGGGATGACCAGACGCTCCTGATCCGATTTGGTCAGCACCGTCTCGATGTCCTCTTCCCGTCCGCTCTCAATCTTCTCGACCCAGTCCGGCTCGATAATCAGCTCACGTCCGAGCGCCAGCATCGGCACCCCAGTCTCCAGCGCTTCTGCTGCCTCGTCAGCGGTGTGAATGGCTCCGACACCAATAACAGGCAGTTTGCCGCCAACACGATCCAGAATGTATTCGATTCTGGCGCGTGTATCCGCTTCGCCACGTCTTGGCTTGGACCAGAACTCATTCAACGAAACATGCAGATAGTCGAGATTTTTTTCTTTTAACGCATCGACCAGTGCATACGTGTCTTCCATCGTCAATCCTGGTGTTTCAGGCTCTTCCGGTGAGAAGCGGTACCCTACAATGAACGGAAGCTTGGTATGCTCGGAAACGACACGCTGCACCTCGTCCACCACTGCAAGCGGGAACGCCAAACGTTTCTCTACATTGCCACCCCAGCGGTCTTCACGGCGATTGGAGTGTGGAGAGAAAAATTGCTGAATCAGATAACCGTTCGCACCATGGATCTCCACGCCGTCAAAGCCCGCTTCAATCGCACGGCGAGTCGCTTCGCCGAAATCACGAATGACCGAGGTGATCTCTTCATCCGTCATTTCTCTTGGCTCGGGAGAGCCTGGACGTTCACTTGCAACCGCACTCGGTGCAACCACCTGACCAGCCGGAACAGCCTGTTCTGGAGTCAATCGGCCTGCGTGAAACATTTGCAGCACTGCAACGGAGCCTTGCTGCTTGATCGTGTCAGCCAGGCGTTTCAGACCTGGAATATAACTGTCATCAAAAGATGCGAATTGTGCCGGGAAACCGATACCGTTCGGGGTAACATGAGTTACCGCTGTAACCGACATCCCTGCACCGCCCGTACGACGTGCATAATACGCCAGCTCTGCGTCCGATACCGTACCGTCTGGATTAGAGGACATATGAGTCATAGGAGCAAGCACGATCCGGTTTTTCAGTGTAATGCCGCTAGGCAGTGAAACAGGTTCAAACATTTTTGAATACTTTGGATTCATTCGTGGTTCCCTCCTGATTTATATCTCTTTAAATAGATATATGGATATATACATTCCGTACTGTAATGATTATAGTTACGTTTCGGATCAATTGCAAATGTTGCTTTCTGCACACCACACAAGGGCCCGATGAGATGCAGCACGAAAAGGACAGAGTGTCCTCGGACTCCCCATCCTGTTGTTTTACGTTTTATGCATTGCTTCAGAAGCTTCGAACATACGCCAGCCTTTGCTCCATCTCTTCCACGCACTCATAGCAATCATGCTCATCGTTAGCCACCATAGGTGTGACTGGATACAGATTCATGTCGGTGCGATCGTACGTCTTGAGCAACGGAAGCAGTTGTGTCACCCGTGTATTGGCAGGGTCCAGCCAGGTATTGATTTCATCCTCAGACAGAATTGCCGGCATTTTATTGCCAAACTCACGAGTCACCAGGTTGGCGCCAGCCATGAGCATCGTGCAGGTGCGAAGTGGTTGCTTGCGTGTGTCTCGCCAGATTTCATACAGGCCGGCAATGCCAAACAGCCCCCGATCCGGCATTACAACACGCACCGCATAACGCTTCTTGCCTTCCTGCCGCCAGTAATACAGCCCATTGCATGGAATGACACAGCGTTTCGTTTCAACCAGCTTGTAATACGCAGGATTTTCATGCACCGTCATCAGGTTTGCGTTGACCGCATCCCTTCCCCAGAACGGAATAAATCCCCAGCGGAATTCGTCCAGCACACGTTCCCCGTCCTGATGCAGAATAATTGGCGTATGCTGCGTTGGGCTGATGTTGTAGCGGTTTTTATAGTAATACATCACACGTTCAATTTTAAAATGGTCCCGCACCTCGTCCAGATCGGCCGCAAGTGAAAAACGTTCGCACATATTCTACACTCCTTTTTCCTGTTAGGTTGAGTGTATTGTTTGTAAATGGAGGGAATTTATGCATGAATTCCACCAGACAGAAAGCGACTTGTTGTGACAGGCCTTCCCAGACAGCTCAAGCTTTTTCCTTTTTCCCCCGACAAAAACAACGACTTAGGACTCATTCCATTCCTCCATTTCCTTGCTACGATTATAGAGAAAATATACATTTATTGGAGGTTTTTAGTATGAAAAGGAAGTTGTTGATGAGCATCATGTTACTCTCTGCCCTTGCAATGTTTGGAAGCACCGTCTTTGCAGCCACCTTTTTGAGTTACGGTTATCCGAGCTCCACCATCCCGATCCGTTCCTACAATTATGCTTCAGCATGGCAAGGACCGATGGATGCTTCGATTGCCAACTGGAACAACGCCGGGGCCAAGGTACGATTTGTCAAAACCAATAATTCACCCAACACCATTACTGCTGGCAACTTCAACAATACCGCTTATGGTGTCAACTACGCCTCCGTCTCCGGCAGTCAGATCGTGAGCTTCCGTGTTGAACTGAACGCCTCCACCATCACCGCTGACGCTTCCAACCTGTCCAACTTCATCCAAAGTGTGTTTGTACATGAGCTTGGTCATTCCATATGGCTGGGTGATAACCCGACAACGAACAACCCCTCTATCATGTCTTATACGCGTAACCGAAATTCCATGACCCAGCCGCAAGCCTTTGATATCAACAATGTCAAATCCCGTTATTAATCGTATGGGCTCCAAGAATCGCATGATATGAATTGGCAGGTCTAACACCTTATATATCCAAGGAGGATTCCGTTCCATGAAAAAAAATAGAGCACTTGTGCTGCTTGTTTCATCCATCTTCATTTTATCTGCTGTTGGCTGCTCTTCCCTAACCCCAGCCGCATCAACCACCGATGCCCCCGTCACGATCATCGCATCCGAGGATTATCCCAGCTATAGCAGTGTAGATGCCTTGTCTGAGCGAGCCGATACGATTGTGAAGGGCAACGTAATTCAGACCCGAGTTGAAGCCCTGAATGACCTGGCTGCTGATGAAGGCGCAGCGAACGACCCGGTTTCTTTTGACAAAATCTATACGATCTATACGGTGCAAGTAACGGATTCCTACAAAGGGCGTTACACCGCCGGGGATCAGATCGAGGTCAAGCAGCTCGGCGGCCAGTTGGGTCATACTGAAATTGTGAATGATGACAACGTCAAGCTGATGCCCACCAAAGACTACGTGCTGTTTCTTGAAACCTATGAGGACACACCTGCAAGCCTGCTGAACACCGTTCAAAGTCTGTATGTGATCAAACCTGCTCCGAAGTCAAGCCAGCCTAGTGAACAGAGCGCATCCGACGTGATCGTCAGCGCGAATCCGGAGAATGATCTGACATTAAGCCTGAGTGAGCTGCAGCAGATCAAAGACGAGCAATCCAAGCCATAATGTTTCTTCTGGCCCTCCGCTTGGTAAGGCTCATGCTTCATCCCGCTCTACATACAAATACCAAAACGTGCGCCCGGTAAACCGGGCAGCACGTTTTAGTTTTTGTATGTTAGTTATGAGATCGAGGCATAACGCAGGATAGGCCATGACATGCTACCTTCCTGCCTAACACTATTCAATCAAGGATAACAAATAACCATACCTCTCCTGCCCCATTTGGTCCAACGGAACAAAGCGGATGGAGGCACTGTTGATGCAATAACGTTTGCCGCCACGATCCTGCGGTCCATCATCGAATACATGCCCAAGATGAATATCACCAGCCCGGCTTCGAACCTCCGTGCGTTCCATCCCAAAGCTCGTGTCTTGCTTATAGGTTACAACCTCGGGCACAATGGGCCTTGTAAAGCTCGGCCAGCCACAGCCCGAATCATATTTATCGCGACTGCTAAACAGCGGTTCTCCTGTTGCGATATCCACATAGAGACCTGGCTGCTCGTTGTCCCAATATTCGTTGCTGAATGCATGCTCTGTATCGTTATTAACCGCTACTGCATACTGTTCATCCGTTAGCTGTTTTTGGAGCTGTTCATCTGTTGGACGCGGATATTGAGCGGGGTCTATAACGATCTCTTGCTCATCAAGCACACTCATGTCTATGTGGCAGTAGCCGTTCGGATTTTTTTCCAGATAATCCTGATGATACTCCTCTGCCAGATAATAGTTCTCTAGTGGCATCACTTCGGTTACAATCGGCTGCTTGTAGTGGGTCTGCTCCTTTGCCACAGCCTGCTGAATTACTGTCTCATCCTCAGGCGAAGAATAATAGATGCCTGTGCGGTACTGAATGCCACGATCGTTGCCCTGTTTATTCAGACTTGTAGGATCAATGACGCGAAAATAAGCCTCGAGCAGCTTCTGCAAAGAAACCTGACGTGGATCATACTTCACATGCACTGTCTCTGCAAACCCGCGATCACCGCGAATGACATCCTCATAGGTTGGATTCTCTCCTTCACCGTTGGCATAGCCGGAAGTCACGTCCTGAACTCCCAGGATACGGGCCATATAAGCCTCGACACCCCAGAAGCAGCCACCCGCCAGATACAGGTCACGTAGCTCTTCATCTGGAATATTGGATATTTGAACAGCTTGAGCGGGTGCAGACGCTGAACGCGGCTCCATCTTCGCACCGCAGGCTGACACGATCAAAGCTATCGTAAGGAGACACAGGCCTAACCATGGACCCTTCATGCTTATTCCCCCTTCCTCACATCATCTCCTGTACCGTCTCCATAATCTGCTCATTGGAAGCATGGCCCGGCACAGATTTCACTAACCTGCCTTCTGCATTAATATAGAACGAGCTGGGATATGCACGTACGCCGAACTCTTTGGCCCATACTCCCTTTTCATCCAAAAGAACCGTTACATTTTTATAGGGCTGCCTGTTAAACCATTCGGTAAATGCTTCGGTCGATTTCTCTCCTTTATAATCCGGTGTTACAATCGTAATCACTTGAAAATCATTCTTTTGACCTGCTAACGTATTCAAATCCTCCAAACCTGCAAGGCAGATGGAGCACCAGGAAGCCCAGTATTTCACATATACCTTCTTGCCTGCTAAGTCCTTGAGTGCAACCGGGTTGCCTGCCAGATCGTGCAGCTCAAAGGGCGGGGCTTCTTTCCCTTTGTTTGTTTGATCCGACGATTCCATACCCGATGAAGCTGCTGGCGCTGCTTCTGCCCCATCCTGCTTCTGCGACCCGCATGCCGTCATGATCAGCAAGGCAGCACCTAGCAGTAATACATACGCCATATATTTTCTTACGTTCTTCATGTTCAGCTCCTCCAAAAATTATTGAAACCAGGTTACCAGGTTGTTTAGCCGATCTGTCATGAGCAATAATCCCATCACAATCAAGATACAGCCGGACTCTATTTTGATCACGCCCATATATTGGTTTACACGCCGTATTCGCTTCATAACATAATCCGAGAAAAGCGATATAACCAGAAACGGGATCGCAAGGCCTAGCGTGTATAACAACATCAGAAACCCGCCATATGCGGGGGAGCCTTCTCCCGCAGCAATACCTAGAATGGCGGCCAATACAGGACCAATGCAGGGTGTCCATCCGAAGCTAAATGTCAAGCCAAGCAAGAACGCTCCAATATATCCGCCCCGCCTGGCAGGATTACTGGATAACTTTCGCTCACGCTCCAGCCAGGATAAGCGGATAAGCCCGGTCTGGTATATGCCGAACAGCACAACAATCGCCCCGCATACTGCCATAAAGGCAGGACTTGAGATGACATTGCCCAGAATTCCCGAACCAAAACCGAGTAAAACAAAGACCACCGACAGTCCGAATACAAACAAAAGTGTTCTTGCCACAAACGCAGATCGTGGTTGAATGGAGCGAGTGCCGTCAGGCCCCGGATTCATTCCACCCACCATGCTCCCTGACAAATAAGACACATATACCGGAAGCAACGGAAGGATGCACGGTGAAAAAAACGATAACACCCCCGCACCAAAAACTCCGAAAAGAAATACCCAATCACCCACCATGTCCTTCACCACCTGAATTCATACTGCCGATTCTATCCCCAAGGCTAGCGACTGACATATACCGGAAGTGTAAACCAGAAGCAGCTCCCTGCTCCCTTGGTGCTCTGCACCCCGATTTCACCTCCATGCCGTTCAACAATGGATTGAGCTATAGCCAGCCCGAGTCCCGCTCCTCCATTATTTTTACTGCGGGATTTATCAATACGATAAAACCGTTCAAATATACGTGTGGTCTCCTCCGCTTCAATGCCCTCCCCTTCATCAATCACTGCAATACGTATATCTTCTCCCTGTTCAGTAGCGCTCAGGATGATCCTGCCCTCCACAGGAGAATGTTGAATTGCATTTTGCAGCAAATTGGACAGAACCCGCTTCATCTGAGCAGGCACCATCAAGGCAGCAGGCATTCGATCAGGCAAGTCGATCTCCACGTTCAGCTGCTTCTCCGCAAGGTGAAACGAAAAGCTCTCCAATGTGCCAAGCAACAACTCATCCACATGACTAGGCTGTGGATCAAATTGCTCCCCTTTCGCTTCCAGACTGGACAAATCAAACAAATCCTGAATAAGTCCACCCAATCGCTTCGTTTCCAGTCGAATAGTGTTCAGATACCGTTGAAACGTTGCTTCATCTTTGATCACATCATCCTCCAGGGCTTCGACAAAGGCCTGAATAGAGGCGAGGGGTGTGCGCAGGTCATGGGAAACATTCGCAATCAGCTCCCGTCTGGCTGATTCGGAGTGATGCAGATGGTCAAAGCTTTCCTTCAGCCTGGCGCTCATTTCATTAAATTGCTGTGCCAGCAGCTTGAATTCCTGCGGACCGACGAGAGGGACTTCCGTATGGAAATCCCCTTCGGCCACTCGCATGGTGCGCTCCGTAATTCGTGCTATGGACTTCTCCAATGGCTTGGTCAGTACATATTGAAGAACAAATGATAACAATCCAACACCGGCACTTATGCCCGATAACCAGTAAAATTGTTCAATCGTGAGCAGCATTTTGGAATAACTGATAAACAAACAGATTAACAATACCCCTATGCCTGTAAGACTGGACAACACCAGATACGTACGCAGCTTCATGAGAAGCCACCTGCAAACTTATAGCCTATGCCCCAGACGGTCTTGATATATTTCGGATCTGAAGCATTCTGCTCGATCTTCTCCCGCAATCTCCGTATGTGCACGGTCACTGTGGTCGTATCTCCCTCATAGCTGAAATCCCAAATTTGGCTTAACATCTGGTTACGTGAAAATACCTGTCCAGGGTGACTTGCCAGCAAATACAGCATATCAAATTCGGTAACTGTCAAGTCAATGACCTGTCCGCTGATCTCCACCTCACGTTTCACAAAATCAATCGTGAGCCCTTCATAACTGATCGTATGTGCGGGGGCCGCAGCAGGTGTTGCCTGTACCGTTCGCATTCTCCGCAGTATGGCCTTGACACGCAGAACAAGCTCTCTCGGACTGAACGGCTTAGTCAAATAATCATCCGCCCCCATGGTCAGCCCCATCAGTCGATCCTGTTCCTCCCCGCGAGCCGTCAGCATCACAATCGGCACATCTTCGGTTTGCCGAATCTCGTTGCATACCTCCCAGCCATTTTTATGCGGCATCATCAGGTCCAGCACAATCAGACCCGGTGTGTGACTGCGCCACAGTTCAATTGCCTCCGCACCGTCTTTTGCGGTCACAACCGCATAACCCTCCCGCTCCAGATACCTGCGGCAAACGTCTGTAATATTGCTATCATCATCGGCAACCAATATACATTCGTTCAATCAATCCACCCCCTATTCCAAAACACTCATTGGACTAATCATATCACAGGGCGATGGTCATGCTTCGTTCTGTGTTCTTCTTTATTATCCCGAGCTTTGTTACTTCATCGCCTTCATAGGCATCATATACTTGGAAACGACCATATCACTCACATACGTATTTCCTTCATGTATAGAGGGCATCGACTTCAGACTAACCTGCATGCCGTCAACCATCATTTTTTTAGAACCTATCCACACTTTAATGGTTTTAGCCGCCGGCATCGTCGCTTCTTCCATCATCATGTCGTCCTTCATCGTACTGTCATCCTTCATCTTCATGTCATCCTTCATCATGCTGTCATCCTTCATCTTCATGTCGTCCTTCATCATGCTGTCATCTTTCATCTTCATGTCGTCCTTCATCATCTCATCCATTTTGCCCATGTACATGAGAGTAACAGAGCGATCCTTGCTGTCCCACATAATGCTGTAACCGTACATTTTTGCCGCCTGTCTCAATTGAACAAGCTCCATACCATCCTTCTTCATCGTTTTCATATCCGCAGCACTTGCCAATCCCGAAAAAGTTAAAGACATCATTAATACCGCTGCTACGATCGTTTTTTTGCTTTTGCTTGTTTTCATCATCATTATCACTCTCCATCGTTTAATAGCTTGCAAGGACTACAATAATAAGAACAACTTACGATTCTCTAAGCAAAATATTACGAAACGATTACGATGTTAAATTTTGTCTATCTCCACATAGAAAAACGGTTGAAATCCCTATAGCAGAGAATCCAACCGTTAGTTATTACTGTATAAAATCACACATAGAACGAACCTCAACCGTTCCCGGATCTGAGATAACACCCGCATGCTGTAATGCTTCTCTGGAGGTGAACCTCACCTTCACAGGCAGGCCAGGGATCAGATCGAAGAAGTTATCCGAAAACACGCCTTCGGCCTGAGAAGATATCCACACCTGTTTGGCAAGCACATCGCTTTCCAGCACCAAATGTACACCCTGCTCATCTTCTCCGCCAGTGACCTTAATGCTGGCAAGCTTCAATTCGAGGTCTTTCGTCGGCACAAAATAATGCTCCTGCACAAGATCTGCCTCACCGTGTTGACTCAGCTCCAGTCGCAGCAGCGTCGCTGCGGGATCATGGCCTTGGAGCCATTCTGCATGGTTTAGAGATACGAGCTCTTCACCTGAATTTGGCGCAAGCTCCACTTCATAAGTCTCTTCCCGATGCACCGTTCCGTCGAATCCGATCAGTCGGAGCTTCAGTTGTCCATGTACCTTCTTTAATTGATCCGAGATCACATAAACCTCCGTTACATCCGGCTTCGTCCCGTCCACGGATATCAGCACATCACTAAAGCTGCGCTTGGCATAATATTGCATTGCCTTCCAGCGGCCAAGATAATCCATCCCCGCCCATGAAGCGACAGGCCAGCAATCATTCATCTGCCAATAAAGCGTGCCCATGCAATACGGCTTACGACGTCGATGAGCTTCAATGGCCGTTTTCATCGCTTCCGCTTGAAGCACCTGACTCATATAGAGGAAGGACGGGAAATCTTTCGGTTCCGGCAAATACATATCCATATATTGCTTGATTAGCCGATTGCCTGCTCCATTTTTTTGATGTGCGAGCATAACCTCTGACTCCAGTGCCAGGTCCTCTTCCTCCGCATAGGTGCGAACTGACTTGTATTCCGGGAACGACTGGAACCCGTATTCACTCATAAAACGGCCTACATACACATTATAATGTTCAAAAGGCTCAACGTTGTGCCACACGCCCCAGTAGTGGATGTCTCCTTCAGATGTAGACGGGTGGGCGTGCTGCTTCTCGTCACCTGTGAGTGATACAATCGGCGAGGAAGGCCAGTAGTCGATACCAGGTGCATAAGCTTCAACCACTTCTGGCAGGAGATGATGGAAAATGGCCTCATAATCCGCCCAGATGCGTTCGCGCTGCTCGGCGTTGTACTCCTTTTTCCAGCCCCATCCTCCATTCTCGATATAATGCGCCCAGGCCGAATCAATCTCGTTATTACCGCACCACAGCACGATGCTCGGGTGGTTACGCAGACGCTTCACATTGTCGATAGCCTCATGTCTGACACTATTCAGGAAGGCCTCATCCCCCGGATACATGCTGCATGCAAACATAAAGTCTTGCCACACCATGATGCCGTATTCATCACACAGGTCGTAAAAAACATCTTCCTCATAGAAGCCGCCGCCCCACACACGAAGCATATTCATGTTGGACTCCGCCGCAGAAATAATCTCATGCAAATACCGCTCCCGTGTCACCTCTGTAATAAAGCTGTCGTTCGGGATATGGTTCGCTCCTTTGGCAAATACCGCAACTCCGTTCAGTTCAAAATAAAAGGATGCACCCGCCTCGTCCTGATCGCGGACAAGACGAATGGAGCGCAGGCCTGTTTTCACCTCGGCTTCGGCTAAAGCTCGTTCGCCCTGGAGCACTTCAGCAGCAAAGGAATACCGGTACGGATCACCCAGTCCCCGGCTCCACCAAAGCTTAGGAGCTTGTATGGAGATTGGCAGCTCCACCGTCTGCGTACCTGGCTGCAAAGCTGCCGCTATCTCCCAGCACTGACCTGCCGCTCCGATACGAATCACAGTATCCATAGCTTGAGAGGTTTCAACCTCCACCATGGCAGTTAAGCTGGCCAATGCAGCATTCACTTCATTTTGCCGGATAAACACATCCGTTATTCGAACATCATTCCAGCCTTCCAGCCTTGCCTCCCGCCAGATTCCACTCGTTACGAAGCGTGGTCCCCAATCCCAGCCATAGTGATATGGCGCCTTGCGTGCAAAAATGCTAACACGTTTATCCCCCAGACCGCCCACATCGGATTGGTCATTGGACGCAGGTAATGCATACCCCAGCTTCTCAAGCTTAGGTAAGTCCTCCTGAATCGGAGAACGAAAACGAACACAGAGCACATTCCCCTTTTCCTTCACCAACGCTTTGACATCTGCCTTCCACACCCGGAACATGTTGTCCGCAGACAGCACATGAACTTCATTCACATATACATCCGCATATGTATCCAATCCGTCAAAAACAAGCTCCAGATGATCCTGCGTATACAGTCCAGCACCCACATCAAATGTGGTTTGGTACTCCCAATCCTTCTTGTCGATCCACTGTACTTCCTTCTCATTGGTCCCGTAGAACGGGTCGGGAATATGGCCTAGTCTTAACAAGTCGGTATGCACGCATCCAGGCACCTGAGCCGGCATCCATTCCTGATCTTCACATGCTTTGAACGTCCAGTTTTCAAATCGCTGCGATTGGTTCATGCCCATGATAGCCTCCAGTATGGTTAGAGTAATGAAGAATAAAACCCGTTTTGTTAGGTTTTGTTATCATAAAAACAAACAATTAACAAAACAAAATTAACATGTTATCTATGTTTGAGTCAATGTGTTTGGTCGAAATAGTTCGGAACAAATCTTCGATAAAATAAAAAAAGACATCGAGCATCCCAATGTGAACTGCTCCATGTCCTGTACGATATAACACTGCCTTGTCTTCCCTTGTCCTGTTTTGCTCTGTCTTTTTCTTCACTCACGAAGAGAGTGGTACTCCTCACGCATGATCCATTCGGCATGAATCAGCTTGCGTTCATACGGAGCCTCCAAATGCTCCATTCGCCATAACAGCTGATCCACCGCTCTCGCACCAAGATGCTGCTTATGAATATGTGCAGTAGCCAGAATAGGATCTTCTGTACGTGTATTATCAAATCCCGTCACTGCACATCGTTCGGGCATCTGAAGCATCCGATCTTGCAACGCCTCGATTATAATCGAAGCTGTATGGTCATTCGCACACACAAACACCTCCGGGAGGTCCTCAGGCTGCATGTCCTTAACCACCTGCTGCATCTTTGTATATTCCTGCACCAGTAATCCTGGATGCTGTTGCTCTTGCAGTCCCAACTCCTCAAGGCCCATCCGATAGCCTAGCCAGCGCTCCCTGAAGCTCACTGCATCGGGCAGTTGCCCGGCAAATTGCAGCCTCCTGTATCCCTTTGCGCCAAGCATAAGCACCAGCTCTGTCATACATTTCACGTTGTCTGTGAATATGGCATCGGCATGAATCGCCGTATCCTCATGATCGACCATCACAAGCGGAATACGCAAACGATATATTTCGAGCAGCACTGATGTTGAAATTGTGCCCACTGTGATCACGCCCCGGATAGCCTCAGGATTGAGGACGGAAAACATATGATCCGAAGACGGCTCTGTCAGTGTCAAAATATCCATGCCCAGCTCATTCAAGCGTGATGAAATGCCATCAAACACCGGGCCCCAATACAAGGAAGAGCGATTCTGGGAGCGTATATTCGGAAAAAGAACCAATATGGTCCCTTGCCCCTTCTCCCCAGCCGCCTTTGAGCTGAATCCGGTATGTGACTCTACCGAATAACGCTTCGGTTCCATTTTAAAATACCCCAGCTGCCCTGCGGTCCTGACAATCATCTCGCGTGTGTGCTCACTAACGCCCGACTTGCCCGTCAATGCACGCGATACTGCAAATTTGGATACCCCCGCAGCATCTGCAATTTGCTGCATCGTTACTCTTTTGCCCATCCTGCTCACCCGATTTTTCTGATTTTCCATTCAGTGTAGCACAAAAGCCCTGATTAACAAAACATGTTTTGTTAATCAGGGCTTTTGTTAGTTTTTGTTAGGGTGAATATTAAGCAGTAAGCATATATCTTCTTTACCGCTCTCTTTGCTTTATTGGAACTCAACCTTCCTGATCCGAAATGCATATATTAAATCGCCGGACGTTTACCACGTCTAAAGACCGGCTGCGAAATCTTGATCTCCGTAATCAATACGCCTGCCAGCATAAAGGCTGCTCCAATGTATCCCTGTAGTGTCAGTGTTTCTCCCTGAAAAGCAAAAGCAAATGCAGCGGCAAACAGCGGCTCCAACGAAAAAATAAGACTTGTTCTTGTTGGAGAGGCATGGCGTTGGGCCAAGGTTTGCAAAATATAACCCAAACCACTGCACAATACCCCCAACCCCAGAATCGCTGCCCAGGATTGAGGAGTATCCGGCAAAGCAGGGGTTTCAAACGCGAAGGTAGCGGCAGTGCCCCACAATGCTGCTACTCCCAGTTGCACCGTTCCAAGTGTCAGCGGATCATGCTTCGGAGTATACTTGCTAGCAAGCATAATATATACGGCATAGATCAGAGCCGCAACAATACAGAGCACGTCTCCGGTATGCAAGCTTAATTCATGCTGAAGAGTCAACAAGGCAAGCCCTGTTACAGCGACCAGAATGCTGACCAGCAATCGTTTATCCGGCATTCGTCGGCGCAGTATCGTCGTTAATATCGGAACAAAAATGACAGCCAGACTGATCAAAAATCCCGCCTGTGATGCCGTCGTTCGCTGCACACCATAGGTAATGAACACAAATGCAGCAAATAAAGCTGTTCCCAATATAGCTCCAGCGGCCAGCGTTCCACGCTCCACCTTCCTTAATTTCTTGTGAAAGAAAAGGGCTGCCGCTATAAAAGCAATCCCGAATCGCAAAGCGATCAGATTCAGTTCCTGAATCGAAGCAAGCCCCGATTTCATAAATAGATAGGACGAGCCCCAGATTACTGTCGCAAGCAGCATCTGCATGTCAGCTCTTCGTGATGCATGAATCTGTTTTCCGTGTACCCCGTTCATCCTGCTTCTACCTTCATTCTTCTAATAGTCTGAGCTGCGCCTGTATGTAATCAGCAAACTAACTCGCCTTGGCAAGTATAAACGATCTCTTTTCATTATAAAAATGAATATTTATAATAGTTAATATGAAATCTGCTCATGAATAAAACAAGTTAATGCTGAGAGGAGGTCACTGTGTAATGTCACTTATCAAATATGAAATATTAAATGCTGTTGTTGAATACGGCAGCCTGACCAGAGCCTCCGAAGCGCTGAACATCACACAGTCTGCCGTGAGCCATGCCATCGCCAGTCTGGAGAGCGAGTATGGCTTCTCCCTTCTACATCGGAGTCGCTCCGGTGTACGTGTTACCGCTGAAGGGGAACGGATATTGGGATACACCCGTGAAATTATGCGGTGGACGGAACGGATGAAGCAAGAGATCTCTCTCATCCGGGGGGCTGAGATTGGTACTGTGCGTATCGGTACATTTGCCAGCGTCTCCACCCAATGGCTTCCCGGAATCCTCAAACAATTCAGGCTGAGCCATCCCGGAATTGAAATTAAGCTTTGGGAAGGCGACTATGCCGAGATTGAGCACTGGCTGGCCAGCGGCGCAATCGACCTTGGCTTCCTATCCCTCAGTGACACGTCTCCATTCGAAACGATCTCATTACAAAAAGACAGGATGATGTGCATCCTGCCTCTTGACCACCCACTTGCGTCAGAAAAATCGGTCACGTTTGAGCGTTTGCTGGAACAGCCTTTTATATTACCCAAATGGGGGGGCGACAACGAAATTGAACGTTTGATACGTCAGCATAATGCCAAGCTGAACGTCGTCTACGAAGTAGCCGAGGATCAGGCCATTATGGCCATGGTTCGCAACGGACTTGGCATCAGCCTGCTTCCTGAGATGGTGCTGCAAAATCATACCGATTCACTCGCACTCGTGCCACTTGAAGGTGATCCGTATCGTAAGATTGGACTGGCTTGTGCTTCTCTTCGGAATCTGTCACCCGCATCTCGCCGATTCATTGAAGAAGTAGAACAATGGCTTCATTCACCAAAAACACCGGGCTAACCTATACTCACATCTCTACTGTCCGTTTACTCCCATACTCGATCAAGCTGATCTGCGTAGTACCGGATGGCCCGGCTATAATCACTTATTCCCCGATCAGTAGACGTATCAGCAAGCTGGATGAGCAGTCGCTGCATCGCCTCGGCATGCTCACCCAGGTTATACAGCACCATCGCATAGAACACTGCGAATTCGCGGCGCTCGGGGAATTCACTTATGCCGGTGAGCAGCCATCTTTTGGCCTGTTCATATTGAGCAAGTGTGCGATACGTGCTGCCGAGACCTAGAATTGCGCCTGCCCGATCTTCTGCGGAAAGCTGAAGTTGTAATGCTTTTTCATAATAAGGCACTGCCTCGCGCTCCAACCCAAGGGAATCATGGGCCCATGCGAGCTGATACCACGCTTCTCCATTGTGAGGTTCCTGGCCGGTAATCTGATGCAGAAGCTCAATGGCCTCCTGAATGTTACCTTCCTGTCGCCAGGCTATTGCTTGCTGTAGATTACTCATGTGCTCACATCCAATAACAGAATAATATGCTCCATAACTCTTTTCCTCTTGATCATTGTACTATATTTCTTCCTAAATTTAAGAGATTTGCCCCATAACAAAAAGCACACCTTGAAATGATGGATTCAACCGAGGCTGAGCTCTCAATCATTCAGAATGTGCTTTCTGATAAATATACATTACTGTCCATGCTTCCCTAAGACCAGGTTGTATTGGCTACCATTACAATGAAAATTAACATGAGATAATTGACCGAGATCAAAAAATTGATCTTTGCCCATTTTTCATCATTGTCTGTTTTCAAACCGCTGATCGTATGTACAAACCAGATGATGCTGCTAATCAAGGAGATGATCAGAAATACCAGCCCAACGTAATTGTAATAATACAGCAGAAATACGGCAGGAATCAGCAGAAATACATACGGAATCATCTGCAGCTTGGTACGCTTCACACCTTTCACGACCGGTAGCAACGGGAAGCCCGCAGCACGATACTCTTCGACCCGGCGAATACCGAGCGACCAGAAATGTGGAGGCTGCCATAGAAATAACAGTGCAAACAACAGCCATGCTCCTGCATCAATCTCATCCGTTACAGCCGTATAACCGATGACCGGCGGCATCGCCCCGGCAATTCCACCGAGCGACGTGCTCCAGGTAGAGCTGCGCTTCAGCCACATCGTGTAGATCACAATATAAGCGAACCAGCCCAGCAAAGCCATCCAGCCAGATAGCGGATTCACCCATAGAAACAATACTGCTAATCCCGCGATGCCGAGGACCAAGCCATAGGCAAGCACAAACCCAGGCTTCAGATGGTTAATGTACTCCATCCTTTTCTTCGTTCGTTCCATCTTTTGATCCAGTTCTCGATCCCAATAGTTGTTAATGACACATGCTGAAGCAATAACCAACGTTGATCCAAGCACAACCAGCAGCAATGATATCCAATCAATATCCCATTTTGAAGCGACCCAGAAACCCACGGCTACCGCAAACACATTCAGCCTTAATAGTCCGGGCTTGGTTAATGCAATCATGTCTTTAAGCATCAGAAGCCTCCTGAATGATGTAAAAACGCCATTCCTATAATGATACATGGACCAACCCTGAAATACAATCGCTTTCATTGATTTGTCATAACAAAAAGCATTCTTATCCGCTTCGTTTACGGAAAGAATGCTCGTTTTATCGTTTCTATTATATTGCATCCAATTTGATGATTCATACATGTTTACGGGATATACTGCTGTACAATTTGAATCACTTTACCATCCTGAATGGTAAGATGATACGGGAAGACCGACAAATCCATGATTCGTGTATCTCCATATAATGCTTCGAACTTGGACAATGACACAGGTTCATTCCACTTAATCTCTGCTCCCTGCATAGTACCATCGTGATCGTACAGCTGCATCAGAACCTTGGCATCGGCCTTAACCTCAACCTGCTCCTGCTCTTTGTTATCATTCACAATATAATAACCATCGGGTGCTTCATCTATGCCCGCATCGGGATTCCGTTGTTTGAAAACCGTATTCGCTTCCTCGCCCTGATACCAGCCGATCTTGTCAACAGACAGCATTAATTTGCCGTCTTCGACACGCATTCCTTCGATATACGCCGTGTATACCTCGGAATTGGCAAGTTGTGCTTTATTCGCTGAAGGTGACTGAACATTCATACGCTCCTCTGCATTGGCAGGCGGGAGCAAATATGTAGCCAGCACGATAATGCCTACCAAAGCTGCTGCTGCACCAATCATCTGTAATCTCCACTTTTTCGCCGCGTTTTTCATGCCAGCATCTCTCCTTATTTCACTATAGCTTTTCACCTGTACAATTCGAAGTGTCAATGCATCGTTCCGTACATATGATTATTAACCGGAAGCTTTTCTCCTCAAACGGAAATGTTGCTTGTCATGCATTCACTGGTTATGTACTCATTGTACGTCAAAGCTCTTCTGCAAAAGTTTCATCCATATTAAAAATAGTTACAATTTACGTCATCAATTCAAGCTTGTCCGTTCATAAACCAGCAAAACCGCGAATGAGCCTGCTTCAGAGCCTCTGCCTGTCTGTTTATACACTGTCTGTTTATACACTGTATGCTTGTACCCTCACTTTATGCCTAGTGTGGCCTCTCCTCAGCTGCCAGATCATCAGCCCGTATTTGCACGAGACTTGATTTCGGCTCAGAATCCACCGCTTGCGTTTCAAAAAAGCTCATCGGGTTAATCGTTTTACATATACATGATAATGTTTGGTTATGTTAGTAAGCATCGTCATCACTACGTAAAACAAGGAGGAATTCTCATGAATCGCGACTCTGAATATGACAAAAGTACCGAGGAACTCAAGCCGGGCGTTAATACTGTAATCGAGCCTGACCAGAGAAATCCCGGGCCAACCGATATGATTGAAGATGCCGTGGGAGATATCGTAGATAACATTCGCCAGGATTTCACCCGCAAATCGGAAGATTCCTCAAATAAAAAATAAACAGACCATACCGTCTCCTAGAGTGTGCATATGTTTCAAAATAATCAAAAAACAAGTCCTGCCTGCGGCCCATTGGCTTTAGGAGGACTTGTTCTCTTATCCATACCTTTTTTTCATAAGCTGCAGCTCTTTATGAATCCAGATTGCGGCGATTGAGCCTTCCCCCATCGCAACGGTGGCCTGCTCTGCATGCAGACCCAAATCCCCTGCAATCCACACCAGAGGTGCTGCCTGCATACTACGCGGATTAGCTTCCACATGTTTATTGTCCGCGATCACTGCCCCCAGCTGCTCAGCCAGCTCATAGTGCACCCGATTGCCGCCAAAGGCAATAAATCCACGCTCCGATTCATAAATCTGCCCGTCTTCTGTCAGCACACCTGTAATATGTCCATCCTCCATCTGCTGCACCTCCTGCACAGCGGCCTTCAGATAACGTACCCCTGCTTGCTTCATCTGTCGATGCAGGTCTGCCGAGATGGGAGTCTGATCATGATTGATATATAACAGATCATCTGTGCGTTCAATCAGAATCATTGCCATATTGGCTCCGGCCTCGCCAGCGCCGAGCAGTATCGTGCGCTGCCCTTGAATTTCGTAGCCATCACAATCGGGGCATACATACACCGTTCTGCCCAATGTAGGCTTGAGACCGGGAATGTCAGGTACTCGATCGGATAACCCTGTTGCCAGCAGCACCGTTTTCGTCTCATATATGGTGCCGGAGGAACCTTTCAGTCTGATGCGTTCCTCTGACATACGTACAGCCTCAATGATACGATCCTGCTCGAATTGAACCCCTGTACCTTCGGCCTGCATACGACCGCGTGCTCGGAGCTCTTTCCCCGATATGCCGTCGGGATAACCAAGAATATTATGATAGGTCCGACACCGTGTGGATCGGCCCTCTCCTGCATCCACCACCAGGATCTGGTGTGCAGAATAACGCCCAAGCTGGATGGCGGCTTGAAGCCCTGCGAGCCCTCCACCCACAATAATGCAATCAACCTCTCGCATGCTTCCTCTCCTCCTCAATGTCCAGTACTCTCACTCCATAGCTTAAACCAAAATGAAAAGACCCAAACCTCCGCCTATATAAGCGAGTGATCCGGGTCCGTTATAAGAATACACGTTTGATTCGAACATATGACATTATAAAGTGCTGTTAAAATATATACGAGTTGAACCGCATCGCATTCGTAATGGCATTCCACACATCCGCTGTCTCACCGCCCATATACCAGTAGGCCAGACCCGCAATGTTTTGCTCGCTGCTCATCAGCACCTTGGCTGACAAGGAACGGCTATCCTCTGCCCAAATCTCTCTCGCCGCATGAGCTGCAGTATAATTAACCCTGTACTGACTCAGGCGTGTGTCCCATTGTATTCGAGAACCGGCTGCGGCTGCCCGAATCGCTTGTTCGCCTAGCGTAATATCCCATGAGGCCGTCTCTGGACTTGCCATGGACCAATCTCGAGTATATAGCGGCAGAGCCAGAATTGTTTTGTCATTTGCCACCTCGGTCAGCATCGATACCAGTGCCCGTTTCACCCAAGGCAGCGAAGCCACTGAGCCTGGCTTCGGATCACCGCTCCAGTGCTCCTCATAGCTCATTAACACCATATAGTCGGATATCTCAGCCAGTTTGACGTAATCAAAGGCAGCCGTCCAATCTGTGCCCAGATTGGGCGATACATCCACTGAAACAACGGCTCCCAGCTTATGCAGAGCGTTCGTTAAGGAAGTCACAAAAGCGGTGAAGCCTTCGCGATCGGAAGGATCTACATTTTCAAAATCAACGTTGATTCCGCCAAGCTTGTAGGTTTTGACGAAGCTGGTAACTTGCTTGACCACTGCTTCCCGATTGGCCGAACTCGACAACATCTGATGCGTGGTCTCTTTATTGGAACGATTGCCGAGCAAGGGCCAGAGCTTGCGATCTGTACGGGATGCCCACGAGATGAGGGTTGAGTTAACATGATTGGACACACTCATATCCCCATTCAGGAAAAACCAGCGCGGCACCAGTGTATTTACAGGCGACTGCTGCACTTGCTTCATAAACTCCGCAGTGGATGAATTATATTGCCATCCCAACTGAATGCCATGTGCCTGCTTTTGCTTGAACTGCGCGGCCCATGCATTTTTCTGTAGTATAGCATCCAGCATCACGGCTGCCTCCTCCCTCGTGACTTGGTCACCAGGTCGAAATAAACCGTCGCTGCCTCTCATTAAACAAAGCTTATGCACCGTCTGCACATATGGCTGAGCCCAGGTCGAAATCTCTGCGGCATCCGTATATGTATCAGACAAGTTGTTCAATTCTACGGGACGCTGTTTAAGCATGCGCGCGATCAGCGCCGCTGCCTCCTCGCGAGTAATAGATGCATTGGGTCGAAACAGACGCTGCCCCTTCCCTTCCAGAAGAGATACATTCGTCATAGCTGCCACATTGCCATAATACCAAGCCTTCGCAGATACATCTCCATAGGGATTAATACTGTTATTGACCGGTTTTAATCCAAGCAGGCGTATCGCAAACGAAGCAAATTCTGCCCTTGTAACCGCCTTTTTCGGTTCGAATAAATGCTCCGTCGTGCCAGCGGCAATGCCTTGGCTAACCAAACGATCAATGGCTGCTCTTGCATAGCTTGTATGAGTATCCTGAAAATCCGGCTTATTGCCTGCTGCATGAGCAGGACCGCAATTCCCCGCCAATGAACCTAACATCATAGCGCCGATAAAGACCGTTTTCCACAACGGACAAATCGTTTGTTTCACATCTATTTTTTTCACAGTAAAAAGCCTCACTTCAATAATTTACGATAATATTCATCGTATCAAATTGAAGCAAGGCCGTATGTGGTTAAATATTGGAAATGACGATGTTTATTTGTGTACTTTAACGCGTTCCTGAATCGGTTGGAATTGCTTCTCGCCTGGTGTTGCTGTTGGTTTACCAAATGGCATCTGAGCAACAAGTCTCCAGTTCTCTGGAATATTCCATTCCTGCTTCACTTTTTCATCAATCAACGGATTGTAGTGCTGCAAGGATGCGCCTAATCCCTCTTGCTCCAATGCAGTCCAGATAACAAGCTGCAACATGCCGTTTGATTGGTTCGCCCAGATCGGAAAGTTATCTGCATAAGCTGCAAAGTTCTGTTGAAGCTGTGCAATCACATTGTTGTCTTCGAAAAACAGCACTGAGCCGTAGCCATTGCGGAAACTTGCCATTTTCTCAGCTGTAGACTGAAAAGCCTCTTCGTTGCCAACAACTTCACGCAAAATTTCTTCCGTGTGATTCCACAGTTTATCATGCTGCTCGCCCAGTAATACCACTGCGCGGGAGGTTTGTGAGTTAAATGCAGTTGGTGTATACTTGACCGCTTCTTCGACGATTTCCTGAATTTTCGCATCCGAGATCGTGGATTCCTTACTGATTCCATAATAAGATCTTCTGTTCTTCAAAGCATCAAAAAAAGTAGACATTCGTATACGCCTCCTAAGTAATTGGTTAATTCATTCCTTGCCAACACAGTAACTATAATATAGTAACATACATTAGTCAATAAGCTAATTAATATTCATGGAAAATATCTCAAGCAAAAACGGAATTTCAAGCCTTTGCTCATCGCACTTCCCTCACCGTTCCTCCTTCATTATGCTTCCAAAAGGACTTCATTTATTCATCTGCTCCTAGACGTGAAACTAAAAACACTTCAGCACCATATCTAATTCTGCCACTCTACCTTTCTTTACCTGTTCACATGAAATTCTAAACATCCGATGCGCCCCTTGCAGCTTTCCCCCATTCTCCATCGCATACAAAAAGGCCAACCAGTAAGCACTGGCTGACCTGTTAATACAAATCCGACCTGCCGGTCGACTTGAGAGAAACAACATAGGATTTTAATTTAATACTTTGCATGCTCAAACGTACTGTGACTACATCTGGCGATGAAGCTGACTTCGATACAGATCGGGGGAACACCCCACACTTTGTTTAAATATTCGGCTAAAATGGGACAGGCGCTTGAAACCAGACAATCGACTGGCCTCCGTCACACTCATCTCCGGCTGAAACTGAAACAACAGCTTTGCCTGATTGATACGCCGATCATACAAATATTTGAATATTGTCAGCCCCGTCATTTCTTTGAACATGCCTGCCAAATAGGGCTTGGATAGATGTAACTCCTGTGCCAGATCATCAAGCCCGATATCCTGCATATAATGGGTATCCACATACCGGATTATATGCTGGACATGCCGTTCTTTTTCCGAGGATACACGCTGTTCCTGTACATGCCCTTGGCACAGTTCCGCCACACAATAGAGCAGGTCACATACCCGGATATGCATACGCTCCTCCCTGAACCTGGAGGTGTGACCGGATAGATGATGTAAATCCTGCAAGAGCGCTTCAAACTCTAAACGAACCTCCCCCGCAAGGTTCACCCGACAATTACCTAGCTCGTCGAATGGCTTCAGCACCTCCTGAATGCGATCCGGGTGCAGGCTGCTGCGCATTGCGGAAGGATCAAAGTGGAGGGTTGTTCGCACATACGGTTTGCCAGCTTTGGGATGCGGCCGGTGCAATGTCATTCCGTGCATTAACACCAGATCTCCCGGCTCCAGATTGTATACCCGGTCCCCGATGATATAAGTACATTCTCCGTCGTGGAAATAATAGATTTCATAATGTGGATGCGAATGGAAGCCGTCTGAATTTCCAGGGTCAAACTGACTTGTCGCTCGGTAGGTATACGCCAGTGGAGCAGTAAACTGCATCATGCTAGGCACATCATCACCTCCTGTCCATAACGAAAGCGGGGAATCATATTATGGCTTCACTCTCCCCGGTGACATTTTACCCTTTTTTTATAACAGCTCCTGAATGCTTGCTTTGATCTCATCCATAGGTGCAACCGGCTCAAAACGACGAACGACCTGTCCTTCTGCATCAATCAGGAATTTCGTGAAATTCCATTTGATCGCGTCACCATGCAGCCACTCTGGCGCTTTATCCGCCACCATCAGCTTGAGCAGCTTGGCCTGAATGTCGCTCTCGTCAAAGCCGGCAAACGGACCTGACTTTTTCAAAAAGTCGTACAACGGATGAGCTGTCTCGCCGTTTACATCCAGTTTGGCAAACATCGGAAATTTCACCCCGTAGTTAATCTGGCAAAATGACTCCGCTTCTGCACTGCTGCCTGGCTCCTGCTCCGCAAACTGGTTGCACGGAAAACCGATAATCTGCAGGCCCTGATCTTTGTACTCATCATAAAGCTTCTGAATATCATCGAATTGATGCGTATATTTGCATTTGCTTGCCGTGTTCACAATCAATACAGGCTTTCCTTCATATTGATAGAGCGGAAAACGCTCTCCACTTGTTCTGGTTACGGTGAAGTCATAGATGGTTGGCATAAGTCTGAGTGCACCTCGCAATAGTTATGTAGTTACTAATTTTGTAGAGTCACTTTTTATTATATACGAAGTGGGTCCGCTTGTATTGA
Source organism: Paenibacillus barcinonensis (assembly GCF_003217495.1). Taxonomy (GTDB): domain Bacteria; phylum Bacillota; class Bacilli; order Paenibacillales; family Paenibacillaceae; genus Paenibacillus; species Paenibacillus barcinonensis. Next base: position 48,142 of record NZ_QJSW01000004.1, on the reverse strand, counting down.
GGAAGCTTTAGCAAAATAGCCCTGATACGTCCTATTCACCAGAATCTCAGTGCTAACCTCAGAATGTAGTCTTTGCTCTCCACCAGCTTGCGGTAATAACTTTGGCGCAGTCCTGCCTCTAGCTCCTCCACCGTAGCTTTAATCATCTTATCCAGCAACGTATAACGCAGGTAAAGATTATTTGCGTTTCTATAAATAAGCACGTCCGTATACACAAATTGGACTTGATTCGTCTATTTGGCTAGAGTCAACTACATCCAGTCCCGCCAATGCTGCTCCAGAAAAAGCACCTCCTGCTCATAGTGAGCCAAATGCCCCTCTTCAACCATCTTAATAAAGGCAGCCTCTCCAGCAGCTGCGCGACCTTTTAAGGTTTGGCACATAAAGCGCATGCGGGCCAACACCCAATCTTTCATATTCGGTGGAATCTTCAATCCATAGGCATCCATAAACAGCTTTATACGTCTCTTCCGAACGGCGGCGTGACTATCTTTATCATAGGACGTAACCGCTCTCTTCCCTGGATCTGAAGGCGATGCAAAGGCGAAAAATTCGCAAGCGGAACACAGGTATACAAGGTATAAGCAATATCCCACAAACGCGGGCCTGGACCAGCCATATCGAAATCAATGATTCCCTGCGGCAAACCATTCCTGAATACGATATTGTACAGGGCAAAATCATTGTGGCAAACGACCTCCGTTGTTGCTGACGCTTGATCGGATAATCCCTTGCCCATGCCCTCTATATCTGGAAAAGGATTGCCTGAACGGGCCGTCGTTGTAAAATCAACCGAAGCATCGTGGTAGGCCCTCAACAGATGAGCAGCTGCAATCAATGATTCGTCTGACCACATATATGCATCAATCTCTGGATAATCATTACCTGGCACATCTCCCTCCAGATAAGAAAGCATCTCTCTTCCCTCTTCATCCATACCGAGATATTGCGGTGCCTGATGGAAGCCCTGCTTTTCCAGATATAACAGCAGTTCATGCACATAACGATTCGGCTTGGTGCTCCGGCGAACCGTATCTCCAACACGCACGACTTCGTTCACATTACCACCAGCCAGCCGTTCCTCCTGATGTTTAGACAGGTCAATTCCTCCTTTTTATGATTCTAAAATTAATTCCTGATTTTCTTTATCCCCGCTCCTTATTCTTGTAGCTGCCTGGGGAGCTATATATTTCCAGCAAACATGATCCTCTCCTTCATTGGACTTGCTCTTAGTATAATCCATCTTCTTCCATTCGTGAATTAAACTGCTACGATACAGCCTTATTTCCGCATATCAAACAGCGTCGTCATCACTGACGGCGCTGATGTACTTTTTTGCGTATACCTTTCAATTGGCTACACCTTGTCATTAATAAGCTTAGGTCACCATCATGTGCTGCGGCTCCAGGCCACTTGCGAGAAATAAGGTCCGATCAACATGATACAAATCGAATATTGGCTGCTCCATATTCATGGCTCTGGCGACTTCCGGATACAGATCATGGGCGAGACTGACATAAGGCAGTTTTTCCACCGCTTTGCGGGAGCGTACATTTTGCTTGCGTATTTTCATAAAAACCGTCTGCATGCCATGCTCAAGAAATAGTTCTGTCAAAAAGGCTGACTTCGCTCGCTGGCTGTACCCGTTCCCGAAATAGGGCGCACCGATCCACGTTGCCAGAAATCCGGTGTGATTCACGATGTGATACAGATCAATGGTGCCGATGGCTGTACCTGTTTCATTCAAAATCGTGCGTGAAATGACGGTTCCCTGCTCTTCTTCGGCGATGATCTGCCGGGTTAGAAACAACAATTCTTCTTGCGACTGACATGCATAACGAACATAAGGAGAAACTGCGGGGTCTATCATCAAACTGTACAGCGATTGACATTCATGCAGCTCACGCTTCTTTAACATCTGTCTACCACCCAATCCTTAAAGTTCGCTAGATCAAAGCAAAATTAAGTATAACCATGGATGTGTAGATTTTCGTGAATTCTGCTCAAGGCTTATGTAAAATCCATAGACAGAAATGTGATCAAAGTTGAATGTCTCGACCGTTCTTCTATCGTTTACGGGTATGCGATGACAAGCATTACTTGACGGTTTAGAAGACATTGAAAGGACGCACTCCTCTTATTCTGGAGTACGCCCTTTTTTATCCAATGAAATGAATGTAATTACTGCATGCCCTGCATGATGGCATTAATAATATTTTGCTGAGTTACCGTATTGTTAAATCGGTTAAACAGGGCAAATCCATGCTGTCCGTTAAAGCCATTGTCCCAATAAACAGGAACCAGCTTGTACTTTTTGGCTGTAGCCGTAACCGCCTTGGCATACACGGCACGATAGTTATTATTGCTGGAGTCATAGGAAGACTTATCAATAGAACCGAACTCTCCCATCACAACAGGGTAGCCCTGCGTTACAAACTTGTCGTACATAGATTTGAACTGGGAATCCAGATAATCCTCCTGCCCCCATGTTGACCGTTTGGCAGGATTGGTCGCTGTTGCACCCCATTGCGTAATGTTTCCATTTTCTTCACCGGCAAAATCCCACGGCGAATAGTAGTGCGCCGAGATCATGATGCGTTTCTGCGAGCTAGGAATGGCAGAGGAACGGAAATTATCCGTTGGAACGACAAAGCCATAATTCCCTACCGTGTAATCAATGTTCGTGTTCCAGCCTGGAACGAGCAGCCATCTGGCATTGTTGTTGCCCCCCGTCTTCCGAACGGTATCTACAAAAATCTGATTATATGCATTCAAGTTGCCATAATATGATGTATTCGGGTTGTTATAATTGCCGTCAAACACCTCATTCATGGACTCGAAAATGAGACGTTCATTATACGCGCTGAACCTGGTAGCAACTTGTTGCCATACCTTTTGATACTTGTCCCGAATTACGTTCTGATTACTACTGTTCACATGCAGCCACGAACCTGGAATCGAGTGGAATCCGTCGCCATGCATATTAATGACGACATAAAGTCCTTCATTATAAGCGTAATCTACGACCTGCTGGATACGATTAAGCCATGACGCATTCACAGTGTAGTTGGGAGCGCTTCCAATATAATTGAGATAAGAAACGGGAATACGAATCGTTTTGAAGCCTGCCGCTTTTACTTTTTTGATCAGTTCAGGTGTAATTGTAGGATTGCCCCATGACGTTTCATTCGGTGTTCCATTTACCGTCGCTTCAAGCTGATTGCCCAGATTCCAGCCTGCGCCCATCTCCGCTGTAATCTGAGCAGCCGTTAACGATCTCATATCCGCAGCCGATGCCTTGGTGCTCCAGCCAGCGAATGCCGCTGTAGCCATGAAGAGCAGTGCTAAACCGGCGATACTAAATTTTTTAAACGTTTTCGTCATAACCTAACCTCCGCTTATTTTATTGGTTAACAAGCAGTGCCGTTGCCTCTAGTCTAACGAAACCTCTAAACCTCTGTTCAGCATGTAAATGGAGATGTAATCCTCCCTTCTCAATGGATATCAATCCATAAGCGAAAAAGCGGTCCGCTAACAACATAATAACACATTTATGGAAAATAAAGTTCATATTTTTGTCTATTTTGACATGTTACTACACCTTTTTTTAACTCGATCCGAAATATTCATACAGCCAGGCGGTAAATCTATCATTCTCTTCGAATTGCGGATAATGCGCAGAATGATGAAAAACAATCAGCTCTTTCTTGGGAGCTTTCAGCTTGTTTAAGTAAACGTCCGCCTCTTTCAATGTAGTCATGTAATCATACTGACCCATCAGCAAATAGACTGGGATGTGAACCTCATCTACCTGCTCAGGCAAAGGCTGCTCCAGTGCTTCTCGCACGAGACGGTCCTGGGATTGGAGAATTCCTGTATAAAAGCGGATGACATCCAGCCCGTTATACTCTGATCCGAATAGAAAGCCTGTAGCATAATCACCGTTCTCGTTGATATGTCTAGCTGACCCACCATATTTTTGTACAAAAGTTCGAGGTGTAAGGCCCTCCCCATGATGGATAGATTCTCTCAAGAGCTCCAACTCCCGCATATCGTCCATATTTCCGGCCATGTTTGCCTGCTTTATCGTATAATCTAACGTTTCAATCTCACTTTGAACGGTATCCCCCATCTGTCCGATGCCAATATAAGCCTGGAACTGTTCAGGTGCTTTCGCAGCGGCCTTCATCCCGATATATGTACCAAAAGAGTGGCCGATAAGCACAACCTTATCCTGCTGCAGCTCCTCTGTGATATGCTTCGTTAGAGCAATCAAATCGTCGACAAGTATATCTGTTGTCAGGTTTGAGTAGTCCTCTGTAAAATGATAAGACTTGCCGCTCCCGCGTTGATCATAATGAACAATGGTAAAATGCTTCTCCAGTTCACGCTGGTATTTTCGGACATACGGAATCTCGGAACACCCCGGTCCCCCATGAACAAAGAGCAGCACCGGATTACTTCGGTCCGCTCCTCTAATCATGACTTCATGCCCTGTACCGTTAATATCAATCTGCTCAAGTCTGCTTACACTGTTCTCTCCTTGGATACTCGGTGTCCAGGTAGGAAAAAAAAGCGCAATGGCGATCATTCCTAGCATGGTAAAGAGGCTATACTTCATGGCTTTAGCTATCTTTTTTCGCATAGTCTCTCCTTCTGCTAACTGTTGTCATGAACCCAGCTCCTTTATCATGTGAACATCTTTGGGCTCTTTGGCAAACAATTCTTTATCCACGTTTGTTGTTATCCGACTTCCCTGGCTTTGATAAAAAGATACGGCGGATCTCGTCTCTGTGGACGAGATATACAATGATTTGGCCCCGCGTCTTCTCGCCTCTGCACTCAAATAAGCCAGAATTCGTCTACCAATCCCCTTGCGTCTATACGGTCTGGAGACATACATAAGGTCCAACTGTAGCTGGTCCTTATCTTCGCCTCTGAATGGATGAGCAAGCACTCCGAAGCCTACTAATCTCGCCCCGTCAAAAGCACCATATGCCACACCGCCCTGCTGTAGCTCATTAGTGTAACGAGCCTGAAGCTCCTGCAGCTGCTCCCCATCCCAGCTCGCGCACTCGTGGTCCTGTTTGTGCTCAATTAATTGCTGTTCATTAACCTCATAGATCAGGTCGATGTACTCCGAACGATCGACTTCTTGCAGCTGCTTCACATGATCCAGGTTCATCATTTTATATGTAATCATCTTATGACATTCCCCACTTCTCTTGTGTCTGGTGTTCATGCAGTGAAATTTGTAATGCTTGTTCCCAATTATCTCGTGTAACAGGTTGAATCTGGACGATGTTAGTTTTCATGAAATCTCCTATTTCAAACGTTTAGCGCTTGCCTGCTGCAGGCTTATATGTACGTTCAATCTTTGTTATAGCTTGCCTTGTATTCGTAACAATAACTGCATTCTTGCCGTATCGACTCGTCATCTCGATGACATCCTGAACAGGATATTTATGGTTCCATTTCACAATCATTTTGCACAGATTGCTGAAGGACTGCTTATAATTCCATGCTTGCAAGCCTGTTCTGGAGAGCACAAACCTTCTAACAATCCGATAATCTCTCACCAACACATGGGGATGCAGCACCAGCACCACGTCCGCTTCCAGAATAGATGGAGAAGTCCAGGGTTCAAGCTGAGCACCTTCAATAATCCATGCTTTCGAACTCACAATGGCTTGCAAGGCTTGGTCTCTCACCTTTTCAGGGTATCGCAAATTTACTGCGCTTCTGTCCCAGATCAGATTGTCCAGTTCGTGGCTGGCGATATCGTATTTTCGGGATAATGCTCTCGCTAAGGTTGACTTTCCGCTTCCACAAGCGCCAATAATCCGAATTTTCATTGTATGTCACACCTCTAGCGAAAATACGGCCACCTGTTTCCCGATGATGTCGACATCCTTCTCATGAACCATGCCATTTTTTTGCGCGATGCGCATTGAACCTGTGTTTCCGTGCTGGATTAGAGAAATCAAGCGTTTATGCCCCAGCTGTAGCCCCTGTTCCTTCCACGCCTTGGCTTGCTCGTACCCATAACCCTGTCCCCAATACTGCTCTCGCACCCAATAACCGACTTCAAGCTCCTCCTTGCCTTCAATCACTTGTGGTATGAGTCCTGATGTCCCAACAAGCTGGTTATCTTCCTTGTTAAAAGCGAGCAAAAGCCCTTTGCCTGCCTTGTTCCATTGGATAAATTTTTCAAGCGTTTGCAGCGTCTCTTCCTTTGTCCATGGACCGCCGTGCCGGATATACCTCATTACATTGGGTTCTCTTGTCATCGTATACAAATGCTCAAAATCATTTTTGGTATAATCGCGAAACACCAGTCGTTCTGTCTCCATACTCCCCACCACTCCTTGTTGTTTAATCTTAATTAAGAATTGTCTGATCCCGATCCACCGTCGAGGGAAAAAACTGCTGCTGATTATAATTTGAAGCGGCACCCTTCAAACGGAAGATCAGCTTCAATCAGCCTGACCGTCTGTGAGATTGCATTCTTTTGATGTTCAGACAGGCTGTCCTGATTCCCGTTCCAATCTTTCAACCACCAGAAGAACGAGCTTATATTTCTATACTCCATAAACAAAGGAATGCGGGATATCCACTCCTGTGAGATGGGCTGTTGTTTCACATACCCTTCCAGAAAAGCAGTCAAAAATGTTTGTGCAAACTCATCCTTCGTTCCCCACTTCGCATCATGTGATCCCCACCATATCGCATGAACTGCTGCTACCCCAATGTCTAGAGCGTACCAGCCGCGTATCGCATCATCAAAATCAAAAACCGTAAGCTCACCCTGATCAATCATAAAATTATAAGGATGAAAATCATAATGAATTAAACCGTAACTATCGGCCCTTTTCGGTAAATCCGTTAGCTGCTGCTCGATTGCTCGAAGCTTACCGGTTAACAAGGCAACATTGCCTGCATGGAGATGGGGATTATCTAATTGCAGCGGATTCCAACCCGCTCTTATTAACTTTGGATCATCGGGCTGATAGCCTTGCGTTAAATGGTGTATCTTTCCCATAGTGCTTCCCCACTGGCTAAATAAATCCGTGTCCCATACACTCCAGTCATAATCAAAATAATGTCCTGCTGCTCCCTCGAATACCGTCGCAACATAACATTTCTCCTGATCCCGGCATACCGTGGTTAACTTCCCTTCTTTGTTAAGAATGGGCAAAGAAGCACGAACACCGTTAGACACCAGGTAACGAATCCATTGCACTTCTGCTTGTATGGATGTTTCATATACAGGTGCTTTTTCAGATAATCGAAGAAAATAAGTTTTATCGTTCTGAATAAATCTGTACACCACGTTAGTGGTATCACTTACCAATGTCAGTGAGTCAGGAGCAATGCCAAATGATTGAGCTGCTTGAGAAAGTATTGCTGTAGACACCATCTTATGTCACTGCCTTTCCTCAGCATATATGCCATTTATCGTGCCACGATTCCACTCGTGATTTTCATATTCGGCGCATAGGTCATGCACACATTTTCGTTGAACTCCCTCGCGAATCTCTCTTCTGCTTCGTATTGTTGATTGGCCTCTTCGTGGGTCAACCCCCGACCTATAAGCTGGGCAATAACTTCGGGCCGGTTACCGGGAATTGCACCTAATCCTTCTTCTTTTAATGCATGAACCAGTCTCTGCTTGTCCGCATCAGGCATATGTAATAAAAAAGCATGGCTCATCGCTATGTCGTAAGCACGATCCACCTGCATCGTTTCTATGTCACCCTCAATAAAGTCGGCTCGATACGATGTATGTTCATAGATTTCTTTAGCATGTTTGATCAGTTCTGTTCCCTTATCTACTCCCGTGTACTTTGATCCCTCTGGCAGGAGTGGAAGCAGCTTCAAGCCCATGTACCCGAAACCGCATCCGTAATCCATGATATGTACGGCTTTCTCAATCTTCCAGACTCTTTGAACCAGAAATTCCAAATAGTCGTCGTTATAATATAACCAGCGTGTATTCCTCAGGTATTCGATCTGTTGATCCCAGTAATATTCGGACAATGCACAGCCCCCTTCAGATGTAATCGCATTCAAAACACCCAGACAAGCTACACTTTCATTCCAATTCCTTACATCCTATTGTACTGCTAAACTTTATTCTGGTCTATCCAACCTCAACCCTCCACTTTCTCCAGAATGATATCAATCACATCGCCAGTCTCCAGTTGGTCGGTGCAAATACGGGTTTCGAATACATCCGCCTTGAACGCTTCAACACACTTGGGAGCTTGTTGATACTGCCAGCCACCGAATTGATCCCCTCGCTTGGCAAGACGCTCAAATATTTTATCTAAAGAGGCTGTCAGACAAAAATGATGCAGGTCCTGATCCATTTCCTTCAACCCACTGTAGATGTAATCAAAGTTTTCTTTTTTATAGATGGTCATGGGAATGATGAGATGTTTATTGTATTTCTGCTTCACCTCTCTGGCAATCTTCACCGTCAAAACTCTCCACAGCTCGATATCCTGAAAATCGTCAGTACGCTCCTGCTCCTTCCGATGTTCTTCTGGAAGCAGCTTGCGAAGCATATAACCGATCTCTTCCGGGTCATAGACCATACTGTTTGCAATTTTGGGCTGCAGTGCTGCTGCAGCTGAAGTTTTTCCCGCACCAAAGGCGCCATTAATCATGATGATCATACAAGCACTCCTCTTCAGCATTATCGTATTATAATTACTAGAATCTACGATGAAGCATCTCACGGCTGGCACTTTCCCGCGTAAAAATATCCTCTCGGGGCACCATACGTTTGGGCAGTGTACGCCCTGCAATAACCTCTTTCACTGCCTGCATCAACTGCGGCCCCAGCAGCGGGTTGCATTCAACCACCGCATTAATCTGCCCATCGGCCAGAGTTTGCAGCGCTTTGCGCGAACCGTCTACCGATACAATGATTATATCCTCCCCAGGCTTCAAGCCAGCTCTCTGAATTGCCTGAATCGCACCAAAGGCCATTTCATCATTATGCGCAAAAAGAACCTGCGGCCTTTCTTCTTCAGGCACTTGGAGAAAACCATGCATCACCTGCCGGCCCTTGTGTTCTGTAAAATCAGCAGGAGCACTTTGCGAGAATAAAATATGATTTTTCTCACCCAAGATGCTTCTAAAGCCTTCACCACGCTGAATGGAAGGCGTTGAGCCACTAGTTCCCTGCAGTTCAGCAATACGTATCGTGCCCGGAACATTGCGCAGCCGATCCTGAATATACTTTCCTGCCTTTACGCCCTCTTCATAGAAATCCGAACCAATCGTGGTTACAAAAAGAGCGGAATCCTCAACATCGACGGAGCGATCTACAATAATGACAGGAATGCCTGCACGCTTCGCTTCTTGAAGGATGTCATCCCAGCCGGATTCCACGACGGGTGCGATAGCAATCACATCAACCTTTTGCCGGATAAAAGAACGAACAGCCTCAAATTGTTTTGTTTGAGACTGCTCTGCATTTTTTATAACAAGCGTAATGCCTGATTCCTTGGCAGCATCCTGAATGGATGTTGTATTCGCCATACGCCAGGCACTCTCTGTGCCCAGCTGCGAGAATCCTACAACGATTGATTTCTTGAGCGGAGTCACATACTCAGCAGATTGCATCCATTCCTCTATTGAAGGTAGTGATTCATCGGTAGTTGGAACAGGAGACGGCTTCGACTCGGACTCATATGTCGTGCAGCCAGTGAGACACAGTAGAAGCAATATACACAACCAGCTCGCCATTTTTCCCAACGGTTTTCTCCCTCCTCCAACTCGATTGAACAGACCTACCCGTCTATACTGATTATAAGGCCCCACTTGACCTATACAATATTCCGGAGCTAATTTAAAGACTTGGCAGAACTTCGTCGTTCACTAAGAAGACGCTGAAACAAGATAAAGACAAACAGCATCAGGCCAATCACAATTTTAGTCCACCAAGAGCTGAGTGTGCCTTCGAAGCTAATTATAGTTTGGATAACTCCCTGGATCAATACGCCGAGGAATGTACCTGCCACATAACCGACACCTCCTGTGAGCAGAGTACCGCCAATCACAACTGCCGCAATCGTATCCAGTTCAAGCCCCATCGCGTGTAAGCCGTAACCGGATAACATATAAAATGTGAAGACAACGCCTGCAAGCGCAGAACAAAAACCGCTGAGTGTGTATACCAGAATTTTGGTACGGGCTACGGGAAGTCCCATCAGCATCGCTGATTGTTCACTTCCGCCAATGGCATACACATTACGCCCGAAACGGGTGTAGTGAGCCAGGAAAATAGCAAGCAGCAGCATAATGACGGCAAGCAGCACGTTGATGGACACAAAGCTTCCTCCCGGAAGTGAAATTTTGGCCTGTGCAACTGTAGTATAGAAAGAATTCGTTATTGTGATGGTATCGGTACTGATGACATAACAAAGCCCGCGTGCCAAAAACATACCTGCCAGCGTGACGATGAAGGGCTGAATTTTAAAATAATGAATAATGGCCCCCATCATGGTACCAAACAATGCGCCCATCACCAGCACCATCGGAATGACAACCGAGGGCGACCAGCCTTGCTTTTCCACCAAACTGGCACTGATGATCGTTGTCAGCGCAATGACTGAGCCTACAGACAAATCGATTCCCCCGGACACAATGACAAAGGTCATGCCAATCGCCGTAATGATGAGAAATGCATTATCAATCAGCAGATTAAACAGCACCTGTGTAGAAAAGAAGCCCGTGTAACGGAATGAACCGATAGCAATCATTACGGCGAGCAGACCAAAGGTAACCAGGACCGGTAGAAGTTTTCGGTTAAGATACATGGCGATTTACCCCCTGCTCAGCTGGAAACTTCCGCTTTTTGAGACGCTCGGTCATCGTTTTACGGAAAGCTTCGGATTGAATTAAACATACAGCAAGTACAACAAAGGCTTTAACTACAAGTGTAACCTCTGGCGGTACACCAATCATGTAGATTGTGGTTGTTAACGTCTGAATAATCAGTGCTCCAATCACCGTACCCATCAGATAAAAACGTCCGCCATTCAGTGAAGTTCCACCGATCACGACCGCCAGAATCGCATCCAGCTCGTACCAGAGACCTGCGTTGTTTCCGTCCGCACTGGATACATTGGAGCTGAGAATCAAGCCTGCAATGCCTGCACATAGACCGCAAAATACATACACCGCAAGTATGACCGTTTTGGAGCGAATGCCTGCCAATTGGCTGGCACGTGCATTGTTGCCTACCGATTCAATAAACAGCCCAAGTGCCGTTTTTCGTGTGAGCAGCACAGCAACAAGCAATACAGCCAGTACGATGAAAATGGAAAATGGCAGTGCGGCCAAAGAACCTGCACCAATGTATTGGTACTGCGTATTGGACACCGTTATAATCTGTCCACTAGTAATCAATTGAGCAATGCCGCGTCCAGCCACCATCAGAATCAGTGTTGCAATAATAGGCTGAATACGTGCAACAGATACCAGCGCTCCATTCCATACGCCAAGGACCAGCGAAAGACCGATGGATAATGCAAGAGCGCTCAGAATGAGCCATAGCGAGCTTTGATCCGTGCCTTTACTGATTGTCAGACAAGCCATCGCTCCCGAAATGGCAACGATGGAACCTACAGACAGGTCGATGCCACCCGTCGCAATAACCAGTGTCATGCCGATGGAGACGAGCATGAGAGGAGCTCCAAAATTGAGAATATCAATTACACTGCCATATAAATTGCCCTCACGCATCACCAGGGAGAAAAAATCCGGTGAATAGAGCAAGTTAAATAATAAAAGAAAACCGAGCATACATAACGGCCAAAACAAATGATGTTTGCGCATCCTGCTGATCATCACTTAACCTCCTGCCATAGCTTTCATGATTTGTTGCTGATTGATCTCTTCTCCAGTCAGCTCTTTCACCTTTTTACGGTCGCGCAGTACGGTTACCCGATCACTGACCCGAATCACTTCCTCCAGCTCGGAGGAAATAAACAGCACACCCATCCCCTGCTTCGATAGCGATAGAACCAGCTTCTGAATTTCTGCCTTTGCCCCGATATCAATGCCGCGTGTAGGCTCATCCAGAATCAGCAGATTCGGGTTCATTAACAGCCAGCGTGCAAGCAGAACCTTCTGCTGATTGCCGCCGCTCAGATTTTTGATCAGATGCTCCGGGTTCTTCGGATGGATCTGCAGCAGGTTCATATATTTCTCTGCAAGTTCATCCTGCTTTTTGCGCGAAATCGGCCTGGACCAGCCCCGTGTGGCTTGATAGGCCAGAACAATATTTTCACGGATTGTCAGATCATCAATAATGCCCTCCGTTTTTCGATTTTCGGAGCAGAACGCGATATGCTGATCAATTGCGTGTCGTGGAGACTTGACGGTATTGCCTGTATCTGCAACGACCAGTTTCCCTTCATCTGCACGATCCGCTCCAAACAACAGACGGGCCATCTCGGTTCGTCCTGAACCCAATAAACCAGCCAGACCAACCACTTCTCCTTTACGGATGGTCAGATCAAACGGCTCAATGGCGCCCTTCCGTCCCAGACCCGTTGCAGTAATCAGGATGTCTCGTGAACCGTCAACTTCCGTCTCTGTCGCTGATGCTCCTTGGTCAACCTGCTTTGGCAGATCTTCCAGCACTTCAAGCTCTTTGCCAATCATCTTGAGCACCAGCTCCATACGTGGAAGCTCTGCGGCAATGTATTCCCCCTCCAGTTCTCCGTTGCGAAGCACGGTCAGACGATCGGACATCTCATACACCTGATCGAGAAAGTGGGTCACGAACACAATCGCCAGCCCTTCACTTTTGAGCTTGCGCATAATCTGAAACAGCTGCTGCACTTCATTTTTATCCAGACTGGAGGTCGGTTCATCCAGAATAAGCACTTTTGCCGAGATGCTCAGTGCCCGTGCAATGGCAATGAGCTGCTGAATCGCAACGGAATACGACTGCAACGGGGCCTTCACGTCAATGATCAGATTTAATCGTTCCCGTAAAAGGCTTTCCGCATCTTTGTTCATCTGTTTCCAGTGGATGCGGCCAAATTTCATCGGCTCCCGGCCGATAAAAATATTTTCTGCCACCGTTAAGTTCGGGCATAGATTCACCTCCTGATACACCGTGCTGATCCCTGCTTTCTGAGCCTCGAGCGGCCCCGATATCGCCAGAGCATGATCGTCCATCGTCACGGTTCCCTCATCAATGGAGTAGACACCTGTAAGCACTTTGATCAGTGTTGATTTTCCTGCTCCGTTCTCACCCATCAGCGCATGAATCTCGCCCGGAAACAGGCGAAAGCTGACATTGGAGAGCGCCTTGACACCCGGAAATTGCTTCGTAATCCCGGTCATTTGCAATATGGGGGTGTGAACAGCATTCATGAAATCCTCTCCTTTTTCATAAAATCAAGTTGAACTCAAGATCTTACATAATCCACTACGATGACAGAATAACCTTCCAATCGCTGTTATCCCCAGATTATTTCTATCCTCTCCGTTAACGTGTAAATGAATAGTTCACCTTACATAGTCAAATCAAATAAAGCGTTCATCAGGTATATGCCAAAGCTGCTACAGAAAAAAGTCATTTAGCGACAGTCAGGTCGAAAAATGACTTTTCTTTGTTATTCGCATTTGCTTTTAATATTCACGTGTTGGCAGTGCTTCTTTGGCTTGATCGGATGTGAAGGTTGTTTCGTCGGTGACGATCCGGGCTTCAATCTCTTTGCCATCTACAACGGCCTGCACCGCTTCCATTAATTGAGGTCCGAGCAGCGGATTACATTCGACGATAAAATTGATCTTGCCATCCGCTGCTGCCTGCATTCCATCCTTTACGGCATCAACAGAAATAATTTTGATATCTACGCCCGGCTTCAAGCCAGCTGCTTCAATCGCCTGAATGGCCCCAAGTGCCATATCGTCATTGTGAGCATACAGAACATCAATCTTTTTATGTGCTTTGAGGAAGGCTTGCATAACCTCTTTGCCTTTGGCACGCGTAAAATCACCCGTTTGTGACGCAATGACTTTTAACTTGGCATTCGAACCGATAATCTCCATAAAACCTTCCTGACGGTCATTGGCTGGTGCAGAGCCTGTTGTACCTTGCAATTCAACAATATTTACGTCCTCTTGGGTATCCTTGTATTGATCAGCCAGCCACTGTCCCGCCTTGCGACCCTCTTCCACAAAGTCTGAACCAATAAACGTTTTGTATAAGGATTTATCTGGTGAATCCACCGCGCGGTCCGTCAGAATAACCGGAATGCCTGCATCCTTGGCTTCCTTTAATACCGTATCCCAACCGGACTCTACTACAGGCGAAAAGGCAATCACCGTTACCTTTTGCTGAATAAAGGAGCGCAGGGCTTTGATCTGATTCTCTTGTTTCTGCTGCGCATCCGAGAATTTCAGATCATAACCCGCTTCTTTAGCCGAATCCTGAATGGACTTCGTATTTGCTGAACGCCAGCCGCTCTCCGCACCTACCTGAGAAAAGCCAAGGGTAATGGTCTTTGCACTGGCAGGTGTACTCCCCTCTCCCGCGGCCGGATTCGCCGAATCTGTATTGGATGCTCCTTTGCTGTTACAAGCTGTGCTGACAAGCATGACCATCGCCAGCGTTATAACCAGTCCCCACTTTTTTTTGCTTCGCATCAGTTGATCCTCCCTTATTAAGTTCACCTTGTATGGTGTGATCACATTATAAAACGCTTACAATGCGAACTAACATGGAATGTGATTCGGTTTTTATGTAATAATTTAGTAATTTTAGAGGACTTGCTTTGAAAATGTGGAATTTCTTTGGATATTGGTGTACTATTTTGCGATCATCTGTAATGCTTAAAATTCATGTTATAATAATGCTACCTAATTATTCCTGATCCCTTCAGATGGAGTGGAAGACGTTGAAACTTGTCCAATGGATCACTTCAAGCCTCAGACTTAAATTACTCAGCATGTTCATCATCCTCAGCTCTGTACCACTCATCGTTGTTGGGTTAATCTCTTACCACAAGTCCTATACGGTTGTATCGGATCATAACAAAGCTGCCACACAGCTGGCTGCTGACCAGCTTGCCAGGAACATTGACATCATGTTTGAGGATACCGAACGGCTGCTGGAGCTCGGCAAGAATCCACAAGTGCTTCAGTATTTGTACTCCCAGTCCGAGTCCTATGCCGAAGCCAAAGCCATTTTACAGACATATAATCTCTATCGAGAAACGTACAAGTATGATAAGGTACTCAATATTTCTTTTGTTAATTTCTATGGCAAGGGTCTCAGTGAACGCAAAGGGGTATTCAAGCTGGAACGCAATCCGCTTCGAAATCCCTATTTTCAATATTTGGTGCAGTATCCCAATGCCATCTTACGCATCCCACATGCCGCACCTTACGCTGAACAGAATCAATTGGACGGATTCGTGTATCCAAAGCAGAATGCGCTTTCAATTATGACCACTGTCAAAGAACGCATTACACAGGAGGTCATCGGTTTTATAGTGATTGATATGAATGACTCATTCATTGATGATTTTTTGACAACAACAAAGATCAAGGATTCCGGCTTCTTTTATATTAATGATCAATATGGTCAGACACTGTTCCAGCCGCCAACGGAGCAAGCCTCCCCTGCCGTCATAGAGCAGCTTAATGCACTGTCCTCACACGCTCAGCAGGACAGCCTTAATCCGACCACAGGCGCTAAACCCCAATTTGTCGTATACAGCACGTCGAAGCAAACGGGATGGAGGATCGTTGGGGCAGCTCCATTTCAAGAGATTCTTGCGGAGGCTAACAGCATTCGGCAGTTAATCATTATCAGCGTTTTGTTAAGCGCATTCTTTGCTATTTCTTTATATTTTTTCCTGAATAATCGACTGATTTTTCCCATTCAGATTCTGATGAACAAGATGCGTAAAGCGGCAAGCGGTTATCTGGAGGCCAAGGTCTCCCCTGCCGGCTCAGACGAAATCGCGGATCTCGGTCAAAGCTTCAATACGATGCTGGAGCAGATCAAAGCACTGATGGAACAGAACATTAAGGAGAATGAGCAGGTAAAAATAGCCGAGCTGCGCACATTGCAAGCACAGATTAATCCACATTTCCTGTATAACACACTGGAGTCGATTATCTGGATGGCTGAAGCCGACAAAAAGGAAAGTGTGATCAAGCTTGTCCAGGCTCTCTCCAAATTTTTCCGTTTAAGTCTGAACAACGGCTTCGATTGGGTAACAATCCAAACCGAGCTCGAGCATGCCCGCAATTATCTGGTGATTCAGCAGATGCGCTATCACGATATTTTGGCTTACGAAATCAAGGTTGACCCTGAGCTGCAGCATTATCCGATTCTGAAAATGACACTGCAGCCTCTGATCGAAAACGCCATCTACCATGGCATCAAAAACAAACGTGGTCAAGGGCATATCCTCATCCAGGCCTGTGCTGATGAAACAAGTATTGTGCTGACCGTACAGGACAACGGGATCGGCATGTCGGAGGAGCAACTGGACCAATTAAGAGAAGCACTGGAACAATCCTCAGACTTCCATTCCCCTCCCAAGCAAGAGCAGGAAGGCGGATTTGGTCTGATGAATGTACATCACCGGATTCGGCTCTATTTCGGTCCTTCCTATGGTGTCGAAATGGAAAGCACATATATGGAAGGTAGTACGTTTAAAATTCGAATTCCAAAAAGCAAGGAGGCTCGGCATTGAAAAAGGTGATGATTGTGGACGACGAGATTGCTATTCGGGAAAACATACGTAGCAGCGTTGATTGGAAGCAGGAGGGTTTTCACTATTGCGGGGATGCCCCTGATGGAGAGATGGCTTTACCTCTAATAGAAGAATGGGCCCCGGATATTCTGATCACCGACATCAAAATGCCGTTTATGAACGGATTAGAGCTTGCCTCCATCGTCCGTGCGCAGAAGCCTGAGATCAAGATCATCATTATGAGCGGTCATGATGAATTCAGTTATGCTCAGGAGGCGATCCGGCTAGGCGTGACCGAGTATTGCCTGAAGCCTGTCAGCGCGGCAGAGCTTCTTCAGATTTTGCATCAGGTCAGCCAAAAAATGGATGAAGAGGAGCAACGGCTGATGAGCCTTGCCATGACTAAGGAAAAATTGCTGGCCGATCTGTGTGGTGGCCTCATTGGTACAAGTGATGCTATCGATTCAGCCAAGAAGCTGTCACTCCCCCTTTCAGCCAAATTCTATGCCATCGCCATCGTTGACGTGAGATTGGAGGAAGATGCGCAGCACACGGAGCAGCTATTGAACAAAATGCTCTTTGTCCTACAGGAAACCTGCAACGCCCATGCCGAGCTTCTTCCTTACATTCGAAGCCGTACCGAACTAGTGCTGCTGCTAAAATCCAACTCGGAAGACAGCATAACCACTTGTCTGGAAGAGCTACGAGGGCACATCCGTCTGGAACTGGAGCAGCAGTTCACCTGTAGTATCATTCTAGGGATTGGAAGCAGGCAGGAGCGTCTGCAAGGCATTCATATCTCCTATCTGGAAGCGGATGAAGATAAATACATTACACGTCTGACCCTGCAAAATAAAGCTTCACTTCGCAGGATTCAGCTTGATGAGAAAATGGATATCTTTCTCGACCGAAATCAATTCCTTGAATTTCTCAAGCTTGGCAGCCCTCATCTACGCAATCATTTTGTACAAGAGTTTGCTGCCCCGCTGAAATCTGTTGACTGGCAAAAATCAACCTATGGCTTTTATTTGTTAAATGATCTGACCCTTGAGTGCTTTCGCATCGCAAATCAGCTATTTCGTATGGGAGCCGATGCAGATGAAAGTATCAGGAGTCTGCAGGAGCGGATTCAGCGGATTGGAAGCTGGGAGCATTGTATGGAATACTTGTTCACTTTGCTGGATCAATTATGGCAACGAAGAGCGGCATCCTCTGGCAAATACAGTGATGTCATTGATCAGGTCAAATCTTACGTAGCAGAACAGTATAATAATGAGCAGGTTTCATTGAAAACCATCTCTGCCCACGTTCGTATCAGCTCCAGCCATCTCAGCAAAATTTTCAGTCAGGAAACAGGTCAGACGATTACCGAATATTTAACTCAGGTGCGAATCAACAAGGCCAAGGAACTGCTGAAAACGACGAGCAGCAAGACCTTTGAGATTGCATACAAGGTAGGTTATAACGATCCGCACTATTTTTCCAATATTTTTAAAAAAACAACGGGCTGCACGCCCAAAGAATTTCGCTCGCAAGGAGCTATGCCATTTCATGAACCGCCATCGGAGCAGATCGAAGAGCCACTGTATGAATAAATTCAGATGGACCTGCTGGCTCCTCTTTACGATGCTGCTTCTATTCACACTCACTTCTTGTGCGGTCATGACTTCTGATTCAAGTGTGCCTGCTGGCTCTACAACGTCTTCCCGTTCAAGTGAATCAGGTGGATTACAGCCCTCAGGGAAGGAAACCCGTCTGCACGCTGCGGCATCCACAGATCAACCTGAGAAGAACAAAATCTTCGGTATGATCTACCCGATGACTTATCCAACCTATGAGATGATTACGATGGACGCTGCCCAAGCCGCTGGAAAGCATCATGTCACCTTGAACGTCAATGCGCCAGATGAAGCCAATACGGAGCAGCAAATCCGTATTGTGGAGAACATGATCAAACAACACGTTGATGGCATCGCCATATCACCGGTGGACGCGGCCGCTCTCACACCAGTTATCAATAAAGCAATAGCTGCCGGTATTCCTGTGGTAACGTTTGAATCCGATGCTCCTTCCAGCAAGCGCACTGCTTATATCGGTGCTGACAACTATCGTACGGGACAACAATTCGCAATCACCACCTCAAGACTGCTGAATAATCAAGGTATGATTTTGGTCGAGAGCGGGCTGCAAGAGATGCACGGGCTGCAGCAGCGGCTGAACGGATTTATTGATTATATTCGCAATGATACAGCGATTGAAGTGCTGGAGGTCAACTACAATCAAGGCAATGAAGCTCGAGCTGCAGCCGATATTGAAGCCGTGATTGATGCTCACCCACATTTTAATGCAGTGGTCGGGCTGGATTTTGTATCTGTCTCGGCCTCTGTTCTCGTCTGGAAAGCCAAAGGGTTAAACAGGCATCTCATTGCGTTAGGTGACACCTCCACCAGTGAAAAAGGGTTGGTGAATGGGCAAATATCTGCTGTCATCTCGCAGCATGAGCGGAAATGGGGAGTTGAAATTATTGAAACGCTGCTCCGTGCAAGTGACGGGCTTGCTGTCGGGGATTTTATAGATACGGGGATTATTGAAATCAACCAGTAATTCATGATAATTACGTATTTCAAACATTAAACTAGAATACTTCCTAATAGCTTAATATCAGGAAGTATTCTGCTTGCAAGCGATGTAGCGATGCAACAGGGGTTGCACAAGCTGTAGGCATACAGTAGGAGCATACAAATGTGAACGGATACCGAACTTCAGTTGCACTTCAAAGCTCGAACAACCTCACCTTCGATAAGCTCTTCACTTACCCGGTAAAAACCGAGAGATTCATACAATTCACCTGCCACCCGATTCTCAGGTCTGTGTCCAATCAGAATACGCTTACAGCTCAGCGTTGTTCGCATCCCTTGGATTAAAGCCAGCAGTGCTTCTTTTCCATATCCTCTGCCTTGAAACTTACTGTCAATCATTAGAGCTGGAAGCCAGTAGTCACCCTTATCATCAGCTTGATTGGAATACACTGCAAAACCAACCAGATTCGTATCGTTGTAGATCGCCATGGGTTGAAAGTCTGTGACAAACCTGGATTCAGCCAGCCAGTAAACGACAGGTGCAGGGAACGTGTTTTTCTGTTCTTCACTTACTTCTAATTGAGTACAAGCAAACCAATCATCCATCGAAACAGGTTTGACCTGAACAGTCATTGGATATTCCTCCTAAGCGTTTCCTTTGTTTTCTTCCTCTTGAAAACTTAACACCGCCGTTTGAATATTGTATGTTGAACGCAGATCACTCATATGTTCTTCCTCCCTAGAAAAAGAGCAACCTTGTGCTGTTTATCGATCGTTCCACCTTCACCATCAATGGAATGTTTGATTCGCTCCAGAAGTGAACGCCGAACATCCTCAGCCAGCTGTTGATGCTTGGAATTTGTATTTCATAACGCGACATATTCGTCGCTGGAACAAGTCTGTATCCAGTTATACTCCTTAACCTCAATATCCGTGAACAAGCCGAATTGTTCTGTAATTTCTTTACGCTCCTGAATAACTTCATCTGGCGAAGGATAGTGAGAATCATCCAGATGAGGGGCTAATGCAGTGTAGTGGGAACGAATTTCATTATGCAGCGAGTCAAAGGTCGGAACATGGATCGTCCAAAACAGACCGATGCCGCCTTGATCCTTGAGCAACTCCCAAGCCCGGCGATAACCGATTTCCGGTTTGATGAAATGAAATGCTTATATGCATTCTGTTATGATTTCTTTCATTGACTGACCAGATTGGCAGGTAATATCCGTAGTTTATTGGTTTCTGGATTAAACGCCAAATACAGCGTTCTTCGTTCTCCTTTTTTCACATGCACATAATCTGTTCCCATACCGAATAAACTTCTGCCAGGTATCCACTGCGATCCCATAATTTTTAGATTGCGATACACAACCAAATATTCCTTTGCTTCAAACATACTTCCTTCATCCAGAGCCAGTGGGGTTTTATTCCAGTTCGTACGAAGGATTTTCAGGGTGGTGAACACTTGATCATCTGAAATTTGCTGCTTTCCTGTTCCTTCAATGAACACCTCAGCATCAGGCGATGACCGAACAAAATCATATTCCCCCAACGCTTGATCAGTTCGATCCAGAACAATGAGCGGATCTAATACGAAATAAGAAGCGATGATTATGAAAAAAGTATACAAAATCATCATTCTCTTTCTCCTGATTTCCATGAATCCCCTCCCTTTCAGATGAATTGATTGGGTTACAATTTTAAAAAAAGCCCATGACAGAATTTAGCTTAATAACACATTTCTGCATGTATCAAGCTCCATTATATCATGGGCGATATCGAGTGAAACTCTGAATATTTACTCATTTACTTCTTACTTTTTACACACTGCCAGTGAAGGTCACAACAGATTTTCCCGGAATAGTCAGGACAAATGACTGCTCTCCTGTCTCGGCTGTAACCGTCTCCTGAGAAGCTAAATCAAGTTCAGCACTGGTTACATAAGACTCCATTGTGGTAATTGGTCCTTTCAAGCCCAGTTCCCGAAGGTTTACTTGAATACACTTATCGTGTTCACCATGGTTGACGAAAACGGCTGTAACCGTCTGCTCTTCCTCATGAATGTAAGCAGAACCGAGCAGTCCGCTGTCCGCTTCCTCTCCTAGTCCGTTGAGTTCAACCCGTTTTGCTCCGGGACGGATGAATCGACTGTAGTTGCCGAGCACCCACAGCATTTTCGAGGTCAGAATATTTTGCTCGTCTCCGGCTTCCTCATAATCCGTATAGAGTAGTCCATCCTTATAATCCACCTTGGAGACAGCCGTCCACCACTGCCAGGCGGCGGCATGGGCTTCAACCAGGTCAAAGTGAATCGTTCTTGCGACATGCAGCGCTGGTTCAATGCCTAAATCACGTCCAGGGCCATAATCCCCCAAAATGCAATATTCCGTGACCCAATATTTGCTGTCTTGATCGTAATGGATAAGGTTGTTGTGAAGCAGCTGCCTGAGCTTCACCAGTCGATCATCTCCCGGATTACTGTAGTCGGACCAGTAGGAGTGGGATGCGATTTTATTGCCAATGGCTTCTTTCATCTGAGGATCGCCAATCAGGTCTTTTATGTACTCCCGGTATTTGCCCGTTCCCAGCTGGTTTGCACCACTGGAATAGGTTCCGCTGCCCGCAAACTGACGATAATATTCATCATCCAGCAGTGAAGTAAGCTCCACACCGTCCGGTGCGCTGATTTGCGTGTGCAGTTCACTCTGCTGCAGCTGACGATACAACTCAAGAATGACTTGTTTCAGATCATCGTTATTGTAGCGATTGCCCTCCTGCCAAGCCTGGTTCCAGTCCCAGGTTGGCTCGTTGATTGGACTGATGTAATCAAAAGCCAGCCCTATCTGCTTGAAATGTGCCAATACATCCATAAGATAGGCTGCAAATTTACCTTCATACCCTGCTCTCAGGTTAGTGGAACCGACTTCAAGATCAGGCTGGGCATGACCATTTTTGGTCATCCATACCGGTGGGCTGTTTACAAAGGCGATAAGTGTCTCCACACCCCGATCATAAGCTGCCTTCAGAAACCATTGCTGACCTGACTGCTTGCTCCAGTCATATTCTCCTTCCTCCGACATTTTGAAGGCCTCCGCACGTCTCCACGGGTCAGGAATTCGAGCCTGATCGGTTTCTGCTGAGCCAGCGCCGATGTTGAAACGCCAAGCGGATAATCCGATCCCCTTTTCTCTGGAAAACAAAAGATCAGCTACCCGCGCTTTGTTCTCTTCATTCCAATACTTCCCGAGTGGTTCCATCGACCATGCATCTGAAGCCCCGAAGTTGTCTATACGCTGATAACGTATCCTTCCGTCAATCGTTACCCTCTTATCCAGTACCCCTTGTGTTTCTCGTGTATTACTCTCCATTCCTCTTCCCCTCTTCCTGACCTGTGCAGCCAACTTTCATTGCCAGCAGTACCTCTCGGACGACCGTCTGTATAGACAGGTCGCCCCGAATGGCCTGCAAACTTTCCTACAGCAGCCTCGTGCTTTACCAGCCTCTTCGCTGCCGTTTTGTCTCTCCTGTATCACCGCTTTGGCTCATCGTTATCCTACAAGACCGGAGCGTTCTACACTCTCTACGAAATGTCGCTGAACGAACAGATAAATAATAATGAGTGGCAGTATCGCCATCAGCACACTGGTATTCATCATCATTGACATGAAAAACGGATCTTGCGTGTACGAGGCAGCAGCCTGACCACCGCCTGTCAAATAGGTTGCAATGGTGAACCCGGACGATGACATCATCGACGACATCACCTTGGGTTCATTCAGATACATATTGGTGAAGAATGAATCATTCCACTGCCATACAAACGAAAACAGCATGACGGTAATCATGGATGGGATCGCGTTTGGCAGAATAATTCGGCCGAATGTTCTGAAGTATCCCGCTCCATCTACATACGCTGCCTCTTCAATCTCACGCGGAATACCTCTGAAAAACTGGCGGAAAATGTACACATACAGTCCTGTTTTGACCCCCATACCAAGGGCTGCCGAGATCAGGAACGGCCAGTACGTGTTGATCAGATTGGCAGGACTGCCTCGAAATAGCTCAATCAGCCCCAGCACATCAAAGTTTTTGAAATTCAGGTACAGCGGAATCATAATCGTTTGCGTGGGCACCAGAATGGTAAAGATCACGGCTGCAAACAGCAAACCACTGCCTTTGAACCTGATTCGTGCAAACCCGTACCCTGCAAGCACACAGGTTATCGTCTGCAGCAGCATAACCGCTGAAGATAGCCACAAGGTGTTCATCAGCACGCTTGGGTAATTCATCGCTGTGAAAACCAGCTTGAAGTTCTCCAGCGTAAAGGTTCGCGGAATCCAGATTACCGTTGGATCATACAGATCGGACATGCTTTTGAATGATATGGAGATTTTCAATAAAATGGGATAAAGAATTACAAATGATATGCCAAAAATCAGCACAAACCGGACCAGAATCCATGCCCACTTCTTGATCCCTTCAAACCAGTAGGCCGTGGAACCCAGGCGCTGCAGCCATTCCTTTTTCACAGACGGCTGCCCTGCTACGGTTTCTGTCTTCATGTCAGGCCTCCCTCTCCGTTTTTGTGTAAACAAGTAGTTTCACTTAGATAGCGCGGCTAATTTTGATAGAAGACCTTGCGGGACACCATCGCAGTGGTTACCCACAGAATCAGTGCAATGACGGCAAAATAGATCCAGGACATCGCCGCGCTGAGTCCAAAATTAAAGCTTTTGAAGGCCGTATCCACCACAAGTCGGCTCGTCTGATCACGGATGAAGCTGTCCACAATGGTATAGACCAGATTCGTCAGAATCAGAGGGCTTAGCATTGGAAATGTGATTTTCCAAAAGGCCTCGTATCCCGTTGATCCTTCAATCTTGGCAGCTTCATATAGAGATGGTGAGATCGACTGCAAGCCCGCAAGGAAAATCAGAATCTGAACACCAGACTGGCTGACAATTTCGTAAATCCGGCTTACGGCACCTGTCAAATATTCAACCAGAATCGGACTCATACCAGACTCGAGCAGCATGATCGTCAGATCCAGATTTTTCATAACTGACAGACCGCCGCCCGTCATATCGTTTGCATTACGTACAACGGATTGCATCAGGTCGCCGTTTTCGATGCTTGCAATAATGCCCGAAGCCAGAATAACCGGAAGAAAAAAGATCGCTCTCGCCAGCACCCTTCCATGAAACTTCTGATTCAGAATAACGGCAAAAAACAGGCTGAAAATAATAATCAATGGTGTATTCACCACGATATTCAGTACCGATTCCGTCAACATGCGTACATAAGATTCGTGAGAGAACAGAGCCTCGCGGAAATTGGCCAGACCAATATACTCCAAACTGAAACCTTCATTGGACACCTGCAGATTGCTCAGACTGTAACGGAACGACGAGATCAGCGGCACCATGAACAGAAACAGGAAACCGAGGAACCAGGGCAGGATGAAGTACAGACCGTAATATCTGTTTTTTTGCTCCAAGGATAATTTTTTGATTTTCATTCCGGCGTGTCACCTCCTACCTGGTAGCTCTCTGCTGCCACACTTACACCGTTCACCTTCACAGCAGCAGCATTGTAATTCACAATGACGGTTTTTCCTTTTTCATACGTCGTCTGATAGACACCCTCACTGAGCTTTTCATGTTTAACAATGGTTTGATTCTGCACGTCATGCAGCACCTCGTTTAGCTCAGCATACCGCTCAGCCGATTCCTGAATCCAGCGCCGATAATCGGCAGAATACAACTCATCAAAGCCCGTCAGCTTGATCGCAGACGGATCAGCATGAAACCATGTATAATAAGGCGCTGAGCCCGTTTCAATCGCTCGCAGCATCTGCTTGAGAGAATCCTGATCCTCAGCCATATTCCATGCTTTGCCCGTGTATTGAATGTAGCCGTGATAGACCAGCTGGAAAAAGGGAATTGTCTCATCCGTGATGTTAAAGCCGCTGCTGCTCGTCGGTGCATCCACGATATGTCTGGCATAAGGACTGGCGTACACATTGCCACCTTCCAGTAGTAGAGATGCATTCGAGGACGCCTTCACGTGCTCAAGCTGCTGCACCACAACCTGCTTGGCTTGCTCCCGGTTGATCACGTTAGCCCGATTGTAATCAGAATGAAGCTGATCACCCAGATCGCGCAGCGATATGCCCTTAAGTCCAAGCGGTGCATAGTCCTGCATAAATCCGTTCATAATGCCCGGTACGGAATCGGGACTAAGAACATAGCCCGGTGGAGACTCCTCATCCCGCATAAACGTGGACATGCGATAGGGGAAAACCACCGCCAGTTTGCCCGTAATTTGACGTGACGCATACGATTTCTTGAACGCATCCGCCTCCGGGAACACCTCGAGAAAAGACACATCCGGGTATAACCCGAAGCCATGTTCATCCATATACGTCTGAAGGCTTTGCAAGCCTTTTGTACCCCCCAGCTTTTTGTCAACCTGGATGGACTTCGGCAAATCGTGATGTATTCCTCCGTTGAACCATCCCGAGTATTGCAGCTGAATATCCTTTACTCCAAGGTCCTGCATCTCTTGTACAATATCCTGTGCCTCTTCAAACGTGGTCAGCGGCTCATAGGCATTGTACGGAATACCGAGGAAAAACTTTTTCTTCGGAATGCCACCGATCAGTTCCACATAGAAAGGCAGTTTGGTGTCATCTGCCAGGCGTGTGAGCTTCTTTTGCCCAATCAGATAATCCCGATACTTGGAAGCCATCCCCGAATAACTCGCTTCGTCCGCATTCAGAAATTCATAGACAACGGCCATCTCGTTATGAAAAGGCTCTATCTGAAAGCGCTTGACGGTGCTGGAACGCCAGCCATTCGTAAGCGTAACCTCCTCCAAACTGCTTAGCGTGAAGCTCGGATGCACCGTGTTGTACTGATTCAATCTGCCGCTGATATCCGCCTCAACAGAGGCAACGGCATCTCCTTTATCAATGACAGCGAGGTAGCCTTTATCTCCGTAACTCATACCAAATACGGGCATTCTCGCCTTCTGCTCCTTCTGAATCTGTGTAAGCTGGTTAATCGCATGATCGCTGCCGTACAGAGCCGTACTGTAAGGTGATGCATATGTCTTTTTGTTGTTAAAATAAATCAGAGATCCCGACCCGTCAGGCACCAGACTGTAGCCTTCCTCCTTAGGACCGCTTGCTCCGAAGAACGGCAGCAGGGACAAGGATTGAATTTTCATCGCTTCAGGATACTGGATACCGTTCTCGGGTATGGACACCCTCAAGCGTCCATCTTCGAGTCGATAGTGAACGGGTACCACCACATTGGCGCCCCCGCTTTCTTCCTCACCGTAAGCTGCTTTGTCGATGGCAATCTGCGCCTCATCGTAGCCGATGGAATCAAAAATGCGGGTGACCTTCGACAACCCCACGCCCTTCAGAGAGGAGTCCCGTCTCTCATAACGTTTATTCTGCTCATCGTGACGAAAGCGCTTCTCAATCTCCTTCTGATCCTTCTCCTTCAGCTTTGCGAGAATCAATGTGTTAAAGCGTTCCTCGCTAATATATTTCGGGATCGCTTCAATATCACTTTTGACTTCGCCCAGCGTGTATACGATGTTGAGTCCGTCCTCTACCTTTTCAATCTCGAACTGACCGCTTTGCACGCTATGTGTAAAATTATCGTATTTGAGGGCATTGCCCGTATTATCGTAATACGTCAGCTCAAACTGCACATTCAGTTGGGACTTGTTATACCCTGTAGCGATGGCATCCTGCTCCCGATCCTGTGGATTGGAGAACCACACTACACCGCTCTGCTTATCCTTGACTGCAATTTCTGTCGTCTCCGGCTGTAAATACAGCGTCAGCCCATCCTTCTCAGCAATCGCTTCCATGCCCTCAGGAACAGTCATTTCGGCTTGAGCAGATTTGCTTGCAGCCTTTGCCGCTGGAGTCTTTGCAGCGTCTGAGCTCACAGCTCCATCGGATGAACGATCCTGTGATTTATCCTTGCCTGCGCGATCGGTTTGAACTGCTCCAACGCCAGCAGCCTGAGTATCCGCCGTCTGTTGCTCTGTAACCGCCGGTGTTTCGCCCTCTGCATAATTCACACTTTGAGTAATTAATAGACTGCTAACGAGCATGACTGCTACTACAGCGCTACGTTTTCTTTTCATCTCCGGCACCTCCTTCCTCTCCTATTCGCGCAGCGTGATCTCTTGATAGAGGGTATAGCCAAAACTGATGATCTGCTGGATCAAGCTGAAGAAAAGCAAGCCCAAGAAGATGACAACACCCATTACAACCAGAGTAAGCAGCATCGTGGTAATCGTTTTCATAACCGAATATTGATGCACTGTCTTGGTGCCGATAAACAGCAGCCATACAAACCAGACCATACCGAACGAATCCAGCAAGTAATAAAAGGAGGATTCACGCAGTGTAATGACATTACTCAGCACAATATTGGGAATGTTGACCAGAATCAGTGGAAGCATTGCATATCCGGTCGCAATCACAATATCTTTGAATTTGCCCTCCCCATCCATCAGCGTGGTCAATGACCAATTGGCGATACACCAGAGCAGAAAAGGGAGCACGATATACTTGAACTCGTTGATGCTGTTTAGCGACAGCGGATAGTTGTCATTCACGACATACCCTGCGTACTGGCGTTTTACAATCATCGTTACCGTGACTGCAAGCAGTACCAGAAGTGCCACACGCAGCCTGCCTTTATTTTCATATTTCAGATCCCAATATCCGTCAAAAGGGCGTACAGCTACATGCAGAGAATACTTGAGCTCCTTAATTAGCGACATCTCCGATCCTCCTCTCATTTCTTACTCTGGCGATGCGGCGCCATGCAATCACTGCAATCAGCAATCCGATTGCTACGGTCATATACATGCCAAAATATTCCCGCATATATTCTCTGCGATATTTCGCCAGTGCCTTGGAATAATATTCACGATCATTGCCAAGCTTCAGATACGTCATCGCTTCCTTGTATTTCCCTTCGCGCAGCATCGACTTGCCGATGCCGACATAGGCCATTTCATAGTTGGCATCCAGACGTAATACTTCCTCCCACAGCTTCGCGGCTTCCGAATGTTTTCCCGAACTGTATAGTCGATTGGCTTCATTCACCAGGCTTCCGAAGGTGGTCGCCTTGAATTCGGTAATCCGGCCCAGATCACGATCCAGCACATAGATGGCATCACCGTAGCTTTCCACCGCCACCGGATTTTTGAACGTACCGACCTGATTGCCAAGCTGACCAATAACATACAGCAAATTGCCGTCTTCGTTATACGTGAACACACGTCCTCGCGTGGAATCCAGCGCGCGGTAAACTCCGTTACTGGACACCTTGATATCAATGAAAGAGGAACGATTTATACTCAGGTCCCCAACGGGTGCAAACTCACCATTGACCCTGAGCACGTCGATACCGGAAGGATTTAATCTTTTGACCGCAGATGCCGTGTTTTTGTCCGCTGTTGTTGTGTAGATAAAACCTCCATCATCTACATCCGCATTGTTGAATTCCAGCGGAATGAAACGAATCATTTTCTCCCGCTGCTCCTTGGTGGACACCGTTTTCCAGAACAGATCAACCGGGTCAAACTGCACTCGGTTCGTGCCCATGAAGCCGGTAAAACGTCCGTCACTATCAAACTCAATCAAGCCTTCATAGACACCGCGACCAACCACATAGATGCGCCCCGCTTTGTCCACAATGACTTTTCGCGGGAAATATTCAAACGAATCGCTGAGCACATCCGACTCTGGTGCACCGATGGCACGCACAAACGTACCGTCCTGATTCAGTTCAACAATTCGTTTGTTTTCGGTATCCGCTACGTAAATTTGGCCCGCCTCCGTAACGAAAAGCCCCTCTGGATTCAGAAAGCCGTCCTGTTTGCCTCCATGCTCGAACTGTTGAATCACACGTACCGTTTCCCATTTGTCGTTTAACACAACAATTCGTGCATTCCCTGAATCCAGAACGTAGAGCAAGCCATCCTTCGCAGCATATAAATCCAGTGGTGATTGCCATGTTCCTGTTCCTGCCTCATCCCCTGTGATGACTCTGGAGGGAAGAAATGCAATTGGTGATTTAACTGCATCCCCCCAGTAGTTGTAGGTATATCCCTCATACGGTGCCGCATGAGCCTGGTTATGTCCGAGTCCGGCAATCAGCAGGGAAGCTGCCAGTACGATCAGCCATGATTTCACTCTCATCTCTAACACCCTCTCCCTTAATCCTTCATGCCGGATGATGCCATCGTTTGAATGACATTGCTTTGCGATAATACAAACGTGACGATTGGCACTGTCATCATAATGACAGCTACAGCCGCTCCTACCCCTGCACGAGCAATTCCGCCTTGTACAATCTGTCCCATAGCATAGTGCATCGTTTTGAGCTGCTCGCTGTAGATGAAGCTTCCACCGTCTGTTCCCCATAACATCTGCATCATCAGAATGAGCAGGGTCAGCCAGGCCGGTTTGACGAGTGGCATCACCACCTGAAAGAAAATACGATATTCGCTCGCACCATCCATTTTTGCCGCCTCAAGCAGCGCATCGGGAATCTGCTCCATAAACTGCTTCATCAGATACAAGCCGAGCGGATACGCAAACGCCGGGATAATGATCGCTTGATACGAGTCGAGCCAGCCGAGAGTTGACATGATCATGTAATTCGGGATGGCTGTTACATGCGGCGAGAACATCAGCGACAGCACGATAATTGTGAACAATACTTTATGACCGCGAAACTTGTGTTTCGCCAGCGGATACGCTGCCGCCGAGGCCAGAATAATATGACCAAATGTTCCTGCCGCTGTAATGAACACCGTGTTAAAAATGTATCTTGAGAAGGGAACCCATGAATTTTTCATAACCTGAAGCAGGTCGGAGAAATTTTCGAACGTTGGATTCCTTACAAACAGCGTTGGCGGGAAAATGAACAGCTCATCCAGCGGTTTGAACGCATTGTTGATGACATAGATGAGCGGCACCGCCATAAATGCGCCGAATCCGCCAAGCAGCAGGAACAGCAGAATGTCGACCTGCCAGGATCGGTTGATTTTTCGTTTCATACGCAGGGCTATCTTCATCTGCTATTCCCCCACTCTCTTCAGAAGCTTTTGAACGAGCAGGTTCGAGCCCAGCATCAGACCAAACAGCACCGTGGCAATGGCCGATGCATAACCCATCTCGAAGCGGATCGTTCCGTAATCCATCAAGTGTGTAACAATCGTATGTGCCCCATACTGCACACTTGGGAAACCTGCCAATGCAGTTGCCACTTCAGCAACCGCCAGTGACGCCGTAATCTGAATCACTGCCCCAAACATCAGCTGAGGACGCATCGAAGGCAGCGTAATATACCACAGCTCCTGCCAGCGATTCTGAACCCCGTCAATCGCCCCTGCTTCATATAGCGTGCGATCCACCGTTTGCAGACCGGCGATAAATGCCAGGAAGCTCGTTCCCAGACTGAGCCATAACTGTACAAGCATGATGATGGCAAGCATATATTTCGGGTCCTGAAGCCACAGGATCGGCTCATAAAGAATGCCTGTTTTCATCAGAAAACCGTTCATAATGCCGTAGGAATCCCCGGAGAAAATAATCTGCCAAATAAAAAACACGTTGCCCGAGATCGAAGGCGCAAAAAAGATCAGGGTCATAAATGCTCTTACCTTCGGATTCAGCTCATTGATGAGCCACGCAAAGACAAAGCAGGCGATGTAGCTGATTGGGCCGGTAACGACCGAGAAAATAATTGTATTTTTGAGACCAATCAAGAACACATCATCATTCCAGAGCAGCTTGGAATAATTCTCCCAGCCGACCCATTGCGGAAACTCCAGCATGTTGAAGTTCGTAAAACTGAAAAAGATCGAGATGATGACTGGAAATACAGTGAATAGCAAAAATAACAGCATATATGGGGATAAAAGAATGTATAGATGTTTATCCCGCTTCATGTCTCTGACAAAGAGTTCCCATCTCCCCGGCATGCCGGCAGGCGTGCGCTTGGGCTGAGAACCGGCTTTGGTCACAAGGTTTGCCTTTTGCAAAAGAGTCCCTCCCTAGCGCATTCCGTCCAATTTAAACTCTTTTCGTTTCTGCTGAATTTCGTAGTTGATTTCCTGCACATAATCGTATAAAGCATCGGTAGAGTTCGTACCGTTGTTGACGACCTCACGCAGTGCGTTATCCAGATGACGGCCCGTGAAGTAACCTCCGGGAACCTCGGGTACCCCTTGTACCCACTCCCACTGTTCTTCCAGACTGCGATAAT
This sequence comes from Paenibacillus barcinonensis, assembly GCF_003217495.1. Classification (GTDB taxonomy): domain Bacteria; phylum Bacillota; class Bacilli; order Paenibacillales; family Paenibacillaceae; genus Paenibacillus; species Paenibacillus barcinonensis. The sequence goes on along the minus strand of NZ_QJSW01000004.1, from coordinate 16,504 downwards.
CGCGGATCGGCCAAGGCAGCTCCTGCAATGCTTCAATATTGGCTGTCGGGTAACGCGCAGCAGCACCCATCAGACCTTCCATCTCCCGTCCGAATCGAACCTGGGCATCCTTGCTGACCCACCACTTCATGAACTCCCATGCCGCATCCTTATGCTTTGACTGCTTGAGCATAACGGTCGCAGTTCCACCGCTCGCAACGTCACGTTTGATGCTTCCATCCTGCTGTTTGAGGCCTGGCACCGGGTTAAACTCCCACAGCCCTTTAATCTCTGGCGCGGATACGGACAAGTAGTTATAGAAGGTGTAATCCATAATGCCTACAGGCATTTCACCTGTTCTGAAGCGCATCGGGAAATCAAAGGTGAGCGGAAGCTTGTAACTGGTATAAAAATTCGTCCACTCTTTGAACGCTTCCAGTCCCGTTTCGGTATCCATGCCACTTCTCGCACCATTGTCTAAGTAAAATGAACCACCCATCTGATACAGCAGCATCGCATACGCACGGTTGACTTCCAGTACAGGTACACCTGTTGTCTGTGCGAGCGGCAGCGCCATCTCCATATTGTGCTTCTGCAGCACCGGGATCATCGCATACACGTCATCCCAAGTTTGCGGCGGCTCCAGCTCAAGCTGCTCCAGAATATCTTTCCGATAAAATAACATGTTGAAGATCTGCTGCTCCGGCAGCGCAAATACCTGATCCTCGAACTTATACGGAACCATCGCACTATCCCTGAATTGTTTAATCAGTTCGTTGTATCCAGGATATGTGGACAAATCCTCTGCTGCGTGCCGCATTCCGAAGTTGACCGGCACATCGTTGCCAACCTGCATGGCTACATCCGGCCCTTCTCCTGCCAGAGAGGCGCGAAGCAGCACGTCTGCATTAACCAGCTTGAGATTAACGCTGATGCCTGTCAGCGGTGTAAATGTATCATCAATCATTGCCTTCAATACCTGTGCCTGGTCGCGGCCTGTACCAATCCAGACGGTAACGGACTTGTCTTCATCCGCTGTGCTGCCAATCGTGTCATAATCTTCGAAGAAAGAATGAAAGAAGGACGACACCTCGTGTCCGGCCTTGCTGAACACTGAATCATTCGCTTTCGGAAGCTTCTCATCAGGTGAGGCCAGCAGCAGATAGTCAATTTCGAGCGGCTGCTCACGTACTTCCAGAAGCCAGGAGCCAACACTTCCGACGTTGATTTTGAACTGGGACAGTCGTTTCTGAACGGTTTCCGGTTTATTCGCCAGATCAGCCAGCTGATAGGCGGTTTTATTCAAGATCGCTGTTTTGTCGCTTTTCTCCCCTGTCAAACGAATTAACTCTTCAGAGACTGCGTTCAGAATATCACTCTGCTCTCGAAACACGTCCACCATATCAGGAATCTGTTTATCTAATTGATAATCACGATACGGGTCTGGTACATTGCCCGTGATCATCAGAATTTTTCGATACATCGCATTGATCTCGAGCACGCTGGCTTCGACCTGACGGATCAGCGGTGCGATTGAACCCAGACTCACCTCAAGCTGCAGTTCATGTTTGCCCTTCGTCAAATAAAACAAATACGGCTCTTCTTCATTGCCAAGCACATTCATCTGCCAATCAGCGTCATAAAAGAACGGGATCTGCATCATTTCCTGGAAAGGAACCTGATCATCAATCTGCAGTGATCGCGTTGAATAGATGCCTCTCAGCAATTCCTGTCTGCCCTTGATCGCAATCTTGTATAAGCCATCCTCAGGTACTTCCATCTCCCACGCAATCCATTGTCCCGGCACTCGCCAGTTGTTTCCACCAATCGTGTTCATTCTGATCTTGGAAACATCGTACGGCTCCGTCGATGTGCTGGAGCGATCGGTAATGGGATACAGTGTCGGTGAAGACTTGTATGCAGCCTGTTCTCCTTGCACCTTAATCAAATGTCCGTTTGTTGCCTGGTATCCCTTTGTCTTATACTCCTGCTTGAGCTCCGCATAGGATGGCGGAGCCTCGTAATGATACAGCTTGATGGTATCAATAACCACGGGCTCGCGCGTCGAGACAAGCTTGATGGAATGTTTCCCGGCTGAAAAATAAAACTGGTACGGCTCTTCATAATAGCCTTCTTTATCTCTCAGGATCGACTCCTGCCACATTGGCGCCTCTACTTGGCGCGGGCGCAGGTCATTGCCTCTGTTATCCTGTTCGATTTCGGATTTTTCATTGACCCATACCCGGTGGAAGCTCATGTTACGTGCACTGCTGAACGGTAGCTTCCCATCAATCCACAATTCCCGTTCAATGGCAGAGCTTTTCCCTTGAATCGGGTAATAACGTAATGACATATGATACATTCCTGACTCAGGAACATTAACTTCCCACTCTACCGAACCACTTTCCTCTGTTTTGATGAACTCGCCTACCTCGCCGCCGAGCTCCTTGATCGTCTGTGGGTTCATTCCTTCGGCAGCTGTGTATTCAGCTCCACGGATGACAATCTCCCTCGAGGGCCGCTTCTCGTTCTGGAACTGCTTCAGATAAGTATCATAGCTATCCTCAGCAGCAGATTGAGATATCGGCATGACACGACTCGGATCTGATGATCGACTTCCGGTCTTGGCATTGCCACTCGCATCGGAACTGGATATCGCATACACCACGACGAGCATTAGTGCGACGACGATAATCGTCACTCGGGATAATGTGAATTTCACCCAATGCCCTCCCTTTAGCTGACTTTCGTAAAAATAATGAGATGCGGCCAGCATGAGCGTTGTCCCCGGCTAACTTCGCTCGAGAACAGACATGAGGCCGCGCTATTACTGTTTAGCTACCTTGCCTTATTTTTTCTTGTCCTGCTCTCCGCTTAGCACTTTCTTCACGGCCGCCTGCGCTTTAGTGATAACTTGGGCAACACCTGTTGAAGGTGTAATCTCGCCTTTAACAAACTTTTCGGTTACGCTATCCAGCTGATCCTTGATCCCCAGACCGCCGAAGCGTCCGCCAAACAAGCGCTGTACTTTGCCATCATCGTTCATTGCATTGGCAATCGAGGTTTCATCCGGCAATATATTTTCAAGTGACAGTCTGCGATTATCCTGCCAGTTATCAAAGTCCTGCAGGTCTTCCCAGATTTTAACGATGGCATCTGCATCCTTCACACCTTTTGGAATGACATAAGCTGCTGTCTGACCAAAGGGTTCATAATATGACTTCGCTTGCGGACCTTTGGGCATATAAATATAACCCCACTCATCCTTGAGCTTATCCAGAATTCGTCCTTCAATCTCCCACAGCCCGCCTGGATACATCGCAATCGTGCCTTCTCCGAAATATTTGGCTGGATCTTCCCAGTCGTTACCTCCATTGGCTTTGATTACTTTATGCTCGGTGTACAAGCTATGCAGGAAATTAAGCGCTTCCATTGCTTCGGGCGAGTTAAATGTAACTTTGCCTGTCTGCTCGTCATATAACTTGCCACCATTGCTCGCGATCAGCATCTCGGACAGCACGTAATGTGCTCCAGCCAGGCCGTATTGATCCATTTTACCGTCGCCGTTGCGATCCACCGTTAACTTTTTGGCCGCATCCAGCATCGTATTCCAGTTCCAGTTATCCTCATCCATCAATTGCTGCGGGTCTTTCAAGCCAGCTTCCTTAAAGATGCGTTTGTTATAGAACATGCCGCTTTCATTGGGTGTATACCAGCTCTCCAGTCCATATACCTTGTCACCACCAAAGCGCATCGAATCTATAACATCCTTCTCGACCCGAGTGTCCTTGAGATAATCATCCAGCGGTGTAAGGAATCCGCCATGCATTAGCCCCCAGATGAATCCGTCGGGAATACGCACAATTTCTGCAAAAGGCTCGTTAGCCAGCACAGAGGAGGACAGCTTTTCAGAGGTAGACCAGTATTCTGTATTCAGATATTTGATCTTCACGTTATATTTTTCTTCCACCATTTTGATCCGCTCGCGTGCAAGCTCATCCGACTCCGAATCGCCTTTTGGTGTGGCATCCCACCAGTGAGAGATTCGAATAACACGGCCGTTCAAGTTCGGAGCTGGCTCTGCCTCCTCCACCTTTTCTTCCTTTGCTGGCGTTGTGCTCGTCTCGACTTCAGCTGGCTTAGCAACCGGCTCGGCTGGCTTCTCACTTGTACCTGTGCATGCAGACAAAAGAGTAATTAATGCGGCAAACAAAACAAACAACATGATTTTGCTGGTCATCATTTTTTTCAACATGGGCTGCCTCCCTCAAATAAATGATCTGTCCTTGTTATGCATACTGCTCTACTTTTGATACCCACCGTTACCGTTTGAAGCTCCATAGCCGATTCTAGTTGCATTTTACTTACGCCTTATTTGCTCTTCTCTCCCTTCAACACCTTCTGGATGCCAGCTTGAGCAGGGCCGATAATCTGTGCAACGCCGGTAGATGGCGTCACTTCACCTTTCACAAACTTCCCAGTTACACTGCCGAGAGCCTCCTTGACACCCAATCCCCCGGCACGCGCACCATACACACGTTCAACCGCTCCATTGTCGTTCATGGCGTTTGCTATGGAAGTCTCATCAGGTAGAATGTTCTCCAGCCACAGACGATGATTTTCCTGCCAGTTATCGAAGTCCTGAAGCTCCTCCCAGATTTTCACAATGATGTCTGCATCCTTAACGCCTTTGGGTATGACAAAACTCTCTGTACTATTTACCGTATCCAGGTAGGTAGAAGCTTTGGGCCCTTTAGGCATGTAAACATAACCCCAGTCATCCTTTAACTTGTCAAGAATGCGGCCTTCCACTTCCCATAATCCGCCGGGGTACATCGCAATGTTGCCTTCCGAGAAATATTTGGACGGGTCCTCCCAGTCATTACCTGCGTTAGCCTTTACGACTTTATGATCGTTGTACAGGCTATAGAGGAAGTTAAGCGCTTCCAAAGATTCAGGTGAGTCAAACGCTGCCTTCTGCGTTGCTTCATCGTACATCTTGCCGCCGTTGCTTCCGATGAGCATCTCGTGCAGCACATAATACGCACCCGACAGACCATACTGATCCATCTTGCCATCTCCATTTTTGTCCACGGTCAGCTTCTTGGCCGCATCCAGCATCGTATCCCAGTTCCAATGATCCTCATCCATCAATTGCTGCGGGTCTTTCAAGCCAGCTTCCTTAAAGAGACGCTTGTTGAAAAACATGCCGCTGTCATTCGGGGTATACCACCCTGTCAAACCATATACTTTGTCACTGCCAAACCGCATGGATTCAACAACATCCGGCTGGATCTTCGTATCCTTCAAATATTCATCCAGTGGTGTCAGGAATCCGCCTTGCATCAGCCCCCAGATATTTCCGTCTGGTACACGCACAATCTCAGCGAAAGGCTCGTTCGCCATGACAGATGAAGATATTTTCTCCGACGTTGCCCCATAGTCTGTATTCAGATAAGAGATTTTGACGTTATATTTCTTCTCTACATTTTTGATTCGTTCACGGGCACGTTCATCTGCCTCGGAGTCTCCTTTGGGGGCCGCATCCCACCAATTGGATATACGAACAGCTCTGCCCTTGAGATCGACGGCTGGCTCCTGCTTCTCTTCAGCAGGCTCTGCTGCCGGTTCCTTCTTCTCTTCAGCCGGTGCCTTATTAACGGCTTCAGGCTGTGCCCCTCCACCGCTGCAGCCAGCGATTACGGTGACAAGTAAAGTGAACATCACAAGCAAGGTAAATCGTTTCTTACTCATAAACTTCATCTTACGCACGCTCCCCCTAAGTTAGATAAAGATGAATCGGGAACCTGAAAACCAGCAATCACACCTCCAATAGAAAGCGCTTACCAATTTGGTCAGTGATAATGAAATGGATTTCATGAAACCCATTTCATTATAGTATTGCGAAAAGCCTTGGGTCAATACTATTTATGTTATTATTTAGAATATTTTGATTATTGCGGTTTCATTCCTCACTTTTTAAAGATATTGAAACATTTGAATGGGATAAAAATAATATAACCCTATGCGATAAAAATGAATTTTATAACATAAGGTTATATTTAAATTTTAGATGGAGCGATGTCTTATTTTATTTAAAAGCATCGTGGGGCAAAAAGGCATGTACGCCCTTCACACCATTCACAATCTGGGTAATACGCAGGTCCACTACCGCGCTTCCCAGCGCAATGGCCTCCACACGCTGCAAGCCGTACAGCTCCCCCATCAGGTTTAACATACCATCCAACGCTTGAACCGTTGCCTCATTCAGATCTTCATGAAATCCGAAAGTAATCCAGCCAGATGGCGTATACGCACGAGGATTATTCAGCGGCATATCGTCGATGACATTCACTGTGATATCAACAAGCTCCATCGGACATTCTATCGCCTGACAGCTGACTTCCCCGTCACCTTGACGTGCGTGCCCATCACCGACAGCAAGATAACCACCATCTACGGGAATAGGCAAGTACAACTTACTTCCCTGCACCAGTTCCTTACAGTCTATATTGCCTCCGCAGAACCGTGGCGGCCACGTCGTATGAATTCCTCCTGATTCCGGCGGCATACCCACGATCCCCAGAAATGGACTTAATGATACCGTATAAACTCTTCCCTGCACTTCACAGGAACCGCTCATCGTTTGTCGATCAAGTGTCCAGTTCAGGGACAGTTCTTCCACCTGTGTTAGATGTAGCTTTTGGTTCTGCCAGTTCGGATACCCGCCGGCGGAAGTAAACCCGTAACTCCCTGGTACGATTTCATTGAAAATAATCTCGAGCGTTTTTCCCTGCTTTGCTTCTTCAATGTAAATCGGGCCGATTAGGGCATGACCTCCATCCTTTTCACCTTGCCGTTCAAAAGGCTTCAACCGTTCCGCATAACTCACACCCGTTCCCCAGCCCGCATCCAGCGTCTGAAAACGGATGGAGTCACCTGACTTTATGCTTAACACGGGATTTACCTCATTCGTAAAAGAACCGATCAGATTCTCCTGGCGTAACGTTATCGCATGCATACTCATAACAATGCCTCCCTAGCTGATTAGGATAAATATAGCTCGACGTATGCCACTCCATTAGCTGTATTCTAGGTACCGATCTCCTATCTGCTATTCCCTAGGGACTTCAATCTTCAAGACTGGCAAGATACCTTATTAACGGTTCCATATGATGCTGATCATGCCATATAAAATCTTTGAGGTATTGTGGAATATAAAATACGTTACCTTCTGCATCCAAGTACGTCTGCTGAAGCTGTTCCTCGGATAATCCACGAATATCGTTCATGATTTTATGACGGTATGTGATGGCTTTATCTACGATTTCCGCTGTTTCTGTACGGTTACCATACTCCACTGCTTTGCGATTAAATAGATCAAAATCGAGATGTTTCAGTGTAATGGGCTGATTCAGCGCGATCTTCTCAATGGCTTCCTTGTAAAAATATCGATCCCACAACATGATATGACTTACGATTGATTTTATCGTCCACTTCCCTTCTTCCAAGCTGGAATTCCAGATCTTCTCTTCAAGATGAGTCAACGTTCTGACAAAGAGCGTCCATTCTTCAAATGCTTGAAGCAAATGTTCCATTTCCTTGGTCATTGTACTTCCCCCTTCTCTTTTTTGAAGATGAGTTACTATTCTATATGTCTATGTTATCCATTAAATTAATGAGCATGGTTGTACATAGTAACTTCCCGCTGCTACGGCTGCTTGGCATGATTAAAACGATGTATCCCGAAGTCCTGGAAATCAGACTTTAACACCGCATCTCTCAGAGGATACAGATTGGTTGTTAATCGCAGCTCAACCCCTCTGGCAATAAGCCTATCCATCAAATGATCTATTCTCTCTATGCAACTTGGTGTAATCACTTGATCGGAGATATAATATCCCGCAGTCTCATCAAAAAGCCGGAAAGAAATCTCCGGAAAGTGATAGCGATGCAACGTCTGATTCACGATCCTCGAATACCACTCGCTCTCAACCGTTACAATGATATCTGCATCCGTATACTTAAAGAATAGATCCTGATGCTCATCGCTGATCTCTACGTTCCTTCTAAGCACAATTCGAGGGCAGTCTCTCGGAAAATAATAGCTGTATTCATGCTGCTCATCAATCGCCCAGACAACCGCCGGAACATCAGGCTGATTCTGCTTGGCTCTCGGTACAAAAACGTCGATGTGTGCTTCTTCACTAAAGTGATAGAGCATTAGATACACCTCTGTTCACATGTAATTAAATCTCTACCAAAGTGTGCAGCCCTGCTCGCCCGCTGAATAGTCAAGAAGCTGGAACATCATGCTCACTACGCCCCAGCTTCTTTCTTTGTTGCATAACTTCGATTCACGCCATAAATGAACCATTATTCACTTTTAAACAGTGTGTTGATAATCATCTCGGCACATGCTTCAGGCGTATGCAGACTCGTATCTACCGAGTACGTATACTGAATGTCGGAAGCCATGATACGATGCTGCTCCTCGGATTGATTTTCCCAGCGATCACCACGCTCAAGATTACGCTGACGGCAGATATCGAGAGGACAATATAGCTCGACAATATCCAGTGGATACCCTTCAAACATCGTTTTAACTTGTTCATAATGCGGTGCAAGCTCTGGTCTTTCCACCAGAATACCGTCAATCAGCACATGCTTGCCATGATCCGAAAATACTTTTGCTGTGTGATACATCATGATGATGGCCTCACTCAGATACTTCCAGTAATCGGTCTGGAGATGCTTGTCTCCTATCGTATTCTCAAATAAATCATTCGCCACCACATAGAAAAAAGGTTCATCATAGGACTGCATAGCCTCTACAATCGACGTTTTCCCAGAGCTCGTTACCCCATTCAGAAAAATAATTCTGCCTTTATGCATTATGTTATCTTCCTTTGCTAAAGTATGATTAGATAAATATTTTACAGTGTGTACTGATACACGCATTCCAGTTCTAACCCAGTGAGGATCGTTTACGACAAAGATTGGTCAGCTGCCGTACAAGCCATTGCTTAATGTCTGAACATGTTGTTGTGATGTTGCCGACTTACCGACCCCTGCAGGCCCGAAGATAATATATGGTGTTATTCATATTAGCTCACCTTCTATCTGTACATCTGGGTATACCACATCTGAAACCCTAGTTCCTCGTAAAATGTCGCTGTGTCTTTCTATCTTGGATTGGATGATCCACCCAAAGCCAGCTCACTCTTATTCCGCTTAAAGCTTATTTTCTAAAAGTTCAACTCACAATCGTGGTGCTCCCACACATCAAATAGATTGCCATCCAGATCCTCTAACACAAAAAACTTTCCGTATTTCCCCTCATCACTAATGCTACCAACCTTTACATGTTCAGATGTTAGGTATTGATGTAATCCTGTAATGTCATCGGTATAAAAGGTAATAACCCATCTCTTTTGCTGACTTACCTGGAATGTCGCTCTCGTTTCATTGTCGCTCTGGATCAAGTCCAGTATCGGTCGTTCCCCCCTGAACAAGCTCAAATATCCATCGCGTTGGTGGCGAACGTTAAATCCAAAATGCCTGACAAACCAGGCAGCCGATACTTCAATGTCTTTCACAGGAATGACATTATAAGCAATGCCTAAGATTTTTCCATTTCTCATAAAACAACCTCCGCCACTTCATCGTTCAAAACCTACCATCCCTGTGCCGCTTTGAAAGATTTAATCTGAGCGATATGATGCTTCCCATGCCAAACAAATCGTTGTTGTAGAGCAATATCCAATGAGATCAGTTAATGCTCTTTTGAATCTTATGTAAGCGTTCATATCATTGTCTGCAAGGTGATGCACCATTTGTGTGATTGTCCAACCACCTGTGCGATAAGGGGTATGCAGCTGCTCATCATGAAGATGCTGTGTAACTTCTCTTAAAGCTTTCGTGATGCCGGGAATTTGATCTATGAAGCCTCTTCGAAGCTCATCGGTGAATTCAAGATAAGGAACAAAATGTCCGATCGGAAAACGAAAATGATCATCCATGGTTGAACACCTCACCATTTCTCTACTAGAGAACCAAGTCATATCCAATATAACCCACAATGTTCCATTTGCGAAGTGCAAAATCAGAAAAGAAGCAACCTTGTTCTATGGCTGCTTCTTCTTCAATCAATCCGTCTGAGTTCACCACGCATCATTCAGCACAAGCTCTCCCGTTGTATCCCGAATATGAGCTGGGCCTATAATGAGTGTATAGATATTCCCTTGCACTCCCAAGTCGATTTTTTCTTATATGCATCCTATCAATCACTCATTAGAAATCCAGTTACTCGATTGGAGTACATGGATGTCAGCTGTTCTCCCATATACGATGCAGTATATTTAAAGTCGGATCTAATCCAGTATTTAATTATCCCAATAATAGAATGAATATAGTAGCTGATGATAAGATCATTGTCACCATCCGTTTCATGGGGACTGGATTCTCTTACAAACACAACTTCTTTTTCCTTTAACAACGAATAAAACATCATTTCAAATCTTTCATACAGACTGTGCTTCAAATCTAGTAGATCGAGCGCAGCATACAAGCTCTTATGCTCTTCAATATGTTCAAATATACATTTGGTTGAAGGCAGAATCCCTTCTGCTTTAATACGCTTCGTGCCTATTGGTGTTAATTCCTTGAGCTTTGTAGCTATTTCATCAATCGCATCCGCAAACAAGGCTGTTGTTAGATCATACTTATCATTGAAATGAGTATAAAATGTTCCCCTATTAAGGTTGGCCCTGTCTGTAATATCTAATATTGTAATATTTTCAATAGAACCCTTCAGGATAATAAGGTCAATGAAGGAGGACTTTAGTTCACGAATCGTCTGTTGCTTTCTGTTCATCTGTCTTGGAGAGAGTTTCAACAAAACCGCTCCCATCTGTTTGATTTGTCACTTCTAATTTAACATAATTATTGCTTTTGTTGAAACTCCAACACAACTAGACATATTGATTATTGAGATTCCGTGTCATTCTTTCTATTCTATACATGTAAGTGAAATCAGTAATACAGAGGTAAGCCTATACTGCAGATGAGAGGACGAAATTATTTATGACGAACAACATTAGCTATGCAGGAAAAACTGTAGTTGTCACAGGAGCTGCATCAGGTATGGGTCAAGAAACAGCCAAATTGCTCATTGAGCTTGGCGCTGAGGTATATGCTTTAGATTTAAAAGAACCTTCTTACCCGGTAAAAGCATTCGTTGAGGTCAATCTCAGCCAAAGAGAGTCCATTGATACCGCTATCTCTAAACTTCCAGAGAGCATTGATTCCATATTCGCTTGTGCTGGTGTCGCTGGTAAAGGCATGACACCGCTTAGTGTAGCAACAATTAATTTTGTTGGCCATCGCCATTTAATTGAGAACCTCATTCCAAGAATTTCTGAAAACGGATCCATTGGCTTTATTGCTTCAATTGGTGGTATGGGTTGGTTCGCTAACCTTCCTAAACTACTTGAATTTTTATCCACGCCTGATTTTGATGCGGCTGTACAATATTTGTCGGAGAACCAAGAAGATCCTTCTGTTTTGGGTGGAAGTGTGGAAGGGAACAACCGTGGTTATACCTTCTCCAAAGAAGCAACCATCGTATACGTCAAACAGAAGTCCTGGGAACTGTCTGCTAAAAAAATCAGAATTAACTCTGTAAGCCCTGGAGCAACAGCACCCCCTATGCTTTCTCAGTTTGGAATCACCGAAAATGACGGCGCAAAAAATGTCTCTTTGATTGGCGTACCATCTGAACCTTTAGACCAAGCGAGAGCTTTAATCTATATCAACAGTGATGAGGCTCGTTACATCAGTGGTACGGACTTGGTCGTAGATTACGGATTCTCTGGTGGCATTCTGACTGGACAAGGAAATTTCCACGAATAAACAAGAAGCGGCTAACCATGCCGCTTTTTTTGTGTTTTACTTTTATACTGATCCCACTCCTTATCCAGCACAAGTTCTTGATACATCTCATGATTATCCGGATTACCCATGTGGATTCCTCATCCTCATCCCCGCCATACAGCGCCAGCCGCTATATGGAAAATCTAGGCCTCGTTCTTCCTTATACTGACCATAAATACACGAAAAAGCAGTCCGTTGAACTGCTTCGTGTCATCATTTCAAATCCATATCCCTTATTACTGTAATTATTCACAAGCAAAAATCACAAATGAACCCGGATGTATTCTCTTTTTCATACCAGATAAAACCGAATTTATGTAAATTATGATTGCTTATGACGTACAACATGAATTTCTGTCATCTTTATAATTTTATCATTTCTTACGTCGACGCGACAGAGAAAGTCCACCAAAACCACTAATTACAGCGATGTAAAAACCTAAATCATACCACCATCCGATGTTATTGATTTCATAAATCCGAATATTGTCCTTGAAGATACCGATAATCAGAGATATAGGTGCGATCCAGCCATGCCAAATTCCCCAGAAAAAACCGGCAAGATGCTCCTCATTATTAGCTCCATCTCCAGGCACGCACCCCGTTAAAGAAAATACTAAAACAAGGAGAAGTAACGCTAGTAAAAAATATTTCTTTTTCATGTTTACCACTGTCCTTTCGTTTATGATCAACCCATACCAAAGTAATTCTGTCATAATCTGATAAAATCCTTCTGAAAATCAATAAATCCAGAGTTTTATCCAGTATCCTTTAAACGTTAACTCTATTTCACGAACCTCCGAAGGGGTTATATGCTGAAGTCCCTCCGAAATCTATCCGCAGACCAAGGCTTCAAAACTACCATCGTACAGATCCGTTAGGACAGTCCATGACGCAGATAGGATAGTGCGGACGTGTTGCTTGATTAGCTTCACGCCTATACTTCTGCCGACTAAGATTTCCTCGAGTCCAAATTCGGGAATGTAATGTTAGGAGAAGTCCAGGTATAGTACTTAGAGGTTATACTTTATAGTTTCATTTGGCTTTACAGATATATAAACTTCTTCGATTGTTGACTCTGGAGTTAATATTATTTCTTTGTTCGTTTCTTGAGTCAGCTCTTTCATGAAATCCAGTAAGATATCTGCTCCATCACCGAGTTGCTTAACTTGAGAAGCTTCGTCAGGCTCCCCTAATATATGCACTACTGTCTTTTCATCATCTCTCAGTTGAACTAGGGATTGTTTATATTTGATTGAATAATATTTATCTTCTTTAATATTTCCTAATTCAGGAGTTGAAACTGGCGGATCAGTGAATACAGCCTCTTCTATAGAATCTGATTCTGAATTTGCAATTGTCGTTGGGGGTTCGATCGAAGGATATGTAGCAGCAATTAGGTTCTGTCGCATACCGTTCCTGTATTCACGACCCGACACATGTCAGGTGTCCGGCCAATGCCGGACCAAGGGCCTATGCCCGTAGCGTGAGTATCATGTTATGTTATGTTATGTTATGTTATGTTATGTTATGTTATGTTCAGCCCTTCTTCGAGTGCTTATTTCAAATCATCTCTTGGCCCGTATCTCAAGGTCTTTCCAGTCCAATCACTCACCTCTCTCCATTTCACTTTCTTGGAGCAAATCCAGTTTATGTTAGAGAATTTATAGGGTTCATCTGGATTCCATTCACTATCATTGGCCCAGTAAAACAAACCATCCCTATGAAAAAAAGTCGCTCCGTAGATAATCGAATCGTAATTCTCCGGACTCGGATTAACAAATAATTGAACCAATTCATCAAATATAAATTCAATCGCTGTTGGATCTGTGTTTTGTCTTTGAAGGAATAGTCTAACTCTATGATCACGGTTTGCTGATACCGACATCGAAAGATCCTCATTAACATAATGATCTGTCCACATATAAAGCTCCTTAATACATGAGTCGTGAAACCCACCAAACAATCTCATTAATTTATCAATATCGTTTTGATTATTTATTTCTTCCCATCGTTTTTTTGTCATTTATTCATCTCACTTCGATGTTGTTTTAAAATGTGTTGCTGAATGTCACATAACGTTTCTTGTATTCACGACCCAGCATATGCTGGGTATCCGACGAATGCCGAACCAAGGGCGTATGCCCGCAGCGTGAGTATTATGTTAGACGGAGTACACTGTAGGCTCAGATACTAAGAGCCTCCCTCATAAATTGATTCGGGAATTTTTTTAGCTTTACTAATGGAGTGCCGTTGTTTATTTTATTTAATTCGATGATATTCATTTCTTGTATTGGTAAATAATCTTCAATCATGAATTCAGTCATTTTAACCATATCTGTCATTGATCCAAGGACGCTTCTATCATACGTTTTGATGAACTTCATACTGTTCGCATTACTAGTGTAATTGTTAATTAAGGGTTCAGAGATTCCGTCCGCCTTTAAGTTTTCTATAAGTGCATTGAGGAATATCTCTTTAAAATTCTTATAGTGCTCCTTCCTTATTCCAAACAAAATAAAGCAATACCTTGTCTTATTATTCATAATAATTAAGTTATTCTTTTTAGCCATTCGAAATACATTGGCATGCCATTTGTAGAGTTCATCCTCTAATTCATTGTCTTGTTCCTCGATAAAAGCACTAGAATCAAATAACTTTTTAGTACATGAGATTGTTATCATATATATATATATCCTTTCACAGTCTATTTCTGCTTAGTGATCTTTTCCCCTATAAGCTTATCTAACTTAGTCTCAACATCAATTATTTGTTCCCATAATACCATTTCATTGTTCTGTATGTATATGTGATGTTTTTGGACTAATAATTTTCTAATGAGTACTCATATTCATCTTCAATGGGCTCTCAATACATATGAAGATGTCTTTTGAAATTTCGCCCTTGCTTCACTTGCGGTTGGATCCCGACCGGCCGCGACGCGGTTAGGTGGTGCAAAGTTATTTGCTAATTTCGCTTCCCCGATAATCCTCTTGCACACCAAGAGCCTTCAGGCCCACAGCGTAAATACGGCGTTAGGTAATGTCCCTGCCATCTTCGATAAGCTAAACATATTTATTCAGTTCTTGCAGCTCCATAAGTATTAATTATTGCACTTTTGTAATCTTCCCAACTAAAATAAAAAGGCCCGATATCAATCGATTTATTATCTGGTTCTAGTTTAAAATCTCTCCATATTATTAGATCTTCTTCTCTCTCTATAAATACGGATATAAAACCACATTCTTCATCTCCGCACCAAGGACAAACTAGTATTGGATATCTATAAAATAAGTAAGCATGCAATTGATTTAATAAGAAGTAGTCAATCATTTGTTTTTGATGCTCTTCACTACCCCAACCTAGTGACGGGACCCTATCATACTTTTTAAGCATTTGATAAAGAGATCTGCCGTCAATTATCAAATCAACAAATTTAGTATTCTTATTTCCTTCTTGTTCGCGATCATGGTCATCATATCGACAAGAAGGTACTGTTTGTAAGTAGTTTATGTGTTTCATTAGTTCCTCCAAGTTCTTGCAGGGATTTCCTCTAACGTTTTCGTGTTAACGACGTCCTGGCACCCTAAACTGCTCGTCGTACGGCTAGTTCGATCGACTGGCGGCAACCGCAGTTGGGTGGTAAGATGTATCGCCTGAATCCACTTCTCTGACTTATCTCCTGGCGACCGAGGTGGATTGTCTGCCGATGCGTGAACACATTGCTATATGATGGTTATATCTTCCTCGACTACGCTAACTTAGAAAATCGATCTTTTATTAAATCATTAATTGATTTGTGTTTGACTTTACTTGTATATAGTATTGTAAGATTCTGACCATCATTAAAATAAATAAAGTAATTTTCCTTGTCACTTCTGATAGCTAGTTCCCCAATCTTCCTCAGCAAATTAAAGTCAATCCAATCATCTTCAAAATGTATTTCCCATTCATATTTCTGATCATCTAAAATAAACGATACTTTAGCATCTTCATTATCAAAATCTACATGGCTTTTTACCTGTTGTATTTGCAATTTACCACGGGTTAAACTTACGAGTTCATTAATGATTGAAGAATAAATCTCTTCGTTCTCAACGCATTCGGTATCAAAGCTCCAAACATCCTTCGACAACCTAACTTCATTATCATTTTCATCAACAAGATCTGAACCGATCATCGAAAGTAAGAGAGAATAGAAATCGTCTTCGTAAGTTTCTCGATCAAAATGATGCAACAACTCTTTAACAACACCATCATCATCAGTTGTGAAAGATATACCAATATCTTTGAGTGCCTCTATTTGGTTTTCTAGTGAAATCTTTGTTTCTTTCGATTTCTTACGAAAAAAGTTAAACATCCTTGATTCCCCCTTAATATTAGAGCGTCCCTTTCATCTAACGTTGTTGTATTCATGAACACCAAAGGGGTTGTCTGCCGAATACCCTCTTCGAAATGCATCCAGCAGACCAAGGCTCCAGTGGAGCCGCTGCTTAAATATTATGTTAGCCGGAGTTATTGTCTTCTTCGAGTTAGCTACTCAAAGCTTTATCATCCCTTCTTTCCATAGAGCAAGAACGACATCCATTTG
>NZ_QJSW01000003.1 GCF_003217495.1 Paenibacillus barcinonensis | reverse complement strand
GATTAATGGCATCTAGTGAGGAGTATAAGAAGGCATTCGTTGAAACGAAAGAAACGTTACTTCCTGTCAAAGAGGCGTTTAAACCAGGTATTGCTCAGGCGAAGCTTCCTTACCTTGCGATTGCTATGGGGACGAACTTAATGAATGGCTTTCCCGACGGATCGTTTGGTATGGAGAAGACGACAACACGTGCTGAGTCTTCTGCTATCTTGTTAAGGCTTGAAGGTGTGCTGAAAAAAGACGCAACCAGCTTTGATGATCTGAACGAGCTACGGATGGTGGGAATTAAAAAGACGAATCTTGAATTGGTATCTAGTTTAACAACAGGTAAGACTTCTATAGCAGACATTTCAGGTAAGCGTAAGACGTTCCGTAATGGTTCAGGAAGCATGTTATTTCATCGCTTGATCGGTGTGAATGTTTCTGAGCCTAAAAAGAAAAAAAGCATCTACACATCACTGTTTATGACGGATTACGGGCAAGACAAATACAAAAATCTTATGCTGCTACCTATTTTCCAAGAGATAACGATCCTTCCCAAAAAACAGGGTTTTGATGTCGGTGACTATAAAAATGGGGCAACAGACATGAATGGTAGCGGTATGACAATTTTGAATAATGGACTGGATAAAAAGTATGGTTATCTCACGATACCAAATATTGAACCCGCACAGTTTTTTGCTAAACACAAAAACGGGGTTAAGGTTTGGCTTGTGAACTACGTAGATCCAAAGAACTTCAAAGGACAATACAATATGGATGATGGATCTTATGCAATTATCAAAAATATCGACTAGGTGGAAAATCATATGAATAAGAAACTACCTATACTTACATTGCCTTAATAATGTTAGTTATTATCTTTTTTGGAATGACAACGAATAAAGTTTTGGCTAATTTTAAGGAAGGCTACCCGGAGAAAGATATAGAAGTTAAGCCACCTGGATTAGCTAAGGGAAAGCAAACCATTAAAGTAAAAGTAACAGGGACTGATTATCCGAGACCCAAAACGGTATGGACTCAGACTGATACACAAATTTGGGTGGCTACCAGTAGCAAGTATGGCAGTGTAAATACCAATACTTTCTCATCTGGATATGATGCCTTACCGCTAAAGTTGAAAGGTAACGACTTTGTAAAGGATGAAGTT
Organism: Paenibacillus barcinonensis; assembly: GCF_003217495.1. Taxonomy (GTDB): domain Bacteria; phylum Bacillota; class Bacilli; order Paenibacillales; family Paenibacillaceae; genus Paenibacillus; species Paenibacillus barcinonensis. Next base: position 433,167 of record NZ_QJSW01000003.1, on the reverse strand, counting down.
AATACCGAAGACTATGTACCGAGAACACTAAGGGATGATAATGATAATCCATTTAAAAAAGAATATGTTAGCGACTTAGAAATTGAGGACGTAAGGTATGATACAAAGCTGGGAACCTATGCTATTAAACCAGGTTCAAAGCCAGGTTACAAAAAAGGAAGTTTGCTAATCACTTTAGAGACACAAACGGGATCAGATAAGGTAGATCCAGATGGTAAAGCAGATTATAGTTTCGATAAAAAAACTAGATATGCTTGGAGAGCAGATAAAGCGCCAAAATATCAAGTTGATTACTACACTCCTTTAGAAATTGACTTCAGTGGGTATGTGACAGAAACCAAAGAGATTCGCGTTCGGGACGACATGCAGCTGAGGGTTGGTGATGTGAAGTCTCTAGTAGCAGAGGTTCGAACAAAGCAATATGATCAAGAATCTTTTGGAAACTGGGTAAATGTTTCCAAGCGTGCAGATCAGATTGATTGGTAATCCAATCGAAATGCGGTAGTTACGGTGGAACCTAAAACGGGAAAAATCACAGCTTACCAGAATGGGACCGCAGTGGTTACAGCGAAATGGAAGAATTCCGCAGATGGCCCTTATTACATATATGAATCAGTGACGATCACAGTAACAGATAAACCGACAGACATTCCAAAAGAACCAGATGCAGCATGTATGGAGTCGCCAGCAGTTGAAATGACAAAGGAGAGAATGGCCCCCAATCCTAGCGCGGTGATTAAAGCAGATCAACGCGGTAGCGAACCTTTTGATGTGCTTAAAGGGATACCAACATCCGAAAGTTTGTACGGTAATGTGTTCAGCATGAATTACTTATTTAAAAGTAAATTCGTGAACATGAAGGGAACTTGCACATACACAGTCATTGTCAATAAAACATATAACAAAACGTGGACAAGAGAAGAAACTGTTTCTGATGGAAATGGTGGAACAACAACGGAACGTATCCCTATGAGCCGTCAAGTAACAGTTCCATATTCCTATACAGTGAAGAGGGATTTTGATTATTGGAAGATTGATTCTCTTCTTGTTTATGAAATTACCAATGCGATCTTGAAAAACTATGCACTTAATCCTGAAATAGAGCTATTGCCAGCTGACTATAGTGGCCCTAGTTATGCGGCATCCACAAATGGTAGGTACTATGCGCCTAACGTACCAGCAAGCATCACTGCACCGTCACAAACAGTACCTGGGACGACTACAGAACCAGCCACACCTTCAGAAAACTTGAAACCACTGGCTGAGCAAGCGGTAGCCGAGGTTCAAGTAGAGAACGATTACTTGAAGTTTAAAAATACCGTAGTCATAAATAATCCAAAAGTCGAAAAGACAGCACCTAGACCTGGAGAGATACCAGATCCAGAAGTAATTCATAGGGATGTGCTGTATAGCCCAGATAATGAAATACCGAATAGTCTAGTCAACAAAAAAAATCAGCCAAGTACAGGTGAAATTAACTATGAATTGATGAGCGGTAATATTAATGATGATAATGCAGAGGAAAAGTTCGATATTCCGGGAATTAATACGGTCACAGTTCATACCCCAGTCGTCAACTATTCTCTCGTATCGGATGATCAGCCGCATAACCAGAAAACTGTCCCCAACATGAATCGCTCTGCCTTGATTCTGGAGCGTCCATTCACGGTACGCATGCCTACCAGTGGTCAGCATCTGGATGTTGGCTCGTATCCGGGGTACGGGAATCGGGACTATGCCAAATATTATCGGATTAAACAGGTGAGGTTCCCCTTTGATGTGTATAGCGAAGACCGGAAGCAGTTTTATCCGAGGAATACGTGGATTGATGTTCCGGTGTATGTCCTGGATACGACCTTCTGTCTTCCGGTTTGGGTCGACGAAGGGGGTTACCAGGTGCAGTTCCGCAATATTGCCGAGAATGCCCCGGACGATTTCGAAAGCATGTCCCGTAGTAATGCGCAGCCAGATGCGAATACCGATCTAACGTATCATCTGGCGAGTGACGAAGTTTCGGTTGAAGTCATTGGCAGGTTGTACGATTTTGAAATCACAGATATCGCTGACTACAACTGGGAGCTGGTCTTCTGCCGTTACAAGGGAAGCATTGCCCCGACGTGGATTAGCTACTGGACTGGCACAAAGAATATTGACGGGGACAAGCGGGGTAATTTTTCGCAGTTCACCGTGCCTATCCGTCCGGGAAGTCATCCGCTTCAGGGGTATAAGAATGTAGCCGTGAAGACGGGATACCACTTTAAATTTGATTTTAAAACCAAAGGCAATATGTTCGGCCCGCGAGATGGTATTCGGCTTACACCGACCTTTGATTTTGTGAGCAAGGATGGTCGTACTCGGGTGCCTGTAGATCTGTACTACTCGACCAATCAGCGGAACTTTATCCGTATTGGTTCGGCAGAGGACCAGGTGAAGCGTTTTGTCATTCTGAATGATCGGATGCGTCAGGTGCCTGGGGTGCAGCTGCGTGATACCGCAATGTACAAGTACAATCGCTATGGTGAGATACACCCGGGTATGATGAGCGAGCAAGCGTATCAAGAATACTACCGGGACAGAGTTAAGTTTTGGCCATAGCATGTGAAGGGGCAGTGTATATGAATGAGTCAATAAATCAAAAAATTATACAACATAAAGCTTGGCTTGACTCGTTAGGTAGTATTGGAAATCGATTATACATTTATGAAATTGACTTGTCTGGTATAAATTTATCAAACAAAGATCTAACATCTGCAATATTACCCGAAGTAACTCTTAAAGGTGCAAATTTAGAAAATATAATTCTCAATGACTCGAATATAGCTTCTTGCAATTTCTCAATGGCAAACTTAGAAAATGCTCAGGCAGTAAAAGCAACAGCAGATTATGCAGTCTTTAATAAGGCCAAGATGCAAAACTCAAATTTCCTTAGGACAACCTTCTTTGAGTCAAGTTTAATATCTGCAAATTTAACTGGAGCCAACCTAGAGAAGGCTCTATTCTCAGAAGCTAACTTGGAAAATGCAATATTCTTAAACGCAAATCTTACAAATGCTTCGCTCAATAAATGTCGATTGTCAGGAATTAACTTGTGTGGAGCTATAGGGATTGAAACTGTAAGTACAGATTGGATTGACATTGGTGAGGGTGGAGATTCTAAGAGGCTATCAGGCAAGGATGCGATTAACTGGTTAATTGAAAGAGCACAAAGCTTTTCATGATTACTTACAAAAAACTGGGGTGGCTAAGTGTAAAATAAAGTTGTGTATTAAAGGGTAGTCTTGATGCGTCAAGACTACCCTTTTATGACTTTAGCCAGTTGAGTGCGTGAAAAGCGCGAAATAAAAACCAGCTAATGTTTGGCAAGTATTTCTTATTGGATGATTTCTCTTTCGTGGTATACTTCTTTCGACCAAGAAGAAAAACCTCCACTGCTATGGAGGTTTTGGTTAAATGTGGGTTACGCTTGGTAGGGCTGGCTCTTCTGCAAGATGGCAAAAATGTGATGCAACAGCTTGTTCGCGCAGGCGATCACGACCACCTTGTAGGGCTTGCCCTCTTTTCTTTTTTTCTCGTAATACGAACCAATTTTTGCATTCACAATCTTTCGCATTCCGCATTGTATCGCTAAATGTAGCGAATCTCTGAGTCGTTTAGAGCACCGTTTCGTTATTCGTGTGCTTGTCGCTGTAAACTTCCCTGAACTGAAAATGTCTGGATCAAGGCCCGCAAACGCCACGAGTTGCTTGGCATTTCTAAACTGCCTGACATCACCTATTTCAGCTACTATTGCTACAGCTTGTTTCATTCCGATTCCCGGGGTGCTTTTCACGAGTTCGACTTCAGGTAGATTACCCGCGATGTCCTCCATTTGCTGGATCATCGTCAGCAATAACTTAACCATCCCCAGCAGTGCTTGGTGTTGTGACGGGCTACGCTGAGCTTCTCTCCATTCACCCAGCACTTCCTCCAGTTTTCGGCAGGCGTTTTCAGCAAGCGGATGAAGTGAGCGGAGCAGCCGTAGCAGGCAGTGTGGCGACGATGTCGATTGGGCTGAAAGCAACGCAGAGCAATGATGATAAGGGATATCAGATGGCATACAATTCACAGTGGCATATGTGGTTACCTGTGAACGACCAGGGTGTGACGGATCAGGGCAGCTTGAGTCAGGGAATGGCACCTGCCCAGCCTCCAGATCAAGATTTGATCCAGTTACAGATTGAAGCATTTGAGCTCGGAGTGAATCCGTTTACGGGAGAACCTGTCACAGACGATTACGCCCAGATGATGATCACCTCTTTGAAGTGGAGCCAGATTGTGGCCGGAATTGGGATGGTCACGGGAAGTATGAAAAGTGGCAAGGGTCCCTATAAGGGCCGCGGAACCAGTGCAGCTCTGGACAAGGTGAAGCAGACGATTCGGGATGCAAAGGCGAAGCGGGAGAATTCGGGCAATGCGACTAACGGAGTAGGGAATGGTAAAGCTGTACCTAAAGGGTTTGAGAAACAGGCTAAATCTGCATCGGATATTAGTGCTAAAGCCAAGGAAGGAAAAATTAAATTCGCAAGTAACTATCATGGTAGACTAGGAAAAGAGAAAGAGCTAGAGATTTTATCAAAACCTGACGCAGTGTATGTTTCAGGAAATAATTCTCAAAACTTAATATATAGGAAAGGGGTTAATGTGGTAATAGTTGAGAGCAAGGGCAGTTCCAAAGGGAATGTAATTACGAGTTATGGACCAGACGGGGCACGAGGTGAAAGTGGTGCTGCTATATTTGGTGGAAAACCGACAGATCCTGGTATGCCCGTTACACATGATTCAATAGTAAAGGGCAATATTCCTACTCCTAGTGGAGGGACAATGCCACCTGCGACTCAAATTATGCCATGAAAATTATGAAATTGATAATTCAGAATAACTTAAGCAATCATAATGAAGAGATAAAGTGGTACTTATCCAGTCAAATTATCTGGATTGGTAAGGCGAAAGATTTTAAAGAAGTAGAAAAACTAAAAAAAACCTCATATGGAAGTTTTGAGTGGTTATGGTCTGATGCGGATACTATTCTATTTAGTAAAGAGGATTTGTCATTTACTGGGGCTGTTATAAAGCTAGCAGAGCCTATAAAAGTTATCAAAAAAAATATTGATTTAAAAATGATTGAAGAAAAAAATGGAACAATTAAATTAACAGAAAAGAAAAATTTTAATAGTAAATTATCCTATATAGCAGAATATTATTCTCGAGAGGATACGATGATTTCTTACTCGAAGACATGGGATAAACTAGAGCGAGTAATTTTAGTGAATATGACGGGGAACTTTTCTTTTGTTCTTCAAAATAATGAGATGGTTGGGTTCGTTCTTAAGAATGCTAGTAAGCATATTATTTCTGATGACATTCATATGGACGAGGGAATAGGAGTTGTTGAATCTGACTTTGCTCTGCAATTAAGCGCCTTTCTGGAATTAGTAGAAATGATGGAAAGTGATATACATGAGATTGAGGAATCGGAGTTGAAAAAATCATTTATTAGAATATACGATGAAATATTGTCTCATGAAGGAACGAACTATGTTGCGCTGAGAGACACAATATTAAATGTTATCGATTATATGGATTAAGCATATGGGCTACATATTGCGGAATAAACACATCATTTGATTTGGTATTTCGCTTGTTGTAAGTAAGAGGTGTACTCTTTTATATTCGACGTCATGGCTGATTTTAATTAAATTTAACATATAAAGCTAGCATATGGAAAATGAAAGAAACTTTTAATACCGAATAATACCCTAAGGGGGGCCTTAAGGTATTTGTTTTGTTGAAAATTGCTTCTAGCTCCGAAACTATATTTTCACCTGATAGGAAGACGCAATCACTTCTACATAACTATCATACCCAACGACAAGGTAATGCTTCAGATCAAGCCGATTCCGGGGATCGAATAGCTTCCCTTTTTGGTCTAAAATGGGTGAATTCATCACCTGATAAAAGCCAGGGTCGGGAGGATAGCCATTTGTCTCCCAAAAGTGAAGTATATCCTCAGTGTAAGGGATCCCTTCAACCTGACCTGCATGTAGCTCGAAGAAATTAACCGTGATGCAGCGCAGTTCAGCAACGGTGCCGAAAGTGAGTTCGACTTCCCGGTATTGATCTAGAGGCACATCCCCACGCGTTTGCACATCTATACGTAAAGTAACACCACCCGATTCGGTATAGATGGCTTTAAGATCGGTTGTGGAGATGCGGAAATCTACTTTTTCAGGCATTAGTATAATGCTCATGGTCGTTCCTCCTGTAGATATTCAGGTTGATAAGTTTAATCAAGTATTAAGAAGCCGCAGACTTTATTCGTCAATTATACCATGATCTTTAAAAGGGAACGAAAAGAGACGAATGCAACTGTATGAGGAGTCTTGTCCATGGAAAGAGCAAGTTCGGAACGAGGCTTTGCCCCCGGTAAGAAACACTACTTGCAGCCCATCTACCCACAACGTATGATGAATAGAAATCCTGTACGGAACGGTTAGATAGAAGGGAGGGTGAGGTTATGGAGAGAAGCTGGAATCCAGAGCGCTGGGTGACCTCCGAAGGTATACTAGATGAACAGCAGATTATAGGGCGGCAGAAGCTTTATCAGGGGATGAACGGCAGACATGTGGAGCGTTTCACGGTTCATACGGGCGAGACTTATATTTTCAAACCGCTGACGAATCCTGCGCAGTATGGACGGGAACGCTGGATGTACGAGCATGTGATGCCGCAATTACCTCCGGTGTATCCGCAGCTCATCACGGCTTCGAATCAGGAAGCTGCTCCAGAGCAGAGCTGGATGATCTACGAGGATATGGGCCAGCTGGAGCACTCCTTGTGCGAGTCGACCATGATGCTTGCTGCTGCACACATGGCGGAGTGGCATGCGCTGCCCGTTGGAGCGTGGCAAGAACTGCCGCGAGTGGGCCACAAGCCGTCCATTCGGGATATGCTGCATGAGCTACAACAGCACCAGCCAGCAACAGACGCATTGTTAGGCAGGCTGGATTTTTCCTTGTCTGCATCGGACTGGGACAGGCTCATCACGCTGCTTCTCACAGCAGAGGAAGAGCTGTCTCTGGTGCTGTGTCATGGTGACTTACACCCTGGCAATGTAGCCGAGGTGGAGGGCAGATTGGTGATTTTGGACTGGGAGCATGCTCACCTGAACACGCCATTGTGGGACGTATACCATCTGCTCGACCTGTCGCATCCGCTCTTCCCTCGTACGATGACGCCGGGGTTACGGGCGCGGGTCATGAAGGTGTATCTGGACAAGCTGAAGAGCCTTGGCGTGCAGGTTGAACGGGGTTCTTTTACAACATGGTACGGCGCTTATGCGATTGTATTCTCGCTCTGGATGCTACGTCTGATCGACAGTGATCTAAGGAATCCGAACTGTGTATGGCCGCATGAGCAGTTACGTAATCAATGGCACGAGACGGCTGCGACGCTGGAGCAGTGCATAGAGCATATGAACGAGCATTAGAACATAAACGATTTAAGTGAAGAATGGAAATAAGGGGTGACAGGTTTGCATAAAGTTGGACTGGTGATGCGTAAAATTCAATTCACAGAGGCTCAGGGACCGCGGGTGTTTGCGGATCGACTGAAGCAGATCGGTCTGGAACTGGGCGTGGACATCGTGTTCATCTCGCCGGAGCGGCATGTTAGCGGTTACGACTGGCTGCCGGGGTACGAGCATGAGAAGGGTGATCTGGTGAACTACGATATCGTGCTGGATCAGATTCATAGTCAACATATCGAGCATGTGATCTATACGGTGTCGGGATTTACGTTTTTGAAAATGTTTCTGCCGAAGAGTGTGCTGTTCCCGCACAGCTTCCCTGATCCTGCATTGACGGGGTATGAGATGATGAAGCCCTTCTATACGATGGTGGATAAAGCGATTGTGCAGACGGAGTTTTTGAAAAGAGAGCTGGGGCGCAATTTCGGTGTGCATGACGTGAACGTCATTCCGATTGGCTTCAATGAAGAGCTGGCGCATCGCCATTATGATCCAATTCAGGTCGTGCATAATCGAGTGCTCTGGATTGGGCGGGATGAGGCGAACCGTCGTCCCGACCTGGTGCTGGAATATGCCCGTCAGAACCCGGACAAGGAAGTGTATATGGTGTTTGGCGGTGTGCGTTATAAGGAGAGCATGAAAAAGTATGACATCCCGCATAACGTCAAGCTGAAGTTTGCACTGACCCAGGATGAGATATTTGCGCTGATGAATTCAGCCAAGGTGTACTGGAGCTGTTCGGCGTTTGATACGTTTGCGATGCCGCTGACGGAAGCGATGGCGATGGGGAAAATGGTCGTGAAGCCCGAGCACGCGTGCTACGGCCACATAAGGTCCACACATGCCTTTGCAGGCAATGAGGATAATTGGTTTGAGCTGGTGAACATGGCTGCGGCTGCTCCCCGCAGTGTATCGGAGGACAACCGTGAGTATGCGTTTGGTGCCTTTTCACGAACGGTGATGAAGGAAGGATATCGGAGCTTTTTTGCAGAATGGTTGAAGTAAGAAGTGGTAGTATGGTTGTTCCTCAGGGACGGGTGCTTTAGGTGAAATCAAGTTTAGATACGGCTTTGCATTGACCAGTTATGAACTTTCCATGTATGAGGAGGGGAACGTTATGGAAGTGCTCATTTTGTGGACGCTGGGTATGTGGGGAGTGCAGCTGCTTATTGAATGGGTGTTGTATCGGGTGCAGGGACGCCGCATGACGTGGCTTCAGTCGATCCTGCCATGTCTGACGCTGCTTGGCGGGGCTATTGTCATTATGATCAGCATTGATATGGATAGCTGGAACGGAATTGGCTATGCACTGCTTGGGTTTACTCTGGGTACATCCGGGCTTCTGACGTTGGTTACGGTAGCGATTACAGCTCTGGTGCTTCGGCGACGTGGAAGGAGTTAGACTTCAGGTCGAGATGTAACCAAGCACTGCGCGCGTGGAGCTGCGCGGAAAATGGTCGCGGCTGCACCACCAGAGAAAGGAGCGTGTGATGAACAGCATAATCCTGGAACATTGGTCTGCTGAGCAGCGTGAGCTGCCTGGTATGAATTGTATTGCTTTTGCAGATGACAGGGTCATTATGTTAGATATTCGTAAATACGACGATCCGAACAGCGGTGAGCGAACGATGTACTGTTCCCCCCTGTGTGATACAACGATGGAGAGCGTGGAGAAGTACAATCCCGATTGCTGGACGATGGTGGATGTATGGACAAGTGTCGATTATCAAGGCGGGAAAATGGTTGGCGGGGACGGGGCGATGGGGAATGAGGGCTTCATTGCCTGTACCGATGCAGAAGACCGCTTGGTGTGGGGTGTGTTTTTCGAGGATACCAATCCGATTAAAGAATTAAGTGTGAACGATAATACGTTAATCGCAATCAATGAACATGATGAGCTGCGTATCGAGATTAACCTGCATACTTTAGTTGATATCAAGATAACCTGTCTCGGATAATCCGCTTGCTGGGGAGGGGGACATGGACTTGCAACCTGGATAAGGTGTAGGTTAGGTATGCTGCAGGAGCTTGTTAACAGGATAACTATGGAACATGGGGCATCGGATGGTTGCAGAGATGCAGCCGCCTGTGCTATATTGACATTACTTATGATAAAGGGAGGTGAAGACAGGTGAATCACGACATGCTTAACAACCGTATTAGCCAGCTGCCGATTGCTATGGCTGGCATTGTTCACACTTTTCCGAACAACGGGAGAAGTCTGTCCAATTTTGAATATACGGAAGTTAACATGTGCGAGAAGATGCCTGCCTTGACCTCATTCGGACGATAAGCATATTTGCTTTATTGCTTTCTGAAGGGCCGCGGAGCTAACCTCCTGCGGCTCTTTTTGTGTTGCGGTCAGGCTCTTCCAACTATAGGAGGAAGCTTATTATGATGATCATTAGCGCGCAACAGCTGAAACAATATCACGGGGCACATCTGGTGCTGGACGGCATTACATTTGAAATTATGGAAGGGGATAAGGTTGCCCTGATCGGCCGCAACGGAAGCGGCAAAACAACCTTGATGCGTCTCATGGCCCGGCTGAGCCAGCCGGACGAAGGCCAGTTGATGCTGAAAAAAGACACAAGAATTGGATACGTGGCTCAGGTTCCCGAAGGGCTGGATAACCATACTGTATTGGATGTGTTGGGACTTGGTTTGCAGGAGCTGATTGCTTGCCGTACGCAGATGAAGGAGCTGGAGCAGCAGATGTCCGATCCGGCTTGTGCGGAAGACCCGGAGCAATTGGAACGTCTGTTGAAAAGGTATGCGGCGCTGCAAGAGCAGTTCGAGCGCGAGGGTGGCTACGAGATGGATGCACGGATTGATCAGGTTGCAGGTGGCCTGGATATTGCCAAGGCTCATTATAGCTGGCGCTTCGGCTCTCTATCCGGCGGTGAGCAGACTCGGGTGGTGCTGGCTTCACAGCTCATTGTGAGTCCAGATCTGCTGCTGCTGGATGAGCCAACCAACCATCTGGATCTGGAGCGGGTGGAGTGGCTGGAAGGTTTTTTACGTGAATACAACGGCACGGTTGTTCTTATCTCGCATGACCGCTATTTCCTGGATCGGGTGGTGACACGCACGCTGGAGCTGGAGGATGGCGAGGCCGAAACCGCAGCAGGTGGATATACCGAATATATGAAGGTGAAGGAGCAGCGGCTGCTGAAGCAGTTTGAGGAATTCAAGGAGCAGCAGAAGGTTATCAAAAAAATGAAGGAAACGATTCGCCAGCTGGAGGAATGGGGCCGTGTTGGCGGCAATGAAAAGTTTTTCCGGCGTGCGGCCTCCATGCGTAAAGCGCTGGAGCGGATGGAGCAGGTGAAGCGGCCTGTGCTGGAGCGCCGTCATGCGGAGTTCGATGTGCGTCCTACAGATCGCACGGGTAAACGTGTGGCGGTGCTGGAGGATGTGGAGAAACGGTACGGCGACCGGGATATTTTACGAGGTGTATCTGCTCTGCTGGAATATGGCGACAAAACGGCCTTAATCGGCCGTAACGGCTCGGGTAAAACAACGCTGTTCAGGCTGTTGCTCGGTAAGGAGCAGCCGGATGCAGGCAAGCTGGAGTGGGGTGCGCGTGTAGATGTCGGATATCTGGCCCAGCAGGAGGAACCGGTGAATCCGAAGCTGAATGTGCTGGAGCACTTCCGTCTGGAAGCAGGCGTGGAGGAAGGAGAGGCTCGCGGCATTCTGGCGCGATATCTGTTCTATGGAGCCGATGTTTTCCGTTCGGTCGGACAGCTGTCCGGCGGGGAGTGGACTCGTCTGAGGCTGGCTTTGCTGATACAGCGCAAACCGAATGTACTTTTACTGGATGAGCCGACCAACCATCTCGATATTACTTCAAGAGAGGCGCTGGAGGATGCGCTGGCTGATTATGAAGGGACTGTGCTGGCAATCTCGCATGATCGTTACTTTGTGAATCGCATTGCTTCCCGAGTATGGGAGCTGGAGCATGGTCAGCTGACATCATACCTTGGGGATTACGAGGCGTACCGGGAGAAGAGGCTTGATGTGCAGGCCCGTGCAGCGAAAGAAATATCACGCGAGTCTGGTGCTAATGTTGCTGGAAACGGATCGAAAGCCGGGAGAAGGGCTGGGGGAATTACTGCCGATGGGGAAGCAGCCACAAATGAAGAGACCTTGCTGGGGCAAGCGCATACGGAGCTTGATGCTGGACATGTGAAAACAGGCCATGGGAATGCCAGCCGCAGTGCCAACAATCACAACCGACACGGTAGCGGAAATAGGCAACAAGCATCTGTAGAAAAGCTGGAGCTGGCGATAGCCCGCATGGAAGCTCGGATTCAGGAGCTTGATCGGCAGCTTGAAGCATTGACCAACGACTCGGCCGCTCTAGAGCAGCTGTGGAACGAGCGAGAGCAGTTATCCAGGGCATACGATGAACTTCTCGTTCAATGGGCTGAGATGTGAGACGGAATTGCAAAGCAGGGAGCGGCAAGCAAGTACGGATTAAAAGTGAAAATCAGGAAGCAAAAATAAGAATTAGATAACAAGAAGTCACACACCGATACGGAATGCAGTGGATACCTTGTAGAGCGGACCTAACCGAATCGAATTGAACCGAACGAACCGGAGCGAGAGCGTGCAGGCAGAAGCGGAGTAAGCGTAAAAAGGATTGTCTATCAGAGAATGTGCTTTGAATAAGCATTCACTGACATAAGGCAGTCCTTTTTAGTTGTTGTCATTTTGCTTTGTTTTGGCCCGGGCTCATAGCCGTATGTGAGTTATGCATGGACCAAGGCGTGCATCTGTGAGCTTGGCCTAGTCTAACGATCTAACGATCTGAGGAGAGGTTATTTGCCTGTTTTTTTACCTTCTGGAATTCTAACGATCCCTAGCGACGTTATTCCCCCTGAAATATAGAGCTTGTAGCCAGTGTTTTGGATTTTCCTTTCAAATAGCGTTTCTCCAGATCGTTACAATTTCAAGAGCCTGCTTTTACGCTGAATAAGGTCTGTGGTGATCGCTAGCGTGGCTGGAGCGTAAACCAGCTTTCCATGTTTCTTTTTACATGTCATAGCGAATAGTGTAACTTTTTTCCTCCTCATGCGTTTAATACGTTTGTGTGTATTGAAACGGCTCACCTACGAGCTCGCAGAGAGGGAGGAGACAGCAATCTATTATTCATTGACGTATCGCAGCTGGTCGGAGGATAAGCAGGCAGAGACGGGCGAACTGGAGCAGACCTCGGTAACGCGGGATGAATTGTTCATGCGCAAGCTGGTGGACGCAACTCTAATGAAGAACAAATTATGGACCCATCTGTCCAATGAATGTCAGGATCGGCGGGAGCATGTGATCTATGTGACGATGGACGAACAGCAGCTGCCGGAAGGGTACGGTGCGGCTATTGCGGATGCGGCGCTGGGCTTGTGTAAAATGTCCTCCATGTACAGCCCGGAGTATATGCTGTGGAATGGGCGTTCCTTTGAGGAACTGGAGCTTATAGAGTCCGCTGGCTATACGATGGAGCTGGCTGAGCAGCTGCTGGATCACTACATGGTTCGGGCAGACAAGACGTATGAAATTCTGTATTCGGTGCTGGATACGGATCGCAAGAAAGTACTGTTTTTCATGAAAGAGGTGGATCTGTAATGAAGGAAGAAGAGGTGCAAAAGCCGTTATCTACACAGGGGGCCGGAATCGCTGGAAACATTATTGGACGTCAATCTCCATCCGCTTCAGAGGTCGAATCCATGCGGGGGTTCGAGCCAGCTTCCGAGGTGGGGCATGTAACGGGAACAGCGCTCATATCTGGCTTTGAGCCGATGAGAGCAGCGGGTTCCCCAGAAGGCTCGAGATCGGCATCAGGCTCTAAACCGGGCTCCAAAGCCAAGCTCGTTGCCTTCTCCCTCCTGCTGGTCGTACCTGCAGTGCTTGCGGGCTGTGGCAGCAGCAGCGACGAATGTGACCCTGAGTATGATGAAGGATGCGAGTACGATTCCAGCAGTGGTCATTACTATTATGGCGGCTACGGCGGATCGTCTTATCGCAGTGGATCATCCTATCGCGAAGGAGGCAGCAGTTCGTATAAAAGCTCCTCCAAGTCCAAATCGAGCGGTTTCGGCAGCTTTTTCCGCAGCTCGGGAGGTTAATTGCATGAAGCAGGAGCACATTCTGCGGTTGGGCAGAAGGAGGTTGGTTATATGAGGACCGTATTCCCGCTTCCATTCAGCCACGAAGAGGTTTTCTCAGGGGAAGCCGGAGAGAAGATTCCGTATCATCGCATGTATGGCAAGCAGTATTGTGTGCCTTCACTAACGGTTTATACAACCGCGGAGCTGAATGAACTGCGTGCTGCGGCCGAGGCAGTGGATGCGATATACAGCAAAGTGATGCGTTTTATCCAGCGATATATGCCCGATTCATTTCTGGAGGGACCGCTCGGTATTCATCCGGGGCTGATTACGGCAGCACGCATGGAGTGTGTTACAGGCGGAATTACTCGTCAGGATTGGATTATAGGTGAGGCTGGTTTGAAATGTATTGAAAATAACACCGACACGCCTACGGGCATACCCGAAGCGGCGGCACTTGAGAACATTCTGATCGGACTGACAGCCGACCAGACATGGGTTGCACCCTCGGCCCATATGGATGAGCGTATTCGGGAGTGCTTCCGATCCTGGCTTACATTCTATGCCAAGCAAGGTCTGGAGGGGCCGGTTACATTTACTTCATATGGCGAGCATGTTGAGGATCGAACTAATACCACCTATTTGATGGAGCGTTGTCGTGAAGCCGGATATGAGGTGCTGTATGCTCCGCTGGAGGAGCTTGAGATTGTACCGGGAGAAGGACTGTATCATCAGGGCCGGGAGATTCGTTTATTATATCGGCTGTATCCGCTGGAATATCTGATTGGGGATCGGGATGAGATAACAGATGTGGACATTGGTGCTGAATTGATTGAATTAGTGCGTGAAGGACAGCTTGGCCTGATGAATCCGGCGCAGCATGTACTGATGCAGAGTAAGGGCTTTATGGCTGCGATCTGGTCGCTATATGAGCGGAATGAGCAGACGCCCGGTTACTGCGGGTTTACACTTTTTGATGAGGATGAGATGCAAGTGATCTCACGGTATCTGCTGCCAACGTACTTTAGTGCGGCGCCGTTTGAGCAGAGCGCTGTGCCTTATGTAGCCAAGAGCTATTGGGGCCGCGAGGGCCGTGGAACTCTTTTGCTGAATCAGGAGGGAATACACCCCCAATCTAAAGAGGGAAATGACATGCCCACGGATCGAACTGCGATTCTGGATCAAGATGACGAGGATGCTGAAGAGATTGAAGCGTATTATGCAAATCAACCCAAGGTATATCAGCAGCTGGTGCCGATGGAGCAGGCGGTAATTCAGACGGAGGAGGGTCCTTACAGCGGTTATCTGTTGACGGGTGTATTTGTGATTGGAGGACGTTTTGCCGGCATGCTGCCAAGGGTTGGAGAGAAGGTCACGGGTGATATGGCCTACTATTGCGCAGCGGCGGTACGTGAACGGATGAATGATGAGGAGGAGAAGGAATGGAGAAGCTGGGAATAAACCTGTTAAATGTGGGGCTGGGTATGGGGATTTTGCTGGTGGTGCTGGTATGTGGATACTTTGCCTTCAGCAAATTGACCCGGTATAACGATAGTGAGGAAATTGCGAAAGGTAATGAAGCGGCGGGTATGTATATGGGCAGCAAGCTGCTGGGCCTGTGTATTATTGTGGGGATGGTGTCCTTCTCGACGCATGCGTGGCTGGATATGCTGTTATGGTCGGCGCTGGGTATCATTATTCTGTGTCTGGTCTATATTATATTTGATTTCCTGACACCGAAGATGCGGGTATGTGAGGAAATTGCGCGTGGTAATATGGCGGTAGCACAGTTGTTACGCTCCGTGATCATCGGCGTTTCCATCGTCATTGGTACGTTTTTGATGTAAAATAGATCCTGACGTTTCGCATGGATATATCTGCTGAATGAACGTGATGATGTACACGAGGGTCGTTTAGCAGATGTCGAACGAATTTTATACGGAAGAAGGAGAGCGGCAGCATGAGAAGAGTCATCATTGATACGGATACAGCAGGAGACGATACGATTGCGATCCTGACGGCATTGCATCATTTTCAGGTGGAGGGCATCACGATTACTGGTGGAAATGTGCAGTTTGATCAGGAGGTTGAAAATGCACTGTACACCGTACAGGTTGCCGGACACGGGGGCAAGGTCCCGGTATACAAAGGCTGCGAACGGCCTCTGATGGCCTATGGTCAGGCGCAACACCGGACGGTGGAAGATGTGCATGGGGATGATGGCATGGGCGGTGCGCATTTTCCCAAGGCGGAGCAGCGTCCCGAGAGCGGGCATGCGGTTGATTTTATTATCGAGAAGGTGCATGCGCATCCGGGTGAGATTGAATTGCTGGCAATTGCACCGCTGACCAACATTGCGATGGCGATTCAGAAGGACCCGACGATTATCCCTGAGATTGCTCATCTGTACATCATGGGTGGAACGAACAATGCACTGGGCAATATCACTCCAGCGGCAGAGTATAACTTCTACGTGGACCCAGAGGCAGCCAAGATTGTGCTGCATGCAGGCATCCCGATTACGATGGTTGGCTGGGAGATGTGTACACAGTACTCGGTGATGGATGATGATGATCATGCCGAGATTGCAGCGCTGGGCACATCGGGTGCGGACTTTTTCACGGCAATCAACAAGGTGGTTATGCAGTTTAACAAATACGTACATAAGCTGAACGGAACAACCCACCCGGATACACTGCTGATGGCAGTAGCGGCAGATGAGTCGCTCATGACGAAATCGGGTCATTACTATGTCGATGTGGAAGCGGCAGGAGAACTCACACGCGGATACAGCGTGGTTGATATTAACGGACGTTTTGGCAAAGCACCGAATGTACGGGTGTGTGAAGCCATTGATCGACCGAAGTTCAAGTCCATGCTGCTGGATGTGCTGTCTGCGATTCAGTAATAGAAATGTACATGTTATCCAGATTGCTTTATTGTAAAGACGCGAGATGCAAGAGCTTCTGCTCCTGTATCTCGCGTTTTTGATTCCATTGCAGGAGCTGCTTCTCCCCAAAAAGCGAATGACTGTGGTAACGAGGTCATGATCTTTCGTGTGGACTTCATTGGATGTTATAAGAGATACGATGCTGCATCATTTGGAGACGTCATAAATGCTGTGGTAAAGTAAGAGGAATATAACGCAGGATGCGCTTCACGTGAACATATAAGTGCGGCTTAAGCAAGCAGGCAGGAGGGAAAGGGCAATGCTGTTTTATTTTGTTGCACTATTGGTCACACTGGTGGACCAGGGAACCAAGATTGCAGTCCGAATGTATATGGAGGTTGGCGAGGTCATGCGGCTTGGCGATTCGGGAATGCAGCTGCAGCATTATGAAAATAGCGGTATGGCAGGAAGTATGTTTCAGGGCAATGCACGTCTGTTCGGGGGAATTGCAGTATTGTTTATCGCAGGTATGCTCTATTATCGGCGCAAGGGCGAGATACGTGGATTCTGGATGCAGGCCGGGGCAGGCTTTATGGTTGGCGGTGCTCTCGGCAACGCGATAGATCGATTTGTTTATGCACGGGTGACGGATTTTCTGGTGTTTCCATCAGGACGTGGCATATTAAATATAGCGGATGTGGCCATTAACATCGGTGTGGTGATGCTGATCATCGGCATGTTGCTTCGTGTATACCAAGGATATCGGGATAAGCGTATGCGTAATGCATTGCCTAAAGGGTAACGGTGATGGATACAACCAATGATTGGTGAAGAATGATCTAATTTAGGTTAGCAAAGAGCCGAAGCGGAGGTTTTGCCTGCTTCGGCCTCTTTTTGTTACTGCACCTTTTTTGAGAAGAAATCTAGTTATTTAACCTGGATATTTCTGCGTCAAGCTCAGCTAGTTTTGCAGACGAGGTGGTCAGATCCTTTTGTAAGTGAAGCCTGGTCAATATTGCCTCCTCGTTTGACAATTGAGCGAAATTTTTATTGAGAAATTTTTTATAAATGGCTGTGTTTAATTGAACGATTTCATTTGCAAGTTTTAGGCTCTTTTCTAAATTAGCGGTTACATCTAAGTCAGAAATAGATTCACTTTGCAAAAGAAGTTTTTCGAACATAGCTCTACTTGAATTAAAGTAGATAAAACCAGGAAGATAATTAAGATTAATAGGTTCATTCATATCCATAGAGAAAGCCTTTTTCCCATCAGGAGAGTTATAGACCTGTACATAGTTTGCATATTGAATCTGATTTTGATTTAACTGTTCATAGCTCTTGCATAAGAATAGTAATTCTTCTCTACTAATCTTCTTTTTCTCTATAGCATTCTCCAAAGTTAACAAGATTGAATCTGAAGTAGAAAGAATGCTGCTCTCGTAATCTGACAGAACCTGATTGTATTGTTGATTTAAAAAGTCTTTTAGTTTTCCATTACTTGAATTATACCCATAAACATTTGCAAACAGAGAAGCTGCAAGAGCAAGAGTTAAAATAATAATCAAATTTTTTTTGCTCATTTTTCTCATAAGATAAGGATCTCCTTTATTTAGAACAAAAACTTTTGATGTACAATTATACATACACCCTATCGGTATTGTAAAATGAAAATGATATTAAAGAAAGCAACCTTACTGTCTTTAATTACTACACTAGTCATATCCTTTAATGGAGTTAGTAGCGCTTCGAGTGAGTCTGTTATTGAAAAAGGGGTAATGACCGAAAATACAATGTCTATTCCCGGATACATGGTTTCAAACGAGAACATCCAAAGAGTCATAGGGTCAGAAGAATATTCGAATTACATCGCTGAAGAGAAGTTAGTGCATCGGACTAAACTATTAATAGATAATTTAACGTTGGATGGCGATGCTGTACATATTAACGGGCTTGTCAGATACAATGGTGGAGTAGTCCCACTTCAATTGGAAGGTAAGTTGTATTCAAGTAGAGAACAATCCGATGGTATTGATAGTTATGTTGGAGACTTGAAAGAGAATAATGATAGCTTTAATGTCTTACATTTTAAGATAAAAACCAATGATAGGGCCGACACAAGTCTTATTTCTACAGATTTACGGAACACATCCAACATTAAATTATATCTACAAGATAAAAAAGGAGATATGTTTTACTTTGAAGAGAAGTTAAATCATTTGAATATAGATACTTCTAAAATCACTACAGATGGATCGTATACAGATAGCCTTTTGGATGGTAACTGGTTTGAACAAATTCTTGCTCCTGCAGAGTCGCATAGAATTACTAATGAGGAGATCGGCCCTTTTTCAGCTAATCCCTACATTAAATCATGTTCCAATGTTTACTATTCAAAAGTCCCTTTTGGTGTAGACGTAGCAGAATTTTATTTTTGTCCTAAAGTTGAGGGGAATATCGTAGATGTTGGTAAAGCAGGTACTGCGAATTGGACTTCTAGACTAACAGTTGCAGAACATGTAAGAGTTAATGGGAATACTACTAATGGTATTGAGCAACGTTATAAAATAGGCGGAGTAACAAGTGGAGGCACTCAAACTCTCGGAACTATCGCAGCGGGGCAGAATACAGTAATTACTTCCAGATTAATCGGTGGAATATATAGAGAATCCAGTTCAGAAATTAAAGCTAACTGGCCGGTTATCATAGGACTTTTCACCAAAAATGTCCCATATTATGCTGCTGGAAAATCAGCATATCTATATGATGCAGGTCATTATCTTGATTTAGGTCTTCTAGTTTCCACGTGGGATTCTAAACAAAAAAGTAACGAGAGTACTACAGCCTATATCAATTGGAAATTTGACGTTAGTTTCTTAGGTTCGAAAGTGGTGACATTAGATTGGAAAATTCCGGTTAACTACAGGGTCAACGCTAATTAGTTTGTCACTGATATAAAAATGATATTTCGATAACAATTGTTGAGTCAACTCAAATCAAAAAAATAATTAATTATTACATTAGATGTAAAAGAGTTAGTTAGAAAGGGAGAGAAGGAAGGGAGCAAACAAAGCGCTCCGCTTCTCTCTCTTTTTTGTATTCTGATTTGTAAAGAACGCTTAAATTTATTGATTAACAACTCAAACTGTGCTATTTTGAATTCGGTTAGTTTAATCAATAAACTAAGCGGAGCTTTGCTAAAAAAAATAGTAAATTCAAAGAAAAATATTTGCAAGCGCTTCAATGATTAGAACAGCATACACAGACGAATCCGGCATCGAGTGTAACCCGTCATCCAGAATACGGGCGTGAGATGGTGGTTTCTTTACCATGCAGAAAGAGGGGGATTTTGGACGGTGCAGCGGCAAATCAGACCTTTGAACTCACTTCGTAATCAGATCTTTGTCGGTTTTGTGATGGTAATGCTCGTGGTTCTGCTCATCGCAGGGATTACGGCATATGACCGTGTAGCGTCTTTGCTGAAAAGCAATGCGGAGAAGCACATCCAGCAGACCGCCGTACAGGCTAGCGGCAGGCTGGACGCGCTTATCGCACAGGTCAATTCCTTAACGGCCCAGGTTGCAGATAATACCTATCTTCAGCGTCTGTTATATGAGGAGAAACGGGGGAAAAAGGCCACCTTTAATCAGCGGCAGGCACTCCTGCAGATCGCGGGCAGCTATCAATCCTTCATTAATGGTGCACAGAGCATGGAAATTTACACGACGAATTACAGCCGAATATTTCCGATGGATGATCGTTCGCTGAGCCACAGGCTGGATCGAGGGTGGATTGTTCAAGCCGATGAGGGCAAGGGGCGGCTGGTATGGGCCGGCTCTGATCCCGATGACCCAAGTATTCTTCTGGCCATTCGGCGAATCAACTTGCTGGATCGTTCTTTTGAGCATGGCGGTTATGTGGTTGTGCGGATGCAGCGCAGTTTTTTTCAACTGAATGATTCAGAGGGTTCGGACGGCTCTCAGGATTCAATCATGCTGCTGGACGGCGGCGGGGAGGTCGTGACCTCCAATCTGGATGTACACCTTGATCCTCAGGCCGTGATGAATAGTGAATCTGTCGTGCAGAATGGCAAGGAGTCGTATATCGTGGTGAAGCAGCGATCCGAGCTAACAGGCTGGACGCTTGCCGTGCTGACCCCCCTGCGGGAAACGACCGAAGGAGTGTCCATCCTGAGAACGGCTTTATTTGTGTCGGGCGTTATTGGCGTTGTGCTTTTTCTGGTGATGTCCTTCTTTCTGTCTACGATGATTACTCGTCCGTTAATTCGCTTGATGAGGGCAATGCGGGGAGCGCAGCCGGGAGCGATGAGGCCGAATCTTATGGTTAGCTCCACTTCGGAGATCAATGAGCTGAATGAGGTGTATAACCAGATGGTCTACAGGCAGAATGAGCTGACACAGGTGGTGCATGACAAGGAAGTGATGCAGTCCCGGGCGGAGCTGAAGGCGCTACAATCACAGATTAACCCTCATTTCCTGTTCAATACGCTGGAAGCCTTCTACTGGTCCTTGGAGGATAAAGGGGAGGAGGAGATGGCGCGAATGGTCATCGCAATGTCCCATTTGTTTCGTTATATCATCTCCAGTCCGCATCAGGATGAATGGGTGACGATTGCGGACGAGCTTGAGCATGTAGAGCGGTATCTGAACATTATGCAGATGCGGCTTGGCGACAGGATGCAATGGGAGATCCGGCTGGGTGAAGAGCTGCGCACAGTACCGATGCCCAAGCTGCTGATCCAGCCACTGGTGGAAAATGCCGTGTTGTATGGCGTAGAGAGCACTTTAAAACCTGGAAGCATAGAGATTAACGTGTATCCATCATCCATCACAGGTTTAGTAGGTGTGGAGGTGCGCGATCATGGGCCGGGCATAGAGACGGAGCGTCTCCAGACCATCCATCAGGCACTAAAGGGCGGTGATCCATTGGCCCCCGGTAGAGGGACTGGTGTAGGGCTGGTTAACGTACATCAGCGTCTTCAATTGTACTTTGGCGGTGGCCAGCTAGGCGAGTATGCCAGACTTGTGGTAGAGAGTGAAGCGGGAGCTGGAACGGTTATTCGTTTTGAAATTCCTAGGGGAACGGAGGCTTCATATGATTCATGAAAAAACGATTCTGATAGTGGACGACGAACCTCGCACAAGAGAAGGGATTCGCAAAACACTGGAGGCATGGTATGCCGGGAAGAACCGGATACAGACAGCGTCTAGCGGTGTTGAGGCCAAAGAATGGCTCGCCAGCCAGCCGGCAGATCTGCTGATCACGGATGTGCGTATGCCGGAATTTTCCGGCTTGTCGCTGGTGGAGGCGATTCAGCACTTTCCTAGTAAACCTGCGGTTCTCATTATGTCGGGGTATGCGGACTTCAGTTATGCACAGCAGGCGATCAAGCTGGGCGTGGTGGATTATTTATTGAAACCCATTGAGAAGCAGCAGCTGCTCCAGACGGTAGAAAAAGCACTTCATATTCATGAGCAGCAGCGGCGCATCCAGGCCATGCAGGAGATCGTTGATCCCAAGCTGGTGGATATCCGGGAGCGGAGAGAGCAGCAGGTCGATACCCCGATTGGAGAAGCCCTGTCCTACATTGAGGCACATCTGGGCGAGCCCATAACGATGCGGGAGCTTGCCGACTCCGTGCACCTGAACTCCAGTTATTTTAGCGTATTGTTCAAAGAGCAGGTCGGACTGAATTTCAGTGAGTATCTTATGCGTAAACGTGTTCAGCGGGCGAAGGAATTACTGGTGCAGACCCTGCTTCCTATATCAGAGATTGCCGGGAGAGTGGGCTACCAGACGGATAAATATTTTATCAAAGTGTTCAAAAGCCTGGAGGGCATCAGTCCAAGCAAATACCGCCATACCGTAAATGAGAAGAGTTCGTAAGCGGATATGCGTCATATAGAAAAAACCTCTTAAAATAGTGGAGTTTTACCAAATCATCCTATCCTTATGGGGTGGAAGGGCCCATGCTACAATTTTAGTAAAGCGGTTACAAAGACCGCAATTCCACTATTGGGGGTTGGAAATATGAATAAAAAGACACTGGCCATGCTTCTGTCATGGACGCTGCTTCTGGCTGTCATTCTGTCTGGATGCAACAACGCAGGCTCTGGTGCAGGCAATGAATCTGGCAATAATGCAAGCGGTGGTGACAAGGGCGCAGATGGCAAAGTAACGCTGAAGTTCATGCATCTCTGGCCTGCTGGCAGCTCGGCACAACAGAACAAGCTGGTCAATGATATTATCCAGCAGTATCAGACCGATAACCCAAATGTGACGATTAAGCAGGAAGTGCTGGAGAATGAACAATACAAGAACAAGCTGAAGATTTTGTCCGCTTCCAATGAGCTTCCTGATGTCGGTGTAACCTGGGCTGCGGGTTTTCTGGAGCCTTACGTAAAGGGTAATCTGTTTGCACCGCTGGATGAGCTGCTGAATGGTTCGCTGGGCGAGAAGTTTATTGCGGGCACAA
This sequence comes from Paenibacillus barcinonensis, assembly GCF_003217495.1. Classification (GTDB taxonomy): domain Bacteria; phylum Bacillota; class Bacilli; order Paenibacillales; family Paenibacillaceae; genus Paenibacillus; species Paenibacillus barcinonensis. The sequence goes on along the minus strand of NZ_QJSW01000003.1, from coordinate 410,110 downwards.
CGGAGGCTTATGCAGTTGATGGGAAAACGTATGCGCTCCCAATTGAGCTGAATATCTCTCCGATCTATTATAACAAGGCGATTTTTGCAAAATACAATTTGCAGCCGCCAGCCACCTACGATGAATTCCTGAATGTGGTGAAGACGCTGACCGACAATGGTGAAGTGCCGATTGCACTGGGCAATAAGGACCGCTGGACCGGCTCACTCTGGTATATGTATCTGGCGAACCGTTTGGGCGGGGATGCGTTGGAGAAAGCCATTAACGGCTCCGGCAAGTTCGATGATCCGGCTCTGACGCAGGCTGCGGCTGAAGTGCAGAAGCTGGTGGATATGAATGCATTTAACAAAGGCTTTAACGGCTTGTCCAATGATGAGGGTAAATCTGAATTCATGAATGAAAAGGCTGCGATGTACCTGATGGGAACGTGGGAACTGCCGAACTTTACAACGAACCCGGACATCCCACAGGAATTTAAGGATAAGGTTGGGTTTTTAAAATTCCCGACGGTTGACGGGGGCAAGGGCGATATCAACAGCTGGGTAGGTGGACCGGGCGTAGGTCTGTTTGCGGCTCAGAATTCGAAGGTGAAGGACGAGGCACAGAAATTTATTCAATACTTTGTGGAAAAATGGGGTGAAAGCTCGGTGACCGAGGCGGGGGTGATTCCCGCGACCAAAGTTGATACGGCTGCTGTACAGCTGCCGCAGCTTTATATTGATCTGCTGAATGAGCTGAATCAGGCAAGCAGCCTGACGCTCTTCGCAGACGTGCAGATGAAGCCGGCTGCCGCTCAGGCGCATCTGGATATGATTCAGGCGTTGTTTGGCAAAGCAGTCACACCGGAGGACTTTGTGAAGAATCATCAGGCCGCCATCGACAAGGGTAACTAATGTGCCCTGCTGCTTCTGCTGCTGGTTAAAGGTGAGGAATACCTCACCTGCACCATCTGAATGCTTGAATGCTTGAAGGGAGGACCCTGTCTTGGACAAAGTCATGTCGAACCGTCTGGTCGCTGCGCTGTATGTGCTTCCTGCACTGCTGCTGCTGCTGGTTCTGGTCTACATCCCGATTGTACTCACTGGATACTACGGTTTGATGCAATGGGACGGGATCGGGGCAATGACGTTTATTGGTCTGGATAACTACACGACACTGCTGAAGGACGGAACGTTCTGGCAGAGTGCGAATCATACCTTTTTATTAGCCTTGTTCTCTGCGCTGAGCCTCATCGGTTATCTGATGATTGCGCTGGTGCTGTCAGGTAAGATCAAGGGCGCCAATTTTTTTCGCAAAATATATCTGATTCCGATGCTGCTGTCTTCCGTTGCCATCGCCCAGTTATGGCTGAAAATCTATCACCCGAGCAACGGTGTGCTAAACAGTTTTCTCGAAGCGATCGGCTTCAGCAATCCGCCAGCCTGGCTGGCAGAGCCATCTCTGGTGCTGTATGCCCTGTTTGTGCCCATCCTATGGCAGTATGCAGGCTTCTATATTTTGATCTACTATGCGGCACTCAAAAACATCCCGGAATCGCTAATTGAGGCCGCACGCATTGACGGTGCGAACCCGTGGCAGATTGCGCTCCGCATCAAGCTGCCGCTGATCACGGAAGTGATTAAGGTGACCGTTGTGCTGGCTGTGGTCGGCTCGCTGAAATATTTTGACCTCATCTATGTCATGACGGATGGCGGCCCGAATGGTTCCAGTGAAGTGATGGCCTCCTACATGTATCGTCAGGCGTTTCGCAGTTTTGACTTTGGATACGGCAGCGCAGTAGGCTTCTTCCTTCTGCTGATCTGTCTGGTCGTGACCTGGCTGCTACGCAAGGCTACGGCATCCAAAGATACAATTCAGTATTCCTGATGCATACGTCAAATGAAAGGAGGTCATCTTGTTGAAGATGGAACTGGCTGTTCGGATGCCGGCAGGCCCGGAGACAGGTCATAGCCCTGCATGGACGAGAAGGCTTGGGTATGTCCTGCTCTATGTGCTGCTGTCTCTGGTGGCTTTGCTGCAAATTTTGCCATTAGTGTGGCTGCTGTTATTTTCACTTAAAAATAATCAGGAAGTATTTAACATGGCGCCTTTTGCCCTCCCGGCTACACCGCGTTGGGAGAACTATGTCAAGGTATGGACAGAGGGCAATATCAGCTTATATTTTTTCAACAGTGTGTGGATTACGGTGGTTTCTGTGGTGTTTACAGTGCTGTTTGCAAGTCTGGTGACATTTGCGATCACACGGATGCGCTGGAAGGGACGTTCGCTGGTGCTGGGATTATTCATGGTGGGTCTGATGATCCCGGTGCATTCGACACTGATTCCGCTGTTCAGTCTGTTCTTGAAGCTGCATCTCACAGATCATCCGTTATCGGTCATTCTGTCTTACATTGCATTTAATATGCCGATCACGATTATGATCCTGCTTGGATTCTATTATGCACTTCCGAGAGAGGTTGAAGAGGCGGCGGTGATGGATGGCTGTTCCGTCCATCGGATTTTCTTCCGCATCGTGCTGCCGATGACCGCTTCCGTGCTTGCCACGACAGCGATCATTAATATGATCTATGACTGGAATGAATTTATTTTCGTCAACACCTTCATCAGTTCAGATGCGTATAAAACGCTGACGGTCGGAGTGCAGAACTTTATCGGGCAGTACACAACGGATTGGGGTGCGATTGGTGCTACGCTGATGATTAGCATTCTGCCGATTCTGATTGCGTTTCTGGTGCTGAGTGAACGGATTGTTGAAGGGATTGCGGCAGGCTCGGTGAAAGGATGATTGTCTGTTCTTGCTTCTGGTTGCTTTCCATTTGTTAAAATGTAACACGATACAAGCCCTTCCATTAAACGCGTGACAAGCGTAGTGGGAGGGTTTTGTTATGTCTGTAACATGATATTCTGATGTCTTAGAGAGTTATCTAGCGTGACGGATAGAAGATGTTATGAAAACGACAAAATACCTATTTCTGGAATTTTCAAAATAATTTCAATTATTTTCGTAAAAATACTGCATTTTCAAACCACCTGTGCTAACATACCCTATGAAATCAAGCCCACGTTGGAAAGGTGAGAAAATGACAGCAATATCCTCGAACCAAGAGTCCCTCCGTTCAGATGCCCAGGATTTGAAGCTTATTCGGCTGACCTGGCCTATATTCCTGGAACTCTTCTTGTTTATGTTGATGGGGAGCGTAGATACGCTCATGCTTAGTTCTGTGTCGGACAATGCCGTCTCCGGAGTGGGTGCGGCTAACCAGATTATCTCGATTGCGATTCTTGTACTTGAAGTCATTGGACATGGTGCTGCTATCGTTGTAGCCCAATATATCGGTTCGAAAAAGCTGACAGAAGCCGCACAGGTTACAGGTAACGCCATTACGCTTAACCTAGCGGTCGGATTAATCCTGAGTGTGATCTTCCTGGTGTTTGGTGGACACTTGCTGTCGCTTTTAAATATACAAGGTGAAATTTATGATTATGCTCGTTCGTATATAAGCATCGTTGGTGGCGGGATTTTCCTGCAGGCTCTCATTAATGCATTGGCGGCAACCATTCGTACACACGGTTATACCAAGGAAACGATGTATGTATCCGTGTTTATGAACGTGATTCACGTCGTGGGCAACTATGCCCTGATCTTTGGACATTTTGGCTTGCCGAAGCTGGGTGTAGAAGGGGCAGCGATTTCGACGGTGGGAAGCCGTTTCATCTGCTTGCTAATCTTCTTCTGGCTGTTGTATCGTGTGAGCGAGGTACGTGTAGATTTCGAATACTATATCAAGCTGTCCAAACATTTTATTGGCAAAATTCTACGAATCGGCATTCCATCTGCGATGGAATCTATGGTATATCACTCCTGCCAGCTCGTATTTACACTATACGTGACGTATCTGGGCGCAGAAGCCATGGCCACCAAGCAATATGCAGGCAATATTTCAAGCTACATTTATTTGTTCAGTATGGCCATCGGAATGGGCACGTCCATTATAGTTGGGCGGCTTGTCGGTGCGCGTCGTAAGGATGATGCATACAAACGTGTTTTCGACAGTGTAAAATGGGCCCTGCTCGCGACCATTGTGATTGACGTGATTATTATTATTTTCCGCGTGCCGTTGATGGGCATTTTCACGGATAATCCCGAGATTATACGGCTTGGAGCTCAGGTGCTTCTGCTCAGTCTGGTGCTTGAAACCGGACGTACCTGCAACATTGTCATCATCGGTTCGCTACGTGCGGCAGGAGATGCCAAGTTCCCGGTATATATGGGGCTGATCTCCATGGTGTGCATGAGTCTGCCACTCGGATATCTGCTGGTGTTCCAGTTGAATCTGGGGCTGGCAGGGGTATGGCTTGCCATTGCTGCGGACGAATGGACGCGTGCGGTTATCATGTACTTCCGCTGGAAGAGCCGCGCATGGGAGAAACACGAGCTGGTGGAGCATGATGAAGAAGAGGCTGGTGCACAGCCGGTTCCGGCAGTCTAATATATATTAGAAGAAATAGTTTATGAAATAATACATCGTAGTTCCTCATCTGTTATTATAGACTTACAAATAATAGTATATTTTGAGAGGAATTGATCTTTTTTGAAAAAAAAATCGCAAATGTCTTTTTAATTATTGCTATAATCATTTTTTTATACTATATGTATAGGATATGTTATAATGTGCCTACAGATTTGTCGGAACTCGCCGACTTACAGATTGAATCTGCGGTAGCAACAGGAGTTGCCGGTCTAGCTGTATACATTAGAATAAAGATAAAAAATTAGTATGTCCATTTGAAAACTTTGGTTTCTTACACAAAAATGGCCCGCTATCCTCAATGGAAGGAAAGGGGCCATTTTTTAGTTGATTTTTACTGTGCCTAATTGATATTTATTGGGGTTTAATACTGCATATGGATACTCACCATATTTTGAGCTACCGTCCCATAGATACCATCCATCACCAGATCCATTTGTGTAATTTTTATAGATCAGTCCTTTTCCTGCTTTAGCTGCATCTGTAAGTCTTTTCAAGCTTCTACCATCATTAATTGTTGAAAAGAGATCATATGCTGTGTATGACCAAGCTAAGATATTAAGATAAGGGATAAATTTAGCAGCTGTAGAGGAACCATATTTTGCAATTAGCTTGTTTTTGGCAGCTGTAATTCCAGACGATGCCGCGGTTTCTACTGCTAATTTAAGTCCTTGTTTTGTCATAGTTAACCCAACTTTGTTTCCTAGGTCATTCGCCATAATTTGGACTGTAGCTGGAGATAAATATGTCATTTCTTGCACAACCTCAAGGGTTCTAAAATCGTAATTAGACCATCCCATTTTTTTACATAGTTAGCATCCATAGTTGTATACTTCCATGAGCCACCGTTTGGCATCTTGAAGAGTAAATTATCAGATCCAGCACTTACTTTAGAATAAGGTATTAATATACCAGCTAGTAGCAACATTGTGCACAGCATTACAAAAGTAAATTTCTTTCTTAACTCAACAAAATTAATTTAAAATTACATTATTTGACATATCATACACAGTGATGAAGAGGTCATATTCCTGGAAATATAAGGAAATCCTCAAGGGAATCATTTATCCACATTTTTAGAGAAAATCCAGATGAATGAATTTTAATAAAGCACTGTAGAAGGCGATGATTTATCCGTTATGCGGTTGACATCTTTATAATTGCCAGAAGCAAGTAGCCAGTCATGCTGCTCCTGAAAACAATAGATTAGTCAATTCTGGAATCAAATCCTAAACTTTATATGACTAGGAAGAGGACCGAGGATGTGAGTGTATTGGGGTAGGTTTGGGTGTTGAATAAAAGTTCAAAAGGGAATAATGGGGTACATATTGCTTATAGATTTAATAATCACTAAACAAAGAAGAAGCCGAAAGATATCACTTGCCCGTGCAGGGCAAGATACCCTGGCTCTTCTTTTTTTGTTTTCCGCAAAAATGATCAAAACGGCTCCTGCGCGAACACGTATAGTAAGGATATGGAAGGAGGCATCCTCGATTGAGCCGATATCAGGAGATGATTCAAGACAGCTTGTTCTATATCGAAAACCATCTGCATGAGGAGATAGGACTGGAAGCTGTGGCTTCGAAGGCGCTGTTGTCGCCATATCACTATCACCGCGTATTCCGGGATGAGGTAGGAATGACCGTGGTCGATTACATTCGTTATCGCCGAATGAGTCTGGCCTCTACTGCGCTTCGTTCTACGGATACAGGGATTCTGGATATATCTCTTGCTTGTGGATTTGAAAGTCAGGAAGCGTTTACTCGTGCTTTTCGCAAAATGTATGGCATGCCGCCAGGGCGTTTTCGCAAATTATTTGATTTGAGGCTGTTTACTGGAAAAACCAGAGGAGGAGAGTTACAGATGAATGATGCAACGACAATCAAAGGCTGGATGTTAACTGGAAGTCACCCGCAAAACTATGAGATGGGCATTGACCCTGCGGAGGTACATCAAGGGAAAGCCTCGGGCTATCTCAAGGCCGTTACACCGATGGAGCCGAACGAGTTTGCTACGATGATGCAGCAGTTCAGGGCAGATAAATACGTTGGTAAACGGATGAAGCTGACTGGTTTTGTCAAAACCGACCGTGTGGATTCCTTCTGCGGACTATGGATGCGTGTGGATAACCATGTCCACGATGTGCTGCAGTTTGATAATATGCACAACAGGCCGATTACGGGTACACAGCCATGGAATCAGTACAGCATTGTGCTGGATGTGCCGACAGAGAGCGCAGTCATTTCGTTCGGGGTGATCCTGAATGGTAAAGGAAAAGTATGGGTGGACAGCTTCCGCTTCGAGGAAGTGGATCTGAACACATCTGTGACCCATATGGAGACGGAATATGAGATGTCGGACGAGCCGTTAAATCTATCGTTTGAGGAATAAGAAATCAGGCGACAGCTTTCCGAAGAGGAAATTCGGAAGCTGCTGCTGTAGTTTCATTGATTGAGGATCAGAATACATGGGCCAATCCATCTGTGGAATGGCTCTTTTTGCTGTCTTTGGGGTATAAAAAGAAAAAGGGCAGCGTGCAGGTTAGATCATACTTGCCTACTGCTGTAAACCAATAAACTTTCATGGCGTAATATTCGCGATCTTGTTAACATAAACCCATAACTTATGACAGAGATAAAAAGGATGAATCCGATGAATAGAAAAGTGCTTGTTGTTGATGACGAATCCAGCATTGTCAGTGCTATTGCCTATGCCCTTCGGCGTGAAGGTTATGAAGTAGAGACGGCGAATGACGGCGAAGAAGCTCTAGTCAAGGTAGCCTCATTTCATCCGCAGGTCATGATTCTGGATGTGATGATGCCGAAGCTGGATGGATATGGCGTTTGCCGCAGGCTGGAGGATCGCGAGGATATCGGCATTATTTTGCTGACCGTCAAAAATGAGCTTGTTGATAAAATTGTCGGCCTTGAAATGGGTGCAGATGATTATATGACCAAACCGTTTGAAATTCGCGAGCTGCTGGCCCGCGTGAAGGCACTGATGCGTCGAGTGGAGAAAACGAGTCAGCCGCAGGACGATGCCAAAAGTCAGGCCATTGTGAATGGAGCACTGCGTATACATGTTGCTCACCGCACAGTGACAGTGGGTGAAGAGAAGCTGGACCTAACGCCAAAGGAGTTCGATCTGCTGACCATTCTGATGTCCAATCCAGAACGGGTATATACACGGGATGATCTGCTTGACCGGGTGTGGGGCATGGAGTATGCGGGCGGCACAAGGACGGTAGACATTCATATCCAGCGTTTGCGCAAAAAAATCGGGGACACCGACCAGCAAATGCTGCAAACGGTGTATGGCATTGGATACAAGGCGGCTGCCCCTGAAGCAGGCGGGATGTCATGAGAGTAAGCATCAAGCTGAAATTCAGTGTATTTCTGGCGGCACTGCTTATTCTCACCGTGGTTGTGCTGAGTTCTCTTGTGCTGCGAGGGATTGAGCTTAATCAGCAATCACAGGTTGAAGGGATTCTGGCGCAGCAGACGCGGCTGGTCAATTTGAATGTTCGCCAAGCATACTATACAGAGGCGGTGCGTCTGGAGCCGGAATTGTTCCTGCAGCAGAATGGGCGCAGATTGACAAAGGCACTTGCCGACTCGACAGGTTTGCCCATTGCGCTGTATGACATGAGTGGCAAACAGGTGGGAGCGTCTTTTGCTCCAGGTGAGAGCGAACTTATACAGGAGACACTGAATTATGCATTACAAAATAAAATAGCCTACCATGAGCAGGGGGATACCCTGCTTTATGCTGCGCCGCTGGATGGTCCCGAGGGACAGATTGGTGTGATCTGGATTCAATATTCCGTGCAGAGTTATCATGACTTTTATGCGCGGATTCTTCAGCTGTTTATATGGGCAGGCATCACGGTAGTTGCGCTCAGCTTCATTCTCGGCTATCTATTCTTCAACCGCTTTGCTGTAGCGATTACCCGATTGAAAAAATCAGCGGCCTCGATTCAAGCAGGGAACTACATCACCGAATCTCCGGTCAAGCGTAAGGATGAGCTGGGTGATCTGGGGCAAGGCATCTATTATATGAGCACATCTATTCAGCAGAATATTACGGCGATGCATGCCGAGCAGCAGAAGCTTCAGCTGGCGATTGAGAAGCTGCAGGCATTGGAGCAGCAGCAGAAACAATATATCGGCAATATCAGCCATGAGTTCAAGACACCACTGACATCCATTAAGGCATACGTGGAGCTGCTGAGTATGTACAAGGATGATCCGCAACTGCTGGACGATGCCACGAATAATATCGGTAAAGAAACCGAACGCTTATATGAAATGGTGGAGAAGGTACTGCATCTGTCTGCGCTTGAAAAATATGATTTTGAGAATCAGGCGGAGGATGTGGAGATTGCTGCATTGCTGGAGGATGCTTGTGGACGAATGCGAGGCAAGGTGGAGAAGTTTGCGCTAAACATGGAATTGAGACTTGAGCCTGCTGTCATTCACAGTGACCGGGAGAGTCTGATGCATATTTTCATCAATCTATTGGATAATGCGATCAAGTATAACGTTCATGGAGGTATGATCAGGGTTGAGAATGAACTGCGGATGAAGGAGCGGCAAGTGGTCATTCACATCTATAACTCAGGTACGCCAATTCCCGAAGAGGCACAGGAGAAGATTTTTGAACCTTTTTACACCGTTAACAAGGACAGGGCTCGAAAAACAGGCGGAACGGGACTCGGTCTATCCCTCGTCAAGCAGTTTGTGGAGAAGCAGGGCGGAACCATTACCTTGCTGCCGAGCGATCAAGAGCATCAAGATGGTGTAACATTCCAACTCGTGTTCCCGCTGTCAGAACCAGATATAGATACAAGTTTACAAGTTGGAAACAAGTCTGAATAACTTTGGAAGTATGCCAGCCTTATGATTGGTCTATATACATCAGAGACCGAGGGGGACCATGAGATGATGAATTGCATGAAAGCGGCGTTTGGAGCACTGGGGGCAGTCGCCCTGTTAACAACTGTTGCGTGTGGAAATACGATAGAGCCATCTGGAAATACACAAGGAGCGAAAACAGGTACAGATATTACCGTGAAAGATAACACCAATACGTCCGTATACCAGAATTTTAAGCTTGAGAAAATAGATAAATTGCCTAATATGCGCGGAGTAGCCTGGTTGAGCGAGAGCGAGATCATCACAGATAAAGAAAACACATCCATGAAATCTGTCCGTGTAGAGGGGGAGGAACGGTACCCTCATAACCTGTACATGGTTGATCTGACGAAAGGTACGGACACCTTGCTCAAGGAAAGTGAAGTCAATTTGGGAGCGCCGCAGGTGTCACCGGATGGACAGCATCTCTTCTATTGGGAGACAGAGGAAACGACAGGCTGGCCCTTCATTCTGAACCTGCAGAGCGGAGAAGCCGTTGCGGCTGGCAAACAGGATGGATTTATTCAGGAAGGTGCCTGGCTGGATAATGAACATGTTGTTTTTGCCAATATGAAAGGGGATCTGATCTCGGCTGCACTGGATGGCAGCACAAAGGTGCTGGTAGAGACGGGTAGCTTTAATGTGAGCAGCATCAAGGTGTCGAACAACGTGATCTATTACATTACCGGAGAAGACGGCCAGCTGAATGCTTATGATGCAAAGACCGGTGAAGTGAGACAGGTGCTCAAAAGCGTGGAATGGGTTATTCCTTCGAACGACGGAACAAGGCTTGCGATTGTAAAAAGAACAGCGGATACCAAACGGGCGCTGGTGCTCACCGACCTGGAAGGTAATGAAAAGGCCACACTTGCCAGAGGCACACAGATTTTTGGCACAAGCTGGTCGGGTGACGACTCCAAGATTGCGTATACGATTAATTCCGATAAGGATAATGAAAAGGGATTATTTGTTTCCAATACAGAATCCGCAGAGCAATTCCAGATCTCCGCAGATATGGACAATGTGGCTGATGCATTAGCCTGGAGCCCGCAGGGAAACAAAATTTTACTGTCACAATCGGTGATGGAAAATGAAACGTACCACTTTGTAACCTCCATCATTACGATTTCAGAATAGGGGCTGAACAGAAGTGCGTTCCATATCTTTCATGCCTTTCTATACATTTATATTGACTAAGTCCTTGCGCTTCCGATAAACTAGTATGCAGGAATATATAATCGAATGGTAGACAGCAGTTCGGGACGATGTTTCGGGCGGCTGTTTCTTTTCTTTTTTTGCAAGTCAGGGTGCAACGTAGGTGGCTCGCCGGAGGAACCGGCCAACAACATGGAAGAGGAACAGGTGATGTACATGTGTAACAGCGCGTACCGCGTGCTTTTATATTATAAGTTCGTGAAGATTGAAGACCCCGAGACGTTTACGCAGGAGCATCTGCAATACTGTAAAGACCTGGGAGTGAAAGGCCGTATTCTCATTGCTTCCGAGGGTATCAACGGTACGGTATCGGGAACGCCTGAACAGACAGAGCAATATATGAAGGATATGCTTGCCAACCCGCTTTTCAAGGATATGGTGTTCAAGATTGACGATGTGCAGGAGCATGCGTTCAAAAAAATCTTTGTGCGTCATAAGGCAGAGCTGGTGACATTCCGCGTAGATGAAGAGCTTGATCCGAATGAGATCAGCGGTAAACGCCTTTCGCCGAAGGAATTCCATGAGCATCTGCAGCGGGAGGATGTCATCGTCATTGATGGTCGTAACGACTACGAGTATGAGATTGGTCATTTCCGTGGAGCCATTCGTCCCGATGTGGAATCATTCCGTGAATTCCCGGAATGGATTCGGGAAAATCTGGGCGACATGAAGGACAAAAAGATTATTACGTATTGCACTGGTGGTATTCGCTGCGAGAAGCTGACCGGGTTTATGATCAAGGAAGGATTTCAGGATGTTGCTCAGCTGGAAGGTGGCATTGTAACTTACGGGAAAGACCCGGAGGTGCAGGGACATTTGTTTGACGGCAAATGTTATGTGTTTGATGAGCGGATCTCAGTGCCAATTAACCGCACGGATGAGGATATTGTCATTGCCAGCTGTTATCACTGTGGCACGACACATGACCGATATATTAACTGTCCGACCTGCAACCTGCAGCATGTATGCTGTGAGGATTGCGAAGAGACGCATAACCGCTTTTGCTCGGATGCTTGCCGGGAGGCAGCGCCCGTACACGCATAAGCAGGAGAGCAGGTGCTGAACGTGAAGCGTGAAGAAGAACGTACAACGCGTGAACGGATTCTGTTCATGCTGAAGCAGCAAGGAACGATGACCGCCCGCGAGATCACGGGGGAGCTGGGGCTGACTGGTATGGCGATTCGTCGTCATCTGACAGCACTGGAGCAGGATGGATGGATCGAGGTACGCGAGGCTCGCGCAACCGCTGGACGCCCATCCTCGGTATATCATCTGACGGATCGTGGGGACAGCTATTTCCCGAAGTCATACTCATCCCTTACACTGGAACTGCTTGATGAATTGTCTGATACGGCAGGCAGTACCGTGGTGGATGCACTCTTCGAGGGCCGCCGTGACAAGCTGCTTCGCAGTGGCTTGCCGCAGATGGAAGGCCATGATCTTGCCGGACGTGTCGAGGAATTGGCACGTATCCAGAATGCCAACGGTTATATGGCGGGGGCATCCAGAGAAGAGGATGGCACGTATGTTATCACGGAGCTGAACTGCCCAATCGTACAAGTTGCGAGTGTATACAAACAGGCTTGTCGCTGCGAGCTGGAGCTGTTTCGCTCGCTACTACAGGCCGATGTAGAGCGCACCGAATGTTACGCCGATGGCGGCAAGAAGTGCAAGTATCAGATTCGTGAGGTATCAGGGAACTGAATGAGACGTGTGGACGTTTGATATATGGGATAAAGAGATGGTCTCTATTGGTGGAGGCTGTCTTTTTTTGTGTTTATAATGACTTTTTTGCGAATTTAGAAGCGTATTTACGTATGTTATTTGGACTAAACCTGTTATAATTAATTTAACATCCAGTGCATCGCATCTTTATATCTGTCCCACACCGAGCAGATATATATTGTTAAATTTGCGCATAGGAGAGAACAATAATGAGCGAACTTCTTGATCCCAAAAATGATTATGTGTTCAAGCGAATCTTCGGAAGTGAAGATAACAAGGATGTACTTTTAGCTTTTCTTAATCAAACCTTCAAGAATGCAGGAGAATCTCTTTTAACAGAGATCGTTTTACTGAACCCATACACGGACAAGAATACTCCGAGAGAGAAACAGTCCATACTGGATATTCACGCAAAAACAGATAAGGGTAAACTCATTAATGTGGAAATGCAGTTGTTTAACCAGTATGATTTAGAGAAAAGAACATTGTTTTATTGGGGCAAACAATTCTCTGGACAATTACTTGAAGGACAGCGTTATAATGAACTTAAGAAATGTGTAACCATCAATATTATAAATTTCAGTATGCTTCCTAACGATCAGTATCACAACATTTTTCATCTAAAAGAAGATCATACCCATATACCGCTAACAGATGATTTAGAAATTCATTTTATGGAAATTCCTAAATTAAACGATAACAACATCAAGATGGATGACGGATTAGTGCGCTGGTTATTATTTTTGAAGGGGATCACCAAATCTAGCTGGGAGGCGTTTATGATGAATGAATTGGAACCTGCTTTGAAAAAAGCCATGAGTGTGCTCGAGTTTCTAAGTCAGGATGAACAGGCGCGTCAAGAATACGAGGCACGACAAAAGTTTCTACGAGATGAGGCCTCGATGATTGAGGGAGCTCGAGAAGAGGGGCTGAAAAAGGGCCTTGAGGAAGGGCTTAAAGAGGGAATGAAAGAAGGAATGAAAGAAGGTGAAGCTGAGAGCAAACGCAAAATTGCACAAAATATGCTGGCTCTGGGCCTTGATGAGGAGATTATTATCAAAGCGACAGGTCTAAGCTCTTCTGAACTAAAAAACATCCAACAAAATAAATAAACTCAGTAGGTTAGTTCACCTACATGATTCAATAGAAAGGCAATTCGTATATTTTACGAGTTGTCTTTTTTAATGCTATGTAAAGTAATCTATCATATTATTCCTTCCGATTGAAGTTGGAAGCGTTTCAACCATTGACGGAAGCCAAGATGCACTTTAATATTAGGAAAACAATAGAACAGCAACACGGCATGGACTTCAGTCGCATGCCAAAAGTCTAGATTTGTCTGCTTTTGTCGATCAAAGCAACAATGCGTTGAAGCGTTCGTTTTGTCCCGCTCTATCGTACCTGAGGAGACAAGTAACCGAACGCAAGGAGAAGGCACATTTTAAAAGATGGAGAGGGGTTCTTTACAGATGAAAAAGAAATTTTGGATGTCACTGATGATGGCTGCTTCGATGATCGTAGCAGCAGGTTGCGGAAATAACAGCGGTTCAGGCTCGGAATCTAAAGGATCAGACAGTACAACAGGCGGGGGAAGTGCGGAGAAATCGTATCAGATTGCCATCTCCCAGATTGTTGAACACCCATCGCTGGATGCGACACGTGAAGGCTTCATTGCGGCCTTGAAGGATGCGGGCATTGAAGAGAATAAAAATCTCAAGATCGACTACAACAATGCACAGGGAGATTCCACGAACAACCTGTCCATTGCACAGAAGATTGCAGGTGATTCCAAGAACGACCTCGTACTCGGCATTGCAACTCCATCTGCACTCGCTCTTGCTCAGCAAGTCAAAGACAAGCCGCTTCTGTTTGCAGCTGTAACAGACCCTCTCGGAGCCAAGCTGGTGAGTGACATGGACAAGCCGGGTGGCAATGTTACGGGTGCATCGGATACGAATCCGGAGGCTATCGTGCAATTGGCTGATTTTATCGCCAAAAATATGCCAAATGTGAAGACAGTGGGACTGATTATCAATGAAGGGGAGCCGAATGCAGTTGTTATGGCTAACAATGCAGAGAAGGCTTTGGCAACACACAATATCAAGCTGGTCAAAGCGCCAGTAACCAATACATCGGAAGTTAAACAAGCGACAGACTCGTTGGTAGGCAAGGTTGATGCGTTCTACATCACACTGGATAACTCCGTTGTCAGTGCAGTGGATACCATCATCCAGACGGCGAACAGCAACAAAATTCCGTTCTTCTCCAGTGACCGGGATACGGTAGAGAAGGGTGCTTTTGCAACGGTTGGCTTCAAATATTATGACCACGGGTATCAAGTCGGTGAGATGGCTGCGGACATCCTGAAAAATGGTACAAAGCCGGGCGACATGAAGGTTACCGTGCCGGACAAGCTGGATCTGATCCTGAACTTGAAGGCTGCTGAAGCTCAAGGCATTACGGTAACGGATGAGATGAAGGCCGAAGTGAAAGATCAAGCAAACAACATTATTAAATAAACATTGAAATAGCTTATTTCGGACATCCGATGGGATGGCAATAATCCGACAGAAGGATGCGAGGCGGACATGCAGGCGTGTTCGCCTCATCCTTTTCGGGTAGAGATAGACAGGGAGGAAGCAGTGTGAGTATAAGTTGGAATTCCATTGAAGGGGCAATCGAGCTGGGGCTGTTATATGCACTGATGGCACTGGGTGTGTATATTACATTCCGCATTCTTGATTTTCCCGATCTTACCGTAGACGGAAGTTTTACCACAGGAGGCGCTATTGCGGCGGTCATGATCTCCAATGATTACTCTCCTTGGCTGGCCTGTTTAGCGGCAATGGCTGGCGGTATGGTGGCTGGAGCTCTAACGGGTCTGCTGCATACCAAAGGCAAAATTAACGGGCTGTTGTCCGGGATTTTAATGATGATCGCGCTATATTCAATCAATATGCGTATTCTCGGTGCACCGAATAAATCAATTATGGGCATGGAAACGCCATTCTCAGGCGAACACGTTATGGTGCTGATTATTATCATTGTGCTGGTATTTAAAATCATGCTTGATCTGTTTATGAAAACGGATATCGGACTCGCGCTCCGCGCTACAGGGGATAACAAACGTATGATTCGCAGCTTTGGCGCGAATACGGATGTGACCACCATTATTGGTGTCAGCCTGTCCAATGGTCTGGTGGCCTTGTCGGGGGCGTTTATTGCCCAGCAATCCGGGTTCGCTGATATTACGATGGGCATCGGTATGATCGTCATTGGTCTGGCCTCCGTTATTATTGGCGAAGCAATCCTCGGTGCCAGAACGGTATTCTGGGCGACGCTGGCGGCTGTCGTTGGTTCGATCATTTACCGGATTGTGGTGGCACTTGCACTGCAGGTGGATTGGTTCAATACCTCCGATCTGAAGCTGATCACCGCCGTAATCGTTATTATTGCTCTTGTCTTCCCAACGATGCAGCGTTCCATGAAGCAGCGCAGTCTCGCTCGCAAACGAACCGAAGAGCTGATGCGTTCAGGCGGTCAACAGGCGAAGGGGGGCATGTAGTATGCTGGAGATTACTCAAGTTACGAAACTGTTTAATCCAGGCACGACCGACGAGAAAACGGCGCTGGTTGGTGTGAATCTGACGATGAACCCAGGTGATTTCGTAACGGTCATTGGCAGTAATGGAGCTGGTAAATCGACTCTGATGAACATTATCTCAGGTGTGATGAAGCCGGATATGGGCGATGTACTAATCAATGACCGCTCGATCAAAAATCTGCCAGAGCATAACCGCAGCGGCTGGATTGGCCGGGTCTTTCAGGACCCGATGGCCGGAACCGCACCGCATATGTCCATCGAAGAGAACATGGCGATGGCGTACAAACGTGGCAAGGGACGTGGGCTCGGATTCGGGGTAACACGTGCCAGACGGGAAATTTTCAACACGCAGCTGGAGAAGCTGGGTATTGGTCTGGAGAAACGTCCGAATGCCAAGGTAGGTCTCCTGTCCGGCGGGGAACGACAAGCGCTCAGCCTGCTGATGGCAACCTTCACACAGCCACAAATTCTGCTGCTGGATGAGCATACCGCAGCACTTGATCCAGCTCGTGCAGAGCTGATTACAGAGCTTACGGAGACGCTTGTACGCGAGATGAGACTGACCACGCTTATGGTGACGCACAATATGGAGCAGGCCATCCGTCTTGGAAACCGTCTGATCATGATGGATAAGGGGCGAATCATTCTTGATGTCAGTGAAGAGCGCAAGCGTACACTCACCGTGCCTGAGCTGCTTGGAGAGTTTGAGCGGATTAGCGGCAAGAAGATGGCAGACGACCGTGTCGTATTGGGATAGAAGCCAGGCTAGAACACCTCCAATCCAACTTAACCTTTACGTATGAATATATGTACGAAATATTGTTCTCAATTCAAGTCCCTTTGCATTTTCGCAAAGGGATTTTTCTATGGTATGGTGAAGAGGTGAACGATAGAGAGCAGGACGGATTGCATTCGGTTGCTACGCCGAGACGGGGCAATATCAGGAGGCCAAGAAGCAGCTGGAAGAAACGTATCAGGTGATGGAAGCGAAGCAGTTGCTGTATTTTCGATTGCCTGTTGGACTTGCTGCATTGTCTGTTGAGCTGTGGGGTGGCAGCGGGGAAGCGGTTGAGGCGCAGATGAATTTTATGCGTACTGAATTAAAGGACGCTCCGTATCTGAGAGAAATTGGTCGTTTTCAGGTAGTACTTATCCATCCAGTCATTACAGTTAAACAAAATAAACGAATCCTGGGTCTGATGTATACCTAAGACAATTTATAAAGCCACTTTCGGTGTTCATCCGAAGGTGGCTTTTGGTTTGAGTACAACGCCAACCCGCTTGATCATGGCGAGATGTCGGTTAATTCTCCCACCAGGTGAAGTACGTTGTGGAGGCTAACAGTCCGGCAACAGAGAGTGATCCGGTAACGGACAGATTAATCGCCTGACCTGGAGAGATCACATATCTGCCCGACTCATTCGATTGAAAAGGACCAACCTGAAGCGGCATAGCAATCAGCGTTGCAGCACCGGAAGGAGCAGATGTTGAGAAGCGAACCACAGCGATACTTGTGTTGCTGCTGGAGAAGTTGCTGTTGATCGCAGTGAGTGTGCTGGGGGAGGAAAGAGTACCGTTGGCACTCAGGGTCATGGTGCCGCTGAATGAAGACAACAGGCTAAGCGACACCGTAATTCCACCAGACAATCGGGAAACATAAAGTGTCTTTCCGCTACCTGCTGGATTAGCGAGCTGCAGTGTGGCTGTCACACTCCCCCCAAGTAACCCCAACGTAGTAGAGTTGGTGGAGCCTGCATTGTACAGATTACCTGTGCTGCCGGCATTGTTTTCAGGCGGGGCAACAATACCGGGAGAAGTATACGAGTTGGTGCTCGACGTATAGACGGGTTGATTCAATGGGTTAAATACATTATTGTTTGGCACGATATGTACCCCCTTTTTCAACGGATTCGCCTTAAAATTCCCACCAGAGCAGATTAATAGAGCCGACCTGACTTCCTGTTCCCAAGCTGATGGACAAGGACTGGCCTGGGGGGACAACGATGGAGCCGTTTAAATCCAATGAATATAGCCCTGCAGTGAGCGGAATGCTGATGAGACTTGTAAAGGTACCGCCGAGAGTGCCCGTATTTTGTCTTGTTGATACGATGCTGGTATTGGAACTGCCAAGCAAAGTATTGCTAGGTACAGGCGTTGTGCCAACGGTCACGGTTCCCCCGGAGTAGATGACAAGTGTAGCGGCTGCTGTGGTGCCCCCCATCAGACTGGATAGACGTATCGTTCTGCCACTGCCTGCAGTATTCACAATCTGCAGCAGCAGGTTTTGGCTGGAGGGAATGGAGACATTATTCGTGGTAAGGGCAAAAAAACTGCCAGCCGCTGCGGCTCCCGTGTCGGGTGGAGCTTCGATCCCCGGGGTCGTGAACGTATTCGTCAGTTGTGTGAATAAAGGTCCGTTGGATTGGTTGAATACATTGGTATTAGTCATTGCGAAGCACCTCCTCTGGACAGAATGAAACCCAATATACATAAACTTAACCTTGGCTTGTTTCGCATGTCCCTATTACTGCATTGTATGTTAAAGAAAGAGTTAGCGTTTGGGAATTCATTGTATATTTCCAAATAACGGCATTTGCCGTGCCCGTAGCTCTGGATCAGGCATACGATGCCTAAGCACATTGTTTAAGGGGAAATCGAGATGAGTCGAACAGCAAAGCAAAGCAAGAAGAAAACAAAGCACACAACCAAATATGTCAGCCGCCGCCCATCCCGTTGTTCTCGCCGCGCCAAACTGCTGAAGCCCCCCTGCTCCCGGATCACCCGTCCCCGGTTCAAGCAGGGTGCTTTCTCACGCACGAAACTCCCTGGTGCTACTCACTGTTTTACAGAGCATACCTACCCTGGAGCGGAGACGGGCCGAGGCGAGGTTGCACTTCCGCCGCAGGATACCTCAAGGCTAAGCATGTACAGCTATGGTGTGGTGAATCGGGGTAAACATCCAGCGCTTGTGCAGATTCAGATCAGCCCGAATGCTGTGGATTACGCAGTGGACAGCCAGGAAGTGGTCGAGGGAGGTCAAACGAAGGCGCTTGTCCCAGTACGGTTTCTGCATTATACCCGGCTGGTGATTCTGCCTGTTAAACCCGGCGAGCCCACCCGGCTCGATGTTTACTTTCAGGCCCAGCGTATGCCGTAAGGTAGTTTTATTTTACACAGATTGTCCAGGGAGGAGGACGAGGCTCATGCCTAACTTTACAACGTTTAATACAAATCCGGATAACTTGAGAACACTCATTTTTGGTCAGGATAGTACGGGCACGGCCCAACCCGTCAGAACGGATTCAAGCGGCAACATCGTAGGTGTTATTCTGGACGGGACGATCAGCAACATATCCGGTCTGACTACCGTCACCATTAATGCGGGCACAATTACCAACATTCTGAACGGAACGATCACCAGCGTACTTGGCGCCACGATTACAGCCGGAACAATTACAAGTGTGCTAGGTGCTACAGTGACAGCCGGAACGTTGACAAACCTGTTAGACGGTACAATCACGAATGTGCTTGGAGCGACGATCACAGCGGGGACATTAACAAACCTGCTGAACGGAACGATCACCAGCGTACTTGGCGCCACGATTACAGCCGGAACAATTACAAGTGTGCTAGGTGCTACAGTGACAGCCGGAACGTTGACAAACCTGTTAGATGGTACAATCACGAATGTGCTTGGAGCGACCATCACAGCGGGGACATTAACAAACCTACTGAACGGAACGATCACCAGCGTACTTGGCGCCACGATTACAGCCGGAACAATCACAAGTGTGCTAGGTGCTACAGTGACAGCCGGAACGTTGACAAACCTGTTAGATGGTACAATCACGAATGTGCTTGGAGCGACGATCACAGCGGGGACATTAACAAACCTGCTGAACGGAACGATCACCAGCGTACTTGGCGCCACGATTACAGCCGGAACACTGACAAACCTGTTAAATGGTACAATCACGAATGTGCTTGGAGCGACGATCACAGCGGGGACATTAACAAACCTGCTGAACGGAACAATCACCAGCGTACTTGGCGCCACGATTACAGCCGGAACACTGACGAACCTGTTAAATGGTACAATCACGAATGTGCTTGGAGCGACCATCACAGCAGGCACACTAACAAACCTACTGAACGGAACCATTACAAGTGTGCTCGGTGCAACCATTACAGCCGGAACACTCAGCAGCGTAACATCCATCTCGCAGAAAAGCTTTCAGGAAAATCAAATTGTTTCTACGCCGACAGCTAACACGTTCACACCGCTCCCTGCTGTGACAACCAGCGTATTCGGTACTTACTCCTTCTTTGTATATAACAGGGGACCAGGTGTAAACAGAGTAGATGCTCAGGTAGAGATCAGTGCTAACGGAACGAACTGGTATACGGATGTGGCTACAGTAACGGGTATTCTGTCCGGTTCTGTAGACGTTCTGGTGCCGCAGCGGTTTTTGAAATATACCCGTCTCTCTTATCGTTCAAGCCTGATCGGAGCACCTAGCACAATTGACGTGTTCTTCAATGGACAAGGCACATAACCAGCTTTGCTGTCATATAGGTACATGGAGCCCGCTTGACGGGACTCATGTACCTTTTTTTGTATTGGAGGTGACTGTGGGTGCAGAATCGGTTACTTGGCATTCATATGATTGTGCAAAATGAAGAGAAATATCTCCCGCGCTGTCTGAACAGCCTGAGGCATACAGATCTGGAATGCTTCATTACGGACACGGGCTCAACGGATCGGACGCCAGATCTCGCCCGAGCTTACGGTGCAGCGGTGTTACACGCTCGATGGGAGGATCATTTTGCCCAAGCCAGAAATATCAGCCTTCCCTTGGCAACGACGGAATGGATACTCTGTCTGGATGCTGACGAGTACGTGATCGGAGGTTTGGAGGAGTTAATTGAAATGTTGCCTAACGTCCATAAGAGCATTACCAGATTGCGTATAACGATAGAAAATCAGTTCGGTGAAGGGCCAGGGGACAAGGTCATGTCCTATCCGGTAAGGCTTTTCCGTGCACATCAGGGTTATCTATACACGGGACGTATCCATGAACAGTTGATTCGTGCAGATGATCATGAGCAGCGCTGTGCTGCCACGCCTAAGATCCATACAAGAGATTCATCTGAAGTTTCGGATGCATCTCATGGAAGTGAAGAAGAGACATTCTTTGATTCAGAGCCACTTGCACCTCTGCGTCTTGGACATGATGGTTATCTGGCATCAGTGATTGCTTCTGGTGACAAACCAAAGAGAAACTTGCGCCTTATTCAGAAGGAACTGGCGGAACAACCGGCGCAGCCGTTTCACCTGTACAATCTGGGTGTAGCCCGCTGCCAGCTGGGTGAGCTCGAACAGGCAGTAGATGCGTTCAATGAATCACTAAGGCTTGCTTCAGTGCAGGCACCGTATCGCCCAACACTTGTGAAGGATATGGCTAAAGTGCTTGGTTCGCTGGAGCGTTACGAAGAAGCACATACACTGCTATCCATCGAATGTCAGCGTTATCCAGAATACCCTGATCTGCATTTGCTATATGGTGAGCTTCTGGAGCGACAAGGTCTGGAGGAACGAGCGTATCAATCCTATGCACGGGCGAGCACCTGTAGTGTCAAGCCATTTGAGCTGATGAAAAATCACAACGGTGAGTTAGAGCCAGTTTACGTTAGCGAAGCGGGATCTGGCAGTTACCGGGCCTATACCTCTATGGCAAAGCTTGCCGAAAAGCGGGGATTTGGGGAAGAGTCAATTCGTCTATACACCTTGGCATTGGAGCATCTGTTCAATTATGAAGCGGCATGGACGGGGCTGGCGGAAGCGTTACAGCAGCAGGGCTATTCAGATGAGCAGATTGCAGAAAAACTGCTGGACCTGTTCAACCGACTGAGCCAGAGACAACAGCCTACCCCATCTGGAAATATACACAGCTCTACGAGTCTTCCAGATAGCGAAACAAGTTTTCTTCCGATGGTCTATGCCCTCGCTGCTTGCGGAGCATACAAGCAGGCACTGCTGCTTGCGTATGACAAGGCATGTAACAATGGTATTTCTACGGGTGATCTCGTTCAATGGATGCTGTGCGCGGATCGTATTACAGATGCGTGGCATCTCGCTGAAGAGAGATGGGGGACGCAAGATCAGCAGAATACTGAACAGATTCATCCGGAACAGAGAAGTGACTGGGCGCTGGCCTGTTGGGCAAGCGGAAATCGGTTATCTGCGTCATTTCTCGTTACAGCCCCTTCACTTGAAAGGGATATGTGGAGGGTAGCAGACCGTTTGTTATTTGAGTACAGGCCTGATCCATCAGCCCGTAATCCTGTATCGGGAACAGCGGATGAGCAGCTGCTGCATTGGAGTGAAGCTACGGAGGTTGCAGCGAACCAGATGGTCATTCGTGCCGTACAGAACGGTCAGCTGGTGATTGCCCGGCAGCTGCATGAACGGTTGGTATGTATGATATCCCCGAGGAAGCGAACGGAGATGAGAACGCTTCGACAGTATGCTGGTTTGCTGGTTCGGCACGGATATACGATGCTGGCTGCCGAAATGCTGATTCAGTGTATGACGGAAGGGGAGCTGGATGCAGAGGGGCTGTTCTGGCTGGGGGAAACGCTGTATGCCAAGGGGTACGTTGAACAGGCGTTATCGCTGTTCGAACAGGCACTGGAGCGTGATTCGGCCTTCACCCAAGCTCGGGCTGGAGCGGCTGTTTGTTATTTGAAGCTTGCTCTTGAGTTAATCGGTCAGGAACGGGAGCGTATCCCGGAAGCTGCGGTGCTGGCGGACCGGCAGCGGAACCTGATCCAGCAGCTACGAACAGCGGAGGGTATGCCTTGGCGGACCGTATATCGTGCCAGGGAAAGGAGGAACCACCATGCAGGCAGAGCAACATCGGACACAGCATCAGAAGGTGCAGCGGATATCGCTGTGTATGATCGTGAAGGATGAGGAGGAGTTGCTGCCGCGCTGTCTTGAGAGTGTGCGCGGAGCGGTTGACGAGATCATTGTAGTAGACACTGGCTCGTCGGACCGCAGCGTGGCAATAGCGCGTAAGTATGGCGCGATGGTGGTTGAGTTTGTGTGGTGCGATGATTTTGCCGCAGCACGGAATGCTGGTCTGGAGCGGGCCACTGGCGACTGGATTTTGTTTCTGGATGCGGACGAGGCGCTGGAACCAGCAGCACGGGAGCAGATCAGAAGCTGGACGGCAGTCAGCGGATGCGACGGATTGTTTTTAAACATCCACAATTATACGGGTTCGGGTCAGCAGGGGGCGACGGTTAATCCGGTGCTGCGTCTGTTTCGCAACGCCCCTGAGCATCGCTTCACGGGCCGAATTCATGAGCAGATTGCGGCGGCGATCTGTGAGCGGAATCCTGAGGCTGCGTTTCATGTTACGGACATGGTGATTCACCATTACGGGTATCAGACGGTGATTGTGGAGCGCAAAGACAAGGTGAACCGCAATGTGCGTCTGTTACAGCAGGCGGTGACGGAGGAGCCCGATCAGCCGTTCCATCACTATAATCTTGGCGTAGAGTATTTGCGTCTAGGTCAAGCGGAGCAGGCGCTCGAATCGTTTGGTACAGCTCGGGAGATGATTGATCCGGCAGTAACCAGCTATGCGCATCTGCTGTTCAAATATGAGGTTCGCTGTCTGGAGCATCTGCAGCGCTGGTCGGAGGCGATGGAGCGGGTGAATGCGGCTTTGCAGCTGTTTCCAGAATACACAGACCTGATGCATCATCGTGCGGTCTGTGCAGATGCTCTGGGGGATTCAGATCTGGCTGAGATTTCGCTTCGCGAAGCTGTCCGGCAGGGGCCGCCTCCAGCGATTTTTCACACGGAAGAAGGCATCGGCACTTATCAGACGTGGTACACGTTGGGGCGTTTACTGGAAGGAAAGGCCGATCTGGAGGGGGCGGTGGATGCTTATGTGGAAGCAGTGCGTGCCAAGGCCAGTCTGCTGCCACCGCTGTACCGCATATTTCGAATCATGCGGGTATCAGGACAGGAGCCGCAGATTCCCGCGCTGATTGAATCACGTTTTGCGTTGCGTTCGGAGGAGGCTTTGACAAAGGTTCTGGGTATTCTGGAGCAAAGCGGTTGTTACGATGCGGCTCTTGAGCTGCTTGAGGAGATGATGCCTGTATCCTCCGGAGAGCCGAGGGAGAGGCGGTCTGTAGCCGAATCTTTTCTGCATGTGCAGCGAGGAGACTGGAGAAAAGCGCGGTTGAAGCTCGAAACCGTGAAACGAAAAAAAGGGGTGTTTGCCTCTTTGGCTGCCCGCTGGCTGGAACGGATGAAGTGGCTCGAAGACAAAGAAGGTAGTATGGCTTCAGAGGATAAGCAAGGTAGGGGAGGGCAGGAAAATAAGAAAGGGCAGGAGCATGGGGCGTCGGATTCCTTTACGCTATGGTTGAGAAAAGGAGCACAGACAGGCGAGGGCAAAGACGGGTTATCTGAAGCGGAGCCCGGCCTGGCGGGCTGGTGGAACACAGCAGGCAGAGGAAACGAGAGCTCTAAAGAGAATGCACTCGAACATAACATGTCTGAGGCAGATTATGCCGGGGTGTACGAGGGCTGGCATGCGTTTGGACTTTTGCTGGAAGGGTGCGCAAGATCAGGGAGATGGCAGGAGCTGCACGGACTGATTCAGCGGGGGCGGCAGGTGCTGGAGGAAGCCGGTTGTACAACCGGGGCTGGATCGGGAGAAGCTGTGGCTAAGGAAGGGGCTGCGTGTGGTGGGGTAGAACGTCAAGGCATGGGAGAGGTGTGCGAGAAGGCAGGGGTGCAGGATGATGGGGGACGCTTGCCTTTTCCGGGAGCAGCCGATGCCTTGCTTGGAACGAGTTGTATCGTGAAAGGGCTGGTCAGTGCTGCGGATTATCATCTGGCGCAGCTCATGTCTGATAAGCCACAGGCGGGTGCGGGGAAAAGGAGACGTCATCCGTGCTGGCCTGTTGTTCAGCATATCCGTCTTGAGCTGCCGGGAGCAGACGGATTCGAGGGCTAATAGGGAATGGTGGATGACTTGAGCCGGGGGAGGAGTAGGACGGAGCTGTTTTGATGGATGATAGAGAAGGATGACAATGTGTGTACGCTACGGGACGTGACAAGAGAGTGTTGAACAGAACTGTGCTGAATCCAGTGCCAATCTGAATGCAGCAGGGGGATTTTGGCCGGAAGGAGGGCAGGGTGCAGGTGAAGAGAGGCATCAGTCTGTGCATGATAGTGAGGGATGAAGGTGAATGTCTGGATCGTTGTCTGCGCTCGGTAAGCGATTGGGTCGATGAGATTATTATTGTGGATACGGGCTCGACAGATGCTTCGCATGAGATTGCCAGGCGGCATCATGCAGAAATGATGGATATGGAATGGAGTGGAGATTTCAGCAAGGCTCGCAATCTTTCACTTGCTGCTGCGAGTTATTCGTGGATTTTGGTACTTGATGCAGATGAAGAGTGGATATGCACGGACCGAACGAAATTGGAACTATCGGAATGGCTGGAGGCCGCGAGTCAGGAGGTATGGGGTTACTGGATTAAGGTAACGAGTCTGCTCGGTACAGGCGAAGAGCGGGTGACCGATGTGGTATGTCGTCTGTTCCGTAACGATCCCCGGATTGCTTTTCGCGGCAGGATACATGAGGAAGTGGCATCTTCCATTCATGCTTTTATGCCAAGCGGGATTGGTCAGTCGGATATAGAGGTGGTTCACTACGGGTATCTCGATGATGTCATCGCAGCCAAGGGTAAAAACAAACGCAATATGCAGTTGGTCCGACGTGCTCTACAGCAGACACCGGATCGGGAGGAGCTGCTTTATGCACTGGCTGCCGAATGGTTTCAGCAGGCCCAGTATGGTGAGGCGATTCGGCTGTTGCTGCCGCTGCTGGCACAGCTCCTGCCGGAGAGTGGATATCACTCTGATGTGGTGTTGAAAACGGCGTACGCCTGGAGAGAGCTGGGGCAGTATGGTAGAGCGCTGGCTATCGTGGAGACATGGGCGCCCTTGTATGAAGATTTCCCTGATCTGCTTGAGCTGGGTGCTGTGCTGGAACTGGATCACGCGCGGGCAGACAATGCTCTGGACTGGTTAAAGCAAGCGAGATCGGCCGCATCGACAGCTGGCCGATATACCTCGGTGTCGGGTGCAGGAACGTACCGCACGTTGACGCTGGAGGGCATGGCCCATGAACAGGCCGGTCGCTGGGAGGAAGCGGAGGCGGCCTATACAGCGGCGCTGAGCGTGCAGCCGGACAACGTGGCTGCATGGCAGCGGCTGCTGCTGCTCGGCGCAGCCACGGGACGGCCGCAGGCCATTGCTCGCGCAGCCGAGGGGGTGTGCTTGCCGCCAGCGGCATGGCAAGCGTTGGTTGCGGCCGCGCTGGCTGCGCATCGGCCAGAGTGGCTGCTGCGCCATGCGGCTGCGCTGGCTCCGGCGCTGCGGGCACAGCCGCTTGCCAGCGGGCTTGCGCTGGCGCAGCTGGGCGAGGATGCAGCCGCCCGCGCGGCCATGCGGCCTTGGGCCGCGCACGCGCAGCACGGGCCAGAGGCTGCGCTGGCGTTGTGGGCGCTGGGCCACAAGCGGCAGCACATGGCGGGGCGCCCGGTGGCCCAGCGCCAGGGGCCAGCGGCGCCCAAGGCGGCGGTGCCCGCAGTGGCATGGGCGGCGGATGCGCTGCTGCGGCGTGTGGACACCGCTGGCTGCGCTGTGCGCGGCCCAGCGGCCCCGACGCCTCCGCGAGGGCAGTCGCCCGGCGCCGCGCCACGCGTCAGCGAGCAGCCCGCAGCGCCCGGTGCGCCCGCGCTGCTTGCGCCTGCGCAGGCGCTCGCCGCCGTGGGCGCCTGGCCTGCATGGCTGCGCCTGCTGCAGGCCCAGCCGCCGGGCGCCGCGCTGGCGCTGCTCGCGGCGCTTCCGCCTGCGGCCCGTTGCGGGCTGCTGCGCGCACCCGCAGGCGCCCGCAACGGGCTGCAGGCGCTATGCGGCGTCCCGCCGGGCAACGCACAGCAGACCCGCGCGGGCGAAGGGCCCGCCCCTGCGCTCGCAACGCACGCGCTCCTGGCGGGCACGCTCGCGCTGCTCGCCGGGCGGCAAAGCCTGGCCCGTGACTGGGCCGAGTACGCGGCCCGAATCACAGCACGGCCTGCTGCCGCCCAAGGCCGCCCGGCGAGGTCCCTCCCACCGGGCGTTCACATGCTGCTGCGCCTGACGGCTCCCGGCGCTGCCCATGTCCCAACCTATCAGCAGCAATGTATCCTGCTGCTGGCATACCTGTAGTCCGGCGTGTTCATCCCGCCGGACACTTGTGCTCCATCAAGAAAAAATGCCGGGACATCCCGGCAGTCATTTCCTCGCTTCTGATCTCCCCCTTGCCCATTTAAACAGATAGTTAATAAAATTCACTGTTTCCCCCCACCTCTCTTTTTCATGTGCAACCCGGCAGTTATATCTTGCCCGTTTTGCAGATCACAGCCCGGAAGCAGCGGATAGGGGCACCGTACATATCAGAGGAGATGGCATCTTCCGGTTCCTCCACATTCAGCTTATCCTCAATGGTCAGCCCGGTGACAGCCATAATGGTCTCCAGCAGATCGGGGCGCATCTCGGGCACATCAAAGGTCGCAATTAATTGTCCGTCCGGCTTGAGCACCCGCGCGAACTCGCGGAAAGCCCGCAGCATCGTACCGGTATCCAGATGCTCCAGCACAGAGATGCAGAATACACGGTCGAACTGCCCGGCTGCATAGGGGAGCTGAGCCAGATTGGCCTGAGCGCGGTGGAGCCTGGAGAGATAGGAATCCGGTAGGCTTCGGGCCGCCTGCTCACCAAAATCAGCCTTAATATCCAGTCGAATCGCTTCTTCTGACATAATGCGCTCATCCCAGTCACATGCGTGAACCTCGCGGCAATGATCGGTAAGCCAGAATTTGAACGGGTGAGATATGCCGCAGGCTGCATCCAGCACCACATCGTTTGTCCGTGCAAATTGCCGCGCCCATTCATATTCGTAAGGGCGGCTCCACCATGCGGGATGAAGCGGGAATATCAGCGTATCCGTCTTCGGGTCACTTTGCCGAATATACCTGGATTCCATCATTTCCATCGTGAGCGGTGTATCCATCATGTCCGAATCCCCTCCTTGATTCCGGTTTCCGTTAAAAAAGCATTCAGCACCCTGCTCCAGCGGCTCTGCCATATGGACAGATCATAGGAGAGCGCCGTTTCACGCGCATATATGCCAAGCCGTTCTCGTTCAGCGCGATCCTGAACGAGTCGAACGAGTGCAGCAGTCAGTGCCTGCTCGCCTGGGGGTACAAGCAATCCGTTGAATCCGTCCTGAATCAGATCATTGAGCCCGCCTACGTTGGAGGCGATAACCGGGAGCCCGCAGCTCATGGCTTCCAGACAAGCGTAGGAGGTGCCCTCCGAGAATAATGTAGGAATGACAGCAATATCCGCCTGATGATACGCGTCACGAATATCTCTGAAATCATACGTATGCTGACGGATTCGCGCTGTATGCGGATGTGTGCGCTGCCAGTAGCGGAAGGCTCTGCCCACCGTGCTGCCCTCCACCAGCTCTCCGGCGAATTCAATCTCCACATTCGGAAAAGCCCCCAGCAGCTTATCTGCCGCCAGCATCATCGGAATAATACCGCGCTCGCTGCTGATGCGACGTGGATACAAAATGCGGATGGGGCGAGAAGCAGCGGGCTCATCATCTGTACATTCAAGCTCCGGGTGGACAGATAATCCGGCAAATTCTTCTTTGCCAGTAGGGAGAACATCGGAAGCGTTAATCCGATTTGCATGATGGTCATTAACGAGCCCCTTCTCCTGTTCATTATCGTTCTCCGTCTCAGGATATCGGGCAGCCACTGTATCTCCAGACGCTGCAATGATCATGTCTGCATATTCGGTTTGCAGCGCGGTGTCTTGCTTCCAAGCCGCCAGCCATTCTTGTTCATGCTGCTGTGCAAGTGTCCTTCTGGGCGGAGCCGGGATAAAGTACGAGGTATCAACCGCATTGGGGATCAGCACGATTTGTTCTGAATCCGTATAAGTACAGGCGGCACGACAGAAGGTTTGAAAATGGGAATCTACTGAAACGATACGCACCAGACCATCCAGCGCCAGCTGAATATGATCGGCAACCTGACGTTTCGTATCCAGCGGCAGCCCCGGACGATCCCAGTTAATGCCGTGACATATTCCAAGGCTGCCTGGCTTGTAGTGAATGGGCTGCCAAAGGCAGCTTGCATAGATGATCGGACCGCGAGCTGCAGCGGCCATCCGCTCAAAGGCCTCAGGCACATTATTCATGTCATATTCGTAGCCATAGACATCAATCTGCTCAGTTCTCGTCTGGAACGCTTCGAAATAGGACAATTGATGCACCTCGGGAATATGACCGAGTCCACGGATGACGCGGCATAGATCAAGAATGTACCGTTCCAGCCCGCCGCCGAAGACTCGGCTGAACTCCCGGTTATACCCATCGGTGAAGCTGTGTGTGAGTATGCTGACTATGCCCATATTACGGTTCCTCCTTCCAGGGGAGAAGCCTTGGTTCAGGGTCCAGAATGGATTCATACTGCGCCAGATTTCCCCACTCCCCGTGTGGGTCAATACGTTTGTAACGCAAATATTTGCGTACCCTGTCCTCCAGACTGCCAGCCCAGCCGAGATGCTGTACCTTCAATTCGGTATGAACACCCGGGAGTACCGTGCAGGATAACGGGAGTCTGGGAACATGATGGTTCTGCTGCGGATAGAAGTAAGGATAGCCAGGCATGTAACGGACAAGAGTAGCTGTATGCCGCTTGTGCATGGACCAGAGCTCATCCTCGCGATAGTGGGTTCGGCCGCCCCACATATCGTAGAAGCGGAAGGCAAACCAGTCTGCGTAGTCCTGATTAATAAGCTTGCGTATAGCCTTCTTGGCTTCGCTGCTGTACAGCTCATCGGCGTCAACCGAGAGCAGCCAGTCCGGGGCTGTGCTGACAGCTGCTTGCCACAGCGCATTGCGCAGACGCCATTCTTCCGCAAAGAGCGGCTTCTCCAGCACCTCCAGTCGGACCACCTTGGGAAAGGCGCTGCATATATCGGGCGTTCCATCTGTGCTGGCATCATCGACGATGACAATTTCATCCACGAATTCACTCAGGTCATGCAGCACTTCCTCCAGATACCGACCTTGTTCGTTGCGCACCTGAAGCATAGCTGTCAGCTTGTTGTTTTGAATTTTGCGTACCCTTCGAACAGCATTGGATTGTGTAAAAGCATTCACCTCCCTGTCCTGCAATGACAGAGAATGCGGCTCTTCTTCGATCCGCGAGTTTACGACGCGATGAATCTGGTGAGTGACCTGACTGGTCGAGTCCTCGACTTCGGAATTGGAAGCCTCAACTCCAACTGGCGGCTGGATATAAGATGTATTTATCGAACAAGCATCCGGTTCATTTGTCGCAGCGTTAAAGGGTTCATTGTTTGCGCCGAGAGCCAGCTCATTCATTGCAGAGGTTTTCAGCCCCTCCATCGGATTCATACCCAGCTCCATTGTATGATCGCCACTTACCTCCAGACCTTGCTGTGCTGCAGGTGATTTCTGTTGGAGTGTATCCTTTAAAATCGGTCTGCTCCCAAGGGTTCTGCGCTTCTTCGGGTCCATCATTAAGGCACCTCCCCAAGGAGCTGCTGCACGGCTTGATCCAGCAACTCCAGTTCCAGGATTCCGGCTAAAGCATCTTCATGCTCTACAGCTATTTCCAGAAACAGCCTCACCGCACCGTGGCGTTCCCCCCGAAGAGCCAGTGCTGCCCCCGATAATTGCCGGTATTGCCGAAGACTGGCCCCGTCCTGAATGTCACTGGCATGAATCAATGCCAAGGCTTCCTCCACACGCTCTGTTTCCTGATAAATGCGGAACTTCCAGTGCCGTGACGTTTCCCCGCCAAGCTCATCCAGAATACGCATGGCACTGCCGTAATCATCGTTGATACGGAGTAGCTCGGCTTGAACCAGCTGCTCTTCGCCCGCTTCAAGCCAGCGGCACAACTGCTCATAATGATGTCGTTCCTGCTCGTTTCCTGCACTTATGCCATACACCTGTAAAGCCTGCTCGGTCTGACCTGATCTGGCATGGATCGCCGAGAGGAAACGGTAGTGGGACTGAATACAGTCCTGCCGACCATGCATCACTGCATGAGAGAAGGCTTCTTTTAGTGAATCGGCCGCATGATTGTCCTCCAGTAAATATTCATAAGCCGACAGGAGAAAGGAGATCGTCTCATGAGCGCCAGCCTTGGCTCGAAGCTCTCTGTAGTAGTCGGCTCGCACCCGGCATTGAAGTGATGTGATGCTGTCGGGTATCCCGGTCAGAACCTGCCGCAGTGCATGTAAGAAAAATAGCTCATAATCCCGCAGCGGAATGCTCCGGCCGTCATGATTGATGTAACCGGCGGGCGAAGGGTCCTCACCGCCAAGCCAGATCGCGCGAGTACCTTGAAAAAGCAGCTTCATGTACCGGGTTTCCGAGGAGGTGCCTACCAGATCGGCAGTACCAACCAGTCTCGAAATACTGCTTTCCCAGAGGGGAGATGCAGCTTCATCTCCAACAGGCTCTGGCAAGAGCGCAATACATACTTCTGGCCGCATGGCAGCAACAGCCATCAGCCAATAAGGATGGGTGACAACTGCGACTGTCCTTGGCTCCTGCAAACGCTTCTCGGCTTCTGACAAGGGGATGACCTCAATGGACGCCGGGAGTTGCTCTTGCTCAGCGCTGCGGCTACTGACGTAGGCGAGCGTTCCTCGCTCGGCTGCAAATAAGGCAACAATGTCAGGGTAGGGAAATGATGACCAGCCCCCCTTGCGCGGAAAAAGCACATATTGAACCGAAGGGACTGTGTCTGCTGCCAACTCCTGCTCAGCCTGTTTCTCTGCAGCAGCACAGCCGGGTGTTGACGAGGAATCTGTATTTGTTAACGGTTCTGTACGTTCCAACCTTCATTCACCTCGCTTTAGTAAAAGGCTGACTTTCTATGTAAAGCGCTTTAGCAAACCGCATGTGCGTGAACCGCCTGACACTAACATATGGGGGTTCTGCCCCAAACATGAACATCTTCCAATAATACATGCGACGTACAGCCCGTAAGGCGGCAGTAAAGGAGCTATTGATGCGTGCGCCGGGCAAACGAAGCTGCAGCAGATGGGGCCGATTAATAGGCTTAATTTTATCTATTGTGTGACCGAGGTCACTTTTTTTTGCAGAGGAGGTGGGTATTGTGATAATTCTCACATGTGAGTTATGCGTAATCTGGCACAATACGTTCATCAACGTATTTGGAGAACAGACAGCGAAGATGAACGCTTCAACGCCACTTACGTATCTTGCTAAAGCGAACAGAAAGAAGGGGTAAAGGTATGGATCCGATTATGTTATCGCGTATCCAATACGCACTTACAACGATTTTCCACTTTTTCTTCGTACCGCTGTCCATTGGCCTTGTGCTGCTGGTTGCGATTATGGAGACGTTGTATGTTGCCAAGGGGAAGGAAATCTACAAAACGATGGCCAAATTCTGGGGCAAGCTGTTCCTGATCAACTTTGCCGTCGGCGTCGTTACCGGTATTTTGCAAGAATTCCAGTTCGGCATGAACTGGTCGGAGTATTCCCGATTTGTCGGTGACGTCTTCGGCGCGCCACTGGCGATTGAAGCACTGCTTGCCTTTTTTATGGAGTCTACATTTATTGGTTTATGGATATTCGGCTGGGATCGTTTGTCCAAAAAAGTCCATTTGGCTTGTATTTGGCTTGTATTCACAGGTACATTCCTGTCGGCGCTGTGGATTCTCGCGGCCAACTCGTTTATGCAGCATCCAGTTGGCTTCGCGCTGAATAATGGCCGGGCTGAGATGAATGATTTCTTTGCATTAATTACGAATGGTCAGCTTCTCGTTGAATTTCCGCACACCATCTTTGGCGCTCTAATGACAGGAGCCTTTGTCGTAACGGGCATCAGTGCCTACAAGCTGATGAAAAAACAAGATGTGGAAGTGTTCCGCAGATCCTTCAACATTGCGATTATTATCGGTCTCGTTTCCTCTCTGGGTGTGGCTTTCTCAGGGCACTTCCAGGCACAGTATCTGGTGGAAACACAGCCGATGAAGATGGCTGCAAGTGAAGGCACATGGACGACAACGGAGGACCCTGCACCATGGACGGTGATTGCCTCCATTGATACGAAGAATCAGGAGAATTCAGGGGAGATCAAAATCCCTGGACTGCTCAGTTACCTGTCCTACAGCAAATTCTCAGGTAGCGTTAAAGGCATGAAGGAGCTGAACGCCGAGTATCAGCAAACGTATGGACCAGGAGACTACATCCCGCCTGTACGCACGACGTTCTGGAGCTTCCGTGTCATGATCGCTGCGGGCGGATTGATGATTCTGCTGGCGATGTATGGAACGTATCTGGCTTGGCGCAAAAAGCTGGAGGTCGCAAAACCCTGGTTTATGCGTTTGATGGTCTTTGCCATTTCATTGCCGTTTATAGCCAATACAGCAGGCTGGATCATGACCGAGGTCGGCAGACAACCATGGACAGTATTTGGATATATGACGACCGATGCGGGTGTATCACCTAACGTATCCGCAGGTATGATTTTATTCTCCACGATTGCTTTCACAGCCGCATATACCGTTCTTGGGGCCGTGATGGTGTATCTGTTTGTACGCAAAATCAAAGCAGGACCGTATGCCGTTGATAAGTCGGAAGATCATGATGAGTCGGCCGATCCGTTTGGCATGGATGGGGGGTATTCCGTTGTTACTAAGTGAGCTGTGGTTTGTACTGATTGCCGTGTTGTTCATCGGATTTTTCTTTCTTGAAGGTTTCGACTTCGGGGTGGGCATGTCTACCGGACTGATTGCCAAAACAGATCGTGAACGCCGTACGCTGATCAACTCTATTGGTCCGTTCTGGGATGGAAATGAGGTTTGGCTACTGACTGCGGGCGGTGCAATGTTTGCGGCTTTCCCGCACTGGTATGCAACGCTGTTCAGCGGATTCTATCTGCCGCTTGTCGTTGTACTGCTATTGCTCATCGGCCGCGGGGTTGCCTTCGAGTTCCGCAGTAAAATGAAGCAGCAGCGCTGGCGCAAAACATGGGACATCATCATTCTGGTAGCCAGTGCGCTGCTGCCATTCCTGCTTGGAGTTGTGTTTGCAACCATGATGAAAGGTCTGCCGATTGACGGGCAGATGCAGATGCATGCCGGATTCCTGGACATTGTAAATCCATACAGCGTCGTAGGCGGCTTGAGTGTAACGTTGCTGTGCCTGGTTCACGGGCTGTTATTTGCTTCCCTTCGTACGGTGGGCGAGCTTAGAGAACGGGCGCTGCATCTCGCGCAGAAGTTGATGATGCCGCTGGCTGTAGTTCTGGTTCTATACGCGGTATTGACCTATGCAATGACCGATGTGTTCACCGTTCGCGGCTGGGCGCTCTGGATCATGGTGGTGCTTGGCGCGGTTGCGTTTGCTCTTGCTGCGTACTTCATTCGTCAGAAACGTGAAGGCTGGGCTTTCGGGATGACAGGGGCAGTGATTGCGATTGCCTTTGCATCGGTATTTATCGGATTGTTCCCGAGAGTCATCGTAAGCTCGCTTGGTTCGGCATTTGACCTGACGGTATATAACGCGGCATCCGGTTCTTATTCGTTGAAAGTAATGACCATTGTTGCCTGCACTTTGCTGCCATTTGTGCTTGGGTATCAGATCTGGAGCTATTATATTTTCCGCAAACGTCTGACCGAGCAGCACCACCTGGAGTACTGACATGGGACGCGGGCTGATGAAGCTGCCGGGCATCCGGCCGGTACTTGCGCTGGCCTCTGTGCTGGTGCTGCTGCAGGCGATGACCATTATAATGCAGGCCAAATGGCTGGCACAGGCCATTACGGCATTGTTTGAAGGTGCTGCTGTCTCGTCGCAGGTTACTGTCCTGATGCTGTTTCTGGCTGCTTTTGCCGCCCGCTATGCCCTCTCCTTCTGGCTACAGCTTGTCACTACACGTTATGCGGAGAGAACGGGAACGGACCTGCGCAGACAGATGACGGAGCAGTGGTTTCGGCTTGGTCCGCGTTATGCCAAAACGGAGGGTACAGGACATCTGGTGACGCTGGCGCGTGAGGGGATTGCTCAGTACAAAACGTATCTGGAGCTGTTTATACCACGTATGCTTGGCACGGGATTTACACCTGTGATCCTTCTGCTATACGTGTTCAAGCTGGATACACTGTCTGGTGTGATTTTGATGCTGACACTGCCGATTCTGATTGTGTTTATGATTCTGATTGGTCTCGCGACCCAGCGCAAAATAGACGGACAGTTCAAATCCTACAAAGCGCTGGCGAACCATTTTGTAGATACGCTGCGTGGACTGGAAACACTCAAGACGCTGGGACAAAGCAAAACGCACGAAGGCTCCATTATGCGTGTGAGCCAGCGGTATCGCAAAGCAACGATGTCCACTCTTCGCATGGCGTTTTTATCCTCATTTGCGCTCGATTTTTTCACCATGCTGTCCGTTGCCTCGGTGGCTGTCGGGCTAGGGCTTCGTCTGACGGAAGGAAATATGCTGCTTGGTCCAGCCCTGACGGTGTTGATTCTGGCGCCGGAATATTTCCTGCCTGTGCGTATGCTGGGTGCGGATTATCATGCAACACTGGATGGCAAGGAAGCCGGGGAAGCGATCAATGAAGTGATAGCACGGGGCAAGGCTGCAGAGCAGCGTGAGATGGAGGCCTATGCAGGTGTAGTGAATCATGGAAACGGGCTCGAAGGTCATACTAAATCAGACATCTCCAATAGACTAAATACATCAAGCATACCAGACACGCCAGCGACACCGACTCCTGCTGCTTTGCGATTGCGCGTTGTTTTTAATCGGGATAAGCATGAGATGAGGTTGTCTGACGCCTATTCCAATCGTGGTGCGAATGCTGAATCTCCGAATGCCTTGAATTCTGTCGATTTAGCAGATCCCATGTTTTCGTGGGGAGATTGTAGCCGATTTGCGCTGACAGATATTCAGGTTCAGCATGAAGCGGAAGGACCTTATTCTCTTCGGGATGTGACATTTCAGCTGACGGGGCTTGGCAAAATCGGGATTATTGGCGCCAGCGGAGCCGGAAAATCAACGCTGATTGATGTACTTGCAGGTTTCCAGCTTCCAACAGCCGGGCAAGTGCTGATTAATGGTCAGTCTCTTACCCCGGAGCTGCTCAGAGCTTGGCGAAGCCAGACGGCGGCAATTCCGCAGCATCCTTATATTTTCAGCGGCTCGATTGCCGATAACATTCGTTTTTACGTGCCGGAGGCATCCGATGCCGAGGTCGCTCAGGCTGCTCAGGCGGCGGGGCTGACAAAGCTGTTGTCATCGCTGCCGGACGGTTTGCATGAAGAGATTGGTGCAGGAGGCAGACAGCTCAGCGGCGGTCAGGAGCAGCGTGTTGCACTGGCAAGAGCTTTGCTGAGTGAACGCAGTGTTCTCCTGCTTGATGAGCCTACAGCACATCTGGATGTGGAGACCGAATATGAGCTGAAGCAGACGATGCTGCCGCTGTTTGAAGGCAAGCTTGTCTTTCTGGCTACACATCGTCTGCACTGGATGCCACATATGGATCGCATTATCGTTATGGAGGGCGGCACAGTAGCGGAGATGGGAACACATCAGGAACTGCTGGCAAGACGAGGAGTATATTATCACATGATTCAGGCGCAGATGGAGGCGATATGAGATGAAATCCGGATATTCAAGGGTGGGAACAGAACAGAATGAGCAACCAAAAAGCAGCTGGATCGCTCCATACGCAGCACAGTACCGCTGGAGATTTCTTGGTGCAATTGCACTAGGCACATGTGCAGCGCTCTGTGCGGTGATGCTGCTGTTCACCTCTGGATATCTGATTTCGAAGTCTGCGCTGCGTCCCGAAAACATACTGATGGTGTACGTCCCGATTGTAGGTGTACGTGCCTTCGGGATCTTTCGGGCAGTGTTCCGCTATGTCGAACGACTCGCGGGGCATGATGCTGTCCTGCGTGTGCTTGCAGATCAGCGGGTGAAGCTGTACCGCATTTTGGAGCCGCAGGCCCTGTTCTTGCGCTCGCGCATGCAGACCGGTGATGTGCTTGGGGCACTTGCCGATGACGTGGAGCGTTTGCAGGATATTTATCTGCGGACTGTATTTCCGGCGGTGACGGCACTTATAATCTATGGTGTGGCTGTGCTTGCTTTTGGCAGTGTTGATCCGATGTTTGCCGTATGGATGGCGCTGTATATGTTATTTATTGCAGTGATACTGCCTGCAATATCCCTGAGATTAACCTGGAGATGGCGTGTGCAGCTCAAAAGAGAAAACAGCAAGCTTTACACACGTCTCACTGACGGTGTGCTTGGGCTTGGGGACTGGATCGCCAGTGGTAGAGCGGCGGCATTTGTACAATGGCAGGAAGAGGATGAGGAGCGAGCGGATCAGCTTCGCCGCAGATTGCGGCGCTGGAGCCGGTGGCGCGATTTCATTGCACAATGTGTCATTGGGCTGATGGTGGTTTCGGTGACCTTGTGGGCAGGGCAAGCGGCATCTGTTGCCCAACTGCCTGCGGTTATGATTGCTGCCTTCGTGCTGGTGTTGTTTCCGTTAACGGAATCTCTGCTGCCTGTAGGCGACGCGCTTGGGCATGTGCCGGATTACCGTGAATCATTGGAGCGGTTAAACAGGTTGGAAGGACAAGAGGGAACACAACCAGGAACGGATGCGTTTAGTCGTAAAGAGAGAGACCATAGAAGCAAACGTATAGACAACAATAGAAGCCAAGATCGAAGCAAGGATCGTGAAAGGGATAGCGAGCGGCAGTCCATTTCGATTGGGGAGTATGAGAAGGACAGCATTCCTGAGGCAGATGGACGAATTCGTCTGCGAATTCCGCCCAAGCTTCGTGCGGATATTGCGCTGGAGCAGGTGAGTTATCGGTATGACTCCGAAGGGGAATACGCGCTTCAGGACATCTCCCTGTGTCTGCCACAGGGCAAACGGCTGGCAATCCTTGGTCGCAGTGGTGGTGGCAAATCAACGCTGTTGAAGCTGATTCAGGGTGCGTTGTCTCCTTCCTCCGGCCGGGTATTGATTAATGATCTGCCTGTAGAGATGCTGGGCGAGAGCGTAACCGAGGTTGTAGCGGTGCTGAATCAGAGTCCGCATCTCTTCGACACTACTGTTGCGAACAATCTGCGGATCGGCCGTCCGGATGCAACAGATGAGGAGATTCGACAGGCAGCTGCACAGGTAGGCCTGGCTAGTTTGATCGAATCGTTGCCGCAGGGATACCATACCCCGATGCTGGAGACAGGACTGCGCTTCTCCGGCGGAGAGCGTCAGCGGATCGCGCTGGCACGTGTGCTGCTTCGGAAGACACCTGTTGTTATTTTTGATGAACCGACCGTGGGGCTTGACCCTGTGACCGAACGCGAACTGATGCGCACCATGCTGGATAGCCTGCAAGGCAAAACGTTAATCTGGGTTACCCATCACCTGATTGGTGCAGAGAAGATGGACGAGATTGTATTTGTGGAAAATGGAAAGATTGTCATGCAGGGTTCTCACGAACAGCTGCTGTCTCGGGAAGAGCGATACCGCCAGCTCATTGAGCTGGACCGGCCAGGTTGGTTGGATCGCCAGCATGAGACACCGCTGCCACCTGCGGCTTCCAAGTAATAGGCAAAAGACGAAGCAGGCACAGCCCTGCTTCGTCTTTTTGGTATGCGCCAATGAAGCGCCAATACATCAAACAGCTGGAATGACTGAGCCAGGCACACTACTTTGGGGTGTACTTGGCTCAATTTCGGCTAACGATCTCAGATGACGCTATTCGGCACATTCCAGCCCTTTTCAAATTCTAACGATCCTGAGAAACGCTATTTACTCGTTTTCGCTCGAAAATAGCCTGAAATGCCTCATTTCGGATGGAATAGCGCTCCTGGGGATCGTTAGAAATACTAAACAGCTCAAATCCGGCAAATAGGGCTTCTGGAGATCGTTAAAGCACAGTGTCCCCGCCGTATCGACTGACAACCAACAGTGAACATCGAGCATCAATGGGGACATCGGCCAAGTACCAAAGAGTGGGATGCAAGCGCGAATGTATTGCTGGATAGGCAAGGGTCAGGGACTGACCAATACAGAGGCAAGCCAGCATCAAATGTACTATCAACGTACGCCGTATCCACCACCAATCTCACCAGACACTCTGGCATCCTTTTGACAATGACAATGACAATGGCAATGGCAAGTCAACGTTCCCAACGTCCATCAGAGGTAATGCCTAATTTACTCAACCTTACATGTGAGCAATTCGACTAGAACGTTGCTCGTGCTCTGGCATTCAAGCACCAGTGTTCGCTAAGCTGGATAACCATCGATTTATTCCGCAAGACAGTCTCAAGCTGCTCCTGCTTACGAACATTTGTTAACCTGTGGGCAAGGTGCCGCAGGAACGTCGAATTACAAGCTCTGGCTCCACTTTGATGCAGCGATTGTCCATCTGTTTGTTCATCAGATCAAACAGGATCATGGCAGCCAGGCGCCCGATTTTGTCTGTGTCCTGTTTTACGGTGGTTAGCGGCGGATCACTGTAACGGCAGGCTTCAATGTCGTCGCATCCAGCTACGGCGATGTCCTCGGGCACACGTAGCCCAGCCTCTTTAAAGGCACGTATAGCTCCGAATGCGAGCAAGTCCGTTGCGGCGAAAACAGCACGAGGCAATACATCGGCCGTTAACAGCTGTTTGGCAGCCTCGTAACCATCCGTAGCAGCGTAGTCCTTACTGTACACAAGCCATTCGGGCCGTTCTTCGAGACTAAACTGCTTTAGTGCTTGTTTAAATGCGTTTTCCCGCTGCTGCATCACAATGGAGGCGCGCTGGAGTCCGATAAATCCGAGATCGCGATATCCGTTCATATAGAACTGCTCCACCACTTTGGTCGATATTTTTTCGTTATCAGACATGATGTAACAGGAGTTCTGTCCGGTCAGCTCGATATCAATCCCGATACATGGAATAGGGCTGGCATCAAGGTCAGATACACTGCTCTCTACCTCATCCCCGGCAATAATAATGCAGCCATCCACTTGAAAATATTTGGACCTCGCCAGATAGTCCTCCCCCTGCTCGAGAAACTTCTCATTGGAAAAGAAGAGCAGATCGTATCCTAACAGCCCGATCTGTTTTTTGAAGGCATTGATGACCTCTACAAAGAACGGGTGACTGAAATCCACATTCAGTTTTCCGGCAAACACAACACCCACCAGATGAGATTTCTTGGTGGCAAGTGTTTTGGCGGAAGAGGAGGGGCGGTAGCCAGTTTCCTCCATAATTTTGAGCACACGCTGGCGCGTCTCATCGCCAATATCGGGGTAGTTGTTAATAATTTTGGACACCGTTGCAACAGACACGCCGGCTAAACGAGCTATCGTTTTGATATTCATATGCATCCCTCAAATTCTAAACTAGTTTCGTAGATTGTGGCTGTGTCTCTTTATGCATTCTTGCCAACATTCTATGTCACAACCACCAGAGAGTCAATAAAGTAAAGGGTTCATGGAGGGGGAATGTGCTATGTGCGTATATATTTTATACGTACAAATCTGAAAACTGCGAAAGTATAGTGGTATTTTAGTGGATTTATAGCTTCTGTTCAGATATCCAACCCTTTTTTCAGAGGAGAAAGAGAGGTGAATGCACACTGATTTTGTATGAGTATTTGTGTGTTTCGTAGAATGGGTTTCGTGAACTCTCACGTTCAAGTCTTAAAACCTCTGATATAACAAGGTTTACGACTAATATATTGAAAAAAAGTAAATAAAGTATTTACAAATTTATCTGGCGAAGTCATAATGAGGGTGTATTTAACGAAACTGATTTCGTAAATTTCAATATTACTGAGTTTACGAATGCGTAAATCACTCTTGAATGGCTGGGGGAAAGTGATATGAAAAGAAAATTGTTATGGCTCACACTTGTAACCGTTTTATTGTTTGTGCTTGCAGCATGTAACAGCAATTCTACGGATTCGGATGGGAAGGCGTCTACAGATAGCGGCAAAAAGGTGACGTTAAAGATCATTCACTGGCAGCAAGAAAATATCAACAATTACATCAAACAGTTTAATGCCAAATTCGAAGAGAAATATCCCGATGTGAAGGTGGAGTATACGACGGTTCCGGCTGATGCTACGTATGATCAGCTGATGCAGACGCGGATGAATGCCGGCAGCACAGGTGATGTGGATATTATTCCGCTGAAGTCCAGCTTTGTGGGTGCTCCGCAAGACTGGTCCAAGGGTGCGGCTGATCCGATGTGGAAGCAGTGGATTGATGCAGGATTGATTAGTGATCTGTCGGGTCAGAATTTGATCCAAAATTATAATGAGGTTGATGTGCAAAATGCGATGACGTACAACGACAAGGTGTACGGTGTCAACATGGGTAAAGTGGCCTTTACCGGACTCTTCTACAATAAGGACCTTTTTGCCAAATACAATCTGGCAGTACCGACAACCTGGGATGAGCTTCAAAACGTTATCAAGGTGTTCAAAGATAACGGCGTAGAAGCGCTGGGCTTTGCAGGCAAAGATGTGTGGCCGATTGGTCTTGCAGTGCAGGGGCTTCAAGCCTCCATTCATGACGATCAACTGAGCTACATCAAAGGTCTGTGGACGGGTCAAACCAAGCTGACTGATCCGGTGCAGATCGAAGTATTG
The DNA here is from genome assembly GCF_003217495.1 of Paenibacillus barcinonensis. GTDB lineage: Bacteria > Bacillota > Bacilli > Paenibacillales > Paenibacillaceae > Paenibacillus > Paenibacillus barcinonensis. The sequence continues at coordinate 368,266 of NZ_QJSW01000003.1, read as the reverse complement.
CAGAAGGCTCAAACGTTGATGAACAGCGCCATGCCTGGTTTTATGGGTATCGACTATGGTACACTGCCAAGTCTGTTTGCGACAGGCAAGGTGGCGATGATCGCTGACGGCACGTGGGATGCAACGACGATTCAGGCGGCTAACCCGGACCTCAAGTTTGGTTATTTCCCGATTCCGGGTAGCGATGATGCGGCGAAGAACAAGGACTTGGCTGGTAAATACGATATGACCTGGATGGTCGTAGACAAATCGCCGAACAAGGAATATGCCATAAAGTGGCTTGAAATGCTGTCGGAGAAAGAGAATTATACTGATTTCGTTAACGCAGCGGGATTCCTTCCAACACAGCCAGATGTGCAGATTACGAGCGAATTTATTAAAGAAATCCAACCCTACCTGGAGAACTTTAAGCTTTCCTGGGATCAGTTGTTTATCAATCGTCAGAACGTAGGCCAGTACATTGCCGAATCCAGTGTACACGCAGAGATGCTCAAACCAGCTGGACCCATTGCTACACCTGAGGAGCTTGCAAGCAAATCTCAGGCAGACTGGGATGCAGCTGCTTCGAAATAACACACTCATCGGAATAGCGCTTGGGGTTAGAGCCTTCAGGCCAAACTAACCCAAGCTGTTATTCCGTTTTTGTTTTCTCTTTTTGTAACCTCCTTGGTTAGTTTTACCCGATGAAAGGTGTGAGGAAGATGTACCCGTTTGGAAAAGGGAAGGCACGGCTGATTCCTTATCTGTATCTGAGCATTCCGCTGCTGCTTTATGTCGTGTTTGGCTTTGGTCCGTCTCTCGTCACGGTGCTGTTTTCATTTACGGATGCGACGGGTGTGCGGGGGCAGACGTGGAGCTTTATCGGCTTGGAAAATTATAAAACCTTCTTTGGCGCCTCTAATGCGGGAGACCGTCTGGATGCGATAGGACGATCCTTGTATTTTGCGTTTGCTGTAGTCATCATCCAGAATGCAATAGGTCTGTTTATGGCGATTCTGATTAACAAAAAGCTTCGGGGCGACAAGCTGTATCGTGCGGTATTCTTTTTGCCCGTTGTGCTGGGTGTGACGGTGTCTGGACTGATCTGGCAGCTTGTAGCGAATCCGCTCGGCGGGCCAGCGCAGTCGATTCTGAACTTCTTTGGCACCAGCTCCAATTTCTTCGGAGATTACAACATTGCCTTTGAGCTGATTATTTTCGTACAGATCTGGATGTACATGGGCTACTCCATGACGATCTTTCTTGCGGGACTGCAAACAATTCCGAATGATCTGTACGAGGCGGCCTATATGGACGGTGCATCGGGGTGGAAGGCGTTTACGAACATTACATTCCCGATGATTGCGCCTTCTTTTACTGTGAATATGCTGTTGTCCATCATTGGTGCGTTGCAGACCTTTGACATTATCTACGTGCTCACAGGCGGTAAGTTTAATACAACAACGCTGGCGTTTGACGTGTATGCAACGGCGTTTGGCAGCGGCACAGCCGATTACGGTCTGGCTTCTGCGGTAGCCATGATTCAATTCCTGTTTGTGTTTACCATCTCTATGGTTGCTTTATTCTATCTTCGTAGAAGGGAGGTGGAGGTATAATGAAGCAGAGTAGTACGTCCAGAACGATCAGCTACATCATTGTGCTGCTGATGCTTGCGTTATACGTCTTCCCTCTGTTCTACCTGTTTAATGTGTCGATGAAAACACAAACAGAGTATTTGCTGAATCCCGTAGCACTTACGGAGGGCATTCGGCTGGAGAACTTTGCTGAAGCGTGGACCAAGGGCAGCTTCTCGCAATACATGTGGAATAGTGTGCTTTATACAGGCATGTCTACATTGCTGACGTTGATTTTATCCGTGTTTGCTGCATTTCCACTTGCGCGCAGATATGTGAAGTTCAGTACGCTGATCTATATTTTCTTTCTGATCTCGATGTATTTGCCGAATCCGCTGATTCCGCAGTTCTCTTTGATTAATCAACTGGGTCTGTATAATACCCAGACGGGCTACATTTTGCTGAAAACGACGGGCACGGGCATTGCATTTCTGATGTTTGTCGGTTATATCAAGTCGGTCTCACGCGAGCTGGATGAGGCGGCAGCCATGGACGGATGCGGATACACCCGGTATTTGTTCACGATCCTTGTTCCGCTGATGAAGCCCATTCTGGCGACAGGCATCATTCTAACAGCGATTGGGGTATGGAATGATATTATCGGGCCAACCATTTATCTGTCTGATCCGAATTACCAGCCGGTGACCAAGGGACTGTTCACGTTCTATGGGCAGTACATGAATAACTGGCCGCTGCTGGCGTGTGGTATCCTTATTGTCACACTGCCGCTAGTGGTGCTATACGTTGCGCTGCAACGGTTTATTGTTGGCGGGGCAATGGCAGGTGCAGTGAAATCATAGGTTTTCGCTAATAGTGAGAAAGAATACGGATTCCGATTCAAAAGCATTGTAATAAGAAAGCCACCCTCATCAGACTTGAAGGGTGGCTTTTGGTATTACTATTCGATTCATACATAGCTAATATTTACGGCTTGTTAGAACAAGCTAATTTTTTACATATCCACTAACAATAAAATAATCGAGGACAGACACAGACAAGTGCTGACCAGATAGAGCACGGCTACGACCTGCTTGTGGTTTAGACCGGCACGTAGCAGACGATAGTGAGCCTGGCTTGCATCGGCTTGGTAAATCGCTTTGCCTTGCAGGAAACGTTTGATCACTACGAAAATATTATCGAAGATCGGTACGCCCAGCGCCAGAATCGGGATGAAGATAGAGAGCATCGTCGCTTGTTTGAATGCACCATCAAGTGCAATAACGGCCAGAATAAAGCCAAGGAACGTAGCGCCTGCATCCCCCATAAACACTTTGGCTGGAGCCTTGTTGTATTTCAGATAGCCGAGCGTTACCCCAACCAGCGTGATGGACATAAGTGCGGAATCACTCTGTCCCTTCGTGATCGCTACAATAAACAGCGTAATGGCCGAGATTGCGGATAGGCCGCCTGCCAGTCCATCCATGCCATCGGAGAAGTTAATGACGGTTGTTACACCGAAAATCCACAGAATCGTCAGAATGAATTGCAGCCAGATCGGAAGCAGCACATATTCTGCATTGAATGGGTTCACGAATCCGGTAAACGCAATGCCGGAAGCAAATACGAGCACCGCAGCCGAGACCTGAATAATCATTTTAGGCAGAGCGGGAAAATCCTTGCCTTTGGTTTTGTACCAGTCATCAATCGTGCCAATCGTCAGGAGAAGCATACCACCTGCAACCAGTGCAGCAGTTTCCCACGTGAGTTCTTTCGTCAGAGCAATGTATGTCAGGAAAAATCCGGTAAATATCGCGTAGCTCGCCGTCAGTGGTATCGGTTGCCTGTGCAGCTTACGCTCCACATCTTCCCGGGGCTTGTCCACAAAATCCAGTTTGTGCGCCAGTCGGCCCAGTGGCGGAATCAGCAGAACCACGACAGCAAAAGACAATATGAAAGCCAGTATGTATATCATAAACTCGCTTGGTTCACTCCCATCATCCCATTTCCTCTTATTATACGAGTTTACCCCGAATGCTGTCGATGTCAGTATTGTAACCAAAACGCCGAGGTTTAGGCTCCAGTCGAAATTTAGTGATTCGTTTGAGGCAGATAGGGGCCAAAATATTCAAGCACATTCTCGGTATGATAGCCATCATCCCCTTGCCAGGTTGCCGCAAAAACAAAGTCGTTCGAACCGCCTTTGCGCTTCCTCGGCGTATCTCCGGGAACCAGAATGCCGGCGGCAGCCCAGATTTCCAGCAGGGCATCGCGCTCCTGCTTGCTGGAGGGCAGGACTTCCTTCCACTTTTTCTCCAGAGAACGGGCGCTGTCATTCGGATCTCCGCTCTGTGAGGCTCCCAGCAGCTTTGCAAGTATTGCTTGGTCTTCCGCAGTCACTTCGAAGGGAGAAGTGTTATCGCCACGCTCCTGAAGCAGTAATTCGAGATCCATCAGGCAGTAGAGCAGCCAGCCGTGACGTACGCCGCCCCATTTAAAGCGTTCAAAATTGAGCACATTCAAGTCTGTATTCACATAATTCTCATCTGATTGTAGACGGAGAAAGTTGCAGTCTCCGCAGGCGCTTGTGTTGGCATGCAAGGCTGGACGTTCACCGAAGGTATGTAATGGCATATTTCTAGTCAAAGCCCAGCTGCTCAATGCGCTGCGAAGATGGACTTTTTTGGTGGACAGACTATAGAGAAACGCGGTAACCGCTTGTTGCTTGAGCGCAGGCTGCTGATGCATGCTGTGCAGGCGCTGTACAATCTCGTCATGAGTGATGCTGATCGGGTCGAACATAACGCCCTTCCTTTTGGCATATTCAAATTCCTCGCCACAGAAGGGGCTATATGCTGATTTCCAGCCGCCACTTCCCCAGAAGGTGCTCATTAGAATGTGGACTGCTTTTTTGTCCATTAGTGCAAACCTCCTGTTTGCAGAATCATCTTGACCAGACCTGGGAAACGTAGGTTGAGTTCATCCTTTCTGAGTGAATAAAAATGATGCTTACCTTCGATGCGCGGCTGGATAAGGCCAGCTTCACGCAGCAGTTTGATGTGATGGGACAGCGTTGATTTGGAGATGTGATCGACTTCAAAGGCCGAGCAGTTCTTCTCACCCGAGCTCGCCAGACAATGTACAATCTTCATACGTATCGGGTCACCCAGTGCATTGCAGACCTTGGTCAGACTCATCTCCGAAGTAGTAGGTATTGTTAAAGTTCTCATAATAAAGACGGTAGCATATTAAGCAGCATCTTTCAATGTTCGAAAAAAATCGAAATGTGTATTGCGATTTGCTGTGCAGATGTGATACAGTTCTCTTCATGATATTTAGTTCGAAAATATTCAAACTTAAATACAATCCGCTTTTACAAGATGAGATGTGCCATTACAAGACAGACAGCATGAAATTGACAGGAGGCAGTACCATGACAAATACAGCAACAGCAGGACCACGCCATAGCATCAACGTTCGGAGCACCACCGATACAACGTTAGAAGCAGCGCCAATTACGATGTTAAACAACTATTTCCGTTTATTCGATGCTTCACGCACCGACAAGCGTGCAATGCAGGACTTGTTGTCCCTGTTTACGCCGGATGCCGAGATTGTATTAAACGGCAGCAGCCGTACAGGATTCGAGGGATTTATGAAAGCTTTCTATGAATACAACCAGGATATCAAGCATATGTGGGATGCCTGGGTGCTCCAGCCGGACGGCAGCTATCAGACGAACTGGGCGGTATGCGGACAAGCGGCGGATGGCACGGTATATGCGAGGACGGGTATTGATATTGCGCGTGTGAATGAGGCAGGACAGATCGTGTATCTGGAGAACGTACAGGCAGACGAGAACGCATTTAGCAAATATAAAAACGAGTGATAGAGACACATTAAACGGGTTGTGTGAAAAAAATCCTCAATGAAAAAGGCCCTTCCCATCTCAGCGATGGGAAGGGCCTTCATTATAGAGCGACATGCAGCGTCGTGCCGAACCCGCACTGCGCCAAGGAACTGACCGCAGCACGGGTAATTACCGCCGTGCTGTGCGTTGCTGTTATGCTGGCAGTTACTTTTGTGCCGGAGATTGTTTTGCCAAGTGCTCTCCGGTCGTGCAGGGACTACCGCCGCTCTGTGTTCCTCTTATACTGTGCATTACCGTCCCGCAGAGATTGCTGCCGCACGCAATTGCGTTATTCACCACCGATGCTCGCCGACCTGAACTACCTGCGGAGGTGTAACCTCAACGGGCAAAGCCGCATAAGTTGGCGAATTGCAGAGTCGTGCAGAGATTGCGCCAGCGCCAGATGTGATCCAAACTCTAACGATCCCCAGTGACCTTATTCAGTGAAAAAAGCAGGCTCCCGGATTTTAACGATCTCCAGAGACGTTATTCACCTGAAAAACCTGCTCTTGTGATGCATTTAGGCTGATAAGTCACCGATAAGACCTCTGGTGATCGTTAGATTTTATAGTCGTGTCAAAACCGTTAAATAAGGTTTCTGGTGATCGTTAGCAGACTCGCCTGGCATCCAGCATCCAGCAGGTCGTTCCAAATGCATACATCCGCTGGTCAGCGTAACATAGACCGTCATAATGGCTGACTAGCGGATTCTTCTCCGGCGGATCATGTGCATTGCATAAATCCCTGTCTGGACTACACAAATAGTGTATGAATAGCGTCTAAACTTATACCCAATATTCCTGTAATGAAACACGAAATTGTGTCCATTGCGTAACATAATTTTATTAGTTACTAAAAAAATAAAAGTTACTTGACACATTATAATTTTTATTCTAAACTAACTTACATTAAGTAACTAATGATGGTGAGAAAAATATAGATATGTCCACATGCTGTGCAAAAGGTGGCATACAAGGTTTGCTTTGAGAAGGGCTGTAGCTGAGTGTGCTGTAACAGTGATCCAAAATAAAATTGGCTGCGAATGTATTATATTATGAGACGAACTTGCTTAACAGGAGGAACGAACGATGATCAATTCACATATTATTCAATTGCTTGCCCCTAAAATTCAGACTTTTCCGAGTGGAAAAGAATTTATATATCTGGTGGGACCGATTAAACTTCCGGTTAACCTGGATGGAGAGACGCGCACATTCCAGTGGTACAGCTGGCTGAAATCGGATAAAGCGATGGAGAGCGGCGAGCTGATCGCTTCTCTGGCAGATGCCGAGCTGGCAGAGCGCCAGCAATCGAGTGTGCTCGTGTATGGTAATTTCGCTGAAGCGCAGGATGCGCTCATTCGGATGCACAGCATCTGTCACACGGGTGATATTTTTGGCAGCAAGCGCTGTGATTGCGGCTTCCAGCTGGAGCAGTCTATGAAGATGATTGCGGCGCACGGTGCAGGTGCACTGTTCTATCTTGCGAATCATGAAGGACGTGGCATTGGCTTGTTCAGCAAAGCGATGGCTTACATTTTGCAAGAGGAAGGTCTGGATACGGTAGATGCGAACCTGCAGCTTGGCTTCACAGATGATGCCCGTAATTATGACGATGCAATTGCTGTCCTGCGTGCGCTTCGCTCGGCTCCGGTGACACTGATCACAAACAACCCCCGTAAACTGGCTGCTTTGCAGGAAGCGGGACTGAATGTCGGTGGACGTGTTCCACTGTGGGGGGATCGCTCTGCGTACAATGAGAAATATTTGCAAACCAAAGTGAGTCGTTCCGGCCATCTGGCAGATAGCGAGGGGTTGGCGGAAGCAGAGACGCGCCTTCCACATGCGCAGGCGTGATGTAGTCAACGAACCTTAATGAAGCGAAATAAGGGGCCTCAGGCCTCACATAAGCGGGCTGCTACTGCACTTTTCATATGAAAAGACGCGGGTAGCGGCCTTTTTGTGTGGATCAGATGTGGCCTGATGCCTGATGGAAGGTCCGCACCACTCGTTTCATGCAGATAGAGCTCGGGTATTGGTGACTCGGTTCATCCGTGTATGTGCTGACTTGCCGATTTGTGTTCCAAATGGCTTGCCGTTGATGTGTGACGGATTATACAATATAAGCATCTGAAAAATGCAGGAGGAACGATGGTGGTATTTGAGGGACAGCGTATTTTGCCAGCTGCGAAGAGCATGAAGCAGTTTGAAGCGATCATCGAGGGCCCTTATACTTACGGGGTCATGTTAGAGACTCACATAGCACAGCTTCAGAGCATGATGGAGCGTGCGCGGCGGCATGGGAAAAACATTTTGTTGCATGCTGATCTGGTGCAGGGACTGAAGAATGATGAGTATGCAGCAGAATATCTGTGTCAGCACATTCGTCCTGCAGGATTGATCTCTACACGGGCCAGCATCATCCAGAAAGCAAAGCAAAAAGGCATTACGGCCATTCAACGGGTATTTCTGCTGGACACGCATGCGCTTGAAAAAAGCTACCAGCTGCTTGCCAAAACGCAGCCTGACTTCATCGAGGTATTACCCGGAGTCATTCCGCATATTATCACGGAGGTGTCTGAGCGAACGGGTATTCCGATTATTGCAGGCGGCTTGATTCGTACACCTGAAGAGGTCGAGCTTGCGCTTGGGGTTGGAGCAGCAGCAGTAACTACATCCAATGATGATGTGATCAAGCATTTTAAGAAATCGCTTACATCCTAATTGTATCTACAGGAGGTATAATCCGTATGGAAAAATTTATTCTGGCCCTCGATCAGGGCACAACAAGCTCTCGGGCCATTCTCTTTAACCATAACGGCGAGATTGTACATATTGCACAGCAAGAGTTCCCGCAGTATTTTCCCAAGCCGGGCTGGGTGGAGCAGAACGCCAACGAAATCTGGAGCTCTATTCTTGCGGTCATGGCATCATGCCTGGCCGAGAGCGGCATCAAGCCAGCGCAGATCGCAGGCATCGGCATCACGAATCAACGGGAAACCGCAGTCGTCTGGGATAAACAAACCGGCAGACCGATTTATAACGCGGTGGTTTGGCAGTCCAGACAGACGGCCCCTATCTGTGATGCGTTGAAAACGCAAGGGCTGGATAACCTGTTTCATCAGAAAACAGGTCTGCTGATTGATCCATACTTTTCCGGCACCAAAGTAAAATGGATTCTGGATCATGTCCCTGGTGCTCGTGATCGAGCCAAAAGGGGAGAACTGTTATTTGGTACAATTGACAGCTGGCTGATCTGGAAGCTGAGTGGCGGCACGCATGTTACAGACGTATCCAACGCCTCGCGTACCCTGATGTACAACATTTACGATCTGCAATGGGATGATGAATTGCTGAATATTTTGGATATTCCTAAGGTGATGCTGCCAGAGGTGCGTGGCTCCTCCGAGGTTTACGCATATACGACAGATTACCACTTCTTCGGTCACCGGGTTCCGATTGCGGGAGCCGCAGGGGATCAGCAGGCCGCGCTCTTCGGTCAACGCTGCTATACCAAGGGCAGTATGAAAAATACATATGGCACCGGATGCTTCATGCTCATGAACACGGGAGAGGTGCCAGTGCAATCCGACCATGGACTGATTACAACGATTGCTTGGGGTGTTGACGGAAAGGTCCACTATGCACTGGAGGGCAGCATCTTTGTGGCGGGCTCGGCATTGCAGTGGCTGCGGGACGGTCTTCGCATGCTTCGTTCATCGAAAGATAGCGAGGATTATGCCAAGCGTGTGCCCTCGACGGATGGAGTTTATATGGTGCCTGCCTTTGTCGGGCTCGGAAGTCCGTATTGGGACAGCGATGTGAAGGGAGCGGTGTTTGGTCTTACCCGCGGCACTACAAAGGAGCATTTTATCCGAGCAGCACTGGAGGCGCTGGCTTATCAGACCAAGGATGTACTGGGAGCGATGGTGACGGATTCGGGCTATCCGGTTCAGACTTTACGGGTAGACGGTGGTGCGGCAGCAAACGATTTTCTTATGCAGTTCCAAAGCGACATTCTTGGCATCCCGGTGGAGCGTCCATCGGTGAACGAAACGACAGCACTTGGGGCGGCGTATCTGGCAGGGCTGGCCGTCGGATTCTGGTCCGGGGCAGCTGAGTTGAACAACCATGATCATACGGAGCGTGTATTTGAAGCGGCGATGGCGGATCATGAACGAGAGCAATTGTATTCAGGCTGGCAGCGCGCAGTGAAGGCTGCGATGGCCTTCAAATAAAGTCGAATACACAGATGGAAACGAGGAGACGGCGGACAATATTTTATCGCCTGCAAACAAATGGTCATTTATACTTTTTCGTTAAGGATATGTTATTAATGATATTTATTGGTGGAAAAACATGCATGATTTACAGGGATTATATTCCTGAAACGTAATAAGGATTTACCCACAATAAGGAAAAATGAAAGTTTAGTGGGATGCTTTGAAAATACATCCTAGTGCTACAAAAACATTTTGAAATTTTTTTGAATAATGTGTCAAATCAGGCCTTCACGCCGCCGAAAATCTGTGATAGGATTATGTTACAAGTTAAAAAATGATGTCTGGAGATCGGGAGGGACCACGTGCGTTCAGCAATTGCTGAACGAATGACGTGGTCCTTTTTTTTGTTGTTTTTTAGAGGGAATAAGGTAAAAAATGGAGGGGCTTGATATGACGATCACATTCTCGGCAGCACAGCGAACAGCAGTGATGGAGCAGATGTCGAATGCACAATTTGACGTTTTGATTATCGGAGGCGGCATTACGGGAGCAGGCATTGCACTGGACGCTGTGTCTCGTGGACTGAAGACGGCACTGGTAGAAATGCAGGATTTTGCCGCAGGCACCTCGAGCCGATCGACCAAGCTGGTTCACGGCGGCTTGCGGTACTTGAAGCAGTTTGAAGTAAAGATGGTCGCCGAGGTAGGACGGGAGCGGGAGGTGGTCTATGAAAATGGCCCACACGTCACGACACCTGAGCCGATGCTGCTGCCTATCTACACGGACGGGACATTTGGTCGTTTCAGCACATCCATCGGTTTGATGGTGTATGACACTCTTGCTGGAGTGAAGCGCAGTGAACGGAGACAGATGTTAAACGCCAGTGCGGCTGCGGCTGCTGAGCCTTTGCTGCGGAAACAGGGGCTGCTGGGAGGCGGGCGTTATGTGGAGTACCGAACAGATGATGCGAGACTTACCATTGAGGTCATGAAGGAAGCGGTTCGGCGCGGAGCACTGGCGGTCAACTATGTGAAGGCATCCGGCTTCCTGAAGGAAGATGGGATCACTACAGGTATTCAGGCAGTCGATCAACTGAATGGAAGCAGCTACACACTTCGGGCAAGAAAAGTGATTAATGCTTCGGGGCCTTGGGTGGATACCCTGCGTGAAGTGGATGGCTCGCGCCAAGGTAAAACGCTACAGATGACCAAAGGCATTCATCTGGTATTTGATAGTTCGCGCTTTCCGCTGCGGCAGGCCGTTTATTTTGATACTCCGGATGGACGTATGGTCTTTGCTGTGCCGAGAGATGGCAAAACCTATGTAGGGACAACAGATACAGTGTACCGTGAAGATCCGGCGCATCCGTTAATCTCTGAAGCGGATCGTGATTATGTCATTGATGCGGTGAATGGCATGTTCCCGGATGTCCAGATCCGTACACAGGACGTGGAATCCGGCTGGGCAGGTGTGCGTCCGCTTATTCATGAAGAGGGCAAGGGCCCTTCCGAGATTTCGCGTAAGGATGAAATCTGGGTATCGGATTCAGGTCTCATTACGATTGCTGGCGGTAAGCTGACGGGGTATCGCAAAATGGCCGAGATGGTGGTTGACCTGGTTGCACGTCAGCTGCAGCAGGAATACGGGGACAGCATTGGCCCGTGTGTCACTAAAAAGATGCCCATCTCAGGTGGGGACGTTGGCGGCTCGGCCGGATACCTATCGTATACCGAGCGCAAAATCAAGGACGGTGTCGCGCTGGGATTGGATCGCCAGGTGGCGGAGCGCCTTGCTCGCACTTACGGCTCTAATGTGGATGCGCTGTATGAGCGCATGCCTGAACCACGGACCAAGGCTGAGCTTCATGGCATGCCGCAAGACCTGCTGCTGATGCTTCGTTATGCAATGGAGGAAGAGATGGCGGCAACGCCAGCAGACTTCTGGGTGCGCAGAACAGCAGATTTATTTTTCCGCATTGATGAGGTTCGTCGTTACAAATCAGCAGTCAGTGCTTATATGGCAGAGCAGCTTGGCTGGTCCGAGCAGCAGACGGCAACTTACATGCAGCAGCTGGATCAACTGTTGCTGGAAGCATCCGGAAAGAGCTAAGGCGGGCAGGATTTTGTAAATCTGGGTCGAATGGAACATGTAGGCGTGTAACACAGAGAGGGGATTACATCCATGACACTACAGATTGGTATCATAGGCACAGGTTGGTTCAGTAAAGTACATGCAGATATTGTTACTCGTATGGAGGGGGTTCGTGTCGCAAGTGTATGCGGCACAACGCTTGAAAAGGCGGAAGCGATGGCTTCCGTATATGATGCTGTCGGATATGATCAGCTGGAGCATATGCTGGACGGAGAGAAGCTGGATGCCGTATACATCTGTGTACCTCCGATGTCTCACGGGTCTATTGAAGATGAACTGATTAAACGTGGAATACCTTTTCTGGTGGAGAAACCGCTGAGTACCGGAATGGACATACCGCTTCGCATACTGGAGCAGATACAGCAGTCTTCACTGTTAACCTCCGTCGGATATCATTTCCGTTATCAGGAGGCTGCTCAGGTCATGAAACATGCGATGCAGGAGCAGAAGGTTGGCATGGCGCTGGGACGCTGGATGGGCGGAATGCCCGGGGTGAACTGGTGGCGTCGGCAGGAGGGCTCGGGAGGACAGTTTGTGGAACAGACAACACATATCGTCGATCTGCTTCGCTTCTGTGCAGGCGAAGTGACAGAGGTTTATGCTGTTGCAGCGCAGCGCAGCATGCATGAGAAGCATGAGCATGTAACCGTGGATGATGTGGCCAATGTAACGCTGAAGCTGCAGAGCGGTGCCATTGCAAGCATTGCGAATACATGCCTGCTGCCTGACGGTGAAGGCGGTGCGGGACTTCAATTTTACACAGATACAGGTGTATGGGATTGGACCCCGGAGCGCTTGCTTGTGCCGGGTGCAGCTTCGCATCCGATGGCAGGACTTGAGATTGCAGCGGGGCATAACCCATATGAACGGGAGAATGAGGCATTTATTCATGCTCTGCGCACGGGTGACCGTTCCCGCATTTTGTCTGATTACGCGGATGCCTGCCGCACACAAGAGATCACAACGGCAGCACAAGCATCGGTAGAGTCAGGATTGCCTGTACAGCTCCGGCCTTCAACGCAAGCTGCTCGTTAGGAGTATGACCTGCCATACAGCATTCAGAGGCGCGAGCTTACGTGCAGATCGAAGCTTCAACTGATGCTTTAAAATTTCAACAAAAGCTTCGACAGAGCTTTCACAGCAAGCTGAAACTTCAATACGCCTGCAAGCAGAACCCTTATCTCTGTGGTTCTGGTTGCAGGCGTATTTATGCTGTTCGCAAATTGTGTCCAAAGGCGTCGTTGCATTAGGAGGGGGGACTTCTCCTTCGTAACCACGTTATTTCGATTGAGACTGTTCTTTTAACCAATCCGAGGACCAGTTGTAGATTTGATTGATGACGGGTTCAATGGCTCTGCCTTTAGGCGTGAGCTCATATTCCACACGGGGAGGAATCTCGGGATACATGTGCCGTGTAACAATGCCTTCCATTTCCATCTCTTTCAGACGCTCGGATAACAGACGCCCGCTAATGGCCATCTCGGCCTCCAGCTCTGTGAACCGTTTTGGTCCAGACAGCAGCTGGTACATGATCAGGAGCACCCACTTTTTCCCGATGATATCCATCGCCTGTGTAATCATGCAGGGACTGGGGGATTTAACTTTTCTCAGCTTCAACGTGTTTCACCTCGATTCATAACAGATATGCCAGGTAACACTATATAAAAGGACAAAACGTTCTGCCGCTCTACAAAATATAAGCTTTCCATAAAAAAATAAAGATAAAGGGTGATTCAGAAGTGCGATGAAAGGTCACTACAAAATATACTGTAACATACCTTTTGTATGTATTATACATCATTTCAGGAAAAATTACTTGATGAAATTATATTATTATTATATACTAACTTCATAAAAGTAAGTTTATGAATAATAATACGTAATGGATTGTTGTCTATTGTTATGTGAAGACGAAGCACGTATTTTTTTCTAATACTCAGTTCCTTTAAAGGACTTTTACATATATTACTACAGTATTTTTGGGTATCAGCCACAAAATATATAACTTCAAAATTAACATCTAAATATAGGGGGATGAAGGAAATGAAAAAAGTGTTGGGCTATATTTTCTTAGTGATGCTGGCGGGCGTGTTTGTCATGACAGGGGTTAATAAAGTGACAGGAGCCGAGATGATGATCGAAACGTTTGAGAGCTTCTCTTATCCGACCTGGACGATGTATTTGCTTGGTGCATTGGAACTGCTAAGTGCGGCAGGGCTGCTTGTTCCGCGTACTCGCATTTTGGCTTCAGGTGTACTGACCTTCATTCTGATTGGAGCTGTAGGCAGCCACCTGATCTATGCACAATATGAGGCTGTTCCGTTCCCTGCGGTATTACTTGTGGCTACCATTGGTGTATTGCTGGTAAGCCTGCGCCAACTGGAGGAAGAGGAGAGCATGGAGATGGTACAAGCCTAATGCTGGCCGGAGTAAAGCTATGCATTTTATATTCAGACTAGGCCAGGTTCATGTTCAAGCTTGATGGGATCAGATGCTTCGCTGCCCACGTTTTACGATTCGCTGAGTATGCTTGTTGTCGGATTGCCTGATCCAGTCGGCACATACCTGGCGTACCCAATCGGGGTTTGTTTTACCAGCATCGTTCAGCCAGTTGCTTACAGAATCCTGTACATAGGGGTGCGGGTCTGATTTCACAGCGGATAGCAAGGGAAGAGCCATTGCCGGGTCTTCCTTCAGCGGCTGAATGTGTTTCGCCCACACCCCGCGAGGTCTGGTCGATTCGATCGCAAAGCGCCTGATCATCGGGTCGGGGTCGGTGCTCCAGGGGATCAGCCATTGAAGGGCTGCTGATAAATCTGCCCGTATGGATTCCCGTACAGCCATCCAGGCAATCTCTCTTACACCAAAGTGATGATCCGCTGCAAAAGGACGAATCTGTTCGAGCTTGTCTGTCACATCCAGCTCAGGGTTAAGCCCGATGATATAAGCTGCCCAGCAGCGAACGCTGTCTGAACGGTGCTTTGCAAGCAAGGTGAGAAGTTGTTTATTCTCCAGCGCAGGTCTTCTCTCCATATACTCCAGCCACTGTCTGCCGATCTCGGGAATGATTTTCATGATCCGCTGCGCATCCTTCTGTTCCAGTCTTGCGGTGACATCCCGAGTGGAGACAGGCACTTCAAGTTCACGGGTAATTTGCTCCAGCAGAAGAACATGATTGACGGACAGCCATTCGGTTAGATTAACGGATTCAATCGTGCCGGATTGCAGCAGGCGGTGGATGTGTGCTGGAATGTCTGCGGCTGTACGCGCACCTTTGCGACGCAGGATGTCTTCGGGGACGGTAACATCTGAATGGTTATTCATTGTAGGGCCTCCTTGCTTGGCTGAATTTATTATGTATACCATACAAGGGAACAGGAGTGCAGAGATGTAAGCTGTCTTACATCTCTACCTGTGGAGAAGCGGTTTGACGGAATGACTCAAGCTCACTCGCATGAAGGGCAACCGATTTAAACGAGGTGCGTATGCGGCCTGCCTGCGAGAGCTCTTTCATCGCTGCCGTCACGGATTCTCTTGAGGCACCAGCCATCCACGCAATCTCCTGATGTGTAATATCAGACTGAATACGGCAATATCCATCCTCTTCTGTGTAGCCGATCTGTTCAGCCAGCCGGCACAGGTTATGCAAGATTTTGTCGTGTAAATTGCCCAGTGCAAGTGTCTGTGTCAAATCACTCATTTGTTTGATCCGCGAACTCAGTACATTCATCATTCTCATCATAAATGCCGGATGATCCATCAAAAACTGCTCGAATCGCCCTCGGTCCATCAAGCAGACATCACAGATCTCCATCGTTTCAATATATAGTGCACGTGTACCGAGAGAAATGCCGTTCAACTCTCCAAAAACGTTGCCCTCACTCAGAATATCTACGGTGAACTGCTTGCCTTCAGGATTTAATGTGTACAAGCGAACCTTTCCCTTTTTGATAAAAAAGAAACCTTCCTTAAACGTGTCAGGTCGCTGAATCATTGTAAGTTTAGGAAGTGTTGTAATGGACGTCATGCTGTCCATCTCCATCAGATCTGCCTCGGATAAGGAGGACATGAGGTCGAATTGAGACAGGTAGAGGATTTTATTCATAGGACTCCTTTCACTGGACAATTAAAAGTATAAAAAAAGAAGAACCCAATGATGCCAGGGTTCTTTCGCAGCGCCCCTTCCTTTACCCGGAAGTTTCACTGTTTATTTGTGATAATATGTTATTCTGACTATAGTAGCTTTTTGAGTTGAGAAACGCGTCCCTGGCTGATGCCAAGTTTCTCCGCTATTTGCTGTTGAGCGAGGCCAGGCTGCTGTTCGATAATTTCCTTCATCTGTTGCAGCATACGTGCTGTTTTGGGCCTCAGGTCGGGGTAGTCCTGACTCGTTGCTATATCTCCATGATCCCATGAAGGAGCCGCGGGTTTGGCAGGACGCTCTTTAGGTGCAGAAGCCTGTTTATTCTCAGGTACGAACCAGTCGGGAGTGTCATCTGGGTGTTTTAATTGAATTGCACAAGTCCGGCAGATGAATTGCTCTTTGAAATACATTTCCGTATCCACGTCACCGCAAAAAATACACAATGTTGATTTGTACTTTCTTAAAATCAACTCTTTCCCTTCAATGAAAAATTCAAGCGGATCGCCGATATGGATTTCCATTGTATCCCGCATTTCTTTGGGAAGCACAATTCGTCCGAGACGGTCCAGAGATCTCTTCATTCCGGTTCTTTTCATCGCATCTCCCCCGCAATATTAACATTAAAACCTGTCCTTATTGTAAGGAAGAAAGGGCTTTAATACAACAATAATATTTCAAAAAATAGGGATTGTTTCTACTATTATGGGAAAATAAGTTTGTGCCTACGGGAAAATAAGTTTGGAAAGCGCGGGAGCAACGGCCAATGTGAAGAGCGCAGCCAATACCATGGAGATACTGGAAATGCTGCCTGTCAAGGAACTCAGTTCAAAGGCTTTCGAGGTTCCTGTTCCGTGAGCTCCAGTCCCAAGCAGTGTCCCCCGTGCAATCTCTCCATCAATACGCAGTATTTTGACCACAGAAGGCCCCATAATGGCGCCGAGCAGCCCTGTCATGATCACAAACACAGCTGTAACGGCGGGAATTCCTCCGATGGATGCGGATACATTCATCGCAATCGGCGTTGTGATGGAGCGTGGAATCAGACTGTGAATCAAGCCAGAGTCCAGATGCAGCCATTTGGCAAGCAGGGCAGAGGAAAGCACGGCAACGACCGAGCCAGTCATTACGCTGATGACGATCTCGGATATGTGTTTTTTAAGCACATGGAAAAACGTATACAGAGGTACGGCAAATGCAACTGTAGCAGGCTGCAGCAAGAGGCTGAGCCATTTTCCCCCGCTGCTGTAAGCCGCATAATCTGTCCCGGTGGCGAGCAGTACACCCACAACCAGCAGGGGAGTGATGAGCAGGGGTGACAGGTATACTTTGGGCAGGCTGCGATACATTCGTTTGGCAACCCAATAGATTCCGACCGTTAACAACAAACATAAAAATCCAATCATCCCGTGTGACTCTCCTTTCGCTTGGCAATACGTGTAGCAACCAGGCCCGTGCAGGCCATAACCAGAAACGTGCTCAGCAGCACGATGAATAAAATCTGCAATCCGTCATGCTCCAGCATGGGCATGTAGTTCATGATGCCAACGGCTGACGGGATAAAAAATAATAGCAGCTCACCGAGCAGCCACGCCGCTCCGACCTCAATCCACCGCAGTTTGACAATACCGGTCTGCAGCAGAATAAATAGAATGACCATTCCAAGTATTGAACCGGGTACAGGCAGATGGAGAGCATGGGCCAGCTGGTCCATGAGCAGTGAAAAAACCATTAACAGCGCAACCTGCGCAATACCGATGCCCCATTTTTTCACCTGAATCCCTCCTTGTATATCCGTGTAAGATTTCATGAATTTAATCTGAGTTGTTGTGAAAATGAATGGAAACGTTTCTTCGTATCACAAATTTTACAGCGCATCTTTTCATGAGTAAAATGCATATTAAGAATGTTTTCTATTCCATTTATCTATGACGAGGAAGTTAGCTTATGATGGTAAAAGAAGGAGTGGAGTCAGGACATGGATATTCGCCATCTGCAATATTTTCTTGAGGTTGCCCGGCAGCAGAGCTTTACAAAGGCCGCCGAGGTGTTATATATCACCCAGCCGACCATCAGCAAAACCGTGAAGAGTCTGGAGGAAGAGCTGGGCGTTACATTGTTGGATAGATACGGTAAACAAGTGCAGTTAACGGATGCGGGGCATGTCTTTTTTCGACAGGCACTGGAGATTGAAAAATCGTTCCGCAGTCTCTCCTCCGAGCTGGACGATCTGATGAATCTGAAGAAGGGTCATCTGCGTATCGGTCTGCCCCCAATGGTTGGATCGAGCTTTTTCCCGATGATTATCGGGGAATTCCACAAAGCGTATCCACAGGTGAGCATTCAATTGTTCGAGGATGGGGCAAAAAAAGTAGAGGCAGATGTCATCAGCGGGGCCTTGGATATTGGTGTGGCGGTGCTGCCTACAGTGGATGAGGTGCTGGATCATTTTGTATTTGTGCATGAAAAGCTGAATCTGCTTGTACATCCTTCACATCCGCTTGCTGGGAAAGCATCGGTGGCGCTACATGAGTTGGAGCAGGATGCGTTTGTCTTGTTCCGGGAGGACTTTGCACTCCATGATCGCATCATTGTGGCCTGTCAGCAGGCTGGTTTTCAGCCGCGAGTCGTGTATGAAAGCTCTCAATGGGACCTGCTGAGTGCAATGGTTGCCGCCAATCTTGGGGTAGCTCTGCTGCCAGAGACGATCTGTCGTGAGGTGGATCATATGCGTGTACGGATTATCCCGGTCGGGGAGCCGGTTATTCCGTGGCAGCTCGGCATGATCTGGCGGAAGGACCGATATCTTTCTTTTGCGGCGCGAGAGTGGATTGCATTTACCCAGTCGAAGCTGGGAGAACAGATGAAATGATGCCAGATCATTGATACAATGAAGGCACGAAAAGTAACACGAATAATGGTGGAGGTGTAGGATTTATGAAACTGCGGGTATCTGCTGTACAATATCAATTGCAAACGATTCGCTCATTTGAGGAATTTGCCGCTCAGGCAGAGCATTACATACGGACAGCTTCCGAATTCGGAACGGAATTTGTGCTGTTCCCTGAATTTTTCACTACCCAATTAATGTCCATTGGAGACGCACAGGGGAATGCGTTGACCATTGAAGATTTGCCCGAATTTACGGAGCAATATGAGCAGCTGTTCGTCTCACTTGCGGCCAAGTATAACATGCACCTCATCGGGGGTACACATGTCATTCGCAAGGAAGGAAAGCTGTACAATACAGCACATATGTTTTACCCGGATGGACGGATTGCACGCCAGGCGAAGATTCATATTACACCAACCGAGGTAACGGAGTGGAATATGGCTGCGGGTGACGGGCTCGAGGTGTTTGACACGGACAAGGGCCGCATTGCGATGCTGACCTGTTACGATATTGAATTCCCCGAGATCGTGCGTATGGCAAAAGCGAAGGGTGCAGACGTTATTTTCTGTCCTTCCTGTACGGACGATCGTCACGGCTTCTATCGGGTACGCTATACAAGCCATGCCCGTGCGGTGGAAAATCAGATATACGTTGTATTAACAGGAACGGTGGGTCATCTGCCGACTGTGGATTTCATGCGTGCCAACTATGGACAAGCCGCCATGATCACGCCGAATGATGTGCCATTCCCGCCGCGCGGCATTCTGGCAGAAGGTGAGATCAACAACGATATGATCGTTACCGCTGACCTTGATCTGGATCTATTGTACGAGGTGCGTGAACGTGGTTCGGTAACGACTTGGCGTGACCGCCGAACAGATCTGTACACGGATTGGGAGTAGAAGAGTAACATGTGTTTCATCATCTGAGCTTGGGAAGGAGGCACAGGCAGAATGTATATGAAGGAATTACTGATAACTGCGCCTGCGGGTGATGGCAAAAAGGGCAGGGCTAAAGCAGTCATTCGCAACTATGCAGCGCCCGACTTTGAAGAGCTTATTCGCATTCAGGCGGAGAGTTTCCCGCCGCCATACCCGGAGGAGCTGCTCTGGAATCAGGAGCAGCTCGGCAGCCATGTGCAGCATTACCCCGAAGGGGCAATCTGCATTGAGGTTGATGGGGAACTGGCCGGATCAATGACCTCACTGCGGATGCATTGGGACCCGGCACGCTCAGCCAGTCATACGTGGGCAGAGGTAACGGATGACGGGTATATCCGCAATCATCAGCCGGATGGCAACACGCTGTATATTGTTGATCTCTGTGTCCGTCCAAAATACCGCAAGTGGGGGCTGGCTCAGCTCATGATGCAGGCGATGTATCACCTTGTGATTGCGCAAGGACTGGATCGTCTGCTGGGGGCAGGGCGGATGCCAGGATATCATCTGGTGGCTGAGCAATTGTCAGCACAGCATTATCTGGATCAGGTTGCCGCTGGAGAGAGGCATGACCCGGTCATTTCTTTTCTGCTGCGCTGTGGACGTATGCCTGTTGGTGTAGCTGCGGATTATCTGGATGACGAGGAATCCTGCAATTATGCGGCTCTGATGGAGTGGCGTAATCCGTTCAGATAAATAGAGTTTTGTGCATATGCACTGTGTCAGCGGGTCCGTATGTCTATGGGCGCTGTGTCCGTATGTCTAAGTGCACCTGTGTTCATAAATCAGCATATCTATGTGATTGTCCACAGTCAGCTGTACCAGGCTCGATTATTGTTCTCCAGATCGCTGCTTGTTGAACCAAACTGCTGCACCGAATACATATCGAAAAATAAGGAGGCTTTTATCTATGGAATTTACACGTATTACATCTATTCAGAATCCTTTGTTTGCTCAAATGCACAAGCTGATGCAGGAGATTTTCCCTCCAGAGGAAGTGCTGGACTTCCCGTTATGGGCTGAGCCGTTGGAGGATCCGGGAATCCGGGTATTTGTTGCTGTACATGAAGGCCAAGTTGTTGGTGCAACAGAGTATCGTTACTATGAGGACTGGAACGTAGCGATGACGGATTTTACGATTATCGGACGTGAAGGCTTAGGCATCGGTGCCTTTTTGGCGAATCACCGCAAACGTGATCTGCAGCAGCTTGCTGTCGCAAACGGCAAAGAGCTGTTCGGCATGTTTGCTGAAATCTACAATCCATATCTGAGTCAGGATCATGCGTTTGGCGGCATTAAACCGATGGACCCCTACGTGCGGCGCGAAGTATTGTCGCATCTGGGTTATCAGCGTCTGGATTTCCCATATGTTCATCCATCCTGGCAAGGTGACGGTGAAGCCGTAGGAGGCTTGGACCTGTGCTTTATGCCAGGCGACGAGTCGCTGATGGAGCTGCCCGCAAGTCTGGTGGCTGATTTCCTGAATCGCTATTATGCTGTGCTGCCGAATAAACCGCAGGAATGGCTTGCCATGGTAGAGCAGTTGAACGCTCGTGAATCCTTGGCCTTGCGTCCACTGTAAGTGAACGATTGGGTTCTTAGGCAGGACGTTGCAAGTTAGCTTTAGAAGTAACATTATTCTCGAATTAACATTTAAGGGAAGAGTAACACAACACCAGGGGTAGGCGCATTAGCGAGAGGAAGTGCAAATGTGAGCTCGGGAGAAAGCAGAAGGAAATAGTGTGAAGGCAAGTGTAAGTAAAAGTGAAATTGAGATTGAAGGTAAAAGTGAATTTTTTCGGGCAGATGCTTTAATTTCAACTCGGACATTCATTGATGGATAGCTAAAATCAAGCGAGCTGCAGTAACCACAGTAACCGCAATAGAGCATCAGCAATCAGCACCAGCACTAAATAAGTCAGCCTTGTTAAGCACAGGACCCTTTGATAGACCGAGCAGATGGTTTATATAGGGGTCCTTTCGCTTTTTAATGTGATGCGAGACGATGGGGGAGGGGGTATACCGGGATAGATTATGTTAGTGGTTCGAACAGAACAGGGAAACGCTTGCCGGGAACGGGAACGTAGCGAGGGGGTAATTGGTCATTTAAGTTGGCGTTCAACAGCATAGTCGTCGTCTTTACAAGAAGGTGGGTTAGTCATTGAAGGACTGCGAAATGCGCTAACGATCTCAGGAAGCCTTAATTAGTTATTTGGCCGTACGTTCAAAAGCTAACGATCCTGAGAAACGTTATTTCACTGAAACAAGCTTATTTTCGCAGCAAAAACAGAGTTTTGTCCTAAATAAGCTCTGCTGGGATCGTTAGAATGTTAGCGGCGTCGAACATAGCCAAATAGCGTTTCCTGAGATCGTTAGAATTGGGAAGGGAATTCGTATGTACCTGTCGTGCCTCAACGACAAGAGCCTGCATTTGAATGGATGTTGGCGTGTGCACCTTGGAAAAGGAGGCGGGAGGAGAAGCAAGGACCACATACATGAGCTTCTGCGCATCTGTATCTACCCGCGCTTTTTCCGTAACATGCAGCATAACCTGCTCTCGCTCCCATCGGCGACCTCCATTTCAACACTACAGCTCACATTTACAATCCTCTCTACTCAATCGTATATGTGGTCACAAATGAAGGCCGTGGGAACATGGTTGGCTTCTGCGCGGTCAGGCCTTCACTTGTGCTGCGGTTGCGGTGAGCGTGGTTGTAGGCTTGCGACTGCTGCCAGCCCTTGAAATGTTCCTCCGATTGCCAGAGCGTAAGCACGACATAAGTATCATCCTTGAGCGGACGAAGCACACGAATACCAACAAATCCGGGCTCGTCTTCCACTTTACGGGCGCGGCTCTTGAAACGTTCCTCAAAGTCAGGCCGTCCATCTTCCGTAACCGGGATGTTGTTCAATACAGCGAATCCGCCGCCTGTCCATGATCCTGCGGCATCGAAGGCTTCATAAGCGGCCACTTGCTCATCCGACTCGATATTCGGCAGACGATCTGTCGATTCAATTGCAAGACGAATCTGATCGTCTGAATGCAGTGTCAGATGCGGATAAGCCGCAATTGCATCCGGCAATGGAGATGGAACCAAATAAATGTACATCGGAAGTTTGCCTCCTCTTTATAGGTGAATTCCATATAAGTTTGCTATACGTTTACACGCGAACGCGATCTGGTTCAACGTATATCCCCAACATAGCACACGGGAACGGACGAGTCCAATGTGCCGAAAATCTGGTTAGCGGAACCTGTTTCATGATAAAGTATATAGACTACAAGCAGAACGGGTGATCGTATGACAACAACAATTCGGATATCAGTCAGACCACTGGTGGAGTACGTGTACCGCAGCGGCAGTATACGTCCGGGGTTCCGCACTAACGCTTCAATGCAGGAGGGAACACGGATTCACCAGCGGGTGCAGAAGGCATACGCCGAAGAGGATCTGAAGGAAATTGTGCTGGAGACCGAGCTTCGGCATGGAGAGCTGACTTATGTCATCGAAGGACGGTGTGACGGTCTGATTCGGCTGGAAGGCCAGCTGACGGTGGATGAGATCAAGTCAACCGCGGGCAATCTGGATGAGCTGGATGGCGGGCTTGAGGTACATTGGGCGCAGGCTATGATGTATGCGTATATGTATGCAGCTCAGCACGAAGAGCCACGCATGCAGGTGCAGCTAACGTATGTGCATTCGGTGACGGGCGAAGAGCGGCGGTTTCGACGTATGGCTGAGCGGCAGGAGCTGGAGCAGTTTGCGGCAGAGGTGATTGCCGGATATGCGCCATATGCCGAGATGATCGCTGCCTATGAAGCGGAGCGGGACGTTAGTGTGCGCGAGCTGCCGTTTCCTTTTCGCAAATATCGGGAGGGACAGCGCAAGCTGGCAGGGGCAGTGTACAAAACGATTCGTGAAGGCCAGGGACTCATGGCAAAGGCACCCACAGGCATCGGCAAAACGATGTCCGTGCTCTTCCCTACGGTGAAGGCCATCGGTGAAGGTGAGGCGAGCCGTTTGTTCTACCTGACCGCGAGAACGACGACAAGAGTGGCGGCTGAGGAGGCTTTTGCCCGGATGCAGGCGGAAGGATTGAAAATGCATGTCATCAGCCTGACGGCGAAGGACAAAATTTGCTTCAAGGACGAGGAAGCCTGTGATACCGGCCAGTGCGGCATGTGTGAGGGGTATTATGACCGGATTAACGGCGCTGTGCTGGACATGCTGGAGCATGAGACCTTGATGACACGGCCCGTTATTGAGCAGTATGCGCGTAAACATCGGGTGTGTCCGTTTGAATTTTCACTGGATGCGGCGTATGCAGCTGATGCGGTAATCTGCGATTATAACTACATTTTCGATCCGCGTATATCGCTCAAACGTATGCTGGAGGAACAGAAGCGCAAGACGGTTCTGCTGGTGGACGAGGCGCATAATCTGGTGGACCGCGGGCGTATGATGTTCTCTGCAGAGCTGGAAAAGGCCGTTTTTCTCGATGTCAAAAGGGAATTCCAGACGCTGGGCAGCCATGTGCCTGCCGCCAAAGCGATTGTGGACTACACGGGAGCGATCGACAAGTATCTGATCACACTTCGCAAGAATGGCGGAGACGAGGGCAAGATCATTCAGCAGGAGGCGCCGGAGGAGCTGATTGAACGGCTTGAGCCGTTTATTATGGTGGCTGAGCAATGTCTGGTCGAAGGTGGATCGGGCAATGCCGAGATGGATCAGCTACTGCTGGATGCGTATTTTACGGCGCAAAATTTTGTGCGAATTGCCAAGCTGTATGACGAGCGTTTCATTACGTATGCAGAGTGTGTGCGCAGCGAAGTACGGGTAAAGCTGTTCTGTCTGGACCCGTCCCAGCAGCTGCGCCAGACGGCGAAGGGTTTTCGCTCGACCATTCATTTCTCGGCAACCTTGTCCCCGCTCCGTTATTACCGGGATATGCTGGGGGCGGAGGAAGAGGATTACACACTACAGATTCCATCACCGTTCAACAGGGAACAGCTGGATGTACGGCTCATGCCGCTCTCTGTGCGTTACAAAGACCGGGAGCGCACCAAGCGCCCGATTGCCGAGATGTTACAGCAGCTTGTTTCCGAATGGCCGCGTAGCAATTTGCTGGTCTTTTTCCCCTCCTACCCGTACATGCGTGAGGTTTATGAAGCCTACGCACAGCTTCCGGGTGCAGGTGATGCGGATACGGTTATGCAGGAGCAGGGCATGAATGAGCAGGAGCGGGAGCAGTTTTTGGCGGCGTTCCAGCCGCACCCTGAGCGCACGCGTCTTGTTTTTGCCGTCATGGGCGGCGTGTTCTCAGAGGGTGTCGATCTGCCGGGAGACCGTCTGAATGGTGTTGTTGTTGTCGGAGCGGGGCTGCCGCAGATTGGTCTGGAGAACAATGTGCTGAAGGATTATTTTGATAAGTCGGGACGCAACGGCTTTAACTACGCCTACGTGTTTCCGGGCATGAACAAGGTGTTGCAGGCAGGAGGCAGACTTATCCGAACCGAAGAGGACAAGGGTGTGCTCGTGCTGGTCGATGATCGTTTCACGCAGGAGCCGTATCGTTCCTTGTTACCTGAGGAATGGCTGGACTATAGGCGTATATGACATTTGGTGAATGATGAGAAGTATGACGTTTGCTCACTCGTTTTTGCTGTTTTTTTCATAATTAGTGAAAAAAATTGTGAATTTTCTCAATATTCTTTCATTGTCATGATTGAAACATGGGGTAAACGGGTTATAACTTGGTTAGCACGAACGAACAACGGCGATACCCTATCCGTTCCGCGGTCCGCTTCGCATGCAAATCAAGGAGGTCGGTTGGTCATGAAGAGAAATCATACCATGATGCAGTTTTTTGAATGGCATTTGGCAGCAGACGGCAATCATTGGAAGCGACTGGCTGAGATGGCCCCGGAACTGAAAGCAAAAGGCATAGACTCGGTATGGGTGCCTCCTGTGACCAAAGCGGTGTCTGCAGACGATACAGGTTATGGTGTTTATGATCTGTACGATCTGGGCGAATTTGATCAAAAGGGTACGGTACGCACCAAGTATGGCACCAAGCAGGAGCTGGTGGAAGCCATTGCCGAGTGTCAGAAGAGCGGCATTGTCGTTTATGTGGATCTAGTCATGAATCACAAGGCAGGAGCAGACGAGAAGGAAGGTTTCAAGGTGATTGAGGTTGATCCCCATGACCGAACGAAGGAGATTTCTGAGCCGTTTGAGATTGAAGGCTGGACCAAATTCACCTTTCCCGGACGCGGCGAGCAGTATTCCTCCTTCAAATGGACATCCGAACACTTCAATGGCACTGATTTTGATGCCAAAGAAGAACGGACGGGTGTGTTCCGCATTGCCGGAGAGAACAAAACCTGGAATGAGAATGTCGATGCTGAGTTTGGTAACTATGACTATTTGATGTTTGCCAATATAGATTACAACCACCCGGATGTGCGGCGTGAAATGATCGAGTGGGGCAAATGGCTGATTGATACGCTGCAATGCGGCGGATTCCGACTGGATGCGATCAAACATATCAACCATGAGTTCATCAAGGAATTTGCTGCGGAGATGATCCGCAAACGCGGACAGGATTTTTACATTGTAGGTGAGTTCTGGAATTCAAGTCTGGATGCCTGTCGTACGTTTCTGGACACGGTGGATTACCAGATTGACCTGTTTGACGTATCACTTCACTATAAGCTTCATGAGGCTTCCCTGGCGGGACGCAATTTTGATCTTTCCAAAATATTTGATGATACCCTCGTACAGACCCACCCGACGCATGCGGTAACCTTCGTGGACAACCATGATTCACAGCCGCATGAAGCGCTGGAATCCTGGGTTGGCGATTGGTTCAAGCCCAGCGCATATGCGTTGACGCTGCTGCGTCGCGACGGATACCCGGTTGTTTTTTACGGAGATTATTACGGAATTGGCGGGCCGGAGCCGGTGGAGGGCAAAAAAGAGATTTTGGACATCCTGTTGTCAGCTCGCTGTAACAAGGCGTATGGAGAGCAGGAGGATTACTTCGACCATGCCAACACGATTGGCTGGGTGCGGCGGGGTGTAGAAGAGCTACAGGGCTCGGGCTGTGCCGTTGTAATCTCCAACGGGGATGATGGTGAGAAGAGAATGCTTGTCGGTGAGCATCGGTCCGGGGAAGTGTGGGTCGATCTGACGCATAGCTGCGAGGAGTCGATCACCATCGAAGCCGATGGGTGGGCCACCTTCCACGTATGCGGCGGAGGTGTCTCCGTCTGGGCGCTACCTGAGCAGAACGAGCACTGTACCACTCACACTGGTGCTGGCACGGACACAGCAGATGTGAAGTAATGTGTATTCGCTCGCAGGAAGGGTCAGCTGCATGTTGATGAAGACACTACTGGTGTTGTAATGAAGTGAAATTCGAGTGAACTCGATATGAGCATGGGGACAAATGTTTAAACCACCCGAAACGGAGCTGCATCGTCATTCGTGAGAAGATTTTCGAACGAATAGGTGTAGGATGCAGTGCCAACAGACGCGCTGCTGCGGACTGGTTCGGGTGGTTTTGTTGTTTTTTTTGCAAATAACGCCTGTAACGGCATGTCGTCCAATATGGATCTCGATTCCAAAGGAATCACGCTATATCCCCAACACCCAGCACCCAACACCCAACACCCAACACCCAACACCCTTATCCCTCAGACTTCCAAGCTCCAAAATTCTAACGATCTCAGCAGACCTTATTTGCCCCAAAATAGCTTCTTTGGAAATCTAACGATCCTCAGTAATCTTATTTCGCATCAAACCCGTCAAAACAGCAGCATTTACAGCATTTTCATTGAAATAACGCTTCTGGCGATCGTTAGAATTTTGAACCTTCCAATATACCTCGAATAAGGTTGCTGGTGATCGTTAGCGATACTGAGCCATCGACCCCAAGGATAACGTGATCAGCATTTATGAAGTTAATGAAACCAATGAGATCCACTCGGCATTCAATCCTTCGTTACTCCACCAGCTCAAAGGACTCCAGCGTGCCAGCCATGCGCAGCCTGTCTCCTCGTGTGCGGTTAAACTGTGCGCGTGCTGCCGCATCCGCGTATTCATCATGATAGTGCATCAGCACGGTCTTTTGTTTTATGTCAGCAGGCAGCTGCTCCAGATCCTTCAACGATGTATGAGATTTGATCACCAGGTCATGCATGTGGCATTCATGGAATATGAGCTGCACCTCGGGCGCAATTCGCTCCACCCGTTCACGATCAAGCGTGCTGTCTGCACTGTAGTAAAAATAAGGCTTCGCCATCAGTCCGTTGCTGACCATGCCGGGAACATGCTGCGTGCGAAACGTCTCGAATGTCACACCTCCCAGCTCGAAGCTGCCTCCGTCCGGCAGCGGTACGACATCATAATAATCGCCCAGTGTGCGTTCTCCATCTGTCGTATATCGCATGCCTGGAGAAAGGATGCTCCACAGTGGGTCAACTAGCTGCTCATGAATGAACAGACGGGGTTTGCGGTCTCCTACGATCTGTGCATAATAGCCAAGCATTTGTACCCCGTTAATATGATCTTCGTGCAGGTGGCTAATAAATACATTATGAATGCCGGTCATAGCGAATCCGTATTGTTTAAGCGCTTTGGCGTTGGACTCTGGAAAATCAATCACCAGATGAGTGCCGCCAAATTCGGCGAGCATACTGTTATGATGCTGCTCCACACTGAACATGTCCCCTGTACCAAGAAAAGTGAGTTTCATCTTTTTCATCTCCTAATCCACCAGATGTAAGACCACGATGTAGTTCAATGCATTACATGCTGATCTTCATATCGGTATCATTTGCGTTAAAATCAGTATACCGTGTTCCTGGGCATATGCCTAAATCAACCTTTTTTGAGAACGCTATCATTTTATATTGAACTTTGCGGGCAAACGGTGTAGCGTAAAGATTGGGAAGTGAACCGATATGAACGTAAACTCACCTAAAGGGAGCGTGCAAGGCGAATGAAATCTTTTTTGGATGAACAGTTCCTGCTTCACAATGAAACGGCAGTCAGGCTGTATGAGGAATATGCGAAAGACATGCCGATTATGGATTATCACTGCCACCTCAGTCCTCAGGAAATTTACGAAAATAAAACATTTGGCAATCTGACAGAGGCCTGGTTATATGGCGACCATTACAAATGGCGCTTGATGAGAGCTAACGGGATTGAAGAAAAATATGTAACAGGCGGCGAAGGAGTGACGGATTACGACCGATTCCTCGCATATGCTAGAACAGTGCCAATGATGATTGGCAACCCGCTGTACGCCTGGTCTCATCTGGAATTGCAGCGTTATTTCGATGTGCATGATGTATTGAATGAAACGAGCGCTCCGGCGATCTGGGAAAAAGTAAATGCAAAGCTGACCAGCGAAGGCTTTGGTGCGCGTGATCTGATCACCAAATCCAATGTCACGGTTGTATGCACCACCGATGATCCAACCGATTCTCTGGAATATCATCTGAAGATTCAGGAGATCGAAGGTTTCGATACAGCGGTGCTGCCGTCCTTCCGTCCCGATAAAGGTCTGGAATTGAACCGGGATACTTTTATCGAATGGGTGGCGAAGCTATCGCAGGTAGCGGACACAGAAATTACGGACTATGACTCATTCCTGAAAGCGCTGGAATCCCGTGTCGAATTTTTCCACTCCGTCGGCGGGCGTGTATCTGACCATGCGCTCGATTATGTACCGTACGCGACGGCCACTCGCGAGGAAGCAGCAGCAGCTTTTGCCAAAGCCCTTGCTGGAGAGAGGGTTTCCCGCACGGAAGAGGACGGATACAAAACCGTGACACTGACATTCCTTGGCAAGCTTTACGCGGAGCGGGGCTGGGTGATGCAGTTTCACATCAATGCAGCACGTAACAACAACACCAAAATGTTTAGAAAGCTCGGTCCTGATACAGGTTATGATTCCGTAAATGATATGCCATTATCTGCTGCGGTCATTGGCTTGCTCGATACGCTGGAGCAGCAGGATGCTTTGCCCAAAACGATCCTCTACTCCCTTAATCCGAGGGATAATGAGGTGCTGGCAGCAATCATTGGCAGCTTCCAGGGCGGCGGTACTCCAGGCAAAATCCAACTTGGTGCGGCATGGTGGTTCAATGATACGAAGGATGGCATGCTCGCTCAGATGAAAGCGCTGGCAAACGTAGGGCTGCTCAGCCGTTTTGTCGGCATGCTTACCGACTCAAGAAGCTTCCTCTCCTATACGAGACATGAATACTTCCGCCGTTTGCTGTGCAACCTGATTGGTGAATGGGCTGAACAAGGTGAAGCACCGCAGGATATGGAACTGCTCGGTCAGATTGTACAGGGGATTGCATATAACAATGCGAAGGCTTATTTCCCGTTTAATGCTGTGCAGGAGACGGTGTCTGCGTCCAAATAGCATAGTGTTTCATTGATCTGCAGGATATGCCCTTTGTTATAAATTTCATTATGTATGAGACGGCTCTCGATTGCCTCTGCTTGGTACAGTCAAGTGGAGGGAATTGAGGGCTTTTTATTCTGCCTGATTGGATTATAAAGGTTCTAAAATATGGATGCATTTGTCATGAATGAAATGATTGACATATCCGCATGCTGAGAATATACTTAGTACACCTAATTAATTGATGTACTATTAAATTGGATGTCTATTAAATAAGTGACCTATTTAATAGACAGACTATGATTGTTCTGACGGACGTTCTGTTCCGGCAAGAACTGAGAAGGAGGATGATGTGATGACTGGCATAGATCCGGTGGCTCAGAAGCTTTTATACTCCATTATGCAGTTTAACAAAGGTAAATGGAGACAGCATAAGCCACATGGGCGCAATCATAATGAGATTATGGTGCTGGCCTGTCTGCTTCATGGCGCACATCCGGGTGAGCGCATGGATTGGCGCGATAATCCGCCTGATTTTGAGAGCCATCTGAACCAGGAGCATCCGGGACTGAAAGTATCGGAGATCAGCGCATTGCTACGCGTAAAATCACCAACCATTACCCCGGTTATTCGCGGTCTGGAGGATGAGGGTCTGGTGGAGCGCACAATGGACCCTGAGGATCGGCGGGCTGTAAGAATTACGATTACAGATGCAGGCCGTGCGATCATTCGTGCGGCACATGAAGAACGGATGGCAACGTTTAATAGACTGGTCGAACATCTGGGCGAAGCGGACAGTCTGCAATTGGCTGAACTGCTCAGCAAGGTGTACACCTTCTTTGATACACAAGTTTCCCCTTCCAGCGATTCAACTAAACAAGGGGATGAAACAACCGAGCACAGAAATGATGCACCCGAACAAGGAGATGATACGCCATGATGAAACTGTTTCGCATGCTCCAGCCATATCGTATCCCGATTATTTTCATTCTGGGGCTTGTCTTTCTGCAAACGATGGCTGAGCTGTACTTGCCTACCTTAATGGCAGATATCGTGAATTTCGGTATCGTCAAAGGTGATGTGCCTTATATCTGGAAAATTGGCGGTTTCATGCTGCTGATCGCGATTGGCGGAACAGCCTGTTCTATTATCGCGAGTTATCTGTCTTCACGCACAGCGGGCGGATTCGCCAAGCAGCTGCGCAGCAGAGTGTTTCGGCATGTAGAGAATTTCTCTCTACAGGAGTTCGACAAGCTGGGCACGGCTTCACTGATTACTCGCACAACCAACGACATCACTCAGGTACAGAACGTATTAACGATGATGCTGCGTATGATGATTATGGCTCCGATGATGTGTATCGGGGGGATATTCATGGCGGTTTCTCAGGATGCAAAGCTGTCCACCATATTTCTAGTTGTCTTGCCTGTACTGGCCGGAGCGATTGCATTCATCGGTTCCAAAGGCTTTCCACTATTCAAGCAAATTCAGAAAAAGCTGGACCGGCTTAACCTTGTGCTGCGCGAGCAGTTGACGGGTATTCGGGTTGTTCGCTCCTTTAATCGGGGCGAGCATGAGCGTGTTCGTTTCAATGGAGCCAATACCGAACTCAGAGATGCATCCATCAAGGTTAATGTGCTGATGGCAACCGTCATGCCGGTTATGATGCTGGTCATGAACTTTTCCATGATTGCCATTCTGTATTTTGGCGGTCTGCGGCTTGATAGTGGTGATATGAACATCGGTGCTCTGATTGCCTTTGTGCAGTATGCGATGCAGATCATGTTCTCCCTGATTATGGTGTCCATGATCTTTGTTATGATTCCGAGAGCATCAGCTTCGGCGGAACGTATTAATGAAGTGCTGGATATGCAGCCAGATCTGTCCGATCCTGTACAGCCTTCAACGATGAAATCCATGCAGGGAACGATTGAGTTCGATCATGTCACCTTCCGTTACCCGGGTGCAGAGAATGCGGCGCTGTCCGATATTTCCTTCACGGCTCGTTCGGGTGAAACGACAGCCATTATCGGCGGGACGGGTTCAGGAAAGACCACGTTACTCAGTCTCATCCCGCGTTTCTATGATGTCACTGCTGGCACAGTGCGTGTCAATGGAACGGATGTACGTGAGCTTCGACAGGAGGAGCTGCGATCCAAGATCGGGTTCGTACCGCAAAAGGCAGTGCTGTTCACAGGCACGATTGCAGAGAACATTCGTCACGGCAAAGATGATGCGAGTATGGATGAGGTCATGCAGGCAGCGCGTACAGCACAGGCCGAGAACTTCATCTCCGAGATGAAGGACGGGTATGACAGCCTGATTGCACAAGGCGGAAATAACGTGTCTGGTGGACAGAAGCAGCGTTTATCCATTGCACGGGCACTGGTTCGTCGTCCGGACATATATATTTTTGATGACAGCTTTTCGGCTCTGGATTTCAAAACGGATGCCAAACTTCGTGCTGCACTCAAGTCGGAAACGACGGAAGCGGCCGTACTGATCGTCGCCCAGCGGGTAAGCACGGTGATGGATGCAGACCGTATCCTTGTGATGGATGAAGGCCGAATTGTCGGCTCAGGAACACATAAAGAGCTGCTGGAGAACAATGAAGTGTATCGCGAGATTGTATCCTCCCAGCTGACTGAGGAGGAGATCGCATGAGTGAACGTACAGCAGAACGCAAAGCGCCAAGTGCTCCGCGTGGGCCGGGTCATCCCGGCGGTGGTATGGGCATGCGCCCTCCGGCTGAAAAAGCCAAAGATTTCAAGGGTACATTGCGTCGCCTGATTCAGTATTTAAAACCACACAGCGTTCGTTTGCTTTGGGTACTGGTTGCGGCTATTCTAAGCACCGTGTTCAGCATTATAAGCCCGAAGGTGATGGCGGAGGGTACAAACATTCTTGCCAAAGGAGCCATCGCCGTTATGCAGGGTGTGCAGGGAGCCGGGGTTGATTTTCCAGCCTTGATGAGGGTGCTGTATCTTCTGCTTGGATTGTATCTGTTCAGTGCCGCCTTCATGTATGTACAGCAGTACCTGATGGCTGGTGTGGCACAACGTGTTGTCTATGATATGCGTGAGCAGATCAGTGCCAAGGTTGGACGATTGCCGCTCAAATATTTTGATTCCCGTACACATGGTGAGACGCTCAGTCGTGCAACCAATGACGTGGATAATATCAGCAACACGCTGCAACAGAGCTTGGCTCAGTTTATTACGTCTGTCGTAACCATTGTTGGTGTCATCATAATGATGCTCACCATCAGTCCGTGGATGACGTTGATTACGATTTTGACATTACCGCTCAGTGTTGTGGTCGTTATGCTGGTGGCTTCCCGCTCGCAGAAGCATTTTGCAGGACAGCAGAAGTCGCTTGGGCAGCTGAACGGTCATGTGGAAGAGATGTACACCGGCCATAAGGTCGTCAAAGCGTTCGGACGCGAGGAGAAATCCGTACAGCAATTTGAGAAAGTGAATGAGGAGTTGTATGCCTCCGGCTGGAAAGCACAGTTTATCTCCGGCATTATTATGCCCTTGATGAACTTTGTCGGGAACCTGGGTTACGTGCTGATCTGTGTAGTTGGCGGAATTTTTGTTACACGGGGCTCCATCTCCATCGGGGATATTCTGGCCTTTACCCAATATTCACGTCAGTTCACACAGCCGATCAACCAGATCGCGAACATCTCCAACATTATTCAGTCAACCATTGCTTCGGCGGAACGGGTGTTTGAATTATTGGATGAGGAAGAGGAAGTGCCTGAGTCGAAGCAGCCCGCAGTCTTGAAAGTTCCGACAGGTGCGGTTGCCTTTGAAGCAGTGGATTTTGGTTATAAGGCAAATGAACTGCTCATTCACAACATGAACATTGATGTTGCGCCAGGACAGACCGTAGCTATTGTCGGGCCGACCGGGGCCGGGAAAACGACATTGATCAACCTGCTCATGCGCTTCTACGAGCTGCAAAGTGGCCGTATCACCATTGACGGCATCAATATCAAGGAGATGTCACGCAGCAATCTGCGCAGTATGTTTGGCATGGTGCTTCAGGATACGTGGCTGTTCAACGGTACGATTCGGGATAACATTGCCTATGGGCGGGAAGGAGCAACGGAAGAGGAAGTGGTCAAAGCCGCTGTTGCTGCCCATGCGGATCATTTCATTCGCACCCTGCCGGATGGCTACGATACGATTCTGAATGAAGAGGCGTCAAACATCTCTCAAGGTCAGAAGCAGCTATTGACCATTGCGAGAGCGATTCTGGCGAATCCATCCATTATGATTCTCGATGAAGCGACCAGCAGCGTGGATACACGGACCGAGGTCTTTATCCAGAAAGCGATGAATGAACTGATGCAAAACCGTACGAGTTTTGTTATCGCCCACCGTCTGTCTACCATTCGCGGTGCCGATCTGATCCTGGTGATGGATCACGGTAACGTGATTGAACAGGGGAATCATGAGGAGCTTATGGCGAAGCAGGGCTTCTATGCTGACCTGTACAACAGTCAGTTCTCGGAGCAGCAGCCGCAGGCGATTTAGAATACTCAGCCAGCATTTCACATGAATTAGAACAGGGAATAATAGGTCTCTTTGTTTTGTGGAATGCTGGTCATATAAATTCAGAGTATATCTGGGACAAGCGATCTGGATGCTCAGAAAGATACAAATATAGATTATTAAGTTCTCCAAATAAAGATAAGAGCTCCCGTAAAGTATTGTACAGGAGCTCTTATACTTTATTTTGTTTGCTCTAATTCTGCTGAACCTAATGCCGGTGTGGGTTCACCTGAGAGCCCTTCACGCTGTTCTATCATACGTTTGACTACTTCATAACAGTCGTCGATGTGTTTGTTGCCCACGTAGCGCATGGCGGTGAAGCTGAGAGCTGCGGCAAGGCCTTGTCCTGCAAACGGGACAAACTTGGCAACCGACTTGGTTGCAACACGTACCCCTACCCGTTTGAGCACTTGAACGACCAGTTCCTTGGTGACCATGCGGCCGATGATTTTACTTCCAATGGACATCACAAATCCATAAATCATAGATTTCGTTTCAGGATCGAGACCGTCGAGCTGCTTTTGCGATAATCCGAATTTGTTGTTAATGGCAGGTAACAGTTGCATCAGCATACCCACGTCAGCGATGACATCTGTACCGGGAAGAGGTACGAGTGTGGAGCCGGCTGAAGCGGTCGCTCTCTTGCGAACCATGGTGCGGCATTCCTTGCGTACTTGCTCTAATTGCTCTAATGTAGCTGGAATCATTGGGAATACCTCCAATTCTGATCTGCTATAGAATTAAACCGTTTGAATTGCAGTACACGATGTGCATAGTATTCAATTCTTTGCAGGACAACATGTATGATACTAGTACGGCTGCATGGAGCTGAAGGATGCATTTTATTCGAATATTAGAAAGTGTTATTATAATTTTACTGGAATCATCATTTAATTGCTATGAAATCATCGGTTCCAGATGTAACAGGATCAACCATCGTCAAGCATCAAGAGGGAGGAAGATACATTGGATTTTAACAGAGCACTCTTAATTCATCACAGTCACGCGGGTAAGTCAAATCGTGCAAATACCGTAGGTGTAGCTGTCGGAGAGCTGGCTCCAGCTTTTCAAGAGTTGGTTATCGCTCGTACCAATGGTCCGGGGGACGGAGAACGGTTATGTCGTGAGCGCGGCGAACAATTTGATGTGGTATTTATTTTAGGCGGGGACGGAACAGTCCACGAATGTGTTAATGGACTTGCAGTTCTGGAGAATCCACCTTTGGTTGGCGTTTTGCCTGGAGGAACCTGCAATGATTTTGCGCGTTCACTCGGCATTTCACCGGATGTGAAGACGGCGGCTAAGGAGTTCATTGAGGGGAAAACAAAGCTTGTCGATATTGGCCGTGCCAATGACCGGGTGTTTACCAACTTTTACGGCATCGGCCTTATTAGTGATACTTCGCAAAATATTAATCCCAACCTGAAAGGGGCACTGGGTAAACTTAGTTATTTCATCAGTACATTGCAGACCGTAAATGCAGCCAAGGGGTTTCATTACGTGTTGGAGGCAGACGGAGAAAAGCTGGAAGGAGAGGCCGTTATGATCTACGTTTCGAATGGTCGCTCACTTGCA
Source organism: Paenibacillus barcinonensis (assembly GCF_003217495.1). Lineage (GTDB taxonomy): Bacteria > Bacillota > Bacilli > Paenibacillales > Paenibacillaceae > Paenibacillus > Paenibacillus barcinonensis. The sequence goes on along the minus strand of NZ_QJSW01000003.1, from coordinate 331,893 downwards.
ACGAATGCACTCCCGTTTGCAAAAGATTCCATGGAGGATGGCAAGCTGGATGTGCTTATTATCCGAGAGACAGGTCTGCCGTTGTTGCGAGATATTTTGTCACACAAGCCACAGGAAGAGTTCAATCCGCAAAACGAAAGCATTATCTATCTCAAAGCATCATCTCTGAAACTACATACAGATGAGCCTATGCTGGCCGATACCGACGGTGAATTGTATCTGCAAACACCGGCCGAGCTATCGGTGCTGTCAGGTCATTTACATTTTCTTACTGGGGCGGGGGAGTAATCTCCCCCCCCGTTTTTTTGTCAATGAGCTGTGGTTATTCAGACGTTGTCAGATGTCTCCGCCGGAACTCATCTTCAAGTATGCTCATCAGAATGGCATCGTGGTACTGATGATGGTAATACAATACGTCCCGTTTCACGCCCTCCCGCTGGAATCCCAGCTTCTCATAAGTGCGAATGGCACGCTCGTTAAACGCAAACACCTCCAGCTCGATCCGATGCAGATTGGCGATTCCGAATCCATAATCAAGCATCAGCAGTATCGCTTCACTTCCATAACCTTTCCCTTGATGGGCAGGCTGATCAATGGCAACGCGGATATGAGCGCTGCGGTTTTGGGCATGGATATCCATCAGTACAACTTCACCGATAATTTCGTGTGTTCCTTGCAAGGCAATGAGCAGCATAAGTCTGGAATCATCCTGTGCTGCACTTTCTACATAACGTTCAACCTGAGCGAGGGTGAAGCTGCGCTGAGTTCCTGTAAGTCTGCGCAGCTCGGCATCAAACAGGCTCGGGTAATAGGCCTCCACATCCGTCGTTTCGAATGGGCGAAGATAGATGCGTTTGGTTTCCATTAACTTGACGATACGATTCGTAGGTTTAGGCTGTGACATGGGTGTTCCTCCTTTAGTAACGATAATGATGGATTAATTAACCGCTCCATTCAAAAACAGTCCAACCAACTCCTGCGCCAGCTCAGCGATGGTCTCATGCATATGGCGTACATCCTCGCGGTTGGCAAGCATCAGCAAGGATGTAAAGGCCTGAGCGAGCAGCAAGGTATTGCCCTGACGCAAATAACCGTTGTCCATCTCACGCTGAAAATGTGTGGCGAGCACCTCGAAGATACGATGCTCTGCCTCACGGATTTGGGCGAGCTGCTCGGTACTCAGGTATGCATTGGCTTCGCGCATCATCGTTTCCGTATCCACATGAGACTGCTGCATCTTGGCCGCTGCCACACTGACCAGTCGCTCGTGCAACGTACCCGGTTCACTTAAACGTAATGCTGTTTGCTCCATGCCCATTCCCATCATGCGGGTAATTGCTGCAGTGAACAGCTCGGGTTTACTGGAAAAATGATAATAGATTGATGCTTTGGTTACCTTACATACGGAAGCAATCTGCTGAAGAGAAACGGCCTCGTACCCGTATTCCATAAACATTCTGGAGGCAGTCAATAATATGCTGGAGTAGGCAGATGTCTGATCTGCTCCCGCTTTGGGTCTGCCCGGAGCACGCGCCGTGCTTGTTTGTTTTGCTGTTTTTTTACTCATAAACACCGACCTCGTTTTTGGATAAAATAATTTGCTTTATATTGACATAAAATTAGGGATTGCATAATTAACCTTCCGGTATATATAATTAACTCAATTATATTATGACCCACGGTTCATTTCTATGCCATGACATGAATTAGGGCTTTTTTAAGGTAATGCCTGCTTAACATTAAACAAAACTAGGGAGATGAATAAACCATGCAGGAAGGTTCAGGTTATGGCCGCTTTGTGGCGGGCAAACGAAGTAAATGGGTTACATTGCTCGTATGGATTGTGATTGCGGTTGTGCTTGGTGTGATCTGGCCGGCAGTAGGTGACCGTGAGACGAATAATGCACAGGACCTGAGTGATTCGAAACCGTCTGTACAGGCTGCTGCCTTGGCGAAAAAGGAGTTCCCCGGCGGTGAGGGCTTACCCGCACTCATCGTGTGGCGTAACCCCGCCGGTCTGACCGAGGATCAGATACAGCAGATTCAGGCGTTAACCGAACGGCTGGATCAGGACCCGGTGGAGCAGCAGCAGTCTGTTGTGCCACTATATAAACTGCCTCCGCAAGCACTCAAGGGGCAGCTCTCCGAAGATGGCAGCACCATCGTTATGCCGCTGTTCTTCAATAAGGATGCCGATTCGAAGCAGCTGAAGGCAGGCATTGAAGGGCTGGAGGAAAAAACAAAAGCCATCTTCGGCATGAATCCATTTGATACGGCTATAGACAATGAAAGCAAGCTGATTGCCCGTGTAACCGGGCCAGTTGGAATCTCCATTGATGCGAGCGGATTGTTTTCCTCCGCGGATGTGTCCCTGCTAATTGCAACGGTGGTGCTGGTACTGGTGCTGCTGCTCTTGATCTATCGCTCGCCGGTACTGGCGATCATCCCGATTATTGCGGTTGGCTTTGCCTATATGGTCACGAGTCCAATTCTCGGATTCATGGCGGATCAGGGCTGGATCACGGTGGATGCACAGTCCATCTCGATTATGACTGTATTGCTCTTCGGAGCCGGAACAGATTACTGTCTGTTCATGATCTCCAGATACCGTCAAATTCTCTATCATGAGCCGGACAAAAAGAAAGCAATCTTCCAGGCAATCACCGGTTCATCCGGCGCGATTGCGATGAGTGGATTCACGGTTGTGGTGGCCCTGCTGGTGCTGCTATTGGCTGAATATGGAGCATATCATCGTTTTGCTGTACCATTCAGTCTGTCCATCTTTATTATGTTTATTGCAAGTCTGACGCTGGTTCCGGCATTGCTTGCCATCTTTGGACGGGGCTCGTTCTATCCGTTTGTTCCACGCACTCATGAGATGGAAGTGGAACGGGCGAAGAAAAAAGGCAAACCGGCACCAGCTCCGCGCAAAATTCGCGAAAGCTGGATCGGACGCATCGTAACGACCAAGCCGTGGACGGTTCTGGCGATTACGGTTGTGTTGCTTGGAGGTATGGCTGCCTTCTCTAGTCAGGTGAAATTCACGTATGACCTGCTTTCCTCCTTCCCGGAAAATGTGCCTTCCCGTGAGGGCTTCAAGGTTATTGGTGAGCAGTTTTCCCAAGGGGAGCTGGCTCCGGTCAAAGTGATTGTGGATGCTGGCGGCAAGGAGACCGATCTGAAGCAGCGGCTCGAATCACTGGATTATATCAGCAAGGTAAGTGACGCGCAGCAAGGTGCCGAGAATGCCAACATTACCGCATACGATGTGGAATTCAATCTGAACCCGTATTCCATGGAAGCAATGCAGCGTATTCCTGATCTGCGGTCTACAGCAGAAGCAGCATTGAAGGATGCGGGGGTATCTAATGCAGACAAGCAGGTCTGGATTGATGGGCAGACCGCTGAGCAATATGATATTGAGGTTGTCGGCGAACGGGATGCCAAAATTATTATCCCGGTGGTCATCGGCCTGATTACTTTGCTGCTGCTGCTCTACCTTCGCTCCGTTGTGGCTACGGCATACCTGATTGCGACAGTTGTGCTGTCATATTTCTCTGCACTAGGCCTTGGTTGGATCATTATCCACTATGGACTTGGAGCAGAGGCGATACAGGGTGCAATACCGCTCTACTCCTTTGTTTTCCTGGTGGCACTGGGCGAGGATTATAACATCTTCATGATCTCAAGCATCTGGCAGAAGCGCAAAACAATGCCGCTTCGTCAAGCGATCAAAGAAGGTGTAGGCGAGACCAGCTCGGTTATCACCTCTGCCGGTCTGATTCTGGCAGGTACGTTTGCTGTTCTGGCAACCTTGCCGATTCAGGTGCTGGTGCAGTTCGGCATCATCACTGCCGTAGGGGTGCTGCTCGACACGTTCCTGGTTCGTCCGTTTATGGTGCCAGCGATTACAGCGCTGCTGGGCAAATGGGCTTTCTGGCCAGGCAAGTATGTGCCGGTGACCGAGAAGCAAGAAAAGAAACCATCCCGATCCCTGTAAACCAGGAGGAGGGGCAGATGGACGGCGGGGCTTCATGCCCGTGGTCCATCTTTCTTTTTTCCAGTGGATGAAGGTTGGGGAAGGGCGTTTGAGATGGAATGGATGAGCTGGAAAAAAAGCGCAGAAACGCTGTAGTGGCGGTATTCTTTGGATGCGGAAGGTTTACTCGACCGGGGGTTATGGGACATAATAGAGGGAGCGTCGGCTATGGGCAGACGGACAAGTTCACATCAATGGGGTAACCAGAGGAAGGATGAAAGCAAGCATGACGAACAAACTGAATGTGTATTTCAATCATGACGGCGGTGTGGATGATCTCGTATCGCTGTTTATGCTTTTGCAGATGGACAATGTACATGTAACCGGTGTATCGGTCATTCCGGCAGACGGGTATTTGGAGCCGGCGACAGATGCGAGCCGTAAAATTATCGACCGTTTCGGAACGTATTCCGTTGAAGTATCCAAATCCAATTCCAGAGGCAAAAACCCGTTCCCGCCAGCGTGGAGACTGCACTCGTTCTATGTAGATGCACTGCCTGTTCTGAATGAATCGGGCAAAATGGAAGCGCCGCTATCAGCTATTCCCGCACATCAGCATCTGATCGAAAAGGTGCGTAACACCGAAGGTAAAACGTTGCTGTTGTTCACCGGCCCGCTGACGGACCTCGCACGTGCGCTAGACGAAGCACCAGACATCGAAGAGAAAATCGACAAGCTGGTATGGATGGGCGGTACGTTTGAGCGTGGTAACGTCGAAGAGCCTGAGCATGACGGTACAGCGGAATGGAACGTATTCTGGGACCCGGAAGCGGCATATCGCGTGTGGCAGAGCGGCATCCAGATTGATCTGGTTGCTCTGGAGAGCACGAACAAAGTGCCTCTTACACCAGCTGTTCGTAATCGCTGGGCAGCAGAGCGCCGCTTTGAAGGCGTGGATTTCCTGGGGAACTGTTATGCGGGTTGTCCGCCACTGGTGTACAGTGAAACCAACTCCACGTATTATCTGTGGGATGTGCTGACTACGGCTTCCGTAGGCCGCGAGGATATCGTGAAGAAAAAAACGGTGAACTGCATCGTGATTCCAGATGGGCCAAGCCAAGGCCGCACAGTGGAGCAAGCAGATGGTCGTCCGGTGCAATTGGTCTATGATACTGACCCGGAAGCGTTTTTCACTTATATGACGGATTTGGGCAAAAAAGCTGCTCCGCAGCGCTACTAATGATCGGCAGCCGCAGGGCTGGCCTTGTATCATGACGAGCCATTATGAGTTGCAGATATTGATGGCAAAAAGACCTATTTACCATACGTAGTCAACGAACGATACGCATCGTATACAGGCAAGAGCGAAAAGAAAGCCGCAGGCTTTGTTCCAGTGATCGGGTAAACCCCGGTGGGTTGGAGCGTTGCCGTGCGGCTTTTTTGGTTTAAATTTTAAAGCGGCTGATCAAGCCATTCAGCTCACTGGATAACACGCGCAGTGACTCGGCGGAAGCGCTGATCTCACCCATGGATTGCAGCTGCGTTTCGGTAGCTTGGGATACCTGCTGAATGCTGGATGAGGATTCCCGCGAGATATGCTCCATATTTTCAATGGAAGCGGACACTTCCTCCGAACTTGCTGAGAGTTGCTCGGAAGCAGCGGATACCTCATGCAGGCGCTCGTTAATCGTCTCGATCCCGCTATGGATGAAGGAGAATGACTGACCGGCCTCCTGAACGACCGCCATGCCGGATTGTACCGCTGTTGTGCTTGCTGACATATGCTCAGCCAGTACAGAGGTCAGACGGGTCATCTCGGCGATCAGTTCAGAGACATGCTGTGAGGATTGCTCGGATTCTCCTGCGAGCTTGCGCACCTCGGAGGCGACGACTGCAAAACCATTGCCATGCTCACCCGCACGTGCTGCTTCAATGCTGGCATTAAGGGCAAGTAAATTCGTCTGGGATGCAATGTTTTGCATCAGCTGTGCCACCGATTCAATCTTGCTGGAGTATTCGGCAAGCTCGGTGGTGGATGCTGCCATCTGTACATTGGCCTGATGAATGATGTCCATGCTGGAGATGGCTGTGTGTAGTTTCGTTTGTCCCTGGATGGCGTTGTTCGTTGTGTGCTGTGACACATCGGCAACTTGTGAAGACGAATGAGCGATATGCTGCATGCTGCGTGTAATCTCTTCCATCGCCACCGTAACCTCGCCAGCGCGAACGACCTGCTCGGAAGCCCCGCTGGCGGTATGATTGGTGTGCTCGGCAATGCGCTGGCTGGCCTCGGCTGTTGCCTGTGAATGCTGCGACACCTCTTCTGCGGCTTGAAGCAGGGAGTCCGAGCTTTGACGAATACCTGTCATGACTTGCCGGGTATCGGTGACCAGATGTTTAAACTCGGAAGCGAGCTGTCCGATTTCATCCTTGCGTGCAAGGTCTACGTTGACGGTAAGATCTCCCTTGCCCACCTCGGTAATAAGCTTCTTCAGCTTCACCAAGGGGCGGGTTAGATAACGCGCGAAGATGTACACGAGCAATACACTGAGCAGCACAATGACGAGCGCTGTCCAGATCATCGTGATGCGATTGCGGGACATCAGCTCATAGACGGCTGTTGAATCGAGATCCGCACCGACCACGCCCAACATTTTTCCATCCGCTCCATGGATCGGCACATAAGCTGTAATCGTTGCTCCGTAGTCCTCATCACGGGTAAGCTCGCCACGAATGGAGGTATCCTGGGCAAAGGCTTGGAGCATGCCTTCATACTGTGTTTCCTCAGGTGTGCCATATGGTGAGAAATCATCTTGGGCTACATCGGGAGCGGCTCCGTCGACCACGTAGTAGTAAGCGGCTTTTCCGTTTTCTTCTCGTTTGCCGAGTGTGTATAAATATTTGAGTCCATTGGCCTCACGGAGCTGACTGAGCTGCTGACGCAGCGTATCGTAATACATCGTTTTGTCCCGCCCGGTGCTGATCGGGGTGTACAGCGAAATGTCAATTAAAGCTGCTGCCCGTTCCGCTACCGCCTGTGCCTGCATCCCCATCGACTGCTCAACCAATTGGGCCGATGATCGGTACATGGTAACGCCCAGAATTGCACCTGCGGCTAACATCAAACAGGAAAAAAATAAAAAAATGCGCATAAACAAGCTGTTCATCGTACGAATAGTTCCCCCTTGTTATATGTAACTGTAATGATATGTATAATAGCAATGATACAGAGATTTCTAAATGATAGCATCTACAATATGACATTAGGGCCCCGGAGGAAAAAAGCTTGCATGTGAAATGGATCAAAGGGGTGAACCTACTACAAGTAATACAATTCTACGAAGCAAAAAAGTAAATCACAAGCCCCTAACCTACTCGACGACTGTTGGTGAAGTCGCCTAGTTGGGATGTTAAATTTATGAGGAATTGGATAGGTGATGCATGTATATTTCAATGTATCGACATAAAATGTGAAAAGGATTAGATTATTGATTGAATTGAATTAGATTGGTTTGACTTTGTTTCTTGGTTGTAGCGGGGAGATTGGGGGGGATGATTTTGATTTTCTTTTTATTTTTTGAATTGGTAGCTAACGGAAATTAGAAGCGCTACTTGCTCCTGTTGGGCAGAGGTAAAAAGTAACGATCCAGAGGGATTCTGGACGGGCCAGAGATCAATTTAAGGGACCTACGCTACTTAACCTTTAACCTTCTGGCAATGCCTCGTAGATAATTAGTTTATTACTATTTTTAACAATTAATTGATCAATAGATTCTTCCTGTTTCAATTGATATATTTTGGTTCCCACGGGAAGTTGCGTAGACATCAAATCTTTAAATCCTGCATCTTTTACATAATTATCTTGAATCTTTCCTAACAAATCCCCTAACTGGTCTATGTTATCAATTTTGTTTTTTCGTATATACACCCGATCGTTATATAAAAATAAATCTGCAGATGGATCTGCTTGGATTGTCTCATTCGCTAGTAAATCAGCAGTGCTCATGCTCTGTTCCCTGTCAAGTTTTTCTCCACAACCTGAAATTATTACTAATATAAGGATTAATATGTATTTCATTTCATTCCTCCCTTTATTCAGTTGAATATTATAGGGTATGTTGGTAATTATATCAATTTTCTTTGGGGGGGATTACTATGAGATTTAAAAAATTTTTCGCTTTTTTGTTGATTGTCTCGTTTTTTCTATCATCTACCACACTCGCTCATGCAAACGAAAAAGAAATATGGAGATTTTATTACAAGCACATGACTTATACATTAGAAAGTGGTTTAAGTTCTCTTATGGAGAAAGGCTGGAATAAAGATCAATGGAATGAAAAAGAAAACAATGACTGAAATATATGCAGGCACCATTGGATGGAACACTTTAGCAACTTCTATGTACAATCCTGAAGTCTCTACCGATGTAAATATAAGTTATGACTTTCCGACAACAAACGATTTAGAAGAAATGGTTCATGAATCAGACACAATTGTAATTGGTGAATACCAGGACGGCTATGAAACATGGAATATGTTACGAGACCCTAATAATAGTTATAAAGAAAGTGCAGAAGGATTTGTAGAAGGTCACCTTTATGATTTTAAAGTTGAAAATGTTATTAAGGGCAGTGTAGATAGTATAGACATTAAGGTTAATCATCGAGCTGCGGAGTCCTTGATTATAAAGAATTCTGAAGATGATGAGCAAGTTACTATATCTGATCTCCTCTATATAGCACCTAAAACAAAGAGCAGATATGTGTTGTTCCTTAAACAGAATAAAGAGCTAAATAACTATTATGGAGCTATAGAACCATTCTCGGTAACAATTGAAGATAATAATTCAGTTAAGCTGCATAGTAATTTAATTGGTAGTGAAGGGATAAGTCTGGAGGAATTATTAAATAAAGTGAAGTTAATTGGGGAAAGCGAGTGACAAGGATACTTAAAATAAATTTTGATGAATTAAGCGGAGAGCACAGGCTGATGCTTCTAAAATGTAAACTCCATTAAAAATCCTGTCCTTAAATTATTTCATTGAACGCCTAGAGTGGGAACATCCTACTCTAGGCGTTCTACGTTTTCATTATCCGCCCATTTCACATAAATAGACGATAATAAGTTCAGTAAGAGATGGTCGACGAATCTATTTTCTTCGTTCATGGCAACAGGATAACCGAATGGATTTGATGGAAGTTTGACATGGGACTATTTAGCTCGCATAAGGCTGTACACATTGACGGGTTGTTTTCGTTTTCTCGATTTCTATCCAGTCAAGTACCTCCCTGCTCCTGTTACATCGTGCCGCCGCCTTGGCGAATGGAAGCTGGAATCTTCTCGGGTCCCTGATTAATGTAGCGGTTAATAAACGTGCCTACCTTGGCGTCGTCGAACTTATTAAGCTTCATCGTATGGGTCCAGGCGGTTACGACAACCTCGCTGCCATCGGGAATGTCTTTATTGGGCACGGCAAGGATGCCTGATCCCGCTTTACGGAATTTGGTCAGATATTTGAGATGCTCCTTGAGCATGTCACTGGCATCTTCGCGATAATAGATGATGATGTCTCCATGTTCCATGTTGTGTACCAGATAATGATAACCCGGGAAGTCAGTGTAAAAGCCGAACTTAATGTCATGTGGATTATGTGGTCCGGAGGTTGGAATCTTCATCTCATAGTGAATCGGTTCTTCCGTATGGGTGGCTCCATAGTATTTATCATCGGTCACATCAATTACGGCGTTGTTATCCAGTTGGGATACATCATATGTATTGCCATCAGCATTTTGCAGGAAAAACAATCCGAATGCCACGATTGAAGCACCAATTAGAATATGAGCGGTATTCTTTATAAAACGACCTTTCTTCTGAATAGCAGCACGCTCCTTTTTTTTCATATGACCAAGAATACTGCCACGTGTACGCGATGCCCAGATATAGGCGGCGATGGAGAGCATCAGTACTACCGCTCCTACGATCAACCACAAGTATGAGGTGCCGGCTGATGGTTCCATTTGCATATGATCCATGTGGGTCATGTCCATTCTGTATTCCTCGACTTTCGTCATAAAATAATAAGATGTAAACATGCCGCGCATAACACTACATATTGTAGTGTTATGCGGCGAGGCAGTGTACTTAATTGTAATGCGTTAAACCCCGATAACGACCCATTTACTTAAATAAGTAAATAGAAACATATCATTTACACTACACATTATAGTGTATGAGATGATTTCTGTGCAATGCTGCATTACAAATACAACAGAAAAAAGACTTCCCAGCACATGGGAAGCCTGGCCTTCTGGCATCGTAACCTTTTTAATACGTTTACAACCAAAAGAACATATTACAAGCGTCCATACGGCGAGAACAACGGGCCGAACAGACCGGCTATAACCGCATACAACAGACGATAGGTTACATAAAACAGCACGGCATTGGCAATCAGTACGCTGTACATGCTGTCAAGGGCGGCTGGGATACGGTTCAGCGGATGATGGAACAGCACAGTATTCATAGCAACAAACACAATAATGTATGACAGCACCAGCAGCGAGATTGCAAAGGAATACGAGATCACAATCATCAGGTTAGCCAGCAAAAGCGTGACGACGGCTGGAGCCAGCAATGCTCCAAACTGTGCCATCATGATTTTTGGACGGAAGGTGATCCGCTCCAGCTTCAGAACACCATAGATCAGTGCTGTGGCAGAGATCAGAATAATAGCTGCAAACAGAAGTGGACGCAGGAATCCACCGATAAATAGTCCATCCGCACCAAGGCGGCCAAACGTGATCAGAAAGTATGTAGAGGTCAAAATAGCAAACAGGGCCATCGTTACCCAGCCGTACAGAGCATGCTGTTCACCGACGGTTTTCATCGTTTGGTACGGACGGGCCAGTACACTGATGAAATAGGACAGGTACTGTTTACTTCCTTCCTTGGCTTGCTGTACTTTCTCATTCTGCACAAGATTGCTCCATTGATTGCTACTGCTGCTATGCGCAGACCGGTCTTGGGCAGCGTTGTCACTTGCATCGTCAAGATCATGAGCAGGTGAGGGCATAGGGGAGATGGATGAGCTTCTGGATGCCGTTCTGTGCGATGCAGGCTCCTGCGTGCTGGACCAGCGAGTGTATTCCGAGCTTGCATCAGGTGGGCCGGTATGTGTTACGGATTCCGCAGGTTCGGCGGAAGCATGGGTTCCCTTCAGGTTAGACCCGCACCTCTCGCAATATTGGGCATCTCCATTTTCGTGATTGCATACTGGGCATTTCATGTCATAAACCTCCAATGTATTGAAATATGGAACAATGGATACATTGTGTCTCATTTTACCGTTCGATGCCGAACCTTGTCTATGTATCGCCCTTTGAATACCCTAAATAATGCTTGTGACACAGAGGGATTTCTTTGTCTTATTTTCATATTGACATAAAGAGGACGCCCGATTATGATGTCTTTATCGAAATTGATAATCATTATCAATTATTAGGAAGGGTTTAGTATGATTACTGTATCTATAAAGGGGTGTCTGGATTGAAAATGAGAACAAGTGTAACGTTGCCAGCTGTTGTGCTGGTGACTTCGGTGCTGCTTGCGGCGTGTGGCAATGATGCGGTGGCTCCGGCGAAGGTATCCGGTGAGACAGCTGTAGCAAGTGAGAGTCAGGCGAGCACGCAGGATAAGAGCAAGGCTGGTGCAGAGACTGTAAAAGAGGATTATTCCGTCGCAGTGGCGGGGTACCGAGCATTTGCTGTAGAGCAGATTGATGCGTTTGTGAGGGAAACGGAGAAATTCACGGATGCAGTGAAGGCCGGGGAGCTGGAGAAGGCGAAGGCACTTTATGCACCAGCACGTATGTATTACGAACGAATTGAGCCGGTAGCGGAGGCGCTCGGTGATCTGGACCCGAATATTGACGCACGGGACGGGGATGTGGAAGCTGCGGATTGGCGTGGATTTCACCGCATTGAGAAGGCACTGTGGGAGGATAACACGACCGATGGCATGAAGGAATATGCAGACACATTGCTGAGTGACGCGAAGCTGCTGCGGGCAAAAGTAGAAACGATGGATATTGATGCTGGCCTGATGGTCACAGGAGCGGTGGAGCTGCTGAACGAGGTATCCTCCAGTAAGGTGACGGGGGAAGAGGAGCGTTATTCCCATACGGATTTGTATGATTTTGCGGCAAATGTGGAGGGGGCGCGTGAAATTTACAACCTGCTGAAGGATGATCTGGCGGCCAAGGACAAGGAGCTGAACCAGCAGATTGCGGACCGTTTTGCTGCGCTGGAGAAGGAGCTTGCACCGTTCAAGGACGGTGACGGGTACGTTTCCTACAAGAAGCTGAAGGACGAGGACGTGCGCAAGCTGAGTCAGAATCTGGATGCGCTTGCGGAGCCACTGTCGAATATGGGACAGGTACTGGGAGTGTAGACCGATGACGGAGAAGAAACAGGATTCGCTGAAAAAGCCGTTGTCACGGCGTGACATGCTCAAGCTTACAGGCGTAGCAGGCCTCGGTCTGCTTGTCGGCGGGGGCGGCGCAAGCGGATTGATGGCCTTGGGCCGTCAAGGCTCGTCTGGCGCCGCTGTAGCACCTGCGGCGACGGATGCGGATAGCTTGCCTTTCTATGGCAAGCATCAGGCTGGGATTATTACGCCCGCGCAGGATTTTATCTGCTTTGCGGCGTTTGATGTTACCGCAGGCAGCGTGGGGGAGCTTCGTAATCTGTTCCAGAGCTGGACGGCAGCCTCGGCTGCCATGGCCTCCGGACAGATGATCGGCGAGCATAACACCACGCTGAATACGCCGCCCACCGACACAGGGGAGGCGGCAGGCCTGACACCGTCACGGACCACGTTGACGTTTGGTGTGGGGCCGTCTTTGTTTGACGGGCGCTTCGGCTTGAAGGGCCCGAAGCCACAGGGTCTGCGTGACCTGCCGGCATTTGCCGGGGATGCGCTGGACCCGCAGTGGTGTGGTGGCGACCTGTGCGTGCAAGTCTGCGCAGACGATATGCAGGTCGCCTTCCATGCTATCCGCAACCTCGCGCGCATTGCGCGAGGGCATGCGGTGCTGCGCTGGACCCAGGAGGGCTTCCAGCGCACAGGCCGAGCCGACCCTGCGGGTGGAACACCGCGTAATCTGCTCGGCTTCAAGGACGGCACCGGCAATCCGAATACCTCGGATGCCGTGCTCATGGACCGTACCGTCTGGGCGCAGCCAGGTGACGGTACGGGGTGGATGGCCGGCGGCAGCTACATGGCCGTCCGCCGGGTGCGCATGCGTGTGGAGGTCTGGGACCGCTCCACACTGAAGGATCAGGAGGCGACGTTTGGTCGCCACCGTGACAGCGGCGCGCCGATTGGCAGCCGTGGAGAGTTCGATCCCGTGGACCTGCAGGCAAGGTCCGCCGATGGACAACCCTTAATCCCGGCAACATCGCATCTGCGGCTGGCCAAGGGAGACGGGATTCAACAGATTTTGCGCCGCTCCTATTCCTATTCGAGCGGCCTTGATGCCAAAACAGGCCAGCTCGACGCAGGCTTGCTGTTTATCAGCTACCAGCGTGATCTGGACAAGCAGTTTATCCCGATTCAGACGCGGCTGGCGAAGAATGACAAGCTGAATGAATACACCGTACATGTAGGAAGTGCTGTCTTTGCGTGCTTCCCAGGATGCAAGCAGGGTGGATACATCGGGGAGACTCTGTTCTGATGCTATGGCGAAACGGCAATCGAAAAAAGATTCAGCCACAGCATAGGCAATGTGCAGGCAGTGAGCAAACCGGCAGTGACCATGGGAGGAATAGAGCATCAATGCAAACGAGAAACACATACATCGCATCCAGATATACATCTGCATTCCCGCCGATGTCCTCACAGAGTAACGGAAGGACAGGGAGCAGAGGTGGACGCCAGCGCCGAGGGCAGAGCCCGTTATTTTCAAGACGGTCATTATCGTTATTACGTAGAGCCTTTTCTTTACGCATCGTTTTATCTCTAATTGGATGCCTTGTCTTTTCATTATCGTGCACGGGCTTTTTTCATAACGCAGAAGATGAACATGCTTCAGGTAGCAGTATGCGTGGTTTAGAAGGGCTTGCCCATGTTTTGGATGGCGTTGCTCATGCGTCTGGTGTGTCATCGTCTGCTGGGACAAAGGAAACGGCCGAAACGAAGCAGCTGGATGCGCTGCTTCCCCCTGTAGGAAGTGCGCTGGTGGAAGCGGGTCAGGGCAAGCTGGACGAAGCAATTCGGGATGTATCCGAATTTCAGACGTTATGGCAGCAGGTGAGCCAACTGAAACCGGAGCAAGATACCGGACAGGTCACGGCTCTCGCTGCTACGGTTAACGATGCGCTTGCCAAGACACAGACAGCACTCCAGGGCCAGGACGCAGACTCTGCCAAGAGTACGCTGTCCGACCTTGCCAGAGCAGTCAATGCATACGTGGAAGGCTTCCGGGGTGCAGAAGGCAGCAGTGATGCTGGCCAGAAGGCGGCTAGCCGGATACTGCCAGATGCTCGCACGAGTCTCGGTGCCATGCAGAAGGCAGATTGGCCGTTAGCCGAGCGTACCTATAAACGAATCGTTACCGCCTGGAAAGGCGTAGAAGCTCCGATTCGCAAGGATCATTTTGGCGTATACAGTCAGCTGGAGAAACAGATGAGCCTGATTCGGATTGCGCTACAGGCTGATCCACGCAAGGAAACACAAGCTGTTCAGCAGATGAGCGCGATGGTTACGCTGCTGACCGATTACAGTGAGGGAACACTCAAGGATGAAGAACTGGATGAAGCCGCAGGTGCAAGTGAGGGGGCTTCATCGCTGGCAGAGCTGCTGCGATTGCTGGAGCAGGTTCAGCAGCAGATTCAGACAGGAGATAGCGGCGGGGCAGCAACGGGTCTGGAGCAGTTTATTGCTGCCTGGCCTTCTGTGGAGGGACAGGTACAGATTGCTTCTCCCGCATCCTATACGGCGATTGAGAACGAAATGACGGAAGCATCGGGATATCTCGTCTCCAGCCCGCCGAATACAGACAAAGCATCCGCGGTTGTCTCCCGAATGATGGAGCGGCTGGAGCCTCTAACAGAGACAACAGCCTATACAGCATGGGATGCGGCTTTGATCCTTCTTCGCGAAGGACTGGAGGCCATTCTTGTACTGGCTGCTTTGCTGGCTTATGCCAAGAAGAGCGGACAGGCAGCGGCGCGGCGATGGATTTGGGCGGGCGCAGGCAGCGGTTTGCTGCTGAGCGCAGCGCTTGCTGTTGTGCTAACGCTGGTGCTGGCTGTAGCCTCGTCAGGCAGCACACGCGAGATGATTGAAGGCTATACTGGACTTGCAGCGGTTGTTCTGATGTTAACGGTAGGGCAATGGATGCATAACAAGTCGAGCACACGCGCATGGAACAGCTATGTGGAGCGTCAGGTTGGAGGGGCGCTGGCCCGCGGAAGCTTGTGGTCTTTGTTTGCCGTAGCGGGTCTTGCCATATTAAGAGAAGGCGCCGAAACAGCCATCTTTTACATCGGTATGGCTCCGTCCATTTCCTTGTCTCAGCTACTCATTGGGATCGGCGGGGCTTTGATTGTTCTCATTATTCTGGCGATTGCCATCATTCAGTTCAGTGTGCGTCTGCCGGTTCGTTGGTTTTTCCTGACAGCTACACTGCTTATCTATTATCTGGTCTTTCGTTTTTTGGGCGAGAGCATTCATGCCCTGCAGGTGTCAGCGACGCTTCCTGCCCATGTAGCTCCAAATCTGCCTTCGCTCAGCTGGCTTGGCATGTACCCGACATGGGAGACCTTTATCCCGCAAATGGTGGTTTTGCTTTACCTCATCGTAAGTCTGATTCGCACCGAGAAGCGTTCAGCAAGGGTGAGCGGGTCTGTATCCTGATTGCGTAAATATTATAGCTTGCCAAACGATCCCTCGCTTCACCATATACGTGGTGTAACAGCGAGGGGATTTTTTGCTTTGTGTACGCTGGTCAGCTACACATGAACTTTATAGTATGATTACATGAGAAGATAACGATTCAACTCCAGAGAGCAGGTGGACAAGCATCAATGATGAATACTACAAGTGATGTCAAAGCAATATTTTTCGATGTGGATGATACGTTATACGATCACTTGCAGCCGCTTCGAGGGGCATTGCAGGATGTTTTGGGATTGTCGGAGACGTTTGATTATGCGCTGGCATACCATCGGTTTCGGTATTACAGCGACTGGTTGTCCGCACAGGAGGACCTGTCGGCAGTACCTGAACCAGATGCGGTGGAGCGAATGCGCCGTCGTCGATTTGAGCTGACGATGGAGGAATTGGGAATGCCTTTGCAAGCGGGACAAGCACAGGAACTGCAGGAGCAGTATCTGGGCAGACAATTTGAGATCACTCCGTTTGCAGGAGCGTATGATCTGATTCGCAGGCTTCAGGAAGAGGGGCATACGGTGGGTTTGATCACGAATGGTGAAGGACAGCATCAGCGGCGCAAGCTTGAAGCATTGGATGCATTCAGTCTGGTGAATGAGAAGCAGATTTTCATCTCGGGGGTGGTTGGTCACGCCAAACCAGACGGGAGATTGTTCGAGCATGTGAATCGGCAGACCGATACCGCAGCGCATAACAGCTATTACATCGGGGATTCTTGGCGCAACGATGTAGCCGGAGCTGTGGATGCGGGCTGGAAAGTGATCTGGTTCAATCATCGCGGGGCATTGCCCGAATCGGATCATCAGCCTCATTTTACAGCACAGAGTTATGAGGAAATCAGCCGGATTCTCACGTTTGAGCCAGCAAGCGCTTATAAGTAACCATGTAATGATAACAGAATACAGCCATCATACGGTTGTCAGTGTCACTATTCGTGTGCAACATCGGCCCTCTCATCTATTGCAGATGAGGGGCTTTTTTTGTTTTCGGCCTCGCCTGTGAGAATGTTCGCTGTTCAATTCGTTCGTTAGCGTTATAAATATAAACGGAAGGTCCGACCTCCTGTGCTTAATGAAGTTTGGCTTCATTGAATCTTCATTTGCAGGAGAGAGCAAAACCCTTTTCAAAGGACATACGCGGTGTTATAATTAAAACAAGATTTAGATTAAGTCTAAATTAAAAGAAGGTGCATTATTGATCTCGTATCATATACAGACCTACGTTCAGGCAAATGGTACATGCCAAAGTAACTACACTTACATTTCAATTCATATTTTGAGAGGGGATAAATTCCATGAGCACAATACAAACTAACCACAACACAATTACAGGTAACACAACTGCACTTCAAGAGGGATTGAATCGTCAGATCGCAGGCTGGTCTGTACTGTACACCAAACTGCACAACTTCCATTGGTATGTTAAAGGCCCACATTTCTTCACACTTCATGCGAAATTCGAAGAGCTTTACAATCTGGCTACGGCCAATATGGACGAAGTGGCTGAACGTTTGCTGACGATTGGAGGTCGCCCTGCAGCAACGATGACTGAGCAGCTGCGTTTATCTCCAATTCAAGAGGCAGAAGGACAATTTTCCGCTGAACAAATGGTGGAGCAGGTTGTTGCTGACCTGAATATGATGCTGTCTGTCATTCGCCAAGGCATTGATGAAGCTGGAGAATCGGAAGATAAAGCTACGGAAGATATGTTGATCGGGTTTACAGCTGCGTTGGATAAAGAGATCTGGATGTTAAACGCTTTTTTGGGAAAATAATTGAAGTGAACCTGTCTCCTGACAACGATATGTAGAGTCCGTGAACAAACGTCCCGTTCGCTTACAAATCCGGTGCGCTTCCCGTATAATAATGGCATCCAAGATGTACAGAATGGTGGAATGAGAATGCGGACAGACCTGGATCAATTGCAGGAAGAAGCTGAACGGTTTATATATACAAGTTACGAAGAGCTGGGCCATACGCGTGAAGATGCGGAGGCCCGGCTTATTGCCATTAGACGAGAGATTGAAGATAAAGGTACGTACACTCACACAATTGAAGAGCTGGAGCATGGCTGCAAAATGGCTTGGCGGAACAGCAACCGCTGTATCGGGCGACTGTTCTGGGACAAGCTGCGCATCGTGGACAGCCGTGATGCGGATACCGCAGGGGCGGCTGCGCAGGCCGTAAGCGATCATATCCATAACGCATCCAATGGCGGCAAGATTATTCCGACCATCACCATTTTGCCACCGGAAGGCCCGGACGGAGCACCCATCCGCATCTGGAATCATCAATTGATTCGTTATGCCGGATACGAGACGGCACAGGGCATTGTCGGTGACCCTGCTTCGGTGGAGCTGACCAAGGCAGCCCTGTCACTGGGCTGGCAGGGTGCTGGCGGTGATTATGATGTGCTGCCGCTTATCATTCAGGCTCAGGGACAAGCTCCTGAATGGTATGTCATTCCTGATGATGAGATTGTTGAAGTTCAGATTGAGCATCCCGAGCGTGCCGAGATCGCCGAGCTGGGTTTACGCTGGTATGGTGTGCCAATGATCGCGGATATGCGAGTGGAGATCGGGGGCATTAACTACCCGGCAGCACCGTTTAACGGATGGTATATGGAAACCGAGATTGGTGCACGTAATCTGGCTGACACGTTCAGGTATAACAAGCTGCCGGCGGTAGCCGCTGCACTTGGACTGAACACGTCGAGTGAAACGACACTATGGAAGGATCGTGCTTTGGTGGAGCTGAATGTGGCTGTGCTGCATTCCTTCAAGAAGGCAGGTGTGAGCATTGTAGACCATCATACGGCTGCGGCACAATTCGCGCTGTTTGAACAGCGGGAGGAGAAGGCTGGACGTGAGCTGACCGGCGATTGGGTGTGGCTGATTCCCCCTGTGTCGCCAGCCACCACCCACATTTTCCACAGCTCCTATCGGAATGAGATTGTGAAGCCGAACTTTTTTCATCAGGACCCTGCATATCAATTTCGGGACGGGATCGCCGTTGCCGCTGAGGCGGGCAGCAAACAGCAGAATGATGAGCGTGCAAATCAAGCACACCAAAAGCATTCATCTAATGAACTTGCTTATTCGCAGGAAGAGAAGGTACAGGCCGATAGCACTCCAATGAAATGCCCGTTTGCACATTAAATTGTGTGAGCGGGTTTATTTTTTTGTTCTCACCCGATACCTGCTCCGCATAACCGCTTGAACGGCGATGGCAGCCGCAATAAGAAGCAGATTGAAGATAAATACGGTATAGAGAGAGCCTGCTTCCATCAGAAGAGCCGCGATCAGGGGAGAAGCAATAGAGCCGATCTCAGCCGCGGACACGATCTGACCAATGACCGGGCTTCGCTGCTCTTCCGGGGTATGGTCGCCGATATGTGCAAAGAAGGAGTCCATGTAACATGCCCCGCCGATGCCGCCGATAAACATGCCGATGTAAACCCAGATGTGAGAGGATGTGCTTAGAAAGACAAGCACCTCGACTCCAATCAAGAACATGCCCAGCATACATAACAGCAGCCTGTCACCCATACGATCCGAGAGTCGCCCGACAACGGGTGCAGCCGCAAAAGTAGATATTCCTGCTACGGTGAACGCCAGGCTGGCGGAAAAAGCATCCCACTGCATCACTTGTGTGGCATACAGCGCGAAGTACGTCAGGAATACAGCATAGGCACTCATCTCAAGAACGTGTACGGTGATGTAACCGATAAGCTGTTGTTTCATTGTCATGGTAACAGGGAGAGAATTGGCCTGAATGGACTCGGTCGTGGGGGCAGCGGGAGCATTAGCATGCTTCTGCTGGTTCTGATTGTTATGATCATTCTTGACTGTACGCGAAGCTATAGGTAATGATGCAGGGAGATTCTGTGCTGAGGTTTTGATTCCCATGGCTGTAACGACTGCAATGAGGCAGCAGAGTGCGACCAGCAGAAAAGGCACAGACAATGGCCAGTGTATGGCAAGCCAACCGCTAATCACCGGGCCAAGAATCATGCCGCCTCCTTCGCTGCTGCTAATATAACCGTTGTACAAGCCCCGGTTCTCCACACTGCCGCCATCCCCAATGATGGAACGCACCACTACGGTCAGGCCGGAAGAGGCGAGTCCTTGCAGCAGGCGAAGCAGACCGAAGAGAATGGCGGACTTGGATACGGCGAATCCCCCCATACACAAGGCGAGTGCAGCCAGCATGAGGATGAGTGCTCGTTTGCCCCCAAGCTTACGGTAAAGAGCTGCTGCCGGAACGCCGCCGATCACTTTTCCAACATAAAACAGGGCAAAAATGACCCCAAGCGTCCAGCCGGATAAGCCGAATTCCTCCATAAACAGCGGAAACAAGGGCAGGATCATGAATCCGCCCATCTGACTCAGGAAACATATCATAAGAAGTAAAGGAAGATTGCGCCGAACCTCCAAGCCCAGGACTCCTTTCGTGCGTCTCAACCAACTGATAAATCAGCGGTCCTCCTAACGACATGCGTAGATATCGACATATACCCGTAATGTATGCATAAATAGTGAAAATAAGACGAAATTACACAAGGCGTTTACATTGATTGACTGTGTTAAAAAAATAAAAAAGACACCTGAATGGTGTCTAATACAAAATTATCCTAATTAAGCCGTTAACCTGATCCTACACCATGCGTCATAAGTTTAACAATTACATTAGAGATAGGTGAAGTAACAGTAAGAAAAATGATACTTATTAAATATGTTGAAAGGTTTTTTAAAGGGACAGCTTCATTTTGTTATTCAGACTATTAAATTTATTTTGCTTCTCCTCATCTTCCCAGTTTCTATGTTGGTTAAATATTGTCAGGCATCGGATTGTGTTAGAATCACTAGCTATATTACCTGCCAATTCTAATCCCTCAAGTAAAATGTCGATCCCTTGTGTACGTTTACGTTGTAACTGATACTTTCCTAAGTTAATTAAAAAGGATACATACTCTTCCGCTTTAATTGGCTTATTGTATTCTCCAAATGAACTCCTATACGTCCTATAAGGAATATGCTCTTGAAAACGATCCAAAATGGCATCTATATTGATATCAAATTTATTAGCAATCTTGATTATGTTACAGAGTGCATGAGTAATTTCATCAGGGAGTGATGCAATATGTTCAATGTAGTCAGGCAAGATATCTAAGTTCCCTGCGAGCAGTTGGTATAGATACTGGTTAGCTTTTGAAAATTCATTGAATTGTTTAATAATGGTCGTGGCTTCATCGGACGAATCTTGAATCCATTGGTCTGCATCGGTATACATCAACGTATATTCAAGTGCTTTTTGATAATCTTCATATTGTTCATATACAGCCGTTTGAAGCAGTCGTGCATACAACATGTAGAAGTAATACGGGCGAACGGGCTGCTTGTCTTCAGAATCTTTGCGGTTGGTGTGTAGCGAAAGCTTGTACTGAATGGAAGCGAGACGGAACATCTCTTCAGAGAGTTCATCTACCTTATGCCATTTACTCAGTGAAACATAGACATGAGCCAGATGTTTAAGAGCTTCCAATTGATCAGCCTCCACCAGTCGATTCGCGTAGGGCTCGAATAATATGGCGGCCCGTAGATTTTGAGTTAAGTTATCACTTAACGAAAGAAGAAACAACCGATATCGACACAGGGCTAATCGCTCGGAATGTTGATATTTCTCGATTACACCCACGCCCTCGTACAGTAACGCAGCTGCTTCGTTGTATTGATTATGGAACAGCTCTTCTGCAACATCAAAAATTAAAGTGCCATAGGCAGTGTTATCCAGAAGATTGCTCAGAATTAACCGGATACAATCCAGGCGTTTTACCTCTGCACAACGAATAATAAAAGGGCGCAACCTTCTCCAGTCCGGTGCGGTCAGAGTAAAGCATTCTCCCACAAACCGTGTGTAAAAATGGTCCTCCTGCATGCCCATGGCTCTTGTAATACTGTCAAGCTGGTTCATGGAGAACGGTTTATTCTGATTGAGGAGGCGGCTGAAAGAGCCTGAATTTATGTTTGCTCTTTCTGAGAATTGGCTTTGTGTTAAATGGTGATTGTTTATGTATTGCAACACTTCCGCTCGTATTGTCTTATCCAACATACACACCACCTCTAATTGATCCATAATTTTGTTTAATTAACCATTTATATGAATTATATTCCTGTATTAATACAGGGGGCAATATTTTATTGGCAATTCATCAAAGTTTATACAGAACATCTTTTGGAATGAAAGAAAAAAGGATATAAATTACGATATAAGAAACAAGGCATGAACAAAGTCGTGTATAATAGGTTGGGTTTGTAATGATAGAGGACTGCAAGGGAATGAAACAACGAGGTACCTCAAGGATAAGGGGGCGACGATAAACATGTCAGAACAGCAACCGATCATTCGGTTCGAACGCGTGACACAGCAATATGACCAGGATGAGGCTGTATTGAAGGCGGTCAGCTTTGAGATTGAACGGGGTAAATTCTATACCCTTCTGGGGCCGTCAGGCTGTGGTAAAACAACGATATTGCGGCTGATCGCGGGCTTTGCGGAGCCGACGGAGGGCAGCATTTATTTTAACGGTGCACTGATTAACCGTGTGCCTGCGCACCAGCGTCAGGTAAATACGGTGTTTCAGGACTATGCATTATTTCCACATTTGAATGTATTTGAGAACGTAGCCTTTGGCCTGCGTATTAAAAAAATGAAAACAGCCGAGATTCGCACCAAAGTGCTCGAAGCGCTCAAGTTTGTCAATCTGTCCGGTTATGAGAACCGGGAGATTGGTGAGATGTCCGGCGGACAACGCCAGCGTGTAGCGATTGCCCGCGCCATTGTGAATGAGCCGGAAATTCTGCTGCTGGACGAGCCTTTATCGGCGCTCGATCTGAAGCTGCGTACCGAGATGCAGTATGAGCTGCGGGAGCTGCAGCAGCGGCTGGGCATTACGTTTATTTTTGTCACACATGATCAGGAAGAGGCACTTGCGATGTCGGATGAAATCTTTGTCCTGAACGGCGGTGTCATTCAGCAGAGTGGTACACCGAATGATATATATGATGAGCCAATTAACCGTTTTGTGGCGGACTTTATTGGTGAGTCGAATATCGTGGCAGGCAAGATGAAGCATGACTTTGTGGTCGAGTTTGCAGGTGCGCAGTATGAATGTGTCGATCAGGGACTGCAGCGGGACGAGCCAGTGGAGATTGTCATTCGACCGGAGGACTTGGAGATTACAACGGAGGAACAGGGCAAGCTCAAGGTGAAGGTGGACTCTCAGCTATTCCGAGGGGTACATTACGAAATATCAACCTACGATGACGCAGGCAACGAATGGTTGGTTCATTCGACCAAGAAAGCAGACGTCGGATCGCGCATCGGGCTTTATTTTGACCCGGAAGCCATTCACGTGATGCGTTTCAATGAGACCGAGGAAGAGTTCGACAGACGACTCGAAGCCTATCAAGAGGCCGCTCATGCAGACTAAATCGAGCACGCGCAATGCGTATCTGATTCCATATGTGTTATGGATGGTGTTGTTCGTTGTAGCGCCGGTGCTGCTGGTCATCTATTATTCGTTCTTTGATGTGCAGGGCAATTTCACATTCGGCAACTATGCGCGGTTCTTTACGCCGGTATATATGCAGATGACGCTGAGCTCGTTCTGGTATGCGTTTCTGATTACAGCCTTCTCACTGCTCATCTCTTATCCGACAGCGTACATGCTGACCCGGACCAAGCATAAGCAGCTATGGCTACTTCTGATTATTCTGCCAAGCTGGATTAACCTTCTGTTAAAAGCGTACGCCTTCATTGGCCTGTTCGGTACGTACGGACTGACCAACTCCCTGCTCGAAGTGGTGGGTATTGGGTCGCAGCAGATTTTGTTCACCGATTTCAGCTTTATTTTTGTCTCGGTGTACATCTTCATTCCGTTTATGATTCTGCCGATCTTCAACGCGCTGGAGGAGATGAATCCGTCCCTGATCTATGCCGCACGGGACCTCGGCGCTTCATCATGGCTGACGTTCCGCCGTGTCATCTTCCCACTGACACTCAGCGGAGTGAAATCAGGCTGCCAGGCCGTATTTATCCCGGCCCTGTCCCTGTTTATGATTACCCGTCTGATCGCCGGGAACCGTGTTATTACGCTGGGTACAGCGATTGAGCAGCATTTTCTCGTCACCCAGGACTGGGGCATGGGCTCGACGATTGCTGTCTTTTTGATTATCGCCATGGCAGTCATTATGTTTCTGACCGGATCAGGCAAGAAGGAGGTGCGAAATGGGAAGAAACGGAAAGCTATCTAACGTCTATTTAGCGGTTGTATTTGCCATTTTGTACGCACCGATTGCCTATCTGATCTTCTATTCCTTCAACAGCGGCGGGCATATGCGCGGGTTTGAAGGCTTTACGCTGGAATGGTACAGGGAAGTATTTGCGGATACCCGGCTGCTGATTATTGTTTTAAATACATTTATTATTGCGCTGTTGTCCTCGGCGATCTCAACGATTCTGGGTGTGGCGGGTGCACTGGCGATCTATCATGTGCGTCGCAAACGTACAAAGAATACGCTGTTATCCCTTAACAACGTGCTGATTGTAAGTCCCGATGTCATCATCGGTGCATCGTTCCTGATTCTGTTTACGATGATAGGCATCAAGCTGGGCTTTACGTCCGTGCTGCTGTCACATATCGCATTCAGTGTGCCGATTGTGGTCATCATGGTGCTGCCAAAGCTACAGGAGATGAGCCCAACCCTGATGGATGCGGCTCGTGATCTCGGCGCAGGGTCATGGCAGATACTGACGCGTGTCGTGCTGCCTTACGTGAAGCCGGGTATTTTTGCCGGATTTTTCATGGCATTGACGTACTCGCTCGATGATTTTGCGGTAACGTTCTTTGTGACGGGCAATGGTTACTCCACGCTCTCGGTGGAGATTTACTCCAGAGCAAGGCAGGGTGTGTCGCTGTCCATCAATGCATTGTCGACCCTGCTGTTCCTGCTCACAGTGCTGCTGGTGGTCGGATATTACTTCATTAACCGCCGGGCAACACGCATACCACCTGGAGGAAAGGGGCTGCGTCCATGAAACAGTTGGTACGAACATTTGCGCTTGTGTTTGTGGCCGCCTTTGCCCTGATGATTCTTGCTTCCTATCTCAACAAAAGTCAGGGGTATTCCGGCGGCAATACGTTAACCATCTACAACTGGGGGGATTATATCGACCCGGAGCTGCTCAAGGAATTTGAGGCCGAGTCCGGCATGAAGGTCATCTATCAGACGTTTGACTCCAACGAAGCGATGCTGACCAAAATTGAGCAGGGCGGCACGACGTTTGATGTAGCCATTCCTTCCGAATATGCGATTAGCAAAATGAAAGAGGAAAACCTGCTCGTTCCGATTGATCACAGCAAGCTGCCCAACCTGAAAAACATCGACGCCCGGTTCCTGAACCTGTCCTACGATCCGAATAACCAATTCTCCATTCCGTATTTCTGGGGAACGGTGGGCATCGTATACAACCCGGAGCTGGTGGGTGATTTGACGTTTGATAGCTGGAATGACCTGTGGGACCCCCGTTTGAAAAACCAGATCCTGCTGCTCGATGGCGCGCGTGAGGTTATCGGCATGGGCCTGAATAGTTTGGGTTATTCCCTCAATGATACGAACGAGGACCATCTTCAGGCTGCGTTGAAAAAATTATCGACCTTGACGCCGAATGTAAGAGCCATCGTCGGGGATGAGATCAAAATGCTTCTCGCCAACGAAGAAGCAGCCGTCGGGCTCGTATGGTCGGGCGATGCGTCCGAGATCATGGACCAGAACGACAAGCTCGATTACAAGGTGCCGGAGGAAGGCTCTAACCTGTGGTTCGACAGCATGGTCATCCCGAAAACAGCCAAAAATGTGGAGGGTGCGCACCAGTTCATTAACTTCATGCTGGACCCGGATCATGCTGCACGCAACGCCGAGTATGTTGGATACTCCACACCGAATGCGGAGGCACTCAAGCTGCTGCCTGCAGACATCTCGCAGGATGAGCGCTTCTACCCGGACGAGACGCTGACAAGCAAGCTGGAGGTCTACAACAATTTGGGTAAAAAAATGCTATCGCATTATAACGACTTGTTCCTCGAATTTAAAATGCATAGTAAATAAGCTGGGCAATAAGGCTCCTGTAAAATGTCAGGTAACATTTTCCCGCAGCAAGAGTTTGATTGCTGATGTTCAACTTTCTGGATATATTGTGTCAAAAAAGAAGCAGCTCCTGCATCAATGGGGGCTGCTTCTTTATATTTGGTCAAGGATAATCCCCACGCCAGTGGGCTCATATAACCACAAAAACCTCTCCTGATCACCTAATGATTCAGGGGAGGTTCATTTCTTTTACCCTGCTTCAGAGCAAAAAGTATTGAAGTGCGATATTAGATCCAACGAAAAATTACACGTTAACGGAGAGGGCAGAGATAAGCTGGAGAAGCGAAGCGTTCGCCTTTATCCCCGGATTTTCTCATATGATATGAGATTCAGAAAAATCTGGGGATAACAGCGATCGGAAGATTACTCTGCGCGCGGAGTGGCCTAGTGTAATTAAGCCTTTGCATCTTATATCATTGCCACTACATATGTTTTTTGCGTCCCATGATGATCCAAGCCCCACCCACAATTAGCGCAATCGCCACAAATGGCTGAAGATAGCTCATGTTGCTTAACACTGATCCGATAGACATGACGGAGAAGAACAGCAGTGAAAGCACCGTCAAAATGTTAATCGGAATGAGCAGCCATTTATTGCGGCCACCAAACCAGTAGAGCTCGAACAGACCCACAGCTGGTGCCAGAATGAAGCCTGGCCACATCGTTCCCCAGTTATTAAACAGCATCGCGATCTGACAGACGATACCCACAGTCAGCAGCAGCCCGCCTGGAACCAGCAGCCCGACCCCTCGGCCGATCATGGAGAAGTATAGCCAGTGGAAGAACAGTCCTAGCGGAATAACAAACAGCGTAGGCCAGAAGGTAGCAAAGATCGTGCCCGGCCCCATGTTGCCCCCTTGATTCAGAATCAGGTAAACACCCAGCAAAATCAGAACAGGTGCCAGAATCGTACGTTTAGCCATAATTTCTCTCCTTTTTGGATGTGGAATCATTATCCCGTGCGTATGTATTCATGACTTTCGTTACTCACAGCATACCATGAACTGGAAAACAGCAACCTCCGTCTTCGGCGTTAAACTTAACCTAGACTAAAGTCTAGGTAAGTTGCCTATAGTCATGTAGCAGCCATGCTCTTTCCATGTTACTGTTCCTGCTCCCCTGCTTAGGGTGAGATTATAAACGTTTGAACGTGCATCCGCGTCGTTACAGTTGTGTTTGAACGAGACTAGCCCGGTATTGTCCGGGTGTCTGCCCAGTCCACTTCTTGAATGCGCTCTGAAATGCGCTTTGTTCTGAAAAATGAAGGGCATATGCAATATCGCCCACCGAATAGGTACCTCTTTGTAAATAACGCTGCGCCATCTGCTTCCGTACCTGGACGGAAATTTCGTTAAAGGTGGTGCCTTCTTCACGCAATCTGCTCTGAAGTGTGCGAATGCTCACGCCAAGATGCGCTGCGGTATGTTGTAATGTGGGAAAGAAGGAGGGCAGACTCTCCACAATCCAGCCGCTCACCTTGCTTGAGAATGGCTGGGAAGCATACAAATCTGCTTTGCTTTCCTCGGCCATGGTCTCAAACACCTTCAGCATCCTGGCATCCGAATACAATACGGGCTGTGTCAAAATATCTTTGGACATCCGCAGGAGTGTGTGTGCGGCGCCGAATTGAGGTGTAACGCCAAATGAAGCGATGTAAGGAGAGAGGTCACCAGCAGCATCAGGTGCATCATGACGAAAGAGCACCTCTTTCACGCCAGCCCGGCGATTCGCCAGCTTGTTGATCAGATGCAGTACCGAAACAGCCATATCCTCGACACAATGACGGGACATGGGCATATCTTCATTTTGCACAGACAACTGAATGATCACATCCGCTCCATCGACCTGCCAATCCAGCTGAAATCCGCTATACAAAATATCGTTATACCGCTGATAAGCCGTTAGCGCATCCCCGATTGTTTTGGAGTGCATCATGACATACCCGGGCAGGCCCAGGTCTGCAAAATCCAGTCGTCCGCCCTGATTTAATCCAAAATACAGATCATTTGTATAATCAGCAGCGCACCGCATGATTCGCTCCAGTTCGTTGACGGGAATCCGTGCATCGGGGTTTTCCGTCATGACAGGATCAATAGCCATGTCTTTGAAAAAAGATTCGGGGTCGAAGCCTTTGTGCACCAGCGTTTTGAGAATAGGATATACCATGCTCATCGAGACGCTTTGATTGAGATGTTTCATAATTCCTCCGTTTGCGCGAATCCGCAATGATTCAGCGCCGTTGATCATAGGTTTATGCCTTTGCTCACTCTATGCTTGTAATATATCGGTTTCATCGAACTTCATGAACCATATTATACAGGAGGAATACAAGAATGAATGCAAATAAAATTGTCATCATTAACGGTCACCCTGATCCGCAAAGTTATTGCAAAGCATTATCGGAATCTTATGCAGAGGGTGCAAGAAAATCAGGCGCGTCTGTGGAACTGATTGATCTGAGCGAGATCGAGTTTAATCCCAATTTGCGATACGGCTATCGTCAGCGGACAGAGCTGGAGCCCGATCTGCTGAAAGCTCAGGAATTGATCCGCTGGGCGGATCATCTGGTGTTTGTTTATCCGATGTGGTGGGGAACGATGCCTGCTGTGCTGAAAGGGTTTATTGATCGGATTTTCCTGCCCGGATTTGCCATGAGATATCGGGAAAACTCAGTGCTTTGGGACAAATTGCTTAAAGGCAAGTCTGCACAGCTCATCGTAACTTCCGACACGCCCCGCTTGTACAATGCATTGGTGTACGGAAGCGTGGGTCACAGACTCATGAAAAACAACATCCTTAAATTCAGCGGCATATCCCCGGTACGCGTGACCGACATTAGTCCAATCCGCAATTCCACGGATGGATTCCGTCAGAAATGGCTGGATAAGGTGAAGGAGATGGGGATGAAGCAAGCGCGGTAAGCCCGATTCAGCAATAATGATCCAATCCGCATCTACGCATCAAGCGGAATCATACGGAGACGAGTACACAAGCGGGTTGAACATAAAATTAAAATAGACGAAACAGGCTGCGTCCTGCTTCGTCTATTCGTCTTTCATCTGGATTGCGGATTATCTCATGTCCGTTCAATGGATACAGGTATTTGTAGCATATCCCTTTATGTTGGGATATCCGATGCTTTCTTGTCCCAGCTGCTTACGCCGTCATCCTCAATAATGGAGATCGCCGCATCGGCAATATCAGGGTCCAGCATCAGCTTCTCCTGAATGCGGAATTTGATATCGTCGGCATCAGCCAAGGTAAGTCCCTTTGTCAGCTCAATCAGACCCTCGACATGGTAATATCGGCCCTCCTGAACGATGCGCATCATCTGAATATCAGCCACATGGCTGTCGGCCAGAATGGTTCGGGACACTTTGTCCTCAACATCCTGCGGTGCCGCCACACCAATCAAACCAATCATGTTGTCATAACCAACACGGAAAGCTACGGCGATCATCAAACATCCGATGATGGTGGTTACGATGCCGTCGAGCAAGGCAAAGTTGGTTAGTGCAATGACTACAACAGACACCAACGCAAGGGATGCGCCCAGCACAGCCACGACATCCTCGTAGAATACGAGGCGTGTCGGAGGCGCAGCGCGTCCGACATTTTTGATTGCGGCCGGAACGAGTCCAAGGCCTGTTGCTTTAGGAGCACGGGCTTCCTTGAGAATCTCCTTCATCGCTTTGATGAGGATTGCCCCATCAATCAGAATATTAAGCACAAGCACGCCAATGTTGATCCACAGACCATCCCCCGAGTGACCCGCAGGGTGCCGGAGCAGGTGAATACCTTCGTGAATCGTTTCATAGGCCATGATCGTCACCACGATGACAGCAATCATGCAGAAAATGTTGATGACCCGTCCGAATCCGGTGGGAAAGCGGCGTGTAGGCTGTTTCTCGGATAATACACTTCCGACGAAAACAAACCCTTGGTTAATGGCATCGGCCAGAGAGTGCATCGCTGATGCAAACATGGCGCCACTGCCACTGAAGATAAAGGCTCCTCCTTTACATAACGCAAGTATGGCGTTTCCGGCCATGGCTACTGCGGAGGATGTGTTTCCTTTTTTGACGAGAGACATAAAGCCCTCAGACTTTGGTAATTCAGCCACTTCGGTAGTTCCTCCCAGAGATGTAGTTGATGTAGAAAGACAGTCCTTATTCCGGTAGCTTGTGCATTTCCACTAAATGTTATTATAACCGCCTTTGGTTCTCCCAGCATTATGAAAAAATGGTCATATCAACATCTGATCCAAGTGAGACTTCTCAGATGAGTCAAGCTAGTATTCGATCGCCTCTACTCACGCAGATTGCGATTGGATTGCTCCAGCAGCTCGTCCATAAGTTCCTCAATACGTGGTTCTGGCATCAGATACTCCTCCTGAGAGAGTGATTGGTGTTGTACGAGCGGTTCCTGTAAAACGCGGCTCTTCTCACTAACTAGTATAGATTTACTCCAAAGGTTCGCACAAGAAACGATAGACCCAAGTGGTGTCTCTACAGAATGAACTAATGCAGCGGTGTACAAGTGAACCTCAGGTCTGATTAAGCAGTGGTCGGTATCTCCAAACAGTCCAAAAAAACGTGAGCGGCAAGGAAGCCTTACCGTTCACGTTCTCACATATCACTTCTTTATTCGAATCTCCAGCAGGACAAGCTCAGGTTGCCGAGCTGATACGCCCGGAACAAGAGGGAAGCCTGTTTCTTCTCATCACCTGCACCCATCGCCAGCAGAAGTGGCACGAAATGCTCTGGTGTAGGGACCGCTGCCTGAGCGGATGGAGCGAGTTTGTCATAAGCGAAGAGGGCTTCGGTATCCCAGCGCTCCAGCTTATCTTGAATCCAGCTGTCAAATTCCATGGCCCAGGAGTCCACGCCTTGGCTTTCCCAGTTCAGACGTCGCAGGTTGTGTACGGTGCCTCCACTTCCAATGACAAGAATATCCTGTTCACGCAGAGAAGCGAGGGCTTGCCCCACTTGATACTGCTGCTCCCCTGTCAGATAGCGGTTGACGGACAGAGCGACCACAGGGATGTCTGCCTCAGGATACAGCAGACGCAGCACAACCCAAGCACCATGGTCCAGACCGCGAACCTCATCGGTTTGTACAGAAATGCCTGCATCGGTGAGCAGCTTTACAACTTCTGCTGTTGTCTCGGTATGTCCCTTAGCCGGATACTTGATCTGATAAAGCTCAGGTTGAAAACCGCCAAAATCATAGATGGTGTCATAAGCGTCCGGTACGGATGATACAAGCTGCGTAGCAGACTCCCAGTGTGCCGAGAACAGCACAATGGCTTTTGGTTTTGGCAGTTCTTGTCCAAGCTTTTGCAAAAACTCGGTGTATACATTCTCCTCGAGCGCCAGTGAAGGTGCACCATGAGCGATAAACAGGGATGGCATCATGCTTCGTTCATTCCTTTCGTATCTTCGGCAGTTACCAGGGCATTCGTCCGAAGGAAGTGTTGGAGTGCGCTATATAATTCAGGGGTCACTGTATGACCGCCGCTATAAGGCATATAAGTGACATGATCGGTGTAGACGCGGAAAAACGCAGCGTTATCTTCACCGAGTTGGAGCGGGAACAGGTGGTCCTGATCGCCATGCGAGATGAATGCAGACAGGTTGGGCGAAGGCTGGAGTGTATATTCTTCTTTCACAAATTTCGGAATGTATCCACTCATGGCCACGATACCTTTGATGGCATCGCCCATCACGAGAGCCAGTGTCATCGCCATGATTGCGCCCTGACTGAAGCCGGTGATATACCGCTGTTCCGGGTCGATCGCATATTGGGAAGAGAGCTCCATGATCAGCTGCTGCAAGCCCTGAACCGAGGCGTCGTACAATTCGCGGACAGGATTGCCTATGCTTTTGATCTGAAAATAAGCATATCCCCCGCCCTGAACAAGAGATCCACGAATGGCAATAATAATAAAATCGGAAGACAAAGGCTCCATTAATTGAAGCATGTTACGTTCGTCTGATCCCATGCCATGCAGTGCAAAAATAACAGGGTACTGCTTGTTTTTATCGTAGTGAGGAGGCAGCTTCACCTCATGAACATAAGTTGAATTCAAACGGATACACCTCCAGGTGGAATATAAGTGATGTGTGAGTTACATGTATAAAACAAACAACGTACTGATTGAATGAATAAATTAGCGATGAAAGTTCACTAATAAGAAAACAATATTCTTATTTATGAACAAAATTTATCATGCTTTCATTGTAGGGTCAACACTTTTTTTGTATGATGAAAATATGTTTTGTATAAGGGAACTTGATGTTTATGGAAAATAAGAGAGAGGGAAGGGGCGGTCATATGGATATAGGCTTGGCCATTCGAACGATTCGGAAACAGAAACAGATTACGATTATGCAGATGTGTGAGGGGACGGGCTTATCGAAAGGCTTCATCAGCAATGTGGAAAATAACAAAACGTCACCGTCCATCGCTACTCTGGAAAGCATTGCGGACTATCTCGATGTACCGCTGCCTTACCTGCTGTTAACGCCAGAGCAGCGAATGAACGTGGTGCGCAAGCATGAGCGCAAGCAGACTACAGCGGGCAGTGGGCAGATCAAGGTGCAGCAATTAACGGCAAAAGGCGCTATGCGTATGTCGATTGTAGAGCTGCCGCCAGGAGCATCTACAGGTATCAGCAAACATGCGGGAGAGGAAAGCCATCTAGTGATGCAAGGGGTGATCCGGGCCAAGCAGGGAGAAGATGAGGAAACGCTGGAAGCGGGAGATTCATTTACATGGAATGCGATCGTACCGCATGAAGTGACTAATATTGGTGATGAGCCAGCCGTGGTATTAATTGCGGTGTCCAAGGAATTGGAGCTGGATCATCTGTTGGATACGTAAGGGGAGCGGAGAAAAAACATGATGTACGCTGTTACATCATAAACAGAAACACCACCAACCAGAACGCTGGTTGATGGTGTCAGCTCTTCATTTGAAGCTCAGCTTACTGTGGATTCGTTGTCCAGATGCCTGCGGCTTTGACGAAGACACGGTCGGAGAGCTTGAGTGTTGCCAGAGCCAGCTCGGCTACGTCTTCGGCTTGCATCATGCGATCCTCGTCTCCGATTTTCAGTCCGGCATTTACAGCGAGTTCAGTATTTACCGTGCTTGGTGTGAGTGCCGTTACACGAATGTTCGATTTGCGAACCTCCTGCATCAGGGATTCGGTCATGCCAAGCACTGCGAATTTGGAAGCGCAGTAAGCTGAGCCTGTAGCGAATCCACGCTCACCTGCAGTAGAGGCAATGTTAATGATGCTACCGCTGCTCTCCTTGATCATGCTTGGAAGAACGGCGCGTGTTACGTAGTATGTACCCATCACATTAACATGCAGGATACGTTCCCACTCCTCAGGGTCCATATCCAGCAACGTGCCAAAGCTGCCGATGCCTGCATTGTTAATGAGGATATCGACGGCTCCGAGTTCCAGTTCAATCGCTGCTACAGCGGCTTCGGCTTGTGAACGATCGGAGATGTCGGCTGTTGCACTGGTTACTTTCACACCATACTCCTTGCTTAAAGACTCTTGCAGGGCTTGCAGGTCGGAAGCGGTGCGGGCGATCAGTCCGAGATGTACACCTTCTTTGGCGAGTGCCTCAGCGATGGCACGCCCGATGCCTTTACCTGCACCTGTAATAATGGCTGTTTTATTTTTAAGTTCCATGGAAATCATCCTCCTCAGCATTTGGGTTGGCATTTGATTATACTATACTTTACCCAACGATCGGAAATATGCTTCATTACACTCGGGACAATCGGGCTTGAGCGTACCATGCAATTTAGCGTGACTGCACAATCTTGATACTGCCAGAGGTTGTGCGTGCTTTGATCAGTTCCTGACTTACCATTGGTGATTCGGGCACGTTAACATCACCTGAAGTAGCTCGGGCATCATAGATCCCGTCAAAATCAGGCGCTGCCTGAATGAAGATATCTCCTGATGTTCCTGATACATTCACGGGAGCAGCTTGTAGCTGCTCAATAGAGATACTGCCCGATGTGAATTCGACATTAGCGGCACCGTTCAACCGGGTGAGCTCGATATCTCCTGAACGAATCTGACTGTTCACCTTTCCCGTAACCTCTTCGGCATTGAAGCTCCCGGATGTCTGTTCTACCGTCATATCGCCACGAATTGTATAAGCTGAGATGTCTCCAGAGGTTAGGGATAACTCGATTCTGGGAACATTTAATTCCTGTAATCGAATGGAGCCTGACGAGTTCTTCATCTCCAGTGATCGAGCATTCAGCCCGGTTAGACTCCAGTCACTTGAAGAGGATTTTAAGACAACGTCATTCAGAGAATAATCCTTTGGCAAAGCCACCGTTATTCGCGCATCCTGTTCATTCCAATGGAGGGTGAAAAATTGCCAGCGTGTGCGCTGATTCTGGGACAGCTCAAATGATCCGTTGACGAATTTCGCTTGCTCGAAGCTTTCGATCGTGTCCTGATCCCATCTTCCATCCACTTCGATATACGTATTCTGATCCGGACTGACAATGAATTCGATATCGGCATTAAAGTTGCCATTCATCCGGACATTCTGAAGCTCTCCAGGCTTGAAATCCCATCGCTTGGCATAGGTCTCCCGTTCATCTCCGAACTGAAAGCCGTAAATAGACGTTCCAAACAAACCTATTCCGATGCAGATGATCGCAAACGCCAGCCATTTTTTAGTGCTCATGCAGGAGCATCCCCTCTCATTATTTTATGATTCCATCTAATGTAGGCCACAGTGAGGACTTTAAATGCTCTGAAAACATATTTGGATGCAATTGCAAACAGAATGCCGACACCGAGCAGGCCAATAGATACGAACATTTCTGCCTTGTCGAGGTGGTTCAGCAATAGAGCATCTGCAGCGGCAGCGAGAGGGGCGAGGGCCAGCAAAGACATGCCTGCAATGGTGAGCCATACCGACCACAGCGTCAAACCGATCGGGATGAAGAACATCAGATTCAGGAAGAGCAATCCGACAGCGGTGAAGAAGCTCCTTGTAGCACGGGTGTAATTGCCCACGGGTTTCATCTCTTTGAACGTTGGTGCGTAGAAAGGGTCTGTTGCAGGTATGTCAGAATAGATATGTGCATCGTAACGGTCACCAAGCGCTTCCTTGGCAATCTGCTCCGGGTGACCGAGCTCGCGGGCGATCTCTTCTTCGGTTCTGCCTTCATGTAGCCCAAGGGCAAAATGCTGATCATAGTCTGCAAGCAGTTCAGAGCGTTCCACTTCGTCCATCGGGCGTAAATACAGCGCCATGGCCTGCATAAATTGTTGTTTATTCATCTTGATTTCCTTCCTCCATTAGATTGGCTACGCTGCGCACAAAAGCGTTCCACTCCGCAGATAGTGCCGTCATATACTCGCGGCCTGTATCAGACAAGCGGTAATACTTGCGCGGAGGCCCTTCGCTTGATTCTTGAAGATAAGTTGTGCAGTACCCCTCATTTACTAGCCGGCGTAGCAGAGGGTATAGTGCACCTTCAGCGACTTCAATATGTTTGGAGACCGCCTGGGCCAGTTCATAGCCATACCGATCCTGACGATGAATCAAGACCAGGACGCATAGCTCCAGCACTCCTTTTTTGAACTGGATGTTTACATTCACACAGGTTCCTCCTTGGTTGTTTCAACGGTCACTAGTATGTATTGTTCAGTAGTGTTAAAATCATCATAGCACTCGGTAGTGTTTAATACAAGGTAGTGTTCATAGATTAGTTCCGTTTCAGCTTATTCTCTGCTTCTGCTTATCTATACCATTCAGCATACGAGAAAACCGGATCGTTTGCTTCCGTCTGGAGACGGAGAACCGATCCGGTCTAAGAGATGAAATGTACGCATGAAAAGCATACGTTTCATCACAGGGATATAGGTGTGCATGTACCTTTATAACTGGAGTGCTGACGGTGCTGACAGTGCTGTTAGGGTCGGTTATTACGGGTACTTCAGGGCCTACTGCTCCTGCACATCCAGAAGGGGCAGGTCTTCTACCGCAGGTCCTTCAATGACATGACCTTCATAATTAAAGCGCGACCCGTGACATGGACAGTCCCAGGAACGCTCGCCTGTATTCCATTCGACTTCGCATCCGAGATGGGTGCAGGTTGTGTCCACCAGGAACAGCTTGCCGCTGGTATCTTTATAGGCGCCAGCTCGTTTGCCGTTATGACGCACGACAGCACCTTCATCGTTGCCCAATTCCTTTATATTTTTGTGTACGATGCCAACCTTGCCTGCAATGTACTCCTTCGCTACGTTTGCATTCTCCACGATAAAGTGCTTTATGCCAGGGTCAGCTTTGAATCTTGCCGGATCGAAGACTTCTGCATGTGGATTATCTCGACCGGTAATGCGATCAGCCAGCAGATGCCCTGCCATCGTACCTGTGGTCATGCCCCATTTGGCAAAACCGGTAGCGACATAGATCCGTTCATGCCTCCCGGTAATAGGGCCGATATAAGGCACCTTGTCTATCGAGATGAGATCCTGTGCGGACCAGCGGAACGGGATGCTGCGAATCCCGAAGGTTTCTGCTGCGTATTGCTCCAGCCGCTCGTAATGACCGAAGGTGCAGATGCCTTGTCCGGTTTTATGATTTTCCCCGCCGAAGAGAATATGCTCTTTGCCGTTATGCATAACAGCACGGAGCGAGCGGGCGGGATCATCATCAGAGATGTACATGCCCCCTGCATATGGTTTCTCTGGTTCAACCATTAGCGCATAGGAGCGCTCGGCATGAAGCCGGGTAAAGTAAAACCCGGGATCGTATACAGGAAAATGAGAAGCGACCACGATATGCTCTGCTGTGACCAATGAGCCGCCAAACGTCCTGACACGCAGCGAAGCTTCTTCCTCCACATCGGTTACCGTTGTATGTTCATAGACGCGTACACCTTGTCCGACAGCCTCCGCCAGCAGATAACTCAGATAGGCGAGCGGGTCAAAACGGGCTTGTCCTGGCATACGGATGCCTGCTCTGGCAGGAACAGGGATGGGCAGCGGATCTGCCCACTCTCCGGGAATACCCAGCTTGCCATATGCAGTCAGCTCGACCTCTAGCTTCTTAATGTAATCTTCGGACTGAATATAGACGTAGGCATCCTCATCGGCCCATTGACATTCGATCTGTTTTTCCTTGACGAGCTTACGCATCCAATCCCCTGCGGCGGCGTTGCCCTCGTAGTACATCCGAGCCTGCTCATGTCCAAAGTGGTGCATGATTTCATCAAAGATGACCCCATGCTGCGCAGATACTTTGGCTGTTGTATGGCCTGTGGTACCGTCAAGTACTTTTCCCGCTTCAAGTAAAACCACGCTTAGTCCAGACTGTGCAAGTAGATAGGCTGTCGTAATGCCTGCAATCCCCGCACCGATAATAGCTACGTCTGCCGTTGTATCTTCTGTCAGCTTGGGAAAGGGCTCGAATCTATTCGCTGCACGCCATAGAGATTCCGGGGCAGGCGGCAGGTTGGTTTTCAACTGCTCGTTGTCACTCATTGCTTCTCTTCCTCCTAGATTTTGATCAGATCCTGATATGGGACACTAAGACATGTAGATGCTGTCTCCCTGTACTTCTCATCAGGATTGCCAGAGTCAACCTGAAAAAAACGAGTAAACATATATTTAACGGAAGCAAGCTTTATATTTTACTGAGGCAAACCTCTGTTTTTTTGGCTCGAGATGTTTTATAGTAAGGTTATCGAAATCGTTTTAGGTTTTATGTAAAGGTATATGTTAATCTCAAATGTAGTGCTTATATTCAAGGTTTTATCGTATATTTCAGAGGTGTGATTCAAGAGAAATCATCATTTTAAATTATTAAAATGTATTCGCTATCATAGCGATGTTCAATTCACTTATCGAAGGAGATTACACATGACAACTCATCAAACGAAATATCCGTTTCAGGACATGGCTCTTGAGCTTGATGCCCGGGTGAAGGACCTTGTATCCCGTCTGACCCATGATGAAAAAATAGAATCCATGCTGCAATACCAGCCAGCCGTTGAACGTCTGGGCGTTGCAGCCTACAAGCATGGCACCGAAGCCGCACATGGTCTGGCCTGGCTTGGTGAAGCGACATCCTTTCCTCAGCCTGTGGGGCTGGCATGTACATGGGATACGGAACTGATGCAGCAGATTGGCTCTGTTATTGGAGATGAGGCACGGGTGTTTTACAAGCGTAATCCGGCTGTTAACGGTCTTACGTTGTGGGCGCCAACGGTGGACATGGAGCGTGATCCACGCTGGGGACGGAATGAAGAGGCTTACGGAGAGGACCCGGAACTGACAGCGGAGCTGACAACGGCGCTGGTCAAGGGCATTCAGGGCGACCATCCCAAGTATTACAAAGCAGTCGCTACACTCAAGCATTTCCTTGGCAACAACAACGAGGTAGACCGGGGCAGCGGCTCATCCAGCATTGATCCGCGGAATATGCGTGAGTACTACTTGAAAGCGTTCGAGAAGCCTTTTAAGGAGGGCGGTGCACAGTCGATGATGACGGCCTACAACTCGATTAACGGTACACCTGCTCTCCTTCATCCTTATGTGAACGAGATTGTTAAGGGGGAGTGGGGCATGGACGGTTTCATCGTCAGTGATGCTGGTGATGTGATGGGCATCCGAAATGACCACCATTACTATGATTCTCATACACCAGGCACGGTAGAGTCCGTCAAAGCAGGCATTGACAGCATCACCGATGATGCTGAACTATCCAAGCAGGCGCTGCGTGAAGGGCTGGAGCAGGGACTACTTACGATGGAGGATATCGACAAAGCCTTGTTTAACACGTTCCGCGTGCGGTTCCGTCTGGGCGAATTTGACCCGGAGGAAGGCAATCCGTATGCAGCCATCGGCGAGGAATCCATGATGACGGATAGAGCTAAAGCGCTGTCCCTTCGAGCAGCAAGAGAACAAGTAGTACTGCTTAAAAATGACAATGCGGCCCTTCCGCTGAACAAAACCAAGGCAGGAAAGGTGGCTGTGATCGGACAGCTCGGCGGAACCGTTTACCGGGACTGGTATGCGGGAACGTTACCGTATCGTGTAACTCCTGTGGATGCGATCCGCAGCAAGGTGGGCAGTGACAATGTGACGTTTAGAGACGGTGACGATCGTATTACGCTGACATCAGCTGCAAGCGGCAAGAAGATAGGGCTTGTCAGAGCCGAGGGCTCACCAGAGATGGTGCTTCAAGCCACGGAGGCAGCGGAGACTTTTCGGGTGACGGATTGGGGATTTGGCAGCTATACGCTACAGGCTGAGAGCAATGGTAAGTATGTAACGACAGATGATGAGTCTGTCACGGCGTCAGCGAGTGAAGTATATGGATGGTTTGTCAAGGAAGTATTCCACCTTCTTACACAGCCGGACGGCAGTGTAGGACTGACAACATGGAATGGAAAGATCGTGACAGCCGCAAGTGATGGACATGGTGCCCTCAAGGCATCCCAAGAGCAGCAAGCCGTTGGTGCAGCCGAGACATTCCAGTGCAAGGTCGTGGTCGACGGCATTGAAGAAGCTGTAGCCGCAGCCAAGGCCGCTGAGACGGCGATTGTATTTGTCGGCAACAATCCGCTTGTCAACGGCAAGGAGGAGATTGATCGCCCTGGCCTGGACCTGGCCGAATCCCAGCAGCGTCTCATTCAGGCCGTATATGAAGCCAATCCGAACACGGTGGTTGTCATCGTTGGCAGTTATCCGTTTGCATGCAATTGGGTTCAGGAGAACATTCCGGCGATCTTGTATACATCACATGCAGGACAAGAGCTGGGTAACGCAGTGGCGGATGTGCTGTACGGGGATTACGCACCAGCAGGCCGCTTGAACATGACATGGGTTCAATCGGAGGATCAGCTGCCGGACATCAAGGACTATGACATTATCCAGTCGGGCCGTACGTATCAATATTTTGAAGGCAATGTATTGTATCCGTTCGGACATGGGCTCACCTATGCCCCGTTTAAATACAGTAATCTGCAGGTTAGCTCTGCGGAGGCGGGTCCAGACGAGCAGGTTACGATTAGCGTTGACGTGACGAGTACAGGTTCGATCGGCAGTGATGAGGTAGTGCAGCTGTATGTACGTGCAGGCAAGTCCCGTGTGAAACGTCCGCTAAAAACGCTGAAGGCCTTCAGACGCCTGCATGTCGCAGCCGGAGCAACGGCAACCGTGCGTTTTGACCTGCCGGTTCAGGAGCTGGCGATCTGGGATGTCACTCGTGACCGGTATGTTGTGGAGGAGGGCATCTATTCCATCATGGTAGCGAAATCCTCTTCGGATGTGCAGTTAGTCGCGGATCTGAAGGTGCAGGGAGAGACGATTCCTGAGCGTAATCTGGGTATACCTACACGGGCCGAGAACTACGATGCATATCGGAATGTAGAACTGGATGAGTGTAAAGAAGGCGGAACCGCTGTCCGGGTGATCGGAGATCAGGCATGGATTGCCTTCAAGGATGCAAACCTTGGTGGTGGTGCATCTGTCATTAAAGCGCGTATTTCCGCTGAACAGCCGGGGGCTGTGCTGGAAGTGAGGCTGGGTGCACCGGACGGTACACTCGCAGGACGTGCAGAGCTGAAACCGAGCGGGGCGCAGCATTGGTCTACGGTGAAGGCTGATCTGACAGCTGCAGCGGGAGTACAGGATGTCTACCTGCTGATGTCAGCAGGTGTACGTGTTCGTCATTTTGAGATTCGTTAAAAATTGTAATAAATGAGTAAGAGATTTTGCTTCATTCCATTTATATATTGCAAGGGTCAGCCGGCATATCGGGCTGGCCTTTTTTGTTTTTACAAAATACCCATTCAAAAACTGCATTTCAATAACGATATATACTATATAGTCTAATATCATGTGTTGGAATACGAAGGTGGAACAAGCGGGTATCCGTCTCATTTTCATTAGGACAGATATGTAGTTATATAAGTTAAGGAAAAGGGGAATCTCCAATGTTACACTATTTTCGCAATAGAAGTCTGGTTGTTACAAGCTCTGTCCTGATTGTGGTTATATTGCTCATTCTGATTGTTGCCATGAGTTATATGAGTTTCAAGCAAAGTCAGCAGGCTTATTATGAACAGATTAATCAGGTTGGCCAAGCGCTGACGAATCAGCTTCAAGTCAACCATGGGCAGGTAGAGCAGGCAAACCAGCAGATCTCAGCCTCTGGCGAGCCGGCATCTCCCGAGCTTACGATACTCAAGGAACAGCTGGATGCGATGACCGGCGTTGCTTCCATTGCGAATGCATATATTTTTCAATCAACGATTAAGGAGCAGGACGGCAAGCAGATTCTGACCGGGATACAAGTCAATCAGGCGCTTTACGATTTGGATATGTTGCCCGGTGTGCAATATGAAATTCCGGCATTGATTCAGAATACATACAAGCTTGTACTGCAACATGGAACCGCATTGACTGAACCGTATACGGATAGTGCAGGGACATGGGTCACCTATCTCAGCACGATCAAGGATGATCGCGGGGAAAATATAGCGATATTTGGTCTGGATCTGGATGCGGCCAAAGTAAAACAGGATCAGTTGTGGATGTTCTTGTACAACTTGGGCGGAGGACTTCTTGCAGCGCTAGTTCTGGTTGTGCTGGTGATCCTTCTGCTGCGCATAGTTCTTCGACCATTACAACATCTGGCGGATATATCCAATCAGGCTGCGGAAGGTAATCTGACTGTGAGCTTGAGTGTACACAATCAGAACGAGATTGGTCAGACTGCCACAGCCTTTAATCATATGATTGGTGCACTGCAGCAATTGATTACGGGTATTCAGTCGACCTCCTCTAATGTGACACGCTCCGCGTCGGACCTGCAATCAAGTGCAGAGCGAACGACTGAAGCTTCACAGAAGATTACTGAATCCATGCTGGAGGTTTCAACCGGAGCAGAGATGCAACGTGAGTCTACGAATGAATGCCAGATCTCGATCACCGAGATGGCCACCGGTATCCGGCGTGTTGCGGAGTCCAGTCAGGTGGTTGCTGAACTGGCAGCGGACACGACGGATCGTGCCAGTCAGGGTGAAGCAGATATTACCTCGATGGTTGAGCAGATGCAGCAGATTGAACATAACATGTCGGGCACAGTTACGGTTCTTCATGATCTCCGGCAGCTGAATAGTAATATCGCTGGAATCATGTCGATGATTCGTGAAATTGCCGATCAAACAAACCTGCTTGCACTTAATGCTTCCATTGAGGCTGCAAGAGCAGGAGATGCGGGCAGAGGATTTGCGGTGGTTGCTCAGGAGATTCAAAAGCTCTCTGCTCGATCCAAAGATTCCTCTAATCAGATCGACCAGATTTTGCAAGGTATTTTTCATCATACCGAAAGAGCTGTAAGCTCTATAGAAGAGTCCGTTGAGGTAGCCAAGAAAGGTGCTACCACATCTGAAGTAACGGCCGACACCTTCCGTCAGATCGTTGAAGCGATTCAAAAGGTTTCGGGTCAGGTTTACGAGGTATCTGCGGCCTCAGAGCAAATGTCGGCCAGCAGTGATCAGATTGCTGCTTCGTTGGCTCAACTGGGTATCGCCGCAGCCGACTCTTCTGGCAACGCCAATAAAGCGCGTGCTGCTTCAGAGGAGCAGCTTGCTTTGATGCAGGAGGTATCCAGTCTGTCCGAGGAGCTGAGAAGCCTGGCATACCAGTTGAACCAAGTGATACAGCGGTTCCAGGTGTAACAGGCAGGATATACAGGTAACATACAACATCGCTATATAAAAGCAGGCTCTGACACGGGAATCGTGACAGAGCCTGCTTTTTGCTTATTAGGAGACACCCCAAAACATCATTACACTGCATCCAGCTGCAAGGTAACGATGTTTCCGGCGGTCTGGGTGGCACGCACATCAATCAAACGTTGATTCCGACTTCCGCGGAAGGGCAGAGACACATCACGCTCAGCTGCAAGGTAACGTCCGTCAATAATGACGTCACATAACTGTGCAAGCTCCGATCTTGCCGGGTCAGTGATCAGTTCCTCGTACTCGAATCCCGTATAAGCCCATACCGTCAGATCGGGGCGCGCTTCCCGGAGTTGTCGTACCCAGCGACTGCAGTCGGGTGCAGAGAAAAAGGGATCACCGCCACATAACGTTACCCCGTCCAGCAGGGGATGGGTTGTCACCTCCTGTAAAATCTGCTGCTGTCGTGCTTCCGTAAAGGGTTCGCCGGCTCGAAAGCTCCAAGAATCCGGGCTGAAGCAGCCTGGGCAAGCATGCCTGCACCCACTGATGAACAATACAGCACGCAGGCCCGTTCCTTCATTGACCGATTCGGGAATGTAACCGTACAGATTCACCGATGCTTCACCCGATCCCGCACCTCAGCCTGCTTAGCAGCATTGAAGCGTACCTTATAGTCACCGGTCAGATAGCCGGTTACACGGCGCAGACGCTGGAAGTGTACGTCATTTTCATGAACCGCGCATCCCGGACAGATATCCCCGATAACCCCCTCATATCCGCACTCAGGGCAACGATCAATCGGATGATTGATCGAGAAATACCCGATATCCTGTGCGAGTGCATACTGCACGATGCGCATAAAAGCGGCCGTGTTGGCCCGTACGTTGCCATCAAGCTCTACATAAGAGATCGCCCCAGCGTTGCACAAGGTATGGAACGGAGCTTCCAGCTCGATCTTGCGGTAGGCCGGAAGGTTATGATAGACCGGAATATGGAACGAGTTGGTATAATACTCACGGTCATTTACGCCAGAAATCGGGCCATACTCCGCCCGGTCCAGCTTGGTGAACTTGCCGGACAAGCCTTCTGCGGGAGTAGCAAACAATGTGATGTTGAGGTTATGACGCTCACTCATGTTATCGCAGAATTCTCTCATCGCACGAATGATGTTCAGCGCTTCGCGATGCACATGCATATCTTGTCCATGATGTCTTCCATACATCGCCGTCATGCACTCGGCCAGTCCGATAAAACCAAGCGATAATGTTCCGTGCTTCAACAGGCTCGCAACAGGTTCATTGGGGGCGAGCTGCTCGCCCCCTTCCCATACGCCCTCGCGCATCATGAAGTCGGATGATTTGGCAGGTTGTCTTGTCTGAATGGCATATCGGTGCAATAAGCCGTCTACCGCAGTATGCATGACCTTTTCCAGTGCCGCATAGAAGGCTTCCCGATCGGCGACAGCCCGGTTACCCCGGCAGATGCCGTAACGAATGCCCAACTTGACCAGGTTAACCGTGTTAAACGAGAGGTTCCCTTTGCCGCTCTGACGATTCCGTCCGAACCGGTCCGCAAGTGTGCGTGTACGGCAGCCCATTGTCGCTATGATCGTATCCGGGTCCTCCGGGCGGTAATAAGGCAGGTTAAACGAGGCATCCACATTGACAAAGTTCGGATACATGCGCCGGGAGGAACAGGTTACCGCCAAGCGGAACAGATCATAGTTCGGATCACCCTGAGCCTGGTTAACGCCTTGCTTGCACTGGAAAATATGCTGCGGAAACACAGGGGTTTCCCCGTGACCCAGTCCCCGGATCGTGGCCTCCAGCAGAGAACGGGATACGAGCCGGCCTTCTGCCGAAGTGCATATTCCGTAGTTGAGCGAGGTAAAAGGAATCTGGCCCCCTGCCC
Organism: Paenibacillus barcinonensis; assembly: GCF_003217495.1. Taxonomy (GTDB): domain Bacteria; phylum Bacillota; class Bacilli; order Paenibacillales; family Paenibacillaceae; genus Paenibacillus; species Paenibacillus barcinonensis. The sequence goes on along the minus strand of NZ_QJSW01000003.1, from coordinate 287,089 downwards.
GGCTGCTCATCGTGTTCAGATTATGTATAAGAGATTCAGCGGCCTGTCCAGTCTCCACCTCGGTCTCTTCATAGGCAAAAGCGAAGGCTCGTGGACATTGCTGCTTAGCTACTGCACTGTCCAGGTGAAGCTGCTCATCTGTAATGACAGCAGGTTCATGAAAGAGCCGTTGCCCTTTGCGAAAATGCTTGATGAATGAACGCTTCACATAAGGAGCGAGATCCCAGTCAATCTTATTGGCAGACACACCGCCATACTGGCTGTTCTGCTGAGATTGGAAGATGATTGCAACCAGTGCCATGGCCGACATAATCGTCTGGGGTGTGCGTACGGAGCCATTGCCTGTATTGAAGCCCGAAGCCAGCAGCCGGTCAAACGGAATAAAGATACAGTTGGTTGTACCGAGGGCGTACTGATCCAGATCATGCACATACAGATCGCCTTGTTCAACAGCTGCTGCAAGCGCCTGGGGCAGCACATGACGCATCGCATGCCATTTCGCCGTCTCCGAACCAAGCCTGCTCATTTTGCCGCTGAAGGAATCTCCGTTCAGATTGGCATTCTCTCTCAGCGTATCGGCGTCTTCTGCACCAATAATACGTCTTCCCAGGTCGGATAATAGATCGGGTGCCGGTGGCGCGGCATACTCAAGCATAGTCATGTAACGTGCCTCCTAAATGGATTTTTATAATAGGTTGTGCTCTCATAAATACTGGGGCTATATACGATGAAATTTTGGAGTAATATACTAGATGTAGATTGATATTATCCATTTATAAACTATATGTGGATTCTTGTGTGTGATTATCATCACACCCTTGATGAGGAGACAGGGCGTTTTCCGTGAACTGATGCGGGTTTAAAGGTTCCCAAAATTCAAACAGAGGCGTATAATTTCTACTTATCCTGCAAGTATAAACTTCCACGTCAGAGATCATAGATTGTAGTACTCAGACCGAGCCGTTTTAATGAAAATGTTATGAACATAAGCTCTAAAGAAATCTATGAGCACAAGCTCCAATGAAATGTTAGGGACACGCGATTTAATGAAAAATAGAATATAGATTTCAGTATGATTCTCTTATACTTCTACGGTGTTAAACATATAAGTATAGTTTGTGACAATCGTTCGGATTTCCGTTAGAGCCCTGCATGTGATGTAGCAGTCTGATTCGTGAATTTAAATATAGCAGCCAAGACAAACAAAGTGGGGTGGACCATGGGGACGGTAGAAGGCAGATACCAGGGCTTCTATAAAAACATCGAAGAAGCAGCAGCCCATATTGTGGATGTATTAAGTGGCATATTACGAGTGAATACCATCTTCGTAGCCACGAATGACGGAGTGACCAATGTCATTCTGGAAGCCTTCAACCGAAAGGAACAATTAATTGCCAAAGGTACAGCACTTCCCTTTACGGAATCCTATTGCAGTCTGGTATTGAAGGGTAACGGCAGTGTGGTTACGATTCAGGATACCTGTGAGCATTCTGTCACACGTTCAATGGATGTTACGACTGGATTGGGGAACCGATTCTTTGTAGGTGTGCCGATTATACGAAGATCAGGCGAAGCCTTCGGCACGATATGTATAATGGATGAGCCAGGCTACGTCATTAGCGAAACGGATATGAGAACGCTGGAGGCCATGGCTGTGTTTTTGGGATATGTGGTTGATCTGGAGAGTGCGCTTCAGGTTCAGGAGCAGAGGCTGAGTGATTCGGAACAGCTGCAGGAGAAGCTGCAGGCGGAGAAAGAACGTGCTGAATCCGAAGCGATGACCAAGACACAGATGCTCAAGCTGATGAGTCATGAAATTCGTAATCCGCTGAACGGGATTTTGGGATTAACCGATCTGATGCGCACCCCCGATATGTCGGAGGAGCAAGCCGAATATGTCAACATGATTGAAACGAGCGGAAATATTCTGCTCTCGCTGCTTAATAACATGATGAACTTTAACATTAACGATGCAGGCAAAACGGTAATTCATGATGACCCCTTCGATCTGGTCAGCATGATTGAGAACACCGTCTATCTTTATGCAAGTACAGCAGCCAGCAAACAGATCGAACTCGGGTTAAACCTGAATCTGAATGTATCCCAGGTTTTTATTGGGGATGAGATCAAGCTGGGTCAGCTGCTCGGTCATGTCATGCAATACGCAATGGACTCCACCCGGGAGGGTGCTGTGCTTGTGACAGCCGATCTCAATGAAGGAGCACAAGGGGATACAGATGTTCTCGTGCTTCGAGTTCGATATACAGGACAGATGTTATCCGATAACCGGTTGCGTACGTCTACTGCTAAATCGGAGGCAATCAACACCGAGAAGCTCATTGGGAGTAATCTGGGGCTGGCGGTTAGTCAGAATCTGGCTATTTTGATGCATGGTCGCATTCAGGTGAGTGCGCTTGATGGGACGATGACAGAATTTCAGATTTCCCTTCCCTTACGCCGATATTGGGATTTGCCACAAGTCACCAGTGTACAGCAACGATTAAGAGGGAAAAAGGTACTGCTCGCCAAGGACCCTGATATTTTACAGGGCGTATCCTCCTTGATGCGTAAATGGGAGATGGAGGTGCACATGACTTCTGATTCTGCCGTTGCTTACCATTGGATCAAAGAAGGCTTCAAGCCGGACGTGGCCGTAGTGGATCTGGGGCTGCGTGAAGGAGTTACGGCCGATTTCGTTATGGACTTGAAGCAGCAAGTGAAAGCTCTACCTGTCATCATGCTTGTGCCTTATGGGATGCATATGGATTTGCATCAAACGCAGGCTTTCGAAGCCGTATTGACGAAACCGGTAAGGCAGACCGAGCTGCTGAATGCACTCAGTATTATTTTGCCATAACATGAGTCTCCGATAATCCGCTCGGCCAATATCCCTGTCGGTTTACAGAGCCGAAGGCAAAGCTGCACATTCGATTCGGATGTGCTTCTTTGTTGCGGACTCGGTTACTTTTATCCATGTAAACGTTCTCGCATCACTCGAGGTAGGTTACAATAGGATGTGGAACTTCATCATCTTATGAAGAGGAGGGCATGCATGCGATGGAATATCGTAGATTGGGTGGAAGCGGACTGAAAGTCAGCGAGATCAGCTTGGGTAGCTGGTTGACGTACGGAGGGTATGTTGAACGGGAGAATGCGGTGAAATCAATTGAAACAGCATTTGATGAGGGCATTAACTTTTTTGATACAGCCAATGCTTATGAGCGGGGAGCCGCTGAGGTACTGCTGGGTCAAACGTTGAAAGCGTACTCACGCAGCTCTTATGTGCTCGCAACCAAGGTTTTTAATAAAATGGGCGATGGGCCTAACGATCACGGATTGTCCCGCAAACATATTATGGAGCAGTGTGAGGCCAGCTTGAAGCGTCTGAGTACAGAATATGTGGATATCTATTATTGCCACCGCTATCATGCCGATACACCGATTGAGGAGACTCTCCGTGCACTGGATGATCTGGTGCGGCACGGTAAAGTGCTGTATGTTGGCGTTAGTCAGTGGACTGCTGCCCAGATGGAAGCTGCACTAGGAACAGCAGACCGTTTGCTGCTTGACCGCATTGTGGTGAACCAGCCGGTATACAACATGTTTGACCGTTACATTGAGCATGAGATTATCCCTTTAGGTGAACGTAAAGGCATAGGACAAGTTGTATACTCTCCGCTCGCACAAGGGTTGCTGACAGGGAAATATACATCTGTATCCGATATTCCGGAGAACAGCCGTGCCGCGAAGCTTGGCTGGGATGAGGGCAAGATCAGCGCAGAACGAATCGGCAAGGTGCGTCAATTGATTGAAGTAGCGGATCAGCTGAATCTGAAGGTAGGTCAGCTCGCCTTGGCATGGATTCTTCGCCAAAACAATGTTTCAAGTGCGCTGGTCGGGGCCAGTCGCCCCGAGCAGGTTCAGGAGAATGCGGCAGCTTCGGGAGTGAAGCTGGAGGTCTCTGTGATGGAGAAGATTGAACAGATTCTGGCTTAATTAAGAAGCAGCATCTATTTACGCGAGAGTGTAAGGAAGGATATAGAAAAGGGATGTCCAACTGCCCATGATTAAGGCAGATGGCATCCCTTTTGCTGTGGCAACCGTTCAAATTCTACTACCAGTCATCTTCGGCAACGATGGTATTATAGGGCGGCAAAGAGCATACTCTGTTGCGCCCCGTATTTTTGGCTTCATACAAAGCACGGTCAGCCTGGTCATAAAGATCGTTGTCTTCGTGATCGTCACAATGATCAGGGTAGACCGCAACCCCAATCGAGACGGTCAGCTTTACGGTTTGACCGTCAGGCAGGGTGAACAGAGATCTGGCGACAGCTTTTCGCACAGATTCTGCAATAGTTATGGATTGATGATATCCGCAATCGAGTAGCAGAATTGCAAATTCTTCGCCGCCATGGCGAGAGACGAGATCGGTAGAGCGTGCATGCTCAACAAGCAGCTGTCCCAGTTGCTTGAGTACAGCATCGCCAGCAGAGTGACCGTACGTATCATTTATTTTTTTGAAACGGTCAATATCAATTGCCAGCAGAGACAGCTTCTGATGATAATGTCTTGCATGCTGGAGCTCAGCCCGAAGGGATTGTTCAAATTGCCGCCGATTGCTCAGATCTGTCAGATGATCCGTAGATGCCCGTCTTTCCAGCACAAATAACATCTCATTGGATCTGTTAATAAATTCGGCAATGAAATAGATGAAAATACCGCCGATGAAGGCAATGGTCATCTGTATTGGATAGACTCTCATCAAGGTGCTCATGCTGTCTGTATTCATTAGCAGCACAACAAAGATCATTGACATACCAAGCAGGTTCATGGTGATAATTTTGCTTAGTCTGGACCATGAGGCATAGGCAAAGTATACACCCGATAGTCCAAGCAGGATCATGATGAATGCGGCATCAATAGCAGATGAGGTTATGCCAAACATCAGGATGCGAAGAATCGCGATAATAAAACCAGAAATCACTGAAGCAAGTCCGCCAAGATATACTGCTGCAGTCACAATGGCCAGATGCCGCAGATCTACAATTGTGCTGTCATTTATATGAAAGGAATAGTTCATAAGCACAGTACCGTATAAACCAAATAACAAGCCGCCGATCATCTGAACACGCAGCGAGGGAAAAGGCAATCGAATGCTGTAGAATTTAGCGATAATTCCTGACAAGTACATAAAGGTAATTATCACACAGATATTCACAAAAAAAGTGCTTAACAACCAGCATTCCCCCCTTTTACGCACATCACTCTATTTTATCTGAAAATCAATGCTCTAGCGAACCATATAATCCCAAATGTTTGAAGGGTTTGGTTCTCAGGCGCTATAAAATTCCAAAAGTAAATATAAACGGTACAATATTGACTCGATATACATTAAGATTTATACTTAATCTAAATCAAAATAAATAAGCATTTTGTATAGATGAGCAAACGAACGATAGAATTGTTTAAATGTTCTAATTCAATATATATTCTGAGAACAATATAAAGGGGTATGGGTTGTGAAAACATTAAATTTGACGATACAGCGGCAAGCCGTATATGATGTCGTGCGTAAATCAGAAGACCATCCAACAGCTGCCGATGTGATGAATCGGCTGGTTGAGCAAGGATATAATCTGGCTTATGGTACGGTCTATAACTCGCTTCGTTATTTAACAGATAAAGAGCTGATTAGAGAGCTTAAACTTGGCGAAACAGCAAGTCGATATGACGCCCGAATGGATGATCATCAGCATATTATGTGTGAAGTATGCGGTAAAGTGGACGAGGTGATGACAGAGGTTCCTCCACAATGGATGCAGCAGGTAGCGGCAGAGACCGGTTATGCAATTGATCATGCACATGTTGTATTTGGAGGTGTCTGCGCGGAATGCAGAAACAAACGGATCAAGTAAAGGTGAAATGGTCGGGCCGACGGTTGCCACTTCGGGTCAAGCCTTCTCTGGCTGAGGCTGAACCTGCACCGTTAGTGGATAACTGTCCAATAACCCGGCGGGTTATTCTGATTAGTCCAATGCCTGGTCAAGTGCATGAGCTGGTGAAAGCCTTGACCGACAGCTGCTTTGACGTGCTTGTGTTTCATCGCTGGGAACCGGATTTGCATGAACGGTTAGTATTTGATCTGCTAATCTATGATCTGTCTGTGGCCGGAACCATTGACGCATTTACGGGAATCAGCAGCCGTTTGAATCGTGAGGCCGAGAACACGACACCTTGTCTCTATCTGGTTGGTGAGAAGATGATTGGCAGTGCAAGCGGCCCCATGTTGCAGGAGGAGTTGCTTGTGTGGCCGGCTCGCCCGCAGGAAGCACTTTACCGGGTTCAGCGAATGATTGGCAGCAGCCCTGTTATGCCCAAGCGTGCATTTTTGCCTGAAGAGGGACAACGCATTGGCTTTAAGGACCTGTTGCTGGATCGCGAACGGATGAGTGTACAGCGTGACGATATGCGGATTCACCTGACCAAGACTGAATATGATCTGCTGCTCAAGCTGATTGATGCCAAAGGCGCAGTCATCTCTCGTGAAGAGATGCTCAGCGACATTTGGGAAACTGATTTTACGGGTGGAAGCAATGTAGTCGATGTTCATATCAAGAGCTTGCGCAAAAAGTTGGGTGATAATGCGTCTTCGCCGCAGTACATCGTTACGGTACGAGGTGTGGGTTACCGTCTCGCGGATTAAACAGCTACACATTCATGAGGAAAAAGATACAGCGTACGGGGCCCTTTCCCGTGCGAAAATGTTTAAATAAAGCGTAGATCGTTTAATAAACGGTCTGCGCTTTATTTTATTTTTGAATGGTTATCACGGGTGGACAGGATGTCTGTTCAGGCCCTTCATGCTTCATTCATCTTACGTTTAACAATCTCATCTTAACCTCATGCGAACCTCATGCAGTATGAGTATTGGACATGTTAGAATCAATTTAACAGTTAGATCAAGTCTAAATGTATATTTAAGCAGCTGACGAATATGATTGGAATTAGTAGATAGATACAGCAGAACAAATACCCAATTCAGAGGAGGACGACTGGATGACAGAGCGTTTGACAACCAATCAGGGAGCACCCGTAGGAGATAACCAGAATTCACGAACAGCGGGAAGAAGAGGGCCAACCTTGCTAGAGGATTACCACCTGATTGAAAAGATTGCACACTTTGACCGTGAACGTATTCCTGAGCGTGTTGTACATGCGAGAGGGGCCGGTGCACATGGGGTGTTCAAGCTGGAGCAGAGCATGAAGGCATATACAACTGCTGACTTCCTGCAAGAGCCGGGTACTGAAACAGATGTGCTTGTACGGTTCTCGACGGTGATTCATGGCACAGGCTCTCCCGAGACGGCACGCGACCCGCGCGGATTCGCCGTTAAATTTTATACACGTGAAGGCAACTACGATATTGTCGGCAACCATTTGCCGGTATTTTTCATTCGGGATGCCATCAAATTCCCGGATATGGTGCACTCTTTGAAGCCGGCTCCAGATACTAACATTCAGGACCCGGCACGTTACTGGGATTTCATGACGCTGACGCCGGAATCCACGCATATGATGACCTGGCTATTCTCTGATTTGGGAACTCCGGCGAGTTACCGCGAGATGGACGGCTTCGGAGTGCATGCTTTTAAATGGATCAATGGGCAGGGTGAAGTGCATTATGTGAAATACAAATGGGAATCCGTCCAGGGCGTTCGTGCCTTCTCCCGTCAGGAGGCTTCGGAAGTACAGGGACAGGACTTCAATCATGCGACACGGGATCTCTATGACCATATCAAAAACGGGGATTATCCGCAGTGGAAACTTCAGGTGCAGTTGCTGAAGCCGGAACAGATGCATGATTTCTCGTTTGACCCGCTGGACCCGACCAAAACATGGCCGGAGGATATTCTGCCGTTCCAAACGGTAGGCACGATGACCTTGAATCGCAATCCTCAGAACTTCTTTGCTGAAGTGGAGCAGGCAGCATTCTCTCCAAGTGCAGTTGTGCCGGGTATTGAGCCTTCTGAGGATAAGTTGTTACAAGGACGCCTGTTCTCCTATCCAGATACACAGCGCCACCGTCTTGGACCTAACTATCTTCAGATTCCGGTGAACTGCCCGTATGCGCCTGTGCGCAATCATCAGCGTGACGGCTTGATGAATGTCAATCAGGACCCGTCGCCAGTGAACTATGAGCCTAACAGCTCTGGCAGCAGCCCGCAGGAGGACCCGACGTACCGGGATAGCCAAGTTCCTTTACATGGAAATGTAACAAGAGAAAAGATCGAGAAAACCGATGATTACACGCAGGCTGGTGAACTGTTCCGCTCATTCACACCTGTGGAGCAGCAGCATTTGCTGGATAATCTGACGAATGATCTCAAAGCGGTGCCTGTAGATATTCAGATGAGAGCTTTGTGCCACTTTTTCCGTGCCGATGGACAACTGGGTGGACGACTGGCGCATGGTCTGGGTGTAGATATTTCCGGGCATATGCCGAAGTAACACTTGCGGGAGGCATCGCTTTACTGATATCTGTGATGTAGAACAGGTGGAACAACACATCAAGGTCTGTCATATATACCGGGCCGTATCGCATGATTGCGGAATGGCCCGGTTTTTGGCAGTCTTTTTACACTCAAATGAAAAACAATTTTACAAATCATTTACATAAAATAGCTGACATAGAGGTTGACTTCTGATCCATGGACACTACAATGGGTAGTGTGAGGGGTGTCAGAATATGAGAATACACAATTTCAAAGTGGGTGAGCGTGGGCTGAACCGTTTCTTTGGTCCGCTGGAGGCCCGGATTATGGACATTCTGTGGGCTCGTCCCGGAAGCAGCATTCGCGAAGTACAGACTGCACTGGAACAAGACAAAGACGTCAATTTTAATACCGTCATGACCGTAATGAATCGTTTGGTGGATAAGGGATTGCTTGGCAAAACACAGAAGGGCCGCACATCATTGTACCAGCCGGTACAGAGCAGGGAGGCGTTTATGAACGATCAATCCAAGGAATTGTCCCAGGAGCTGGTGGATGAATTCGGGACGCTGGCATTAAATCATATGCTGGACGCGCTCGATGAAGCTGACGAAGGATTGATTGAACGACTCGAAATGAAGATTAAACAGTGGAAAAAGGAAAACGAGTAATATGTGGAAGACTCGCTCCAGGATGTTGTTCACCGTTGGGTTGGGTATTCCGGTGTTGGTGCTGGTTCAGATGTTTATGTATGCAATGTACAAATTATTTGGTTGGGATATCCGGCTTAACCTGCTGTGGCTGTGCAATCACTGGATGAGCCGCATGGGCTGGATGTCGGTAGGGCATTTACTGCTGGTGCTGGTACTGCTGACGTTTGCCGGGACAAGCTGGCTGCTGTCTGTTCGCATGATTCAAACAAGAGCGGCGGTGAACAAGCTGCGTTCAATGGAGAATCGCAGCTTGTCGGCAAGGCTCAATGCAAGATATGAGCATCTGAGAAGGCCGAGGTTCCTTGTGGTGGAGCAGTCCTCACCGGTTGCTTTTACGATCGGGATGTGGAGACCTTGTATTGTGCTCTCTACAGGATTACTGCAGATGCTGGATACGGAAGAAGAAAAGGCAGTCGTTTATCACGAGGTTCATCATCTGTGGCATCGTGATCCACTCAAAACAACATTGCTTTCCGTCTTTGCTGCCATGATGCCCTATATCCCTGTGCTCAAGCATACGTCACAGCAATATCGCATTGTGCGAGAGATTCTGGCAGACAACGAAGCCATTGAACGTACAGGAAATGCGGTGGGTATTGGCAGTGCACTTCTGAAGCTGCTGCGTGCATGTTCACCATCAACGGGAGAGAGCAGACCACAGATTATCCAGTCTTCTTTTGCCGATACGTCGGTGAACGTGCGCATCTCAAGGCTGCTGGACCCTGAACGGGACGTTAAGCTGCGTTTGCCGCGTTATGCAATTCTCATCTCGGCAACGGTATTTCTATTGCTGTCCATTCTTTTTGTCTGGTCGATTGGATAGGCACGTTCGAATCAAGAATTATCATGAACTAAATTTGATTGAAATGGGGAGATGAATGATGAATAACAAAAGTGTTGAAATGGGCCTGTTTTTCTTGCGAATTATGATTGGTTTGATCTTTGTACTGCACGGCTGGAGCAAATTCGAGGGTGGAATAAGCGGTACTGTCGGTTTTTTTGAAAGCATAGGCATTCCGGGTTTTATGGCTTCTGTCGTTGCTATTATTGAGCTTGCTGGTGGTGCGGCTGTTATTCTCGGTTTGGGTACCCGTGTATTTGCAGCTTTATTCATCGCTGTAATGGTAGGAGCAGTATTCACAGCCAAGGCGGGTCAGCCGTTCCTGAATGGGACAGAGCTGGATTATATGCTGATGGCTGGATCATTGACGCTGCTTCTGACCGGCAGTCGTTTCTTGGCACTGGATTATCTGTTTAACAGACAGGGGAATGCACGACAGAACGTGAGCGCCTGATCTGTGTAAATGCTGGATAAGCAATAACTCAAACGTCAAGGCTCTTCGCGTGCCGGTTGCTATGTTCGCGAGCTCTATTCAGCCCCTGATCTCTTCATTCAATCAGCCAACGAGGTTTGCCTGATCGAATGGCTGGATCAAGGGCTTTTTTTCATTTTTACAATTGTATCTGAAGCTTGGACGAATGCCCTTGATGTCTGATATAATGAGAATAAGTATGCTACTAAGGAAAAATAAGAACAGACAAGAACAAATCAAACAGGCATTACAATAGATATGAGGAGGTTGCACAATATGATCAAGATCATTCCATCTGAAGCACGTTCCAGCTTTGACCGTGGGTGGTTGCGCGGGAGTCACAGCTTTTCCTTTGGTGAATATTACGAGCAGGACAATACCGCCTTTGGTCCGATGCGGGTTGCCAATGATGATGTTATTGCTCCAGGTCGCGGTTTTGGTGCACATCCCCACAGTGATATGGAGATTGTCTCCATAATACTGAACGGCAAGCTGAGACATGAAGACAGCCTTGGTAACGTTGCTGTAACGGGCTTTGGTAGTATTCAGCGCATGTCGGCAGGAAGTGGTGTCATTCATACTGAGCATAATGCCTCCGATACGGAAGAGGTCAGACTGCTCCAGCTGTGGTTTATGCCGCATACCAAGGGGCTGCAGCCATCCTACGAAACCACCTCCTTTGATACAACGGCTCTGGAAGGTGTCCTTATACCTGTTGCATCCTCCGAGGGTGGGCCGCGGACTGCCACGGTGCATCAGGATATGACGATTTATCTTGGACGGCTGGCTAAAGGTGCGACGCTTGATTTCGAGCAGCCTGCCGGCCGACGGATGTACATTTTCTCCATTGAGGGTAAGCTTGGTCTGCAAAATGAACATGTGTTGCACACCGGAGATACAGCTAGAGTGGAGCAAACTCCTTCGATGAGGCTGGAAGGGCATGAGGACACTTTTTATATGTTAATTGATCTGCCGTAACAAGCAGAACCACTAATTCTCATTTCCAGAATCAAAGGAGGAATTACACATATGGCACAGCAGGAATGGTTTATGGTGAAGCACGGAGTAACCGGACGCGGGCTGGCGAACAGTAAAACAGATGCAGCGCTGTCCTATCGCTTTCAGAAGGAAGGCTCAGGTTACGTGTTCACCGTAACGGGGCTGAATGAGCAGACGATTGCCAAGATTATTGAACTGAAGCAGGAATTAAACGTATTTCGCTTTGTACAGCGCAAAGATCGTCCTCTGACGAAGCACTGGTACTATGTTGATGGCGATCGTGTCACGTATGATCAAGATCGGCATACCCTTACGATTTACGCCAAGTCGGAAATTGAATATATGCCAGATGATTATTTTGCGGACTAGGGCGTGTCTGAAAAGCGGTAAAGGATACACTTCAGTAGGTTTCAAGACACACTCAACATCCGTATGCCAATAAATGCGTGCTTTGCATGTATGTTCAATAGGTCTTCCTTAGGGAAGGCTTATTTTTTTGTGAAAAAGGACCACATAATTCCTTACCTTCTGGCACAAGCTACCTTGTATAAAAACAAGAATGGAGGGACGGCATATGGCAGATAAATCATCAGGCAGCAACAAATCCAAAGCTTCTGCATCAGCCTCTAATCATGGTCAATATGTACCACTGGGACTGCCGTCTCCGCCTATTCTAAAGCAGCCTATTCATGCGGTCCATTCTAATCAGATTCAGGCATTAAAAGAGATTTTCTCGGATTGCTCGGATGTGGTATTCCGTAATGTCATGATATCGCCTGAAATCCGTGGCCTCCTTGTCTATGTAGAAGGTATCGTTAATTCGTCGGATATTCAGGAGCATATGCTCCGTCCGCTGATTCGGGGACTTGTGCAGCAACGAACGGACGAGCCGGATGTGCCCCTTGATGATACACGCATTGAGTTAACCCAGGTGAAACGTGTCAAAACATGGGATGCTGCAACAGAAGGTGTGCTGGCTTCATCCGCACTGCTGGTGATGGACGGAGAGAGCGAAGCGTGGCTTTTTAATGTTAAAGGAGGCGTTAGAAGGGGCGTAGAGGAGCCACAAACGGAATCTGTTATTCGCGGACCGCGGGAAGGGTTCACGGAGACACTGCGTATGAACACGGCTTTGCTGCGCTTCAAGCTGAAAACTCCTGCACTTAAAATGGTCAGCATGACGCTGGGTTCCGATACGAAAACAGATGTGGTGCTGGTCTATCTGGAGGGTGTCGCTGATCCCAAACTGATTCAGGATGCCAAGAAACGTCTGGAGAAGATCGAAATCGACGGCATTCTGGAGAGCGGTTATATTGAGGAGCTTATTGAAGATCATCCGTATTCCCCGTTTCCACAGATGCATTACTCGGAGCGACCGGATACAGTTGCCGGAAACCTGCTGGAGGGGCGGTTCACCATTATGGTGGATGGTACCCCGTTTGCATTGATTGCCCCTGTGACGATATGGCAGATGCTGCAGGCCAGTGAGGACTACTATGAACGCTTCTTTATTAGTAATCTCATTCGCTGGATTCGCTTTTTGTTTGTTGCAATTGCGCTGTTCCTGCCTGCATTGTACATCGCCATCACCACGTTTCATCAGGACATGCTGCCCACCACGCTAATCCTCAGCATTGCGGGTGCACGGGAAGCAATTCCTTTCCCGGCGCTCATCGAAGCGCTCATCATGGAGCTGTCCTTTGAAGCCTTGCGGGAGGCCGGGGTCAGGTTGCCCAAGACGGTTGGTCAAGCCGTCAGCATTCTCGGTGCGCTTGTGATTGGGCAAGCGGCTGTGCAGGCAGGGATTGTATCAGCACCCATGGTTATTATCGTGTCCATGACGGGGATTGCCTCGTTCACGATTCCACGCTTTAACTTTGCCATCACGGTGCGGTTGCTGCGGTTCCCGCTTATGCTTTTGGCAGGTATGCTGGGGCTGTACGGTATCGTTATCGGTCTCGTGTTAATCTCGGTGCATCTCACACAGATGACATCATTCGGCGTGCCGTACCTGTCTGGTCTTAGCCCATACAGCAAAAAAGATACCAAAGACATTCTGGTTCGCGTGCCTTGGTGGAAAATGATCAATCGTCCTTCAACGGTACACCGGGATCGACAGCGGATGACGAGAGATATCAATGGTTCACCGGAAGCGGAGGAAGGGTGGTAATCCCATGCGTTTGTTAATGAAATACCGGGCTGTCGCTGCCATCCTCCTATGCAGCTCCTTGCTGGCTGGCTGCTGGGATCGTGAAGAGATCAATGACATTGCCTTTGTTATTGGTATAGCTGTGGATAAGGAGGGTGATGATTATCGCTCCAGTCTGCAAATTGCTCTACCTGGACAGTCCGGGGCATCCGGCAGTGAGGGTGGTGGCGGTGGAACCAGTGGTGACAAGCCGTGGTTTATCCTGTCTAACACAGCGGATACGCTGCGCGGCACATCGCTGGAAGGCCAGAAATCACTCTCGCGCAAAATTTATTATGCCCATCGCCGGACAATCCTGATTGGTGAAGAGCTGGCGCGTGAAGGCGTTGCTCCCATGCTGGATTTGTTTACAAGATACCCGCTTAACCGGTTGTCTGCATTGCCAGTGGTGACACGTGGAGAAGCCTACAAGGTCATTGATACGGATGCGCCGATTGAAAAGTTTCCCTCCGAGATGGTGCGGGAATTGTGTTTTCTCAACATGCGCAATCCACGTTCGCTCAAAACGTTTATCGACTCGATTCTAAGCGATGGAGTGGACCCCTTCTTGCCCATCGCATCCGTTTCGGACAGTGTACCGAAGGATTGGAAGGACTCCAAAACCAATATCAAGCTGGACGGTCTGGCTATTTTCAAAAAGGATAAGCTTGTGGGCATGATGGACAAGGCCCCTGCCGATGCACTGATCCTTGCTATGGGTGAGGCCAATGAACCTGAAGTTCTGATTAAGGCTCCGCGTGGAGAAGGTGATCTGTTCATTAAATTAAATGAGAACAACTCATCTCTTCATCCTAAAATCGTTAATGGCAAGGTGAGCGTGACCATTCGATTGTACGCGAAAGGTGTCATTGTGGACAACGAATCGGATTATGGCGATCGGCGCGAGAAGGAGATTCTGAACTTAATTGAAGCCACTCACCAGAAGATCAAAGAGGATATCGAAGAAGGCGTGCGGCTGGTGCAAAAAAAATTCCGCGCGGACATTCTCGGTCTGGGCCGTTCTATTCACCAGCATTTACCCAAAGAATGGGATAAAATCAAGGGTCGTTGGGATGTCCTTTACCCTGAGGTCGAGGTGGAAGTGGACCCACATGTGATTATTGAAAATGTTGGAATTGTCAATAAACCGATCGGGGTCGTAGAGGAGGATATCGTACATGATTAAACCCTTGTTATATACGTACCTGGCCATGGTAGTGGTTGTGCTTGTCATGGACTTTCGCCATTTGAAGCAGGCAGCCCCCATTAATCGCTGGCTGTCGTATGGCATTATCGGCATCGCAACAGGCATCTGGTTTTATGTTACGACATTGAACAAAACGGTTTTTATAACGGTATGGATGAGTCATGTCATTCAGCGATTGCTTCCGTTACCCTGACAGAAAGGAGGAGGCAGAATGATTCAGAAAGTAACTCACCGGCAAATGGTGCTAATTATTATGCTGCTGAGTATTACAGGCACGCTAATTCAGCCTCATACACAAGCCATTTTCTATGCAGAACAGCACGCTTATCTCTGTTACGTACCCGTTATTCTGATTATGTTCGCGTCGATGTGGATGCTCGGTCGTGTACAGCGGCGATTTCCAGACAAGGACCTGTTTGAATCGCTGGTGACGCGATTCCCTTTCTTGGGAAGGGTTGCGGGGCTCATGTACATTGTGTTTTTTTTCTTTGTATTTGCCAGAGATATTCGGTTGACCGGTGATTATGTAAGCATCACATTGCTGGAAACGACACCGATATCCATTATTGTGCTGTCTCTGATTGTGATGGCTATCTTTATTGTGCGTGGAGGTCTGGGCTCTTTGATTGGCATGTCGGAGCTATATGTGGTTTTGTTTCTATTAAACTCCATCATTGTGCCGTTTATGCTGATTCAGCAGATCAATCTGGATAACCTGAAGCCCTATTTCGATATTAATTACACGGGGGTGGCAAGGGGGAGCTGGTATGTATTCTCTTTTTACGGAGAGATGATTGTTGTGTCCTTTGTGGTCAGAGGCAAGGACTTTAAAACAAAATCAATTTTCTCCGGTACCCTGCTCACAGGGGGGCTGCTGATGCTAATTATAGTTGAGACAATTACGTCCATCGGGGTTCCGATTGCTTCCAGACTCGTGTACCCATCTTACGAGCTGGCAAGGCAGCTGCAGATCAGTGATTTCCTGGATCGTTTTGACCTGGCGCTCGCTGCGGCAACCTTGCCTTGCGTTATAACAAAGATCGCATTTGACCTGTACTTTGTATGTTGGGGACTGAAACGAATGATTCCCAAAGTGTCAGGCAAGGTGTTAACCGGGCCGATTGCGTTAATGGGCTTTGTCTGTGCGTTCTGGTTTTTCCGCAACGCAATACAGCTGAATCGCTTTACGCGGGAGTGGACCTGGATTGCCATTGTATTCGAGGTGATCTTCCCGATTATATTCTTCCTGTTTCTTCGTCCGCGCAAGAAGGAAGCACAGCAGACCGCGCAAACCGGGTCCGGGGAGCGTAAGTCCAGGAACAAGCAGCAGGGACAGGAGCATGAACAGGAAGCAACGGATGCGGATCAGTCGCATGAAAGGTCTGGAGATCAGAAGCGCAAGGACACACTTGGTGGTGGGAATTTACAGCCTTCCTGATATAAACCATAAAAAATCGTTATAGCTCTGAGGGCAAAAAGAGAGCTATCATGGTTTCCCTTCACAGAAGCAGCCTGTATACTGTAGTCAGACTGATGAACATTCGGCTGAACGAACAGGGGGAGCTCACATGGCACAGCATTTGGAAGGGGTACGTGTCGCATTAACCGGACCGCGAAAGTCCAAAGAAATGTCTATATTGGTAGAGAAGATGGGCGGAATTCCACTCGTGCGGCCTGCACAGGGAACGGTATTTCTGGATGATCGCAATATTAGAGACGGATTGGTTTCCTGGATCTCTGATCCGCCGGATTGGGCCATTTTTACGACAGGCATGGGGCTGGATGCTTTATTTAATATGGCGGAGGATATGGATATTGCTACGCAGCTACGGGACGTCATGGCTGCATCCTGTATTGCAGCAAGAGGGTATAAAACGGTCAATGCTCTCAAGAAGCTGAAGTTAACACCATTGGTGCGGGATGATGATGGCAGTACAGACGGGTTGATCCGTGAATTTGGGCCACATGAGCTTGCTGGTAAAAGGGTGATGCTGCAGCTTCACGGTGAAACCGCTCCGAAGCTGGTGGCCTGGCTGGAGGAGCAGGGTGCTATCGTGCGGCAGGTGCTGCCTTATCGTCATGTACCACCGGAAGCAGCAGAGCTTGAGCAGCTGCTGGATGAGATCATTCGGCATGAGCTGCATGCAGTAGCCTTTACCAGCGGTCCGCAGGTTCGCTTTTTGACTGCCTATGCAGCCACTCAAGGTAAATTGCAGCAGATGCTGACTGCCTTCAAGGAAGGGGTAATCCCGGCTTCGGTAGGTAAAGTGACTGCAAATGCAATGCGTGAGGAGGGCATCGAGGCCATCGTTGTTCCAGAGGAAGAGAAGATGGGGGCGCTGATCGTTGAGCTGGGACGTTACTTCGCCGCAAATCCGGTCGGTGTCCGGGGTAAATAATAGCGTCTTGCCGGCATAAAAGATTTGGAGTGTTTGGCTCTTAACGAATGCAGGAAATGAGCAGACAATAAATGCATGGTTAAATCAGGTTTTGGTCCGTTAGATGGACCAAAACCTTTTTTTGTTTTTATCTGAAAATCGCGTTTAGGACAATTCCCGGAAGCATGGACATTATTTCCTGACCGATGTTATGATGAAGACAATATGAAAGCAGCAAGGTGCTCTTGCATGAAGCAAGAGGTAACAGGGAATCGGGTGCAAGTCCCGAGCGGTCCCGCCACTGTAATGGTGAAGCGCTTTTCGATAAAGTCACTCGCATTAAACGGGGAAGACAGGAAAGACAGCTGATGATCCAGAGCCAGGAGACCTACCTTGCGTGTGTCACCAAACCCTTCGCGGAAAGGAGTGGTGTACGATAATTCAGGAAATGGGCAAACATCGGTTTGCACCAAGAGGCCCCTGCAGAGGCCTTCATGGCTGTATGTTTTCCTTTAGAGGGAGCCATAGGCCGGGTTTCCTGATTGTACGTACATGCGTATCTCATCCGTGATCAGGATGGGATTTTTTTGTTTTTATCATCGTAAAATGATGGACCTGGTCGGGCTATTGGAAATAACAAGTGACATTGAATACAGGGGATCTATTGAAGCCGTGCTCTATCCGAAGAAGATGTAGTTCAGCGTTCAGCGCATATTGCAAAATATCGGGTGGCTGGACATTGAAGGGGTTGGCCTATGTATGTTCAGATAGACAGGCTGGGGACATGAACCGCAGGACAAGTGGAATGAGGGAGGAAGAGGTATGCAAAAGCAAGGCAAGCTGCTTATCATCGGGTTCGGGCCGGGTGCGATGGAGCATATAACGAAGCGTGCACTGGATGCATTGCAGGAGAGCGAGGTCATCATCGGATATAACACATATGTGGATCTGATCCGGCCTTTGCTGAACGGACAAGCCATTGTGCGTACAGGCATGACCGAGGAAGTAAGCCGTGCGCAGGAGGCGGTCCGTCAGGCGGAGGCAGGCCACATCGTGGCCGTAATCTCCAGTGGGGATGCCGGGGTATACGGCATGGCCGGACTTGTATACGAGGTGCTGATCGAGCAAGGCTGGAAGCCGGATACAGGGGTGGCTGTCGAGGTTATTCCTGGCGTATCTGCTATTCAATCCTGTGCTTCCTTGCTTGGTGCGCCCGTGATGCATGATGCCTGCACGATCAGCCTCAGCGACCATCTGACGCCATGGGAGACAATTATTCGCCGGGTGGAGGCAGCGGTAGCGGCCGATTTTGTCATTGCTCTGTACAATCCGCGCAGCGGCCGACGTACACGCCAGATTGTGGAAACGCAGGAGATGCTGCTGCGCTATCGTGATCCTCAGACCCCCGTTGGCTTGGTCAAAAGCGCATACCGCGAGCGTCAGGACGTAGTCATGACCACGCTGGAGGATATGCTGAATCATGATATCGGCATGTTGACAACCGTGATTATCGGCAATTCCTCCACCATGATGTACGAAGGCATCATGGTCACTCCGCGCGGATATCAGCGGAAATATACGCTGAACTCCGCGGAACAGCCGCTCAGACCACATGAGCGGCTGCGTACCGAAGCCGAGCCATGGTCGCTCGGCGCACAGGAAGCCCGCGCTGCCGCCTCCGGCGAGGCAGCGGGCGATAGCGCGGCCCGCAATGCGCAGGCCGCGCCATCGGCGGAGCCAGCCCTGCGCGGCGCCAGCGCCGGAGCGGGCACGGCTCCGCAAGGGCCGCCCGCAGGCGCATGGGCGGCCGCTACGCCTGGGGCAAGCCCGGCGGGCGGTGCTGGCACCGCCGTGCTTGCCCCGTCGCGGCCCGCGTCCGCGGCGGCAGAGGCCGCCCCGCGCGCAGCCGCAGTGGCGCCCCGCGCCGGCGCAGCCGAGCTCGCCGCCGAGGCGCTGACGCGGCTCGCGGCAGGCGGCGCGCTCGCGGGCGAAGCGGCAAGCCGCTGGCTGGACGCAGCTGCGTCAGGCCCGGCTGCCGCAGGCGCGCAAGGCGCTGGCGAGGCTGCGGCGGTTGGCACCGCAGCTTTGCCCGTGCCGGGGCGCAAGGCGCCGCTCTTTGAGATCGGCGTATCGCCCGGCGTGGGCAACAAAAAATTCACCGCCGCCCAGATGGCCCTGCTGGCGCAGTGCGCAAGCGAGGACGGCGAGCTGGAGTATACACCCGAGCATCAGATTATTCTGCGGGTGCCGACATTTGAACCGGACACGCTGGTGGAGCAGCTGCGCGCTGCCAATTTTATCGTGGTGCCCATCGGTGATGTCATTAAGGTCAAGGCCTGTGACTTCTGTAATCTGGAGAAGGACGATGCCGTACCGATGGCTAATCATTTGCAGGACGTTATTGGCGGATTATCTGCTCCCAAGGAAACAAGTGTGGCGCTGAACGGCTGCGGTATGGCTTGTTATGGTGCGGTGCTGGAAGACATCGGTATCGTATATCGCAAAGGAGCATACGATCTGTTCCTTGGCGGCAAAAAATTCGGACGCAACGCGCATCCGGCCCAGCCTGTAGCAGAGGGGATTCCAGGGGACGAGATCGGCGGTATTGTTGAGCGCATCGTGGCGGAGTACAAAGAAAAGGGCCATCCGAATGAGCGTTTCCACAAGTTTTTCAAACGTGTGGGCGTTATTCAGGGCTTCCGTCATGTGGATGCACCAGTCACCGTGGAAGTTAACCCGGTATGTGGTGACTGACACAGTAACTGTTATGGTGACTGATGCGATGACTGATGTTGTGGCTGATACGCTAACTAAGCGAACGATGATAGGTGACAGGTCACAGGTGCTAGATCATAGGTGCCAGATGACAGGTACCAGGTACCAGAGGACAGGTGCCAATCATAGATGATAGTTGTGACAGATGATTCGGGCTGCTTGTAGCCCCGCCACTTCTCTCCATTGAATGAATTAAGGCCCATAACAGCGCTAACGATCACCAGAAGCCTTATATCGCGGAAAAAGGTATGTTTGAAAATGTAACGATCCGTAGGAACGCTATTTCATTAGAAGTGACTCGAAATTGCTCGAAAAGGCATCATTTTGGTGACATAACGTCTCCTGTGATCGTTAGAATTCCAGCAAGCGTAAATGGGTGCAAATAACGTCATCTGGGATCGTTAGCGTGTAGCTGTGAATGCATGGGGCACTAGGCTATCGTTCTCCTGCTCGTTTTGCGATGAAATTTACGGACAAATCCGCAGCGTATTGTCTGCTTTCTTAACATAGGTCGACTGGGATCGTTAGCCTATTGCTGTCAATCCGTCGTAATGAGTGCAGTGGGCATGAACGTAGGGAGGGCGTCAACAAGCGGGCATATCTTTCGCAATGCGTGCAAGCTCCCGGCATGAGCTAATCTGCCACGTGACAAGGGTGGTTAGCCATCTTGCAGGATAGATGACAATAGAACGCCTCATATGCAGCCTGATATGTGAAAACTGATATAGGACTTAGTAGATAACCCAATATATAAATCAATATATAATCCAATAGATGTTTTCCCCCGAAACCTGGTGGAGAGCCTTACGAATACATGGAATTGAAATCGGATATGAGAAATCTGATCTGCGGATCGGGCAGAGGAGGAAGTAAAGAAGATGGATGCAATTTTGTTAGTAGGACACGGGAGCCGTGATCCTGAGGGGAACCGCGAGTTAAAGGAGTTTGCACGTGAGGTTGCTGAACAGGCGCCAGAGAATACACTGGTGGAGACCTGTTTTCTGGAATTGACGAGACCGAGCATTGCTGACGGTGTGACCGCTTGTGTGGACCGAGGAGCGACACGTGTCGTGCTGGTACCGATTATTTTGTTTGCAGCCGGTCATGCCAAGATTGATATTCCGAATGCGATTGACCGTGCCAAAGCACGTTATCCGCAAGTACAGTTTATATATGGCCGTCCGATCGGTGTTCATGAAAAAGTCGTGCAGATCATGCAAACCCGTCTACAAGAGGCGCAGCCTGTACGTGTTGCGTCCCAAGGCGAAGGCGGAGCTGCGACAGCAGTAGCTGCCCCTCCTGCGAGTGTAACTGTGACGGATGAGGAAACTGCGGTGCTAGTGCTGGGGCGGGGAAGCAGTGACCCGGATGCCAACAGTGACTTTTTCAAAATGACCCGCATGCTGTGGGAGAAGCTGCCGTATAGATGGGCGGAAAGCAGCTTTATCGGGGTGACTCAGCCTTCCTTCCCGGATGGATTGGAGCGTTGTCTCCTGCTTGGTGCGAAAAAAATTATCGTCATGCCGTACTTCCTCTTTACTGGAGTGCTGATTAAACGCATTGATGAGATGACGGCAGAATTTGCCGCCGCGCATCCAGACATTCAGGTTGAAATTGGAGGATATTTCGGTTTCCATCCGAAGCTGGTTGAGCTGGTGCTGGAGCGTGCGCATGAGGGACTGTACGGACGTGTGACAGCGAACTGTGACAACTGCCAATTCCGGCTTGAAGCAGCCAAGCACCATCACCACCATCACGATCATGACCACGATCACGACCATGACCACGATCACGACCATGACCACGATCATGACCACGACCACGGGCACGACCATGACCATCACCACGATCATGACCACCACCACGACGATCACGAGCATCATCACCATCACGATGATCACCATGACCATAGTCATGAGCACCAGCATGATCATAGCCATAGTCACGATCACGATCATGCTACACAGGCTGCTGTTCAGCGGACAGCTGATTTTCATCATGACCATGACGAAGAACTGCACCATGCTCATCAGCAGCATGAAGAAAGCCGGAATAGCAGGCAGCAGGGAGCAGAACAGGCAGCACCAAAGACACAACTCGATCCATCCTCCGCTCAGGCACAGGTGGCATCAGCATCAGAGCAGGTGAAGCGCTCATGATTTTTATGCTATGTGGCACCAGTGATGCACGCGAACTTGCGATCCAAATGCAGCAGCAAGGCCATAACGTGCTGACCTCAGTTGTAACCGAAAGTGCAGCCCAAAGTCTGACAGAAGCCGGTCTCGCTGTTCGTACAGGTCGTTTGACCGTGGAGGCAATGATCGAGCTGATTCGTGAAAAAAACTGCCCTGTCCTTGTGGATGCAAGCCATCCTTTTGCCGAAGAAGCCCATGCGAATGCCATGGAAGCCGCGAAGCAGGCGGGCATCCCTTACATTCGTTATGAACGCACCGGGCTTGCATACGATGACCATGCACTGCTGCATGTAGTGTCATCTTACGATGAAGCAGCGCTCAAGGCGAAGGAGCTCAAGGGCTCTGTCATGCTGACGACAGGCAGCAAAACCTTACAAATCTTCACCAAGCATCTGCTCGGTGATCCGGATATACGTCTTGTTGCACGCATGCTCCCCCGTCTCGACAATATGGAGAAATGCGGTGAGCTGGGCGTGGAGCAGCGCAATATTATTGCGATGCAGGGCCCTTTTTCCCGAGAAATGAACGAGGCCCTTTACAAGCATTATGCAACGACCGTGATGGTCACCAAGGAAAGCGGTAAGACCGGAGCGGTGGACGAGAAAATCCAGTCTGCGCTGGAGCTTGGCATTCATGTGGTGCTGATTTCACGTCCAGAGTCGGAATTTGGCACGGTGTTTGATCATTTTGACGGTGTACTGGACGAGCTGAAAGGATGGTTGGGGTAGACGTCTTTTCCCTGATATGCCTAATTTAAATAGCTCAGCTTCGAACGGTCAGCACTGAATCAGGCGAAGGTGCCCATGACAACAGGCTAGACCGGGCCTGGTATCACTGAAGGTGCGAATCAAAGCGGGTAAGCGGAGCATGAGAGAAAACAGACAAACGGTCCCCATGTGACGGAGTATGTAGTGGAGACACCGGAATAATTCGAAGATGAATTCGTCTTAAATACAATTAAAAGGAGTGGCGTGACTACATGGATTTCAAAACAGAGTTCAAACCGCTGACGGTACAGCCGCAGGAGATTGAAGGGAAAAGCTTTGAAATGATTACCGAGGAGCTGGGGGAGCATCCGTTCACGGATGAGCAGTACCCAGTTGTACAGCGGGTCATTCACGCTTCGGCGGATTTTGAACTGGGACGCAGTATGGTGTTTCACCCGGATGCCATTCAAGCAGGAATTGCAGCGCTGCGTGCAGGTCAAACGGTCATTGCCGATGTGCAGATGATTCAGGCGGGGGTAAGCAAGGATCGCATTCGTGGTTTTGGTGGCGATGTGCATGTACATATTTCCGACCCGGACGTGATGGAGGAGGCCAAACGCCTCAACACAACGCGTGCCATCATCTCGACTCGCAAAGCAACCCAAATGTATGAAGGCGGCATCTACGCCATTGGTAACGCACCCACTGCATTGCTGGAGCTGATTCGTCTCGTCAAAGAAGGTCAGGCCAAGCCGGGGCTAATTATCGGTATGCCGGTAGGTTTTGTATCCGCTGCCGAGTCCAAGGACGAGCTGCGCAAGCTGGACATTCCGTTTATCACCAACATCGGACGCAAAGGCGGCAGTACGATCGTTGTGGCAGCACTGAACGCGATCTCGTTAATGGCAGTGAAGGCATAGATCGGCGGGAGTAGCAGGGTGGATTTTGTGAAGGTTAGCCGGGCCTATTAACGTTTAGCAACTTCTAACGTTTCACAATGGTTATTGTACGATTGTTAGCGCGCGAGCCGTCGGTGAGTTTGAGCTAGACTGGGAACTTGTACCGATCACCAGGAAGCTTATTTGGAGAAAAATCAGCCTTCTGAAATTCTAACGTCTCCTGAGATCGTTAGAATTCCAACGATGGCAAATGAGTGCAAATAACGTTATCTGTGATCGTTAGCGCATACTCGTACCGTACAGTTAACACAAGTCCAATCAACAAGCGAGCATATAGAAGGACGGGAGGTTCAAGGCCATGGAAAAGAAACGCATGAAGAGCGGAGAAGCGCAAGAATCGGATAAACCAATGCGCTCCGGCTTTACGACTGGTGCGTGTGCGACTGCCGTTGCCAAAGGAGCGACACAGCTCCTGTTAACGGGTCATATCCCTGCTGAGGCCGTGGTTTCCTTGCCCGCCGGCTTTGACCACTCGTTCGAGCTGATCGAGCAGGGGCTGATGACGGACGGGACAGCAACCTGCGCCACGATCAAAGACGCCGGGGATGACCCGGACGCCACCCATCTGGCGAAGATCATCGCACATGTCTCTTGGCGGGACGAGCCGGGTGTGGAGCTGGATGGCGGCATCGGTGTGGGCCGTGTCACCAAGCCCGGACTGCCCGTGCCCGTAGGCGAAGCGGCGATTAATCCCGTGCCGCGCCGCATGATTACCGAAGCGGTGACCCAAGTGCTGACCGAGCATGGCACAGCCAGAGGTGTGCGGGTGGTCATCAGCGTGCCGGACGGCGAAGAGATTGCCAAGAAAACGCTCAATGCAAGACTCGGCATTCTTGGTGGCATCTCCATTTTGGGCACACGGGGCGTGGTGGTTCCGTTCTCGACTTCGGCGTACAAAGCCAGTGTGGTACAGGCCATCTCCGTTGCGCAGGCTTCGGGCTGTGAGCACATTGTGCTGACCACCGGCGGCAGCAGTGAGAAATATGCCATGAAAATGATGCCGGAACTGCCGGAGGAAGCGTTTATTCAGATGGGCGATTTTGTCGGCTTTGCGATCAAACACGGGAAACGGCTGGGGATGAAACGCATCAGTCTGGTCGGGATGCCGGGCAAATTTGCCAAAGTGGCTCAGGGAGTCATGATGGTGCACTCCAAGAGTGCGCCGGTGGATTTTGGATTTCTTGCGTCCGTGGCTCGCGAGACAGGGGCCGGGGATGAACTGGCGCAAGCGATCGAGGAAGCCAACACGGCGACTCAGGTGGCGGATATGATGACCGAAGCGGGATATTTGCCTTATTTTGAAAAGTTATGCCTGTATGCCTGCCAGCACTGTCTGGAACATGCGGGCGGTGGCGTAACGGTGGAAGTGGTGCTGGTCACCATGAAAGGAATGGAACTGGGGAGGGCGGAAATCAGTGAACTCGATGACAACAACTGGAGCAAAGAATCGTAACATCCGCATCATTGGCGTAGGCGAAGAGGGCACAGCCGGACTTACGGCAGATAGCCTGAGTCTGATTCAGGAGGCTGATGTGCTGGTCGGCGGGGAGCGTCTGCTGCAATTTTTCCCGGCGTTTGCGGGAGAGAAGCTGGTGATTAAGAGCAGCTTGAACGACCTCGTTGCGAAAATAAAAGCGTTACAGGACTCGCACAACATTGTTGTGCTGGCCTCGGGAGACCCGCTGTTCTACGGCATTGCCGGGTATTTCGCACGTAAGCTTGGCCCGGATCAATTGGACATCCGGCCTAATCTCAGCTCGCTGCAGCTGGCCTTTGCCAAGCTTGGCGAGAGCTGGCACGACGCCGTGCTCGAAAGTGTGCACGGTCGCCCGCTCAAAGGGCTCGCCCAGCGCATCAATGGCAAAGCCAAAGTGGCGCTGCTCACGGACGAGCACAACAGCCCCGCTGCGATCGGGGCGTATCTGCAACAGTTCGGCATGACCGAGTATGATGCCTACGTTGCAGAGAACCTGGGCGCGGCAGACGAGCGTGCCCGCCACTACACCCTGGACGAGCTGGCAGCAGCTGAGTGCAGCCCGCTGAACGTCGTCATTTTGCTGCGCCGCAAGGATGCGCCGGCGCCGCGCAAAGGCTTCGGGTTTGCAGATGAGGAATTCCATCAGCGCAAACCCGAAAAAGGCCTCATCACCAAGCGCGAGGTCCGCGCGTTCAGCTTGTCCGAGCTGAAACTGGGCGAGGACAGCGTCGTGTGGGATATCGGCGCAGGTTCCGGTTCGGTGGCGGTGGAGTGCACGCGGCTGGCGCCGCGGGGCCAGGTCTTTGCCATCGAAAAGAACGAGGGTGACCTCGTGAACATCGAGGCCAACCGTGTCAAATTCCGGACCGATTTCACCGTCCTTCATGCCAAAGCACCAGCGGGGCTGGACGAACTGCCCGATCCGGATGCGGTGTTCATTGGCGGCAGCGGCGGCGAGCTCGCGCAGCTGATCGCCCTGTGTGCGTCCCGGCTGCGCCCCGAGGGACGCCTCGTGGTGAATGCAGCGACCATCGAAACGCTGCATGACAGCATGAAGGCGATGCGCGATGCGGGCATGGACGCCAGTGTAACCCTGCTACAGACGGCGCGGAGCAAGCCGATCCTGAACATGACCCGTTTTGACGGACTGAATCCGATCTATGTCATTACAGGCCAGTATATTGCAGCAGACGAAGCGGAAATTGCGAACGGAGCAGAGTAGCTTTGGAGCAAGGAATGAAGAAGGGGGAGAGCAGCATTAGCACAACAACAGAGCACACAACAGGAAACACAGCGCGCAGAAGCGATTCATCAGAGCCACTTGCAGATGTGTCGTCGGCGCACCAAACGATTGGTACGCTGTATGGCGTTGGTGTCGGGCCGGGAGACCCGGAACTGATTACCGTCAAAGCATACCGGATGATTCGTGAATGTCCGGTGGTTGCGTACCCGAAGAAGCGCAAAGGCGGCAAATCCTACGCGCATGAGATCGTGGAGTTGTACGTGAACCCGGATGAGAAAGAGATGCTCGGCTTGATTTTTCCGATGACCAAAGACCCGGTTGTGCTGGAACGGGAGTGGGGCAAAACCGTGGAAGCGTGCTGGGAAGCGCTGAAGCAAGGCAAGGATGTCGCTTTTGTGACGGAAGGCGATCCGAACCTGTACAGCACGTTTATCCACCTTGCACGTCTGATGCGTGAGCTGCATCCCGAAGTGCCGATCAGCTCGATTCCGGGCATTTCCTCAGTTCTGGGTGCAGCAGCAGCGCTCGATATGCATCTTGCAGATGGGGATGAGCAGGTCGGCATTATTCCGGCTACGGCGGATAAAGAGGCGATGCGGCAGGCGATTGAGCATCACGATACGATTGTGTTTATCAAAGTGGCAAAGGTACTCGACCTGATGCTCGAGCTGCTGGACGAGATGGGACTCGGCGGCAAAGCCTCGGTAGTTACCAAAGTTACGTCACCTTATGAACTGGTCTGGCGTGACGCCCGTGAATTGAAAGGGCAGGAGCTGGAATATTTGAGCCTGATGGTGGTGAGCAAATGAAAACATTAGAGCCGAAAGTTTACATTGTAGGTGCAGGTCCGGGAGACCCCGAGCTGATTACGGTAAAGGGCTCGAATATTTTGAAAAATGCCGATCTCGTTCTGTACACGGATTCGCTCGTGAATGATGAACTGATTGCGACAGCCAAGCCCGAAGCCGAGGTGCTGCAAAGCTCCGGCATGGATCTGGAGCAGCAGGTCGAGCTCATGTGCACCGCAGTTCGGGCAGGACGTAGTGTGGCTCGTGTACATACGGGTGATCCGGCAATGTACGGAGCTATTTTGGAGCAAATGGTATTATTGAAGCAGCAGGGCGTGCAGTACGAGATCATTCCGGGTGTAAGCTCGGTGTTTGCTTCGGCGGCGGCGCTGGGAGCGGAACTGACTGTGCCGGAACTTACGCAGACCGTTATTCTGACGCGTGCGGAAGGACGTACACCTGTGCCTGAACGGGAGAAGCTGCGCGATCTGGCGTCTCACCACTGTACGGTGGCGCTTTTCCTGAGTGCAACGCTGGCGAAAAAAGTGGTGGTGGAATTTCTCGCCGCAGGCTGGAGTGAAGATACACCTGTCGCGGTAGTGCAGCGCGCAACATGGCCGGATCAGAAAATTGTGCGCACTACGCTGGCTAACCTCGCGGCTGATCTGCGTGCCGCAGGCATTACGATGCATGCGATGATTTTGGCGGGCTGGGCCCTTGATCCTGATCTGGTGAACCGGGATGCACATCGCTCGAAGCTCTATGATAAGTCCTTCACTCACGGGTATCGCAAAGGAGTGAGGTCTGGTGAGTAATCCGTTTGCTGCTGTAGCCATAACGAAGCATGGTGTAGAGATGGTTCGTAACCTGGAAGGACAGTTTCAGGGTACGGACGTTTATTATATGAGCAAATTCGCGCGCGGGGATGAGGAGCAGCTGGGCTACACGTTGTTCGAGGGCTCGGTGAAGCTGATCCTGCCGGATTTGTTCAAACGCTATAACGGTATCATTCTGTTCATCTCCCTGGGTGCGGTTGTACGTATGATCGCCCCACTGCTGGTGGACAAAAAAGTAGACCCTGCCGTCCTGGTCATTGATGACCGCGGCGAGAACGTCATTAGCGTGTTATCCGGTCACCTCGGCGGTGCCAATGAGCTGACTCGTCAAGTGGCGGAAGTGCTGGGAGCCCGAGCGGTGATTACGACAGCTTCGGACGTGCAGGGCACGATTCCTGTAGATATGTTTGGGCGTGAGCTGGGCTGGATTGTGGACAGCTTCGACAAAGCAACCCCGGTGAGTGCAGCCGTGGTCAACGAGGAGCCGGTCGCGCTTATTCAGGAGACAGGCGAACGCAACTGGTGGAGGTATAACAAGCCTGTTCCAGACCATATTCGTGTGTTCCGCAGCATGGAGGAGGCTACAGCGTCGTTTGTGTTTAATGCGGCGCTGGTGGTCAGTGACCGTCTGCTTACGGCTGCCGAAGAGGAGCGTTTTCTTACGAACGGTGTGCTGTATCGGCCGAAAAGTCTCGTGCTCGGCATGGGCTGCAATCGCGGTACTGCGATGGAGGAGCTGGAGCAGGAGGTTTTGGCGACGCTGGCAGAGCTGTCCCTGTCCGTGAAGAGTGTGCGCAACATTGCCACAATTGATCTGAAAAAAGACGAAGAAGGCCTGCTGGCTCTGTGTGCCAAGTACGGCTGGGAGCTCGTAACCTATACACCTGCGGAGCTGAATACAGTCGATCTGCCGAATCCATCGGATACGGTGTTCAAATACACTGGAGCCTATGGCGTGAGTGAACCTGCTGCGCTGCTCTCCTCGGGGGCTGACCACTGGCTGCTCGAAAAGAAAAAGAGCGGCAACCTGACCATTTCTGTAGCCCGTGTTGCATTTGATTAAGCCAGATTTGTGTGATCCACAGGCTTGAATCATATATGCGATGCGACCAAGTACAACCAAGTACAACCAAGTACAACCAAGTGCGACCAAACTTTTATTGTTTCAGCGCTAACGATCACCAGAGACCTTATTTCGTGAAAAAAGAACACCTTCAAATTCTAACGATCCTGAGGAACGCTATTTTGGAAAAAAAACCTGAATTGCTTCCATTTGCTTCGCCAAAAGGTTAAATAACGTCTGTGGGGATCGTTAGAATCCAGAGTTGCTCGTTTCAAGGCAAATAACGTTATCTGGGATCGTTAGCGGAAGGTGTACACAGTTATATCTTTGTGGAGTCATGCATTGATGACGTCACAATATTATGAAAATGACCGTCCCAAGTCGCTGCAGTCAATATGGGATGGTCTATTTGTTATATTCAGAACAAAGGCGGGATTCACGATGAACACCAAAAGCAACAAGACAACTATATTAACGAATGAAGCAGGGACAACAGCGTTTGATCACCAGGCTGCACCCCGGCTGATTATCGCAGGTACGGGCAGTGGTGCCGGGAAAACCACCGTTACGTTGGGCCTGATGAAAGCTCTCGCCCAGCGTGGACTCCGTGTGCAGGGCTTCAAATGCGGCCCGGATTATATTGACCCAACCTATCATACCGCTGTGACGGGCAGAGCTTCACGCAATCTGGACGCATGGATGACCTCGCCAGACTATGTGAGGGAGACGTTTGCACGAGCATCTGCGGGACATGATATTTCTATTATTGAAGGGGTAATGGGACTTTACGATGGCAAGGACCCGCTCAGCAACACAGGCTCTACAGCGGAGATTGCTATGGTCACGCAAACCCCTGTGATTCTGGTCGTCGATGTGCGAAGTATGGCGCGAAGTGCAGCGGCTATTGTGCTAGGCTTTCAACAGCTGGAGCCTGAGCTGCATATTGCGGGAGTCATTGTGAACCGATGCGGAAGCGCAGGACATTATACGATTGTGAAAAAAGCCATTGAGCAAATGTGCGGTATTCCGGTCGTTGGCTGGCTGAAGCGGGATGAGGACATGAGCATACCAGAGCGGCATCTCGGACTGGTGCCTGCCATTGAACGCGGTGAACTGGAGCCCTTGTTTCAGCGGGCGGCCGATGTGCTGCTGGAGGGCACGGATCTGGATCTGCTGCTGGAGCTGGCAGCAAGTGCTCCACCGCTCCAGTTACAGACGCATAGGACTGCAATTGAAAACGATACAGAGCAGCCTTCGCAAGCAACACCTCAACAAAAGCATAACTTCACTGACACCTGCCAGCCTGTCATTGCCGTAGCGCGGGACGCAGCGTTTAACTTCTATTACCCTGATAATCTGGAACTGCTGGAAGCGGCAGGGGCAAGGCTGCAGTATTTCAGTCCGCTGGCGGGCGAGGGCATACCGGCAGAGGCAGATAGTGTATATCTTGGCGGTGGTTTTCCCGAGGAGTTTGCGGCGGTCATTGCCGGAAACGAAAATTTTCTGAACGGGCTACGCGAAGCAGTCCGTACAGGGATGCCGCTGTTTGCGGAGTGCGGCGGCTACATGGTGCTTGGCGAAACGCTCACAGACCGTGAAGGCGTAACCTATACCATGGCAGGTATTATTCCTGCACAGGTGCAGATGCAGAAGAAGCGAGCCGCGCTGGGATACCGGGAGGCGAGTGCAGTTCAGGATTCTTTTTTGCTGAAACAGGGGGAAGTGCTTCGAGGGCACGAATTTCATTATTCTACGATGACGTACCGTGAAGAGGGGGAGATTCCTTACGCGTATGAGACAAAGGGGCTGCGTGGCTTGAAACAGGAAGGTTACGCATCAGGCAGTGTTGTGGCCGGTTACACACATATTCATCTTGGTTCGTATCCGGCAGCGGCACAGCGATGGGTGCATCATTGCAACGCATATCGACAACAGCGGACACTGTAGTCACCTGATGGGGAATTTCATTAATCCGTCTTCTCATTCATGTCTCTTCTTTTTCAGCCTGCGCGGCAAAAAGAAAATCCAGCTTATTGGTCATCACCTATCCTGTATTCGTAATGCTTTGGTAAGGGTCTAAGTCTGCCCCAATTCTCCAGTTTCGCTTGTGTTTCGACAAGGGACATATATCGTATGCATCCTGCGCTTTATTCCTGAGACTTTGGTCGTGAAGTTAGTTTGCTGCTTGTGGGATTAGAGGTTTTTGGTTTAGCATGTGGAATGTGTTAGGGACGGAGCATCTGGTGAAGGAGGGGACATTGTGAAAAAAATATGTGTGACCGGAGCCGCTCGCGGACTCGGACTGGCGCTGACAAAACAGATGCTGGAACGGGGATATTCCGTTTATGCGGCAGGGCTGGGTGTGGACGAATCCGATGGCATTCGCCAGCTTGAAGCCGTTTATGCTGAACGTCTGCGTGTCATTGATCTGGATATTGCGGACGATCTGTCTGTGGCACTGTTCACAGAAACGGTGAAGCTGGATACGGATCATCTGGATATGCTGATCAATAATGCGGCTATACTAGGAAGTATTACTGATCATATCCATGGACAGATGAACATAGCGGAGATGGCAGAGGTATTCAACGTGAATACCTTGGGTTCTTTGCGTGTCACTCACGCGCTATTCCCCCTCCTTCTTCAAGGACAGACCAAGCTGATTGTGGATATTTCCTCCGAGGCGGGCAGCATTGAGCAGTGCAGCCGGGACGGCTGGTTTGCCTATTGCATGTCCAAGGCGGCTTTGAATATGCAGGCACGTTTGATACACAATGGACTGAAGCAAGAGGGTGGACAAGTGATGCTGGTGCATCCAGGCTGGGTACAGAGTTATATGCGGGGCGAACTGGATGCCTCCGCTGATCTGACACCTGATGAGTCAGCACAGCATATTGCAGCACTGATCGACCGGCATGAACAATTCAAGGGAGAACAGCCTGCGTATGTGGATTACAGGGGAGAGAAGCTTCCCTGGTAGTATTCGTTTTATATGGAGGTTACGGATAAAATACCGATTGTGCTGATGAAGATGAGTTCAGACAAGCCGGACGACATGAAAGGAGATGATGATGATGGATCATCGCAAAAAGGCATTATTAATTGGAGATTACACTCATCCAGACTGGCATCCGCTACAAGGGGTGGATGCGGAGATAAGCCGGATTTTTCAGGATACAATTACCGTTCAGTGCAGTGAGAACCGCAACATGCTCCTGCTCGAAAATATTTCCGGGTTTGATGTATGCATTTCTTATATGGATGATTGGAGAGGGAAAGTCTCTCCGCAGCAGACAGCAGGACTGTTATCCTATGTGAGCAACGGAGGCGGACTGGTTATTTTACATAACGGAATTTCGCTTCAGAATCGTTATGAATTAAAGCAGATGATTGGTGCCAAATTTCTGCATCACCCGCCTTACGCACCGCTGGAATTTACGGTGACAGCGGAGAGTCATCCGGTAACGGACGGCATATCCAATTTTACTATGGAAGAAGAGCCGTATGAGTTCGAATTCGGGTCTTTTGCCGAGACGAAAATTTTGCTGGAATACCAGTCCAAGGAGGGGCCAAAGCCGGCAGCCTGGGCTCATAAATATGGACTTGGCCGAATCGTATATTTGATGCCTGGGCATCATGTGCCATCCTTTGCCCACGAAACTTACCGTCAATTGATCCTTCAGGCGGGCAAGTGGGCTGCACGGTATGTTTGATCCTACACTCCTTTTTGCATGCCGGGGTTTAAAAGGTATAATATAGAGACAACAAAGAGGAGGATGAGTAAGATGAGCGATTTGTTCAAGAAGGCTTTCTCGTTAGGTCTCGGTCTCACGTTAGTCAGCAAAGAAAAAATTGAGAAAACCGTGGATGATTTGGTGGAACGCGGCAAGCTTGCCCCTGGAGAATCCAAAGCATTGGTTGAGCGTTTGTTGGAGCGTGGCGAAGAGGAGCAGGGTCAACTGAAACGTGTCATACAAGAGCAGGTCAAGCGTGTGCTTCAGGAAGCAGGCGTCGCTTCTGAAAATGATGTGAACCATCTGGAGCAGCGTGTGGCTGTACTTGAAAAACAACTTGCTGAACTCGGTCAAAGTCAGGCTCCGCAGCCTCAGGCTGACGAAACTCAAGCTGCTTCTGAAGACTCACCTCCTCTCAAAGGGAACGAGATCGAATAGATGGCTGTGCGGATCAAACATGTCGGCAGATACCGGGAAATTGCCATGGCGCTGGTGCGTCATGGCTTCGGTTATATGGTCGAGGAGCTTGGACTATTCCAGCTGCTGGCACTGCCAAGACGATGGATGTCGCGTGAAGCGCAGCCGACCAAAACGCTGAGTGAACGCATCCGGCTGGTGCTGCAGGAGCTGGGGCCGGCGTTTGTCAAGCTGGGACAGCTTGCGAGTACGAGGGCAGATCTGTTGCCGGAGTCTGTTATTCATGAATTGGTAAAATTGCAGGATCAGGTCCCGCCGTTCTCTTCAGAGACGGCACGGGGTATTTTGGAACAGGAATTGGATACACCGCTGGAGGAGATCTTTTCCCGGTTCGAGGATACCCCGGTGGCAGCGGCCAGCATTGGTCAGGTGCATCTGGGCAAGCTTCGAAGCGGCGAGGCGGTAGCCATCAAAATTCAGCGCCCCGGTATATCGCGAATTATACAGCGTGATCTGGACATTTTAAGGGAACTGACCGCGATGGCGGAGAAGCGCTGGGATTGGGTGAAGCAGTATCAGATTCCTCAGATGGTTGAAGAGTATGCCAAGGCGCTATTGGCGGAGCTGGATTACACCGTCGAAGGGCGTAACACGGAAAAGATCGCCCAGCAATATCAGCAGGATAACAAGGTGAAAATTCCGGTGATATATTGGGATCAAACATCCTCCCGTGTGATGACCATGGAGTATATTGAAGGCATCAAGCTGAATGATCAAAAGCAGTTGATCCAGCGAGGCCATGATCTGAACAACATTGCACAGCGACTGGTCGATGCACTGCTCAATCAGATCTTTATACATGGTTTCTTTCATGCCGACCCGCATCCAGGCAATCTGATGGTGCTCAAGGACGGAAGTCTGGCTTTTATTGACTTCGGCATGGTGGGCAGCCTGAGCGAGGAGATGCGACAGCATCTTGCATCGCTTGTTATCGGGCTGATGCGTAAAGATACCGATAGCATGATCCGGGCGATTGAGAAGCTTGGCATGATGCCGGATGATATGGATATACGCGGATTGCATGCTGACTTGGATAAGCTGCGCTCCAAGTATTATGACATGTCCTTTTCCAAAATCAGTGTGGGACAGGCGTTGAATGATTTGTTTGGTGTTGCACAAAAACACCGGGTAGTCATGCCAGCTGACATTTTGCTGATGGGCAAGTCTTTGCTGACGGTGGAAGGTGTGGTCGAGCATCTCGACCCTACCCTGAGCATTGTGGACATGGCAGAGCCGTTCGGACGGAAGCTGATCAAGGACCGTTTTAGCGCGGGACGCATCAAAAATCGGTTGTTTCGCAGTGCGGCAGACATGGCTGAAAGTGTGATGGGTCTGCCAGGGCAGCTACGCCAGCTCTCCTCCATTATTAGCAAGGGCAAGCTCAGACTGGAGATCAGTGTACCCGAGCTGGAGTCGCTCATGCGCAGGCTGGATCAGATCAGCAATCGCTTATCATTCAGCATCGTGCTGCTGGCCTTCTGTATCATCATGGTGGGACTCATTATTGGCTCTTCCATCAGTCACCAGTCCACGATGCTGTGGGATATTCCGGTCATTGAGCTTGGATTTCTCGTAGCGATTCTGATGGTGGCATTTCTGCTGTATTCGATATTCAAATCGGGCAGGTTCTAGCCGGGTGTAGTCTGGGCAATGATCGGGTAAGAGCAAGGCCGGGTTTCGTAAACAGGCCGAAATTCGCACATATCTGTAGCATACAAGCGAGCATATGTATACAGCAGCATACCGCAAGGACCATCTCATGGAGAGGTTCTTTGCGGTTTTTTGTGTTTTTGCTGCTGGAGGGACCACAATTGACCTCATATACACGCCATAGGAACAAGATTAGTCATATGTGTAGATATATAACGAAATAAAGAGATAATGATTGTAAAGCAGAGATAATCGGAGATGAGGGCTCGTTTATGTATATAATCGCATTCGTACATCAGACGGGATATGACTATAATAATAGGTCAGTAGATTAACGGACCCGGTTTTTCTGAAAGAGGAAAACCACAGAGCATCATTTGAGGAACAAGCTCCAACTATCATTGAATGGTGTTGTATGCAGGAGGACAACTGAGCAGTATAACGGAAATGCAGTACGTACAACCTGGAACGGTAATGGCATGGTAGCTTTTACAGAACGTTTACGTTATGTAGAAGTGTGCATCATGCTGCAGAGCGAGCGGATTACGGCGAATCGTCCGTGATTTTGTGCTGTTCATGCTGGCTGACTAGCTGGGGCTCTGTGGTGTGATTGATCAGGTGTGTGCGGCTTCCGTTATTCATCAGCTGGATTGCTCATGCAAATACGCGGAATATATTAGGAGGCAAAGCAACAACATATGAATAGTTTAAAACAACAGTGGTTTGGCAATATCCGCGGAGACGTGCTCGCAGGCATCACGGTAGCACTGGCGCTGATTCCAGAAGCGATTGCGTTCTCCATCATTGCAGGTGTAGATCCGATGGTTGGGTTATACGCTTCGATTACGATTGCGATCGTCATTTCGATTGCGGGCGGCAGACCGGGCATGATCTCGGCAGCAACAGGAGCTATGGCGGTATTGATGGTAGGACTTGTCAAGGACTATGGGGTGGAGTATCTTTTTGCGGCTACCATTCTGACGGGTGTCATTCAGTTTATTTTAGGCATATTTAAAGTAGGGCGATTCATTACGTTTGTGCCTCATTCGGTCTTGACCGGGTTTGTGAATGCACTGGCGATTCTGATCTTTATGGCGCAGCTGACTCACTTTACGGGAGCCAACTGGATCATGTATGCGATGGTGGCGGGCACGCTGGCGATTATCTATATTTTGCCGCGCTTTTTCAAAGCGGTTCCGGCTCCGCTCATCGCCATTATCATTATGACGATTATTACGGTTGTTTTTCATCTGGATGTGAAAACGGTAGGTCAGATGGGCAATCTGACAAGCACACTGCCGATGTTCCATCTGCCGAATATAGCGTGGACATGGGACACACTGATGATCCTGCTGCCTTATTCGTTTACGATGGCGCTGGTTGGTTTGCTGGAGTCGTTGCTAACCGCAACTATTGTAGATGAGATGACGGAGACCAAGAGCAGCAAAAACCGTGAGGTACGCGGTCAAGGCATTGCGAATTTTGTGAACGGGCTGTTTGGCGGCATGGGCGGCTGTGCGATGATCGGTCAGTCTGTCATTAATGTGAAGTCGGGTGGACGTGGTCGTTTATCAACCTTCACCGCAGGTGCGTTTCTTGCCATATTGCTGCTGCTCCTGAGTGGAGTCGTGAAGCAAGTGCCGATGGGGGCGTTGGTTGGCGTCATGTTTATGGTGTGTATCGGTACATTCGATTGGAGCTCTGTTAAAAATATTGCTCGTGTACCTCGTGCGGAAGCGATCGTCATGGTGGTTACTGTAGCGATTGTGGTGTACACGCATGATCTTTCCCTTGGGGTGCTGGTGGGCGTGGTGCTCAGTGTACTGCATTTTGGCTGGAAGCAGACCAAGATTCGCGTACAGGCCGGGGAAGAGCAGGGCCAGAAGGTGTATCGTGTGCAAGGACCATTCTTCTTTGGCTCCTCATCCCATTTCGTGGATGAATTTAACGCAGAGGCTGATCCGCAGGACATCACGATTGATTTTGGTGGCTCACATATCTGGGATAACACGGCGGTTGTAGCGATTGGCAAAGTGAAATTCAAATACGCCAAGCTGGGCAAAACGGTACATCTGCGTGGCTTGAACGAAGAAAGCTCCCGTCTGCTGGAGCGTAGCGGCTTTGCTGTCTCAGGTACGGCGCAGTCATAGATGGGTGATATGTTCAGGTCGAAAACCAAACAAGCTGACCAAGTGAGCACGTAACGAAGCAGCGAAGGGTTCAACGGATCGACTAACCAAGCAAGTAACAGAGGGAACAGGTGATCAAGTGACAAGCTTGTAAACTGGGTAAGTGTAGAGAATTAGGTGAAGTAAACATACGTTTGGCAGGATGTAACACGTCGTATGCTGTTTTATCGGCTCCTCTTTTCAGGGTTTGGACCTGATAGGGGAGCCTTTTTTTGTGACTATGAACACTAACAATATGGAGCCTGATTGGGGTGAGCGAGAGCAGGTGCTTTTCCTTTTTTGACGGCATCCCCCCTCCTGTTCACTCCTTTTATCTAATCTAACCCTCCAGGTTCACGATACCCGCCTTTATACTGTAGATAACGTAAAAATGATTCCATTTACGCAGGGTCACAATAGCTTGCTGATTGCCTTTGGTGAAAAAATAACCGTTGCCTTCCTGCTGCTCATATATCCAGCCTTCGCGCGTCATACGTGACTTCAACCTCTCTTGAGGATTATCCTGATCTTTGGTGAGGTAACGCTCCATACCTTCCGTAGGATGCTCGATGCGTAGGATGGAAGGACCACTTGTCTGCAAACGAATGATTTGTTTTACATTGCTGTAGCCAACGTTGTTCAGGATGGATAGTAAACTGAGAATGATCAGCAAGGCTGTGCCGAGAAGTACCCACATAACCCACTTGCGTAAACTGTTCTTCTGCATAACGTTGTTCCTCCTCCATTCTAGTAATAACCTAACTCGGTTTAGACAACGGGTTGAGATGATGAAGCAGCCTGATCTGTATGCCGATGTAGAAGGAAACGGGTGCTTGGTGTTTCGGATATAAAAGTCAACGCGATTTCATCGGGTGAAGTTATGCCAGAGAACAAAAAAAAAGTGTTTTTGCAGAACAGCCTTTGCTTCCGCTGCTGGCCCGTGACACGATTAGAGTACACTGCCGGGTTGAACTGTGTTGTCAAAATACCGGGATTTGGTGAGCCCTTTTGCTACAAATTGGTGTGGTGGTGCGGTTTCGCTTTTGTTTTGCTGGACGAACGTGTAAACTACAGGTTATGGAGAAGAAGAGCAACGGTGGATTGCTTTTTAAAAATTCATTTCATAAGCAGCGTTGAATTCAGGGAAACTAAGGTGTGTCTGAAAACGCTGAAGAAAGCAGATTTTGCTAAATTTTTGTTCCAAGTCAGGACGTATCCGCAGGCATGCCGGGGCATGTCAGGGGAAAGTGACGTGGCAGGGGGGCGACAAGGCGGTAGAAGATGTACTTCAGCAGCTTTATGACAAGTCTTGGCTGGAACGTGAGTGTACCTTCCGAAACAGATACAGATGTGAATAGCGTCTGCAGTACCCGGTATAGGAGAACAAGTGCAGGCTTATACTCGGAAATTAGCCGCGGGAATAGATGAATTCAAATAAATACGGAGATGCCTTGTGCGCATCATGTCTCAGGTCACTGAGGTTATCTATGAAATGGACTTATCTAAATGAACATACAGAGGTGTAACGATTGACAAATTTTGAACAACTAGGCATTCGCCCCGAATGGTGCGAGGTATTGAAGCATCAGGGCATTGCCGTGCCGACTCCGGTACAGGAACGTTCGATTCCGGTACTGCTGGGTGGACGTGATATCATTGCCGAGGCACAGACGGGCACAGGGAAAACACTGGCTTTTTTGCTGCCGATCATTCAGAAAATTAACGTATCCGACCGCTCTCCGCAGGCGCTGATTATTGCTCCAACGCGTGAGCTGGCTCTGCAGATTACGGAAGAAGCGAAGAAGCTGACTGCGAACGATGACAAGATTCACGTGCTTGCCGTATATGGTGGACAGGATGTGGAGAAGCAGCTGCGCAAGCTGCAAAACGGAACTCAGATCGTTGTAGGAACACCGGGCCGTCTTCTGGATCACCTGCGCCGTGGTACGTTGAAGCTGGATAATGTTAAAAAACTGGTGCTGGACGAAGCGGATCAGATGCTTCACATGGGCTTTCTGGACGATGTGGAGACGATTCTTCGTGAATTGCCACACAAACGTCAGACGATGCTGTTCTCGGCAACGATGCCTAAGGGCATTCGCGTGCTGGCGAAAAACTATATGAAAGACCCGGAGGACGTGAAGGTTTCCTCCAAGTCAGTGATTCCGATCCATCAGATTCGCCAGCAGGTGCTGGAATGTACAGACCGCGGCAAGTTTGATGCACTTCGTGGCATGATTGACACGTATCGCCCGTATCTGGCGATTATTTTCTGCCGGACGAAACGCCGGGCTTCGAAGCTGAATGAGGATCTGCGTGCAGCAGGCTATGACAGCGATGAGCTTCATGGTGACTTGTCGCAGGCGAAGCGAGAAAATGTCATGAAGGCGTTCCGTGATGCGAAGCTTCAGGTGCTTGTAGCAACGGATGTAGCAGCGCGGGGACTAGACGTGGAGGGGGTTACCCACGTATTTAACTATGACATGCCGCATGACGCGGAAAGTTATATTCACCGAATCGGCCGTACGGGCCGTGCAGGAGGAACAGGTCTTGCGGTGACCTTTGCCACTCAGCATGACAGACCTGAGCTTGCTCGTATAGAGGAGGGCACGAATCAGAAGCTGAACCGCATCCAGTGGACAAGTGAGGGTCCAGTTGCTTCTACGGGAGCTACGCGCCGCTCCATTCATAGCGAGGGCGATGAGGAGCGCGGTGGTCGCTCAGCCGGGACAGGCAGTGCTCGTCGCGGCTCAGGCCGGAACGACCGCCGAGACGGTGGCGGTCGTGGTTCCCGCGGCGGCGCAGGAGGCCGCAGCGGTGGGCGCAGTGGCGGCCGTAGCGGCGATGAGCGCAGCACGAGCCGCGGTTCGGCGCGCAGCAGCGACAGCAGTCGCGGCACGGGCCAAGGTGGCCGCGGTGGTGCAAGCCGCGGCGAAGAGCGTAGCAGCGGCGGCTGGGCTGGCCGCAGCGCAGACAAGCGCACCGCAGGGCGTGGCGGCGCTGGCTCTGGCCGCCCGGACTCCGCGGGACGCGGTCCGGGCAGGGGCGACCGCCGCGATTCTCGTCGCGGGCGGTAACTTCTTGGGCGCAAGCAGCGGCAGTAGCCGCCCATTGCGCCAGCAAGCTTAGCCATGCCGCCGCATCAGCGGATGCCGCATGGCACATACCGAGAGTGTTCGTGTACGATAGTTACCGAACGCTCGAATCAAGGGTCGCAGGCAAAGCCGTCGCGACCCTTTTTTACATAAACACATACGTACTTATCTACACAAGTAAATATCGCTCCGATTCACTTTTCATCCCACAGCTACTGCGCAACATGGGTTACATTACTCATCAAGAATCCACGGCCCCGCACATCCAGCAGCATAATTCATGTCCCCCACACCGAACACTGCATATCCAGCAACATGATCCACGGCCCCGCACCGAACACCGCACATCCAGCAGCATAATCCATGTCCCCCCACCGAACACCGCACATCCAGTAACATGATCCACGGCCCCGCACCGAAGACCGCACATCCAGCAGCATGATCCACGGCCCCGCACCGAAGACCGCACATCCAGCAGCATAATCCATGTCCCCCACACCGAACACCGCACATCCAGTAACATGATCCATGGCCCCCACACCGAACACCGCACATCCAGCAGCATAATCCATGTCCCCGCACCGAACACCGCATATCCAGCAGCATAATCCATGTCCCCCACACCGAACACCGCACATCCAGCAGCATAATCCATCGCCTTGCACCGAACACCGCACATCCAGCAGCATAATCCATCGCCTTGCACCGAACACCGCACATCCGACACCATGAATTCATCGCGCCATCGGCGCACACACCTACATATCATCATGGAGCTACAGCTTTATTCCCATCCCGAGCGCTAACGATCACCACAAACCTTATTTAGGCTTTTTTAAGGGTTAAGGAATTTTAACGATCCTGAGAGACGTTATTTGACGGATATTTCGTAAATGAAGCGGATATTGAGTGTGTTTTTGAGAAATAAGGCTCCTGAGGATCGTTAGAAATTTCGGAGCGCTGATTTGATGTAAGTAAGGTTTTCTGTGATCGTTAGAATTGGCGCAGTGGCGCAGTGTGAAACGAAATGACAAAACACCTCATCCTAGACCTAAGGACGGGGTGTTTTCTGCTTAAAACTTATATGATTAAGGATGGCATGATATCTTGCTGTTGTCTGGCAAGGATGCAGGGGAGCACAACGTACAGTTCGTCTATATTTAGGGAGCCAATTGGCATTGTTTCACGTATCAAGCTGTAGCATCATAGGCGGTCACACTCACATCTCCGAACCCGAACCCGAGATTATCCCGGTCTCTGCGTCCACAGGTGTGTAAGTGAACATCCATATTCCCATTCACATGAACCTGAACCTGCATCCGCACTTGGGATATGCCAATGCGCAGTTCTTTCTGTTGGGCCTTTGAGGCAACGATAAACTTTAACTGCTAGCTGCTATCTGTTGTATCGTTACCCATGAGCATCTGCATAGTGATCCCGGTACTTCTCGTTATACACTCGGCCTACGGACTCGGCGAGACCTCCACGCGCTTTGGCTGGATAACGCTCGATGGTATGATAGAGCCGCATGAACCGATCTTTAGGCATAAAGCGGGCATAGCGGGTAATCAGGCTGGGAAATAACTCGATATATTTGCTTTTGCGCACGGCAGCGGCGGCAACGGCCGTCAAGATCTGAATACCGTTATGTAGCTGTAAAATATGAACCTCATACGTCGCGATATAACGAATCACGTCTTCACGAATCAGCTCCGGCTTCAGCCGTGCAACTTCACCGATATATTCGGCAAGCAGTCGCTCGAAGCTTTGGAGCAGGAGTGTCCTGAGCTGTAGATCCATGTCGCTGCGCAGAACAAAGGATTGCAGCAGCGCCACCTGCTGTAGCCGAATCCGGTCATTGTTGACCAGCGAGCCAATCTCGCGCAGCATCTCGTAGGCGAGCACCTCGTCCGCTTTGCGGGCTTCGGCAACTAGTGCCCAGTTGCGGTTGATGCCCTGCCGTACGCCCTCTTCGTCCAGCTGCAGCATACGTTTCATCTCACGCAGCTTCTCGATCGGGAAGGCACGTTGCTGCATGAAAATCAGGCCACCGAGCAGCAATAGCGTCACCGTAGCAGCGAGCATGGACTGGTCCAGCGTTTCACCGAAATAAGTGGCAACAGCGCCAAGCAGCATAACCAGCAAAACATCACGCACCATGCGTCGTTTTACCCGGGAAGTTGCCTTCTCTCGCAAAGTAACAAGCGTTCTGCGCCCGCAGGAGGTGCAGTGATCTTCCCAAAGGCAAGTATACTGTCCGCAGCGCTTGCATACGTGCAACTTTTCGAAGGCATATGTCGTTCGGTTAAAGGGTCGTATGGATACTACTTTTTTTGTGCTCATGCTCCATCACGCCCGCCATTCAGGATGTTGTACAGGGTTCGGTCCGTATCTTCACGGGAAACCGGCTTTCGGCGATGCAGCTGGAATGAGATCCCCTTGATAACGACAAAAAGAAACAATATGGCGAGGCATACGTATGTAACCATAATCCGTCCCTTTCCAAGGCTTGAGAATCAAGCGCTTTATGTTGCAGTTTGGCGGCAATAACTATATCATATTTCCATAGTTGGTAAAATCGTTCCAGCAAAAGACCTAGATTCGTCGATTTTTGTCAAACATTACAAAATTGTAACTCAGAATAGGGGTGCTTTTCAGATTTTATTAGCAGACTGTTAAGATTTCTTTAAGGCTTGACGCCTATAATAAACTATTCCCATTTTAATCTCAAACGTGAAGGAGTACATCTCATGCTGCGCACACGCAAAATACGCTGGCTTAGCGGAACCCTGGTTCTGCTGGTATTACTAACCCTGCTGCTGCCTTCATCCCTGCTTCCCCAAGCGGAAGCAGCTCAGACGCAGACAAACGGAATTGACGCGGTGCTCGTTGCCGATGTCAGCAACTCAATGAATACAAGTGATCGCGACAAGATCAGCAACGAAGCGATGAAAATGTTTATAGATATGCTGCCAGCCGTTGGCGATAAAGTAGGGATCGTTGCTTACACCGATCAGGTGGAGCGGGAGAAGGCGATGCTGGAGATTCAATCGGATGCCGACAAAAGCAATCTGAAGGACTTCATCGACCAGCTCGGCCGGGGGCCATACACCGATATTTCGGTAGGGGTTGCGGAGGCCATGAACATTTTGAACCATGGCGCTGATCCGTCTCACTCGCCGATGATTGTGTTGCTGGCGGATGGCAACAACGATTTTAACAAAAGTAAAGGACGCACACAGGCCCAGTCCGATGCCGATCTGGCCAAAGCCGTCAAGGATGCACAAGCGAAAGGCATTCCAGTTTATACCATCGGGCTAAACGCGGACGGCAAGCTGAACAAAAACGCACTTGCTGACCTTGCTAAGCAAACGGGCGGAAAGTCATTTATTACCGATACACCAGATGATCTGCCGCAAATTTTAAGTGAAATCTTTGCCGATCACGCCAAGCTGAATGTTGTGAAGCTGCCTTCTGTAACCGGAAACGGCAGTTATCAGGAAGTTACCGTGAACGTACCGAACGACAGCGTGCTGGAAGCGAATATTTCCATCATGTCCTCGAAGCCGGTACAGGTGCAGTTAACGGACCCTTCCGGCAAGAGCATCAATCTGAATTCCAAAGAAGCCAAGCTGTCCACGTCCAAAAGCTATTCCCTTGTGAAGCTGCTGAAACCTCAGGAGGGCGACTGGAAGCTTCGGGTAAAAGGGGCTCCGAAAGACAGCATTGATATCAACCTGCTGTTTAACTACGATCTTCAGCTCGTTGCGGACCCGATTAAGACCAAGTCCTATACGAAAGGGGACAAGATTGATCTGGCTGCAAAGCTCGAAAATGGCGGTCAGCCGCTACAGGATAAAGACCTGTATGCGGATATGAAAGCCACACTTGTTGTCCAGGACAAGGACACAGGCAAGACCGAGCAGCAGCCGCTCAAGAACACCGGCTCAGGCTTCACTGGCACCTTTGAAGTGCCGGACAATCACAACTATGAATTGATTATTCGTGCGGAGGAGGACAGCTTCTACCGCGAAAGCGCACCGATCCTCGTTAACGCAGGGGGAGCAGG
Organism: Paenibacillus barcinonensis; assembly: GCF_003217495.1. GTDB lineage: Bacteria > Bacillota > Bacilli > Paenibacillales > Paenibacillaceae > Paenibacillus > Paenibacillus barcinonensis. The sequence goes on along the minus strand of NZ_QJSW01000003.1, from coordinate 242,563 downwards.
CGGAGGTCAGGCACAACCGACAACGCCAGCGGCTGCCAATGACAAGCCGTTCCCTTGGATGCCTGTTATTCTCGGCGTCATTGCGTTGATCGTGGTGGCGGTAGGAGGCTGGTTCCTGATGGGCTGGCTGAAACGCAAAAACCGCGGCTTTGTCGGTCAGATCATCGTCGAGATTCGGGATGAGAACACGGGGGACAAGTCCTATCCTCAATATAAAAAGCTGGCATCCTTCCGGGGCAAGTTCCACCTGCATCAATTGCTGCAGCTTGATCCTGAACTGAAGGAAACCGAGAAATATATTTTCACACCAGGCAATGGGGACAGATTAATTATTCGTAATACCGCAGGAGGTACGCTGGAGAAATCCGGTCGTGCGGTGGATGCAAGCTCAGGGGTTGAACTGAAGAACGGTGATCGACTGAGCATCCCGCTGCAACAGGCGGATAAAACGATTTTGATCGAGTATTTGGTGTAAATTGATTGTTCGGTATATTGGTTTAAATAAGTTATTTGGTGTAAATAAATTATTTGGTTTAAATGGATGATTTGCTTTAAAGGAATACCAGTATAAGTTGGGCTAATTGTTCACACGTGAACGTCGAGAGGACAGAGAAAACCTGAAGAAGCGGAGCGTTCTCCTGAAAGCTTTCTGAAAGAAAGCTGCTACGGAAGCATACGCTATTCCTTGGATTTTTTCCTTCAGAAAAGGGGATTAAAAAATCTGGGGATAACAGCGATCGGAAGGTTACTCTGTCATCGGAGTGGCAAGTGTAATGAGTTTGTAGCCCAACTGGTTTAAATAAGGGAGGATATGGAATGAAACCGATTGTTAGAGAACATATTCAACAGCTGGATGTATCACTGGGCGGAGGTATTGTCAGTGAGAAAATCAGAGTGGATACGATTGATAACCCGATTCTGATTATCGGTTTGGGGGGAACGGGCATTGACGCGCTGCTGCGTCTGAAATACCAGATTAATCGCCGTTTCAAGCTGCCACAGGACCCGGTGTCCAAGAAAAAGATGGAGAAGCCGGATAACGTTGAATTTCTGGCGTTTGAGACGAACGAACAGGATCGCGCGAAGAAATATAGAGGCATCGGCCTTGATCCGATCAATGAATTTGTATTGCTGTCCAATGCCGAGATTGGCGGGCTTTTGCAGAATCGCAGTGTGCTGGAGCCTTATATTACGGACTGGCTGTCCCCTGAACTGAGCATTACGGATGGCATGAACGGTGCCGCAGGAGTACGTCAGGCAGGACGTCTGCTGCTGTTCACGAAGATCAATCAAGTGGTGCAGGCAATTGACAAAAAAATCAAGACCTTATCTGTTGGCACGAACAAAAAACTGATGGTATTCCTGCTTACTGGTCTATCCGGTGGTACAGGCAGTGGCTGCTTCCTCGATATTTCCTATATCGTGCGCGGTATCATTGAGCGGGATCATGGCTCCGCCGGCATTGACCGCGTTAATACACTCGGTTATCTGTTTACACCAGACGTGAACCTGTCCAACAAAAGCCTGAGCGAGCACACACGCGAGTACATTCGCAAGAACGGATATGCGGCGCTCAAGGAGCTGGATTACTGGATGAACGTGGACAGCCGCAGTGAGCGGTTTACACAGAAGTACGGCAATATTTTAACCGTAAACTCACCGCTGCCGCCATTTAACCTGTGTCACCTGATCTCGGCAACGAATACAGAGGGCAAGCTGCTGGAGAATGCCTACGACTACTGCATGAACGTTACCGCCGAGAATATTACCAACTTTATCTCCAGCGAAGAGAAGCAGTCTGGCGAGGAATTTGCGATTCATGACTATATCAGCAACATTCGCACGAACATCGCGCAGATGAACAAGGTGTACCCGGCCAACTATGATTACAACATTATCGGTGCATCCTCCGCCGTGCTGCCGATTGAAGAGATGACAACGTATCTGGCCTACCGGATGTTCGACAAAATGAGCACCATGTTCTCCAAAGCGCCGAATCAGGAGGATACGGAGAAGTTTGCCCGCAAGCTCGGTATTGATCTTGAAAGTGTGGTCAAAGCCTTCGAATCCCGCGTACCTGAGCCGCTGCCGGGTTACCAGAACAGTGAACGTCTGTCCTATGGCAACGTGGTGAAATCCCAGGTTGTGAACATGGATACAGAGCTGGAGCAGAACTTTCTGGCTCGTGCCCGTGAGGAATATATCAAGGCGAAGAAACAGCTGCCTGGCGAGATTGCGGGTCAGTTTACAGAGCAGATTCGACGTATGTTTTTGCATCCTGAACAGGGGCCGTTCTATGTCTCTCGTTTGATTTATACCGAAAAAGGATTCTGTGTACTGAAGATGATTCAGTCATATATTGAAGCGCTGCGCGAGAATGCCTTCCGCATTCCACGCGATATTGAAGCGGCTCAGGAGCAATCCGAAGAGAAGCTCGGCGATGCGAAGAGTGCTTTTGTCTCCAAAGAGAAGAAAAAGAATGCTTATATCGAAGCGAAAATTCATGAATACTGGCTGCATGCCGATGTGGAACGCAACGATCAGATGATTGAATTCTATGAAGACCTGTATGAACTGCTGAATCAGGAGAACAGCCGCATTTATAACGTATTTACCGAGACGCTGAATGCACTCAGCTCTATCTTTGCCAAGAACGGTGATCTGTTAACACGCGGCGAAGAGCAGACAGATCATAAAGGCAACAAGACATATTACTGGAACGTGGTAAGTGTGCCGGATATCGTGAATTTGGTTGACGGGCTGCTGGATAAGCGGGATACGGATGATCTGATTCGCGACTTCTCGCGTGAGCTGCTGGAGAATTCTAGCCAGTGGGTGAAGGAAAACGAGATTGATATCGTCAGCTCGATCTCTGATTTCCTGAGTGAGAAGTTTGGTGACCTCATTACTCGCTCGATGGAGGACTTCCTGGTGATCAAATACGGGAAAGATGAATCTGTCGAAAAATTTGTGGAGCGCTTCATCGCAGGCAAGCTGGATGATGAGGCTGTGCCGGTGTTTAATCTGAGCAACAGCACGGGCAGTCTGCACTTCCCTTCGTGGGGATTCGTATCTGTGCCGGCACAGGCACCGGGCATACTGAAAGGTATCCGCAACTACCAGAATAACGCAGTGGGTAAATCCCACTTTACTGTAAAGGAAAGCGAAGTGCGAAACCGGATTTTCTGGCTGAACACCCGCAACGGGGTGCCGCTCTTTGTATATACACCGCTCAAGGTTTATGAGGAGAGCTATGAACGTACCATTTTGGACAAAGAGGGTATTGGGCGCCATCTGGTGCAGACGGAGAAAAACAACTGGACGTATCTGCCGTCTCCGATCCCGGAAAAATCCTGGGGAGATGTGTACGAGAATGCTCGCGTGAAGCAGTATAACGCAAGGGTTCGCAGTGAATTTGAGCAGGCGCTCGGATATCACATCGTCATCGCCAAATCCGTGGATGAAAATACGAGCAACCGGTATGCAATTGTAACGACAGAGCCGTTTGACCTGTCTGCCAAGCTGGCCGCCTACGACATGCGTCTCACATCCACCACGCCGAACCTTGGTGAAGTGAAACGGGCCGTCATTGAACTGAAACGCCTGCAATCCGAAGGCTTGCCGCGTGTGAATATGAAGGATATTTTCGGAAGCATTAATGAGGATATGGCCAAAGAAAACCTGGTACGCTCTCCGCAGCTCATCTTGCGGGTACGTGAGGAGCTGGCGAAGATGAACGCGATCACTGCCAAAGTGGCCGAGCTTGAAGGCATTCTGGCTCAATACCAGGACGAAGAGCAGTGGTATGACCGCTTCATCGAAGCCTTGTATACAGATACGATTGTTAAAAAGGGTGCGCTCTACGTCTATGACCGTGATGCGGAGGAGGACGCATGGGAGCCGTTTGCTAACCTGATGAAAAGCCGCAACTATGCGGAATATGAAGTGTTTGGCAGCTTCCGTGCGTTGTCCGAGAAGGATCGCAGCACGCTGCAGCGCAAAGCCTCCCGCCGGGATAACGAGCTGACTGCTTCCGAGGATATTACACCGCTCCTGAGCAAGCTGGATGATCTGGCTGCGCTGTATATGGAATCACGTGATCGTCTGGAGTATGAGCGGGTAGAACTCGCGAACGGAGAAGACATCTACCAGTTCTACAGAACGATGTCGTCGAAGCTGAATGATATTCGCAGAAGGCTGAAATAAGGTGGCTGATCGTATGAATGATCAATCCAATACGGGAGCAGTGAATCACAGGTCTTCCGCGTATAAGATAGATGCTGGCACTCACATAGTGACGAGCTTGAAGAGAGAGCTTCAGCAGTATGCGGTCCGATATGCCGCTGAGCAGGAACGCCAGGGCAGTCTGGGGGATGGACGAAGCAGCATCCATTACCCCGCCCTGTTCCTGTTTATCGGTGATCTGGTCGCACCTGCGGTGTCTGCCGTGAGGCAGATTAACCGCTTGAAGTGGGATAACGAGGATGGCGTAGTTTATGTGCACATCGGCACAGAGCAGGGAAAAGGCGAAGGGGAGCAGTCTCGCCAAGCGGGGCGAGCACCGTCATTTCAGGATATGCAGGATTCATATGAAGAAATAGCGGGTGGACGTTCTACTGCAACGGATGATCATCAGGTGACATATCATCACCTGCCGCTTTCGTCCTATCAGGCACAGCGACCTTCCAAGACGCTGCGCAAGGACGTACACCGCAGCTTTCATGAGTCAGCGGAGGCACTCTTTGGACTGAATCGCACGATGCGGCGGGTAAGCAATCGTATTGCTGAATACGGACGTCTGTATTCATCCTTCGACCGGATCTATGTGACGGTCATCACCCGGGCAGATGATCCGCTGAATGTACTGCTGCCGGAGATCACCAAGCTGACCGAAACGATTCTGGCGCAGTCCTTCAAATCGGTGCTGACCGATCTGCACGTGCTGGTTAGCGAGATGGAGCAGGTGGATTCCTTCGGATATGCGAGCGCAGCAGGACTTGCCTTCCTGCGTGAGCTGGATTACATGCAGTCGCTGGATTATACGTTCAGCGGCAGCCTGCTGGTGACGGAGGACGGGATTTCGATTCCGGTTACACATCCAGCGGCGCCTCTGTATGATCTTGTGTATGTGCTGTCTGACAAAAACGAACGCGGCACAGGTGTTCCCGGCGGCTGGACCGAAAATGCCGAGATCATCTGCCGCATCTGTCTGCTGAAGAATCGCAAGCAGGATGAGGGGCATGAAGCTCGGGCAGCGATCGGCAGCACAGGTGCCAATACCTATAATAATACATCGTTTAAAAATAATATTCGCACCACCTCCGATCAGCACGGATATGCGAGCGCAGGCTTTGCCGAGATTAGACGGCCGAACAAACCGATTGCACTCACCGTGTTATATCATCTGTACCGCTATCTGCTCGTCCGAATGCAGCAGGAGCCGGACTGGAGCATGAAGGAGAAGCTGGCCTTTTTCGGGCTGGATGCGGCTTCAGTAGAACGGAAAGTGGAAGGTCTGCTGCCAGGGGATGATCTGGTTAGCGGCATGAGCGGGATTATGACGCATAATCGCAGCTTTGCAGAGCTCAAGCCGCTCTCCTTGCGGGAAGCGGAGCGAGCGCTGTTCGGAGAGGGAGCGGAGGCCTATTTCCGTGATAACGTCATTCGTCCGGTGCAGGAACGGGTTCGCGAGCGTAGCACCGGCGGGTCGCTGCGTCGTCAGGCTGAGCAGTCTCATATGGAGCGCCCTGAAGCGGGTTATTTTCAATGGGCTGCATGGAGCAGCGGTGAGCCAGGCAGTGTGCGCGAGGCGTTATTGGCTTTGATTCGGGACAAGTCAATGCAGCTCGAATCGGCACGTGTGCTACTGGAGCAGCGGCAGCAGGAGCGGGTAGAGGATCAACCGATCAAGCGAGCGCTCTTCCGTGATAAACAGAGCGTACGCAATCTGATTGATTGTCTATTGGAACGTGTATACGTACCTAAGGTGGACTTGCTACAGCTGGAGCATGAGCTGCAGCTGCTTCGCAGCTACGATTCGGAGATGGAGGAGCTGCATCGCTTCAGCCGCGAGGTTACGGTTTCGCTTGAAGCGTTGGAGCGTACACTTCGCTTCGCAGCGGAAGAGAGTATTGCTGCGGCCGATGAATATATTGGCCAGAATGTAATGGAGTATTACGGTAAAGTGACGGAAGAACTGATTGCCGACCTGGAGTCCAGACGGGGACAGGATGTGTGGTTTGAGGAAAGATACATGGGAGATATGAACCAGCTTGCCGCCATCGGCAGTGACCGCCTGCTGCAGCGTCTTATGCACGTTTGCCGTGCACTGCTGCTCTCTGCGGAGCCGCTGCGGCTGCCATTTGAGGAGGAGCTGCTGCAGCGAGCCAATGTGACGATTACGTACCGGGATCGGGACGTACTGACCCGGGATGATCTGTTCCGCAGATTGTACCGCACATTGGAGGAGCAGGCTGTGGTTCGCATCAGAGTGTTCGATTATACGCAGGAGCACCGGTATGAAGAGAAATATTTCTTTGGCGATCATCACAGTGCATTCATGGATTACGCGGCACATGCCGAGGAAACCTCACGAATCTACAAGCTGGGTGTTGTATATGAGGAGCGCAGCAGCGGTGTAGAGAAGCTGAATCTGATGGGCGGGTTCCACCTTGAGGATCTGATGGTCTACCGCAACGGCAAGGTGTATTACGACTCGTATACCGAAAATGGCTATGAGCTTCACCCTGCTGAGCTTCTGGAGAAATTGTCTCCGCTTCGATAAGAGTTAACCAAGTTAACCTGCTTCTGGCAGGTTCCAAGAAAGGATGCATGCAGACATGCAGCGAAAAATCAATCTTCTCCTGGTCCTGTTCAGCCTCATCGGCGGAGCAGTAGGTTTTGCGGCAGGAGAAATTATGCTGCGTCAGTGGCTCGGTGAGATGCCGCGCCTGCTGCTGATGGGATTATATTTTGGCGTAGTGGCGCTTAGTGTGGGACTGTTCTGCCTGCTGGCAGAGATGATCTCGCCGCGTCTGAACGGCGCTTCGTGGAAGCTCAGGTATCTGGGCTTGTCCTGGAAGCTGCTTGTACCTGCAACGCTCGCGCTGCTGCTGGTTGCCGGACTGGGCCTGCAGCTGCTGTATCAGATCAATCCGGGCGGGGCGAAGCAGGTCAAGGATATTATTCTGATGATCGACAACTCTGGCAGCATGACCGACACAGACCCGAATAACGGACGGTTTGCAGCGGCGAAGAGTTTAATCAATCAGATGGAAAGCGACAAACAGGTAGCGGTCATTACGTTCCATGATCAGCCACAATTGCTGCAGCCATTTATTGCAATTGATAGCGAAGCCGCCAAAAATGAAGTGAACAGCAAGATCGACAGTATTGTAACTACATCGGGCGGAACCAATTTTGACACGGTGCTCACAGAAGGCATGGAATTGATCAAGGGGAAACAGGACCCGAAACGGGGAACGGTCGTTATTCTGTTATCTGACGGATTCAGTGATGCTGATTTATCCCATATTTTGCCGCAGTATGTGCAGGAGCAGGTTGCCATTCATACCGTTGGGTTAAGTCTCGTAGATCCTTCGGGTACGGACCTGCTCAAAAGCATCGCGCAGCAGACAGGTGGCATGTATTACGATGTGCCGGATGCAGGCGGCCTGAATGTCGCATTCCAGCAGATCTACGATACGATTGATGAGCGTACGCTGGTGACCGAACGTACCGGTGCAATGGAACACAGCGTATATCTGGCGATCTTCCGTGTTGCCGCCCTACTGTTGATCGGTGTGGCTCTAGGTGTGTCGTTAGGGCTTGTGTTTGATAACCGTCATCTTGCACTCAGCTTTGGTGTGGGCGGTGCGGTATCGGGACTGCTAGCCGGACTTTTGCTGGAGTGGGGGCTGGACGGCTCCAACGTGGGGGACGCCTTTGTACGTTTGGGGGCAATGCTGATTCTGTCAGGGGTGCTTACCCTGTTCTCCTGGATTGTTCCGATTAGAGAGAATACACCACGCAAAAGCCGGGGACGCCGGGATGCCGGAAGCGGCACATCTGCTGTAGAAGGGTTCGGTCAGCGTGCAAGAGACACACGCAGCAAAGGATTTTAACATCGGGGAGGTCATTGGAACATGCGGTTTATGAATGCAGATGCTGATCCTTCCGCTCCCCGGATTCGAAAGCTGACGCTTGCGGTGGACGAAGGACGCTGCACGCTTCGCTGGCTCTGGCCGGAACAACTTGAGGCGGTATATATAGAACGGGTGGAGCTCAACCGTATCAACGATGAACGAGAGAGCGAAGATCCCATCAGTGAAGGGTCTCATAGCGGCGATCACGCATTATCCACACACACACAAGGCAAGCTGAAGCTGTATACGAGAGAGGAATATAAGGCCAACAACGGGTATACGGATCGAATCACCGGCTTTGGCGCAATTCAGTATACCGTGTATGCGTGCCTGATGCAGGAGCACGGACCTGTGCTGATTCGTCAGCAGGATGAGGAGAATCAAGGGATTGCAAGTGCAGGCAAGGCGGATATCCGCTTTGCCATTCGTTATAAGAGCGGTTTTTTTCAGAAACGCAAGACAGTATTCATTACCGTAACAGCCGAAGTACCTGTGCCGAAGGAAGCGCTCTGTTATGTTCGCAAGCAGGGAGGGGTCCCGCTGAGCAGAGAGGATGGTACGGTATATCCGTTTGTAAGTGATTTTGCGCCAGGGAGAAACGAGATGCCTTCCGTTGAAGTTGCCAAGGACGACTATGTAAGGTTATTCTTCACGGACGGCCCTAAATACGGAGCTGCCTATAGGCTGATATCCGATTGAATGGACTTGACGATCGTATTACACAGATATGGGGAGGGGAGTGGCTATGAGTTTTTTTAGCCGGTTTTTGAAGAGACAGCAGCCGGAGGAGCGCCCGTTGTTCTACGACATCGTATGTCCTTACTGCTTCAGCAAGTTCTCACCCGAAGAGGTGGTGTTCCGTGCGGCACATCATCGGGATGATGACGAGGACTACGCCCTTGGGGAAGATGCCAAGCTTAACCGATACCGGGAGCGTTTTGGGCTGGATACGGTGTTTGATATGGAAGCTGTACTGTCGCCTTTTGACGTGCCTGAGGAGCATCGGATCTATTCGGATAACATCGTGATGGGACTTAACGATCGTTACGGTGTGTTAACACGCCGCCGGTTGTGCCCGCATTGTCATAATGAGCTGCCTGTAACGGCAGGCAAGGCCCCTAGCAACATCATTTCCATTATCGGTGCATCACAGGTCGGCAAATCGGTGTATATGACATCATTAATTCATACGCTCCAGCACTATACAGCAGATCATTTTGATGCTGCGTGTATGCCGCTGAATGCCGAGATCAGCCGCCGTTTCCGCGCCGATTACGAAGAGCCGCTGTTTGAGCGGGGCGACCTGCTGGATTCCACACAGAAGGAGAAGCTGCAGGAGCCGTTTATTTTCCAGTTTGTGTTCAAGGACGAGGATAAAGCGCCGCTGACGCTGGTTTTTTTTGACGTGGCGGGAGAAGGTATGGTAGAGCAGGATTATCTGGGCCTGCATGGACAGCATATCAAAAACTCGGCAGGCATTCTGTTTATGGTGGACCCGCTTCAGATTCGGTCCATTCGGGACAAAATTCGTATTAATCTCGGCAACGAGCCGGGAGAATGGACGCCCAAATATGATGAGCCCCGCGATGTGGTGCTGACCCTTTTCGGTGACTTTATCGCTTATCAGGACAAGGCCAAAACAAACATTCCAACCGCTGTTGTGCTCACCAAAAGTGACATGCTGCATTCCCTCAAGGATGAGGAAGGGGATTACATCAAATCGAACAGCAATGTGTTCCGCAACATGGTGCACCGCGAGTGGTTTGACCTGACCGAGTTCGAAAATATTGACGGGGAGATTCGCCGTTTTATCGAGAAGGTGGACCGCCCATTCAAGGGCACGATGGATGTGTATTTCAAGGACACCGCTTATTTCGCCGTATCTGCACTCGGTAGCAATCCGGTGGATATGAAAATTCAGGGTGTGGTCAGCCCGATCCGCGTGGACGAGCCTTTTCTATGGCTCCTATACAAGCTGAAATACATTGAGGGGAGAGTGGGATGATGCGTTCTTCCATGACTCCGCCCATTGAACAACAGATGTACACAAGAGAGCGGCGCGGGGTGTTCCGTACAACAGAGGGGTTCGATACAGTAGCGGCTTCGCCGGGACTGGACCCTGCGTTTATCAAAAAAGTGCTTCATCCCTACTGCGTCTATGATGCTCCTGCGGAGCTGACAGGTCGGGGGGAGAAGGACGAGAGCAAGTTTCCGGCTTCCATGCACCTGCTTCATCTGGAGAGCGGCGAGACGATTCTGGGGCAAAATGTGTACCAGGCTACGGATTTTACCGGGCTGCGCAGCGCCTTCTTCGCTCATAACTATGTTTTATCTCCCGCAAGCATGGAGGAACAGATGAAGCGTGTGGATTGGCTGGATACCCTGTTTGCCACCTCATATGATATCGAGCAGGGAACAGAGCTGCCAGCGCTAAGCAAGCTGCCTGTAACAGCAGAAGATGCGATGCCGACGGGGGGTAGCGAAGGGAAATTCGGGCTGAGCGCAACACCAAACCAGATTCTTGGCGCCTTGAAGATTGATGAGACGTTGTTCAAGCGCATGCTTTACGCGGTGATGCAGTCTGTCGCTGCACGCCGCAAGGTATACATCGCGCTTGATGTAGCCGCAGAGGAAGTGACGGCAGGGGCCAAGGCGCTGCTTCGTCTGCTGTATAGAGCTTTGCCCTATGCGTTCCGCAGGCAGCTGGGCTTTATGACCTTTGCCAAGGAGCCGCAGGCCAAGAAGGGCATTCATGTTCAGTTTGTGGAGCGTGGTACACTGCGGCCCAAGGATCGGAACACAGAGAAGGATTTCACCTTTGATCTCGTCTCTGGACGTGTCACGCATGCGGACGCTTCAGTCGCGAAGCTGCCATATGCCGAATTCGCTTGGTTTCTAGTGCAGGATCAGGCAAGGGCGGCCGCATATTATGAATTCGCTGATGAGATGCTCGCAGGCATGGAGCCCGGACGAGATCTGTCCATTGAAGCTTACGGGGAGCTGTCGGTATTCTACAGTCTGGAACAAGGTGTGGAAGATCTGTACTTGAATAACAAAAGTGAGGTTCTAAGCGGCTTGCTCACGTATCTGAAGCCGGAAGGTGCGCAGCAGCAGCGCGCACGTCTGAACGAGCTGTTTCTGACCTTGCTCAGCCGGGAGCTGGACAGTGTACGGCGGGAAAATGTCCCCGAGGAAGCGGTTGCTTCCCGCTTTGGGGAGTATTTCCGGGTTGCTGCACCGGTGGTGAAGACCCGGATTGTAGATTATTTTATCTACGCGGCAAACAATGCACGTGCGCAGAAACGGATGCGTGCGGTACAGGAGCTGTATGCGATTCTGGATCGTGATGTACAGCTGCACCGAGCCTTCTTTGGAAAGGTTCTGAACAATGCTTCTTTAACCAAGCTGCTGTTCGAACCGTATCTGGATCATCAGCTCAAGCAAACGGAGACCGCCGCTGGCATCATTGAGCTGGTTCAGCGTTGGGTTACAGCGCATCCGTCCCTATTGCAATCGGCCTTGTTGCTTGAGCGTTCCTGTGCAGAGCTGCGAGAAAGACTCTGCTCCGCGCCGGATCCGGTTGAATCTGCGAATAAAGCCCTTCAGCGGGTCAGTGTACTGGACCGCATTACCGGGAAGGGTGCGCTGGAGCCGGAGATTACAGGATATATCGGGCAATCGGAGGTGACGTCCGGTACAGGACAGCAAGCTGCTCATTCTTCGGACAGGTCAATGGAAGTCTCTTCTGGAAGACAACAGGCCGTATATCAGGAGGCGTTAACCAAGCTGGCGGACAAGCTGGCTTATGTAATTAACCTCTATATGATTCAGGACCTAGATCTGGAACGCGTGAATCGGGACCAGTTGCTTCAGATTGATATTCTGCAGCATGGAGATGAGGTGCGAGATTGGGCTGCACGTCAAGGTGCTGACGTGTCGGCAAGAACCAATATGATGCTGGTCGCCAGAGCCTGGCTCAGCGGGGATGACAATGCCGAAGAAGCCATCGAATCCCTCTCTCTCGCCGAGCGTGATGAGCTTCAACGCTGGACACGTCGCTGGCTCGCGGCAGAGCTTCAAAGCCATGCGGGACCAGCAGCGTATGAGGCATTGGCGCTGGCGTTCTACCGCGGGGGGAGCGGCAGCAATCGGCTGGATTATTCAGGTCTGATTCAATTTGTACGTAGTCATACAGGTCAAGCCGAAGTGCTGTATGCTTTCTTCGAATGGTCAGGTTCGCAGCGGATGTTTGTCCGGGCTTCCAATGCACATAAAGGGTATGCAGATGCAATCATCAATTACTTCAAATCCCATGACCGGGAAGCGTTCCGTTCCAAGTCAGCGTTCAGGCCGTATTATGCCAAGGCAGGAAAAGCCATGAAGCCAATCTATGATCGGGCAAAAGCAGAGCTTTCCTCTCCGCTCATGCGCATGCTGACTGGACGGAAGAAAAAGCGCTGGCTAGGACTGCTTCTGCTCATCCTGATTGTAGGCATTGCAGGTGGAACGTATGCCTTGATGAGCAACAAGGCTGAGCCTCAGGCGCAGCCCCCTGCTGAGCAGGAACCTGTGGTGCCGGCTCATCCTGAGGAGCAGCTACCAGATTATATAGCGTACATTGTTCCTTCCAATAAACAGGAGGGCAAGGCATCACAGGCTGAATTAGTCATTCGTTTTCGCAGCGAGACAGGTGGGATTCCTTTTGAAAAAGGCAAATTGCAGCTGCTTATGGATGATCAAAGCATGAAGGAGCTTGATGTTACGGAGCAGTGGCGAAGCTTGAACACGGAGGGCAAGTCGAATACAACGACTGCTCCTGCTTCTTCCCCGGACAGCTCAGCAGGCAACAGCAGTGAATCCAAGTCAGGCACGAGAGAAGGTGCTGCGGGTGCAGCAGATGCCAGTAGCGGTTCAGGTACTGATGATTCGGTGACAGGTGAAACCGATGGAGCGCAGCAGTCAAGCGATGCTTCAAAGCAACAGACCGAATCCTCTGCATCTGGTAAAACGGGGACGGATCAGGGGAAGGGCGAAGGAAGCGCTGATGCAGAAGCAGGCAAGCAGGGGAAATCCGGTGATCAGGTTCCATCTGGGGGCAAGAATGCTGCAGGCAACAGAGGCAGCTCCAAGCCACTGACTGCGGCAGAAGCAGATCGGTTGTATCGTTATGGCATGCAGCTGGCACTGCCGAAAAATATACTGCCGGAGCATGTCGTGAGCATTCAACAGGGAGCAGAGGGCTCGGAGATCGTTATCGACCTGATGCAGGAGCCGAGCTGAACTCGGACATAGAGGTGATCCTGAAACGTTGGTTTCAGGGTCATCTTTTTTATGGAAACCAAGCGTGCGGGAAATCCATCAGCATGATCCAGCTCGTTCACAATATAGACATAAAATGACGGATTCAAATGAGTGAAAGCTGTACGAAGGGAAAAAACCACGGAATCATTGAGAAATACTCTCATATAATAAGTGGCATGTCACCTTGCCGAACACCATATTCGGACAGAAAAAGCCTTGTTTTATCAAAAGATTGAGTATTTTCTGTTGACAAGTGATAATGATTATCAGTATCTTTAGTATAGTTAATTTATCGTTTTCGTGTATAAGTTGAACTTTTATTTACACTCGAACGGAGAGGACAGAAAAAACCTGAAAAAGCGAAGCGGTCGCCTGAAAGCTTTCTGCAAGAAAGCTACATCGGAAGCATACGCTTATCACCGCATTTTCCCCTTTTGGAAAAAGGATCGAAAAAAACTTGGGGATAACAGCGATTGGAAGGTTGTTCTGTCATCGGAGTGGATTGTGTAAATCTTTTTTCAATTTATATAGAGATGGAAATGATTGAAGCGTCGGAAAATGCAGCATATCACATCAATATATATTGACTATTTCGTTGTCGTGACTATAGCCGGAATACATAACCGGGATTAATGAGAGAGGGATGATCGCATGTTTCGTCTGGAGACGTCCAAGCTGGATATCGCTTATGAGGAAAGACTGATCGTTGAGAATCTGAACATCCAGATTCCCCAAGGTAAAATTACCGCACTTGTTGGAGCCAATGGCTCGGGGAAATCAACCATTCTGAAGACGATGGCACGTATTATGTCTCCGAAGGCAGGCAGCGTGTTACTCGATGGCAAGTCCATTCATAAGCAATCCACACGTGAGGTTGCCAAGCAGCTTGCGATTCTGCCTCAGAATCCTACAGCACCAGAAGGTCTGACCGTTACCGAGCTTGTTTCTTATGGTCGTTTCCCTTATCAAAAAGGATTCGGTTCCATGCGTGCGGAGGACAAACGCATGATTGAATGGGCGATCGAAGTGACGGGCATGACTGAATTCCATGATCGTCCGATTGATCAGCTGTCGGGTGGACAGCGTCAGCGTGCATGGATCGCTATGGCTCTTGCACAGGAAACAGATATTCTGTTCCTGGACGAGCCGACGACGTTCCTCGACATGGCCCACCAACTGGAAGTATTGCAATTGCTGGAGCATCTGAATGCAACCGCTAATCGTACTATTGTCATGGTTGTCCATGATTTGAACCATGCATCCCGCTATGCACAGCATATGATTGGCATCAAGAAAGGTGCAGCTGTTGCACAAGGCTCTCCTGTTGAAGTGATGACTTCGGATGTACTGCGTGAAGTGTTTAATATTGAAGCAGACATCGTTATGGACCCGCGTTCGAATGTACCACTCTGCTTGCCATATGCGCTTGCTGGTGAACGTCAGAAACCTGTAACTCCTGAAAAGGTGATCAACAGTGCTATGGTGCATGCAGGTCGTGCAGAGCAGCATCGTGTTCAGGCAACAGGCAGTTAATGAATTGAATGGACCTTGTTTGTGTGTCCTCTACTATAAGAATGAAGCCGCTGTGCGTTGTTTGCACGCGGCTCGTTCGCATTCACGGGAGGTTTCAGAGCCATTATGGGCGATATCAACTACATCTGGCTAGAGCAATATGCACGCTTTACGATGAGTGATGCTCAAGATGTCGTTTACGAGGCTCCACTTGCGTCGTTGCGGGAATCGGAGCAGGCGAGACACATGCTGACAGCCTATAACGAGTATTTACGTGCGGACAGCTTGCAGACCGCAGCAGTGTACTTCATGCATTGCGTTCGCGGATTGCTGTTGGGCATTCATTATATGAACGCGATGTGTGATAAGGTATTAGACCTTTCTCTGGACAATATCCGGCTGTATCTGGTGGTGAAGGACGGATACCCCGGATTTCTTTTTCAACTCATGGATCGTACCGAGCAAGCTCATCCTGCACCTCCGAATGAGAGTGCACATGATTCCAGGGAAGCAGCTTCTGCGGCCAGGCAGGCTATGCTCACCGCGTATTATGGAGAGCAGCTCAGACCTTTAATAGAAGGAGTGGCACTGGCTGGCGGGGCAAATACCGGGCAGATGTGGGCGCAGCTTGCATCCATTCTAAGATGGTTCAAAATGCAGGCTATCCAGATGGACATTACGGATCATGAGCGTGAAGCCATTGTTCAGGGATATGAGCATGTAATTACGATGCCGCCAGACATTCTGGGGATACGCAAGAACCTGCTGAAATTCAAGCCGGTCGAGATGGATAGCCCGTATCAGCCTGGGGAAAAGACACTAATGAAATCAACCTGTTGTCTGCATTACAAGGTGTATGGCGGTCAGGATTATTGCTACACCTGTCCCAAGCTCAGCAAAGCGGAGCGGCAGACACGGTACGAGGCGATTCTGGCTTCCCGGTAAATTTGATGTATACATCGGAACAGGGCTATAATGAAAGACAGGTGCGGGCTGTATCTTTACAGGCTTATTGACCCTAGGGTTGGTTATAGTTCAGCGCTTTTCAAGGTACAAAATCCAATCATGTCATAGGAGGAATCAGCAATGTCCGTATATTCATACAAAGCAGTAACCACCGCGAATCAGGAAGTTTCGCTGGATATGTATCAAGGCAAGGTGCTCGTGATTGCGAACACAGCCAGTAAATGTGGCTTGACCCCACAATACGGTGATTTGCAGAAGCTCTATGACCGTTATCGCGATCAAGGTCTGGTGGTGCTTGGTTTCCCTTGCAACCAGTTTGGTGGACAGGAGCCGGGTACAAGCGAGGAAGCGGAATCCTTTTGCCAGATCAATTATGGAGTGAATTTCCCGGTCTTTGCCAAAGTAGACGTGAATGGAGAAGCTGCCCATCCGTTGTTTCAATATTTGAAGGAGCAGCAGCCTGGTGCGGGTGAAACGAGTGATATCCAATGGAATTTCACCAAGTTCCTTGTGAACCGCGAGGGTGAAGTTGTTGGTCGCATCGAACCTAAGGAATCGCCAGAGTCCATGAGTGCTGCTATTGAGCAGCTGCTGGCATAATACCAACGCTGTAACGTGTGACATGTGAGGTTACACATCATAAGAAGCCTGTCCTCCTGCAATGAGAAGGACAGGCTTTTTCTGTTTTTTAATGAAATGCTTGCTGATGATTATGCAGGATGGAGCATAGGGCCGTAATTATTTGGGGAGTGGCTGGCTCAGTTTGTAATATCCCTGGTCAGAGGCCAGCTTCAGGAGGTTGCGAGCATAACTGCCTGCCCAGGAGTAGCCGTGTCTGCGCTCCTCGCTGATGTCGAGAATGTTCATATATTTTTTGCCGTCCCGGTCTGCGTAAAAAGGAACATCTTCATCTACGTTATAGAATCGGTACCAGATGACACTGCTGGCATTTGGCTCGAAGTAAACAGGTCCCTGCCGGTTGTATTTGGTACCATTTTCACGAACCGTATCAAACCATTTCAAAGCGCCTTTGGCAGCTCGCTCAATCTCGGGTGTCTGGGGCAGGGACATGAGAAAGGCTGTAATCGCCACCGATTCTGATCCCGACTTGGAGGCTAGCTCATAGGCTCTGCCGGGTAGCGGCTCGTAGGTTACAGGATCATGCTGCGCACACCAGACGGTGGGAATGCCGTTATTGATAATTTGAGCTTTGAGCGTGTAGGCAATACCATGATCCAGCGCGGTCTTCAGCTTGTTGCGTTCTGCACTAGTCAGAATATCGTTATCGAACCCGTGCTTGCGCTGGGTGATATCATCCAGCAGAATCATTGTCTGTACCATCGCATTGTCATTGTAAGTGACTGCATCGGAGTAGTTACTGCGTTTAGGGTAGACCTGTGGCCAACCGCCTGAAGGGTACTGCGAGACCAGAATAAAATCTATGGCTTTACGGACACTTTCCTTAAAAACGGGATTGCCTGTTTTGACATACATATCGGTCAGGAAACGAATTTCGGATGTGGTCGCATCGTTATCAAACGTTCCAAGCTCTACACCATTCGGGTCCTTCCAGCCTGAGCGTGCAGTAACACCATCCCAAGGTGCCGCATACTGTTTCTCCATATCCTTATAGAAGCCGCCGTGAGGCATCTGCCAGGATACAATATTCAGGGCAAAGGCTGTATCCTTGGCAAGTTCACCTGTAGCAAAATGGCTGAAATCTCTAAATTTCTGGAGCAATGTGGATACGTCGACACTGGAGGACATGGGCTTCGTGCTGGGTAATACCTCGGTTTTGATCGTTACGGGTTGCGTATAAGTGTTACCTGGAGTCGATGCAGAGCCAGAAGCAGAAGTGGAATTAGAGGCAGCAGCCTCGGATGCAGCCGCGAATGGAGCAGTAAATCCGGTGGTAATCATGGCAAAGGTAAGGGCGACGGGAACGATTCGTAATGGAACGGGCAATACACGTCTCTTCATATGAACGCCTCCTGAACAATTAGTTAATAATAATCAAACTTATATGGAAAAGATATAATACAAAATCCAGTATAAGGATTTAATATATTGTAAGCGCTTACCAATTGAGAAATCAACCCTGTAACTAAAAATGATTTTATTTTTTTGCAACAGGCCGGGGAATGGGCGATAAATTGAACATATTGGAGGGCATAAGTGAAATGTAATTCGGGGAAAATGAGCTTACTAGAAAAAGGGGATCGAGGGCGTAAAGCATAGTTTTTGAATGAGCTGCAAAAATATTTTGACGAAATCTCTTGCAATGTGAAAAAGATCACATTATAATAAGCGTACAAAGTGAAATAAATCACATAAACCATCGACTTGGTAGTGAAATCTTTCACAATTTATTAAGCAGTAATGACAATGACGTTGAATCTTTCATTATTTTATATACTCCAAGGAGGAACTACTCATGAAAATCGCCGTGATCGGATGTACACACGCAGGAACAGCAGCCATCGTTAATACCGCCAAGCTTTACCCGGATGCAACCATTACCGTATATGAGCGCAATGACAACATTTCTTTCCTGTCTTGTGGCATTGCGCTCTACGTTGGTGGAGTGGTCAAAGACCCGGATGGCCTCTTCTATTCTTCGCCAAACCAATTGGCCGACCTCGGTGTTGTGACGAAAATGCTGCATGAGGTTACGGCAGTTGATGCAGAAGCACACACGTTGCGGGCTAAAAATCTGCAAACCGGGGAAGAATTAGAGGATGCTTTTGATAAACTGATTGTGACTACAGGTTCATGGCCTGTCGTTCCGAAGCTGGAAGGCATTGATATGGATAATATCCTGCTCTGCAAAAACTACAATCATTCCAACACGATCATCGAAAAAGCAAAGGACGCGAAACGGGTAACCGTGGTGGGTGCAGGATATATTGGTGTTGAGCTGGTTGAAGCGTTTCAGATGAACGGCAAGGAAGTAACACTGATCGACAGTGTAGATCGTATTCTAAACAAATATTTGGACCCGGAATTTACGGATGCGATCGAGCACACCTTGACTGAAAAAGGCATCAAACTTGCTTTGGGTCAAACGGTGCAGAAGTTTACTGGTGAGAATGGTAAAGTCACCAAAGTCATCACTTCCAAGGGGGAATTCGAGACGGATCTTGTCATCCTCTGCATCGGATTCCGTCCAAACACGGAGCTGCTCAAAGGTCAGGTAGATATGCTGCCGAACGGAGCAATTATTGTGGACAAATATATGCAGACTAGCCAGAAGGACGTATTCGCCGCAGGAGACAGCTGTGCAATTCATTACAATCCGACAGGCAAAGCTTCCTACATCCCACTGGCAACCAATGCGGTTCGGATGGGCACACTTGTCGCACGTAATCTGGTTCGTCCAACGACACCATATATGGGAACACAAGGCACATCCGGCATTAAAATATATGAGCAAAACATTGCAGGAACAGGCATGACCGAGGCATCTGCTGCCGATGAAGGCTTGATTGTGGAATCGGTAGTGCTGGAGGACAGTTACCGCCCAGAGTTTATGCCAACGGCAGAGAAGCTGCTGCTCAAAGTAGTCTATGAGCAAGCGACTCGTCGTATCGTCGGCGCTCAGATTATGTCTCAGGTAGACCTGACACAGTCGATCAATACGATCTCGGTTTGCATTCAGAACAACATGACGGTGGATGAGCTGGCGTTTATCGACTTCTTCTTCCAGCCGCACTACAACAAACCATGGAACTTCCTGAATACCGCAGGTTTGCAGGCTTTGCCACCGGTAGAGGTTAAAGCACCAGCGCTGGTTTAGGGCAGCAAGGTAACAAGCCGGTACAATCAAGCGAATAAAGCCAATGAAGTAGAACGTACGGTAGCGGACCACCTAAATCTGTTAACCGAGTGATATGGATTGAGTAATAAGAAGCAGGGCTGGCGACTACATCGTCAGCCTTTTCTTTGTTCCTGAGTCATGAACGATGAAATATTGTGATTATTTGCACAAAGTTTTATGTGCAGCCGATATACAATAAATACATAGATAGAAAATTGCATTTTGAGACGGATAGAAAATAAAGGAGAGATGACATATGGCAGCCAAAACACCTCTTGAGGTTGCACAATATACGGCACAGACCGGGATGAAAAAAGCACAGAATCCGGTGTCCTCGGTGCTAATTCTTGGTTTCCTGGCAGGGGCATTCATTGCGCTCGGATTTCTGCTGGATATTCGTGTTATCGCATCTGCGCCAGCGGAATGGGGCAGCATTGCCACATTTATCGGAGCATCTGTGTTCCCGGTGGGTCTGATTCTGGTGTTGATCGGTGGCGGAGAGCTGCTGACGGGTAACATGATGGCTGTGCCGCTTGCGGCCATTACTCGTAAGATTACACCCGGAAGCATGCTGAAGAACCTGCTGCTGGTGACACTTGGCAATCTGCTCGGTGCACTGTTTGTTGCATTTTTCTTTGGTCATGTGCTGGGCCTTACGGCAGACGGCGTGTATCTTACCAAGGTGGTAGATATGGCAGGGCACAAGCTGCACGATAGCTTCTTCCAGGCTTTTATATCAGGTATTGGCTGTAACTGGCTGGTGGCGTTGGCTGTATGGCTGTCCTATGCTGCGGATACGATGAGCGGTAAAATTCTGGGTATCTGGTTTCCGACGATGGCCTTTGTTGCTATTGGCTTTCAGCACGTTGTAGCCAATATGTTCCTGATCCCGGCAGCAATCTTCGAGGGTCATTACACCTGGGGGCAATATGTTATGAATTTCATCCCGGTGTGGCTGGGTAATCTGACAGGCGGAGCATTGTTCGTAGCGGCTGCGTACTGGATGGTATATCTCCGCAAGTCAGAGCCGGCAGTGAAACCAGAGATGGCAGCTCCGGCTGCGGTCAGCACAGCGGAACCTGATGCAAGAGGTATTTGGAGCAAGCAAGCTTGACGAACGGGCAGGGCAGAAAAGAATAAAGCAGGCAAGCAAACATCCAGGTAGGTAAACGGACTTGCAGGTATAACAAAGATGATTCTTCTCACAGACAGCATGACCATTGGTCCTGTTCGTTCACCATGAGAAGGGGTCATCTTTTTTTGTATCGAAAAATAAACGCAAAATAAATTCGCCATGACAAGGTTCGGGGGAACGAAACCTGTCCATGGCGAATTTCGGGAGTGGTCCATGATATGGCATGAGGAGGAAGTGGGGAAACACTAGCCTAATGCCTTGTTTTTAATTTACCCCCGGATTTTGAGAATGAATCATACGGGTAAAAACTTTTTTTGGAGTTCACATAAGAGCAGGAAAGGCTCTGAAATCATGAAGATTTGGCGAATTGCTCCTGTTCTCTTTACGCTCTGGTTGCGAAGGGGATATGATATAGGGATAGCTGTTGAAAGAGGGGAGCCAGAAGATGATCGATCAGGAGAATGGTGTGTTTCCAGCGGTATGCCCGCTCGATTGTCCAGACACATGTGGTCTGCTGTTACATAAAGAGAACGGTAAAATTGTAAAGGTCACCGGGAACCCGGACCATCCGATCACAAAGGGTGCAATCTGTAATAAAGTTCGAAATATGACGGAGCGGGTATATCATCCCGAGCGTCTTCAATATCCGATGAAACGTATCGGCGCCAAAGGCGAAGGCAAGTTCGAGCGGATCAGCTGGCACGAGGCCATTCAGGAAATTACAACAAGGTTCAAGGACCTGTCTGCAACCTATGGCCCTGAGAGCATTCTACCCTACAGCTTCTACGGCAATATGGGCATACTCGGGGTGGATGGCATGGATCGGCGTTTTTTCAATGCGCTGGGTGCAAGTGTGCTGGAGCAGACGATCTGTAATGCTGCCGGCAATACTGGCTGGAAATATACGATGGGCGCCAATCGTGGCACGCTGCCTGAGGATACGGAGCATGCCGATCTGATTGTCGTCTGGGGCGGGAATATCGTCAGTACGAACATGCATCAGGTTGTACTTGCAGAGAAGGCACGCAAGAACGGAGCCAGAATTGTGGTCATCGACGTACATCGCAACCGGACAGCGCAATGGGCGGACTGGTTTATTCCACTCTATCCGGGTACAGACAGCGCGCTGGCCTTGGGCTTGATGCATGTGTTGTTTGAGCGCGGACTGACGGATGAAGCGTTTATGCAAAAATACACCGTGGGACACGAAGCGCTGCGCGAGCATGTGCGCAGTTACACCCCGGAGCGTGTGTCACGTATAACAGGAGTACCCGTGGAAACCATCGTGGAGCTTGCTGAGCTGTATGGCGGTGCTCAGGCCGCATATATCCATATTGGCAATGGCCTGCAGCACCACGATAATGGCGGCATGAACGTGCGCAGCATTGCCTGCCTGCCCGCAATAACAGGGCAGTGGCTGAAGCGTGGCGGCGGTGCAGTGCGCACCAACAGCTATGCGAGCACGAATAGCGATGCGCTGGAGCGCCCGGACTTGCGGAAGCATAGCGAGCCGCGAGTGGTGAACATGAATCGGATTGGGGAAGCACTGCTGGAGGCAGAGCAGCCAATCCGGGCACTTATGGTGTATTGCAGCAATCCGCTGGTGGTTGCACCGGATACCGAGCGGGTGGAGCGAGGTTTTGCACGAGAGGATTTGTTTACCGTCGTTCATGATCTGTTCATGACCGATACGGCGAAATATGCCGATATTGTGCTGCCAGCGACCTCATCCTTTGAAGCGACCGATCTGTACACCTCATACTGGCATCAGTATGTGCAGCTGCAGGAGCCGGTCATTGCTCCAATCGGAGAGGGCAAAAGCAATGTAGAGCTGTTCTCGCTGCTCGGACAAGCCATGGGATATGACACGGACATTTTTGGCGAAACGCCGGAGCAGATGATTGAGAATGCATTGCAGGATACGGGGAACCCGTATATGAACGGGGTTACGTTGGAGCGTTTGAAGCAGCAGCGTTTTGTGAAGCTTGATATGTCGACACACGCCTCCTTCCTGGAGCACCTGCCAACACCATCCGGCAAAATTGAATTATATTCAGAGCAGATGGAACAAAAGGGACTGCCAGCGCTGCCAACCTACTGTAACCTGGTTGAAGGCTATGATGGCGAGAATCCGGCGGGACCCGCTGATGCGTATCCACTGATGTTTATCTCACCACCAAACCATAATTTTCTGAACTCCAGCTTTGGTAATTCAGCGAAACATCAGCGGATGGAGAAGAGGCCATTATTGCAGATGCATCCAGAGGATGCAGCGCGCCGTGAGGTGCAGGATGGCGATTCTGTTGTCGTATGGAACGAACGAGGACGCATCGAATTAACGGCCAAAGTGACGGATGCGATGCTTCCGGGTACGGTCATCAGCCAAGGTTTGTGGTGGGACGGCGAGGGTAAGAAGCAGCGCTCGAACTCACTGACATCCAATCGGTTATCGGATATGGGCAATGGGGCCACCTTCTTCTCGGCCACTGTTGAAGTGAAGCGGCAATGAGTGTGCTTGCAGGCTGATTTGTTTGATGTAATATAGATTCATATTATATGTTGTAACTTACAGGCTCCCGCTGTGGCTGGTCTTGCCACATAAGCGGGAGCCTTTTGTGCGGACACAGGCAAGCAGCTAGTGGACATAAGGAGTTTGAACGAAAATGATGAGATGGCTGGATAACTATCCACAAGAAGTGAAGGTGTTTTTGCTCGCAAGTCTGGTGAATGCGACAGGCAGTGCCCTGATGTGGCCGCTGACCACGATGTATGTCTTTGACGAGCTCGGACGAACGATGGCAAACGCAGGCTTTGTCATTTTGATCCAATCCTTGGGAGGCATTGTGGGGCAACTGCTGGGTGGTTCATTGTACCATCGTGTAGGTGTGAAAAAGTTGATTATAGGATCACTGGTATTAAATGCTGCGGGATTGTTTGCCCTGCCCTGGATCAGTGCGTACTGGGTTATCTTTATCTGTGCGATGGGCTGGATCGGGCTGTTCAGCTCCTTATCAATGCCAGCGATTCAAGCATTTATTGGCTTTCGGTTTGCAGAGCGGCGCGGTGAGCTGTTTAACATTATTTATGTTGCGAACAACATCGGTGTAGCGATTGGAACGGCGCTTAGCGGGTTCCTTGCGGACTTTTCATATCACCTGAGCTTTGTACTGAACGGCGTTACCTCGGCAGGCTTTGCCGTATTTTTCTGGTTTTATCTATCCCGGATTGAGCCGGAGCAGGGCGAAGTGCATTTGACGAAACGGTTGACAACGCTACCTGCGGGTCCAGGCATCTGGGCACTGCTGAGCAATACCCGACTGTATCTGTTTATGAGTCTGGGTGTGCTGTTTCTATTGTTTGGCAACTCCATCTGGAATACAGGGGTGTCGCCTTATATCATTGCAGAAGGTATGGAAAAACGAATGTACGGCCTGCTCTGGACACTTAATGGTGTGTTAATCTTTGTAGGTCAGCCATTGACCAGTTGGGTGAAACGCACCATGGCTCGTACCTCTAACGCACAAATGACGGCCAGTGCTGTATTTTATGGCTTGGCATACGTCGTCATGATTGCCATGTACAACTATCCGGGCATGGTGCTCGCCATGGTACTGGCTACCTTCGGTGAGATGCTGATCTCGCCGGCAACGCCAGCTTTTATCTCGGAGCATGCCGGAAGAGCGGCCCCTTTTTATATCGGAGTGTCGGGCGGGATCGGCTCCATTGGCCGGGTTATCGGGCCATACATGATGGGCGTGATGTATGATCAACAGGGGCTGATTGCAGTGGCTTGGCTCGCGACAGCCATGGCGGTCATTGCACTGCTTGCCTTTGTGCTGCACGCCGCATTGAATCGCAACCGCGAAATTCGGGAGTATGGTACGGACGCTGTGTAGAAGCAGGCTGCTGTATTAGTGGCTACGTCCATCCAGAGGTTTGTTTGGACGGGCTTATTTCAATGAAGCGGTACCTGTATACGCTTATACATAGTGGATGAAATGCTTGTATCTTGGCGGTAGTGTGTATATGCTATTCAGAAAGTAATATGCGAACGTATTGAATATCACGTTTATTTCTGCGAAAATAAGATAAAATGGTTGAAATCGCTATCACCAGCGACTATAATGAGGATGTCGAAACGTTTCAATCTATCTTGTATAGCATATAGACTGTGTTCTCGTTTAGAAGCGTAGCAGAACATGTTAATGATTAAGCTTATTGCGACTACCGCTTCTCCTGTTTACACGCAGGGGGACGGGCAGGGCAAGCTTGAATTATTTTTTTGGAAACACCTCGAAACGTTTCGATTAAGCGGGATAAGGGAATGACTAAGGCAGTGAACAGGACTGCATGGTATTGGCTTTATTCCAAACATGCTGCCTGATGTAGATATAATGAGAAGCAGACGAGTCAAGCAAGAAGGGGCGAACGAGGAATGGCAACGATCAAGGATGTGGCTAAGCTGGCGGGTGTAGCACTCTCGACTGCCTCTTACGCACTGAATGGGGACAGCAAGGTAAGTGCGAAGACCAAAGCGAAGGTGTTAGAGGCAGCACGGGAACTGAATTACCGTAAAAATGGCTTTGCCATGGACCTGAAGCGGAGTCGGACAAATACGATCGCGCTCATCCTCACGGACCTGTCCGGGCCGTATTACTCGGAGCTGATCCGCAGTGTACAGGATGTAGCGCTGACAAACGGATACGATCTGATTGCATGCAGCTCCATGGGTGGACGGGATTCAACAGCGGTACGTTTCTTGCGCGAAAAAAGAGTGGATGGTGCCATTGTGCTCGCTCATAACATTCACGATGACATTCTGATGGAATCTGCCGGAACACGCTTCCCGATCATCGTTATGGATCGTCAGCTGTCCGGTGACCATCTGGTGAGCGTGCTGGTGGATGGTGAGCAGGGAGGATATCTTGCCACTCGTCGCCTGATCAGAGGCGGTCATGAGAGCATCGCTTATATTAGCGGGCCAGCCAACTCTTACGATAATGCGCTGCGTTATCAAGGTTATCTCAGGGCAATGCGGGAAGCGGGGCTGGAGGAAAAGTCCAAGTGGCGGCTGAACGGCAACTTCGTTCGCGAGGGCGGCTTCAGCGCTACCAAAACGATGATCATGCAGGGCGAGCTTCCGTCTGCGGTATTTTACGGGAATGACGAGATGGCGATCGGCGGGTTAAAGGCTTTTGCAGACAGTGGCATTTCAGTACCCCAGGATATTTCGGTGATCGGCTTCGATGATATCCAGCTGTCCGAGTATGTTCGTCCACAGCTGACCACGATTCGTCAGCCGAAGCATGAAGCGGGTTCGCTGGCCGGGCATCTGTTGTTCCAGATGCTGAATGGAGAACGTGTGAATCCATCCTATACGTTAACGATTGATCTTGTGGAACGTGAATCGGTTCGTCCTTTATAAGCCGGGCAAGCAAAATAGCGTTCACTTGGTGGGAGGCGCTTTGGCCTCAGAGTCCTTTGTGGATACATAACGGGTTAAGCGCGATCAAGAAGTGAACGTGATGAGTTACAGAATGAGGGTTATCGTTAGGACGGGGCTGTAAAGACCGGTTCAAGGGAGCCCTATTCTTTTTCAATAATATCGAAACGTTTCGATATTGGGCGGTAAACTAATTTAAGGAGTGATAGAAAGATGGCAACAATCATGAATGAAACGATTCGGCTGACTGCCGGAGAAGTAACGTTTACTTTTTTAAACAGTGGGGACTTGTACCAAGCGACTTCCGGCACAACGATGCTAAATCAGCTGCTTGGCAATCCGATTGACGGGTCTTTGAATAATCTGTATCTGCGTGTACATGAGGAGAGTGGGCAGATTACTTCTTATCCACTGCTCGGCGTACACTCCAACAGCCGGGTGTCAACAAGCCAATCTCACGGGGATCGTCAGCTGATCTGGAAAGGCAGTGTTCAACCGAAACATGCAGCAGAAGCGATCAACTATCAGGTTGTATTTACGCTGGCCTCTCAAGGAATCTGGTTCTGGGATGTGAAGATTACAGGGCAACAGCAGCGTGTTGATGTGGTGTACGGACAAGATGTAGGCCTGGCTGATCAGGGTGCAGTACGCAGCAATGAAGCATATATGTCGCAATATATTGACCATACGGTGTTTGAGGATGAGGCCAAAGGTTACGTGGTATGCTCACGTCAAAACCAGCCGCAGGGTGGCGTGTTCCCATACATGCAGCAAGGTTCCCTGACCAAAGCGGTTGGTTATTCCACGGACGGATTCCAGTTCTTCGGACTGTCTTACAAAGAAACGAATCAGCCGGAGAGCTTGAGCTATCCTTCGCTCGCGAATGAGACGTACCAGTATGAGTTTGCGTATACGGCGCTGCAATCCGAGCTTGTGGAGCTGAACGGTGAAGCACAGGTTGTATTCTACGGACTGGCGAAGCCTAACCATGCAACGGGCATTACGGCACTGGAGTTTGGAGATGAAGTTGCGGCGGCATGGAATGAAGTACAGGCTCTGAACGCGGAAACGGGCGAAGTGCTGGAGCAGGTGAAGCTCTCTTCCTTCTTGGGTGAGCCACTGGCAGCCCTTGATCTGACACAGGACGAGATTAACGAGTTATTCCCTGAGCGCCATCAGGAAGAACGCAGCGGGGATCAACTGTTGTCCTTCTTCACGGGTTCTTACGAGCATATCGTACTAAAAGCCAAAGAGCTGCTGGTAGAGCGCCCGCATGGACACATTCTGATGAGTGGCGGTAACGTAAAGCTGGGAGCGCATGTTATTACGACGACATCGTATATGTATGGGATGTTCAACGCACAGCTTGTTATTGGCAATACCAATTTAAATAAAATGATCAGTAATGCCCGCAATGCCCTGAACGTACCGAAGACGGCCGGACAGCGCATCTACGTGGAAGTGGATGGACGATATCGTCTGCTGACGATGCCATCTCTGTTCGAGATTGGTTTTAACTATGCCCGCTGGATATACAAAATGGAGTCCGATACGCTCATCGTGACAAACTACACAACAACACATGCTACTGAAGTGCGCATGAACGTGCGCTCTGCAAGTGGAAAGGCCTATCGTTATCTGGTGACCAACCAGATCACGATGAACGTGAATGAATACGAATATCCGCTGCACATGACGCAGGATGACGGCACGCTGATCTTCAAAGCTGATCCGCAAGCGATGAGTGCTGGCACGTATCCAGAGCTGGAGTACCGCATGACGGTGGAGGGTGCTGTTGCTCAAGCCGGAGATGAAACGTTGCTTGCCAGCGGTGTTCGTAGCGGATCTGCTTCGCTCGTCACACTGAGCCTGGAAGAGAGTGCGGAATGGACGCTGAAGGTTCAGGGTGTGCTGGAGAATCAGGCGGCTGAAGGTGCTGACGCAGCGGCCCGGAGTCTTTCTTTTGAAGAAGAAGTGCAGGCGTATCGTGAGTTCTTTGCAGGTGTCATGAACGGGTTCCGTTTGTCCCGTGGTGAGAGTCAGGATGCGGAGGATCTGTTCAAGGTCAACGCGCTTGCCTGGTGGTACACACACAATATGCTGGTGCATTACTCTGTACCTCACGGTCTGGAGCAATACGGCGGCGCAGCATGGGGTACACGTGATGTGTGCCAAGGTCCGGTGGAGTATTTCATGGCAACGCAGAAATATGAGCAGGTCCGCGATATTATCAAAATGGTCTATACGCACCAATATGAGGATGATGGCAACTGGCCGCAATGGTTCATGTTCGATAAATATTTTGCCATTCAACAGGAAGAGAGCCATGGGGATATCATCGTATGGCCGCTGAAAGTGCTGGCAGACTACCTGACGGCTACTCGCGACTATGCGATTCTGGAAGAGAAAGTGCCTTATACAGTTAAACACAGCTTTGGATTCACAGAAGAGACAGCAACGGTACTGGAGCACGCGAAAAAAGAGATCGAATACATCCGTGCACATTTCCTGCACGATACGTTCCTGTCCTCCTACGGAGACGGAGACTGGGATGATACACTCCAGCCAGCCAATGCACAGCTCAAGCAATATATGGTGAGCAGCTGGACGGTCGCCTTGACGTATCAGTCCGTGAACGTATTGTCACAGGCATTGAAAGCTAAAGATGAAGCTTTTGCACAGGAGCTTGCAGCACTGGCAGAGGGCATTCGTGAGGACTTTAACCGCTACATGCTGGGTACAGATGTGATTCCAGGCTTCGTATATATGGAAGAGGCGGACCAAGCGAAGCTGATGCTGCATCCAACGGACACGGAGACAGGCATTCAATACCGCTTGTTGCCAATGACACGCAGCATGATCGGTGAGCTGCTGAATGCAGAGCAGGCAGAAGCGCATTACGCACTCATTCGTGAGCAGTTCCTCTGCCCGGATGGCGTACGTCTGATGAACCGTCCTGCACAGTATGCAGGTGGCGTGAGCACACACTTCAAGCGTGCAGAGCAAGCATCGAACTTCGGTCGTGAGATCGGTTTGCAGTACGTGCACGCCCATATTCGTTACGTGGAAGCGATGGCGAAGCTTGGCAAGACGGATCAGGTGTGGAATGGTCTGGCAATGATCAACCCGGTGGGCATCGGTGAGGTTGTGCCTAACGCAGAGATTCGTCAAGCGAATGCGTATTTCAGCAGCTCGGACGGCAAGTTCAATACACGTTATGAGGCGCAAGAGCATTTTGACCAGCTCCGTAAAGGTACAGTTCAGGTGAAAGGCGGATGGAGAATCTACTCCAGCGGCCCTGGAATCTACATGAACCAGCTGATCTCGAATGCACTGGGGATTCGTCAGGAGGGCGGTAATCTGGTGATTGACCCGGTATTGCCAGCTGAGCTGGATGGCATGCAGTTTGAATTCGAATATGCAGGCGAGCCGGTGACATTCATCTACCACCTGAGCGAAGGTGCTGTCAGCCGTGTAGCGGTGAATGGCAAAGACGTCGAAGGTGAGCGTACAGCGAACCGTTATCGTCAAGGCGGGGTTCGCATCCCGCTGGAAGTGTTCAAGCAGGCACGCGGCGCGGCGGAGCGCACGGTTGTAGATATCTATATGTAAGCTAGCCATTTGCTGTTTTCCGGCAATCCGGGCCAACCTTCTTCAAGGGTTGGCCCTTTTGTATTGAACACGAGTCATACCAGAGGTTGCTGAAGAATGTCTATCCCATTGGAACCGCCAGCACCGTGTGAAGAAGCTCATTATGCCGCATGTGTCTGGTCTCGTAGCCCAGGTTGTTCAGCGAGCCACACAGTTCATCCAGCAATGGAAAATGGCGCTCACGCATAGCCTGCTGCCGTTCTGCATCTCCAGATGCGACAGCATGCCTTCGGTGAGTGTCGCGGTGCGTAGCGTCGGTAAACATCAGGTCGGTAAGGCAAATCCTTCCCGTGCTGGTAGCCTTGAGCACCCGCTGGATTTCCTCCAATGCCAGCCGCTGCTGATCCGGGCCCAGATGATGAAAGGCAAAGCTGGATACGACAAAGTCAAAGGACTGATCGGCGAAAGGAAGCGCCAGAAAATTACCAAGCTTCACATGCATCTGCGGATATTTTCTGCGGCATGTTCGCAGCATTTCCCGTGACTGATCGCTCCCGGTCATGACGGCACCCTGATTCAGCAATCTGCCGGCCAGATTGCCTGTTCCAGTCCCGATGTCCAAGCCAGCTTCCCCATGTACAGGAGAGATCCACTGCACGGTCTGCTCTAAGGCTTCATCATAATTATGGTACAGGCTGAACGGTTTGTCGGCTGTGGTCCAATCCGATTGAACACGCAGATCGTGAATTGCTGCCTGCTGATCATAATTCCAGCGATCATGCCAGTTCTGCCGTGCTTCCCGCAGGCGGCGTGCACTACCTGCCAGATCATGCAGATGACTGACATCCAGTGGCCCGTCCTGACGGTTCAGCTCGATCATACGCTGGGTAGTATCCATCATCCGTTTCAACTCGACCCACTGGGCGTACATTACCGCTTGTTGCAGCTCCAGGTATTCCTCCAGCCCTTGCTGATTGCCCTGATCAATCTCGGCAAGGGCATGATGAATATCCTGTAAGGACATGCCAATCTCGCGCAGCGCAGCAATCGTCTGCAAGCGCCAGATATCATGTTCCGAATATATGCGGTATCCATTGCCGTGCTGCTTGGCAGGACGAATCAATTCTTTTTCCTCATAAAAACGAATGGCTCTTGCCGATATTCTCAACCGGGATGCGGCTTCTTTGATATTCAATCCGTTACACCTTCCTATCTTATGAGACGATATGTTCAGTGATTGTAATGGAATCAGTATAAACGATGACGCTACGGCAAGGTGAAGTGTTTTTCACGGTTTGTTCATATGGAAGCGGAATTTAAGTCCACACAGCGGCTATGCTACAATATATACAGAATGAAGGTATACGAAAGGTTGAATTGGCATGCTTACCAGTCATACGTACAAGATTCGCGCTTCCGAGATGAAGGATGCAAACCAGCTGATGGAGCTGGATATGCTGGTCTGGGATGCGTGCAACTCGCCTGCTCCGATGCAATGGCGATCCAGACAACAGTATTTGCAATATTGCCCGCCGGGCAGTCAATTGATTGCGGTGCAGGAGGATCGGGTATGCGGATATGTAGGCTTTCATCCTCCGACAGGCATGCCTGTGAACCGCCACGTATATGAGATTCATATTGCAGTTCACCCCGAATATCGCCGCTCCGGCGTGGCGACAGCTCTAATGAGAGCTATGAAGCAGTATGCGATGGAGCAGGGCATTCAGAAGCTCAGGCTGCGCGTGTTGTCCAGCAACCCTGGAGCGGTGGCCTTCTATGAGCAATGTGGATTTATAACCGAGGGCAGGCTTGTATCCGAATTTCGGATCGGCGGCAGGGATGTAGACGATATTTTGATGGCTTATTTTCTGGAGACATAGACGATTGTGTGGGTAATTTAGAAGTTAACTAAGGAGGAACAACGATGGATATGGGACTTCGCGGTAAAAAAGCACTGGTGCTGGCCTCCAGTCGCGGCCTGGGCAAAGCGGTTGCGTCACAGCTGGCATTGGAAGGTGCCGATGTGATGCTGGCTAGCCGGAGCGAGGACAAGCTCGCGGCAGTGAAGGAAGAGCTGCTGGCGCTTGGTGGCGGTGGACGTGTGGAATACGTCGCAACCGATGTCACCCGCAAGGAGGACATTGCAGCATTGATTCAGACAACAGCAGAGCAGTTTGGACAGATTGACATTCTCGTGAACAATTCAGGCGGCCCGCCTTCCGGCTCATTTGAATCGCTGACGGACGAGGACTGGGAGCGTGCGTTTGAACTGAACATGCTTAGTTATGTCCGGCTGATTCGGGGGGTGCTTCCGCACATGAAAACAAACGGAGGGCATATCGTCAACATTGCCTCCACTTCGGTCAAGCAGCCGATTCCCGGTCTGATTTTATCGAATACGTTCCGTACGGGTGTGTTTGGCCTTGCCAAAACACTTTCTCAGGAGCTTGCACCGTATGGCATTCTGATCAATACCGTAGCTCCTGGGCGCATCGCGACAGATCGCATTCGTGAGCTGGATACGGCGCGCGCAGAGCAGAACGGGGTCAGTGAAGACGAAATTGCGGAGCAATTCCGCAAAGAGATTCCGCTTGCACGTTACGGTGAGCCGGAGGAATTTGCCAAAGCGGTCGTCTTCCTGTTATCCGGGGCCAATACGTATATTACGGGGGCTTCGCTGGTTGTGGATGGCGGTATGGTGCGTGCGCTTTAAGAAACTCTTCATGGATTCACGTACGGTTAACTATGGATGCGAGCAGTAGCGTTTTTCTGTAACGTTTCTGTCGGAACCGCAATAAAGTCCCTCCTTGTACCGCTGTAATCAGCGCGAAAAGGAGGGACTTGGCATGGGCATGGGGATTAAGTTACATGGAGCTTGATCAGATAGATTAGATTAAGTTTGATAACAGAGTAGACCCGATCAGATTACGCAGGACTTTGATCAGCCTCAGAAGTTGTCTTGTCTTCTACATCGCCCTTTGGTGAAGAGATAGCTGAGGAGCCGGATTTATCTTTCAAGCGTGAGCCATGGCGATGCTCTGGTCCAACCGATGGCCGAGTGCCGTTCACCAGATCTGTAATCCGCCCGGTTAGGTCAGCTACCCGCTCATCATACTGAGCCTGTGTGATTTTGCCGTCCTTCAGCTCTTGCTGCAGGTCGGTCTTTCTATCGTTCACAAGCTGCTGAATGACCGTCTGTACCTTTACATTCTGGGCGGTCGCAATCTCTGCGAGGGATTTACCATTTTTCAGGGATGAGGTTAATTCATTGGCTGTCACGCCCAGCAAAGACGCAAGCTTGTCCACGTTTCGGTCTAGTTCGGGTCCAAGTCCAACCCCGCCAGGTAAGCCAAGTTCAGGCAGAAGACCAGGTTCAGGTCTATGAGCGCGTATTTCCGATGGCTTTTCTTTTACAAGCTTGGTTACACGCTCCGTTAGAGCTGCAAGCCGCTCATTATATTGAGCTTGCGTGATTTTGGAGTCCGAGAGCTGCTGCTGCAGTTCCTTTTTCTCCGTAGCAACAAGTTGATCTATAAGCGTCTGTACCTCCACATTCTTTGTGGCTGCGATCTCGGCAAGGGAGTGATCTGCTTGGATGGCTTCTTTTAACTCATCCTTTGTGATGCCAAGCACGGACAGAACTCCTTTGGCGTGAGGACCGAACCCAGGTCCAAGCCCTATTTCAGCTTCGCCGGGCGGTATTAATATATGGGAACCAATCGGGGCAGTGCGTTTGTTCTGGAGTGCATCGGATGCTTTCGCCGCAGGGTCTGCATGAACCGCCGCGGTGGCCAGCAAGGCGCCGCTAAGTGCAATCGTGAGAGCTAAAGCGCTGGTGACTTTTATTGCCTTTGATGTTGTGCTTCTCTTCATCCGTGATCATCCTTCTTCCTTGGTTTAGTGTGTGGTTACAGCACCACAACGCTATCTTAGGTGCGAAGCATGAAATTTAGATTAAGACAACCTTAGGTTGAAGTAAAATATGGATTCATAACCACAATAACCCCTCATCTGTGGCAGGGTGAATGTCACTGTCACAGGCGAGGGGCTATGTGGAAGCAGGGAGAGTCATCATTTATTTTGATATCATGAGTTCGGCTCGCATATCCTGCTGTGGCTGTCCATTATGTAAGGCTTGGTTTATCGCAAAAGTTCCCATTCATGCTGCAGCATGCCGTACACCGCATGGTTCACATATTCCTTGGGCAGCTTCTCTGCCTGACGAATGACCCCTTCAAGCACAAAGCCCAGTCGTTCCGGGATGGCGCGGCTGCGTTTGTTGTTGGTCGCGCAGCGAATCTCGACCCGGTTCAGGTCCAGTGTTACGAGCGCGTAATCCACCAGGACACGGCAGGCGCTGGTCATCAGGCCTTGTCCTTCAAAACCTTTACCAAGCCAATACCCGATGCTTACCGAGCGGCTCGCCCAGTTAATCTCGTGAAAACCGATAATGCCTGCAAGATCGCCTTTTAACCAGATGCCTGCAGTGAAGCCGCCATTCTCGGCCGCTTGCTTTAACGCGCCTGTAATGAATTTCGATGTATGTTCAATCTCGGTCACCTGATCCACCCACGGCAGCCAATGTCTGAGTTGATCCCGGGAACGATCCGTCAGTTCAAACAGCGGTTTGGTGTGCTCCATCAAAAGTGGGCGAAGCTCCGTATATTCATCCAATGAATAGGTAAACATGATTGCAACCTTCTTTCTTTATATAATAGGTAGATTAGCGGGGAGGGCGGGGGAGTTTGCGCTCCAATGCGAACAGATCCTCTTCCATGGAGGCCATGCGCTGGTTAACCGTGGTGCGTGCGTCACTGAGTGCCTGATTATATATGTAGGGAGCAAGCTGTGTCATAAACAGATCGAGCACACCCGATGCCGCCAGAGCGCCCAACTCTTCACCGCGTTCTTCTTCAAAATACGACTGGATCGTACGAATGGCTTCCGCCTGCTGTTCTTTGGTCAGTTTTAGCGCGTTCATTTGGGAAACCCTCCCTTAAAATTAGTTTTACTAACATGCTACATGATTCGTGCGAACTCGTCAAAATGGTATTAGGCCTAACTTGAAGCGGGCGGCGTGTGCGTCTGATCCTGATTTTGGTGCGGTTATTTATTGAACTCCTTCCCCGTTAAAGGTATATTTAAATGAAACGCGTACGAAACTTTCCATGAAAGCAGATGTTTTCAGTAAATGGCTTCGTACATAAGGAATTTTACCCGGAATTGCTTGTAATGTTGGCAAGCTCCAATCCATTCATGAAAGGTTTGATACCTGTGGACAATCGCTTCACAACCCCACCTAACTTTATTAAAAATATCATTACCGAAGACCTCCGGTCGGGCAAAGTCCAGGAAGTTATTACCCGTTTTCCTCCTGAACCGAACGGTTATCTGCATATTGGTCATGCGAAGGCGATCTGGATCAACTTTACGCTGGGCGGCGAGTTTGGCGGCAAGACGAATCTGCGCTTTGATGATACGAACCCGGTGAAGGAAGACGTAGAGTACGTGAATTCCATCCAGGAAGACGTGAAATGGCTCGGATACGAGTGGAACGAGAAACGTTTTGCCTCGGATTATTTCGATGAGATGTACAACCGTGCGGTTTTGCTTATTGAAAAAGGTAAAGCCTACGTCGACGATCAAAGCGCCGACGAAATCCGTCAAATGCGTGGAACGCTAACCGAGCCGGGCAAAAACAGCCCGTTCCGCGAGCGTTCCGTGGAGGAGAATCTCGACCTGTTCACACGCATGCGTGCAGGCGAGTTCCAGAACGGAGAGAGAGTGCTGCGTGCCAAGATTGATATGGCTTCGCCTAACATCAACCTGCGTGATCCGGTCATTTACCGTATCTCTCATGCACACCACCATAACACGGGCGACAAATGGTGCATCTATCCGATGTACGCTTTTGCACACCCGCTCGAAGATGCGATTGAAGGTGTAACTCACTCCCTCTGTTCCCTGGAGTTTGAGGATCAACGCCCATTCTATGATTGGGTTATTGCAGAGTGTGAGATGGAAAGTCAGCCGCGTCAATACGAGTTTGGCCGCCTGAACTTGTCCCAGATGGTCACGAGCAAACGCAAGCTGAAGCTGCTTGTGGACGAAGGTCATGTCGATGGCTGGGATGATCCACGTATGCCGACGATCTCGGGTCTGCGCCGCCGGGGGTACACACCGGAAGCCATTCGTGATTTTGTATACGAAACAGGCATCTCCAAAAACTATGGTGTAATTGATCTGCAAACGCTGGAGCACTTTGTTCGTGAGGATCTGAAGCTGAAGGCTCCACGTACGATGGCTGTGCTGCACCCGCTCAAAGTAGTGATCACCAACTATCCAGAGGGACAAGTCGAGTGGCTGGAAGCTGAGAATAATGTGGAAAATCCAGAGATGGGCAACCGCCAAATTCCGTTCTCCCGCGAGATTTATATCGAGCAAGACGACTTTATGGAGAATCCGCCGAACAAATACTTCCGTTTGTTCCCTGGCAACGAAGTTCGCCTGAAGCATGCCTACTTCATTAAATGTAATGATGTGATCAAGGATGCAGACGGTAATGTCGTTGAGATTCATTGCACCTATGATGTCGAAACGAAGAGTGGCAGCGGCTTTACGGGACGTAAAGTGAAAGGCACGATTCACTGGGTAGAAGCAACTCAAGCTGTACCCGCTGAATTCCGTTTGTACGAGCCGCTGATTTCGGCAGACGCACCGGAGGCTGAGGTAGAAGTGGAAGCCGCCGTGGCAGGGGCTGAGATGGAGGCAGATGTGACTGGCGCTGGA
This sequence comes from Paenibacillus barcinonensis, assembly GCF_003217495.1. Classification (GTDB taxonomy): domain Bacteria; phylum Bacillota; class Bacilli; order Paenibacillales; family Paenibacillaceae; genus Paenibacillus; species Paenibacillus barcinonensis. The sequence goes on along the minus strand of NZ_QJSW01000003.1, from coordinate 205,865 downwards.
GCAGAGACTGTCGAGCAGCCGGAGAAAACGTTCCTGGATCAGCTGAACCCGAACTCGCTGGAGATCGTTCATGGCTTCGTGGAGCAGGAGATGAAAGAAGCGAAACCACAGGACAAGTTCCAGTTTTTCCGTCACGGTTACTTCAGTGTGGATCCGAAACACTCTGAGCCAGGACGCCCGGTATTTAACCGCGTCGTATCGCTGAAAAGCTCATTCCAATTGCCAAAGGCATAAGGCAGAGAGTGTGGGGCTTGCTTAAAACGTGGTACAAGTGAACGGTAATCGTTGACTGATTGAGGACATGAACGATGCACCTTACGGTAATGTTCATGTACCTCGGCGTAGTCTTTTTGCACTGTTTCTCAGGCTTCTGTGCGCGGTGCAGTTCTTCGCTGCATGACGTGGGTCGGCCGATCCACATGTGTTAGAGCTAAGACGGGCAGGATGGGCATTGCATAAACATGCTACGCAAGTATGAAGAAAGGGCGTTCCTGGTCATGTTCATGACGGGACGCCCTTTTTGTTGTGTCAAGGTAGCTTTTAGAGTAACTTTTTTAGATTAACCAACGTATTTACTGAAATCCTACCGCGTCGACCGCCGTAGCAATAGTAAGTAAACACCAACGTTCCAAGCATCCCTCCCAGACCTCCCCATTCACCCCTTGAGACTCTGGCTCACTTACCACCACCAGCCAATGCACCAGCCACTACGATGACTCTGTAGCTATCTCGACCCCACGTACCCTTGCTCACGACTAACCTGCCACCCTCAGCCTATAGTTAAAAAATCTAACGATCACAGGAAACGCTATTTGCCCGTTTTTCGGTCCTTCTGAATTCTAACGATCCGTACAGACCTTATTTCCTGCAAATGTGGTGTTTGTATGCATTTTTCCTCGGTTTGAGGGTAAATAAGCTTCCTGGGGATCGTTAGAATGTGAAACGTCTGGAAATGGCCCCAATAAGGTTTCTGGTGATCGTTAGCCGTAGAATGGGAACTGGTCGAGATTCGTTGCACCGGAACTGGCGAAATTCCTGCTCCCCCGCTACCAATGCCCGCCTATCCCTACTCCTAAGCCACTCCCATTCCTATTCCTATTAACATACCCATCTCCATACCCATCTCCATAACCATCATCTGTCCTCATCCATATTGCCCATTTCCGTCAGCACCGTAGGTTGATATCCATTATGACGGTTCCACAGCCACATGAGGCCAAAGCCAAATGCGCCGATGAGTGAGAAGAATACACCAATGCTATACATCACCTCAGCCCCGAAGCTCTGGAACAGCCAGCCACCGAAGAAGCCCGCAATAACGCCGGAAAGTCCACCCCAAGCCATCGTGTACACCGCCTGCCCGGAGGAGCGATAGGGCCGTGGAATAAATAGCATGGTCAGCTGTGTGCCCACATAGAAATAACCGCCAAAGGTGACCGAGTGCATGAGCTGAATAAAAACAACCTCCATCGGACTTGAGGCCAGGGCCATAAGCTGCCAGCGCAGTGCAAATAACAGGCTGATCAGAATAAGAGAGCCTAGCAGCATGCTCATTTTGCGTTTCAGCAGTCGATCCATTAGCAGGAACACACCTACTTCCAGGATGGAGGATGTGAAGATTGCCCAGCCGACCATCTGCTTGTCGCCGCCCATCTCTACAATATAAAGCGACATAAAGGTGCTGTTCATGGCATTAGGTACCGAGACGAGTACACCAAGACCGATAAAGGTCATAAAATACGGATTAAACATCACCTTACCAAACCGTCTTAACGTAACAATCGGTGTATCAGAGGCGATAGGCTGCCTTGGCAGAAATACCGAGAACATAAACGCAATAGTAATCATGCAAGCAAAAATAATAGAAACACTGCCTACGCCATAACGATCAATCACCGGTCCGGCAGCGACTGCGGTCAGTGCCCAGCCTAGTGAGCCCCAGAGCCGGAAGGTACCGAATTTCTGTCCCGTGCCGTCAATATAACCAAGAATCAGACTGTTGGTCTGAGCGAACAATGGACTTTGAAAAAAATAAAACAAGATCATAGCCACGTAGATCCACGTATATGTAGGCGCATAAAATACCCCTTGTGCGAGCACAAAGGTGCCTGCCATCATAATCATCAGCACGATTCGAATATTACGTGATTTATCACTCCAGAAGCCCCAGAACGGGTTGGCAAACAGAGAGACAAAGGGACCAATCGCCATCAGGCTGCCAATCTCCAGCTTGGTCATGCCAATCTCTTGAAGATACAGTTGAAGGAATCCGGCGAAGATCGAAATGGCTCCATAGATGAAAAAATTATATAGTTTAAGTGAGGCCAGTGAGGACGCGCCTCTCACGGGTGCAGATCTGTCCAATTGAGCCATTCCTTTCCGAATCGAATCATATTGTTCAATGTATCATTTGTTGAAAGGGGATTCAACGTTATAGAATATAGACATTATCGGATGATTCACCGAAACGAAGCTCAACTCGGCCTATGTGCAGGTGTAACAGATTCATGTGTGGCTTGTAATGGAAAATGATGATCAAAGCGATAACTTAAATGTCGGGTATGACTCATATGCTATTCATAGCTTGACGCATTGTCAGAGTCATAGTCCTTAGTCCTGCAGGAAAGAGGTGTTCCCGTTAACTATGATTCATGAAAAGGAACAGTGGACAGGCATGATATTGGCAGGAGGTCAATCCAGCCGAATGGGTAGCCATAAAGCACTGCTAGAGCTGAACGGTTCCACTGTGCTGACACATATTGTAGAGGTGATCAGACCAGCTGTTTCCCGCATCGTCGTGGCATCCGGTCCCAACGAAGCCATGTACCGAGCCGCGGATAGTGCCATGGACCATGAGGGTTTGGAATTTGTACAGGATCATTATTCTGGGAAAGGTCCTCTTGCGGGACTTCATGCCGCGTTAACTGCTTCCAAAACAGCGTGGAATCTGGTCAGTGCCTGTGATATGCCGCTCCTGCAAACCTCTTTTTTCAACGGTATGAAGAGGCTTGCAGCCCAATATCCAGCCAGCAATGCTATTATTCCGCGTGTAGAGGGCCGTATTCATCCGCTTGCCGGGGCATATCACAGAAGGATACTCCCTGAACTGGAGCAGCATGTGATTCATGACCAACTGCGTGTTACCCGCTGGCTGGAAGAGATCGGCTGCCAGTATGTTGGAACCGATGAACTGCAGCAAGCCGGTGTTCAGCAGTCTGCTCTGCAACTGAGCAATATGAACACCCTGGAGCAATGGCATCATATACGTCTTCGTTTGCAGGATTCAGGTGGCTTGTCCTCAGCGTGGAGAGACACTCGTTCATGATTGTTCTCGAGTGTCTCATCAGGCATCGTCCACCCGTAAGCAGCCTCTTGGCTTCGCTCACTATACAAGCTGATCTTGCAATCAATGATTGGGAGCTAATGTGTCAAGGTGCCAGTGTGCCAGTCTATGGTGCGGCATCTCTCGACGCTGTGAACGGATATCCATGACATTCACCTCGTAAAAGGTTGAAAAATACTCGCCTTGTGCCATCGGCACTAATGCACTTCATTATAATCAGTTTAACGTGGACTTCCTAATAAGGAGACGATGATGGCGTTAGCATATGAAGCCGTACATAGATAGATCTGAACTGAAACTAATGTAAACGCTACCATTAAGGGTGGGAATGTGTCAACTTAACTATTTACACGAAGAAGACATATTATAGACGAATTAGTATTGAAGTTCACAGCAGTTTACGAGCCGCGTGCGCAAGGCAGATTAATCCGCGTTCCATCTCATCGAAGGAAGCATAGGCGTAAGAGAGTCGGATATGCTTTGTATCCAGCCGATCATACAGGTAACCGGGGTGAATCAGCACATCTTCATCCAGACAGGCATGGAATAAGCGGCGCATGGACAACGGTTCAACGGAGAAACGCAGCCAGATGTAGAAGCCGCCTTCCGGTGATGTCCATTCGGCAATATCATGGAAGTGCTGCTGCAATAAGGCGAGCATGAACGCTTTGCGTTTCCGTAGTTCAGGTCGAAGCCATGTCATGTGGCTTGCGTGATGACCGTCAGCAAACCATGCTGCAGCTGCCTCCTGGGCAAGTGAACTGGTGCCGTAATCCGTCTGCATCTTGATATCGGCAAGCCGCCGAATGACGGGCACAGGACCAACAAGCCAGCCAAGACGAAGACCCGGGCTGACTGCTTTGGAGAGCGTGCCCATATGCAGCACCCGGCCCTCCAGGTCGTGTGCTTTGAGTGAGGGCGGGGGAGGCTGTTCCAGCCACAGCTCTTGATAAGCAGCATCCTCCAGAATGGAGATGCCGGAGCTACGGGCGAGCGACAGCAATTGTTCCCGGCGTTCTCTGCTCATTACACCACCTGTAGGGTTATGGAAGCTCGGGATCGTGTACAACAGTGGCAAAGATTCGTCGCCGTTCTCACTGCTTACCCTTTTCGCGATCTGGATGGCACGATCCAGATGCCCGAGATCAAGTCCCTCTTCATCCAGGGGAATACCGTTCAGTTTCAAACCGGCGGATTGAAAGGCATGAATGGAATAGAGATACGAGGGCTTCTCCAGCAGCACAGCCGAACCACGCGGCAGGAGCCCCACCGAGATCAGATGCAGTGCCTGCAGGGAGCCGGATACAATCAGGATGGAATCTGGGGAAGCCTGAATGCCACTGGTTTGCAAGTGCAGGGACAGGGCCTTGCGAAGCTCCAGACTGCCCTGAGGTTCAATATAATTAAGGGTCCGAGTACGGCAGGACAAGGTCTGAAGGATGTCGTTGAACGCTGCATTGGGCATCAGCTCAGGTGCAAGCTCGCCTGTACCCAGCCGAATAATGCCTGGGCGGAATTCGGCCTGATTGATCTGCTGAATCTCGGGCAGATTCGGATAATACGAGCCCTCCTGTGCAGCTTCGCTCCAATTGGGCAGTGATGCATGAGCCAGGCTGTGCCAGCTCGAACCGGTGACATAGGTTCCGCCTCCGTGGCGGCCTTCAATCATACCTGACGCAGCAAGGTTGTCCAGAGCGGTCACCAGTGTGCTTCGATTCACTCCCATCGCTGCTGCCAGTGCTCGCTGAGAGGGGAGGCGGTAACCGGCAGACCATTCACCTGTGGTGATCTTCTGACGAATATAGGCTTCAATCTGACGATACATAGGCAGATCAAGGGCGGGATTTGGCTTCCAACGGATGCCGGAAGATTGATCAATAGGGTTGCGTCCCATCAGGAAGCTTCACCTCCGATATCTTATGTATCGTTCACTATATCATTTGGTTGGGTACTTTACCATCCAAGTGGCTGGTTACACGCGCTTAAGCCTCATTTACTCTGAAGACACAGATAAGGGGGATGAGGAAGAATGGGAGTCATGATTCATGCCGTGGTGCTGGCCTTTGGCCTGATTCTGCCGCTGGGTGTCCAGAATGTATTTATTTTTAATCAGGGGTTGAGTCAAAAGAAATACCTGCATGCAATGCCAGCTGTCGTTACAGCAAGCATTAGTGATACAGTGCTGATTGGAGCAGCTGTGGGGGGCTTGTCCCTCATTTTAGTACAATGGCCCCTGCTGACCAATGCTTTATACGGGGCAGGCAGTCTGTTTTTACTCTTTATGGCTTGGGGACTGTGGAGGTCATCTGCTTCCAAGGAGGAGGCCCCGAAGGCCATGTCTGCATTACGTCAAATTACATTTGCTGCTTCGGTTTCCCTGCTCAACCCTCATGCGTTGCTGGATACAGTAGCAGTGATTGGCACCAGTTCACTTCAGTATAGAGGGGTGGAGCGTGTCAGTTTTGCGCTAACTACAGCAGTTGTATCCTGGGTGTGGTTTCTGGGACTGGCAGGAGCGGGCAGGCTGGTTCGAAGCAAGGATCACACTGGACGGGTTCGGCATGCACTGAGTCGTTTATCCGCACTGATTATGGTTGGAATCGCGGTGATGATGTGCTGGAAGCTCTTTGCTTCATAGACGGACCGACGGGGTGGAGGGAGAGGGGGAATGCTTCGTAACTAAAAAAGACTCCCCGGATCTATTCACGGGAAGTTTGACGTATTATTTTATTCTACTCTCAGCAGCATGGATTCGATGAACAATTTGAGATCGCGGCTCACGCTGTTCAGATTATCAATGATTTCACTGAATTCGGTCACCACTTCAGCCTGCTGATTGCTGGACTGGGCAATGGATGTAATCTCCTGCTCCATCTGCTGAATGGAAGTCTGCACATCCTTGAGAGAGCGTTCAATGTTAACTGTGGCTTCTTTGGTTCCGGTAGAAAGCTTACGTACCTCGGATGCAACGACACCGAATCCTGCACCTGCCTCACCAGCTCTTGCAGCTTCAATCGCTGCGTTGAGACCGAGCAGATTGGTTTGTTCTGAGATCTCGCGAATAAATACGGCGACTTTGTTAACCTCACCAGAGTTTTTCACAGCCAGACGGGTATTGTCGAGAATTTGTGTGGAGGATGCGGTTAATTGCTCTGCCTGCGCAGCTACAGTCTGTACCCTATCTGTCAGTCTGCCGCTGATGTCCGTAATTAGCTTAGTGAAGTATTCCAGCTTTTCTTCGTTGTGAAGTGAAAAACCTATAGCAAGCACCCCTGCAATGTTTCTTTCATCGTCGTAAAGCGGAGTTGCAGCCGTAATGATGGCCGTTCCATATAGACTGGCGTCAATGCGATTAGCTGAAGTCTCACCCTTCATTAGTGCACGACGTAGTGTAGGATCTTCAGGGGAGATGGGATCTCCAGCTTTGAGGCCAAGATCAAGACTGTTGCTGGGAGAGTAATACCAGATTTTCTCGGTATCGGTTACGGCAATCATGATGTCGTGTTCCTTTAACATGATTTTAAAATAAGGACTTGCTGCAACGAGTGCTTCTACTATGTTCAATAAGGTCAGCTCCTATAGTTTAGATAGATATCATATGTGGGTATACTATACATCGTCAGATGTACAGGCAAATTTTAGACCTCGTAAGAGCATATGTCTATAATATTTTTGCAACTTTTGAAGCCGTGAAAAGCGAACTGTATTTGATTTTTAATACATTTTAAAACAACAGTATAAAAAAACAGACGGGAACATGATATTCTCGTCTGCTAACTCACCGTAACGCCAGATAATATTTTTTCCGTTCCAATACCGCGTACAATTCTCCCTGTCATCCACCGATTTGCGACATGCGCCGTACGGTCGGGGTATGTGACTGCATTTTTTTCTCCAGTGCCAGTGCCATTTCATGATTCTTCGGTTTGGTCCCGAGTGCTTTCAGAAACAGAGCGGCCATTGCGTCCGGGTCATTCACATAACGGCGAACGTTATACTCGTCTGACCAATACAGGCAGGCTTTGATATGTCCATCTGCAGTAAGGCGCAGCCGGTTGCAATTGTCACAGAAATGATCACTTACCGGGTGGATCAGGCCAAACGTACCTTGGGAGCCCTTGATTTTCATGTTTCGAGATGGGCCGTTCCCGGCAGGACCCTCGGTGTTCTCCACCGTCCAGCCGGCTTCTGCACACACATCGGTTACGGCCTCCAGCGGCAGATACGATTTGCGCCAGGAATCGGAAGCTTGCCCAATCGGCATGTATTCAATAAATCGCACATGCAACGGCTGATCCATCGTCATGGCGATGAAATCCTTGATCTCGTCATCATTAATGCCCTTCATAAGCACCACATTCAGCTTGATCGGCGCAAGTCCGACAGCCGTGGCCGCTTCAATCCCTTTCAGCACCCTGTTCACATCTCCACCACGTGTAATCATGGAGAAGCGGTCGGCATGCAGCGAGTCGAGACTGATATTGATACGGTTCAAGCCAGCATCCTTCAACGCTTGTGCCTGTTTGTCCAGCAGCAGCGCATTGGTGGTAAGAGCGATGTCTTCAATGCCGTCGATTGCAGAGATCATGCCCACCAGTTTGTGCAGGTCTTTCCGTACCAGCGGCTCCCCGCCAGTAAGCCGAACCTTGCGCATGCCCATGGGGGCGAGCACTTTAAGCACTTCCGCAATCTCTTCATAACTCATAATTTCATCATGTGGAGCAAACTCCATGCCTTCCGCGGGCATGCAGTAAACGCAACGCAGATTGCAGCGGTCCGTAACGGAAATACGGATGTAGTCATGTATTCGGCCAAATGAATCCTGAAGCAGTTCCATGCAGACCACCCTTTCAACGGTTCAGATTGGATATCTTCTATAATAAATGATACGACAATTACGAAAGCAACAGTTGCATCAAATTTTAGCTATTTCTCCAATCCACGTCAATGATGACGTCCGCTGATAGCAATTCAGGCAGTTTGGTTCAGCTGGAACTGTCCCACAACTTGCTGCAGGAAGAGGGTGATCGCCTCCACATCGTGGGAGGACTGCTGCACTTTCATCATATCCCGAATCAAAGCCATCATCTCGGCTTCAACCTCGGCGGAGGTAGCCCGATTCTGGTGACTGATCGCAGCAATATTCTCCATCAGAAAGACGACCTGATCCACCACTTGTGTACGTTCTGCTTCTTCAGCTGTCGCTTTCTGTAGAAGCTCGGAGGCTGCCTGAACGAGACTGGTGCCTTCCGCAAGCACTTGATCCCCCTCGGTAATTTGCTTGGAAGCTGCGCTAGCCGCTACCGAGATCCGATCCAGAATGTGATGAATATCCTCCGTAGAGGAGCGGGATACGTCAGCAAGCTTACGAATCTCTTCAGCGACGACAGAGAAGCCGCGGCCATGCTCTCCGACGCGTGCGGCCTCAATTGTTGCATTGAGTGCAAGCAGATTCGTCTGAGCAGATATTTCATCAATGACCGCCAAAGCGCGATAGATCTCCTTCATGGTGCCGAGGAAGGACAGAATTGTCTGGTTTGTATCGGATACTGCGCCGGAGATTTGCACCATTTTGTCACCGATGCGATCCACCTCCTGTCTGGCTACGCCGATCTGTTCGTTCGCCGACATCTCCAGCTGCTGCAGCGTCAAACGCATATGGTCTGCGGCTTGCTTCGCTTGATCCAGATCCTGCAATTGGGTACGGATGGCTTGAATCATGGAACCGAGCTTGAGATTGACACGGTCTGTAGTCACCTGCGTTGTCTCTGTGGAAGCGCGCATGAGATGCTGATTATCCATGACATCCTCTGTAGCCCGCTGGACTTTGAGCATGATGCTTTCAAGCGAATCAATCATGTTATTAATCCATTTGGCCAGCTCGCCAGATTCGTCCTGGGCAAAAGAATTCGTATCCAGACGCTGGGTCAGATCCCCCTTGCCTTCCGCATTGATGCGAATGAATTGACTTAGGCGCCGCAGGTCTGCGTGCACGCGGTTGTATTGTTTGCGATGCAGCTGCATCGCACCTAAAGATCCAAAGACAACATTAAAGATGGCGATTGCAGCGGCACTCCATCCACTGCCTGTCAGAGCAAAAATTAAGGCAGCTGCAAGTATGGCCGAGAGCAGAATATAGATGCCTTGTTGTTTCGATTGGCGCCATCCGATACTGCGTATGCGATACACTTCCTCCAGATCTCCCTCGCACATCATACCCCAGCGATCCGGGCAGTGAGGGAGCTGAAAGGTAATGCCTTTACCTATGACGGCAATGTGGCGATAATCCGAATAACCGGGATAGGCTACAAACAGATTGGAGCCATTCTGAATCGTTTTCGATACACCGGGATGTAATTGTCCTGTGGAGGGATCAGTGAACATCAGTTCAAGCTCTGTATGCGCCTGCACTGAGACGATGCCCCAGTCAGTTGTTACGCCGTCCTTTAGATTCTCTCCATGGGTAAACGTTCGATCCTCGAAGCGGCTTCGTGACAACGCAGTTCCTGGTTGCAACTCAGGCCTTAGTACGGATTCGGCCATAAACACATAGTTGTCACCCGAGTCTGGATAGATATGTCCCGATTCACGCTGGATGAGATCACCGAGCACATCACCGGGAATACGGCTGCATAAAGCGCCCACATATTTACCTTGATGCACGATAGGCGCAATAAACATCAGGGTAATGGCATCATGGAACGTAGATGAGCGTGCCCCAATCTCCAGCGTAAGCGGGTCAGCATAAGGGCCATACAAGCATTTTTGGCCGGGTGTACCTGTTAATACATAGTTTAATCCACGTTCAAAAGAGGTGTTTTCATGTGTAGTGTAACGTTGTCCGATATGTTTCTGATATGTAGAAAATATGACTTGATGCTGCTCGTCCAGCATAAACAATTCAGTGCTATCCTGTGATCGGGCATAGCTTGCCTTAAACAACGTTCTCAGCTTCTCTGCCTGTGGCGTTCCAGGCTTCACGTCTCGGGGACTGATCGACTCGATCTGATGCAGCAAGCGTTCCAGATGGTTCCACTGATCATTCGCCCAATCCATCATTACCTGTCTTCTGGTTTCGGCAATCCCTTCAAAAATCTGCTCCACATCATGTGTACGGTGTGCATTCAACCGATAAGACCACCACAGCGGCAATCCTTTTTTCCATCCCAGCCAATCAAACATCATGACCACCCCGATATCTGGATTTGAAAGCTTTTGAACAGCTTTGTTTTCAATGATTTCAAGCTGATTTGAGACTTGGTATTAAAGTAGTACTGATGCTTGCCTGCGATCTATTCTCTGTCTATATCCAACGTTATACATGAAATCACATGTGATTACGAGAGGGTATGTCAAATTTTCCGAATATTTGATCAATTAATACAAATGAATATACGCAGATTACAGAGGAGGATGTACGGGGGGATGCTTGATATATGGAAGTTATCTGTTACATCACATTACAGTATATGTATAGAAAAATTGCTCGCTACCACTTTCGTTTTACAGTATGTCACATGGATCAGCCTATTTTCCAAACAGTTTGTATAATGTATTTTTCACCCAACACGATATAGTAGTATCTAACAAGCTAAAGCCTGTTACTTTCGTGTAGGTTAATCTGCCACCTGCTCATGATATCTATACTTCTCATACCGCAAAGGAGAATGCCTATGACCTCTCAATCTCCAGCACCGATCCATCAGGCTGTCATTCCCTCCGCAAACAAGCTTATTGATGTGGATCATGTCTCTGTCGTATTCGGCAGCGGTAGTCAGCAAGTGACCGCTCTATCCAGTGTGACGTTCCATGTGGCCTCCAACGAATTTGTCTCTTTATTGGGGCCTTCAGGCTGCGGCAAATCAACGCTGCTGCGTTTAGTGGCCGATCTGCTTCAGCCGACAACGGGCAGTGTTCGGGTTGCAGAACAAGAGCCGAGGCGAGCCCGAATGCAAAGGCAGTTCGGTATCGTTTTTCAAACACCGGCCCTCTTCGATTGGCGTACCATTCGCCGTAATGTAGAACTGCCCCTGGAACTGCTGGGCACCCCGCGGAAGGAGTGCCGCCGCATTAGCGATGAACTGCTGGAGCTGGTCGGGCTGACCCGGTTCGCGGATCATTACCCATGGCAGCTTAGTGGAGGAATGCAGCAGCGCGTGTCCATTGCACGTGCGCTTGCCCTTGATCCGCCGCTTCTGTTGATGGATGAACCCTTCTCTGCCCTTGATGAGTTCACCAAGGAAAAGCTGCAGCTGGAGCTGCTGCAGATCAAACGCTCTACCGGCAAGACCTTCCTCTTCGTTACCCATAGCATCCCCGAAGCGATCTTTTTATCCGATCGCATCATTGTTCTCTCCGCCCATCCGGGCCAAGTGCATTCCATTCATAATGTGCACCTGCCTGCCGAACGACAGAGCGAGTTGAGAGAGACGGAAGCCTTTTATCAGATGATAACCACGATTCGCAACTGTTTTCATGAGGAGCGTGATGCATCCAATGTTCCTGCGTTTGGGTAAACCAGGCTATCGTGTCTGGGTGCTGATCTGGATTATGTCTCTTTTGATCCTTTGGGAAGGCATAGCCTGGGCATTACATTTATTCATGTCTCCTCAGCAGGCTGCTGCCCGCTTGCCGTATCTTCATCAAGTCATGGATGCATCCATCCGTTATTCAGGCACGCTGGCGGAACAGGGCGCAGTAACCTTCGGGAATGCGGCTCTTGGCTTCGCCGGAGGGGCGCTGCTGGGTCTGCTGCTGGCCCTGCTCATGAGTGCCGCTGGCTGGTTAGAGCGCACCCTGTCCCCTTATGTTGTATCTTCGCAGATGGTCCCCGTCATCGGACTGGCGCCGATCGTGTATGGCATTATCCATAATGCTGCCTGGGCGCGTATTCTGATGGCGGCTTACGTTACCTTTTTCCCGATCATTATCCATACGTTAAAAGGTTTAAAGGGTGCCTCCCGTGAACATCTGGAGCTCATGCGGGCGAGTGGTGCCTCACGGACTGCACATTACACCAAATGTTTGATCCCGTCGGCGCTGCCAGGGCTGTTCTCCGGCTTGAAAATTGCAGCACCGCTCGCAGTGACCTCCTCGATCGTAGTGGAGTTGATGGGCGCGCCGGATGGCCTCGGCGTACTGATGGTCAGTTCACTGTACTATGGTCATGCACAAGTTGGTATGTTCTGGGCTACCATCATGCTTAGCATGGGGATTGGCATGATCTCTTATCTTTTTATCAGCCTGATTGAACGCTGGCTTACACCATGGCAGCCTGAATTCAGGTCAACAGGAGGCGGGTCAGCATGAGTGAAGGCTCTGTACTTCCACGAAAAGGTGAGGAGGGAACAGCATCCGGCGCCGGAGTAGCTGCTGAAGCCGCAGCGGGTATGATGCCTCCCGCGAGAATAAAGTCGGTTCAAGCTGCAAATGCGGTTATTCCGATCGACGGTTCCCGGAAGGATACGGAAGGAGATGGCATCAAGCTAAGCGCCCTCTTCCGTACGTTGCTGCCCTGGCTGGCAGGAGCCGCATGTTTGACCTTGTGGCAGTTGAACTTCTTTCACGTCCTGTTGTCACTGGAAGCTTATCAGCTTCCTGTCCCCTCTGCGATTGTCTTGTCCATCCGCGACAATGCAGAGATGCTTCTTCGCTACGCCATCTACAGCGGAACCGAGATGCTGGGCGGTTTTCTTATCGGCTCGCTGCTAGGAGCGCTGGCCGCCACAGGAGCTTCATTTTTCCCGAACAGCGGCAAGGCAGCTGTCACTGTATTGTCTGCGCTCAATGCTATTCCGATTGTGGCTTTGGCCCCGATCATGAACAACTGGTTCGGAGACGGGATCTGGTCCCGGATCGCCGTTGTATCGGTCATTACCATGGCTGCGATGGCGGTCAGCCTGTTCAAAGGACTCACCTCGATCCAGCCGCAATATGATGAACTGCTGCATAGCCTGGCGGCGAGCCAGAAGCAATTCCTTTGGAAGCTCAGACTGCCACATGCACTGCCCTCTCTTTTCGCGGGACTGAAAATTAACATGTCAACCAGTATTATCGGGGCTATTGTCGGCGAGTTTTTTATCGCTTCACAGGGATTGGGTTATTTGCTTTCGGATCAGATTCGACTGGCTAACATGCCCCTGGCCTGGGCTTGTATCGTCATCGCAGCATTGCTCGGCATCGTACTCTATGAGTTGGTTGTGTTCACGGAGAAAAAGCTGCTGCCCTGGAATCAAACGCGTACAGTTGGTTGAGCAGCGATAGAAACAGGAAGAGAACAGAGTGTATAGGATGCCTGTACTATCACAGGACATTTACTTCATCTTTCGCAGTAGCGCCGTCAAAATCCATATATAAGCAGGGGGTCGTTCTGTATATGAACACAACGTTGAAGCCAGGTTTATGGATGCTGCTCTTCTGTATTTTGATGCTCTCGGCATGCTCGGCTTCATCCGAGCCATCGCAGCCCGCTGCTGCAAGCTCGGGTGAGAGCGAGGCAGCTAATCCGTCATTAACCAAAGTGAAAATTCAGCTCAAATGGGTGCCTCAGGCGCAGTTTGCCGGAATCTATGCCGCGAAGGAAAAGGGCTTCTTTGCAGAGGAAGGCATTGATGCGGAGATTATTCCAGGGGGGCCCGATGTTGTCATTGAGCAGCAGGTGGTCAACGGAGCAGCCGATGTGGGCATTACAGGAGTGGATAGTCTGCTGGTCAGCCGTGATAACGGTCTGCCTCTCGTTTCACTTGCCCAGATCTCACAGAAGAGCAGTTACCGGCTGATCGCGAAGAAGTCCACGGGGATTACAAGCCCGGCGCAGATGAAAGGCAAGAAGGTGAGCACTTGGTTCGGTAGTCAGCAATTTCAGGTGCTTGCCTTTATGGAGAAGAATGGGCTTGATCCGAAAAAAGATATCAATCTTGTCAAACAGGGCTTTACAATGGATCAGTTTTTCAATGATCAGGTGGATGTGGCAACGGCCACGATCTATAACGAATATCATGTGGTGCTCGAAAGCGGTATGAAGGAATCTGATCTGGATGTCTTCAATATTGAGGACGCCGGAGTTGGTATGCTGGAGGATACGTTGATTGCCAAGAAGGACTGGGTGGACAGCAATCATGAGATGGCGGTCAAAGTGACCCGTGCGATCCTGAAAGGCTGGAATTATGCCATTGATCATCAGGATGAGACTGTAGACATCGTCATGAGTCATGTGACAGAGGGAAGCACAACCCGTGAACACCAGGTGACGATGCTGGCAGAGATTGCAAAGCTGATTCGCCCGGAGGGCTTTACCGAGAAGCAGGTGGGGAGCTTTGTGCAGGAGTCATTTGCACGAACAGCGGATATCGCTCTGAAATATGGATTGATCAAAAAGGCAGCCAATCTGAATGAGGCATTGGAGAAGAGTGTGTATGAAGAAGCTGTGAAGTAAGCACATCAAAAATGGCTGGTACGATTAAACGCCGCTGCATACTTGTGCCAGATCAGAGAGGAGTAAAGCGATGAGTTCTGTAAATCAGCAGTCCCAGCCCGTGAGCGGTACGAGAGAGGAGTGGCTGGAGAAGGATCGCAAGTACGTGTGGCACCACATCTCGCCGCATAACGATCATCCAATGATTGCTGTTAGCGGAGAGGGGAGCTGGATTACCGATCAGGAGGGGGCACGTTATCTCGATGCAATGTCGGGACTATGGTGTGTCAATGTGGGGCATGGACGTGAGGAAATTGCCAAAAGCGCTTATGAACAGATGAAAACTCTCGCTTATATTCCGATGACACAGAGTCATGAACCTGCAATTTTGCTGGCAGAGAAGCTGAATGACTGGCTCGAAGGGCCGTATCGGATTTTCTTCTCGAACTCCGGCTCGGATGCGAATGAGGTAGCTTTCAAAATAGCCCGTCAGTTTCACCATCAGAATGGTCAGCCTACTCGCCACAAATTCATCTCCCGTCACCGGGCGTATCACGGGAATTCCATGGGAGCGCTTGGCGCGACAGGGCAGGCTGCCCGCAAGATCAAATACGAGCCGCTGGGCGTAGGCTTTTCCCATGTTCCTCCGCCATACTGCTACCGATGTCCGTTTGGCAAAAGCAAGGATAGCTGCGGACTGGAATGTGCAGCCATCTATGAAGAGGTGATCCGCTGGGAAGGGCCGGAGACGGTAGCCGCCGTTATTATGGAGCCGGTTATTACTGGCGGTGGCATGATTGTTCCACCCCCGGATTACATGCGTATCGTGCAGGATATCTGCCAGAGGTATGGCGTGCTGTTCATTGTGGATGAGGTGATCTGCGGCTTTGGACGTTCGGGGCAGAGATTCGGCCATCAGAATTATGGGGTGCAGCCAGATATCGTTACGATGGCCAAGGGCATGACGAGTGCTTATGCACCGCTCTCCGCTACAGCAGTAAGAGCGGACTTATACGACTTGTTCCGGGAATCGGGCGATGACAGTCACTTTCGGCATGTAAACACGTTTGGCGGTAACCCGGTATCTTGCCGAGTGGCGCTGGCAAACCTTGAAATTCTGGAACAGGAGCAGCTGGTTAGCCGGGCAGCGGTGCTGGGCCGCATACTGGGCGAGAAGCTTGAGCCACTGCTTCAACTTCCGTCCGTGGGGGATATCCGTCTCTTCGGATTCGCCTGCGGTATCGAGATGATTGAGCCGGACGGTTCGCCAGCGAAAGCCGAGAGCGTCATGAAGGTGCTGGCTCATTGTAAACAGGCTGGCATATTGGTTGGCAAGAATGGAGATACGGTGCCAGGCTTCGCTAATATTTTGACACTGTCGCCACCGTTTGTGACCACAGAGGAGGAACTCGATCTCATCGCAACCAGCTTATATAATGCCCTTGGCAGTCTGCATGATTATCAGAATTAGACCGCATCAAGTGAGATGAGGATGGCAATATGAAGCGCACAAGGTGATGCAAGGAGGGAAGCAGGATGCAGACAACAACCGACCCGTTTATTAATCAGCTGAGGCTGATGCAGCATATTGAGGAGCTTGCGCAGATTGGCCGGATTGCAGATACGGGTGTATGCAGGCTTGCTCTTACGCCGGAGGACATGGAGGGCGTGAAGCAGGTCAAAGCCTGGATGGAAGGGGCAGGTCTTTCGACTCGAATTGATGCTTTTGGCAATTTAATTGGTCGTCTGGAGGGAAGGCATTCTGACTTGCCGATCCTGATGATCGGTTCACATATCGACTCGCAGCCGTATGGTGGACGTTATGATGGAGCTATTGGTGTATTAGGTGCACTGGAGGCCGTGCAATCTTTGATTGAGCAAGGTATACAACCGTTAATGCCCATTGAAGTCATTGCCTTTTGCGATGAGGAGGGGTCACGGTTCAACAAGGGATTGTTTGGTTCACGCGGCATTACAAATCAGTTGGAGGAAGGGGAGCTCGAACGTCAGGACAAGAGCGGGGTTACTCGTCGTGAGGCGCTGGAAGCCTGCGGCTGTTCGCCAGCTGATTTTGATATTTCTGTATATTCGCCTGGCTCTATCGGGCATTATCTGGAGCTGCATATTGAGCAGGGACCTGTGCTGGAAGCTATGAATGCTCCTGTGGGTCTTGTGACGGGGATCTCCGGGCCGCTCTGGCTCACGGTAACGATGAAGGGTATGGCCGGGCATGCGGGTTCAGTTCCGATGGTGATGCGTCATGATGCCCTTGCAGGCAGTGCTAAAGTAATCGCTGCTTTTGATGATATGGTGCGTGAGGAACCGGAGGCGCCTACGGTTGGTACGGTAGGAAGTTTGAGGGTGTTCCCAGATTCGAGGAATATTATCCCTGAGGAAGTAAGCTTTACGTTGGATTTACGGGATATGGATATGAAGCGTCGCAATCGGCTGCAAGGGCAGCTAATGACTTTGCTGGACGAGATCAGCTCTCGTTATGGTCTGACTTATACCGTCACCGAGGATACCAACAGCGAACCTCGATATTGTGCGGCGTCGATCATGTCTGTCATTCGCTCTGCCGCAGACGAGATTGATCTACCCCTGCCAGAGCTGATGAGCGGCCCGTTCCATGATGCATTGGCACTGTCTTATGTGTGTGATTATGGCATGATTTTCGTCCGAAGCAAGGATGGCATCAGTCATCATCCAAGTGAATTTTCGTCCCCCGAGGATATTGCGCTGGGCACGGAGGTGCTCTATCGGACGATTCGCAGCATGTGCATCAGCGGTATGAGTTCGAATCGGTATCCAGACTAGAATCGGCTATCGAGATGACAGAGCTTCGTTTGTATAACCAGAGGAGGTGTGATGACGTTATGAGTGTAATCCGTATCGGTTTGATTCAAGCTTCCCATGACGTTGAGGGGGCAGCCCCTGTTGAAGTGCATAAGGAGGCGGCGATTCAGAAACACATCAGGCTTGTACGTGAGGCAGCCATGCAAGGGGCACAGATCATCGGCTTGCAAGAAGTTTTTTATGGACCCTACTTTTGCACGGAACAAACATCCAAATGGTACGCATCTGCCGAGCAGGTGCCGGAAGGTCCGACGACCAGACGGTTTCAGGAGCTGGCGAGGGAGCTTGCTGTAGTGCTTATTTTGCCTGTGTATGAGGTGGAGGGAATTGCTTCCTATTATAATACGGCGGCAGTCATTGATGCGGACGGCACGTATCTGGGCAAATACCGCAAGCATCACATTCCACATGTGGAGGCAGGAGAGGGTACAAACGGCTTCTGGGAAAAGTATTATTTCAAACCCGGTAATCTCGGTTATCCGGTATTCCATACGGCCTACGCCAAAGTAGGGGTGTATATCTGTTATGATCGTCATTTTCCGGAAGGGGCACGTCTGCTCGGGTTGGCAGGGGCCGAAATTGTATTTAATCCATCCGCCACAGTCGCAGGCACCTCGGAGTATTTATGGAAGCTGGAACAACCGGCCCATGCGGTAGCCAATGGTTATTACGTAGCGGCAATTAATCGTGTAGGCGTGGAAGGGCCATGGAATATGGGTGAATTTTATGGGCAGTCGTATCTGGTGGACCCGAGGGGACGGATGGTCGCTATAGGCAGCAGGGATCAGGACGAAGTGGTGATTGGCGAGATGGATACGGAGCTGATTCGTGAGGTGCGTAATGTGTGGCAGTTTTACCGGGATCGCAGACCTGAGACGTATGAGCATTTGTTGAGCTTGTAGTGCAGCTGCCTGAAAGTGAATCCGGGTGTGAGTAGTCAAGCTGGAAGCAATGGTGTTATCGGATAGGAGGATGTTGCAGTAGGGGGTATAAGCTTGGCGTGTGTCGGTCGTGTACAGTGGATCGTTGGATCGTCGTTAATCTGCAGGAGGTGTGTACATTGATGAAGCGTTCTGGAGCATCAGGGTCCGATTACGGATGGGAGTCTCGATTTATTGAGATGAAGCCGGCAATGACTGGCAAGGAAGCAATGGAGGAATCCAACCGCTGTTTATATTGTTACGATGCTCCATGTATTAAGGCGTGCCCCACCGATATTAACATTCCTTCTTTTATTAAAAAAATTGCAACCGGGCATCTCAAAGGATCGGCTCGCACGATCATGGATGCCAATCCGATAGGGGCGAGCTGTGCCCGTGTTTGTCCCACGGAGGAGCTGTGTGAAGGAGCTTGTGTCTTAAACGAATCGTCGAAGCCGATTCGCATTGGCGACTTGCAGCGTTATGCCACGGATTGGGCAAGGGAGAGCCATGAGCCTCTTTTCAATGCAGCTCCTGCGAACGGTAGAAGTGTTGCTGTTGTCGGTGCAGGACCTGCGGGGCTCTCGGCAGCGCGTGAACTGGGAAGAGCTGGTTATGAGGTGACCATCTATGAAGCCAAAGCAAAGGGCGGCGGGCTGAATACCTATGGCATCGTATCCTTCCGTTTACCGGAGCAGATCCCGCTGTGGGAAGTGGAACAGGTGGAAGCGCTGGGGGTGCAGATTCGATATGGTGTTCGCATTGGTATCGACATGGCGGCGCCAGAGCTTCTGGAACGGCACGAGGCTGTACTTCTCGCTTGTGGCATGGGTGCGGTGCCGATGCTGGGGATTGAAGGGGAGACGCTGGAAGGTGTGTATGACGCGATTGAGCTTGTGGAATCGACCAAGCAGGGTGTCCCGCCAGCGCTCCATGGCTTGAACGTGGCTGTGATTGGAGCAGGCAATACGGCGGTGGATGCAGCGACCTGTTCTGTACGACTGGGGGCAGAGCGGGTGCAGATGTTATATCGGCGGGGAGTGCAGCAGATGACGGCCTATGCGTTTGAGTATACGTTTGCCAAGCAGGAGGGTGTGGAGTTTCGTTGGTTTACGATGCCACAGCGTATTCTGGGTGACGAAAACGGTCGGGTTCGTGCCGTTGAATGTGTGAGAATGGAGCTTGTAACACCGCCTGGTGGTGGACGTGCAATGCCTGTGGCTGTGGAGGGCTCAACCTTCATCGTTGAATGTGACACCGTCATTCGGGCCATTGGACAGAATCGGTTGTTGCCACTGATCGAAGCATTCGAACTGAAGCACCATGGAGGGGTTGTGGAGGTTGAGGCGCATACGTACCGAACCTCGCATCCCCAAGTGTATGCGGCAGGGGATGTTATTTTTGGTCAGGGCCAAGGAGAGGCTATGGTGGTTTCGGCTGCACAACAGGGTAAGCTGGCCGCTGCTGCAATAATGAAGTCACTGCCGGGTCGCACGGTGGAGAGTGCGTAGTACGTGTGCTGGCACACGCCAACGCAAGTATAGATCGTTGTATGTGGACTTGTTCAGGTCAAGGTGAATGTACAGGTGCAAGAGCATGTGATGTTGTAGCAGCGTTGCTTTGGAATGGTGTGTAATAGCAAACGTAATGCATCCTCTAGACCCACGGTGTCTATTTCAATCACAAGAAGCAACAAAACTACCTAACTCACTCACTTAACTCACTTAATTCACCTAAAATAACCCAACTCACTAAGCTCTTATCCAAGGAGGGATTGATATGGCGGACTTATCAATAAATCTGGCGGGGATTCAGTCGCCTAATCCATTCTGGCTTGCCTCTGCACCACCGACTAATACCGGGTATCAGGTTCAGCGTGCGTTCGAGGCGGGCTGGGGCGGTGCAGTATGGAAGACACTTGGCGAGCCTATTATCAACACCTCCTCTCGCTTTGCGGCAGTTCACTTTGGCGGGCAGCGTGTTGCGGGCTTTAACAACATTGAGCTGATCTCTGACCGTCCGCTGGAAGTGAATCTGCGTGAGATTGCCGAGACGAAGAAACGTTTCCCGGACCGCGCCGTCGTGGCGTCTCTGATGGTCGAACCGAGGAGAGAGAAGTGGCATGAGATTGTCAAAAAGGTGGAGGCTGTCGGGGTTGACGGCCTGGAGCTGAACTTCGGCTGCCCACATGGTATGGCTGAGCGAGGTATGGGGGCTGCCTCAGGTCAGCAGCCTGATCTTGTCGAGCTGCAAACGATGTGGGTCAAAGAAGTAGCTACCACACCGGTCATCGTAAAGCTTACGCCGAATATTACCGATATTACGGCAACAGCCAGGGCGGCTGTGCGTGGTGGTGCAGATGCAATCTCCCTTATTAACACGATCAACTCCCTTGCAGGTGTTGATCTGGATTCATGGAACACCGTGCCGCATGTAGGTGGCAAGGGTGCGCATGGCGGTTACTGCGGACCCGCAGTGAAGCCAATTGCACTGAATATGGTAGCAGAGTGTGCCCGTCATCTCGAGGTTGGAGTACCGATATCCGGCATTGGCGGCATATCCGACTGGCGGGATACCGCAGAATTTTTGCTAATGGGTGCAACAGGGGTACAGGTATGTACGGCGGCCATGCATCATGGCTTCCGCATTGTGGAGGATATGATCGACGGCCTGAACGATTATCTGGATGCAAAGGGACTTCGCAGTGTTGCAGAACTGGTAGGGCAGACCGTGCCCAAATATTCGGATTGGGGCAATCTCGATCTGAACTACAAGGTGGTTGCCCGCATCAATCGTGATATCTGTATCAACTGTAATAAGTGCCATATTGCTTGTGAGGACACATCACATCAGTGTATTGACATGTTAACCGACCCGTCAGGTGCTTATCTGGAGGTGGTGGAAGAGGACTGTGTGGGCTGTAATCTGTGCTCCATTGTCTGTCCGGTGGACGGGGCAATCGAGATGGTTGAACTGGCATCGGATCAGGCACCCGTTACATGGAATGAACGTCAATCGGCGATTGCAGTGCTACAGTCTGTCCGTAATCAATCCACCAAGGAGGCGATTTCATGAGTATGCGTGCACTGATTCGTAATGGAACATTAGTAACGGCAGCGGATACGTTTGAGGCAGACCTTTTAATTGTAGCGGGAAAAATTGCACAGATTGGCATAGGCTTAACGCCGGATGACCAGACAGAAGTCATTGATGCATCGGGCTGTTACGTCATACCTGGCGGTATTGATCCGCATACGCATCTTGATATGCCATTTGGCGGAACAGTCACAGCGGATGATTTTGCAACAGGAACACAAGCGGCTGCGTTTGGGGGAACGACAACCATTATTGATTTTTGTCTGACCCAGAAGGGCCGTTCCTTAACCGAATCCCTGCAGGAATGGCATAACAAGGCTGGAGGCAAGGCGGTCATCGACTACGGGTTCCACCTGATGATTGGTGAGATGAATGATCGGGTGCTGGCGGAACTCCCGCAGATCATTGAAGAGGAGGGTGTGTCGTCCTTCAAGGTATTTATGGCGTACAAAAACCAGTTCCAGGCAGATGACGGAATTCTCTTTCAGACACTGCAAAAAGCGAAAGAGTATGGAGCACTGGTTATGGTGCATGCCGAGAATGGAGATGTCATTGACCTGCTTGTGAAGCAGGCACTCGCTGAAGGGCGAACCGCCCCGATTTACCATGCGCTGACGCGTCCCTCCATGCTGGAGGGAGAAGCGACCGGGCGTGCCGCCCGCCTGGCTGCACTGGCGGATTCGCAACTGTACGTGGTGCACGTCACCTGTGCGGAGGCGGTTGAGCAGATTGCACGAATGCGTGAGCTCGGTTATCAAATCTGGGGAGAGACGTGTCCACAGTATTTGATGCTGGAGCAATCCATCATGGAGCAGCCCGATTTTGAGGGGGCGAAGTATGTCTGGTCTCCTCCATTAAGGGAGAAGGGGCATCAGGAGGCGCTGTGGAATGCTTTGAAAAGTGGGCAGCTGCAAACGATCGGCTCGGACCACTGCTCGTTTAATTTTACAGGGCAGAAGGACCTCGGCAGGCAGGATTTCAGCAAAATTCCCAACGGAGGGCCTATCATCGAGGATCGGCTCAGTATTCTATACTCGGAGGGAGTAGCCAAAGGTCGAATTACGCTGAATCAGTGGGTGGATCTGTGCTCGACCAAGGCAAGCAAATTGTTTGGATTATTTCCGCAAAAAGGAACGCTGGCGGTAGGCACGGATGCGGATATCGTCATTTTTGATCCATCTATAGCAAGAGTCATTTCGGCAGAAACCCATCATATGAACGTGGATTATAACGCGTTTGAAGGCTTGCAGGTGCAGGGCTGCCCGGTAACCGTGCTGTGCCGGGGAGAGTATGTGATACGGAACCGGCAGTTTGTCGGGGCATCCGGGGCAGGGCAGTATGTGAAGCGCAGCAAATATGATGCGGGGGAACCGCTCCCGTCAAGAAAGAAACGTTCTGCTATGGCAGCGTTGAATGGGGGGAGAAGCTGATGTCGGAGCGCGAAGCGTTTGAGGAAGAAAAGCATACAATTGAGCGATTGGTCGCACAGGGGTATCGGATCTATTCGGTTCGGGAACATCTGGAGGGTGCTCATGTTACATGGGAGCACCCTGACCTTCGGGGGGAACATGTGGAGCAGTATGTGGGTACAGCCTCAGGCCGCAAGTGGTTTAGTCATATATTGATTCGTCAGCTTCGGGCGCAACGGGGAGCGTAGTTCAGGACATGTACTGCTCGCTACGTGAGCCTGTCTTGCAGCAGGCTCTGTCACACGCCCCTTTCTGGCGACAAGCCGGGGTTTCTCACAAAAGAGGTCCGTGCATATATTCGTAAGCGTAAAGGGCAAGCTCCATGGCAACGCGCTTCTCCGGCAGGAGATAGTCTGTTCCCAAAAGGGCTTCAATTTTGTCCAGACGGTGGTATAACGTCTGTCTGACGATAAACAGTGCACTGGCAGTCTCTTGTTTGGAGCAGCAAAGGGTCAGGTATTGCTTCAGTGTAAGGAGCAGTTGACCGCCCTTTTCTGAGTCGTATCGGATAAGAGGCCCTAAATATTCGGTAATAAAATCATTTAAATTGCCACTGTGCTTCATACTTGAGATAATCCGATAGCAGTGAAGATTGCTGTAGAAGGGCTGCTGCATTGCACCGATATCCTTCTGAATTCGCAAGGTCTCCTTGGCTGATTCCAGACTCTCCCGCAGACGAGATAAATCGGAACAACTCTGACCGATGCCCAAGAGACTGGAGAAGAGTTGATGAGTTTGCTCCTGCTCATGCTGTCTTAATTGCTGTATGCAGTGCCACAATTTATGCTTGCGTAGTGTTGCTGACTGCGGATCAATGACAATCAGGATAATTTGAAGGTTAAGTACGGTGCTGTAGAGAGCGAAGCCTTCTCGGGCAAATATGGAGCGGGCTACAATATTACGCTGAATCAAAATCTTTTGCAGTCTGAGACTGTCGTTGTGTGCCGGATGACTATCAAATAGAATAACGACAGCCTGGCCTTTGCAGAATCGTGGATCGGCAGCCGCAAGATATTCCTGAATGTCCTTGGTGGAGTGGATTCCGTTTAACCAGTCGATGACCCACATATCCTCCTTGTAACGCCGCTTTTCCTCCATATATTTCATACGCATCCAGTCTTGAGCTATGGCTGCTGCACAGCGCTCCAGAGCTTGAATAACATAAGCTTCAGATGTATGGGTCTGTACAGGGTGCTTAAGGTCCATGTCTTTGGGTTGAGGAGGGAAAAGGACCAGATCAGCGAAGGTATACTCTAATGCCTGAACAGGCATGCTGATGACACTCATTTTATTATGCGGATGCAGGGTGTCGCTGACCCCGGATTGTACTGTAATCGTTCTCGCTACGCTTTCTCCATTATGCTGAATATTGTTTTCCGTATAAACACGTTGTTTGAACCATTGCTGTCTTCGTATCTCCAACTGCTCTGAGGGAACATAAGGTACTGCGGCTGCCTCCCCTTCCAGCGGATATAATGCCACGGCATATCCCGTATTTCGAGACAGGAGCCGTAATAATGGCTGTACCCCATCTCCATTCAATAATAGCTGATGAAAGGAGGTGGTAAGTTGGTCGAGCTCAGCGACCCTACGTTGATGACTGCGGATCAGGGCGAAATGAAGATCCTGTGTAATATCAATATAACGAACTTGATCATGGAACCAGATGAGCGGAAAATCAGCCTCCGCAGCGATCTGCTTTAATCCTTCCAGCTGAGGGCGGGTGTGCTCTCCCAGTTCAATACATAAGCCTGCGGCGCCGCAGGCAATCAATTGATGCAGAAAGGACAAGCCGCGCTGATTGCCTTCGGACCAGCCAATGCCTGTTGTAAGAATCAATTCTCCTCCACTGAGCAAGTCTCCGATCTCCGGTACCTCCATAATATGTACCCAGCGTACATAACGCTCCAGAGCACAATCACTGGCCACATATTCGGCCTTGCGAAACACAGGACGTTTCAGCATATCTCTGATTTGGATATGAAGCGTAGGTTCCTCCACCTTTTCACCGCCCTCCGCCAATGATCATCCGTTTGATGCCATGCAATCATATGCTTGATTCAGGCTGTTGTAAGGATAAGTATACGTGCTTTTGCACCGGATGAGCTTAAAGCTTACGTTCTTTGGTTTGAATAACAAAAACCATTCATATTTTTGTGATAACACTTAAATGAAGTTGATATATGAAAGTTATTCTTACACGGATATCAAAAAAAGCCCTTGATCGGGCAACGGAATCAGCCATAATTCCATTGCCTGTCAAGGGCTTGCTTTTCAACACGTTTGAAGCTTTGCTGTGCTGTGATTAGAGGCTTACAATCATCCTTTAATCTACAATTTTTTTCTTTTTGAATTTCATCAGGAACTCATACACAATCGGCACAATGACAAGGGTGAGCAGTGTGGAACTGATCAGCCCGCCGATAACGGTGATGCCGAGTCCTTTTGAAATAATGCCCGCGCTCTCTTCGAGACCTGTAACAAGTGGCAGCAGGGCACCGATGGTTGCGAGCGCCGTCATCAGGATCGGACGCAGACGTGTAGCTCCTGCTTCCAGCAATGCTTCACGCGTAGAGAGTCCTTCTTTTTCTTTGTGAATAACACGGTCGATCAACACGATGGCGTTGGTAACCACGATACCAATCAGCATCAGTGCCCCCATCATTGCGGATACGTCGAGCGTTCCACCGGAGACGAACAGACCAACCATGATACCAATTACTGTAAACGGAAGCGAGAACAGAATCGCGAATGGTGCAAGTCCACCGCCAAATGTCACGACAAGCACAAAGTATACAATCGCAATGGCTGCCAGCATCGCCAGACCAAGCTGCTTGAATGTATCGTTAATCTGCTCTGTCGTACCGCCAAACTTCACTTCAACGCCATCTGGCAGGTCAAGCTTGTCGATGCTTGCTTGCAGATTCTGCGAGGCTTTGGCTACATCGGATGCAAGAATGTTGGCTTTGACCTGCACAACCACTTTACCATCAATGCGCATGATGGAGTTCGGTGAAGTACCTTCTTCGACTTTGGCTACATCCTTGATCGGAACCTGGATGCCCAAAGGTGATGTAACTGTCTGGTTCTCAATATCCTTAATGCTGCTGAACGTTTTGTTGTCGGTTTCGACGTAGACTTTATACGTTTTGTTATCCATGTCTACTTCAGTGAGCACTGGACGTTCGCGCACCGGACTTAATGTCATGGCAAGTTGACCTGCTGTAAGACCAAGCTTGCTCAGCTTCTCCTGATCGGCAACCAGCGTGTATTGACCGTACGTGTTGGAGATCGTGGTATCTGCTTTTTCAAAAGATTCCTTGTCTGCCTGAACCAGCTTCAGAATTTTCTCGGCTACCGGTTTCAACTGCTCCACACTGTCGCCGTAGATCGACAGGCTCAGACTGCTGCCGCCTAATCCGCCGGACATGTTGAGCTCATTCCATGTACCCTTGGTAACTTCCTTTTGCAGACCTTCAACCAGCTGTTTTTTTACATCGGTGAAGTCTTTGGTGTCTTTTTTGTATTGAATATAGAACAGCGCAGAGTTTCCTCCGCCTCCGCCCATGCTCGCGAGAGGGCTGCTGCCGCCGATGGAGTATTGCATTTTCTCCAGACCTGGCTGTTTCAGCAGCCATTTCTCGGCAACGAGCGCTTCCTTCTCAACATCCTCACGAAGCGAGCCTGTTTCCGGGCTATACGTGATCGTTACGAATTTATCCTTCTGCTCCGGCAGGAAGCTTGCACCGATGAATGGATACAGGAACAGACTGCCGACTAACAGCACAACAGCAATGCTGACCGTAATCAATTTATGTGAGAGTGTCCAGTTAAGCAGGCGTTTATAACCTTCAGCGAGCTTGCCTGGTTTCTCTTCATGATTTTGATTACCCTTGATGCCTTTGCGGAACAGGCTGTGCGCCAGCATTGGAACGATGGTAATGGCAACCAGCAGAGATGCGAGCAGGGCGAATACCATCGTTAAGGCAAACGGTGTAAACAGCTCTCCGACCATTCCGCTAACGAGTGCTAACGGCAAGAATACCGCAATCGTCACAATAGTGGAGGAGAGGATCGGGATAAACATCTCACGAGTGGCTTCACGTACCAGTTCACGGCCTTTAAGTTTCTCGTTTTTGAGAGTCATCCTGCGATAGATGTTCTCGATAACTACAATCGAGTCGTCGACAACCCGCCCAATCGCAACAGTCATCGCACCCAGGGTCATCATATTTAATGTAATGTCCATCAGATTGAGTGCTGTCAATGCCATGAGCAAGGAGAGCGGAATCGAAATAATGGAGATAATGGTTGAACGAATGTTACGCAGGAAGAGCAAAATAATCAGGACTGCGAACAAAGCACCGAAGGCCGCTTTGCCCAGCATCGTATTTACGGAATCCTGAATCGGCTTGCCCTGATCCAGCAGGATCGTCAGCTCGGCGTTTTTAAACTGCTTTTGCAGTTCTTCGGCTTTGCTTTTCACTGCTTTAACGACATCCACGGTATTCGCATCATTGGATTTTACCACCGAAATCCCGATGGATTCCTTGCCGTTTGTACGTGAGATGGACTCGGCTTGACCGATGACCTCAATCTTGGCAATGTCGCTCAGCTTAATCGTCGGGATACCGGCTGGGCTGGCGGCACCAGCCGCACCGGAAGGATTAGCCGCCGCAGCGCTTCCGCCGCCTGCTTGGCCGGCTTGAGCTGATGGATCGATTGCTTGACCTGCCTTAGCTCCGATTCCTTCATAAGCTTGCGGAGCGGCAGTGCGTTGCCCGGCTCCAGCGCCTTGCCCGGCTCCAGCACCTTGGGCTGCGGAAGCTCCTGCCCCGCTTGGAACAACCGGAATAGCCAGGTTTTTCAGATCATCAAGGCCGATGATATTGCCGTCAACAACGACAGCCTTCTGGGATTTATCCAGTTCGAAGAGGCCAAGAGGCACGCGAATCGACGAACCTTTAACGATCCCGTTCACCGTATCTTCGCTTAGTCCGAGTTCAGCCATTTTGGCCTGATCAAACTTCAATTGCACTTCTTTGACGTATTGACCTGATACCTGAACCTGAGCTACACCGTCAATATCTTCGAGTGCAGGTTTGATATCGGATTCTACGAGGCGTGTCAGTTCTTCCAGATCACCGCCGTCTTTGTCGGACAGGCTCAGCGATACAACCGGGAACGAGTTAATGCTGAATTTCGTGATGGTCGGTTTCTGCACGCTGTCCGGCAATTGCACCTCGTTCAGTGCTTCGCGAACCGTTGCGGTTGCGTTGGTCAGATCGGTCCCATAATCAAATTCAAGCGTAATGGACGCTGCATTCTCCATCGAGGTGGAGGTGACTGTTTTCACACCTTCGACGTTGCGCAGCTTCTGTTCGAGCGGCTTGGTGACATTTTCTACAATACCCTCAGGGGCTGCACCTGGATCAATGGCTGTAACATTCAGAAACGGTACATTGATGTTCGGGATAGTCTCCTGTTTCATCGTAACGCCGCTGTACAGACCTGCGAACGAGATAATGATGGTCAGAATCCAGATCGCAAACTTGTTGTTCAGTGAAAAGTTAATAATCCCTTTCATACGTTGGTTTCTTCTCCTCTCTGTGTCTCCTGTTTATGTGTTTGACGAGTCAGCCTGGATAAACCGGTTATACATGGTGTCCATAATGTGCTGAAGCTCGGAGTGCATAGGCTCAAGCGGAATGATCCCTTCCAGATTGCGCATCATACCTAGAACGATAGCTCGTCTTGGGGAAAACTCCATAATCTCTTGTCTTAGTATGGCAATAGTCTCAAGGACATCATTCCTTGATTGTCCCGGTTGAAGCTCCTGCGATGCGATGTCCTGCATTTGCTTCAAAATATGGACGGGATGGCGCAGTATAGCGGAGTCCTCCTGAGCTTCTGCGACCCAGGCTGGCCACTGCTCAAGCGGAATTAACGGTACTGGATGATGCTGAAGATAGCCTTGGGCTGCGTAATCCATCATTTGCAGGAGATTGGCTGCCATTTTGTTCGCTGTCAGTGAAGGCATCTCGGTAAACCAGATTTTCACATAAGACAGGAAAAGGCCATGCGTCAGCATGATGAGATCAATGGTATAAGGCTCAATCTCGGGGCCGTACAAGCCCTCCAGCTTGCTCCTGAACCAATGCAGTGTACGAATCTGGATATCTCTTTGATGCGGAGTACACTTCTCTTTGCGCTGCTGCTCATCGTCCAGCATCATGCTGCGCATCTGCACACGCAAAAATTCCTTCAACTCAGCGACATGTGCCAGCAACGCCTCGATTTGTTTATGAATCCGCTCTCGGGAGGTCAGACTGGTCTCGTGCTCGATTTGAGACATCTCATCCATCAGAACGTACATGCAATACTCTAGCGTGCTGGCCTCCAGCTCCTCCTTGGATTTGAACATCAGATACAAGCTGCCTTTGGACATCCCGCACAACTCGGCAATTTCCTGCATGGAGGTGGCGGCGCTGCCCTTGGCAGAAAACAGCTTGAGCGCTGTGGTGATGATCAGCTTTCTCTTCTCATTCATCTCATGAATTGGGTTCATTAAGGATACATTCACCTCATTCGGAACTCTTGAGTTCTTGAATTGACTTCTTGGTCAAGATAAGTATAAACGATGTGAATATCAGATTACAAATTTCTGTGTGATATGGGGAAAGGTCGAGACAGATGTGGGGAGTGAGAATTAATATTCATAATCTCTCGCTCGTAAAGCGGGCATGAAAATGCCAGAAAAAAAGTACATTCTACAGACTTTGAATGAGCTGTATCTTGTACTTTTAGGCTTTGGAGATTATACAGAAGGTTATTGTTGTCTTATTGTTCTATATGTTTAAAGGGATGATCTGCAATATCATAATTTCTGGTGTGATGAAAAGATGGAATGTTATATTCATAGATTCAGTTACGTAATCAGCTTCAACCCGACAGCCGCCACCAAAATCATGGCGATGAACAGCAGCCGCTTTGCTTCTCTTCGTTCACCGAACAGCAGCATGCCCGTCACCGTGCTTCCTACCGTACCGATTCCGGTCCATACCGCGTAGGCCGTGCCCATTGGAATAGCAGTCATGGCGTAAGATAACAGCGAGAAGCTGAATACAAATGATACGAGCATCAGTACGATGTACGGCCACCCCTTACGAGAAGAAGCCCCGTTAATACCGATGACGCCAAAAATTTCACAGATTCCTGCACCAGCAATGGCAAGCCAAGCCATTATGCTGCACCTCCTTTAACATGTGGTTCCTTGCTTTCCTGCTGGTCTGTCACCAGCTTTAATCCGATGACGCCGCAGAGCAGCAGTCCAATAAGCAATACTTTAGCGAGACGGAACGGTTCACCGAACAACAGCATCTCTGTCAACACGGTACCGGCGGTACCAATCCCCGTAAACACGGCATAGACCGTACCAACAGGCAGTCTCTTGGAGGCGGCAATGATTAATGCAAAGCTGATGACAATGGCAATTGCCGTCAATACCCATTCCCATGTACTTGAAGCGTGCTTCAGCCCGCTGACCCAGACGATCTCGATGATTCCTCCGATAAAAACGTACAACCAGTTGCGGTTCATGATGTCAAATCTCCTTCCGGC
The DNA here is from genome assembly GCF_003217495.1 of Paenibacillus barcinonensis. Classification (GTDB taxonomy): domain Bacteria; phylum Bacillota; class Bacilli; order Paenibacillales; family Paenibacillaceae; genus Paenibacillus; species Paenibacillus barcinonensis. Next base: position 175,148 of record NZ_QJSW01000003.1, on the reverse strand, counting down.
ACAATAGATCGTGCCTGTTCATTCAAGCTGCGTACGCCATGCCAAAAGACAGGCCACGCAGCATTCAGCCGTCGCTTGTATCGGCGGGAGCTTCCATAAATAATCTCAACGGTAATGCCATCGAGAAATGTCATATAAGCAATGGCTACCTGCTCTGCGGGAACAGACGGGTGCTCTCCTTGGCGAATCGCTCGTTGCAGCAGACGAGATAATGCACGCTCCATGCCGTCGAGAAACGGATATACCAGATCCATCACAGGCGTATATAGGTCGGGTGGTGGATAATAACAGTTGCGTAGCATCAGACGAGCAGAGGCGTGATCCTGATACTCCTGCTCGAACCAATCCGGCAGCTTCCGCAGGCGCTGCTCCATTGGCAAGTGAGCATGCTCACGGAAGAACTCCAGAATATGCCTTCGTACCTCCTGAAAAGCGTGATCCAGCGTATGCATAAACAAGTCCTCTTTGCCGCTGAAATGCGCATATATCGACGGTTTCTTGATTCCAACCTCATCAGCTATCGCTCTTAATGAAGCTCCTTCATAGCCGTCTCTGGCAAAATGAAAAAGGGCTGCATCCCGAATGGATTGAGCAGTCATTGTATTCACCTTCCTAACGGTCGTTAGGTAATATCTTTTCACACATTACATCCTGTGTCAATAGAAAATACACCCGCCGCAAATGGAGAATGCAGATGGATGTATTCAGGTGATGGGTTTGAAGATGTATATAGGTAGATAATTTTTCATTCAACAAGTACCAATGCACAGATCAAAATGTAGTAAAGCCTAAAATGAGCTGAAGCTTATAAAGGATACCCTTCAAAAAAGTGGTGTTCTGCTGAAATTCCTCCAGATTTAACGTAAAGGTTGCGTCCTCGTTCGCCCATATACGCTTGAAATAATTCGCAACGTCTATCGTGAACGCATTGTCTGACGGCGCGGAGATCCAAATGTTATTTTCCAGATTATAGTCATTCAGATTCCGGGGGGTGAGGTTGGTTGATCCGCCAAGCACGATATGGTTTCCGGCCGCTTTGGCGACATAGATCATTTTGGTGTGGTATTGCTCCTTGGTGGTGTTATACCAGCGAATCTGGATGCTGCCATTCGATTTATCATGTAATTCGGCGGCAACAGGGCGATTGGGAATGCCGATCTTTTCCTGTCCAAAGGCATTTTCATTCGGGTCAAGCACAAGCCGGATGTCCGCTCCTCGGTTCGAGGCATCCAGCAATGCCTCCAGTACTCTAGGCGAAGCAAGGTAGAACATGCCCATCCATAACGTATCGCCTTTCCCGGTCTGGCTAATCTCATAGAGCAGCGTGTCATTTACTTTACCTTCGGTCACATATCGCAGGCGAATCGGTCCTTCACTATCCTGTGTACCCTCTGAAGAGGAAGAGGTCTGCGCAGAAGCGTCATATACAGGAAGTTGCCCCCCGCCAGACAGATCAACAACGGCTTGCTCCGCTTGAAGGATGTCTCCGATAATCGGGCCATTCACCTCGAAGCCGATGTTGGAATGATAAGCGCTGGCATCATGAATGTTGCCTGAGGAGACAATGGCTGTTTTCTCGCTGGCAACGACTTTGCGGTGATTGGCCTTTACATTCAGCAATTTCAGATAGGAGCGTAGCGTAACATCGGGGCCATCTGTCGCCATCAGATTCGGAATCCAGCCCTTCCCGTTCCCGGACTGCCCAAACCATTGGAAGAAGGTACGCCAGACCGCTGAATACACCGGTGTAGAATCACGCAAAGGATCCACATTGGTGATCACTACATGAATACCTGCCTGTTTCATCTGCTCCAGCAGCGGATTAGGGGCTGAGTTATAGTTTGTATTGACTTCATCGGTAATGAACCAGATGTCCATGTCGGGATGCTGTGTTTTTTGGGCAAGCAGTGCATTGGTGAATTGTTGACTGACTGGTGGGAATTGCTGCCCCTTATGCTGATAGTTGTTGAACAGAAACATATCTACGATGACAAACTGTTCGGCATCCTTCACGATCTGGAGCATGCGCTGGAAAATCTGCTGCTCATGTTCCATCTGTCCGTCGGAGGAAGGATAGGTGAGATCGTGCAGGAACTGCACGTTCTGTACCCGGTACTCCTGACTTGCGTATGAAATACCTGGCGGCAACGGCTTGGTGGTCTGATAGATCATCACGGCAATAAGCCAGAGGATAAGCAGCACAATTGCTGTTCGTATGTAAGGGAATCTGCGTTGTGAAGCTTGCTGATTCGAGATGCGGCGGCGTGATGAAACCAATGGTGGATGCCTCCCTTCTGTGCTTGCTGGATGACGTATATTACCACAGGGCTGACGATGTTGACGCAAGAGAAGTGACGAATGCTCGCCAGAAGCACAGCAGGATGAATTGAGGCACGTTAATCGACAGGTGTATGACCGTTGTGTATAATGAATGTATTATTTTTGTAGAACGTTTACGGAGAGAAAGTAGGTAATCATGTGTATTCCATCAAACAAGTCGCTGCCATGCTTGGCATTCAGGCGGTCACGCTTCGGGCTTGGGAAAATCGGTATAATGCAGTCACCCCTGAGCGGACAGAGTCGGGTTACCGCATGTACACGGAAGACCATGTTGCTGATTTGCGTTGGCTGAAGGAGCAGATTGATCAGCATCAGACCAGCATCTCCGAGGCAGTACGCATGTTAAAGGAACAAAAAGAAAGCAGATCCAAAGCGGAGATTCCTATGCCCATGTTACCTCCAGTACCTGTTGCGGAAGATGCTTATGCACAGATGACCGATCAGATTTACGAGTCTCTCTATCATTTTCAGGGCGAGCGCGCCAACGGTTTGATTGATTTCGGATTCACGATGTACGGATATGACAGCATGTTCTATCATGTGCTCGTTCCAATCCTGATTCGGGTTGGAGACGCATGGGAGGAGGGACGGGCAACGATAGCGCAGGAGCACTTCATGACTCAACTGATTTCCCAGCGGTTTTATCAGTTTTTCCATCTGTTCCCGATCTATCCGCATCTGCCCAAAGTTCTGGCCCTTTGTCCGGAAGGGGAGCATCATCAGGTCGGTTTACTGCTCTTTTCGTTGTTCATGCGCAAAAACGGGGCTGAAGTCCTGTATCTCGGTGCCAACACACCCGAAGAGGGTTTACTCCCGATTATTAAGGAGCAGAAGATCAAGCTGGTCTGTCTGTCCATTACCAACCCTGTATTTGTAGACACCTGTGATCGGCTGATTGACCGAATTCGAGATGAATTTCCGCATGTTCGATTTGTGCTGGGCGGTAAAGGGTTTGAACGAGCGGAGCACGCCCGCCACCCGGAATGGATTATGCCCACTGATTCGGCAGAGTGGCAGTCATGGATTGAACGTGAGTATTTCACATCGACCGGCGGGTAAGGGGTAGTGCGTGGACAGGGACGTTTTTTTCTACATAAAACAAAGACGAACGGAATAGATTCATGTATAGCGGACATCCTTTGATCTAATGATCAAGGGATGTTTTTTTTGTGGATTTTGCGAAAAAAACAATTAATTTGACCCGTGGGTCATTTTATGTTTTACTTGTCGTATAATATTTGTACTACATTTGTATAATGTTTTTGAGTTTATCCGATTAAAGTGTTTCTCCGCGGTTTAATAATAGGTTAGGGGCTTGAGAACTAGAGAGGTTCCCACATAGAAAGGTGAGTGGCATGATACCGAATCAACAACGTAAACGTGCAGCCATCATTGGCGCAGGTCCGGGCGGACTTGCAGCAGCCATGTTACTGTCCGGTCAGGGATATGAGGTCGATGTATATGAGAAACAGCCAACCATTGGTGGACGTTCTGCCCGCCTGGAGCTAGGTGAATACAAGTTCGACCGCGGGGCTACTTTTTTGATGATGCCTCAGTTAATTGAAGAGATGTTTGATATGGTCGGGCGCAAGCTGTCGGATTATGTGGATATGAAAGAACTGACCCCGCTGTACGCGTTGAACTTTGGAGACAAGGTATTCACCCCTTCACGCAATCGGGAAGAGACAGCAGCGCAGATCAAGGAGCTGTTCCCTGGTAATGAAGAGAACTACCTTCGTTACATGCAGGATGAGGAAGTGAAGCTAGCCAAAGTCATGCCATTGCTCCAGCGTCCGTTTGGCAAGCTGACTGACTATTTACGCAAGGATGCAATCACGGCACTGCCCAAGCTTGATATTAATAACACGGTTTACGGCATTTTATCCCGTTATTTTACGGATGAACGCCTGCGCTGGGCTTTTACATTCCAGTCCAAATATCTGGGCATGTCCGCATGGGATTGTCCGGGCACGTTTACGATGCTGTCGTTTATCGAGCATCATTATGGTCTGTTTCATCCGATCGGTGGTTTGAATCGTATTTTTCAGGCGATGGCCGATGTCGTTGAAGAATATGGCGGACGTATCCACACCGGTACCCCTGTGAAGCAGGTCATTGTTCGCAATGGACGTGCAGAAGGTGTGCTGCTGGAGAATGGGGAACGGATTGAGGCTGACCATGTCGTGCTCAATGCAGATTTTGCCCATGCTGTGAACCATTTGTTCGAACCTGGCGTACTGAAGAAGTACACACCTGAGAAAATGAAACGCAAAAAATATTCCTGCTCTACAGCAATGCTCTATATGGGTGTAGATGGCGAGATTGATCTGCCACATCACTCGATTTATTTTCCAGAGGATTACCGGGTCAATGTAGACGAGATTACGAAGCACAAAATGCTGTCTGCCGACCCGTCTCTATATGTTCATAACCCATCGAGGCTTGATCCGACACTCGCACCGGCAGGAAAATCTGCACTTTATGTGCTGATGCCGACACCAAATCTTACCGGAGACATCAATTGGGAAGCGGAACGGGCGAGTGTGCAGGAGGCGATGATCAAGCGGCTGGAAGCTATTCCAGAGCTGGCTGATATCCGTGGGCGCATTGAAGAATGCATGCTGTTTACACCGCTGGATTGGCAAAACGAGCTGGATGTATACCGCGGGGCGACCTTCAATATGGCGCACAATCTGGGTCAGATGATGTACCTCAGGCCGCATAATCAATTCGAGGAATTGGAGCGAGTCTGGTTGGTAGGCGGGGGAACCCATCCGGGTAGTGGTTTGCCAACGATCTTTGAATCGGCACGCATCAGTGTCAGACTCATTCAGGAAGAGGATGCCCGCAGACGGACCAAGCCCTCATCCTATGTGCGTGCGGCAGAAGCCGGAGGGCACTCATGAAGCGGGCTGCGGTTATAGGCGCAGGGATTGGCGGCCTTACCTCCGCACTGCTGCTGAATCGTCAGGGATGGGATGTTACGGTGTATGAGCGGGGTTCCCGCGTGGGTGGACGAATTGCTTTTGAACAGGAAGGCGATTATCGAATTGACCAGGGACCAACCATTGTTCTGCTGCCGGAGATGCTGCTGGGCATTCTCGAAGAGGCGGGCGTGGAGCGCTCCAAGGTTGAGCTTCTGCGATGTGACCCGTTATATCGGGTGCACTATGACAGCGGACGTGTCATGACCAAGATGACAGATCGCCACGAGCAGACGGCAGAGATTGAACGACTGTTCCCCGGCGAGGGCCGTGGATTCACACGATTTATGAAGGATATGGACACCCTGTTTCCCGCAGGTCGTGCAGCATTTCTGGAGCAGATGTTTCCGCGTAAAAGGGATTTCTTCACGCCCTCGCTCATGGCCCTCATGGGCAGATTGCGAGCACACAAAAGTGTGCGCAAGGCGGTAGGGGATTATTTTGAACATGAAGAATTGCTCGATGCGTATTCGCTGCAAAGCCTGTATATTGGCGGATCACCCTTTGGCACTCCTGGTATTTACTCCCTGCTTCCTTATGCGGAGCATGAATATGGCATCTGGATGGTTCGAGGCGGTTACGCGGCTTTGCCCGAAATTCTGGAGCAGGAGCTGCTTGCCCGCGGCGGCAAGATCAAGCTGCAGACGGAAGTTACCGGGCTGACGATTCGCAATGGGGTGTGTACAGGTATAGAAACAGCAGAAGGCGCAGAAAATGTGGATGCTGTAGTCTATAATGGCGATTTCCCCCACTTGAACGGTTTATTGAAGCAGACACCTGAGGTAACGGTCAGACGGAAGCCGTATCGCCCCTCTTCCGGCTGTGTACTGATCTATGCCGGGGTAGACAAAAGATGGGATGATGCCGTGACACACCAGTTCTTCCTGCCTCCGAGTCTGGATGGAAGCCTCAAGGAAGTATTCCAGAAGCGCCGCATTCCGGCGAGGCCTTCGTTTTACGTATTCAACCCGGCTGCGGTCGATGACACAGCTGCACCTTCGGGGCAGAGTGTATTGTATTTTCTCATCCCTGTGCCGGACGCTGAAGGCGTGAACTGGGAAGAGGAGAGCGAAGCATTGGCAGAACGTGTACTGGAGGAAGCGGAGCAGCGGGGATTCCCTGGTTTACGTGCGGCGTTGCGATGGAAAAAGCTACGGACGCCTGCCGACGCAGCGCGTGACGGTCTGTATGGCGGTGGGAGCTTCGGCATAGCACCTGTCCTGTTTCAGTCCGGCGTATATCGACCGCAGCCCAAGCCGTTTCCCAAGATTAAGGGATTATACGCTGCCGGAGCATCGGTGCATCCAGGTGGCGGCGTGCCGATTGTGATGCAAGGTGCGCGAATGGCTGTGAATCAACTCATGAAGGAGATGGGAACATGAATGAAGCAATTTTGAGCAGATGTGAAGAGTTGATGCAGAAGGGCTCATCGTCTTTTTATCAGGCCTTCAAAGGGCTGCCAAGTCCGCGCCGCGAGGCGGTATATGTTATCTATGCCTTTTGCCGCATGATTGACGACAGTGTGGATGAACCCGAGCAATCCACCTATACGATACATGAAATTCAGGATCTGTTTGAGCGTCTGGAAGAAGCAGAAGGACATTTTATCTGGCCTGCACTGAGATGGCTGTTCAGCAGCTTCCCGCATCTGGACAAAGGCCCTTTTTTCCGTCAGATGGAAGGTCAGTTAAGTGACTTGAGAAAGACACATTACCACACGATGGAGGAGCTGGAGCATTACTGTTATCTGGTGGCGGGTACGGTAGGAGAGATGCTGCTGCCTGTGCTGCGTGATGATAACGGTGCAGAAGTGGCGATAAACGGGATTGCACTCGGGAAAGGCATGCAGATCGTCAACATTATTCGTGACGTGGGAGAGGACCGGGCAAGACTGCGCCGTTATGTCCCTCTGGAGATCATGGAGAAACACGGGTACTCCGAGCAGGATTGGGTGAACGGTGTTGTGGATGAACGATTTGTTGCCATTATCCAGGACATGAAGGCTGCGGCGCTGAATTGGTTCCGTATCGGCATGGATCGTCTGGACACGTATCCGGCAGAAAGTGCATTTTCGATTGAGCTTGCGGCGGCGTTTTATTCAACGATTCTGCATGCTGTGGAGCGTAACGACTATGATGTATATACGAAACGTGCCTATGTCAGCGATGAATTGAAACTGGAGATGTTAGGTGCGATTGTGAAGCGTTACCCAATGCTGGCATTTCAAGCCTCCCGAATGGCGGTATCCTGATGGTCCAGTGGGTATACTGGGTGTGGTATGCCATCGGAGCGATCCTCATGCTGACGATTGGTGTTCCCGAGGTGTTATCCTTTTCAAACGGTCTATTCCTTGTATTTTATGCACTTTACGTGCTTGATCTTATATATCAGCCATCCAACCGATCTGCTTTGTCCGACCAGTCAGTCAAATGGCTGCGCCCCGACCTCTGGATCGCTTCCTTCATTATCTGGCTGGGCGGCATGGGGGTGGAGTGGATCGGTGTACATACCCATTGGCCTTTTGGCGAGTACGCGTACTCCAGCTTCTTTGGCATTCATCTGTTCAGTGTTCCGGTGACGCTCGGGTTTGCATGGATTGCGGTCGTTGGCAATTCAGCGCTGATCAGCGGGGGTGGGTCGACCTGGGGCGGCAAGCTGGTGCGTGCACTCAAAACGGGATTTTGGGCAATTGTGCTTGATCTGGTGCTTGACCCGGTTGCTCATGCAAGGGGATTCTGGGAATGGCAGGCTCCAGGCGGGTTCTATGGTGTTCCATGGACGAATTATGTTAGCTGGTTCATCATGGGTGCATTTTTATCGCTCTTTTTGCCTGTGATGCCTAAGGATCGTCGTTCGCTCCTGCGTGCCAAATGGCTGTACCAGCTGTTTATTCTTCTGTTCGGCCTGCTGGCGCTGAAGGAAGGCATTACCGGCAGCTTTATTATCGCGATTGCAGGTGTGCTGCTTGCCGAGGGGAGCTGGTTGTATGATCCGCGCCGTAAAATCCAAAGCGTTTGACCAGGTATTCTCCCTGTACAATCATTATTATCTGCTGCGCAGACGGTTTCGTTCGTTCACACTGTCTGGCTCGCTCGATCCGCAGGTGGCTGATAGCTATGGCAATCTGATGCCCATGGCTCCGAATCAGCCTGTTGTTTATTTCATGAACCACAGCTCGTGGTGGGATGGACTGCTGCTGTATCATGCGGCGAAGCAAACCTCACGCGGTGATCATTATGTGATGATGGAGGAGCGGCAGCTTCGGCAGTATGCTTTTTTTCGCAAACTGGGGGCGTACTCGATCAATAAGGAAAGTGCTTCTGGTGTTCGAACCTCACTGCAATACACAGGAGAACTGCTCGCTGCTGGCAAAAGGGTCTGGATTTTCCCGCAAGGTGAAATTCTGCATCAGGAGGCCCGTCCGATTCGGTTTCGTCCAGGCATTGGGCTGGTGCTTCGGCGTTTCCCGCAGGCCGTTGCCGTACCGGTCACATTATGTCACGGCATGGTTCAGCATGATCTGCCGGAAATCTCTATGCAGGCAGGCTCGCCTGTAGCTGAGGATTGGAAAGCATGGAAGAGTGAAGAGATTGCAGAGCGGCTGGGGCATGTGCTGGAGCAGCAGCTGGATGATCACAGGTCGGCTCTGATCGGACTTGGGCAAGGAAGTCTGCCAGATGCGTATCCCTTGATTCGCGGCATGCGCTCTACCAGTGAAAAATATGATGAGGCACGAAAGCGGGTGAACCGATAGCATGAATCAAGATCTGAGTGCAGCTGAAATTCTGTGGATGTGTCTGATGGGCGGGCTGCTTGTGCAGATGTTATTTGCCCTATGGAATGCCGCCTGTCTGCCGAAAATATACTCTTTCCGAAAGAGCAGCATAACACCGCCCGATACGCTTGTTTCAGTTCTGATTCCTGCAAGGAATGAACGCTTACATATTGAAGAATGTCTAGAAAGTGTGCTTGCCAGTCATACGAAGGGATTTCGCATGGAAGTATTGGTGCTGGACGACCGCTCCGAGGATGAGACGGCTGCACTGGTTCAGGCAATTGCTGACCGTGATCCGCGCGTGCGGTTGCTGTACGGCACCGATCTTCCGGCAGGGTGGATGGGCAAATCACATGCCTGTCATCGTCTGGTTCAGGAGGCGCGAGGGGAATGGTTTATGTTTGTCGATGCCGATGTTCGCGTGATGCCGGATGCGATTCGGCAGACTGTGGCTGCCGGGAGTGCGCAGGGCGGTGGACTGGTTACGGGGTTTCCCTATCAGGTGGTCAAAACCTGGATGGAAAAGCTGGTCGTGCCGATGATGATGTTTACGATCATCAGTCATTTACCTATTTTCATGATACGCAGGTCAGCCAATCCGATGTTTGTTGCCGCTACGGGGGCTTTTTTACTTATTCATCGCACAAGTTATGAAGCATCCGGCGGTCATGCTGCAATTCAAGGGCATCTGGTGGATGATATGAGTCTTGCCAAAGCGGTCAAGCGTGCCGGTCATCCCGTGATGCTTGCGGATGTACATGATGTGACAAGCACACGTATGTATCAGAATGGTGAAGAGGTATGGAACGGGTATAAGAAAAACATGTACGAAGGCATGGGACGGAGAGATGTGCTGCTGCTTGGAACAATGCTGATGTACTCTGTTATGTATATTGTGCCGCCTTTGGGGCTGGTTGTCGGGCTGCTTACGGGCAATGCAACGTCCATTCTGTATGGATTCACGGGAACGCTGCTTGGCATAGCTGTAAAACGAGTATCTGATCACGTCGGTGGTCAGCCGTGGTGGCTTTCGTTGCTGCAGCCGATCAGCATGGCTTGTGTGATTGCCATCGGTATGGCCTCCTGGCAAGCGGGCCGATCTGGTAAAGGGTACGTGTGGAAAGGAAGGCGGTATAGCTGATGCGCATGGAACAAGGGAATGTGGACGGTAAAGGAACAGCAACAGGAACAGCAACAGGAACAGCAACAGGAAAAGCAACAGGAAAAGCAACAGTAAAAGCAGCATTACCACGGAGAGAAGAAACAAACCTGCATCATGTACATCTGACGGAAGCATCAAGCCCGAGAACAAAACAGGACGTTATTATTATTGGGTCGGGCTTCGGGGGGCTGTCTTGTGCGATCCGCCTTGCTTCTGCTGGCCTGCGTGTAACCATTCTGGAGCGGCAGAGTCATGTGGGTGGCAAGCTGCAGCAGGTCGTGCAGGATGGATATCATTTTGACCGGGGGCCAAGCACGATTACGATGCCGGATGCATTTCGCTCGGTGTTTGATCAGGCTGGCGTGCAGATGGAGGATTACGTGCAGCTGTATGAGCTGGAGCCGCGAACACGGAATGTGTTTGCAGATGGTACGACGGTGGATCTATCGAAAAATCGTGGCTGGATGAAGGAGCAGATTGCTGCATACAGCCAGCAGGATGCCATGCGTTATGATGCGTTTATGGATGAATCTGCGTCATTGTATGCGGAGGCGAATCGCCATTTTCTGGGCAAGCTGTTGTTGAAGCCGTCCGACAAATACAATCTGCAAATGCTGCGCAGTCTGCTCCGGGTGCGCCCCGCCGTCAAGCTGGATGCACTGCTGCGCAGGTATTTCAGCCACCCCCATACCCTTGCTATGTTCGGGCGATACGCCACGTATGTAGGGTCTTCACCTTATTTGTGCCCCTCCATCTTCGCGATGATGGGTCATGTAGAAGCGGAAGTGGGCATCTACGGGGTAAAAGGCGGAACGTATCAGCTTATTGAGGGCATGACCCGACTTGCGCGAGAGAAGGGTGTACACATTCTGACGGGGGTAGAAGTGCACCAGATCGTGGTTCGCCATGGCAAGGTGGTCGGCGTGGATACCGATCGGGGCTTGATGGAGGCTGATCGGGTTGTGGCTAACGGCGATGTGCTCAGTGTAAATCGCCTGCTGCTGGCACAGGAGCATCGGAAACGCATGAGTGATGACCGAATCGCAAAATATGAACCGTCCATCTCTGGTTTCGTCACCCTGGCTGGAGTGCGCAGACAGTACGGCCAGCTGCTGCATCATACCGTCTTTTTCCCGGAGCAGTACGAGCCTGAGTTCGAGCATATTTTTGGTGATCGCATGATGCCGGCCGATCCAACGATATACCTCTGTTACTCTGGATATTCTGAATCCGGCATGGCCCCTGTCGGAGCCAGCAATCTGTTCATTCTGGTTAACGCTCCGTATCTCTCGAACGCATGGAACTGGGAGCAGCAGCAGGCGTGCTACGGCGACTTTGTGCTGGAACAGCTGGAAGCACGCGGCATTGGTGGACTGAAACAGTCAGATGTGTTAATTCGATATACTCCGCAGCAGATCGCACAGGATACATTAGCTCATCAAGGCTCGATCTATGGCATTTCGTCCAATTCGATGAAGCAGACCTTCATGCGTCCAGGCAATCAGAGCAGCGATGTTCAGGGACTCTGGTACGTGGGCGGCACAACCCACCCTGGCGGCGGAACCCCGATTGTTACATTGTCTGGTCAGCTTGTGGGTGAACAGCTCGTAGCGGAGATGGGCAGGTAGAGTAAAGTAAGGAGAAAAGGATGCTCCGGTATTCCAATAGATTATTATTATTAACTCATGGGGTCGTGGAGCATTCTTTCATTGAGTGAACAGGAACGGTATACTGGATAGAGTTGTTTACATAGAAACGAGAGATACGGAGCAGGTAAGGAGGCAGAGAGCAGGAAGCGCGAAACCGGATACATGAATGAAATGCTTTCATTCCTGCCCATGTCCATCATTCTCACATAGGAGGTCTCATCATGAATGAACAAGAGCGAGCCGGCAAACGGCTGCTGCCCGAAGTAGCAACGGGAGAACGGAAGCTGGAGCACGTACGCCTCTGTCTGGAGCAGAATGTGGCAGGAGAAGGCATAACGAGCGGGCTGGAAAAGTATGCATTCCGGCATCATCCGCTGCCTGAGCTGGATTTTGAAGAGGTGTGTCTGGACACTGCGTTCCTTGGCAAAAAAATGCGCACACCCCTGCTCATCAGTTCGATGACGGGTGGAAGTCAAACGACAGGCGCCATCAATGAGCGCCTGGCGCGGGTAGCGAACGCCAGAGGCTGGGCGCTCGGGGTAGGCTCGATCCGGGCTGCAGTAGAGCAGCCCGAGCTCGCGAGCACATTTGATGTCCGACGCTGGGCACCGGACATCCCGGTGATCGCGAACCTGGGCGCGGTTCAGCTGAACTATGGCTTCAGCACAGCTGATTTCCAGCGTGCCGTGGATATCGCTGGCGCGGATCTGCTTGTCCTGCATCTGAACACGCTGCAGGAGGTATTCCAGCCGGAGGGCAATACAAACTTCAGCGGTCTGTACCAGCGGATCGAGAGCTTGTGTCTTGAACTGGAGGTGCCTGTCGGCGTAAAGGAAGTTGGTTTTGGCATTGATGGCATGACGGCGCAGCGGCTGTACGAAGCGGGGATATCGTTCATTGATGTGGCTGGCGCAGGCGGTACAAGCTGGGTACAGGTAGAGAAGTATCGCAATAACAACCCGGTACGCCGGGCAGCGGCGGAAGCCTTTGCCGACTGGGGCATTCCGACAGCAGAGTGCATTCAGGACGTGCGCGCACTGAATCCAGACGGGGCGCTGATCGGCAGCGGTGGACTGTACACGGGCGTGGATGCCGCCAAAGCGCTCGCGCTGGGTGCTGACCTCGCAGGCTTTGGCCGCTCGCTGCTCGAATCGGCCGTTACCTCCGACGAAGCGTTATCCGAGCGGCTGGAGCAGGTCGAGTTCGAGCTACGCACGGTTATGTTTGGCATCGGTGCAGGCAGCATTGCAGATGTGAAGCAGACAGAACGTCTGGTGGAGCGGCGATAATGTTGAGGGAGTGGGAAGCAGGTCATTGAGCACGCTAACGATCTCACAAAACCTTATTTCGCCCTTTGCACAGTGTTTCCAAATCTAACGATCACCAGAAGCGTTATTCGGGTGAAAACCTCTGAAATTTGGCGTAAATCCCAGCTTTTCAAGCAAATAAGGTTCCTGGGGATCGTTACAATCTCAGAATGCCCGAAATAGGCTAAATAGCGTCACTGGAGATCGTTAGCGATTGATGAGGAGTCTACGTACATGTGCTGAAGTGTGTAAGAGGGATGATGTGGTGCGAACCCCAAGCTCACATGATTTCCCTGGGAGATTCGCACCTGAAATTGCATGGGGAATTCCCTTTTGGCAACGAATTTCGTTTGTTTATATCTATTTTCTGTTGTAATTGTTGAATTCATCGTATATAAAATTGGAATTACGTAATTAGTTATACTAATTCAACGTTATAACGCTGTTTTTCGCTGTCGCACTCTGTATGGAGTGCGTGGATTGAAATCCTGATCCAAAGATCACTTCATACACGGACTTGCAGTCGCACTCTGTATGGAGTGCGTGGATTGAAATCTGACTTGCTACAAAGTTTCTGAACATGGGATCACGTCGCACTCTGTATGGAGTGCGTGGATTGAAATTCTGAAGATACTCAGCTGTGATGTCCCAGATATACGTCGCACTCTGTATGGAGTGCGTGGATTGAAATAGATGTCTGGTCAAGGCTGCCGTCAATGGGAAACGGTCGCACTCTGTATGGAGTGCGTGGATTGAAATACCTGTTATGTGATTTATTTAGAGGTTAAACATGAAGTCGCACTCTGTATGGAGTGCGTGGATTGAAATTTACTATCAGTGCAGATCGCTACGATCTCAAAGGCCGTCGCACTCTGTATGGAGTGCGTGGATTGAAATACAAGTTGCGGACGCAATGCTTCAATATAATAAGTCGCACTCTGTATGGAGTGCGTGGATTGAAATGAATCGTTTTATCGTAAACAACTTGCAAATAACCCAGTCGCACTCTGTATGGAGTGCGTGGATTGAAATTTGCAAATACGTGTACCACGGCCCCTGTGAAGGAGTCGCACTCTGTATGGAGTGCGTGGATTGAAATTTGCTGTCTGGATCGGATTGCAGTTGGTGCTGGTGGTCGCACTCTGTATGGAGTGCGTGGATTGAAATCCTCATGGTCTGTTCACATCCCTTCTGGATATGATGTCGCACTCTGTATGGAGTGCGTGGATTGAAATTTAAAGCTATTGATGCTTTGATTGGGTTGGATAGTCGCACTCTGTATGGAGTGCGTGGATTGAAATCTACCTCTCTCATTCAATTGGCCTTACACCGGGAAAGTCGCACTCTGTATGGAGTGCGTGGATTGAAATAAACAAGTACATATCAGAACAGTTATACATGGTTGGTCGCACTCTGTATGGAGTGCGTGAAAATTCATATTGTGGAATGCAATGATCACAAAATAAGGTGGAAAACTAAAAACACCTAGACTCATCTATGATCTAATCCGATGTGTTTGGGTGTTTTCCCACGTTATTGTATCCACTGATATAGTAGACAATCCACAAGTAAAAAATGATGATAATTACATAAATATTGTATGATTTCATTGATCGAGCTTAATTTCATGGGAAGGCGGTGTCCCTTTGAATTCAAAAGCCACAATTTGTGACCATTTAGAACGATATTTGAAAAATAATCGGATGACCATTCATCGTTTTTCAGAGATTTCAGGTGTTAATTCCGGGACACTAAGCGGCACCTTGAAAGGACTTCGTCCGATAGGCTTGAACCAGTTGGATCGGATTACTGCTGGATGGGCTTACCTGAAGGCCACTTATATGAACTATACATACACGAATATTTAGTCGATTTCAATCTGGATTGGCGAAGACTAAGGCCCTTTTTATATCGTTGCGCGGAATTGGGTCATGTCTCTTATATGGAGACTGCGGTCAGATATGTGGTTGATCATCTCTCGTATGTTCCCATGCTGTTTGAGCTGGCTGAACAGTTATATAGCGAGGGGAAGCAGGAGGCGTGCATACCTTTATACCGCAGTGTTGCTGAGAGTGAGAAATTACAGCATTCGGAGCGTCTGGCTTTAAGCCAGTACCGCTTGTTTTCTATCGGGCTTTCTAATGATCAGAGCAACAATCTGACATTAGCCATACAATTCGAGCTCTTTGTTCAACGGCTTGACGAACCTTACCAATTCGATGCACTAAAGACTATTTAAAGTATATCTCTGATCGAAAAAAAGAAGTGTTCCCTGCACTATGCGGGATTGTAACCGCAGCGAATCGGCATAATATCAATATTGATTCTGTTCTTGATGAGTATCAGTCCTATCGGGTGTACGAGGAGCAAAGCAGCCGATTTGGAAAAATGAACAAACAGTATACGAATGACCAATACGGTATGCTGCTGGCAGGACTAGGTACATACTATTTGAAGAATAATGATTATGACAGAGGTGTAGGGTATATTCGCAAAGGCATGGAATTTGCAATTGAAAATATGAATAAGGATGGTCTTCTGGATTGCTTGGGGCTATTTGATGATTTGCAGCACTATGCAACCGGACGGGGCGCTAAGCCAAGCGCAGAACAGCTTATCGAGAAGATTCAAAGATTGTATAGCGCAAATGTTAAATCGTAAAAATTGAAAAGAAACACAGGCATTGTCAATATGTAATAATAGACACAATGATATTGTACCTGACGAAAAACAGTTTTCGCCCGAATACATCCTCAGCTTTCGAAATGCTCTTTGAACAGACAAGCGTGATAGATTGATCAGAGCCTTTTCGGGTAAGGGGTGTTTTTTTTGTTACACACTGTTGGGGTTTATTTGAATTTCTGCTAATTAGCAGGATGTTCTAAAATGGTACAGCAGGGAGGGGTGTTATGGATCGTGACGAACTCAAACTGCGAATTGAGGAAGCGAGGGAGAGACTCCATCAATTAAAAACGGAGTATGGCGACCTTCTGCACCCTCAGGTAATTCATCAGTCCATGGTGCTGGACGAGCTGATTAATCGGTACAATGCTGTGAAAAGGGTAAAGCCGATGGAATAACCCATCGACCTATGGGCGAGAAGCTTTGGCCGGTCGCTCGCCCTTATATTTTAACATAAGTAGACATGGAAAAAAGAGAAATGCCTAACTTACACCATCAGCGTACAGTACAATGAGGTATAATAGACTAAGATCAATTGGATGTAAAAATATACATAAATCACAGCTGAGCGATCACATCCAGATGAGGAGGAATACAGCATGGAATTGTTGCCAATGAACGCGGAGCAATTTGCGAGCTTTCGCAGTCGTTCAATCGCAGATTTTGCAGAAGAAAAGATAGAAGCGGGTACATGGGCGCCGGAGGAGGCGCTAGAGCGGGCAGAGGAATCGTATAAGCGTTACTTGCCAGAGGGGTTAGACACGCCAGGGGCTTATGTGTACAATCTGGTGCATTCAGTGGATGGCATTGTCGGATATATCTGGTTTAATGTTACGGAAAACCGCCGCGGAAAAGAAGCATTTCTGTTGGATATCGTTGTAGAAGAAGCACATCGTGGCAAAGGATATGGCACAGAGACGATGGAGGTGCTTGAAAAGACCGCACAGAGTCTTGACGTGGACCGCATTGGCCTGCATGTGTTTGGACATAATGAGCGGGCAAGCAGTCTGTATCGCAAAATGGGCTATGAAGTGACAGACTTGACGATGTACAAGGAGATTAAGAACAAAGACAAAGACCAGGGATAATCCTGTAATGCAAACGGATCATTCACCCAGGTCGAGTGAGTGACATGAAACATATGACCAATCAGCAGGCACATATAGATGTGGAAATTAGAGAATTGCAGAATGGATGGCTGGCGATGGATATGGTGATGAATCAGCGAAGTTCCTTGATGCCTCGGGGTTTGTCATATATAATGGTTAGGATTATCCATACCGAACAAGTAATGAATGAGGAGTTGTCATATACATGGCTTTGAAAGCTGGTATCGTAGGTCTGCCGAACGTTGGCAAATCTACATTGTTTAATGCAATTACACAAGCAGGTGCCGAGTCCGCGAACTATCCGTTTTGTACGATTGACCCGAACGTGGGGATCGTTGAAGTACCGGACGAGCGTTTGGACAAATTGACCGAACTGGTTGAACCGAAAAAAACGGTTCCTACTGCATTTGAATTCGTAGATATCGCAGGTCTGGTGCGCGGGGCATCCAAGGGTGAAGGTCTGGGGAACAAGTTCCTTGCCCACATCCGTGAGGTGGATGCGATTGTACACGTAGTACGTTGCTTCGTAGACGAGAACATTACACACGTAGATGGCAAAATTGATCCGATCAGCGACATCCAGACGATTAACCTGGAGCTGATTCTGGCGGATATCGAGAGTGTGGAGAAGAAAATTGAACGCTCCAAGAAAAACATGAAGGGCGGCAACAAAACGGCTGCTCAGGAAGTGGAAGTATTGGAGAAGGTCAAAGCGGTGCTTTATGAAGATATGCCTGCACGCAGCATGGAGCTGTCCGATGAAGAGCGTCTGATCGTACGTGATCTGCACTTGCTTACGCTGAAGCCGGTTCTGTATGCTGCCAACGTGGCTGAGGACGAAATCGGTGATGTAGCGAACAATGCATATGTGCAAAAAGTTAGAGAATTCGCTGCTGCCGAAAATGCAGAAGTGGTGCCAATCAGTGCGAAGGTGGAGGAAGAAATCTCCGAGCTGGAAGGCGAGGATAAACAAATGTTCCTCGAAGAGCTGGGTATTCAGGAATCCGGTCTGAACCTGCTCATCAAAGCGGCTTACAAGCTGCTCGGCCTGTACACGTACTTTACAGCGGGTGTGCAAGAGGTTCGTGCATGGACCATCCGTAAAGGCACCAAAGCGCCTGGCGCAGCGGGTGTCATTCATACGGACTTCGAGCGCGGCTTCATCCGTGCAGAGGTCGTTTCCTACGACGATCTGCTTGCAGCGGGTTCCATGAACGGTGCCAAAGAGCGTGGCCAGCTGCGTCTGGAAGGTAAAGAGTACGTGGTGAATGACGGCGACGTCATGCACTTCCGTTTTAACGTTTAATCTAAAGTCCAGCTTGTTATTTACTGGGTTAAAATAGGTTGAAATAAAGAACAGCACTGCTCTCTTGTACAGAGAATGGTGCTGTTTTTGTTTGGGATTTTATTCAGCAGCATCGGTGTAGATTTATGCTCCTATGATTGCGTTTCCACTGGATTGTTTACCCGTGATGGCTATAATAAAAGAAAGAAGTACCTTCACAGGAGCTGGCAAGCATGGAGAATACGTCCCGATGGGCTCGATGTGATCCTGTGCTTGTATGCGTGAAAATTTAATGTTTGCTTTGTGAACTCTTGCTGTTCAGGAGCATAAGAATATGCTATAATTAAGAGTCGTATACCCATGGTAAACTGTTCGTTCTAATCATTAAGATGGGATGGGGAGCTCCGGGAGGTAGACGATTTATTTATATCACTTTAAAAGTAAAGGATTTGATGACGTTGTAGCGAGGTTATACGTCGATCATATTACACGAAACTGGAATGTCATGCTGCGGTCAGAGGATTCGATCAGAGCCCTGTGGATTGTGGGATTTTGAACTATAGATTATGTAATACCCAAAGAATGTACACAAGTGGTACACGTGCAACCGATATTGAAATGCACATGTGCATGGACAAAATAAAACGTGAGGTGACTATACATGTTGGATAAATTGCAGGCGTTAGCCGATCGTTATGACAAGCTGAGCGAGCTGTTGTGTGACCCGGATGTAGCGAGTGATAACAAAAAGCTGCGTGAGTATTCCAAGGAGCAATCCGATCTTCAGCCGACTTATGATGCGTACAATGAGTACAAACAGGTGAGCGAGGATCTGGAAGCGGCGAAGGAAATGCAAAATGAGAAGCTGGATGACGAAATGCGCGAGATGGTCAAAATGGAGATTGACGAACTGTCCACTCGCCAGAAAGAGCTGGATGAACTGATTCGTGTGCTTATGCTGCCGAAGGACCCGAATGACGACAAAAACGTCATTGTGGAGATTCGCGGTGCAGCTGGCGGGGATGAGGCGGCATTGTTTGCGGCTGATTTGTACCGCATGTACACACGTTATGCGGATGCACAAGGCTGGAAAGTCGAACTGATGGACGTGAATACGAACGACCTCGGCGGCTTCAAAGAGGTTGTGTTCATGATCAACGGCCGCGGCGCGTACAGCAAAATGAAATACGAGAGCGGTGCACACCGTGTGCAGCGTATTCCGACGACAGAATCCGGCGGACGGATTCACACGTCAACTTCAACGGTTGCAGTGATGCCGGAAGCGGAAGATTTTGATATCGAGATTCATGATAAGGACATTCGTGTAGATACGTTCTGCTCCAGCGGAGCAGGCGGACAATCGGTTAATACAACGAAATCGGCGGTGCGGGTAACTCACGTGCCAACAGGTATCGTAGCGACATGTCAGGATGGGAAATCGCAGAACTCCAACAAGGAAAAAGCGCTGCAAGTGTTGCGTACACGTATCTTTGATATGAAACGTATGGAAGAAGAAGCGAAAATCTCGGTAGAGCGAAAAAGCAAAGTGGGCACAGGGGATCGCAGTGAGCGGATTCGTACGTACAACTTCCCGCAAAGCCGTGTTACCGACCACCGCATTGGTTTGACGATGCACAAGCTGGATCAGGTAATGAACGGGGAGATTGAAGAGATTCTGTCTGCACTGACGATTGCACAGCAGACGGAAATGATGGAAAGAGGAGAATAATCTGTGACGCGCGTACAGTTTGTGATGACGCCGGAGCAGAGCTGCCGGGAAGCCTTTGTCGAGGCTTCCTCTTTTTTGGAGAAGTGCGGCGTGTACGAGCCGCAGAACAATGCCCGGCTGCTGCTGGAGCATGTACTGGGCGTCTATGGCGCCCGGTACTACATGATGCAGCCGGAGCCGTTCCCCGGCGAGCAGCGCAGCCGCTGGGAAGACGCTGTAACGCGCAAGGCTGCGGGTGAGCCGGCGCAGTACATTATCGGCAGCCAGGAATTTTACGGGCTGCCGTTCGAGGTCACACCGGCCGTGCTGATTCCGCGGCCGGAGACCGAGCTGCTGGTCGAGGCTGTGCTGCGCGAAGCCGACCGTGTGTTTGACGGCGGTGCTGTGCGCGCCGTCGATATTGGCACGGGCAGCGGCGCCATCGCGGTAACGATGGCTTCGCTTCGCCCGCAGTGGCAGGTGGCCGCCGGGGACCTCTCGGCGGATGCCCTGCAGGTGGCCGCGCGCAACGCGGCCGCGAACGGGGTACAGATCGACTTCCGTGAAGGCGATCTGCTGGCCCCGTTCGCCGGGGAGCGGTTGGACATCCTGGTGTCCAACCCGCCCTACATCCCGGCGGGCGATATCGCCGGGCTGCAGCAGGAGGTGCGCGATCATGAGCCGCGCCTCGCTCTGGATGGCGGTCCGGACGGGCTGGCCCCGTACCGCATCATGCTGGAGCAGCTGAAGCTGCTGCCTGCACCGCCGCAGGTCATCGGTTTTGAGCTGGGCATGGGCCAGGCTCGGGATGTGGCGGCGCTGCTGGAATCGGCGGGGGAGTGGCCGGAAATTATCATCGTTCCCGACCTTGCCGGAATTGAGCGGCATGTCCTTGGCATTCGACCTTCGGAACAGGTGACAAAAATGTAAGGCGACGTAAGTTTTCTTTTTGCCGTGAAATCCTCTACAATGGGGTATGCCGAAGATTTCTGAATGCTTGGGGGAACATAATTACATGCTGCACAAATTCAAAAAGATTGACTACTCCATCGTTTTTATACTTGTGGTCCTGATGGTGATCAGTATTTTGTCCATTCATAGCACGACGTTTGGCCGTCCCAAGCTGGGAGGACTTACAGAGAGTGCGGTTCTTTATTATATTTTAGGCTTCATCGTATTTTTCACGCTTTCCATGATTAACTACAATTTCATTTTGAAAAACTATTTGTATATTTACGGCGTGGGCTTGCTGCTGCTGATCTTTGTCATGTTTTTTGGTAAAGAATATTATGGCGCTAAAGGCTGGTTATCCATCATGGGTGTAAGCTTGCAGCCTGCCGAGCTATTCAAGCTGTGCCTTATCGTTTTTTTATCCGCCTTGCTGGCGCAGAAGAAAAATCGGCCGCTATATTTTGGACGTGATGTGATTCCCGTCTCCTTATGCGTTCTGCCGCCTTTGCTGCTGGTGCTGCTTCAAAATGACCTCGGTAACGCCTTGAGTTATATTGTTATTCTTATCGGGCTGCTGTGGATTGGCAACATCAAGTTTATGCATGCCTTTATCGGCTTTGTTATTGCTGTGGTGGCTCTGGTTGGCGGGATACAGGCGTATATTCATTATCATGATGATATTGTCAAATTCCTGAAGGACATTGGTCGCTCGCACTGGGCGGATCGTTTTGACCCATGGCTGGTGCCTGATCAGACGTCGAGAGACGTATTGTGGCAGACCTATAATGCCAAGCTTGCGATTGGCTCCGGCGGTATTACAGGTAAAGGCTACATGGAGGGCACAACGATCCAATCCAACCGTGTACCGCTCGCTTATGCTGACTCGATCTTTGTACAGATTGGAGAAGAGTTTGGTTTTATCGGCGCCTCGGTGCTGCTGTTGCTGTACTTCATTCTGATTCACAGGATGGTTCTGATTGCACTGGAGTGTAAGGATCGCGCGGGACCTTATCTTATTGTCGGGGTCATTGCGATGCTGCTGTATCAGATCTTTGTTAACATCGGTCCATTCATCGGTCTGATGCCGCTGACGGGGATTACGCTACCGTTTATCAGTTCAGGCGGAACCTCGATCATGATTAATATGATCAGTATGGGCATTGCAATGAGTATCAAGGTGCACACGGAGGAGAACGAGGATATTCTGGGATCGGCAGAGCAGCCAAGCATCACGGAACTGGTGATGAAGCTGTTCAAACGCAAATCGGCTCAGCAAGAGCAGACGGAATAGGAATAGGAAATACGATCATTTATAGAAACCTTGGGATTGCTCCTTCCGACCTTTGCTGGAAAGAGAGTCTCCAAGGTTTTTTTTGTGTAATCCAACTCTCTCGCTATCCACCCGGATTTCCATTCATGCTTTCAATTCGTTACAATGGTAATAATGAGCTTTATTGGAAAAAGGATATGTGAGATTAGGGGGATATTCAAGCATCATGTGGAAAACGGTAAAAAAGCTGGATGGTGTCATTCTTTTTGTACTGTTGTTACTGATGATTATGAGTGTATTGGCAATATACAGCGGAACACGTTTCGATCCCAAGCTGGATAATCATCATATGAAAACAATCTATTTCTATATCGCCGGATTTATCGCGGTCATCGGCATTGGACTAGTCAATTATAAGATATACGTGAAATATGCGTTTCTTCTGTACGGTATTGGCATCCTTTTTCTCATTCTGGCAAATGTGCTGGGGAGCAAGGTCAATAATGCAAATGGCTGGCTGAAGATTAGCGAGAGCATATCGTTTCAGCCTGCCGAATTGTTCAAAATGATTCTGATTCTGTTTCTTGCTCACCTCATTGTGAAGCGAAAGCGCGGGCAATTGGGATTTTGGAGAGATGTTGTGCCGATCGGGTGCTGGACGTTTATTCCGTTTGCACTCGTTATGGCGCAGAATGATTTGGGGAATGCGCTCGGATATGTAGTTATCCTGGTGGCTGTGCTGTGGATCGGAAATATCAAGCTGAAGCATGCGATCATCGGGGTGACGATTGTGGGCGTGTTTCTGATCGGTTTTATCAAATCGTATACGTTCTACCACGAGGAATTATTTACCTATCTGGAAAAAATAAAAAGAGAGCACTGGGCCGAGCGGATTGATCCGTGGCTTGTTCCCGAAAAGGCAACAGCCAAAGCGATGTGGCATACGAAAAATGCAGGACTTGCAATCGGATCAGGCGGGATTACGGGCAAAGGCTTTCTGGAGGGCACCTCTGTTCAAAGCGGGCGTGTGCCGTATACCTATTCGGATTCCATCTTTGTGGTGATTGCAGAGGAATTCGGTTTTGTTGGTGCATCGTTGCTGATACTGCTGTACTTTATTCTCATCCATCGGATGGTGCTAATTGCGCTAGCTTGCAAGGAGCGTGCGGGGCCCATTATCATTGTGGGCATTATCGGCATGCTGCTCTATCAGGTGTTTGAGAATGTGGGAGCATTCCTTGGCCTGATGCCGCTGACCGGCATTACCCTGCCCTTTATCAGTTATGGGGGGACATCTTTGCTGATTAATATGGCCTGCATCGGACTGGTCATGAGTATTAAGCTGTATGGGGACGAGGACGAGGATGAACTGTTGTCGGAAGAGCAAGGGCCCTCGCTGCTGCAGCGAATATGGAGTCTCGTAACATGGGGCAAACAGAAGAGTCATGATGTATCCTAATCGAAGCATAAACGTCTTTTGGTTGTGTCACACATAGCTTGGATTGGATCGTAAGGAGGCTGGCAGGTCGGTAAACGACTTGTATCAGCCTCCTTGTTGTCTCGTGAATTACGTGTTGAGGTGCAGCGCATCGCAGTCTAGAGTCTATGAAATTGTAATAGATTTGTGCGTGTAGCAGGTTTACTTCCTTCTCTACCGGGCATACTGATAGACATGAGAGAGTTGCAGTGTGACGGAATGCCGAGCCAAGGGGGAGAACGGGATGAGCAGACCAATTGTGAAGCAAATGGGACTTATTATTGTTTGTCTAATGATGATCATTATGATGTGGGAAGGTCAGAAAACAGATGCGGCTGTGGCCGCCGCGGCGATTCCAGAGCAGTCGATCCGTTTGCGGATTCTGGCTAACTCGGATGCAGCAGGAGATCAGCTTGTGAAACGTGAGATTCGGGATGCTGTTGTTGCGCAGATGGGAGAATGGGTTGGAGAGCTGGAGGACCCGCAAAGCCTGGAGCAGGCACGTCATGTGATCCGTGAGCATCTGTCCGAGATCGAGAATCGGGTGGGGGAAGAGTTACATTCACGCGGCCTGACCTATGATTATCAGGTGGAGCTGGGAACGGTTCCTTTTCCAACGAAGCTTTATGGGGGGACGGTGTACCCTGCGGGTGACTATGAAGCAGTGCGGATTACGCTGGGCGAAGGCAAGGGACAGAACTGGTGGTGTGTACTGTTTCCACCGCTGTGCTTTATTGATGCAAGCACAGGAGATGCGCTGGCGAAGCCAACTACAGTCTCAGCGGCCGCGGCGGATTCGGTAGAGGTGAAGGCAACTGTGCAGGGGGAGACGCCAGAAGCGAGATTTTTCCTGTGGGATATGGCCGTAAAATTGTGGGATTGGGTGACAGGTTTATTCTCCTAACAAGGAGTTTTATATACTAAATTGTGAGAACAGAGGTAGGGTGTTCGTTTGTAAAAGGGAGAAGCTTTGCTGCAGTGTGCAGGGGCTTCTTTTTTCGATTCATCTCTGCCGGGGAGAGACACATCATGACCAGGCCAAACCTGAACTGCCGGAGATATGATATAATGATATGTACTGATAATGAACCTACTTGACGTTTAGGGATGATGATATAGATGAACCGAAAGCATGACAATAATGCATTACAATGTCCTTCGTTCGTGGACAAGGGCAGCCAAGCGGCGGCCATCCCGAATGAGGGTGAACAACGTACAGCCTATTGGGATGTCAGCGCGCTGTTGCATGTGCAGAGCGAGGCAGACGCAGGAGAAGGTGCAGGACAAGGACAAGAGCAAGAGCAATCCCTGGTTTCGGGTGTAAAAAAGGGTAGCGCCGCTCGGGAGACGGCACTCGCGGACTTGCAGGCAGCCGCGGCCTGCCTTCGTCAAGGCAAGACGGTGGCCTTCCCGACCGAGACGGTCTACGGTCTCGGCGCAGATGCGCGCAGCACGGAAGCGGTCGAGGCGGTATTTGCCGCCAAAGGACGGCCGTCCGACAATCCGCTGATCGTGCATATCGCACACCGTGACCAGCTGCATGAACTGGTCACCGAAGTGAACGAGACAGCGGAAGCGCTGATGGCGGCCTTCTGGCCGGGTCCGCTAACGCTGGTGCTGCCGGTTAGGCCGGGGGCGGTATCCCCAAGGGTGACCGCCGGCTTGGACACGGTGGCGGTGCGCATGCCGGACCACCCCGTGGCTCTGCCACTCATCGCAGCGGCGGCGTGCCCTGTGGCCGCGCCAAGCGCCAACCGTTCCGGGCGGCCCAGCCCGACCCTCGCCGCACATGTGCGGGAGGATCTGGATGGCCGCATCGGCGGCATCGTGGACGGCGGCCCCACCGGGGTGGGCGTCGAGTCCACGGTGGTGCAGGCCGGTGACGACGGTACCGTCACCATCCTGCGCCCTGGCGGCATCACGGCGGAACAGCTGTCCGCCGTGGCCGCCCGTGTCGCCACGGACCCGGCGCTTCACGCCGAGGGGTCCGCTGGCGACAGCACCAGCCCGGCGCCACGCTCGCCGGGCATGAAGTACACGCACTACGCACCCGCAGGGGCGCTGTGCGTGGTAGAGGGGCCGCCCGCAGCGGTGGCGGCCTGGACCCGCGCCGCCCTCGCAGAGGCGGCGCAGCGCGGAGAGCGCACCGCGGTGCTGGCATTCGCCGAGCACGCGGAGCAGTACCGCGCCGATGCCGTGTTCTCGCTGGGCAGTGCCAGCGAGCTGCAGGAGGCTGCGCGCAGGCTGTACGCCGCGCTGCGCAGCTGCGATGAGCAGGGCGCCACATACATTGTGGCGGAGGCCTGCTCACGTGAGGGACTGGGAGCAGCCGTCATGAATCGGCTGCTCAAGGCGGCGGGCAATCAACTCATTCAGGTTGATTGAGCCGCCTCTGCCCAAGCGTTCCTGCCCACAGGCTCAGGAACGTCGGGTTACTTTTTTTCGCGGGCACAGATGTCTTGCCTTTTCATGTCCTAGGTCTTTACTTCTGCATTAAGCAAATAACATGTATATTTCATCTCACTGTGAATGCTGCAATGCACTCCATCGCTTCAGTTTTCTCTGCCAAGGTCATGTTTAGGCCCTTGTCCGCATATCGTGTACAAGAACCTTTACGCGACTTGGGGGAATGAGAATGTGGGATGTTTCTGCTCATGTGGGGCAGTTGGTGACCATTCTGATTATGGCGGTTGCGCTTGGACTGGATGCGTTCTCGCTGGGCATCGGAATTGGCATGAAGGGCATACGGCTGCGGGATGTGCTGAAGATCAGCACCGTCACGGCGCTGTTTCATGTCATTATGCCACTCGCTGGCATGTACATGGGCAAGTATGTCAGCTCCTTGCTGGGTGATATTACGAACTATGCGGCAGGAGGACTGCTGGTGCTGCTGGGCGGTCACATGATTCTGAATGCGTTTCGAGAAGGAGAGACCAAGCTGGTGGATCATCGCTCCATGCTGGGCATTATTTTATTTTCGCTCAGTGTTAGCGTCGATTCCTTCTCCGTCGGTGTCTCGCTAGGCATGTTCAGCAGTGATCTCGTCCTGACCATTCTGGCCTTTGGCTTCTGCGGTGGCCTGATGTCGATTATGGGTCTGCTGCTGGGACGCCGGGTAAGTCAGAATCTGGGCGATTATGGTGAGGCTGTAGGCGGGGCAATCTTGCTTGCCTTTGGACTTTTGTTTATATTTTAAAAATAAAACGCTTGAACGATAAGATAGGCATATCACATCTGGATCATATGGGGAGGCTATCACAATGAAACATATTTTGTTCGTATGTACAGGAAACACGTGCCGCAGCCCCATGGCAGAAGGGCTTTTACGTAAACTTGCGGCCGAGCGAGGCATTCAGGTGAATGTTCGTTCCGCAGGTGTGGCCGCATCCACAGGCATGCCGATCTCTCGTCATGCCGAGGCGGTATTGAAAGACCACCAGGCAGAGGGGCCGTCACAATCTACTCAGCTCAGTGCAGAGCTGATTAAGTGGGCAGACCTTGTGCTGACATTAACCCGGAGCCATAAGCAGCATGTCATGCAGGTGTTTCCAGACTCTATTCAGAAAACCTACACGCTGAAAGAGTATGTGGAGAATGACCAGCAGGTGCTTCATGATCTGGAGGAATTGGACAGCCTGTTTGCTACATTGGAGATGAAGCGAGCATTGGGTCAGGAGATTCTGGCATCCGAGCGGGAGCGTGCAATCGAGATCCGGCAGCGTATCCCGAGCTTTGACATCTCGGACCCGTTTGGCGGCAGTCGGGACGATTACAATATTACGGCGGCGGAGATTCGTACAGCGTTATCAAGGCTGCTGGATAAGCTTGAATAAATCAGGCAGACAGAGACAAGATAGAGAAACAGAACATGCAATGTAAATTTAATCGTTGATTTTAGAGTGGCGTTGATTTATGATGAAGGGGAAAACAGGGATTCGGTGTAACTGGCGACGAAGTGGGCACAACCACAATGGAGCACCGAAACAAACGGCCGGTCGCCTGGGCAAAAGAGCAATTCTGCGTTACCCGCAGACTGCTCTTTTTTTCGTCTTTCATCTGATTTTTCGCTATAATAGTACCTGAAATGCCATGCAACAATGGCGTCAACGACCGCAAGGCCGCGGGCATGATTTTATCGGGAGGCGATGGGATGACGATTGAATTGGATTCAGAACAACCCGTATTGCAGCAACAAACCGCATCGGTCCTGCGTGAACTGGCACTTGCCGGGAAGCTTGGCTCAGGTCACATTGTCGTGATTGGCACAAGCACGAGTGAGGTAGCGGGCAAGCGGATTGGCACAAGCGGTGCAGTGGATGTCGCGCAGCAACTGCTTGCAGGCATTCGCGAAGTGCAGAAGGAGTTTGGTTTCGACACCGTATTCCAGTGCTGCGAGCACCTGAACCGGGCACTGGTTATGGAGCGTGCTTTGCTAAATCGGCTTGGACTGACGGAGGTCGGCGCTGTGCCTGTGCCTAAGGCTGGAGGGTCCATGGCTTCTACGGCCTATCGTTCACTGTCTGAACCGTGCCTTGCTGAACATATTCAGGCTCATGCGGGACTGGATATCGGGGAAACGATGATTGGCATGCATCTACGGCATGTTGCCGTGCCTTACCGTACAACGCTTCGATACATCGGTGAGGCGCGTGTTACAACAGCACTTACACGTCCGAAGCTGGTTGGCGGAGAGCGTGCAGTATACCGAATGGAAGAGCAGCCCGACTCAACCTTTTGTGACTAACGTATAAAGCGAAATTATTCGGTTACACTCCAGACTTCGATTGCATCACCATCTTACAATCACTGTTATCCCCAGATTTCTTTGAATCCCTTTTATAAAGGGGAAATCCCCGGTGATAAACGTGAACGCTACGCTTCTCCAGATTGGTGTTGCACTCTCCGTTTACGTGTAAACATGACTTCGCTTTATAACTTCATTATAATTTAGGAGGAATTTAAACATGGAACAATTGCGCAAGAATGACCCTGCAGTATTGGAAGCGATGAATCTTGAATTGAAGCGTCAACAGAACAACATCGAGCTGATTGCATCCGAGAACATCGTAAGTGAAGCGGTAATTGAAGCAATGGGCTCCGTTCTGACAAACAAATATGCTGAAGGATATCCGGGCAAACGCTACTATGGCGGCTGCGAGCATGTGGATGTTGTTGAAGATATCGCGCGTGATCGTGCGAAAGAGCTGTTTGGTGCAGAGCATGCGAACGTGCAGCCACACTCCGGTGCACAAGCAAACATGGCTGTATATTTGGCGGCATTGAAGCCTGGCGATACTGTACTGGGTATGAACCTGGCACATGGCGGCCACTTGACGCATGGTAGTCCGGTTAATGCTTCCGGTTTGCTGTACAACTTCGTTGCTTACGGCGTACAGGAAGATACATTCCTCATTGATTATGATGAAGTTCGCAAAGCAGCCTTCAAGCACCGCCCTCGTCTGATCGTAGCGGGTGCAAGTGCATATCCACGTACCATTGATTTTGAAAAGCTGGCTTCCATCGCCAATGATGTTGGCGCACTGTTCATGGTAGATATGGCGCATATCGCAGGACTGGTTGCAGCTGGATTGCATCCTAACCCGGTGCCGCATGCACACTTTGTAACAACAACAACACACAAAACGCTGCGCGGACCACGTGGCGGTATGATTTTGTGCCGCAAATCCTGGGCAGCCGCGATTGACAAAGCGGTATTCCCTGGTTCCCAAGGTGGACCGTTGATGCACGTGATCGCTTCGAAAGCCGTAGCATTCGGAGAAGCGCTGCAGCCTTCCTTCAAAACCTATGCACAGAACGTTGTGAAAAACGCACAAGTGCTGGCTGAAACATTGATCGCTGAAGGATTGAACATCGTATCCGGCGGTACAGATAACCACTTGATGCTGATTGATACACGCAGCGTGAACATCACTGGTAAGGAAGCTGAGCATGTGCTTGATTCCATCGGCATTACCGTGAACAAAAATGCGATTCCGTTTGACCCGACAAGTCCGTTCATCACCAGCGGTATCCGTATCGGTACACCTGCGGCAACATCCCGCGGTATGGATGAGAAGGCGATGGTATCCATCGGTAAAATCATTGCCAAAACGCTCAAAAATCCAAAAGACACAGCAACGCTTGATCAGGCACGCGCAGAAGTAACCGCTCTGACTGACCAATACCCGCTGTACACTGACCTTAAATACTAGTATTACTAAAAAACATTGCTCGTGCTGTTTGTATTTGAGATGTTTAATATGTCAACACGCAGACGGAGCAAATCGAAAGAACCTGAAGAAGCGAAGCGCTCGCCTTTATCACCGGAATTTCACCATTTAATTAGTGGATCAGAGAATTCCGGGGATAACAGCGATCGGAAGGTCATTCGGTTTGCGGAGCATCCATAGTGTTCACATGCATTTCAACCTCTCAAGTGACACAACCGCACGAGCAAACAGGACCGGATGGATCATTTTCCGGTCCTGTTTTTGTAGGATTTGCTATTCTGTAATGATTAGGTGCCCTTTGATGGTGTAATTCGGTGTGGGTGATGATATAATATACAGGATTTATCGGGCCTGTGAATGACGGCAAGGTATATTTGGAAATGCTTAACACATGAAGAACTTACCGGAGGGACAATGTAATGGGAAAATTAGTAATATGTGATCACCCCCTGATTCAACACAAACTGACGTTTATACGCGACATGCGTACGAATACGAAAGATTTTCGTGAACTGGTTGATGAAGTTGCTACACTGATGGCGTACGAGATTACAAGAGACGTGGAGCTGGAATCCATTGACGTGCAGACACCTGTAGCGGCAACACAAGGTAAAGTCATCTCTGGCCGTATGCTTGGACTGGTGCCTATTCTGCGTGCAGGACTGGGTATGCTGGATGGCGTTGTGAAGCTTCTGCCAGCGGCAAAAGTAGGACATGTTGGTTTGTTCCGTGACCCGGAAACTCTGCAGCCGGTTGAGTATTACACCAAGCTGCCTACAGACGTGACCGAGCGTCAGCTGATTGTGATTGACCCGATGCTTGCTACAGGCGGATCGGCAATTGCAGCTATTGATGTGCTCAAAAAACGCGGCTGCACCCAGATCAAGATGATGAATCTCGTAGCAGCACCGGAAGGTGTGAAGGCGGTACAGGATGCTCACCCGGATGTAGATATCTATGTGGCAGCTCTGGATGACCGTTTGGATGACCATGGATATATCGTGCCAGGATTGGGCGATGCAGGAGACCGTTTGTACGGAACGAAATAAGCATATTACATGCTAATGAGAAAAGGGGCCTTGCTTGAATGTCCAAAAAAATTAAAGTCATGACCATTTTCGGGGTGCGCCCGGAAGCCATCAAGATGGCTCCGCTGATTCTCGAATTGCAGAAGCATCCCGAGTCGATCGAGTCGATTGTTTGCGTAACTGCGCAGCATCGTCAGATGCTGGATCAGGTTCTTGAAGTTTTCGACATTCATCCCGATTATGATCTGGATGTTATGAAGGATCGTCAAACTCTGAACGAGATTACCATTCGCGTTCTTGGCGGCCTGGAGCCGGTTCTGCGTGAAGCGAAGCCGGATATTGTACTCGTACACGGAGATACACTTACGACATTTGTAGCCAGCTATGCAGCGTTCCTGCAACAGATACAGGTAGGACATGTGGAAGCCGGACTGCGGACGTGGAACAAGCTGTCACCGTATCCCGAGGAGATGAACCGCCAACTGACGGGGGTTCTGGCTGATTTGCATTTTGCACCAACGGACTGGTCTGCCTCCAACCTTGCCAAGGAAAATAAACCGGAGTCTAGTACCTACGTCACAGGCAACACCGTAACAGATGTGTTTCAATATACAGTACGGGAGGATTACAAGCACCCGGTACTAGATTGGGCACAAGGCAAACGCCTTGTGTTGATGACTGCTCATCGCCGTGAATCTCAAGGCGAGCCTCACCGCAACATTTTCCAAGCCGTCAAACGTATTGCTGACGAATTCGAGGATATTGCCATCGTGTACCCGGTGCATCCTAGTCCTGCTGTGAAGGAGCCGGCTCACGCGATTTTGGGGAATCATCCCCGTATACAGTTAATTGATCCACTAGACGTAGTGGATTTGCATAACTTTTACCCGCACACTCACTTGATCCTGACCGATTCGGGCGGTCTGCAGGAAGAAGCGCCTTCGTTTGGTGTGCCTGTTCTTGTATTGCGTGATACAACAGAGCGCCCTGAAGGCATTGAAGCCGGCACGCTGGAATTGGTAGGGACGGACGAGGAGCGTGTTTATGAACGGACCAAAGCTCTGCTTACAGACGAAACGTTGTATGCAAGCATGAGCCAGGCTGCCAACCCATACGGTGATGGACATGCATCGGAAAGAATTGTCAATGCGATTTTGCACCATTTCGGCGTAAATAGTGAGCGTCCAGAATCATTTCACAGAACGTTCAAAAAATAATTCACATTTTCTGTTTGATTTATGGAGGGGATAGCATACAGTTAAACTGTACGGTTTACGCGGGTTTATGGGCTTTGAATGCTCATACCCCCGTCGTTTCCCCCTTTAAAACGCTAAAATCAATCAATTGACAAAGGCTCTCATCATTCAGTAAAATTAACTGGGATTGCAAGGGTGGCGTGAAAAATGGCCGATTCGAACAAACCAAATTCATCCCGTAACCATGATGATAAGGTATGGAAAGCAATGGGACTCGTTACAGCTTTTGGAATCGAGATTGCTTTGCTCGCTGTTGCCGGATATTACGCTGGCTCGTGGTTGGACAAGACCATTGGCGGAAGCGGAATATGGATCGCCGTAAGCGTTCTCTTTTTTCTCGCAGCAGGTGGGGTAAGCATTTACTTTATTGCTAAAAAATTCATGGGGGAAAGTGATGAGTGAACTAGCCAGATATCGCAGATGGATGTCCGTGAGTATTTTGACCATCCTCATGATCTGTTTTCTGATTGCTGCGTTGTTTCCCGCTATACAGACCATCGGGGTTGGCGTTGCATTAGGTGCTGTAATTAGCTGGATTAATGCCTCGTATCTGGGACGTAAGGTGAGAATTATGGCAGATGATGCGGTCGGAGGTAATTTGAAAAGGGTAAATCTGGGTTTTTTGACAAGAGCAGCGCTCGCAGTGCTCGGTGTTTTTCTGGCGATGCAATTTCCGCAGTACCTCAATACATATGCGGTTGTAGGCGGACTGTTTCTTGCGCAATTTTCCCTCCTTTTTATAGGGATTATTTTATCCCGTAACACAGAAATTTAAGATCTGACACTGTATCGCGCGCGAGAAAGGGGTGAGAAAAATATGCATGAAGCTCCCATAATTGATTTGGGTGGATTCAGACTGGATTTATCAGTATTACTTATGCTGGTGGTGACTAGTTTAATTGTCTTTGTGATCTGTAAGCTGGCAACAAGAAACTTGTCCGTGGAGAACCCGGGTAAGCTGCAGAACTTTTTGGAATGGGCTATCGAATTTGTACGCAACCTGATCTCAAGTACGATGGACATGAAGAAGGGTCAGCACTTCCTTACTCTAGCAACCACGATGATTATGTTCATTTTTGTTGGTAACATGCTGGGGCTTCCTTTTGGTGTCGTTACTGGCATTACAGAAGCCGATCAAGCTAAGATAGCTGGGCAGCCGCTCGTTACTGTAGTTGAAGCTTTCAACAAAGCACACGAGAAGAACCCGGAAGCTCACCCTCACATTGAAATCGCATGGTGGAAATCTCCAACGGCAGATCTATCTGTCACAATGGGACTTGCAATCATTGCCTTTTTGATTGCTCACGGACTGGGATTGTTCAAGAATACCAAAGCGTATCTTAAACACTACTTCCAGCCACATTGGTTGTTCTTCCCGATTAATATCGTCGAGACGGCATCCAAATTGCTTACACACGGTATGCGTTTGTTTGCAAACATCTTCGCAGGTGAAGTGTTGATCTCCACGATCATG
Organism: Paenibacillus barcinonensis; assembly: GCF_003217495.1. Lineage (GTDB taxonomy): Bacteria > Bacillota > Bacilli > Paenibacillales > Paenibacillaceae > Paenibacillus > Paenibacillus barcinonensis. The sequence continues at coordinate 141,461 of NZ_QJSW01000003.1, read as the reverse complement.
AAGTTGACGGCGTTCAAATGGATTGGTGCCATTGCGGCGATTCCATTGCTGACAGCTTGGCAAGGGTTCAGTATCTTTATCGGTGCGATTCAGGCCTTTGTATTTACCGTATTGATGATGGTATACATTTCACAAACGGTTGAGTCACACGAGGAACATTAAGATTCAAGTCCAGACGGACTAGCTCTGCAGGACTGAACTATAAAATTTTACGATTATTCTAAGGAGGATATACAAATGGGAGCAATGGCATTATTGGCAGCAGCAATTGTTGCAGGATTGGGCGCACTTGGTGCAGGTATTGGTAACGGTTTGGTAATCAGCAAAACAGTAGAAGGGATCGCTCGTCAACCAGAAGCGAAATCCACTCTTCAAACAACAATGTTTATCGGGGTAGGTTTGATCGAGGTATTGCCGATCATCGGTGTGGTACTCGCGTTCATGTTCTACGGCGCGGCTTAATATTATTGCAGGTTTGGCGGGGAAGGCCACAGCCCTCCGCGCCTTCTTTTTAGGTAGCGTCCGTTATACTCGGAAGTGCAGCCTGAGGATATCTCCAGGAAGGAGTGAACAGATTGAATTTCGTATGGGAAAATACAGTTCTGGCGATTATCGCTTTTGTCATTTTATACTGGCTGCTTAGCCGTTATGCATTTGGCCCGCTTTTCTCTATTATGGAGAAACGTCGTGAACTCGTAATGACGCAGATGAATGAGGCTGCGCAAACTCGTGAACAGGCTATGGCGTATGTTGAGGAGCAGAAGCAGGCTCTTGAGCAGGCGCGTAAGGAAGCCCATGATATCATTGAGCTGTCCAAACAAACAGGTAACAAACAAGCTGAAACGATTTTGGCGGATGCTAAATCTGAGGCGAATCGCTTGAAAGACGATGCGGTTAGAGAGATTCAAAGCGAGAAGAACAAGGCAGTTGCAGCGTTGCGCAGTGAGCTTGGTTCTGCTTCGGTACAGATCGCTTCGAAACTGATCAAAAAAGAAGTTGAGAACGGTCCTGCACAGGAAGAGCTTGTGAACCAATACCTCAATGAGGTAGGGGGCAGACAATGAGCCGCGATACGATTGTTGCCAAACGTTACGCCAAAGCACTGTTTGAGGTTGCGCTTGAGCAACAGCGAGTGCTTGAAGTTGAACAGGAACTTCATGCCGTTGTTCGTGGATTGACCGGTGATGCCGATATTATCAAATTTATCGTATCTCCTAATATCTCGGATGAAGCCAAACGAACAGTGATTCATACAAGTCTTGACGGCAAAGTGTCGGAGCCTGTTCTGCGCACGGTTCAGCTCCTCATTGAGCGTGGCCGTGTGGAGTTGCTGGAAGAGTTGTTGAGTGATTATGTGAAGATTGAAGGAGATTCCCTGGGAATTGCCGATGCTCACGTATACTCGACATATGCATTGAACGAAGAAGAAAAAGAAGCGGTGGCGCGTGAATTCGGCAGCCGTGTGAATAAAAAGATTCGTATCGAGAACATTGTCGATCCTGCTCTGCTGGGCGGATTGAAAGTCGCCATTGGCGATACGATCTATGACGGCAGCTTGGCTGGCAAGCTGGAGCGTCTTGAGCAGTCTTTTAACAGACGAGTACAGTAGATTGGGGTGAGGACACTTGAGTATCAAGCCAGAAGAAATCAGTACATTAATTAAGAGCCAGATCGAACAATACAAGACCGATATTGATGTAGTCGAAGTTGGTACAGTTATCGAGGTTGGTGACGGGATTGCCCGTGTATACGGACTCGAGAATGTCATGTCCAACGAGTTGGTTGAGTTCCCAAGCGGTGTAATGGGTCTTGCCATGAACGTTGAAGAGAGCAATGTCGGTGTCGTTATCCTGGGACCTTACTCGGATATCCGTGAAGGCGACCAAGTGAAACGTACAGGTCAAATCATGCAAGTGCCAGTTGGCGAAGCATTGATTGGTCGCGTTGTGAACCCGCTCGGTATTCCAGTGGATGGCAAAGGGCCACTCGCTACAACGGAATTCCGTCCGGTTGAAGGTAAAGCACCTGGCGTTATGGATCGTAAATCGGTTCATGAGCCGATGCAAACAGGGATCAAAGCGATTGATGCAATGGTTCCAATCGGTCGTGGTCAACGTGAGTTGATCATCGGTGACCGTCAAACAGGTAAAACCTCCATCGCAATTGATGCGATCCTGAACCAAAAAGGCAGTGGAATGAAATGTATCTACGTAGCCATCGGTCAGAAGCAATCTACCGTAGCACAAGTCGTAGAAACGCTGCGTCGCAGAGGGGCGATGGAATATACGATCGTCGTAACGGCATCGGCTTCCGATCCGTCACCGCTGCTTTACATTGCACCATACTCCGGTTGCTCCATGGGTGAGTACTTCATGTACAAAGGCGAGCACGTGCTCGTAGTATATGATGACTTGACTAAACAAGCGGCAGCATATCGTGAATTGTCCTTGCTGCTTCGCCGTCCTCCGGGCCGTGAGGCATATCCGGGTGACGTATTCTATCTGCACTCCCGTTTGCTGGAGCGCGCTGCGAAGCTGAACGATGAACTTGGTGGTGGTTCTTTAACCGCTCTGCCATTCATTGAAACACAGGCTTCGGACGTATCTGCATACATTCCAACAAACGTAATCTCTATCACAGATGGTCAAATCTTCTTGGAGTCCGATCTCTTTAACGCCGGACAACGTCCAGCGATTAACGTAGGTATCTCGGTATCTCGTGTCGGCGGTTCTGCACAGATCAAAGCGATGAAAAAGGTTGCAGGTTCCCTGCGTTTGGACCTCGCTCAATATCGTGAGTTGCAGGCGTTCTCCCAATTTGGTTCTGACCTGGATAAATCCACTCAGGCTCGCCTGAATCGTGGTGCCCGCATGATGGAAATCCTGAAACAAGGTGTTAACCAGCCGTTGCCTGTAGAACAACAGGTTGTCAGCTTGTACACTGCAGTTAAAGGATACTTGGATGAGATTCCAACAGGTGATGTAACTCGTTTTGAGCGTGAATTCCTCGCGTTCATGGTAAGTTCCAAACCGGAAATTCTTCAATCCATCGTGGATAACAAAGACTTGACTGGGGACAACGAAACCGCATTGAAAGCTGCGATTGAGCAGTTCAGAAAAAGTTTCGCTGCCTCACATTAATAGATCAATGCGGCTGCGGAGTTGGCATACGATTCCGCATGTCTGCATGTGCGATTTCAATTGAAGTCTACAGAAGCTTACGAAGTAACTTTGGCTTTGCCAAAGTTCGGTATATGCTTACGAAGTAGTTTTGACGTTGTCAAAACTTTAAGGTGGTGAAATCATGGCAAAAGGCATGCGCGAAATCAAGCGGCAAATTAAAAGTGTGCAAAGTACAAAGCAGATCACCAAAGCAATGGAAATGGTTGCGGCAGCCAAGCTGCGTAAAGCACAGGAAAAGGCTGAAGCAGCACGACCTTATTCAGAAAAACTGAAAGAGGTTGTAGCGAGCATTGCTACAAGCACAAAGGGCATTAAACATCCGATGCTGGAAAGCCGTCCCGTTAAGAAGACAGCTTATCTTGTAATTACATCGGATCGTGGTCTGGCGGGTGGATACAATGCGAACATCCTGCGTTTGGTGAATCAGACACTGAAGGAAAAGCATAACTCCAAAAATGATTACGCTCTGTACGTCATTGGCCGTAAAGGTCGTGACTACTTCAGAAGACGTGAGATGGATATGGTGTCCAACACAACTGACCTATCCGATTCACCTGAATTTGCAGATATCAAGTCCATTGCACACGAAGCTGTACACGGTTATGAGCTTGCTGAGTTTGATGAAGTATTCATTTGCTATAACCGCTTTGTGAATGCGTTGACTCAGATTCCTACGGTGGAGCGTCTTCTTCCAATGGAAACACCAGAGGTATCTGCTTCTGAAGGTTTGACTGCCAGCTACGAGTATGAGCCGTCTCCTGAAGCCGTGCTTGAGGTACTGTTGCCTCGTTATGCAGAAACCCTGATCTACGGAGCTCTTCTGGATGGCAAGGCGAGTGAACTCGGTGCGAAAATGACAGCCATGGGCAATGCGACCAAAAATGCGTCCAAGCTTATTAATGATCTGTCATTGACGTATAACCGAGCACGTCAAGCGGCGATCACGCAGGAGATTACGGAGATCGTAGCGGGAGCTAATGCACAAGGTTAACGGAACGGACGTTTTACGCGGTGAAAACTGGCTATGAACGGTTATGAATGTACGTGTTTATATATGAAAGCTTGCAATGCACATAATGAGATAACTCATTTCATGCAAAAAGTAGCAGGCTTGTAGGAGGGGAACGTTAAGATGAACAAAGGACGCGTTGTGAGCATCATGGGTCCGGTTGTTGACGTCGAGTTTGATCGCGGCGGTCTGCCGGAAATCCTCAATGCCATTACGATTAAAACGCAGAATGAGAGCGGCGTTTCAATCGACCTTACGCTTGAAGCTTCCAAACATCTGGGTGACAATCGTGTTCGCTGTATCGCGATGTCTTCCACGGACGGTCTCGTACGTGGTCTGGAAGCAGTGGATACAGGTGCTCCGATCTCTGTACCTGTAGGTGAAGCTACACTGGGCCGTGTATTTAACGTGCTGGGTGAAGCGATTGATACGAATGGTGAAGTGAAAACCGAAGTGAAAAACCCGATTCACCGCTCTGCTCCTTCATTCGATGAATTGACCACTCAAGCAGAAATGCTTGAAACAGGGATCAAGGTTATCGACTTGCTGGCTCCTTATGCCAAGGGGGGGAAAATTGGTCTGTTCGGTGGTGCCGGTGTAGGTAAAACGGTAACCATTCAAGAACTGATCAACAACATTGCGCAAGAGCACGGCGGTATCTCCGTATTTGCCGGTGTTGGTGAGCGTACACGTGAAGGTAACGACTTGTATCACGAGATGAGTGATTCCGGCGTTATCAACAAAACAGCAATGGTCTTCGGACAAATGAATGAGCCACCAGGCGCACGTCTTCGTGTAGCCCTCACGGGTCTGACTATGGCGGAATATTTCCGTGATGAAGAAGGCCGTGACGTGTTGCTCTTTATTGATAACATCTTCCGTTTCACTCAAGCGGGTTCAGAAGTATCCGCCTTGCTTGGACGTATGCCTTCTGCGGTAGGTTACCAGCCTACGCTGGCTACAGAGATGGGTCAATTGCAAGAGCGTATCACTTCTACCAAAAAAGGATCGGTTACATCCATTCAGGCGATCTACGTACCTGCGGATGACTATACTGACCCGGCTCCTGCAACGACATTTGCTCACTTGGATGCAACAACGAACCTGGAGCGTAAAATCTCCGAGATGGGTATCTACCCAGCGGTAGATCCACTCGCATCCAGCTCCCGTATCCTTGCTCCTGAAGTTGTAGGTGAGGAACACTACAACGTTGCTCAAGGCGTTAAACGTATCTTGGCTCGTTATAACGAGCTTCAAGATATCATCGCGATCTTGGGTATGGACGAGCTCAGTGAAGAAGATAGAGCGCTCGTTTATCGTGCGCGTAAAATTCAACGTTTCTTGTCCCAGCCTTTCCACGTTGCTGAAGCATTTAACGGTATTCCGGGTAAATACGTTCCGGTTAAAGAAACGGTGCGCAGCTTTAAAGAGATTCTCGAAGGCAAGCATGACGATCTGCCGGAAGCAGCATTCCTCTTCGTGGGCACCATTGAAGAGGCAGTGGAGAAAGCAAAAACACTGGTATAATCTGAGTCCAGGATTGTCCTTATGAAGCGAGCTATCCTTCGGATAGTTTCAGGAGGGATGGAATTGAGCACCTTTTTGTTGGAGATTGTAACGCCTGAGCGTCTTGTCTATTCACAGCAGGTGGATAGCATTATCGCTACCGGGGTTGACGGGGAACTTGGTATTTTGCCAGGACATATTCCGATGGTAACCCCATTGAAAATTGCACCGATCATTATCAAAAACGGAAAAGATAACAAGCAGGTTGCCATCGGCGGCGGCTTTATCGAAGTCCGCAAAGATAAGGTTGTTGTACTTGCAGAGAGTGCCGAATTCCCGGAAAGCATTGATGTGGATCGTGCGCGTGCGGCTAAAGAGCGGGCAGAACGCCGGCTTGCCAGCCAAAGCAATCAGGACCACTTTGATCACCGCCGTGCAGAGATTGCTTTGCAAAAAGCGGTTAACCGGATCAATGTATACGGCAAATAATGTGATTTATGGAGCCCGGCGACACAGTCTGCCGGGTTCTTTTACTTTTTGTAGCGATTCCTGAATATGAAGGTTAGAGGTGTGTCTCTTTATATAGTATGAAAAGTTTCATTTCGCAGCATTCACCGTTCTCTTTTGGGATGAATAACATGTAGGACTAAAGGAGTATAGGCATATGCCGCTAATAGAACCATTTTTACGAGAATAAGTTGAATTATTTCCGAGGAAATGACAGAATCGAAATGGATATAACGTTCTTTTATGTCGGTTTAGTTACCCAATCCTCATCAATTAAAATTAAAATATTTTTGAAGTGGAAATCAATGTAATTGACAAAAGATAGTGAAACAGCCTATATTCCTTAGAGTCAGCAGATGATCCTGCAATCCAGGAGTAAAACTGACAGCTGAAACGGCATTCGTGCTCCGAACACTCCATCTACTAACATGTTATGGGTGTTGGGCATATGATATGCTGAATCGCTGCAACAATCGAGGTGGAGGTAAGAAGGTATGGTTAATGATCTGGCGAACCAGGTGAACCAGACTTTGAGCACGAACAGCTTGATCTCAATGTTAGTCTCTCTTTTATGTATAGCGATTTCCTGGTGGGCGTTGCAGAATCTGAAATTGGATTTGGTCATCAGACAACCAAGAGGTGCTCAGGGAAGACTACTGCATTTGCTGCTCGCCATTATTTTGGGGCATGCCGTGGCTGGCTTTGTCATTGACTACTTGTCATGGACACAAATGCTCAAAAATTTGTTTTAATGTTGAGATGGTTGGTTAATCATCTGTTAGGTTCTTCAAGCGGCTCAATGTCGAATAACATCGATTAATTGTGTTAACAATTAGAGTATGAGTTGGCGATCCAGAAAATAAGAAAGAAATGTGAACAATTATTTGGATGGATTTTCAATGTTTTATGTAAAAATGCTTGTATCGTTTAATTCAACAATGTTATGATGGAAGTTAGGGAATTCACAATTTTTCTTTAATTATGCAAGTTATAAAGGGGATACCCGGTAACAACCGGCTAAAAATCATCCCATTTGGTCTGTTTTGATGCTTTGCAGGGCTGTATGATGTTTTACAAGCTATGGAGCAGCATGAACAGAGCACTATGCAAGGTATCATTGATCATGAATTATACAAACCAATTCTTTTCTGAACAGACATCTGAGCAACCATGCCAGAATATGTCGAAATTCCACACACAGCAACAGTCCTTTCTAACACAGTGGGGCTTACGTATTCCGGAATGAGGAAAAGGGAATAAAAGCGCGGAGGGAACCATGATGAGCAAATTTATCGTCCGCGGTGGCAAAAGATTGACCGGAAGTGTCAAAGTTAGCGGCGCTAAAAATTCTGTTCTTCCGATCATCGCTGCCTCTCTCTTAGGGGAAGAAGGACAAAGCGTTATTATTGACGCACCTCCTCTAGACGATGTGATGACGATTAACAAAGTGTTGGAATCGCTGGGAGCGGGAGTTACATACCGGGACGAAGTGATTACTGTGAATGCGGAGAATCTGACTTCTTGTGAAGCCCCGTATGAATGGGTTAGTAAGATGCGGGCGTCTTTTCTGGTCATGGGGCCTTTGTTGACGCGTTTGGGTCAAACAAGAATCTCATTGCCTGGAGGATGTGCGATCGGTACAAGACCGATTGATCAGCACCTCAAAGGGTTTGAAGCCATGGGAGCCGAGATCAGCTTGGGCCAGGGTTATATCGAAGCACGTAGCCAAGGGCGGCTGCGCGGTGCAAAAATTTATCTGGATGTGGCTTCCGTAGGTGCCACTCAAAATATTATGATGGCTGCAACTTTGGCTGAAGGTGTAACAGTGCTGGAGAATGCTGCCAAGGAACCTGAGATCGTTGATCTGGCTAACTTCCTTAACGGAATGGGAGCGAAAGTTCGCGGCGCAGGCACAGGTGTGATCCGCATTGAAGGTGTGGAAAAGCTGTCTGGTGTCAAACATACGGTCATCCCGGATCGCATTGAAGCAGGCACATATATGGCCGCAGCTGCAATTTCCGGTGGAGACGTTTATGTTGAAGGTGCAATCTCCGATCATCTGGGTTCTGTTATTGCCAAGCTGGAAGAGATGGGTGTAACGGTACAGCCGGACGAGAACGGTGTACGTGTTATTGCGGACCGTCCTCTCAAGGCGGTAGACGTCAAAACATTACCATACCCAGGTTTCCCGACAGATATGCAATCGCAGATGATGGCTTTGCTGCTCGCATCCGAGGGAACCAGCGTAGTAACGGAGACGGTGTTTGAGAACCGCTTCATGCACGTTGACGAGTTCCAGTTGATGAATGCGGAGATCAAAGTTGAGGGACGTTCGTCCATCATTACGGGCAATGCCAAGCTGAAGGGTGCCAAGGTGACAGCTACAGACTTGCGTGCAGGAGCTGCTCTGATCATTGCTGGCTTGGTAGCTGAAGGTACGACCGAGGTTGGCGGTGTGCATCACATCGACCGTGGTTACGTACATCTGGCAGAGAAGCTGAATGGTTTGGGTGCAGATATTTACCGCATTTCAGTGGAAGAGCCTAAGCTGGATGCATCCAAAGCACCTAGCGAGAAGGTTGAAGAAGCAACAATGTTCAAAGTACAGCCGACTTGGGTGTAAACAGTCTGTTTACCTGATCTGTTAACGATAGTTAAGGGTCTGGTCTGCAAACGATCATCAGGCTAACAAGTATTACTCGTATGGCCACAGCAATGTGGATTGCGGATACGTGTGAAGATGAATACTGGAATCGTTATAAGCTAAGCCTCTGTGCTTAGCTTTTTTGTGCTTTTATTTTCCGATGTAATATAAGAAAAGCTCGTCCGCTAAGGACCTGATTCTATTAATAGCTGGTCCTAACTTATATAGTATAACTGACAATTCTGTACGGATTCTGAACAAACTGAGAGGGTATTTGCGAAGTGTCTTTCGGTGAGGAGGTGCTGTGGGAAAGGCGCTACAGTAGTGATTAGAGGGTGTTGGTATATTATGGGCAAGGTTAGTTGAATCCTTCCACAAAGCTCTCGTTTCTCTCAAACCTGGTTCTATCAGATCAAGCAAACTCATACCTTAAACTATGGATTAGACAAAAGAAAAACCGGGCACAATCCGGTGATGCATAACGGAGGGTTAGCTTAGATGAAAGAAGCTCGTGTACAGGTGAAGATACCTGTTGTCCCGCGATCGGGGATGCAGGATTTGGAGGAGAGCCCTGCTTTGAATGTGGAGAAAGACAAGCCCGTTCCACCTTTAGCTATATCTTGCGCTCCAGTGAAGGAAAGAAGCTCAACGGTCCAGATGGTGAAGACGAATCGTTCCGGGGGCGTACCTCTCTCAACGGGGCATACTCCTGCGACAGGAATGAAGCAGCGTGCTGAACAGCAGGTGCACACGCCTGTCATTGAATTTGATGCGTTCCAGAAGGTGAAAAAGCGCCGTATGCGCGCTTTTGGTCGCAAGCGCTGGGGACGTAACCCCGGACGCTGGCAGCCTGCAGCAGCAGTATCTGTACTGCTCGTGCTGGCGTTAGCAATCCCCGTCATTCTGGTCTGGCCACGAACGGGCGGACAGGTTAACTCTGTGCCCTCTTCATCGGGTGTAAGCTCCGCAGGCGGACGTACTCAGGTTCCTGCGCCAGCCGTGTCTGCAGCCTATACCGAACCGAATGTGCGTGTATACTTGTCAGCTGCAAATACAACGATGAAACTGCCACTGGAGGACTATGTGACCGGGGTTGTTGCAGCGGAGATGCCAGCAGAATTCAAGCTGGAAGCACTAAAGGCTCAAGCCATTGCGGCCCGCACCTTTATCGTAAGAAGGCTGGCTGCGAACGATACAAGTGGCGTGCCCTCTGGTGCGGCAGATGTTACGGATACGATAAGTCATCAGGTATTCATTCCACCAGATCAAGTGAAGGCAGAGTGGACCAGGCTGGGCAAAGTGAAGGAGTGGGAGAAGCTGCAGCGGGCGGTTCGCGAAAGCCGCGATGCTGTTATGACCTATGATGGCCGGGCGATTACTGCCTCTTTCTTTTCCACCAGCAATGGTTATACAGAGAATGCAGAGGACGTGTGGGGCAGCGTGGTGCCGTATTTGAAAAGTGTGGATAGTCCGTGGGATAAACAGCTGGCACCAGGCTTCAAAGAAACGGTTACGATGAAGCGCAGTGAAATTTTGCAAAAATTGAATCTGGATAGTATTCCAGCAAGTGTACAGCAGAGTGGTTCATGGATGAAGGTAGTCTCTACTACGCAGGGTCATCGAATTAAAGAGATGCAGATCGCAGGTGAAACGTTCAGCGGCCCGGAGGTCCGCAAGCTGCTCGGCTTGAGATCCAGCCAGTTCAGCTGGCAGGTAGAGGGTGACGAGGTACAGATCACGACGTATGGATACGGTCATGGGGTGGGGATGAGTCAGTGGGGTGCGAATGGCATGGCACAAGAGGGACACACCGCTACTGAAATACTGAAGCACTATTACACAGGAATCTCTTTTGGACAGGCATCCAAGATGCTAGCCTCAAAGCAGGGGGAGTAAGTATGATGTTTCTCTACCTCCCTCCCATTCCGTAACGTTCGAGATTCGGTTATTTCGAGATTCGGCTATATTATGTGTAAAGTGAGAGCATAACATATATAGCACTCTTTGAAAGCGGCATGAAAATTTTTAGAGTCGCGCGTGTATAAAAGAGTTGTACCCGGTAACACTTGTTACTGAGGTGATCAAGATGAATGAACAAAACAACAAAAAAACAGTCCAGGAAGAAACTCCTAAAACAACGCAAGGAGTACCGGCAGCACAGCCCTCTTCATGGAGAAAAGCAATGTCCAAACGTTGGGTTTTCCCGGCAGTTTACATCGCAGCAGCAGGCATTATACTAACTCTAGTGTGGGTCTATCAGGGAACAGGCGACAAGGCGCTCAACCCGGACTCTGCTAAAGAATCAGTAGAAACAGGCGCAGCGATTAACGGGGGAACGACAACAGGTGGCGAGGAAAGTGTGGAAGTGGTTGCAAAGTCGGAAAATTTCGTATGGCCCGTATCATCCCCTTCTGAAATTTCAGTTGTGAAGCCTTTCTACGATAACGAAGCTTCCAGCGAGGAACATGAGGCGGCAATGGTGCAGTACAATGATACATTTATTCCAAACACAGGCGTGGATCTGGCTCGTGGGGATAACAAGACATTTGAAGTCAAAGCAGCACTCAGCGGCAAAGTTACACGTGTTGAGCAGAACCCGCTCACAGGTCAAGTGGTGGAAATTACTCACGGCGATAACCTGAAGACGGTATATCAGAGCCTTGCGGACGTCAAAGTAAAACAGGATGATGAAGTGAAGCAAGGGGATGCGATTGCATCTGCTGGTGTGAGTGAGCTTGGCAAAAACCTGGGGAACCACCTTCACTTTGAAGTGTATGAAGATGGTCAGCCTGTGAACCCGCAAGGATATCTTCCGGAAAAATAAATGATTTTTACCGCAGCAACCGTATGAGCAGGGGTGTATAACCTCTGCTTTTTTTATGTTTTTCAGAAAATAATGGGACCTTCGAAGCTTGTCACACCTTTAAACCGCGAATATATAGGCATGCTCCTCATATAATGTACCAAACTATCCACACAGTAGGGAGGCGGGAGCGTGCACGATTACATCAAGGAACGGACCATCAAAATTGGTCGATGCATTGTTGAGACGAGAAATACGGTCCGTACCATTGCCAAAGAGTTCGGCGTATCAAAGAGTACTGTGCATAAGGATCTGACGGAGCGGTTACCGGAAATTAACCCTGATCTTGCTGACCAGGTCAAACACATTCTCGAGTACCACAAGTCGATCCGTCATTTGCGGGGCGGTGAGGCGACCAAAATCAAGTACAAAAAAACGAGTGGTAAAAAACGTGAGGTGCTGGCTTCCGCTAAATCATAAGCATATTCTTCAAGAACTAGGCCAAAAAGCTCACAGCATGGATTGAATCCCTCCCCTGAAGTATGATATGTTAAAAGCTGGTACAGGATCGAATTATGACATCTTATCAGCCCGATTTTTACATATATATGTTGCACTTTGTCGAACGAGCGGTGACGTGATAAGACACTCTTTTTCACAGGATACGCTGACCAAATAATATCACTTTGGGGGCTCTTTTATGTTTAGCAAGGATATCGGTATTGATCTTGGCACGGCGAACGTGCTTATTCACGTGAAAGGAAGCGGAGTTGTTCTCAATGAACCTTCTGTCGTGACCATTGAAAGCGATACGAAGCGGGTCCTTGCTGTCGGGGAAGAGGCGCGTCGTATGGTAGGGCGTACGCCGGGTAACATTGTTGCCATCAGACCGCTGCGCGACGGCGTTATTGCGGACTTTGAGATTACGGAAGCGATGCTGAGACATTTCATTAATCGTGTAGGGGCAAGAAGCTGGTACAGCCACCCGCGCATTTTGATCTGTGCACCTACGAATATTACTTCCGTAGAACAGAAGGCCATCCGTGAAGCGGCCGAGCGCAGCGGTGCCAAAGAAGTATTTCTGGAAGAAGAGCCGAAAGCGGCAGCCATCGGTGCGGGCATGGATATTTTTCAGCCGAGTGGTAATATGGTCGTGGATATCGGCGGCGGAACGACTGACGTTGCAGTCCTGTCTATGGGCGACGTAGTCACCGCCTCTTCTATTAAAGTTGCAGGGGACAAGTTCGACGAAGCCATTACCAAGTTTATCAAAGCAAAATACAAGCTCATGATCGGGGAACGCACAGCAGAGGATATCAAAATCGCGATTGGTACCGTGAATGCGGCTGCACACAAGGCCGAGATGGACATTCGCGGTCGGGATATGGTAACAGGTCTGCCTGTGACCGTAACTGTGTCGGCAAATGAAATACAGGAAGCGCTATGGGATTCCGTGCAATCTATTATCGCTGCCGCCAAATCGGTACTGGAGCGCACACCGCCTGAGCTGTCTGCGGATATCATTGACCGTGGGGTTGTTCTGACGGGTGGAGGCGCATTGCTGAACGGACTGGACGAGCTGTTATCGAATGAATTGCATGTACCGGTATGGGTTGCAGAGGACCCCATGCACTGTGTGGTTAAAGGCACAGGCATTATGCTGAATAATTTGGATCAGGTCGTTAAGAAAAAGTTCTAGTCTGCCGATATATATAGCAACAGGTTTACCTTCGGGTGAACAGAACGGACAAACAGCGGTCTGCGTTGCAGGACAACCGTTTGAGGAGAGGGGTTCATTCATGTTAAGAGGTCTGTACACTGCTGCTTCGGGGATGATTACAGAGCAGCGCCGCCATGACACAGCGACACAAAATATCGTCAATATGAACACAACGGGATATAAACAGGTGAACAGTGTAAACCGTGCTTTCCCGGAAATGCTCATTACGTTAACCGGCGGGGGTGCCAACCTGCCTACTAAGCGGCTGGGCAAGCTGAACTCGGGTGTATTTGCTGAAGAAAGCTTGTCGATGAATGTTCAGGGTGCTCTCATGGAAACGAAGCGCAAAAGTGATTTTGCAATCTCCTCGAATCTGAGTGTAAATGATCCGCAGACAAGACAGCCTGTGCAGTTTGATGCTTCCGGCAAATTTGTACGGGCAGACGGAACCGTAATCTATCAGCCCCAGGCGTATTTTACAGTTCGAGATGCGAACGGCGACACACGTTATACACGTGATGGTCATCTGGATGTGAACGGAACAGGTCAATTGCTTAGTTCCACTGGCGCTCAAGTGCTGGATAGCAACGGTCAACCCATTGTATTGACAGGCGCTGTAGAGAAATTTAAAGTGGATGAGCAGGGCCGCCTTGTGAATGCTGATACGGGTGTACCAACAGGGGTTACGCTCGGCATCAACATTATTGACCAGCCGAACCAGCTGGTGCGTCAGGGAGACGGTAACTTTAGCCTGAATGAGGATGCGGGTGCAACTGCACGTGCGATGGCTGCTACCGATAATGTGCAGATTCATCAGGGATATCTGGAAGGCTCCAATGTGGATGCTTCTCAGGCGACTGTGGACATGAACGCTGCGTTCCGTGCCTATGAAGCGAACCAGAAGGTTGTTCAGTTCTACGACCGTAGTTTGGATAAAGCCGTTAATGAAGTTGGCCGTGTATAAACGCTTGGCAGCAGATTGATATAACTGTATAGCGATGGGCTGTATGCCCTTTGCGAAGCACACAGGGGAGGTTAGACTATCGCATGAACAATTCCATGATTAGTGCCAAGGTGTCCATGACCGCGATTCAGCAGCGGCTGGATGTCATTTCCGATAATATTGCTAATGTGAATACGGCAGGCTATAAGAGCAAGCAGGCAAGCTTTGAGGATGTGCTGACTCGTGTGCAGCAGCAGGATGACAAGTACAAGCAGGATGGACGCTCGACGCCAATGGGATATAACTTGGGCTTTGGTGCCCGGCTGGTCAATCTCACCAGAGATATGTCCCAGGGGAGCATGAAGGAGACAGGGAATCCGACAGACCTGGCTATTGAAGGTGATGCGCTGTTTGCTGTAGAGGCTAACGGTCAGAAGATGTGGACACGTCAGGGTGCGTTTCATTTTGTGCCGGATATGCGTCCTAACGCCCAGGACCAGATGGTGCTCGTGAATGACCAAGGTTATTTTGCACTCAATCGTCAAGGACAGCCGATTACGGCTTCCAGAAATAGCACAGTTGCTTTTGATGAGAAAGGCAATTTTCTGGTGCGCCAGCCTAATGCAGCGAATGCTGTCATTGCTGGACAACTGCAAATGGTGGATGTAGAGCGTCCTGATGGGCTAGTACAGCTGTCAGATAATCTGTTTGGATTGGACGCAGGATTAACCGAGAACGATGTGTTTGGGGCTAATGCGGCAACACGTGAGCCTCAGGCGTCGATTCGCACAGGTTTCCTTGAGCAGTCCAATGTAGATATGACACAGGAGATGGCACTGCTCATGCAAGGACAGCGGACATATCAACTAGCGGCACGGGCGCTGACGTCCAGTGATTCCATGGCGGGTCTTGCCAATAATATGAGAGCATAAAGGTGAATGGGATGACAGAAACACAGCAGCAGAACAGCAAGCCGGAACAGAAGGAAGTCAAGAAGAAAAAGAAGAGCTGGTGGCGCATCGCGAGATGGTTCCTTATTCCGATTCTGCTTGTTCTTGCCCTCGCTGGCGGAATGGTCGCTGGATATGTGGTGCTGGGCAAACAGGATATCGGTTCCATATGGCAATGGAGTACATGGAAGCATGTCTATGATCTGGTATTTGCTCCATAAGATAACGAGTTCAGCGAAAACTCCTGCACAGGCAGGAGTTTTCTTTTTGGTGTTGAAAACAGTATAATGATTGGTGTTGAGAACGGCTTAGTGATGGAGGATGTGTAACGTCAGAAGAGGCCTCCCCTGCGATAGACTTGCTGTCATCGCGAAGAGAGACCCCTTATCTCAACCTTCACTACTGCAGTCATGAAGGATATAACTAGTGTTAACCCTTAAACCGCATTTCATACAATGAAAACGAAAATGCAAATGCAAATGAAAACCATTTATATGAGGCTCGACTTGATCATGCTAGGTTAATGGTTTACGCACTACAGTAAGTGAAGGGAAACGAAACGTTCAAACGAAGCGAAGCGTTCGCGTTTGTCCCGGAATTTTACCCATTGAAGATGGGATCAGGAAAATTCAGGGACAATGGCGATCATCGAACGATCTGTTACCGGAACGACCTCAGTGAGTACCTGAAAACTTTATGATGGAGAGCCCTCGTATAAACACCCCGAGAGGAGATTATATTGTGCTAGATATCAAACAAATTCAGTCCATTATCCCGCATCGCCCACCGTTCCTGCTGGTGGATCGCATTCTGGAGATGGAGGATGGCAAGCGTGCTGTTGGTTTGAAAAATGTAACGATTAATGAACCGTTCTTCGTAGGTCATTTCCCGGAATACCCGGTAATGCCAGGTGTACTGATTACGGAAGCTTTGGCTCAGGTTGGTGCAGCAGCGATGCTTAATCTCGAAGCAAACAAAGGCAAAATCGGCTTTTTGGCGGGACTGGATAACTTCCGTTTCCGGGGACAAGTTGTGCCTGGAGATACATTGATCCTCGAGGTGGAGATCACACGTCTGAAGGGCTCTATTGGCAAAGGACAAGCAACAGCTCGCATCAACGACAAGGTCGTTGCTGAAGGCGAGATTATGTTTGCACTGTCAGACCCTAGCTGATTACATAGGCATAGAGGATACCTATAGGCTGTGCAATGTATTTTCACATAAACGGCGACTATACAGGTTGCTTTGTCGTCCGAGTGTACGTGTGAATTTCTTTAGTTCAACTTATGACTATGCAGCGCAGCTACGCTGGTCACAGAATTTTATATAGACGGAAGGGGCTTATTGGATATGGAACAGTTAAGCGCAGCAGCAGCCGAGACGTTGCAGCAATGGTTGGAGGATGCTTCTATTGATGAAGCAACGAAGCAGGAGCTTCGTGATCTGAAGGATCAACCCAAAGAGCTGGAGGAGCGTTTCTACAGAAATCTGGAGTTTGGTACAGGTGGATTGCGTGGTGTGATTGGTGCCGGCAGCAACCGGATGAACAAATATACGGTCGGCCGTGCAACACAAGGCTTTGCCCGATATTTGCTGGAGCAGCATGGGGACAAGGAAGGCAAGCCTTCGGTGGTCATCGCTCACGATTCCCGTCACTTCTCACCTGAATTCTCGCTGGATGCGGCGCTTGTACTGGCGGCTAATGGCATCGTAGCCAAGCTGTATCCATCCCTGCGCTCGACACCGCAGCTATCCTTCAGTGTGCGCCATCTGCATGCCACCGGGGGAATCGTTGTAACGGCGAGCCATAACCCGCCGGAGTATAATGGATACAAAGTGTACAACCACGAAGGCGGTCAGCTGGTTCCGCATGAGGCAGAGAAGGTTATTCAATATATTCAAGAGGTGCCTTCTCTGGCTGATGTGAAAAAGCTGACGCGTGAAGAAGCCGAAGCACAAGGTCTGTTGATCTGGCTTGGTGAAGCAGAAGATCAAGCTTTTGTAGACACCGTAGCAAGCCGCAGTCTGAGCCGTGAGCTGATTCAATCCGGCATCGGTCGTGACTTCAAAATCGTATATACCCCGCTGCACGGCACAGGCAACCTTCCGGTTCGCCGCGTACTGGAGCAGATCGGATTCGAGCAGCTGTATATCGTTGCCGAGCAGGAGCAGCCGGATGCCGAATTCTCCACAGTAAAATCTCCGAACCCGGAAGAGCGCGAGGCGTTCACGCTGGCGATGAAGCTGGGTGAATCCGTTGGAGCAGACATTCTGATTGGTACAGACCCGGATGCGGACCGCATGGGCGCGGTTGTGAAAGACAAGGATGGCAAATATTTCGTCTTGTCCGGCAACCAATCTGGTGCCATTATGGTACATTATCTGCTGAGCCGTCTTCAGGAGACAGGTACGCTGCCTAGTAACGGTGCTGTAATCAAAACGATCGTAACAAGTGAGATGGGTGCAGTGATTGCTCAGCATTACGGTGCAGAAGTGATGAACACCCTGACTGGCTTCAAATATATTGGTGAAAAAATGAACCAGTTCGAAGCAACCGGAAGTCATACCTTCCTCTTCGGATATGAAGAGAGTTATGGCTACCTTTCCGGCAATTATGCCCGTGATAAGGATGCAGTGCTTGCCTCGATGCTGATTGCTGAAGCGGCTGCTTATTACAAGAGCCAAGGCAAAACACTCTATGATGTGCTGCAGGAGCTGTACAGCCAGTTCGGCTACTTCCTGGAGAAGCTGGAGTCCCGCACACTCAAGGGCAAAGACGGCGTAGCGCAGATTCAGGCGAAAATGACCGACTGGCGCAGTAATCCGCCACAGGAGGTTGCCGGCATCGCCGTGCAGGATGTGCTGGATTATTCCCTGGGTCTGGACGGGCTGCCGAAGGAGAACGTGCTGAAATTTATTTTGGCAGACGGTTCATGGTTCTGCCTGCGTCCTTCTGGTACAGAACCCAAGATCAAAGTCTACTTTGCTGTCCGTGGCGAGAGCCTGAGCGATGCAGAGGGTCGCGTAGAGCGTTTGGCATCAGCCGTGATGTCTCGTGTAGACGCACAATAAAATCAAGCGTATTGCAATAACAAGATGAGAAGGCCTCTCCGCACCGTAAGGTTGGTTGGCGGAGGGGCTTTTCTTTGAAATAAAAGTGCAAGTGTGCTGGCATATAAGAGAGCATGTTAACACATGCTGAGACTAACCCCCTTCGGGGGCGGGCAAGAACAAGTTTACGGTTCCAACAACTGAGGAGGTACATGTAGTGCGTCAAAAATGGCTTTTATGGAATAATGCTTCCCGGAAGTGGTTGTGGCTTATCGTTATTATCGGTTTGGTAGCTTCCATTCCTGTCATCCGTGATCGGGTGCAGACAGAATCTTCGGCCAATAAAGTGGAGCTGGTCTTCAACTATCGGGGACTGCTGGATATTTCCGCTTACCAGGCTCATCCCCAGGATTTTATTGATCAACAAACAGCGCGGCTGAAAGAGGCTGGCGTGACAACAATGGCGGTATTTGAGAGCACGCTGGATGAGCTCAAGAAAACACGTCGCTTAATGGTGTACTCCGGTCAAGACATTGCGAATATGACGAAAAGCATTATCCCTTCCAATGCGAACTATACATACGTGTTGTTCACGTCGGAAGAGAACGCAAAGACCTACACCCCTATCATTGAACAAACGTTCGCTGAGCGTCAGATTCCTGTTGAACCTTGGGAATATGAAGGTCGCAGCGGCTTAATATTGCAGACACCACCAGAGAATGCCAACATGCAACCCATGCAGCCCGATCCGGTTGCAGTGAAAATGCTGCGTGATAAAGGATTTCATATTTTACCTCGTATCTCTGACACAGTACCTTACAACCAGCAATCAATGGAGCGTTTGCTGACCTTCTTCGAGGAGAATGGTGTGACACGTATCCTGTTTGATGGGGATGCAGTCAAAGGGTACAATGATAATGCAGAGATGAAAAGCCTGGAACAGTTTGCTCAGTTGCTGAACAAACATCACATCGGTCTGGCTGCCATTGAAAATCTCAAGAAGCCGCAGGCTGGATTCCAGACGCTGGCTTACAAAATTGATTACAACGTAACCCGTCTGTACTCGTTAAGTGATGCAGATGCGAATCTGACGGTGGATACGATTGCTGACCGTTTCGTTCTGGCAACGAAGGACCGTAACATTCGTATGATTTATATGAACGCTTCGCCAAGCCGGAATACGTCCAAAGCGGCGATTACGGACCCGATTGACAATCTGATCCACAGTCTCGGTGAGCCGGGACATGCGATTGAACGTATGGGCAAACACGGCTTTGAGCTTGGGCAAGCGGAAGCATTTACGGTGAAGGATTCGTCCATTCAGCGTTATGCGAAGCTGATTGCGCTCATTGGAGCAATCGCCTTGATATCACTTATGATTTCTTATTTTGTACCTGTAATCACGATTGCTGCATTCCTGCTTGGATTGGTGGGCAGCGCAGGTCTCTTCCTGCTGAAGCCAATGCTGTTAGAGCAGGCCATTGCCTTGCTGGCCGCTATATCCGCACCAACCATTGCGATGGTGCTGGCAGTTCGCACCGTTAATGCGCAGCAGCTTCGTTACCCGGATGCCCCTGCGGGTCGCCGTTTGAAACAGACTATTGTGTTGTATGTAAGAACTTCAATTCTTTCATTTGTAGCTGTACCTTTTGTGATTGCGTTGTTGAATAACATCACGTACAGTCTGGTGATTAACCAGTTCCGTGGTGTGAGCCTGCTGCATTTTGCCCCGATCGGGCTTGTAGCGCTCTACATTGTGTTCTACCGTGGCTCCGGTTCTATCTCTGTGAAACAAATCAAGGATATGCTGCGTATGCCAATTAACGTTCTGATGGTTGGACTAGCTTTGGTTGCTGCTGTTGTTGGATTTTATTATTTGAGCCGTACAGGCAACTCCGGCTCGGTTACGCCGTTTGAGATGTTCTTACGTACAACGCTGGAGGATACCTTTGGAGTGCGGCCGAGATTCAAAGAATTTGTGCTGGGACACCCGCTGTTTATCGTTGGCGTGTTCGCCGCTTTGAAATACCGTAAAGTCATCTTTGCGCTGATTATCGCTACGATGGGTCAGCTGTCCATGGTCGATACATTTGCGCATATTCATACACCGGCTGTTCTGTCACTGATTCGTGGTGTGATGGGACTCGGACTTGGCTTGATCATTGGTATCATCGCTGTGGGTGTGTGGCAAGTTGCGGAAGGATGTTGGAAAAAATGGTCCCCACTTCTAAAAAGTTAGTCATTTCAGGATACTACGGATTTCGCAATAGCGGAGACGAGGCTGTGCTGAAGTCTATCCTGACCGCATTGGAGGAAGAGAGTCAGCGCTCCAATGTGACCATTGAACCGATTGTGCTCTCAATTGATCCCGCATGGACAAGCTCCATGTATGGCGTTCGCGCTGTGCACAGGATGAAGCTGAAGGAGGTTCGTGAAGCGCTCAAGGAGAGTGATGGACTCATCAGCGGCGGCGGCAGTCTGCTGCAGGATGCAACGGGATTGAAGTCCATCCCTTATTATCTGGGTGTGATCAAGCTGGCTCAGTGGTTGAAAAAGCCTACATTTATCTACGCTCAGGGCATTGGCCCGGTGAATCGTAAAATATTTAACCCGATGATCAAATCGGTATTCAAGTCCTGTACGTATGTATCGGTTCGGGACGAGCAATCTGCGGATTATTTGCGCAGACTGGGACTGAAGTGGAATCAGATTCACGTTGTACCTGATCCGGTGATGGGACTGCCGTTGCCGGAGAAGACAGCGGTATTGAGCGAAGGCACTGTGCCTTCTGCTGTTGCCACAGGTACTGCTGCTGATGCAAACCGCAATGTTGCTGCTGAGGATGCTGGTGCTACCAGCACTGTAACTACCCACGATGCTTCTGATGTAGCTACTGCCGTTGATGCTACGTTGGAGCAGGACGCTATTTCTTCAGGATCTTCCGAGGTGAAGCATGTCAAGCTTCCAGTCATCGGCGTGTCTGTTCGATTCTGGGAAGCGGATCGCAAGGAGCTGACGGCTATTGCTGCCGGATTGAAGAAGCTGGCTGCGAAGAAGGCGGTGCATCTGCGCTTCATGCCATTTCATCTTCCTGACGATGTACAGGCCTCTCGTTTTATTATGGAAATGCTCGGTGATATAACCCGTAAAGGCAGTGAGATCAGTATCACAGAGGACCTCACCGATCCTCAATTGATGCTGGAGGAAGTAAGCCGATGTGATCTGATGATCGGTATGAGATTGCACAGTTTGATCTATGCAGCCTCCCAGTACGTTCCACCAGTTGGTATTTCGTATGATCCCAAAATTGATCAATTCCTGCTTCGACTGGAAAGTGAACCTGCGGGCGATACCGGCTCATTGGATGGCGACAAGCTTGCCGAGCAGGTAGCTGGATTGCTGGATCAGCGTTCACAGTGGCTGAAGCAGCATGAGGAGCGCATTACGGCGTTGAAGCAGGAGGCCAGAGAGCCTGCGAAGCAAATAATTACCTATTTAGGCCGCAAAGGATGAGATAACAATGAGTCAAACGGGATCTATTCCTACCGTTTCGATCTATGGTATTCCTTTTTCCAAGTTAACGATGACAGAAACGGTCGATGCGCTTGAACAAGCCGTGCTGTCCAGACAGCCGCATCAGATCATTACAGCTAATCCGATTATGGTTATGGCTGCACTGGAGAAACCGGCGATGATGCAGGTCATGCAGGATGCCGATATGATTGTTCCCGACGGAACCGGCGTTGTATGGGCAGCCAATTATTGTGGTGATCCAGTAGCAGAGCGCGTTCCAGGATTTGATCTGTTACATGAATTGCTTCGAGTTGGAGAAAACTATCGGTGGGGCGTGTACTTGCTTGGCTCCACACCTGAAGTGATTCAAGCTACCGCAGATCGGTTACAACAGCAGTATCCGGCTATTCGTATTGTGGGTTATCGCGACGGTTTCTTTGGTGCTTCTGAGGATGAGCAGGTTGTCGCTTCTATTCGAGAGGCGGCACCGGATCTGTTGTTTGTCGCTCGGGGTGCTGATACACAAGAACCCTGGATTCACAAATACAAGCATGAACTGCAGGTTCCCGTTACCATGGGGGTTGGCGGCAGCTTTGATATCATCTCTGGCAAGATGAAACGCGCACCCAAGCTGTTCCAGAAGCTGAGACTGGAATGGTTTTATCGTTTGCTTCGTGAGCCTAGCCGTGCTGGACGTATGCTTGCGCTCCCGAAATTCGTTATCAAAGTGATGCGGGACAAAGAAAACGTGACAAAAGCCCGTTAAAAACAGGTAATTACGAGATAAATGCGTGTTTTTGCTAGAAATTGAAGATAGCTTTTCACAGGTGATCAGCGTATAATTCATTCCGGCACACGTGTGCCACTCCATCAAAACCGGATTTGTTGCACATAACCACTCCGATGTCAGAATAACCTTCTGATCGCCCTTATGCCCAAATTTCTGTTTATCCTTGCTCAAGGATGAAATTCGGTGATAAATGCGAACGCTGCGCTTCTACAGGTTATTTCTGCCCTCTCCGTTAAAAGTGCAATATCGGATTTTCATCAACAGTGACAAACAACATTTTTTTATATATAGAAAGAAAAAGAGAACAGGGGATTTATAATTTTTGTACGGTATTATAATTGGGGGTCGAATGTTCAAATGGTAGCGATCTTTATCATTGGATTTCTTGTGTCAATGGGACTTGCATTAGCTCTGACACCGCTTGTTAAAAAGTTCGCAGTCCGCATTGGCGCTATGGATACGCCAAACGCACGTAAGGTGCATACCCGGATTATGCCGCGTCTGGGCGGTCTCGGGATTTATCTGGCTTTTATCATTACGGTTGCAGCGTTGCTTCCATTTGTATCCTCCTGGTTTACCACCAGGGATATGAGCTTTGTCAGTGCATTTCTGATTGGGGGTACCATTATTGTACTGATTGGTGCACTCGATGACCGTTTTGAATTGTCTGCCAAAGTGAAGCTGCTCGGTCAGATTGTGGCCGCTTCGGTTGTCGTTTTCGGTTTTAACATTCGCGTAGACTTCGTGAACATTCCGTTTCAGGATGCGTATTCCTCACTTGAAACGTGGGTGTCCATCCCGCTGACAATCCTCTGGATTGTTGGGGTAACCAACGCCATTAACCTGATTGACGGACTGGATGGTCTGGCTGCTGGCGTGTCCGGTATTGCCATTGGTACGATCGCAGTGATGTCTTTCCTGATGGGCAATACGATGATTGCGCTGATGTGTCTGGTGCTGCTGGGCAGCATTATCGGCTTCCTGTTCTTTAACTTCCATCCGGCGAAAATATTCATGGGGGATACGGGCTCGTTATTCCTTGGTTTCTCCTTGGCTATGCTGTCCATGCTCGGCTTCAAACAGATTGCCGTGGTGTCCTTCATTACACCGCTGATCATTATCGGCGTGCCGCTGTCGGATACACTCTTTGCGATTATTCGCCGTGCGGTACAGCGGAAGCCGATCTTCTCACCGGACAAAGGTCATTTGCATCACTGCCTGCGTGAGCTTGGATTCAGCCACCGTCAGACGGTGTTGATTATTTACGGTATTGCTGCTTTCTTCGGTGTACTGGCCATAATCCAGTCCTCTGCAGCAATGTTTGAAGCCAACTGGGTGACCTTCGTTGTCATCTGTATCATGATGTTTTTCCTGCAAGTGGGTGCAGAGGTCATTGGTCTTGTGAGCAAAACGAGAAAACCGGTCATCAACTTCCTGATGCGTATGCGTGTCAAGCTGAACCCGCAGACTCGTTCCAAATCTTAAATAGATTTATAAGGATTACTGCTATTGTTGAATATCATTTCAGCCCCAAGTCTTATCCCATGTGGATAGGGCTTTTTTGTTTTTTTTGAGATTTTTACTAAATAATTGGAACCTTTTTGCCGATAAATAACGGTAACTGACTTAAAAAGAGGAGAGATGATACGTAATGCAACAAAAGAAACGGCCGTTGGTCTGGATCATGTTGGTCACCATGGTGCTCTCATTGTTCCCACAGGGTCTATTCGGTGGGGCCGTTGCTTCGGCTGCGGACGGTGACACGACGGGATCTAATGCCTATTCAACTTATTTCACACCCGATATTAAGGCACTGAGAGAAACTTCCGTTTTATCTTTGATCGATAAAGTGACGGGGAAAGCATTCCTTTCAAGAAGTAATGCCTATACAACAACGACATCAACGATTAGTATTTCAGGCTCCTACTCCTTTGTATCCAAAGATACAATGAAAGTAAAAGTGGAGCAGTTAAATTCGACTATGGATGGCGGGGTAAGCAAATGGGTACCTGATGCAACCAAGTCAATCACTACTGCAGTGACAGCGGACAGCAGTGGTAATAACAAATTTAACGCAAATAATCTTACATTGTTTCCGGGTTTTAATAAAATTACCTTTTTAGGTGTGCAGGGTTCTGTAGAACGCTCGGATACATTTTATATTCTATATGACCAGGCTCCGTATATTGAGAATTTTAAAATATCGACAGTTGTTTCCGGTGGTACTGGAAATGCAACATATGATCTGAACGCTGGTTCTGAAACGGTCGTTAATACGGAGAGAGTTTCCATTCAAGGTAAGGTACAGAATGCAACTCAAGTTACAGTTACCGTAAATGGGGGCGATTCTTTCGACTCCTCTATGCTTCAGGATGGCTCGTTTTTCTTGCCTCAGCTGAAGCTGACAGCAGGAATGAATACACTTAAATTTAAAATCTCAAGCGCATCTAATTCAATAGAGACGGAGCGCTCCGTTTATTATTTTGACAAAAATCAGCCTTTTACAAAGCTTGATGTCACCGTTGGTACAGAAACACAATCTATTCTGAATGAAGCTAATCCCAATTTTACTGAAACAGGACAGACTCAAGGGAAAATAAAAGGTCAGGTTCTACTGCCATATTCGGCAAGTAATTCTGATTTTAGCCCAACCAATGGCTCGATCGTGATATCCAACAGTAATCTGAATCAAACCACGCCGATTGTATTTCGAGTAACGGACTCAATTACAATTGCTGGAGCAGATGGACTCAGTCTGGAGTATCGTCTGGTGGATTTTGAAGTGGATACAGCGTTTAATATGGAAATGGTTGATGGTGGAACCGATGTGAAGAAAAATCAAGAGGTGAAGGTTAACTTAACCTACGGTAACTTCAGTACAGGTTTTGTGGGTGGATACATCTATTCCCCAGGATCTCAAGATATTCTGAACATGTACTATCTTCCTGACTATGCTTCTGGACCGGTAGAATCCAAAACGAAGCTTGATGGTTCCCGAGTGAAAAGCGACACCTTTTTTATCTTGGTAGAATCAAGTAAGCCAATTAACAGTGCGACTCTTATTGGTGAATATCTGCCTACGGGAGTAACCAAATTAAAAATCGATGCAGTTCCAACTACAAGTAATATGGCGTTAACAGCCAATCAGCAAATCTACAAAATTACCGGGTTTGTGAGCGGAGAACAGCAAGTCAGATTTTATTATGGTAAACCAACCGATTTGCCAAAAGTAGCTAAAATATCGTATTCATCTGTGAGCTCCATCTATGTAGAAAATTTACAAGACGGACAAACCTATAGCTTTGATTCCAAGAGTAAAGAGCAAACGATGGTGGTTACAGGTAAATTTATTGGTTTCAAGACACTGGGAACCAACTTTACGCCAGAGCTTGTAGTCAACGGTAAGGTTCTTAAAAAGGACACTGACTATGTAGAAGTTACAACTGGATTCCCTAATGACACTGGAGATTTTTCAATTAAATTGAAAGTATTAAAAGAAGGTCCTATCGTTTACGGTGAGAATACCATCGTCATTCGTGCTGTTGATGAGGATGCGAATAAACAGCTAACAACGATAACTACGACACTAAGAATTAACGTAATTGACACAAATCAGTCAACAATCAAGACGTTTATGCCTACTTTGGTTCCTAAGGATTCAAGACAACCTTTTGTCGATAAAGCCCTAACCAGCTATACCCAAGATGAACTGAAAAAGATTTTTGCAGTAACACCTGAATTTGCATTCAAAGAAGACAAGTATGTAACAAGCGAAGAGTCTTATGATCTGGTTGTAAATGGCGGCGGTGCACAAATTGCCAACGTATACTTCGGCTCCAAGCTGGTTTTCACCCATACCCAAGCAACAGATCGAGTGCTAGAAACGAACAAGCCGGGTAATGATGGCCTGCCGACGTATGATTTTGTAGGTAATGAAAATCAATTTTTCATTCGAATCCAGAATCAGAAGTTCGATGCTCCGGGAACACACGTATATACGCTCGAGCTGATCAACAGAACGGGTGCAAGAACAACGCAAAGACTTGAAATTGTACGCGAGCCTTCTTCCTATCGTATCCTTGCTCCGCAGCCAACGGTTGGAGACAAAATTGTGGTTAATAAAAACTTTGTAAGGTTTGATATTGAAGCTGAAGGCGCCACTCAAGTTGTAATTGATAAGCAGCCTGCGGTAAAACGAACGGATTCGAACAGTCGTTTTGTATTGGATTACGTTGGTCTCAAACCTGATAAAAATAACGCGATCAAAATTCAGATCACTCGTCCAGGTGGAACAATCAATGATACTGTGAATGTTTTTTATACATCTACGATCACAACCGATACACAGTATATGGCCCCGAAAGTAGCAAATAAGTATACTGTGTTTAACAAGAAAGTGCAGCTATCCATGCCAAAAGGAACGGTTCTTCAATCTACAACAGTAAGAAATATGACGAAGTTCTATCCAGATAACAAAATACTTTTCGGTATAGCTGATCCGGATAAAGGGATCGTAGAGCGCAAAAATGATTATGGTAACTGGATTGGTTCCCCAGATGAAGGTAGTGAAAACGCACAGAGCTTTATTACAGTATCCCCTGAGCTCTCGGGCTTGTTCAGTTCTACACTGAACACAAACAACTTCACACCGATCTCCGAAATTTACTGGATTCATGGTGGTATCGGTGAATTGGGGGATAAGGGTGA
Source organism: Paenibacillus barcinonensis (assembly GCF_003217495.1). Lineage (GTDB taxonomy): Bacteria > Bacillota > Bacilli > Paenibacillales > Paenibacillaceae > Paenibacillus > Paenibacillus barcinonensis. The sequence goes on along the minus strand of NZ_QJSW01000003.1, from coordinate 114,136 downwards.
AAGTGGTTATAGTGCTGGGACTAACGGATTGTCTCCGTATAGCTTGGAAGGGAATTTCACTCAGTATGCAGCAGAGCGAGTGCTGACGCCTTCCCTACGGGGAAGTCTGACTATCACGTATGATCCTTCCATCGTTGACGATGTGGGTTCAACCATCACGGTATTCAGATACTCGGATAAAACAAATGTAGGTAAGTGGGTACCTATTGGCGGGATCGTGGATACGAAAAGCCATACTATCACAGTTCCGTTTGATGAGTTTGGTTACTACAAAGTCATGAAGCTAAGCAGAAGTTATCCAGATATTACAAATCATCCATGGGCACGTAATCTGCTCAATGCTCTGTATTCCAAAGGTATTATGAATCCGCTCAGAGCAAGTTCATTTGGTGCTGATGACCAGACCACTCGTGGTGAATTTGCGACTTTGCTTGTTAAAGGGCTGGATATACCTTTGAATTATGCTAATCAGCAAACCTTCCAGGACGTCTCTACCAACACGAAGTCAGACCGCTGGACCTATGAGGCGATCGAGACTGCGGCACGTGCAGGTATTGTACAAGGGCTGAGTGATGGTTATTTCCAACCTGAAATGCCAATTACCAGAGAACAAGCATCTGTGATGATTGCTCGTGCTATGAACTCCAAATTAGCTACGAACGACAGCAAGCTTGCAGCAACACTCGGAAAATCGTTCCTTGATTCAGGATCAATCGAGTATTACGCACGTCCTGCGGTGCTTGCCGTTACGAAAGCGAAGATTATGGAAGGCAGTCCAGTTACCGTACCGGGCTCAACCAAACAGCAGTTCCAATTCAATCCTAAAGGCAATATGACCCGGGCAGAAGCAGCTAAAATTGCTGTAGAACTGCTCAAGAAGAGTACCAAGTTATTCCCTAAAAATTTAAGTTAAGCTGTGTGAACGTCATAAAAGACCTGTCCCTTGGACTAGAGGGAGGGGTCTTTTATGCCTGTTTTATAATTTGGTCCAGATCCCTTTTATAATAGAAGAAAACGGATTTTTACCAATAACTATTTTTGTAATTTGCTAGAGATTAAGATACAATAGCAACAAATACACAATGATCTAGAGGGTGAAGTTAGCTTATGAAACCGATTTATTCGAAGTCCCAGCTGGGCTACATGAAGGCAAAGACACAGTTCGAGAAGCAAGCAGTCATTCTGGAGAAGAAACTGGAAGATACACGTAAGACACAGGAGATCACTCAGGAGGTTATGGAAGGGCTTGTTCAGACGACTGGCTTCCATGATGCCTATAATAATCTGGTTCTGGCAGAAAATGATCTGATTGAATGGTCTCATACAACCATGAAGCATGAGAAGACGTATCGGGAGAACAGACTGGCGATTGATGATATGTATCTGAGATTGAACAGTGATCCAAATATGCGTGCGCAGATTATTGAGCTTGCGATGAAAATTCGATAATCTAGAGAATGTTATAACAGAAGGAGGGCCAATGAGGCTCTCTTTTTTTATTTGGAAAATTGTGAAATTTGTCGCTTCACTGAAGAAAATAGCGGGTATAAATAAACGTTCCACACAATTCCTACTCCTGTTGCTTTTAGGTGGAGGTTCAAGAAAGTGGCGGTACGACTGGTTTTGAACATGATACAAACCCGCACTGCACCAATACATAAAGAAGTTCAAAACTTTTTTTGCGGAATGCGCAACTTTTTGAAATCTACTGCGTTTAAGATGTAGAGTCAAAAACATTGGGGAACTTGCCAAGATTGACCTCGTGAAGAATCTTGTCTATTTATTAGAAAAAATTGCTTTACGGCACGAGGGACCCATTGTATAATACGTAAGGTAGGATTAGGAAACTACTCTATTTACGTGTGATTTCATTATTATTCTAGGTAACAAGTTTCTGTGATATGCTCACAGACATCATTTATATTAACTTGCTCATGACTCTGGAAAGGGGGTGCGACAATAGAATGAGGAACACGAGCGACCCTATTAAAGAAAATTCCAATGTTATGAACACCCAAGGAGGAGAAAAAAAGGTTATGAAGAAAATTTTATCCGTAGCATTGTCTACAGCAATGGCATTCTCAATGTTTGCTTCTGTAGCATTCGGTGATACAGCAGTAACACCGCAACAACAATTTGATGCATTGAAAGCAAAAGGTATCTTCACTGGTTATCCAGATGGTACAGCTGGTCTGAACAAAGAGATGACTCGCGCTGAGTTCGCTAAAGTTATCACTAAATTGCTCGGCCTGAAAGAAATCACTGGCCAACTGTCTTACAAAGACAAAAACTACACAGCTAAAAACTGGGCTGTACCTTACATCGAAGCAGTAACTGCTGCAGGTATCATGGAAGGTAAAAACAAAGAGAAAGGAATCTTTGACTTCAATGGCAAAGTAACTGTAGCAGAAATGGCTACAATCCTGACTCGTGCTCTTGACCTGGAAGTTCCAGCTGAAACTGACAACAGTGCTCCAGCATGGGCTAAAGGTTACGTTCAAGCAGCAATCAACGCTGGTCTGGTAGACGCTAAAGCTAACTTCAGCGCTAACGCTTCCCGCGAATTGCTGGTTGGTGCAGCTTACTCCATCGATCAAGCTCAAAGCTTGAAAGTAACTAAATACGAAGTGAGCGAAGCTGGTAAAGTTGTTACTTTCACAATCAGCGACGGCCAAACTGTAAAAGTGACTTTGGATAAAGCTCTTGAAGCTAACAAAGAAACTGAAGTGAAATTCACTTACAAAGACAAAGCTTTCACTGAGAAAGTTACTTATGTAGTAACTACAGCTACTAAAGTACAAAGCGCAACTGCAACTAACCTCAAAGAAGTAGTCGTTAAATTTGATGGTAAAGTTGATAAAGATTCTGCAGAGAACGTAACTAACTACACTCTGAAATCGGGTAAAGTGATCGACAGTGTAACACTTTCCGATGATCAAACTTCTGCAACATTGCTCTTGAAAGACAGCGTGTTGACTAACAATCGTACTGACGCGGTATCTGTTTCCAACGTTAAAGCTGGAACAGCTACAGTTAGCGCAACTAATGTTGAATTCACAGCAGTAGATAACGTTCTTCCAGAAGTTACTTCTGTACAATCTCTGGGAACTAAATCTGTGAAAGTAGTATTCAGCGAGCCAGTTAAAGGTGTAAGCCAAACTAACTTCACTTTGGATGGCAAAGAATACTTCGGTAAAGTAACTGTAAGCAACAACTTCAAAACAGTTGTATTGACTCCATACAGCACAACTGCATTGGCTGTTGGCGATCACAAACTTACAGTAAGCGGCGTTAAAGACTACGCTGACTTTGTATCTTTGGCTTCCACTCACGATATCAAAGTGGTAGAAGATACTACTGCTCCTACAATCACTGAAGCAACTGCAACTCTGGAAAGTGTAACAGTTACTTTCTCTGAAGATGTAGATGTTGACACAATTGATGCTGCTAAAGTTTACTGGAAATCCGGTGACAGCAAAATCACTGCTGAAAGCAAAAAACAATTGGCTGATAACAAATGGCAGTTCACTTTCGGGGTTAACAAATCCCTTCCAACAGGTTCTGTATCGATCTTCGTTGAAGGTGTGAAAGACTACTCCGGCAACCAAATCGCAGCTAACACATCTGTTGTTGTGACTCCTGTAATTGACCAAGTACGTCCTGAAGTTGCTTCTGTAACTACTGACGATGCTCAAACAATTAAAATCACTTTCTCTAAAACAGTCCTTGAGTCTAGTGCACAAAACAGCGCTAACTACACTGTAAAAGACAAAGATGGCAAAACTATCTCTGTTCAAGAGGCTAAACTTGACGGTACTGACAAAAAAGTTGTTCGTGTGAAATTGTACACAAAACTTTCTGTTGGCGATAACACACTGACAATTCAAAATGTTAAAGACGACACTAAGTTGCAAAACACAATGGTTGACTACACTAGCAAAGTAAACCTTGTTGATAAAGCTGCTCCTGTAAAAGAGTCAGAAACAGTTAACAGTAAAGAAAAACGTGTAGTAGTTAAATTCGATAAGGCAATGGATGTTGCAAGTTTGACTAACTATTCCAACTACCTGGTTACTGTAGATGGAAACAATCAAGCTTTGACTCCTGCGATCGCTGAAATCACTCCTATTCAAGATGCTTCTGCAGTATCTATTAAATTTGCAGAAAGTCTGAATGGAAAAACAGTTGTATTTGGAACAACAGCTGCTCAAGGTGAAACAGCAATTTCTAACTTGACATTGTTGGCACTGAAAAGCGCTAATGGTACTGTGCTGAATGACTTTACAACACCTGGATCTCCAGCAACTAACATTATTACATTGACGGATACTTCAACTGCTCTTGTTGCTAATGAAGCTGAACTGGTTGACAGAAGAACTGTTAAAGTTAAGTTCAACGCAGGTATTAATAACTATACTTCCATTGCTGCTTTCGAAAACACTTCTACTGCAACTAATGCACCAGCGGTATCAAGTGTTGAAGTTGATGGAAAATCAACTGTTACTGTGAAATTTGCTTCTGATATTAACACAGATGCAAGTAACGTAACATTGAAAGTTAACTATGCGAGCTTGATTACTAATGCAGGTAACCCTGGATCTGGTGACCTTCCATCTGTAGCAATCAAAGACTCTGTAAAACCAGTTGTAGTAGTTCCTGCTGGTGATAAACTCGAGGTTACTAATGGAACAATTACTGTTAAATTCTCTGAGAAAGTTCAAGCTTTGAATAATGATCTTGCTGCAGGTGCTTTCACAGTAGTCCGTGACAGCGACAGACACCCACTGAAAGCTGGATCAGAATTCACAGTTACTCTTAACGCAACTGAAGATGCATATGTTATCAATTTGCTTGATGCAGCTGATCGCAACCAAGCAACAAGATACCTAGTATCTGTTCTTGACAATAACATCATCACTGATAAAGCTACAAAACCTAACTCTGTTGCTGCATTCAACGGAGAAAGTGGACCTGTAAATGCTGGTCCTACTACAAACACTGCTGATGTAGCAGCTGCTAAAGCAGCTCTTAGCTTGTCAGTGAATAACCCTACTGCTGCTGCAACAATCACTCTTCCAACAACAGGTACTAACGGAACTGCAATTGCTTGGTCTGGAACTGATGTAAGTGGTAATACTTACACTGCAACAAGACCAGCAACTGGAAATCTAGATGCATCAGTTGTTATTACTGCAACTATCACTAAAGGTACAGCTACAGAAACTCAAACGTTTACTGTAACTGTTCCTGCTGATGCTGGTACTGTAGCAGTAATTAAAAACTAATAATTAGTTTTGAAGCAAGCTAGGATGTCCTAGCTTGCTTTTTTCTTTTTACGACAACATCGTAACTTTCTCCACTCCCCAAACGTTTATACTGTATAGCAACAAGCAACTTATGGGAGGTTTGGAAGTGGATCAGAAGAAAATGGTCGTGAGCTTGCTCGCGAGTGCGATGTTGATCAGTTCAACGACGGGTATGGCGATGGCTGCCAATACAGCAACAACAAAGTCATCGGCTGCCAGTAGCAATAGTAATGCAACGAAGAAAACAACAGCCCCGAAACCGGTTGTACATACACTAGGCAATTTATCGCCTGTGAAGGTGACTGCACGCAGTACCGTAAGATTGACGGATGTGAACATCCTGGCTCAGGACGATGGTAATGTCGTGACCTATACGCTGACGTATCAGAACAATGATAGTAAACCATTGATGATGATTGATTATTGGAGCAAAGTCAAAACGAATGGTGGCACCCTGTTCTCACCTAAGCTGATTGCGAAGGATCAGGAGAAGAAGTCGATCTCGCCTGGTTCAACGGTTGATCTTACTTATGTGATGAAAGTGGGTCGTGAAGTGAAGCTGAGTGACCTGAACTTCCTGATTGTAAAATGGGATTTCAGTCAAGCCAACTATGAACGTACGCTGGGCAAGTTTAACGTGCCAGCCTCCTATAGCATTACTACACCTGTGGGTAAACCCAAGACCGTGCGGTTGAGTGATTCTGCCGTGAAGGTTAAGGTCTCGGGCATCAAAGTATTCCCAGGTGAAGATAAGAATCAGTATGTGAAAATTGGTGTGAATTTAAACAATATTAGCTATAAATTGTTGGAGAATCCGAATATCAAATGGATTCTGCGCACGCCAGGTGGGGCGAACTATCCATTGACCCCGGACAAGGATAGTTCACCGGTGAGTATCCAAGCGCAAGCGAACAAGTCTCTAGGTCTCATGGCTTCTCTACCGACCTCGGTGAAGCTGCAGAAGTCCGAGCTGCTGCTGGTTGAAGAGCAGGGGGAAGAGAAAAGTGTACTTCCTGTAGCGGCTATGCAGCTGCCTGAAGCGAGTAAAAGCAATGTGAACGTAGCGGCGAACCAGCCGAACATTATATCCATTGATGGACAGCCGTTGTCCACTTTGTTAAGCTCATCCCGAGCTCGTATCGAGGATGGGGAATATACGTTAACGATGCAGATGGTGTTCAAAAATGAAGGCAAGAAAGCAATCAAGGTGCCAACGTATTCCTTCGAGGTACGTACAGAGGATGGAACAATTAATCCGATTGATACGAAAGCTCTGGACAACCTGAAGCTTAACCCGGGCGACATCAAAACGGTGAAGCTAAGTGGCACGTTCCAAGGTGATGGAGATACCAGCAAGATGAAGCTGTACCTCATGAGCCCTAAGGACAAGGCCGACAGCACAGATTCGACAACGGCAACGCCGGCGAACGGATTGGTATTCTCTTATCCTGTAGGTGTATACACGATGCCTGAGGCGGTATCGGGTGGAGATGGACTGACTACAGAAACGGTTATCAAAAACAACAAAGGTACGTTTGGTGTGTCCATTGGCAGCCTGCAGCGTTTACCTTGGCTTGATACGGACATCATTGCGGCCAAAGTCACCATTCGAAATGCGTCAAGCAAAACGGTGCAGCTACCTGAGCTTGAGGCGATGTTTACGATTGACTCGGCAAGAATTGACGGAGATAAAAAGTTAATCTACACGCAAACGGGAAAACTTCTGGGTGCTGGTATGACAACGGAAGCATATCTGTTAACGAAGATTCCTTCCGACCTGCGGATGTCCCGTTTGGAGCTCAGCCTGAACGAAAAGGTCAGTGAAGAGGAAACAAATGAATGGATTACCCTGAGTACCTCGGGCCTGATCCAGCCGGTGTCCTTCATCTCCAAAGGCAAAACGTACACATCTGGTACAGGAGATAAAGAGACAGAGATGGGTGCACGTCGCACCATTCGCTATCCAGGGGCTTCATCGGATATCGTGTACACGGAGTTTGAGATGACCAATAAATCTCTGCGTCAGAGTGGCCTTGGCAAGCTGGTTGCTTATTATAAAACGGCAGATGGGCAGTATTATCGTGCTACGGCGAAGCAATCCGAGCGTCTGCCTGGACCTGGACAGAAGTCCATTGTGACGTTCTGGGCGAAGCTGCCGAAATCCGTTACGTTCTCTGACCTGAAGCTGGTTGTGGGTGAAGGGGTAGCGGATGGTAAGTTTGTCACTGGTGAAGGTGATGCAACGGCTTATGTGAATGCGATGGCCTTTGAGGTACCGCCAGTATCCATTAATGTACAAGGTAATCTTAGCAACATTGATCTCTATCCATATAGCCTGACAGCGAACAGCGTACGTGCTTATCTGGCGGGTAGCACATCTGTACAGATTGAGATGAACTACAGTCTGTCGCGCAGCGAAGAGATTGAGATGGGCGAGAACGAGCATAAGCTGATCCTCACCTTGACGGATCAGGCTGGTAAATCGTATGAGAAAGAATTGACTTTGGGTACAGACGTCAAGGTAGGCAAGAACCAAACGTTGACATGGAGTGTTGAGGACAGCTTCTTTGAGAAGCTACGTGGCGGTTCGTATCGCTTGAGCGTAGATGATCAGTTCCAAGGGCAGCGTCTACGTCTGGCAGAGCAAGTCTATGGATATGACCTGACGAAGCTTCCTAAGGAAGAGCCGAGTATGTAAGACAGGGTCATACTCTCTTCAAGGCTGCATATGTCTTGCATTGATTCATAAAATAAACACAGCACACCTCGCTTCCCCATTGCAGGGGAGCGAGGTTTTGCTTGTCCCACCGCTCTTTTTTCTCTATAGTTAAAGTTAATAGATTACCAGAGGAGGAACATATTACAGATGAAGTCTTATATGAAAGTATCTCTGGCCGCACTGGCAATTGGTGCAGGTGTATGGATTGGGGCGGTATATAACGATACAGCCACTGGCGCAGGTACAAGCCAGCCGGGGACGGCAGATGATCCGGTCGTGACGAAGAGTTACGTCGATCAGCAGATTCAGAAGGCACTTGGGGGTAACGCCGGAACGAAACCGGGCACCTCTACGGGCAATAGTGGATCAGCAGGAACAGGAAGCACGGGCGGCTCCAGCACCGATCCGGGGCTTCCTCCGCTGGTATCGGGTGCAACAGATTCCATTGAAATTGTAACCGTGAAGCCGGGTCAGCAGCTGCTCGGTAAATCAGGCGCGGAGTTCATTGTACGCAGCGGTAAAGCTGTGATCGTCAGTGAGGGTATAAATGGCGTAGCCGATCTGACGGACGGGGTGGACCTGACGAATGGTCAGGCAGCGCCGACCAATCACCTGCTTTCTTTTCCAAAGGATGGACGGGGCATTACGGTGCTGGACGGTAACAAATACAGCCTGACGGTGATGGTACGCGGTGGATATACGTTGAAATAGGTTGTGTAGCAAGATCCGGTTTTATTCATCATCATGGTACGGGATTGCTCAGATTACCCAGTTCTAACAAACATTAATACGGCTAGCCGGATATGTTCTTGTTCACTCTATATATGTAGACAAATCACAGCTGGAGGTGCAGGAACGATGGCTAGAAGTAATAAGAAGGTTGTACCGGAAAGTCGTCAAATGCTCGATCAGATGAAGTATGAAATTGCGGCGGAGTTTGGTCTGAATGTGGGCTATGGCGGACGCGGTAGTCTGGCAGGTGCAGATACGGAGTTTGGCGGGGAGCTTGGCGAGATAAGTGATCATTCCTACGGGCAGTACAAAGGGTGGGGACATCTCACTTCCAGGGAGAATGGTTCGATCGGTGGAGAGATTACGAAACGCCTGATTCGTCAGGCAGAACAGCAGCATCTGTAGCACTCATACGTTACATGTCCTCAATTGACACCACTTGACAAATACGATAAGATGGCAGTTGAGGTATGCAACCTTTTCCACTAGGGAAAGGTTGATTTTTTGTTGAGGCAATTACCTGAAAAATCCTTGTCTTCGTGAATGCGGATCAGTATCCTTATTATACTGTAAAGCGCCTTCGGGAGTATAGTGAACGAATCGCCGTTATGTTTTGTTCGGGCAATCGCCATACTATGGTTATGGGAGGTTGAAACTTCATGTCTATTAAAGGCCGACATCTATTTACATCGGAGTCTGTAACTGAAGGACATCCGGATAAAATCTGCGATCAGATCTCGGACGCTGTATTGGACGCATTTCTTGCGAATGATCCAAACGCTCGCGTAGCATGCGAGGTATCGGTGGCAACAGGCCTCGTGCTTGTTATTGGCGAGATCAGCTCTGCCTCTGAGTATGTGGACATTCCTGCCATCGTGCGGAATACGGTGAAGGAAATCGGGTACACGCGTGCCAAATACGGTTTTGATTATAATACATGTGCGGTACTGACATCATTGAACGAGCAGTCCGCTGATATTGCACAAGGTGTCAATGCCGCCCTGGAGCATCGTGATCCAGAGCAAATGGCTCGTGAAACAGAGAACATTGGTGCAGGTGACCAAGGTCTGATGTTTGGTTTTGCAACCAACGAGACACCTGAGCTTATGCCGCTGCCAATCGCTTTGTCTCACCGTATCGCTCGTCGTCTGGCGGAAGTGCGCAAGAACGGAACACTGGATTACCTGCGTCCAGATGGTAAAACACAAGTGACGATTGAATACGACGGTGACAAGCCGGTTCGTGTCGATACAATCGTAGTGTCCACGCAGCATGCGGAAGAGACAACCTTGGAGCAGATTCAGAAGGACATCAAAGAGCACGTCATTCTGCCTGTTGTGCCAGCTGAGCTGCTGGATGAGCAAACCAAATATTTCATTAACCCGACCGGGCGTTTCGTGATTGGTGGACCTCAAGGGGATGCAGGCCTCACTGGACGGAAAATCATCGTAGATACATATGGTGGTTATGCACGTCATGGCGGCGGTGCGTTCTCGGGTAAGGATCCGACTAAGGTAGATCGTTCTGCGGCTTATGCGGCTCGTTATGTAGCGAAGAACCTCGTTGCTGCGGGTCTGGCAGACAAAGTGGAAATCCAGCTTGCTTATGCGATTGGCGTAGCGAATCCGGTATCCATCAACGTAGATACTTATGGAACAGGCAAAGTCAGCGAAGAGAAGCTGGTGGAGCTGGTACGCAACAACTTCGACCTTCGTCCGGCTGGCATCATTCGTATGCTGGATCTGCGTCGTCCAATCTACAGACAAACGGCTGCTTACGGTCACTTTGGCCGTACAGATCTCGATGTACCTTGGGAACAAGTGGACAAAGCAGAATTGCTGAAATCACAAGCAGGCCTGTAATACGAGATAGGGTAAAGTAGTGGTGATATAAAACCTTTGGTTCCTTCTGGAATCAGAGGTTTTTTGTTGTTGATTTCCCAAAAATAAAAACCCTGTAATTTCCAATTTGTTAAAATAAATTCCCAATCTGACCGACATACATATAGAGGTCTGAATATCAGACATAAGGAATAAGGACTGAGGGGAAAGGATGGGTGTTTGTGAACAAATGGGCCCGTAAGGGATGGATCGCACTATTGGTCGTCATGTTAGTAACACAGAGCTTGCCATTCGGCTGGACAAGCGGTAATACCGCTTATGCCGCAGATGATCTGGTAGGGAAGGGCATTAATGTAACATCACCTGTTGTTAATGCACAACAGGCAGATGGAACAAAGCCCCTAACGATAGACTTCATTAAACCCGTGAGAAAAATTTCGACAAGTACAGAATTGATTAGGGTGCTTCGAGTTCAGGATGACTCAGTAGTAACCCAGATTAAGGTGACAGACCCGGCTGTGACAGTCATTCCAGATAATGAAATCACGGATGCCGGTTTGGGAAAACGTGTGCAAATTCAATTTCCTCTTACACTTCCTGGCGGATCATTTTATGTGACTGTGGGTGGACAATCTTTTGTAAGCGATGATGGTCAGCCGGTAGAAGGCCTAAATAAAGAGTGGACTTTTCGAACAGCTGGAATAGGAACGGCACAAGTAACAGCACAGAATCCTGTCAATGCTGCTACGAACGTATCGGCATCTTCCAATATTCAGCTTACATATGACCGGGCAATGAAAACAGGGGCAGGTAAACTCCAAATTTATCGTGGAAGCACACTTACTGAAGAGATTGATGCCTCTTCCTCTCGGATTAGCTTTAATGCAAGCAGAACTACCGTAACCATCGATCCCGTTAACAATTGGGCTAATAACAGTACGGTGTACGTGGCAGTTCCTGAGGGATTTTTGCGTGATGATCTCGACAATGATACGGCAGCTATTCAAAGAGGGAACTGGGGATTCAATGTGATATCTGATCCTACGGCTCTGACAGTGTCGAGTGTATCTCCTGCCAATGGGACAACAGGAGTATCCCTTTCTGGTGAATTCTTACTTACCTTTAATAAAGATCTTGATCGTAACATCGCAGGGTCTGCGGTAGTCAAAAATGCTAATGGCAGTATCGTGCCTTCTACTACCTTAATCAGTACGTCCAATGCTCGGCAATTACGCATTATTCCGCAAGCAAGCTTGACCAGCAACACCGTATATACTGTGGATATCCCTGCAAATGTTTTCCGAGATCAGACCGGCAATCCATTCATGGGTTTAAACGGAGGCTCATCGTGGTCGTTCAGAACATTAACCGTTGATACGACACCGCCTGTGCTTAAAACAGCCAAAATGTACAGCAATACAATTATTCGTCTCACGTATGATGAATTACTCTCCAGTTATGATTTGTTCGCATCAAGCTTCACTGTAACTGTGAATGGAGAGAACCGTAATGTAAGCACAGCTTATATATCTGGAGACAGTGTATATGTCGTTATTGATACAGGAGTTGCCGTAGGACAGGTAGTACGTGTAGCGTATACCGCTGGTACAGGTACTCGTAAAATACAGGATTTGTCCTTGAACGCTGCGGCTTCATTCGGATCAAGAGATGTCGAGAATAGTCTGGATTCCATTATGTCCAAACCTCGGGAAGGAACGGCTTACTACAGTACAATAAGTCTTTATTATCCCGAGACAGTGTACATCAGTTCGAGCGATGCAGTAAAACAATTTAGTGTAACAGCAGATGGAGTATCTATAGCCATTAACAGCATGTCAACGAGTAACAGTTCACTGGTTACGCTGAATTTAAGTCGTTCTGTTGATAATGGCCAAGTGGTACGCGTGTCTTATGCTCCTGGTGCATGGCCTGTAAAAGACAGCCGCGGTCAAGCCTTGGCAGGGTTTACTGATTTCTATGTACGTAACAGTATTGACACCAAGCCTCCTGAATTCAAGAATGCCGAAATTAGTGGGAACAAGATGTGGATACGATATAATGAGCCACTTAGCCGGACCAATAAACCTCTTAAAAGCCAGTACTCTGTCCTGGTGGACGGGAAAGCCGTTTTTGTAAACGACTTCGAGATAGAAGATGATCTGATCACTTTGACTCTCGCCAGCAGTGTGGCAAGTACACAGAATGTGACCTTCTCGTATGTGCCCGGTACGCTGCGTTTAACCGATTTGAATGGTAACCCGGCAGGCTATGTAAATCTTGCTCCTGTGACCTATACCTTCGGGAATGGTAAAATTTTGTCAGCTACTCTTCAGGGGGATAAAGTTTTCATCAATTTTCGTGATGTGCTTCAGGCCCAATCGGCTATAAGCCCCTCTCAATTTAATGTACAACTCGGTGGGACAACCATCAATGTGCTTAACGTTTCAATAGCGGGTTCAATTGTGACCTTGAACCTGTCCAGCGCGGCAACTTCAGGACAAACAGGTTCAGTCAGTTACGCCCCAGGAGCGGTACCCTTGCGTGATGGGCTGAATAATACAATTGAAGCTTTTGGACCGCTCGCTTTACAGCAAAGCAGCAGTTCAAACACGAGCAATCCCAATAATAGCCGTCCTTCCTGGCTAACAGAGCAAGATTCATCCCGTTATGGTCAAGCGCTGCTTGTTATGAGCAGTGACACTGCTTCAAATGCATTAACGATGAGTCGAAATAATCTGTCCACAAGGCAGTTTAATGTCGATTCAACAAAGCTGTTACAGGCGTTCGAATACGCAAAAGCTGCAGGAAAGACGACTCCGCCTGTTGTCTTTGAAGTGGACGGAGACGAGTCATCAGCCTATGTTGGATTTCCACTTAGTGCACTGACTCAGATTTTATCAAGCCATCGAACGGGTTCAATCGGGATTAAATACGGGGATCGATTGTGGACCGTTCCTATGACTAATCTGGATGTATCCTCCATGATTCAGGCTTTGGGTACGGCGACTAATCTCGGATCGTCATATTTGTATGTGCAAATAGAGACTGTACCTGTATCTTTATCAGGAACCTTGGATGGAATGTTGATTGCTGCCGGAGCACAGAAGCTGGGAAACAATACAAATGTGTACCTGTCGGCATTCAATGCTAATAACAATCAGCGGGTTGAGCAAGATATCAAGAGTCAGCTTTCTATCCAGTTGTCTGCTAAAACAGATATTCTTACCTCGGGTCTGACATATATTGATCCGGTTACATTACTTTTGGCTAACGTTCCCCATACTTTTGTAGCAGCTGCTAATGGGGTAGTTATTAAAGGGTACTTAAACGGAAATCAGACAGTGGTGCCAGTCATTCATCCCGTAAGTTATCAGGATACAACGAATCACTGGGCAGGTGCAGTTATCAAAGAGCTGTCCTCTAAATGGATTATCGGAACCTCCAATGGTTCTTTCTATGGCCCTGACCAGAAGATCACTCGAGCAGAATTTGCCGAATTGATTGCTAAGGGACTAGGCTTGAAGGGCGATCAGAACGCAGCTCGGCGTTTCCGGGATATCCGTGGTGGAGATCTGACGAGTGCTTATATCGGTGCAGCAGCAGAGGCCGGAATCGTTACGGGGAACACAGATGGTACATTCAAGCCGGAAAGTGCAATTACCCGCGAACAGATGGCGATCATGATGGTGCGTGCTATGAACTACGGTGGTCAAACCGTATCACTGCAATCCTCTGCGGCTACGACCTTGTCCAAGTTCAAGGATAACAAAAAAGTTCAATCCAAAGATTCTGTTGCCAAAGCGGTTCAAGCGGGCATTATTCAAGGCATGACAACGAATACGTTTGTACCTCAAGGCAATGCAACTCGGGCACAGGCAGCGGTTATGCTGAAAAGAGTTCTGGATAAACTCGGTTACCTGTGAGGCAATAGAGTCAGTTATATAGCTTTATACTTTAGTTATCATATGGAGGCGCTTCGAGAATGCATATTTCTTGAAGCGTCTTTTTCTCGGAGATTGCAGATTACACAGAGAATAGGAGTCTTATGCATTAAACAATAGCCAATTTATGCCTGATTGTTGGCTTTCGGCGTAACTTTTTCCACAAAAAACAGTCTATTAATAGAAGAGTATACTAGGGGTCGCTCTATGGATTGCTGCCTGGCAGCATAGATGTGATATCTAAGATTGATATACAAGATGGGAGAGACGTTTCGAACATGCTGGGGAAACATGGGAAACAGCTGGAAGACGTAAAGCATAGCAGAGTAAAGAAGTGGGCCATCGTAACATTGGCGGGAGTCATCTGGATTGCACCAGTGATGAGTGCAGGTGGACAGATGTGGTCGGGTACATCCTGGCAGTCTGTAGCAGCGGCGGCATCCACAAATACTAGCAAGCTGAGTGAAGAGATTCTGACTTCGGGTGCGAAGCTGATGAAATACAGTTATACAACGACACGTTCAGGCTCGAAGGTAAATGTACTTGCAGATGTCGTACAGGTGGATTTGCAGAATCCGTACGTGAAGCTGGACGTAATGACAGGTAAGGGCAACAAATTAAATAGCAAACAAAGCACGGGCGGTATGGCCAAGGAGAACGGTGCAGTAGCTGCGGTGAACGGGGATTATTTCAACGTATCCGGGGAGCTCGCACCGATTGGCGGACAAGTCTCTGACGGGGTATTGGTGTCCACGCCTTCGGAGCTGAAGGGCATGTATGCCCTCACCGTAACCAAAGATGGCAAGCCGATGATCGACGAATATTCATTTGATGGCACAATTCAGGCACAGGATGGTTCAACCTTCGCTCTGCGTGGGATAAATAAGGAGGACTATACGGTTGAGACGGGTTCAGGTCCATACAGTCATGCCAACTCCATGTATATCTATACACCTGCCTGGACGTCAACCAAACGTCCGAACGATCCATCCACCACGCCGACGGAGGTGCTTGTGCAGAACGGTGTCGTTACACAGATTTCGGATAAAAAAGCATTAAATATGACTGTACCGCAGGATGGCTACATTCTACGGGCACATGGAACTGCGGCAACCTGGGTTATGAGTCATCTGTCTGTTGGTCAGACACTGAATGCAGACTATAAGCTGGTCGCCAAAACGACAGGACAGTCTGTTGATCCAAGCAGTCTGGAGATGATGATCGGTGGTCATACGATTCTTGTCAACGGCGGCCAGGCGACACCATTCTCGCGGGATATTGTTGCATCCGGTATTGGCGGGGTTCGTGCGAGAACAGCGGTAGGTTATTCTCAGGACGGACGTTATGTGTACATCATTGCAGCGGAGAAAAACAGCAACAGCAGCGGCATGTCACTGACCGAGCTCCAGTCGTTTATGACAAGCATCGGGGTGTGGAAAGGCATGAATCTGGATGGCGGCGGTTCGACCACGATGGTGACACGCCCGCTCGGGGAACAGTCGGCCAGTCTGACGTTTAATACCGAGTACGGTACAGAGCAGCGCCAAGTGGTGAACACACTCGGTGTATTCTCAACAGCACCGGAAGGCAAGCTGAAGGGCTTTGCGGTAAGTGGCAGTCAGACATTGCTTGCGGGGCAGGAAGGCAAGTATACTGCGAAAGGGTATGACACGTATTACAACCCGATTGCCACAGGCAATATTCCGTTGACCTGGAAATCAAGCAATAACAGTATCGTAAGTGTAAGCAACGGGACGGTCAAAGGTGTGAAGCCGGGCACAGCTACGTTGACGGCAACAAGCAGTGGCGTTTCCTCTTCACTCAAGGTTACGGTGCTGGGAGGCAGTGAGCTTGCTTCTCTGACGGCAGGATCAGGTCTTGGTTCGCTCAAGGCGGGCACAACAGTTTCGATTCCAGTGACCGCGACAACGAAGAGTGGGCAAAGTGTAGCTGTACCGGCAGACTCTCTGACTTGGGAATTCGTAGGCTTTAAAGGCAAGGTGGCAGGAGATCAGTTGACGATATCGTCAGTGAATGACGGGGCACAGGTTGGTTATGCCATCGGTCGTTATGACGGGTTCAGCACGGTCGTTGTGCTCTCGGCGGCAGATAGCGAAACGATCTGGGAAAATTTTGAAAATGTGAATTATCCGATTAATTTTACAACGAATGCGGCAGGGGTAACAGGTTCAGCTACACTCGTTGCAGGAACGGATGAAAAGGCTGGCTCCAAGGTGCTGCAGCTCAGCTACGACATGACCGGTGGAACGGGGAAAATGTATGCTTACGCCCAGCTGAATGGTTCAGCAGGTCGTGATGTTTCTGCTTCTGCAACCTCCATGTCTATGGATGTTATGGGTGACAAGAGTCTGAACTGGCTGCGGGCCGAGTTTACGGATGCCAAGGGCAAGACGGTATATGCCGATCTGGCCAGAGCGATTGATTGGAATGGATGGAAAAAGCTGAATGTGGACCTGAACGGCCTGAACATCGCTTATCCGGCGAAGCTGAAGCGTGTATACGTCGTTAACGTGGAAGAGGGTCAGGATGAGCGTGCGATGACAGGAACGGTGGCATTTGACAATATCGCCTTCACGATGCCATCCAAGTCAAGCGAGGCTGGATTGCCTACGGGAACAGCTTCTCTCGTGCTTGGACAGAAGTCGATGAAGGTGAACGGTACGACAAAAGCGATTGATGCAGCACCCGTCATTAAAAATGGAACAACATATGTGCCCATCAAACACGTACTGGATGCCTTCGGCGGACAGGCGAGCTGGGACAGCAAAAATCAGCGAATTACCGTGATTCGCGGCAGCAAGGTGATCGATCTGGTGGTAGGTCAGAAGGAATTTGTTCTGAATGGCAAAAGACAGAGCGCAACGGTTGCACCTTATGTAAGTGGGGGTAGGACTTTAGTCCCTCTCAGACTCGTTTCGGAGCAGCTTGGGCTGACTGTAAAATGGGAACAGAACACGAAGACCGTTACCATCTCATCGTGATATGGTATGATATATACCGGAAACGATAGAAATGGAGTCGAACAAACGTGGATTTACAAGCCGATGCCATAGACCGCGTCATAAAAAACGCCATACAAGTCATGGAAAACAGCAAATATCAAATGTTTGAAATCTTGGACTCCACTCGTGAAGAGCTGAAGACGCTCAACGAGGAGTTGAAGACGGTGCTGAAGGAGACGGCGGAAACGATCGAGAAAGTAGATCAATTGGAGCTGAATTACCGCCGTTCCCGTATCCGGCTGACGGAGGTAAGCCGCGACTTCGTCCGTTATTCGGAGCATGATATCAAGCAGGCATATGAGAAAGCGACACAGTTGCAGCTGGATCTGATGATTTATCGTGAGAAGGAAATGTATCTAAAGGCCCGCAGGGATGATCTGCAGAAGCGTGCCAAAAATGTGGAGGCTTCTGTGGAGCGTGCCGAAACGATTGGTTCGCAGATGGGCGTTGTGCTAGAATACTTGTCAGGCGAGTTAGGTCAAGTGACCCGTATCATCGAATCTGCCAAGAATCGACAAATGATAGGTTTGAAAATTATTCTGGCCCAGGAGGAGGAGCGGAAGCGTATTGCTCGCGAAATTCATGACGGGCCTGCGCAGATGCTTGCCAATCTAGTGCTTAGGACGGAAATTGTAGAAAGAATGCTCATTAAGCAGGATTTTAAGATGGTCCAGGCCGAAATAGTAGATTTGAAAGGCCAGGTTCGTTCAAGTCTTGAAGAAATGAGAAAAGTTATTTTCAATCTGCGTCCTATGGCACTGGATGATCTGGGATTGATCCCGACGCTTCGGAAGTATGTGCAGGATTTTGAAGTAAAAACAAAAATCCGGTCGCTTTTTGAAACAAGAGGCAAGGAGCATCGTCTCTCTTCTGCAATGGAGGCAGCGATCTACCGCCTTGTGCAGGAAGGTCTGTCTAATGCTGCCAAGCATGCTTATCCCACGTATGTTGTCGTAGAAATTACATACCAGGCTCAGCTCGTCAAAATTGTCGTACAGGACAATGGGCTTGGGTTCAAACCGGAGCTTCTTGCGAAGAAAAGCAAGGACCACAACCACTTCGGTCTGATCGGGATGAGAGAACGGGTTGAACTGTTAGAAGGAAGAATAGAGATTGAATCTGCAGAGAACCAGGGAACCAAAATAGTCATTCATATCCCGACTAACGTGGATAAGGGAAAGGAGTAGCAGGATGGAAAACCGTGATACTGGAAAGACAACGATTAAAGTTCTTTTGGCTGATGATCATCAGCTGTTCCGTGAGGGCTTGAAACGCATTTTAAATATGGAGGACGACATTGAGGTCATCGGTGAATGTGGGGATGGCATTCAGGTGCTCGAATTCTGTAATCAGGAAAAACCGGATATCGTTCTGATGGATATCAACATGCCTGTAGAGAACGGGGTAGAGGCTACCGAGAAGCTTCGAGAGCTGTTCCCGGATGTGAAGGTTATTATTCTGTCCATCCATGATGATGAAAGCTATGTATTCGAGACCCTCCGTAAAGGGGCGAACGGGTACTTGCTGAAGGACATGGAGGCAGAGTCGCTGATCAATGCGATTCGTTCCGTGCATGAAGGACATGCATTTATCCACCCTAAAGTAACAGGCAAACTGATTATGCAGCTTCGCCGCATGACGTATCTGAATGAAACGGGTGCAATGAGTGAAGGAACAGCGAAGGAAGCTGGCGTTAAATTTGTGGCGGGTGACAACAATCCACTTACACGCCGTGAGGCCGAAGTGCTGCGTCTGATGGCTGAAGGTAAGAGCAACAAGATGATTGGCGAATTCCTGTTTATCAGTGAAAAAACGGTCAAAAACCATGTCAGCAGCATTCTGCAGAAAATGGAAGTGGACGACCGTACACAGGCAGTTATCAACTCCATTAAATATGGCTGGGTTACGCTCTAGGACTCTGTTCGTTAACCTGTATCCACTCGCACCCTTTCCAGCAGCTGGATTGGTTTGCGGGTTGATGGACTTTATCACTGCAAATGAACAAAGTGACTGGGTATGCTGAACATCGGTTCAAGTCTGAGCGCTGACCAGGCATTCGTTGTAACCCTTCGGAATACGCAGCATATACTGCTGTATACAGGGATGTTCGCCATGGGTGAGCATGACCTTCCGAGGAGGTGCAGTTGCCATGGTTGCTCATTTGACTATGATTCTGCTTATATACTTCCTGGCGGCAATGGCCGTTCATGTTATGCACCAGCGCCATATTTCCCGCCCGGAGTCCGAAGGCTTCGAGCAGATTCTGCTTATTCCTTCCAATCAGGCAGGACGGATTGAGGGCATTATTCGAGCACTTTGCCGGGAATTATTATATCGTGGAAAGAGCTTCACATTAACAGTGGTCGCTGATCATCAGGATGCAGAGACGATGACGATTATTGAGAAGATGGTGCAAAAGCAGGGTCTGGAGCTGTCTTATCTGCCGACTGTGCCAGCAGAGCTTGAACGCAGCAAGCAGGCGCATGGCGGTTATCGTCTCATTGATCTGCGCAAATCCAGTGATGAAGCCGAATTCAGGCAAGCATGACAATGATATGATGCAGATGTTGATATGCAATTCATATGCATAAAGATTACAGCGCTATGCTGTAGTCTTTTTTTTGTAATTGTAGCCAAGTCTGCCTTTAAAATGAATATGGGTTTTATTGCAATCTATGGTTAAAGACTGGATTTTTTTGCTTTGGATTAGGTTAGAAGAAGCATTTTGAAGTCAGAAGTCTTAACTTAAAAGTATAGACTGAGAAAACTGGAAAAAGTTGCGCTAATTTCAAAGGAAAATTCCAAGCGGTGGGATAACATACTGGATGCATGGGTTGCATTGACTGCTGTGTGAGATATCCATATAATTGAATTTAAGATAATTTTAGTTTCATAAGTTTTGGAGTTGGGAAGTGAGGTCGCCTTATTCACTTTTGAAGTGAATGGGCATCACCTTTACTTAGGGTATAATCATATTTGTGAAACGACAGGGACATGAAGCACATGCTCCGGCGAAGCCGCCGGTGGTATGTGCTTTTTTGCATTTCTGGATGCATCTTCAGATAGAACGAGGGAGGAGTTGCGCAATGAAGGTGGCGTTGTATGTGTGCCGCACAGATGAGCAGTGGAGCATGATTATATCTCTTGATATTCAGGTGGATGTGGTGTGGTGGCTGGAGGGGGTGAATGGTCGGCAGGTTCATCAGTGGCTGGTGCTAAGCTTGCAGCTTCCATTAAGTCAGGCCGCGTGGCTTGTAGAGCAATTTGTGCCTGTGCGCGGGATGAATCAATGGGATGTGACAGCGTGGCAAGGTTACTTGAATGCCAGACTGTATACGTATGGGCTGGGCTCAGGTGAGATGAAGGCGAGAGAAGCTGTGGCCATGGGAGCGCGAGATTGGGGAGAGGAAGGGAGTGAATTGCTCAGATTGAGTGATGGTGGAGCAAGCAGATGGAGTGCTGGTGAAAGGGAACCTGGTGAAAGGAGACCTGTTGCTGGAGCTTCAGGAAGAAGTGCTCCAGCACAGGCAGTTACCGTGGGCGGCATGCCCAAGGCCTATCCCGCCGAGCATTGGGCTCAGCTCGAGCAGTGCGCAGCTCTGCTGGCTGAGCGCATGAGCGGCCGCCAATTGCTGGCGGCCGAGGCCGAGGCGCTGCTGGCGGCGGAGCCCGCCATGCCGCCTGGGGGCTGGCGCGCGGCTGCGCAGCTCGCGCGCTTGCATGGGCGGCTGCAGCTGACAGCCGCCCTCCAAGGGCCTGCCACGCGCCGCCGGCTCGCGTGGCTTGGCCGCGCGCGAAGCGCGCCCCGCTGCCACCGCTGTGGCAGCGAAGCCAGGCAGCGCGTGCCCTGCGCTGCCTGCGGCCTGGCGGCGTGCGCCTACTGCGAGGCATGCCTCGCAATGGGGCGCAGCCGTGCCTGTGCGCTGCTGCTACGCAGTGCAGCGCAAGGGGCCGTGCCCGCACGCGGCGAAGCACCGCGGGGCACGGCCCTGGCCCCCACCGGCGGCGGACTCGCCCGGTGGGGGCTAAGCGCAGCGCAGAGCGCAGCAGCAGCCGCGGCGCTTGCGTTTTTGGCCCGGCCCCCCGCAGGGGATGGGCCGGGGCGGTTCTTGCTCTGGGCCGTGACCGGGGCCGGCAAGACCGAGATGATATTCCCGTTGCTCCAGCGCACACTGGATCACGGGGGAAAAGCGCTGGTCGCTACACCTCGCAGAGATGTTGTACTGGAGCTGGCTCCGCGTCTGGCGAAAGCCTTCCCGTACACCTCGCTTGCTACGCTCTATGGCAGAAGCACAGAGCGCTGGAAAGACGCGCAGCTCACCCTGGCGACCACTCACCAGCTCATGCGCTTTTATCGCGGCTTCGATCTGGTTATCATCGACGAGCTGGATGCCTTTCCGTATCATAACGATCCCATGCTGGCTCACGCTGCCGCTTCTTCCTGCAAGCCGGATGGACATTTCGTATATTTATCGGCTACACCGCCAGCCCGGCTCCAACGAGAAGCCGCTCTAGGCAAGCTCGCGCATGCCAAAGTACCTGTCCGTTTCCATCGGCATCCGTTGCCCGTACCCAAGCTGCTGCGCATGGTAACCGTAGCCCAGTGCATCAAGCGTAAACAGCTGCCCGCTCCCATGGTGCGCAGCATTCGCTCTTCGCTAGAGCGCGATGCACAGGTGTTTGTTTTTGTAACACGGATCGCGCAGATCGAAGCCTTTGTACAGCTGCTGCGCCGAACCTTTCCAAATATCCCGATTGAAGGCACTTCATCGCAGGACGAGGAGCGAGCCTCCAAGGTCATTTCGTTTCGCGAACGCTCCATTCGACTGCTTGTGACCACTACCATTCTGGAGCGGGGAGTGACGATCCCGCGCAGCGATGTGTTTATTTTGGATGCAGACAACGGACTCTTTGATGAAGCTTCATTAGTGCAGATGGCTGGGCGGGCCGGGCGTTCGCTGGATGATCCGGCAGGTCGTGTCATATTTGCCGCTTCGCGCCGGACTCGTTCCCAAGTCAGAGCGGTATCCCAGATTCGTAAAATGAATGCCATCGCCCGCCGCAAAGGCTACCTGCACCCACCTGCCTCAACATAATGAATCATGACTCATCGTACTCTCCGCTGTACTTGAGAAGGCTCTCTACAGGATCATCGTTCATACAAAATAAATCGTGTTTTCGCCAACATGAATCTTTTCATTAAAATGAGCAGCCTCTTCCTCAAGCTGTAATGAATCATCGTACTACCACAGTCATTACATATTTAGGATGTTACATTGTATAGAAAGGAGCCCTGCTTCATGCTGAACTACATCTCCCATTTCTTCGAGCGTGCGCAGCATCTAACCAGACATCTTCACCATCTGCTCGGCCCGCCCGGCTCCTCCTGCCTGACCTGTGGCACGCGAGCGGTCTTGTCCGCACGTTATCCGGGAATATGTACACGCTGTGTGCAGCAGATTCCATGGGTTCGGCAGATTCGCTGCCAGCGTTGTGGTCGGGGAGTGGGGTGCCCGGACTGTGTGCGTCCGCATATGCAGCACCGCTCCTTCGTCTGCAATCGCAGTGCCGTCCAGTACAATGACCTGATGCGAGAATGGATTAGCATGTACAAATTCAGAGGACACGAGCGCTACGCCCCGCTGCTCACGGCACTTCTGCTTCAAGCCTTTCAAGCGATGAGTGAAGAGCTGACCCGTATATGTGGAAAAGAAACCCCAAAGCCGCTCTGGCGACCTGACGCGCTCACCTATGTTCCCGTGAGCGAGGAGCGCCTGGCCGAGCGCGGCTTCAATCAGGCGGAGCGGCTGGCAGCAGGGCTTGCCGCAGCCGCTCGGATACCCGGTGTTGATCTGTTGCAGCGCCAGATCAACACCGGGAAACAAAGCTTCAAGTCTCGCGCCGAGCGATTCGAGACGATGAAACATGCTTTCTCTATTCATCCTGACGGGCTTAACCTCTTGAAAGATATTTATCATGCTAAAGGCCATGCGGGTTCTCAAAGCCCGATGCCAGTACAGTTACTTCTAATTGACGACATCTATACAACCGGCAGTACCTTGGATGCTTGCGGGCAGGTCATTTTAGCGGCTGCAGGTCATGTTGGTATTCCTTTGCGTATTTACACGCTTACATTAGCAAGATCATGATTTGTAGTGTTCACTTTGCCTTGTTAGATTTTTTCTGTTCACTCCGTTTTTCTCTAAAATACAGTTAAACGCGAATAATATTTTTCTCAAGGTAAATATTTATGTTCCATAGCAGAGTTTAGCTATAGAATATCTTGCGTATATACGCAATGCACCACATTTAATATTTGTAAATAATATATGGACTTCATATGAGAAAATAAGGTAATCTATAGGTATTAGCTAGTCGGGAAAGCGAGATTGAGAGGGGAGTTTTGGCGATGAATTTAGGAAATTGTCCTCGCTGTGGCAGATTATATGCACTTAATTTTCGAGATGTATGCTCAAACTGTATTAAGGAAATGGAAGTGGAGTATCAGACTTGTGTAGACTATCTGCGCGAGAATAAAGGCGCTAATATACAGGAATTATCGGATGCGACGGAAGTCTCGATCAAAACGATCACCAAGTTTATTCGAGAGGGACGTATTTCCATCGAAAACGCGCCAAATATGATGTATCCTTGTGAAGTATGCGGAATGTTGATTCGTGAAGGTCATATGTGTGATTCCTGTCGTACACGATTAACGAAAGATCTGGCTAGTGCTGCTCGTGAAGTAGGTCAGAAGGAGAACAACCAAGTAGGCGGACGAACCTACAATGCTGTCGACAAACTACGGGACTAATAGGAACGTGGTCTTAAATCCGAATAATGCTATAACAAATGTTTTGGAACGTACCGATAAACTTATTAAAGATTATCGGTTTTTTTTATTATCCTACTCGTTTTAAACACATAAAGATAAAGAAAGAAAAACGTAAATCGTCACATTTTAACTGAAAGGAAGTGCACTTCGAATGAAAATCAATGAACCAAGTCGAATTGGAGCCATCAATTCATATCAGAGGAATGTTGAATCCAATCCGCAGGCTGAAACCAAGAAAAGCCGCCGCAAGGACGAAGTATCCATTTCTCCGGAGGCGATGAAGATGCTTGAAGAACAAGGACGTACGCAGGATGCGGGACGATTGCAGCGGCTTCAGGAGCTGAAGGAGCAGGTTGGTTCAGGAACGTATCAGGTAGACAGCAGTAAGCTTGCCGACAAGCTGCTGCCGTATTTCAAGTCTTTTGATAAGGAATAGGTGATTATGTAATGGCAGCACTGGACAGATTACTTGCAGTTTTGCAGCAGATGGAGCAAAGTCACCGTGATATGCTGGCGCTCAGTCAGGTCAAACGAGAGGTCATCGTTAAAAATGATGTAGACCAGCTTATTGCTATCATGAATAAGGAATCCAAGTTTATGAAGCAGCAGGAGCCACTTGAGACGGAACGACAACATGCTGTCCATGAACTGCTTCAGGAGCGTGGCATCAAGTCTATGCTGAACCTGAATATTACCGAGATTTCCAAGCTGATCTTTGATCCGGCTGACAAGCAGCGATTGTTTGAAGTTCAGAAAAGGCTGGCGGGAACATTACAGGAGCTGAAAGAAATTAATCAATTAAATCAAAAGCTGATTGAGCAATCGCTCATGTTTATTGATTTATCAATGGACATTTTTGCTTCGAGGCCAGAACAGGATGCAACTTATCAGCATCCTGCTGATAAGCACGGCAATCCAGGGCGAATCGGTCTGTTCGACACTCGTGCCTGATTAAATTAGGGGGAAACCAGGTGACATCTACATTTCATTCTATTGAAACGGCTAAACGAAGTTTGTTTACGCAGACGACCGCTCTTAGCACAACAGGCCACAATGTAGCTAATGCGAATACAGAAGGGTACTCCAGACAAAAGGTAAACATGCAGGCATCTATTCCTATGGAGCCGTTTGCATTCTTGCACAGTACAACACCGGGACAACTCGGTACGGGGGTAGAATTCGACTCCATTACACGTGTACGTGAGAAATTTCTGGATGACCAGTATCGCAATGAAAATACCAACTTCGGAAGCTGGTCCATTCAGCGGGACACACTAGAGAAGCTTGAAGCGATTGTGAACGAGCCGTCTGATACTGGTTTTCGGACCGTTATGGATAACTTTTATAAGTCCTGGTCTGATCTGAGCAAAAATCCTGAGGACGTAACAGCACGCAGGATCGTTAAAGAAACAACGCTTGCACTCACCGACGCGATGAACCAGATCAGTCGTCAGCTGGATAATCTGAATAAAGACTTGAATAATAACATTGATGTGAAGGCAAATGAGATTCAAGGTTACCTCGGTAACATTGCCAATCTAAACAGTGCAATTGTAAAGGTTGAATCCCTTGGAGATAACGCCAATGACTTGCGCGACCAACGTGATTTGATGGCTGACAAATTATCCAAAATAATAAATATTAGCGTGCTGGATTCTCCGCAAGGTTACGAGATTCAGATGGGTGGGGAGATACTTGTTGCGGGTGCAGGTCCAGCAGAGACCGTGGATGCTGCATTCCTAAATAATGCTTTTACCGCAGGTACACTTACTAATGGTGAAGTTCATGGCATGATTAAATCAAGAGACTCTTTAGTGTCAGATTACCAAAAGCAAATGGATACCCTTGCAGATACTCTTGCAAACGGTGAAATTTCGCTTACCATTCCAGCAGGGTCCGTTTTGCCAGATAACACAGTGTTGGAGGGCGTTACCTACACGGGAACATCGCGGACGCTAACTTCTGACCTAAAGGTTACAGTTAAAGGTCTCAATGGCCTGCATCAACTTGGATACAGTTTAAGTGGCGGTACTGCCCCAGGTGTTCCGTTCTTTACTGCAGCGGGTGGGGGAACGACTATTACATCTGGCAATATTTCATTAAATGCCGAGATTCAGGCAGATCCGAATAAAATTGCTACCTCTATACGTACGACGACAGATACCTCTGGTACGGAGAGTCTGGTAAAGGGGAATAACACGTTAGCTATTCTTATCGCCAACCTCAAAGACACGCCTATGAAGACAGCTGATGGTCTGCGAAATGCAACAATTGGTGCCCAGTTCAGTGCCATTGTTGGACAACTTGGTGTCCAGTCACAGGAGGCTGCTCGCCAGACAGCCAATACGGAATTCCTTACTCAACAGGTTGAGACTCGGCGTCAATCTGTAAGCGGGGTGTCCTTGGATGAGGAAATGGCTAATATGATTAAATTTCAACACGCGTACAGTGCTTCTGCCCGTTTTATGACGACATATGATGAACTGCTCGATAAGCTGATTAACTCTACGGGTACAGTAGGCAGATAAGGAAACGGAAGGGGGGACTTCAGGCAATGAGGATAACAAATAATATGCTAAGCTCGCAGCTGCTGCTGAACTTGAATCGCAACGCACAACAGATGAATAATACCCAGACACAGATGGCAACAGGCCGTAAAATTAACAAACCTTCAGATGATCCTGTAGGCATTACCTATTCTCTTCGGTATCGTGCTGAGTTATCTTCCAATGAACAGTATCAGAAGAATGTGGATAGTGCGACATCGTGGCTGGATTTCAATGATACCGTTATGGACCAGGCTGGTAGTATCGTACAGCGACTGCGTGAGCTGACGGTTCAAGCCTCTACTGGTACGAACCCTCAGTCCGCTCTTGATAGCGTCAAGGAAGAAGTAATGCAGTTAAAGGAGCAGCTTATTGACGTAGCGAACAGCAAGCTTAACGGTAAATACATTTTCAATGGTGAAACATATGATATTAAACCATATCAGTTCACCAAAGATGCGGACGGAGCTTCAGATACCACGGATGCGGCTTCGGTGCTCACGGATACAGGAAAGATTAATTTCATTGTGGGTGAAAGTGTGCAGCTGCCGATCAATGTAACGGGTAACGAGGTGTTTGGCAGCGAAACGGAAGAGGATAATCTGTTCGTGGTTTTAAATAACATTATTGATGCATTAAAAGACGGTGATCAAAAAGAGCTTTCCAAACAATTAGGCACCATTGATAGCAGAATGGACAAGATGCTTGCGATCCGTTCTGAAATTGGGGCTAAAACGAATCGTATTGATCTCATGATGGGGCGTCTGGATGATTTGGGTGTGAATTTGACAGATCTTCAGGCCAAGGTTGAGGATGCAGACTATGCTGAGCTCATCATGAAATCCAAAATTCAGGAAAACATATATAATGCTTCCCTGTCAGCGGGTTCCAAGATTATATCACCTTCTCTAGTGGACTTCTTGAGATAAAAGGGGGAGCAGTATGAATACTCTTCCTGTTGTTCAGATTAGAACTACACCTTCTATACTTAGTATTGACGCTGACCCCGGTCAGTTTTCATTACGTCAGCCCAAGGCTGATGTGCAGCTTCATACACGACCTGCCCAGTTGAAGGTTCAAAGCCATGCTCCAGAGCTGAATGTAGATCAATCCAGAGCGTTTGCAGCATACAACGGCGGAAATATGATTGATATGAATGCTCGAATATACTCGGGCATGCAGCAGATTTTTTTGCAAAATATTGCGAACCGTGTGCAGCAGGGCAATCAACTGGCCGAGATTCACAAGTCGGGCAATACCATCGCTAATATTATTGGGGAAGATTGGCAGGGAACCTCTTTTCCCGAGATGAGAGGGCCGGCATCCATAGATAACGTAGATATACGTTTCAATGTTCGTGCTCCGGAACTGGAGTATACACCAGCTGTTTCTGAAATGAATGTCACCATTAATCGGCCTGAGATCGAGTATCAAAGGGGTAAGCTGGACATTTATGTGAAGCAGTATGCATCGATTCAGTATACACCGCCTGCTATTGATATAGGAATGTAGACTAATATATAAGTAGAGCTGTAGACAGTCTTAAAGCAGACATCTACAGCTCTTTTTTTACGTAAAATCTTCGTGTGGGAGGCTTTGTTAATATGAATATGATTCAGACAAGCATGTGGGGAGAGATTGAAGTTCAGGAAGAGGATATATTCCACTTTCCTAAGGGACTTCCAGGATTTGAGGATGAGCATCAATTTGCATTGATCCCTTGGGAAGATACCCCTTTTGTTTACTTGCAATCGTTTCAAGAGCCTGAGCTTTCTTTTTTACTGGTTAATCCCTTCTTGTTTGCACCGGATTACAGCTTTGAACTGCCGGAAGCAGATCGGGAGGAGTTAGAGATTACAGATCAAGTACAAGTGTATTCTATGGTCACCATTCAGGAGCAAGTCAGCCAATCAACCATGAATTTACTGGCACCTGTAGTATTGAACCCAGAGAAAAGAACGGGGAAACAAGTGGTGCTTCATCAATCGGGTTATAAAACACGTTGTCTGATCTGGCCAGAAGAACAGTTGGAATCTGCAAAGGGTGGTGTATGAGATGTTAGTACTTTCACGGAAAAAAGGCGAGTCCATCATCATCCAGGATCAGATTGAGATTACAGTATTGGCAGTAGAGGGAGATACCGTGCGAATCGGCATTACTGCACCTAAACATATTGATATCTATCGTCAGGAAATCTACGCATCTATTCAAGAAGCTAACCGGGATTCTGCTGCACCGCTTGCCGCCAATGTGGAAGCATTTATGGAACGGCTTCGTAATTCTGTACCGAAAAAAGATTAAAAATATTCCAGTTTGCTATAAACAGTTGCAGACCTCCTGTCGATATATAATTTAGACGCTGCTTCGGCAGGGCGGCCGACCTTAATGTCGCGGCGTTTACCACAAGGATGTGGAACTAACTTATTTCAGGGAGGAAACACTCAATGATTATCAACCACAATATTGCGGCGTTGAACACTCACCGCCAACTGAGCACTAACACTGCTAACACTAACAAAAACATCGAAAAATTGTCTTCCGGTCTTCGCATCAACCGTGCTGGTGACGATGCTGCTGGTTTGGCAATTTCCGAAAAAATGCGCGGACAAATCCGTGGTTTGGACCAAGCTACTCGTAACGCTCAAGATGGTATCTCTTTGATCCAAACAGCTGAGGGTGCTTTGAACGAAACTCACTCCATCCTGCAACGTATGCGTGAGCTGGCAGTTCAATCTTCCAACGATACAAACACAACTCAAGACCGTTCCGAGCTTCAAAAAGAAATGAACCAACTGACTTCCGAGATCAACCGTATCGGTAACACTACTGAGTTCAATACTAAGAAATTGTTGAACGGTGATTTGTCTGAGAAATCTTTGGTTACTCCAGGAACTAGCACAACTACAACTGTAAGCTTGGCTAAAGGCCAAACAGTAGTTGTAGGTGACAACCCTGTATCATGGACTGGATCCCCACAAGCTAAATTTGATGTGAAATTCACAGGTACTGCAGATAACGGATTTGCCTGGGCTAACCTCAAACAAAACGTTCTCAATCAAGAACTTACCATTACTAAAGGTACAGATGGTAAATTTACTGTAGATATTACAGGAGCTACAGACGCTTCTGACAAAACGATCGCAGTTAATGCAGATGATGTTGCATATGATGCTACAACTAAAACATACAGCTATAACAACCACGGTGTATCCTTCTCCTTCACTCAAGAGCAGGCCACTGCATGGAAAGCTGGCGATGCTGTTAATATTGACTTGGATAAAGCAGCTGGAGTAACGGCAACTGCAGACGGAACTACTTTGGTAAGTGGTGGAGCAATCAGTACTGATTCCGGCATGCAAGGTTTCACCAATACTACGGGTGTGGCTTCAACGCTTTCGAATCTTGTAGTTGATGGGAATAGCAACCAATTGTTGGCTGACGCGTCAAAAGTTAAAATTGAGTGGGATGACACAAATTCTAAAGCTAAAGTTAGCTTCTTGAAAGCAGATGGCACATCTGTTTTGACAAGCACAGACTTCTCCCTGGTGAAAGGGAATACTCTCAACTACAATGCTAACGGCGTATCGTTTACAATGGCTATCGATGCTGGTGCTACAGGCCCGTTAACAGGTACCTTCGACCTTAAAATGGCTGACAAATCCGTTACGGATACAGTAGGTGATGTATTCGCTGATAAATCTGCATCTTTCCAAATCGGTGCGAATGAGCATCAATCCCTGACTTTGGGTGTAAATGATATGCGTGCTG
This sequence comes from Paenibacillus barcinonensis, assembly GCF_003217495.1. Taxonomy (GTDB): domain Bacteria; phylum Bacillota; class Bacilli; order Paenibacillales; family Paenibacillaceae; genus Paenibacillus; species Paenibacillus barcinonensis. Next base: position 83,425 of record NZ_QJSW01000003.1, on the reverse strand, counting down.
CTGCACTGGGTATCGTTGGATCAGGCGCAGGCTTCTCTTCAGCGAACAACGTTACAGATGGAACGAACAACACTAACGCAGAAAAAGCACTTGACTTGACAAGCTCAACCAATGCTGCTAACGCGATTACTGTTGTAGACAAAGCGATTGCTTCTGTTTCCAGTGAGCGTTCCAAACTGGGTGCTGTTCAGAACCGTCTGGAGCACACAATCAACAACTTGGGAACTTCTTCCGAGAACCTGACTGCAGCGGAATCCCGTATCCGTGACGTAGACATGGCGAAAGAAATGATGTCCCAAACGAAAAACAATATCTTGGCACAAGCAGCTCAAGCGATGTTGGCTCAAGCGAACCAACAGCCACAAGGCGTTCTGCAATTGCTTCGTTAAGTTTAATCTCTTTCTGGAGGAATTGGTTATCCGATTCCTTCGGAAATTTAATGATTTGCAAGTTAAAATAGATATCTTCCATGTGAGGGTATCTATTTTTATTTACAAAAGGTGTATAAGGAGAGACTACATGACCGTTAAAAATAGAACGATTCTGGTGCCGGAATATATGCAGGATTTTGCTTGTATCGGATCTGCTTGTGAAGATTCATGTTGCATTGGCTGGAGAGTGGATATTGATCAGCAGACTTATAAAAAGTATGCTAAATCTCGTAATATTGAATTGAAGCCTTTATTTGATAAAAATGTATCCAGACATCGTTCAGAGCCGACTGTTCATCGGTACGCCAAAATCAATATGGACGAACAGGGGAGATGTGGTTTTCTTTCTGAAGAAAACTTATGCAAAATTCAGCTTGGTTTAGGAGAAGACTATTTGTCTAACGTATGCAGCAGTTATCCAAGAAGCATCAATAGTATTGATGGAGTGCTTGAGAAATCAACAACCTTATCCTGTCCTGAGGCAGCGCGACTTACATTACTGAAGCCGGAGGGAATCCAATTCAATGAAGTTGAAGAAGCACTGGACAATAAGGTGTGGGTTAATAAGCAAATCATTACGGATAATCCAAACGGGAAAAACAAATTAATTCCATATTTCTGGAATTTAAGAATATTTACGATTCAGGTTTTACAAAATCGCACGTATACATTAGCTGAGAGACTGATCGTTCTAGGTTTGTTCTATCAGAAAATTCAGTCTCAAGTTAATGAAGAGAATTATGATGCAATAGAGGATACGATTACCTTATATTCAAGTATGCTGGAAGACCCTGATACCAAAAATTCGTTAATGGATATACCGGTTAACAACATTGTGCAACTGAAGCTATCTAAAGAACTTATGGACTACCGTTTTGGACATGGAATAAAAAATGGCAGATACATGGAATGTGTTATAGAAACCCTGAACGGGATTATGTACACAGAGGACACTTCGGAGGAAGAAATTGCTGAACGTTATACAGCTGCGAGTGAGGAATTTTTTGCACCTTTTATGAAGGAACATGAGTACATTCTCGAAAATTACCTTGTAAATTATGTGTTCAAAAATCTGTTCCCATTTGGCAGAAGTCAAGTATTCGACGATTATGTGATGATGGTAGTACACTTCTCTATGATTAAATTACATTTGATCGGAATGTCAGGTTTTCATAAAGGTTTAACTACAGAGCTTGTAGTGAAACTTGTACAATCTTTTGCTAAGACCGTTGAGCATAACTCGAATTATTTGAATAACGTACTTGACCTACTCGAAAGCAATAATTTTAAATCCATGGCTTATATGTCGATCATGATTAAAAATTAAAACTAAAATGTTAAGACCTTGGACAATCCGAGGTCTTTTTATACATATTTTTCATATTGCTCTAATCAGAACGTTGAGAAAAACCGATATAAAAAGTAAATATGCAGCCGGAGGTAGTGGTGAAGATGAATGTACAGTTCTCATTATCCGCTAAAACGTCATCATCAGTTAGTCAACAGGGAGATTTATCTTCAGGAACTGAAGCACAACGAGCAGACTTGAATTCAGGCATGAATCAAGGCTTGAGCTTAAGCCAATTGGAGAAGCAGGGGACTCCCTTGTCCGTTGGTCAAGAGCAGTTAATCAGGACTATTGAAAACGCCGTAAAATCGCTCCAGGGCCCGCAGACAACATTGGATATTAGTATTCACGAAAAAACACATGAAATTATGGTCAAAGTACTTAATAAAGATACGGGTGAACTGATCCGGGAAATTCCTCCAGAGAAAACGCTAGATTTAGTTGCTAAGATGATGGAGCTTGCCGGGATTTTAGTTGATGAGAAGATATAATATAGATCTGGAGGTGCAGAATGGTTACACGTGTAAATGGCTTTTCAGGCATGGACATTGATAGTATGGTCAAGAGCATGATGGCCACCAAAAATCTCAGACTGGATCGATTGAACCAGGACAAACAGGTTTTGCAATGGCAGCGGGAGAGTTATCGTGATTTAAGCAGTAAATTGTATGATTTCCGTATTAATAAGCTCACTACGAAATACGGTAACTCCTCTGCACTGAACGCCAATAATTCTGTCGTTTCAGGTAATACGACAGCTGTGAAAGCAGTGGCAAGTGCTAGTGCAACTACCGCAGAAATGAAAGTTTCAGTGGAAAAGTTGGCAAGTGCAAAAACGCTTGAAACGAGCGGTTTAGGTCAAGGGATAAGCAGAAACACATTTCTTGCTAATCTTGATGGGGTTGAGCTGTCAGCAATGAATGAATCGGATCTTGAAGCTTACTTGAAAAAGGGTTTTGACATCACGATTAACGGAGTGAGCTTTAAGGACAAGGATGGTAATTCACTCTTTAACGGAAGAACAACGATTTCTTCGTTCATATCGACTGTTAATTCAAATTCACAAGCAGATGTTTTTGCGAGTTATGATGAGGCGACAGGTAAATTGTCACTAGCATCGCGTTCAGGTGGAGCTGCTGGAGATATCAAGGTAGAGACGCCATCAGGCAAGAACTCCTTGATCGCGCTCTTTTCCAAAAAGACAGTGATCGAAACGAATGGTGCTGGGGAGAATGTTACAGGTAATCAGACACTCGCCGATCTTCAGAAATTAAAAGATGGGAAAGATCCTGAGCCTGATGCACCCATGAAAGGCTATAGCTTCATGATTAATGGAGCGAGCTTTGTTTTTAATGAAACAGAAACGATATCCAGTGTTGTTAGTAAAATCAATAGTAGTACCCAAGCTGGAGTTGTGGCTGCATTTGATGATAAAGGTAAATTAACAATTACCGCTAATTCAGGTAATGAGATCAAGATGGGTGGGAATTCCTATGAGTTCCTTTCACTTTTCAAAGGTGCGGTTCCTTTCAAAGAGGATGCAAATGCCCTGAAGCAAGTAAAAGATGGTTTGGACGCGAAAGTTAAGGTGAATGGTCAAAGTTTGGAGAACATTAGAACAAACACATTTACAATTAATGGTGTACAACTGACGCTTCAGGAAGAGACTGATGTGGACAACCCAGTCATCATAAAGAATCAAACAGATCCGGATAAGGCATTAGAATCCATTAAAGGGTTCATAGATGACTATAATAATCTAATTAAATCCTTAAATAGCACAATCCGTGAAACCAAATATGCTGACTTCAAGCCACTTACGGACGAACAGAAAAAGGAAATGAAAGAGTCGGAAATTCTAACCTGGACCGACAAAGCCAAAAGCGGGTTGCTGAAGAACAATGACATCATCAAATCTTTGCTCTCTGACATGAGATCTATAATCTCAGAAAAATTAGGCCCTCTTAATTCTATTGGAATAACGACTGGTCTTTACTCAGAGAACGGAAAACTGGTTATTAAGGATGAGGCCAAATTAAAAACTGCACTAAGCTCGAATCCTCAGGCGGTTATTGACCTTTTTCAAGGCGCTGATAGTGCACCCAATGACGGGATTTTCGATAAACTGGCAGATAAAGCTTCTGTTGCCATTCAAAGAATATCTGATCGTTCAGGTACAAACCGGTTTACAACGGATGTCACAAGCACTTTCAGTGAAGAAAATCCGATGGGGAGACAATTAAAACAATACAACAGCCGTATTGCTTTAATGCAACGTAATATTGCAAGCACCGAAGATCGCTACTATAAGCAGTTTGCTGCTATGGAAAAAGCGATGTCACAGATGCAGTCACAGTCAGCCAGCTTACTAGCCAAATTAGGAAATTAATTTTATAGAATAAAGGGTGAGACTTTTGATCACTTCTCCATATGATAAATATCGTCAATCCTCTGTCCAGACTTCGAATCCGGCACAGTTAGTTATTATGTTGTATGACGGGGCTATTCGTTTTATCAAGACGGCTATTGCTGGAATACAGCAGCAAGATATTGAGAAAACTAATTTGAATCTGGGCAAGGCCCAGACCATCATAAGTGAATTGATGAGCACATTGGATCAGTCTTATGATGTTTCTAAAAATTTATTTTCCTTGTATGAGTATACTAATTATTTGCTCATTGAAGCGAACATTCAGCGAGATGAATCGAAGGCTGAAGAAGCGGTGGGTTATTTGTCAGAATTGCGTGAGACTTGGATACAGGCTTCCAAAATTGTAGCTAGTCAAGGAGAGTAATCTGCTAATGCTCATGGATAGAGCAACATGTATTAACCAATTGGGAAATTTGACTAAAAATACTTTGTCTAGTCTGTATAATCTGGATTTTGAACAGCTTGAAGCTTTTATCGAGGAGCGACAGGTGGTCGTGGATCAATTATTACAGCACTTTTCTGATACTCAGGCCAGTGAGCGAGAGAAGGAAGTTATTCAGCGTTTGGTAGAGCAAGATTCCGAGATTCTTGCACGGATGAACACACTTCGCCTGGAAGCCCAAGATTGGTTACACAAGCGTGGACAGGCGAAGGTGCAGCGAAATGCATATGAAGCAGGCTACACTCCTGACAGCTTTTTGATGGACAAAAGAAAATAAGGGCGAAGTTATAACCCCGCTGTGTTTGCCTTGATGAAATAGTCCAGGCTGACATAGAGGGGTTATATTCTATCATTACTGCAAAATAAGATTTATACATATTCTTCTACAAATTAATCGCCTATTCCTCAAAATTCTCAATTAATCTACAAAAAATACCAATAAAACATTTTCTTTACCAATTGACAATGGATAAGATTAGGTGATATCATCTGAATTGTGGGCTAGGGTCTTGGCCAGGGCTTCACTTCATTTGATGACGAAGGGAATGTTAGTGCATGCAAGGTAAAGTAAAATGGTTCAACGCAGAAAAAGGTTACGGTTTCATTGAGACTGAAGATGGCGGCGACGTATTCGTACACTTCTCCGCAATTCAATCCGAAGGCTTCAAAACTTTGGAAGAAGGTCAATCCGTAGAATTCGACATCGTCGAAGGCGCTCGTGGACCTCAAGCCGCTAACGTAATCAAATTATAATCATCCGGATAATCCGACCTACATATATGGTTAGATGGTTACCAAATTGAATTATCGCTAGCATCAGACTCCGGTGATCCGGGGTCTTTTTTTGTTTAGTTTAGCTCTTGGTAGAGCGTCACGAATTTCTTTCAAATGCACACTCGAAGGTGATCCAATGTCTACGCTAAGGAATGAATTTCTGCGGCTGTTACTACCACGCTAGAGAGCTCATTTTACATAACCGATTAGACTACCTCCAAAACGGTTAAATACATCATCAAGCGCCGGATATGCAGCCTGGGGACAATAAAAGATTTTGGCCGAAAATGGCGAAATATCACGAAATATGGCGTTAAACAGACATTGCCTGAGGTGGCTGGAGGAGATGTCATTATTCGGTCACCGGGAGTTTTTACATGACGCTTACATTCGTGGTATAATGAAGGTGCAAAGATAAAGGAGGAGTGCCCTATGAATTTGAGTATTCGAGGTCAACAAATCGAGGTTACTGAGGCTTTGAAAGATTATGTCGACAAAAAGTTGAGTAGACTCGAGAAGTATTTCGATGCACCCCTTACCTCTGATGGTGCTGTGACACTGAGCACGACAAGAGGCTTGCATAGAGTTGAGGTGACGATTCCTTTGAAGGGCTTTGTGCTCCGTGCGGAGGATGGAAGCGATGATATGTATGCATCCATTGATGCCGTTGTGGACAAGCTGGAACGTCAGATTCGCAAACATAAAACGAAAATTAACCGTAAATTCCGTCAGGAAGGCAGCCTGAAGACACTCTTCGTGGAAGATCCGTCAGGCACAGTAGCAACAGCCGAGCTCGACACGGATGCGGATGATGATCTGGAAGTTGTACGTACGAAACGCTTTATGCTGAAACCGATGGACGTGGAAGAAGCGATCCTGCAAATGAACATGGTAGGTCATAACTTTTTCGTATTCTCCAACATCGAGAATGAGGAAGTAAGCGTGGTTTACAAACGGAACGATGGCAAGTACGGCTTGATTGAGCAAGGTTAAGTCAGGCTGAGGACATCGCTTTAATCGAACAGCAACAACCCTGTATTGAATATAAGCAGGAGCTATGCTTCCTGAAAATGAACCTAACAAGAGCTTCCATCCTTTAAGGGATGGGGCTCTTTTGTGCGTAGCAGCTTTAATAGAATGGACATCGTTTGGAAATAAAATGATGAAACTATTAGGGGGGCTGCCGCGTCTAATAGAGTAGAAGATGGACAGCTTGAAATATCTTCCGTTAACTTCCATATTTCCCATTAATCGTCGCTTGAGCCTTGAGCTATCTCGGGAAATAAATGAGTCATCTTAGCACTTCTGCTAACGACTATGATTTTTTGCACTTAAACTCTCTTGATCGGGGGAGCAAAGTTCGAAGAAGTCCGATGTGGCGTGTTGCGGCGACCCTTACAAACTGTTACAATTTATGCAAAGAGAATCATTGTCCTGATGAAGAATTGTCAACGAATGATCGCTAATCATAATCAATGACAGGCACAGCACCATGAACATGATTCAATAAGCTTGAGCGTTGGCAATTATATAATAGAACCAGGCTCAAGTGAGTACCGAATCAGCTTCGTGAGAAACGATGCAAGCCTGGGGTTGATTCATCTATATTTTTATCTTGTTTGTCACCCCCGGGGACAATGGATGAATAATCCATGGATGGTGCCGCATGGCGGCAGCAGGGGGTCTATTCTGTTTTGCACGAAAGGGGTATACCATGTTAGGACTTGTCAAAAAGATCTTCGGAGACATGAACGAGCGTGATGTGAAACGTCTAATGAAGACGGTCGATGTAATCAATAAACTGGAACCGCAATTTCAGGCTTTGTCTGATGAGCAGTTGAAAGGAAAAACGGAGGAGTTCCGTGCCCGTATTGAAAAGGGAGAAACCACGGATGAGCTGCTTCCTGAAGCATTTGCAACCGTACGTGAGGCGTCACGCCGCGTGCTTGGCAAACGTCACTATGATGTACAGATGCTAGGCGGGATTGCACTGCATGAAGGCCGTATTTCCGAGATGAAGACGGGTGAAGGTAAAACGCTGGTAGGAACACTGCCAGTATATTTGAATGCATTGATGTCCAAAGGTGTACACGTAGTCACAGTTAATGACTATTTGGCTCAAAGGGATAGCCAGGAGATGGGGCAAATCTATGAATTCCTCGGCATGACGGTTGGGGTTAACCTGAGCGGCATGGATCATGCGCTGAAGCAGCATGCATATGCCTGTGATATTACGTACGGTACGAACAACGAATTCGGTTTTGACTACCTGCGTGACAATATGGTTCTGTACAAAGAGCAAATGGTACAGCGTCCATTGTTCTTCTGTATCATTGACGAAGTGGACTCCATTCTTGTCGATGAGGCACGTACACCACTGATTATTTCCGGACAAGCTCAGAAATCGACCGACCTGTATTATGCAGCGGATCGTTTCGTGAAGCGTCTGGTGCCGGAAGAGGACTTTACAGTCGATATCAAGGTGAAATCCGTAGCGCTGACAGAGGGTGGCGTAGCGAAAGCGGAGAAGGCCTTTGGCATCGAGAACTTGTATGATCATGCGAACGTGACGCTGAACCACCACATTGTGCAGGGTTTGAAAGCAAATGTGATTATGCGCCGTGACGTGGATTATGTTGTTACGGATGAAGAAGTCATGATCGTCGATGAGTTCACAGGACGTCTGATGGCTGGTCGTCGTTACAGCGATGGCTTGCACCAGGCGATTGAAGCGAAAGAGGGCATCGAGGTTCAGAACGAGAGCATGACGCTGGCAACGATTACGTTCCAGAACTACTTCCGGATGTACCGCAAGCTTGCGGGTATGACAGGTACAGCGAAGACAGAGGAAGAAGAGTTCAAGAAAATCTACGGCCTTGAAGTGCTGCAGATCCCGACCAACCGTCCGAACAAACGGAATGATATGGCGGATGTGGTGTATAAAAGCATTGATGGCAAGTTCAAAGCGGTTGTAGAAGAAATCGTGGAGCGTCACAGCAAAAACCAGCCGGTGCTGGTGGGTACAGTATCCATCGAGAACTCGGAGCGTCTGTCAGACATGCTGAAGCGTCGCGGTATCAGACACCAGGTCTTGAACGCGAAGTTTCATGCAGAAGAAGCTGAAATTATCTCCGGTGCAGGTCAAGCGGGTGCAGTAACTATTGCAACGAACATGGCTGGACGGGGTACAGATATTATTTTGGGTGAAGGTGTTGCTGAAGTTGGCGGCCTTCATATCATTGGTACAGAGCGTCACGAATCACGCCGGATCGACAACCAGCTCCGCGGTCGTGCGGGACGTCAAGGTGACCCGGGCTCTACACAGTTCTATCTGTCTTTGGGCGATGAATTGATGAAACGCTTTGGTGCAGACAACGTGCTGAACATGATGGAGCGTCTTGGTTTTGAAGAAGATCAGCCAATCGAAAGCCGTATGATCACGCGTGCTGTAGAATCAGCACAGAAGCGTGTTGAGGGCAACAACTTTGACGTACGTAAAGTAGTCCTTCAATATGACGATGTTATGAACCAGCAGCGTGAGATTATCTACAAACAGCGTCGTGAGGTGCTGGAGTCCGAAAATATTAAACAGATCGTTATGGATATGATCAAGCCATCCATTGAACGCATCGTTGGAGCACATTGCAGTGACGAAATTCCTGAGAACTGGGAGCTGCAGGAAGTTGCGGATTATATGAACAGCAAGCTTTTGGATGATGGCTCCATTACCAAAGATGAGCTGTGGGGTAAAGAAGCCGAAGAAATCATCGAGTATCTGTTCGAGAAAGTACAGAACAAATACAATGCTCGCGAAGAGCGTATTGGTGAAGAAATGGTTCGTGAGTTCGAGAAGGTGGTCGTGCTTCGCGCAGTAGACAGCAAGTGGATGGACCACATTGATGCAATGGATCAATTGCGTCAAGGTATCCACCTTCGTGCATACGGCGGTACAGACCCGCTTCGTGAGTACCAGTTCGAAGGGTTCGAGATGTTCCACGAGATGATCTCTTCCATTCAGGAGGAAGTGGCAACGTACGTGATGAAAGCACAGATCGAAAGCAACCAGGAGCGTCAAGCGGTTGTGGACGAGAGCCAGATCTCGACAAGCGGTGAACCTGCGGAGAAACGTCCAGTGAGAGTATCCGACCAGATTGGTCGTAATGACCCTTGCCCTTGCGGCAGCGGCAAAAAGTTCAAGCATTGCCACGGTCAAGAGTAGTATCTTGTCTCATTTTTTTCATCGAGGTACAACAAGTAAGATCATCTAGTCCAATGTATATCGTTTGACTTATACGGCTCCTTGCAGCCGGGGGTTCAATAGGATAAAGTGGAGGATGCATATCCGATAACTGGTGCATATGAATAGTCATATGACGCTGAGTGAAGTCTGACGCGCCTGCTGGCAACAGTATGTGCAAGGCTTGCGGTATAATGCATCTGAAGTTTAATCCTGATTATTGAAGCTCCCGGCATGCGGGGAGCTTATCTTAATGAAAAGAGGAATTGCACATGATTGATCCAAGCGTGAAGCAGGACCTGCGTGAAATAGGCAAGAAATTAACAAACCTTAGGGGGTCTCTTTGACTTAGATCTCAAGCAAGAGATGATTGAGAACTTCGAAGAGAAAATGTCCGCTCCCGATTTTTGGGATGACAATGAGAAGGCGCAAGCTCTCATCGCCGAGATGAATGCGGTAAAAGGATCGGTAGACCATTACATTAAGCTGCAACAGGATTATGATGATGCGTTGATGATGGCTGAACTGGCAGATGAAGAAGGCGATGAGGAGCTGGCTGCCGAGATTGGCAACAGCGTGGCCGCCATTGTAAGCAAGGTAGAAGAGTTCGAGCTGCAGCTCCTTCTGAATCAGCCATATGACAAAATGAATGCGATTCTGGAGCTTCATCCGGGCGCAGGCGGTACCGAGTCGCAGGACTGGGGACAGATGCTGCTGCGGATGTACACGCGTTGGTCCGAGAAACGCGGCTTCAAGGTTGAGGTGCTGGATTACCTTCCAGGCGACGAGGCAGGCATCAAAAGCGTGACCTTGTCCATCAAGGGATATAACGCCTATGGTTATCTGAAGGCAGAGAAGGGAGTTCACCGTCTGGTACGGATTTCTCCTTTTGACTCATCAGGTCGCAGACATACCTCCTTCGTATCCTGTGATGTGGTGCCGGAGATTGATGATACCATCGAGATTGATATTCGCACCGAGGACCTCAAGATTGATACCTATCGCGCGAGCGGTGCAGGTGGACAACACATTAATACCACGGACTCAGCCGTACGGATTACACATATCCCGACGGGAGTGGTTGTCACCTGTCAGAACGAACGTTCACAGATCAAAAACCGCGAGCGTGCGATGACGATGCTCCGTTCGAAATTGTATGAGCGCAAAATTGAAGAGCAGCAAAAACAACTGGATGAAATCCGAGGGGATCAGTCGGATATTTCATGGGGAAGCCAGATTCGCTCCTATGTATTCCATCCCTATAGTATGGTAAAGGATCACCGTACAAGCGTAGAGACAGGAAATACTGGAGCAGTTATGGACGGCGACCTCGATGCATTCATCGACGGTTATTTGCGTAGCCAAATTAAAGTAGAAGCCGATTAATCAAAGTTCCTGTATGGACCCGTGTGCTCATGCGCATGCTGGTGTATACAGGAGCTTTTTTTTGATCAATTATATAAAAGGAGAGCACGACATCATGCAAGAGCAACAACAATCATACCCTCAACGTAAAAAGAGGTTAGCTACCTCCATTCCCCTGAACGGGCCGTGGCGGAACGTCATGGATACCTTGTTCATTATTGTAGGCTCGTTTTTGATTGCGGTGGCCTTCAATTTATTTTTGCTTCCCAATCAGATCGCTTCCGGTGGAGTATCCGGGTTATCCATTCTGGGGCATGAGTGGTTCGGATGGGAACCGGCGTATACCCAATGGGCCATTAATATACCGCTACTCATTGCGGGTTTTCTACTTATCGGCAAGCAGTACGGAGTTCGTTCAATCCTCGGAAGCATCGTCCTTCCACTTTTTGTGTATCTGACGAGTCACTGGGCGATACCAACCACTAATCCGCTGCTTGCTTCATTATACGGGGGCATCGGCGTGGGGCTGGGCATCGGCATTGTGTACCGGGGGAGAGGTTCAACGGGAGGCATGAGCATTCTGGCACGAATCGTGCAGAAGTACAGTGGACTCAGTTACTCCGTATGCGTCGTAATCATGGATGCGACCGTCATTATTATGGCAGCGTTTGTACTGTCGCTAGAGCAGTCATTGTACGCGTTGATCGGGTTGTATGTTACTGGTAAAGTGATTGATACGATCGAGATGGGGCTGGGGTATTCCAAGGTGGCGTACATTATCTCGAACCAGACTGAAGCAATTACAAAGGTTATTCTGGCTGATCTGGATCGCGGTCTGACCAAGCTGGAGGCGAAGGGTGGATATACGGATGATCAGCGAACTGTGCTGATGGTGGTCGTTGGGCAAAGTGAAGTACCACGACTGAAAGCGTTGATCCGATCCGTAGACCCGGACGCTTTTGTCATTATCAGCCATGCACAAGAAGTGCTTGGGGAAGGATTCAAGCGCGGTGAGCATATTTGAAATCTGAGCGGATGTAGAACATGATACAACAAAAAAAGCAGATCCTCTTTCCCCGGATAACGGGGCGGGGGAATCTGCTTTTTGATTTCTCTTCATATGTTGGGGAGCAAATCCCTCTGTCACGTTTACAGAAGAGGTGACAACAGACGCGATACAGCCTCTTTAAAACGAATGAGCAGACTACGCTTCTGATACTCCTCAGGCGTGAACTCACGGGATACTTTCAGATCATGCTCGAAGGTTTGCACAAGCGCGGTAGCGATCGTTTCATCATACACGAAGGCATTAACCTCGAAGTTTAAGCGGAAGCTGCGATAGTCTATATTGGCGGTTCCGACGGAAGCGACCAGACTGTCGATGATCAGTATTTTGGCGTGGATAAAACCATTATCATAGATGAACGCTTTGGCCCCTACTTTTAACAGCTCTCCAATGTAAGACAGCGTGGCCCAATATACGAAGGCGTGATCCGGTTTGTTCGGAATCATAATACGTACATCAATGCCGGATAAACATGCAAGGCGAAGCGCTTCAAAGACGCTGGCATCCGGAATGAAATATGGCGTTTGAATAATAATCGAATGTTTGGCATTATTGATCATTTTCAGATAACTGTTTTTGATATGCTCCGTTTCGGCGTCCGGTCCACTGGAAACAATCTGCATCGCGGTCTTGCCTGAGCCTTCTATTTGAGGAAAATGGGCAGGGATATAAGGTGTGTCATGCTGCTTGGAGGCTTCGTTCCAGTCCAGCAGGAAACGGGTTTGCAGCGCATGCACCGCATTGCCTCGTATCCGAAGATGGGTGTCGCGCCAGTAGCCAAATTTCGAATTCAGGCCGAGATACTCATCGCCGACGTTGAACCCGCCTGTATACCCGAGATTACCATCAATGATGACAATTTTGCGGTGGTTGCGGTAGTTCATCCGCAGGTTGATCAGACTGAATTTGGATGGGAAAAAGACCTCCACCAGCCCGCCCGCTTCGCGCAGCTCTTTAAAGAAGCGACTCGTGACCCGCCGTGAACCCAGTGCGTCATAGAGCAGACGTACCTTCACGCCTTCGCGTGCCTTGCGGATCAGAGCATCCCGAATGCGTTTGCCAAGGCTATCCCCGCGGTAGATGTAATACTGCACATGCACATGGTCCTGTGCTGCCTCAATATCATCCAGAAGCCGTTGGAATTTGAGGTGACCGTCGGTCAGAATCTCCACCTCATTATCTTCGGTGAGCAATGCACCGTTTTGCTTGAGGTTCATGTAGATCATGTCCTGGCTGCTCTCGGTGGCCTTGTTATGGAACGGCGTCCGGTTATCCTGCAATTGCTCCAGTTGGGACGCTATGCGTTCCTCCAGACCCAGCTTCTTGCGTTCTTTCCATTGAAAAAGCCGGTATCTCGTCAGATTCTGTCCCGTTAGCAGATATAGGATGAAGCCCAGTACCGGGATGAAGTTCAATACAAGCAGCCACGCCCAAGATGAACTGGCATCTTTGCGCTCGAAGAATATAACAGCTGCTGCAAAAATAATATTCAGGCCGAGGAGTATAACAAGTAAGATGGATTCAATATGCACTTTAGTCCTCCGTGTCTATTAATGACTTCTCAGGGTCTGTTCCATACCATATAACCTTGCATAACAAGGTGTGCATTTGAACAAGACTCCTATGTAATGTTTCCTGCTATTATGTATTTTAACAGAAGAAATCAGGTTCGTCCCTACAGTAAAAAAGATATCGTTCGGATTTCTTGGAAATCCGTGTTAAATTGATGATAGAGTGTTGTATTTATATAACTAGAGTCGTATAATAATACACAAATATGCATAGAAGCGACGGAAATGCTGTGTGAAGCATGAGCATGGCACAAGTAGCGCATACATGAGGATTGGGGGAGCGAGAGTGAATAACAAATTAAGAGTGGCAATCGTCGGTTCCACCGGCTACGGCGGGGTGGAGCTGATTCGTTTTTTCCAGAATCACCCGCAGGTTGAAATTACATCGGTAATCTCTTCATCCAGCAGTGGGGAGTCCATCGCAGATGGATTTCCACATTTAACGGAAGTGATTCGCAGGCCGCTGGACGGCGTTGATCCGGCGGAGATTGCAACCCGTGCAGATCTGGTGTTCACCGCGACCCCATCCGGCGTAAGCGCGAAGCTCGTACCAAGCTTGCTGGAAGCCGGGCTGAAGGTTATCGACCTGTCCGGTGATTTCCGCTTGAAGGATGGATCGGTCTACGAGCATTGGTACAAACATCCTGCGCCATCGGCTGATTTGCTGGAACGGGCAGTATACGGTATGGCTGAGGTGTATGGGGATGAAGTGAAGGGCAAGGATTTTATATCCAACCCGGGCTGTTATCCGACAGCAACGCTGCTGGGTCTGATTCCTGCGGTGGAGGCAGGCTGGATTGATCCATCGACGATCATCATTGACGCTAAATCAGGTGTATCCGGTGCAGGGCGTGGAACGAGCCTGACCAGTCATTATGCCGAGATGAATGAGAATTTCAAAGCGTACAAACTGAATAAACATCAGCACATCCCTGAGATCGAGCAGATTCTTGGCAACATTACCGGAAGCCCGGTAACCGTAACATTCACAACACATCTTGTGCCGATGACCCGCGGGATCATGAGCACGATGTATGCGAAGCTAACAGGGGAGCACAGCGACCGGGAGATTGTTGATTTATACCGTAAATATTATGAAAACAGACCTTTCGTCCGTGTGCGTGAACCGGGCATCTGGCCTTCAACCAAAGAGGTATATGGATCTAACTATTGTGATATCGGATTTTCGGTGGACCCGCGTACAGGGCGCTTGACCATTATTTCGGTCATCGACAACCTGGTGAAGGGTGCATCCGGGCAAGCGATTCAAAATATGAACCTGATGATGGGATGGGAGGAAAACCTCGGGCTGAACATGACACCAGTGTACCCTTAACAACATGTGACTGATGAACACCGCAGGGGGAAGTGCGAAGAAGCGGTGTCTCATCTGGCGGTCATACAGTAATGGGTAGAGGTCGGACGGTTTCAGTTGAAGCAGGCGGTTGATCAGCATGTGGCTGAACGCATACGGGGGATATGATATGGGAACAAACGTGGAGCAACAGGCTTTTACCATCGTTGAGAATGGAACAATTGTAACACCAGCCGGATTTACGGTGGGTGGATTGCACTGTGGATTGAAAAAAACGTCACGCAATGACATTGGAGCTATCCGCTGTGATATTCCTGCGACAGCTGCGGCGGTATACACAACCAATGTGTTTCAAGCAGCACCGCTCAAAGTCACGCGGGAAAGCTTGAGCAACGGGCGGTTGCAGGCCGTGGTTGTGAACAGCGGCAACGCGAATGCGTGCACAGGCAAGCAGGGTGAGGACGATGCTTATGCGATGCGTGCGGCAGCGGCTCGTGAGCTGGGTGTAGCAGAAGAGGATGTAGCTGTGGCTTCCACAGGTGTCATTGGTGAGTTGCTGAAGATGGATGCGGTGCATTCAGGCATCAAGGCGCTGCCGGAGCAGATGGGCAAGGAAGCGAACGAGGCTGAACAATTTTCACAGGCGATTCTGACTACGGATTTGGTGAAAAAGGAAGCTTGCGTCTCCGTCGTTGTCGGCGGCAAGACGGTAACGATTGCAGGAGCGGCCAAAGGCTCGGGGATGATTCATCCGAATATGGCCACCATGCTGGCGTTTATGACCTCAGACGCGGTCATCGGCGCAGAAGCGTTGCAGCGCCTGCTGCGCCAGGCGACCAACCATACATTCAACATGATTACCGTAGACGGAGATACGAGCACCAATGACATGCTGGTAGCGATGTCCAGCGGTTATGCAGGCAATGAAGAATTGACCATGGAGCACCCGGATTGGGATGCATTTGCTGCCGGCTTCACATATGTGTGCCAAGTGCTTGCTAAAGCCATTGCGCGGGACGGTGAAGGGGCAACCAAGCTGGTTGAAGTGGAAGTGACGGGTGCGGTTAGCGATGAGTCTGCTCAAGCGATTGCCAAGACGGTCATCGGCTCAAGCCTCGTGAAATCAGCGATGTTTGGTGCTGACGCCAACTGGGGCCGGATTATTGCCGCTGTGGGCCGTGCAGGCCAGCCGGTGAACCCGGACACCGTGGATATTCGTCTGGGAGATATCTCTGTGCTTGCACAGTCACGTCCGGTAGTATTTGACGAAGAAGCGGCGCTGGCCTACTTGCAGACCGATACGGTGCGCATTGTAGTGGACCTGCATCACGGTCAAGGACACGCAGTTGCTTGGGGATGCGACCTGACGTACGACTATGTACGCATTAACGCGGCATACCGCACGTAAATAGACGCTTGGGCCATTGATTTGTATATTTGATCTTCATCCATGATTTATTCTAATGATATGAATCTTTTGCTGTGGTTCTATTAAGGTCGTCTCAATGGGACGAAGTGATTCATTTAAAGTTACTCAATTAATCTGCTTTCAATTCAGCTTTTTTAGTTCCATTTACTATGATTTGAAACTTCCTTCAAATGAAATCACATAGACCAGAATCTTTTGATCTTTTTGCAGCTTGATCTTTGGAAAGCTGCGTACCATCATAGATGTAAAAAATGATCTATAAGAATTGAACTTTAAAAAATAACAATAGACGACTGTAGTGGAAGAGGCGGAATCGGATTCTGTAGAAGCGGAGCGTTCGCATTTGTCTCCGGGTTTTCCCTTTGGAGAAGGGAATCCTAAAAAAACTGGAGGCAACGGCGATCGAAGGAACGATCCGAATCTGGAACGGCCCATGTCGTCTACAATGAATTGTTTTAAGTGTTAAGCCTTATATCATCGTTCGACGAAAGGAGCCTTGCCTCTTGAATTCTACATTGCCGAATGGCGGTATTGCAGCGGAGACGGGTACGGAGAAGCAGATGTTTGTTATGAAATGTGGAGGCAGCACACTGGCTGCACTGCCTGAATCCTTTTTTGCAGATCTTCGTGACCTGCAGTCTCAAGGAAATGGCCCGGTGATCGTTCACGGTGGTGGACCCGCCATCTCTGATAATCTGGCGAAGCTGGGGATCGAAACGGAATTTGTTAACGGTTTGCGCAAGACGACCGAGCCTGTGCTGGATGTCGTAGAGATGGTGCTGGCAGGCAGCATTAACAAACAGATCGTACGTCTGATTCAGCGTGTGGGCGGTCAGGCTTTGGGCGTGTCCGGGGTAGACGGTGGTCTGATTCAGGCGAAGCCAGTAACAAACCACGCTGAGATCGGCTGGGTAGGCGATGTGACCAGTGTCAAAGCAGAGATTATTCAAGGTATTGTAAATATGGGTTACATGCCTGTTATCGCACCTGTAGGTGTAGACGCCAACGGTCAGCGCTACAACATTAACGCAGATACTGCGGCAGGGGCTGTAGCTTCACATCTTGGCGTAAGCCGAATGATCGTCGTAACGGACGTACCAGGCATTATGAAGACCGTTGGCGGCGAGAAAAAGGTGCTGCCATCTGTATCCGTACAGGAGATCGAGGATATGATCCAGACAGGCGAAATCTACGGGGGCATGATCCCGAAGGTACGCGCAGCCATTGCTTGCATCCATGGCGATGTGCGCGAGGTAATCATCGTGGACGGCAGCGAGCCGCAGATTCTGAGCCGAGTGCTTGGCGGAGAGACGATCGGTACCCGAATTATTCGAATGCAGTAGGACAAAACACGAAATTCAGATTTTAGGTTTTTAATTATATAAAAAAGAATTTGTACACGACTTTTGTGAGTCTGGTTCATAACACAATTAACGAAGAGTTGAGTAAAGCTCTGAAAGCGATAGAACACAACGAAGAGGACAGAAATAAACCTGGAAAAGCGAAGCGGTCGCCTGAAAGCTTTCTGCAAGAAAGCTACATCGGAAGCATACGCTTATCACCGGATTTTCCCCTCAAACAAAAGGGAATCAAAAAATCTGGGGATAACAGCGATTGGAAGGTTATTCTGTCATCGGAGTGGTTGGTGCGATAAGAGCTTGAAGATGCTTCTGCAACCGGAGTGGTCCGTGTTATGTTTTTGACTCACCTTATACGTGTACTCATCGACAAGGAGTGATTTGGTCATGGCAAAAGGCAACGAACAGCCAGGTTCTGGCACAGCCGTCGCAGGAGCGGCAGCAACAGGTGCAGCGGCACAGACGGAAAGCTCACTTTTTCAAACGTATGCACGGTATCCGATCAGCTTGGTCAAAGGTAAAGGCAGCTGGTTATGGGATGATCAGGGGAACCGCTATCTCGACTTCATGTGTGGACTCGCTGTAACGAGCCTGGGTCATGCACCAGAGAAAGTAGGCGCGAAGCTGAAAGCTCAGATTGATGAGCTGTGGCATGTATCCAACCTGTTCCAGATTCCGGGTCAGGAAAAGGCAGCAGCTTTGCTAACTGCCAACACCTGTGCGGACGCCGTCTTTTTCTGCAACAGCGGTGCTGAAGCGAACGAAGCAGCGATCAAGGTGGCTCGTCGTTATCAACAGAAGGTAAAGGGCTTGGATCGGTATGAGGTCATTACCTTTGCCCAATCCTTCCACGGACGGACACTGGCAACGTTGACTGCGACTGGACAGGATAAGGTAAAAGAAGGATTTTTGCCGCTTCCAGCCGGATTTGTTACCGTGCCTTTGCATGATATTGCTGCGCTCGAAGCGGCGATTGGACCGAAGACTGCGGCGATTATGCTGGAGATGGTTCAGGCCGAGGGCGGTGTGTATCCGGTAGAGCCGGAATTTGTGAAGCATGTGCGCCAATTGTGTGATGAGCATGGCTTGCTGATGATCGTGGACGAAGTGCAAACAGGCATGGGGCGTACAGGCAAGCTGTTTGCTCACGAGCATTACGGTGTTGAACCGGATGTGTTCACTGTAGCCAAGGGCATTGGTAGTGGATTCCCTGTTGGCGCTATGCTGGGTAAAGGATTCCTGCGGGATGCATTTACACCAGGCAGTCATGCAACGACCTTTGGCGGTACACCACTGGCTTCCTCTGTCGTTATTGCCACGATTGAGACGATGCTGGAAGATCGTCTGCCAGAGCGTGCAGCCGAGATGGGAGACTATCTGATGACGTCTTTACGCAATCGTCTGGCGGGTAACTCGTTTGTGAAAGAAGTGCGTGGTATGGGGCTGCTGGTAGGTATTGAGTGCGTCGAGCCAATCGGAGATATTGTGCTGGCAGGACAGAAACGCGGCATTTTGTTTGTTTCCGCAGGTCCGAATGTGATTCGTTTGCTTCCTAACCTCTATGTAAGTAAAGAAGAGATTAACGAAGCGGTATCACTGGTGGCGGCATTGATCGAAGAGCATGTTGCGGCGAAAGCCTGATTTTATTAAAAATGAATGACTGAACCGGGGCCATTATGGCCCCCGGCGCAGATTAAAGTGAAAGAATCCCTGTAGCCGCGTGGCGATCAGGCAGCGGAAGTCATGGTGGTAAGAATGGAAACGAAACTTCTGCCCGTGCGGGTGCAGGGAACCGGAAATGAGGAGGAATACAAGAGATGGCAGTACAGCAAACGGAAAAGGTTCAGAAGATTGACTTGAGAGGCCGGGATTTCATTGAATTCACGGACTATACGGCTGAGGAAATTCGTTACCTGCTTGATCTTGCCATTGAGATCAAGGGCAAGCAAAAAAGCGGCGTTCCGTTTCAACCGCTGAAAGGCAAAACGATTGGACTTATTTTTGAAAAATCATCTACACGTACCCGTGTGTCCTTTGAAGTTGGGATGTTCCAGTTGGGCGGACACGCACTGTTCTTGAGCAAAAACGACATTCAGCTGGGACGTGGTGAAACGACACATGATACAGCGAAAGTGCTGTCCCGTTACCTTGACGGCATTATGATCCGTACATTTGGACATCATAATGTGATTGAGCTGGCGGAGCACGCAGATGTTCCTGTCATTAACGGCTTGAGTGATGCGGCGCATCCATGCCAAGTGCTGGCAGATTTCCAAACGGTGCTGGAGCATAAAGGCAAGCTGGAGGGTCTGAAAATGGCCTACGTCGGTGATGGCAACAACATGGCACACTCCTTGATGCTGGGTGCAGCGAAAATGGGCATGCATGTTGCAGTAGCTACACCGAAAGGGTATGAGCCCGATAGCGCTGTGGTTGAGCAGGCGCGTGCAATCGCACAGGAGAGCGGATCGGAAGTGCTTGTCACATACAGTGCGCAGGATGCCGTGAAGGATGCCGATATCGTATATACCGATGTATGGGCGAGCATGGGCTTTGAAGAAGAGCAGAAGATTCGGGAGCAGGCATTTGCTGCTTATCAGGTTGATGAGGAATTGATGAAGGGTGCCAAGCCGGACTACATGTTCCTGCACTGCCTGCCGGCACACCGCGGCGAAGAAGTGAGCGCAGGTGTGATTGATGGCCCGAACTCCTTGATCTTTGATCAAGCCGAGAACCGCCTGCATGCACAGAAGGCACTGATGGCTGCATTGATGAGCGAATAATCGCAGTTTGCGATAATTGGGTTGATTTTACACGCCAATTTGGCGATGATAGATAAAAATTAATAAAATGGTTTGAATTATCGTAATTGATCTTGGGGAGGACCATATCACATGGCTAAGGAAAAAATTGTACTCGCCTACTCCGGCGGGCTGGACACATCCGTAATTTTGAAATGGCTGAAAGAAACCTACGATGCAGAGATCATCGCTTTTACAGCGGATATCGGTCAGAAGGATGAACTGGATGGCCTGGAGGAAAAAGCACTCGCTACGGGCGCTTCCAAAGTATATATCGACGATCTGCGCGACGAATTCGCAAAGGATTTCATCTACCCGATGTTCCAGGCAGGTGCCCTCTACGAAGGCCAATACCTGCTCGGTACAAGTATCGCGCGTCCGCTGATTGCTAAACGTATGGTGGATATCGCTCGTGCAGAAGGCGCAACAGCTATTGCTCACGGTGCTACGGGGAAAGGGAATGACCAGGTTCGTTTTGAATTGAACGCAGCTGCGCTTACACCAGACATTCAAGTGATTGCGCCTTGGCGTCTGGAAGAGTTCCGCAATCAGTTCCCTGGACGTGCCGAGATGATTGCTTATGCTGAAAAGCTTGGCATCCCGGTTACCGCGTCTGCGGCGAAGCCTTACTCTACAGACCGCAACCTGCTGCATATCAGCTATGAGAGCGGTGTGCTGGAAGATCCTTGGTTCGATCCGAGCGCGGATGAGAACAAAGACATGTTCCTGCTGAGTAGTGCACCTGAGGATGCACCGGATCAACCTGAATATCTCGAGCTGGAGTTTGAACAAGGCAACTGTGTTGCTCTGAACGGTGAACGTTTGAGCCCGCTGCAAGTGATGGAGCAGCTGAATGAACTGGGTGGCAAACACGGCATCGGTCGTGTAGATATGGTGGAGAACCGTTTTGTCGGCATGAAGAGCCGCGGCGTATACGAAACACCAGGTGGAACGATCCTGTTCACAGCACATCGCAAAATGGAATCCATCACGATGGATCGTGAAGTGATGAATCTGCGCGACAGCTTGATCACACGTTACAGCACACTCGTATATAACGGCTTCTGGTTCGCACCGGAACGTCTGGCGCTGCAAGCCTTGGTAACCGAAAGTCAGAAAAACGTAACGGGTACGGTTCGTGTGAAGCTGTACAAAGGCAATGTGATCGGCGCAGGTGTGAAAAGTCCTGTCAGCCTGTACAACCCGGACATTGCAACTATGGAGGCTGATCCATCGGAGGCGTATGATCAAGGTGATGCAACAGGCTTTATCCGTCTGAACGCACTTCGCTTGAAAGTACATTCCGGTGTGGAGCAAAATAAAAAATAATTAACGGCGTGTGTGTCACGCTATATCATAATTACTGACAAGGCGGGCCGTTCTTGCACATTCGGGCAGGGGCGGCTTTGTCCATGAACGAAAGGGGATACTCACTGTGAGCAAGCTGTGGGGAGGACGTTTCACAAAGCAAACCAATCATCTGGTCGAGGAATACACGGCATCAATTAACTTTGACAAAGCGTTGGCAGAGGAAGACATTCAGGGCAGTCTTGCCCATGTGACCATGCTGGGTAAATGCGGTATTTTGCCAGCGGAAGATGTGGAAACGATCAAGGAGGGCCTGATCACTGTTTTGCATAAAATCCGTGCAGGTGAAGTCGAGTTTTCGGTATCGGATGAAGATATTCACATGAACATCGAGAAAAACCTGATTGAAACGATTGGTCCTGTCGGCGGGAAACTGCATACGGGTCGTAGCCGGAACGATCAGGTCGCAACGGATATGCACTTATATCTGCGTGAGCGTGTCGTTGGTTTTGTTGGTATGCTGCATGCATTGCAGGAAGCGCTGATCGGACAAGCCAAGGACAATCTGGATACGATTGTGCCTGGATATACCCATTTGCAACGGGCACAGCCGATTTTGTTTGCACATCACTTGATGGCCTATGTATCCATGTTCCAACGTGACGCTGAGCGTCTGATGGACAGCTACAAACGCATTAACGTGCTGCCGCTGGGTGCAGGTGCGCTTGCGGGTACAACGTTCCCGATTGATCGTCACTTTGTGGCAGAGCAGCTTGGCTTTGACGGTGTGTACGAGAACAGTCTGGATGCGGTAAGTGACCGTGACTTCATCGTGGAGTTTCTGGCAGCCGCTTCGCTGATCATGACTCACTTATCCCGTTTGAGTGAAGAGCTGGTGCTGTGGAGCAGTACAGAGTTTGGTTTTGTTGAACTTGATGATGCGTTCTGCACAGGCAGCAGCATTATGCCGCAGAAGAAAAATCCGGATGTGCCTGAGCTTGTTCGTGGTAAAACAGGACGGGTATACGGCAATCTGATTGGATTGCTGACCGTGCTGAAATCTCTTCCGCTGGCTTACAACAAAGATATGCAGGAAGATAAAGAAGGCATGTTTGATACGGTAGCAACGTTGGAAGGCGCATTGCAACTGTTCGCTCCAATGATCGCTACGATGAAAGTGAACAAGGACCGCATGCGTCAAGCGGTGAATCAGGACTTCTCCAACGCAACGGATATCGCGGACTTCCTCGTAGGCGAAGGTCTACCTTTCCGTCAGGCACATGAGGTTATTGGAAAAACGGTATTGTATTGCATCCAGAACGGCAAATATTTGCTCGATCTGACGATCGATGAATTCAAGCAGTTCTCACCGCTGTTTGATGATCGCATCTATGCTGTGCTGCAACCGGAAGCTGTAGTCAATGCACGTAATGTTTACGGTGGCACGGCTTCAGGTCAGGTGGCAGAGGCTATTGCACGGAGTGAAAAGGTGCTTGGAGCAACGGAGCAGTGGATTGAAAACCGCGGCTAAAGTTGAAAATAAAAGATAAAACAAGAAGCATGTTCGAGAGAGGTATTCTCGGACATGCTTCTTTTGGTATGCTGCATGCAATCTTACGGCTTCTGCCAGCTTCCTTCAGGAGCAGCAGTGAGTACGTTCCCCTCCTGAACAACGACATGTCCGCGGACAATCGTGCCTGCCACGCTAGATGGGAAGGTATGACCCATATAGAGGCTCTGCTTATGCTTGGCATAATAGTTCTCTTCCGTCACGGTAAAGGGCTGATGCAGTTGTACGATGGCAAGGTCTGCATCCATGCCAATAGCAATCTTGCCTTTACGGTCTGCAAGACCAAAGCGTTCTGCCGGATTCGAAGCTGTCCAGGCAGCAACCTTTTCGAGTGGAACGTTGTATGTGAGTGCGAGTTCGAGAGCGGAGAGCAATGTGAACTGTCCGCCGCTTATGCCGCCCCATGCTTGAAAAAGATTATAATCTTTGGGATCTTTCATCTCATACGGGCAAGGGGAATGGTCTGAAGACAGCATATCGAATTGGCCTTCGAGCAGGAGTGAGATCAGCCCTTGCTGTTCATCTGCTTCCCGCAATGGGGGTGCACATTTGGCGATGGTGCCTTTTTCGCGCAGACTGTCATGGTTGAACAGCAGGTAATGCGAGCAAGTTTCAACCGTCACGTTCATGCCGCGTGCCTTGGCAGCTTCGATCCTTGCCACCGCTGCTGCGGAGCTGATGTGTACAAAATGCAGGGCACAGCCTGTAATTTCGGAATAGTAGAGTGCACGCTCAACGGCTTCAACCTCTGCGAGGATGGGCCGTGTCTCCAGATAGTCGTCGGCGCTGACGAGTCCAGCCGCTTCTTTTTCAGCTTTCAGCCAGTTCGTGATCGCCGCGCTTTCTGAATGTAGGGCCAGGATTTTGCCAAGTGCCGCAATCCTTTTCATGCCCGTCAGCAATGTCATATCATCTACCGCTTCGAACTCCTTGTTGCCTGTGGTCGACAGGAAAGCCTTGAATCCGATAACGCCGGATGCTGCGAGTGGCTGAAGATCGTCTTCGTTACCGGGCACGAGTCCGCCCCAAAGACCGAAATCGACGAATGATTTTTCATTGCCAATGCGTGCTTTGTCCAGTAAGGCTTCCTCTGTGACCGTAGAGGGAATTCCGTTGAGCGGCATATCAAAAAAGGTGGTACATCCGCCAGCGGCCATCATTGCCGATCCGGTTGTGAAGCCTTCCCAATGTTCGCGTCCGGGTTCGCTGAAATGCACGTGTACATCAATCATGCCCGGAAGCACATGATGCTCTGTAGCATCCCATTCCTGTTCGGTTTCACCCTCCAGTACGGTAGCTATCGCCGCAATTTTGCCATCCCTCACCCCAATATCTACCTTTGTCACACCTTCCGGCAGTACCACACTGCCGCCGCGTATGATGAGATCATAACGTTCCATATACCTCTCTCCTTCTTCCATCGTTGATGAATTGTATGTCTTGCTGTGCTGATACAGGTCTGTTTACTCGTAGATGGTTCCTTTTTTGAAGGATGAGCCTTTAAAAGCAAACTTGCTTAGCAGCAGATAGGCGATGCCTGCCGTCATAAATCCGATGATCCAGCCAATATCTACGAGCAGGAAGGCGGAGCCGGCTCCAATCACCATGGCTAACAGAGCGCTGGGGTTATACCCTTTGAAGATACCGTTATCCATGTACAACTCCGCTGTATCTACCTTTTGTTTGCGCAAAATGTAGTATTCGACCAGCATGATCGCGACAATCGGGCCGAGGAAGGCGGAGTAGATCAGAATGAATGTGTTCAGGCCTTGAGCCGAGGAATCTTGTACGAGTACCCATGGGAAGGAACAGAGTGCGAGCAGTCCAGTGATGATGACCGCTGCTTTGTATTTCAGCTTGGTAACCAGTGAGATGACATAGGCGGGTGGCACGATGTTAGCCACCATATTGACGGCAACTGCGCCAATGACGATGAAGGCGGATACGAACACGGTGATGTACGGATTGTCTACAATAACAGCGAAAGCTTTGACAGGATTGGATAATCCCGTTGCCGCAGCCATCATCGCTCCAATGGTCAGAACAAAGCCGTACGCGATAACGATAGGCAAGAAGTAGAGCATGCTGCGTTTTTTGTCACTGATGCCACTTCTGAGCTCGCGGGAATAATCACCTGCACTCAGGAAGATCGCCGCATAATTGCCCAGGAACACCATGATAAAAGCGAAGAAGGGAAGTCCCCATGTACCCTTGGCGTTCACCCAGTTCTGGCTGATCGCTGCACTGTGGGAGTTAAGCAGAATGCCGAACACATAGACCAGTGCCAGCATGATTACTACCGAAGCGAGCGTTTCTACCCATTTGATGGCATGGAATCCGTACATGGACAGGACGATTTGAACTGCCTGTAGCAGGATGAAACAGATCGGGATGCTATCGAAGCTGCCACCACTGAACACTTTAATGATTTCATTCAGGGCTGTTGCTCCGACCCAGCTTTGGAAGCCGTACCAGACGATTGCAGGTACACCTCGAAGGAAGGAGGAGATGATGGCTCCTTTGATGCCAAAGGACATACGTAGTTGAACAACATAGGGAATGCCTGTCCGATAACCGAAACGGTCATTAATAGCAAAGATCAAGGAGATGATGCCAATGGCGATCATCGCTGCTACAAACGTCTGGAATACATTCAGTGTGGCAACTCCGGCAACGATCAGGCTTGCCCCGAGCGTCATGTTACCGAGATTCACACCATCCCCGATCCACATGAACATGTAAGGTACAGGCCCAACCGTTCGGTCGCTCTCTCGTTTGGGCTTGAGGGATTCATCCATGCTGATTTCTTCATGCAACTGTACCGGTTCCAGTACTTGTCCTGCTAAATTGGTAGACATATGTTTCCCCACTCCTCTTTAATATGGGGGACTGCAGGACCAGAACGATGTTAGATCAACGAGCTGTACGTACGGTCCTGAAGTCACGCCATGAATGATATCAAAAAAATGTAAGGTATAATAACTTAATTATGTTATATTTCCTTACCTGAACTTCATATATCTTATTTTATCACCTTGTTTGTACAATTCATTGACAAAAACGTAGATTATCATCTAAATTTCTGTTGAATTTGCATGAAAAAATATGACATATGATGTTATTTTAGAGGAGTGAGGGTGTTATATACGTATTTTGATGTAAAAGATCCCTATGAATGTTCGGATTTAGCTCTCGACTACATTGTTTAGCTGCATAAGTCCCGCGATTTCGCAGCCCGTCTTATCGCCTGCTTGAATGGTGACTGAGCCTGGTGTTCCTGTGAGAATGACATCCCCGGCATGCAGTGTCATCACTTCGGATAGGAAAGCAATTAAATAAGCAGGAGAAAAGATCATACTGCTAACGGTGTTGCTGTGAGCAACACGTCCGTTGTGCATTGTCTTGATCTCCAGAGCATCCAGGTTGCTGTATTCGTCAGGCGTGGAGAGGGAGGAGCCAAGACTCAGGAAGGTGTCAAAGCTCTTGGCGCGTTGCATGAATCGCGGGTTGCGTGCGTGGATCTCTTTGGCGGTCATGTCAAGTGACGTTGTAAAACCGGCTACGACGCTCATGGCCTGCTCTTCATTTATATTTTTGCAGGTTTGCCCGATAACCAGCGCGAGCTCTGCTTCGGCTGTAACCTGACCTGCTTTGCTCGGCAATTGGATGGATTCCCCTGGTCCAATCAGGGTCGAATCGGGTTTGATGAAAATTACAGGCTCTTCCTCGGCTGCCTGTCCGGAGATCTCAATAGCCTTTTCTCTGTAGTTCAGGCCAACCCCGATGATTTTTCCCGGCCTGCGAAACAATGCACGATAGGTTGTGTCACTCGCTGCAAGATAAGGCAGGCGGGAAAGGTACGCCTGACCATGACTGTTATACCATTTATGCAGTTCGGTGAACTGATTGTGCTGAAGCAACGCGAGGAGATCAGTATTCCAGTCTGTGCCCGCCTGTTCATTCAGCCAAGTCATCGGAATGACTCCGTGGTTCGTCCAGAAAGCGACCTGCTCCCGGTCCTTATGTTCAATCGTAACCAGCTTCATCTGTGCACCTCTTCTGTAAAATGTTGGACTGCCCACTGCAGTAGTCTCAGGTCTGTATGTTTGCCGCCGATAAAGGATAAGCCAATAGGCAGTCCGTCCGGGCGAATGACGGGCACGGTAATTTGGGGTAGGCCGGAGAGCCCGGCGATACAAGAGAGCTGCATGGTTTTGGCGCGGTAAGCTTCGGCTTCAGGGCCTTTCAGGCCGAGGAAGGGTGCTGGCCCTGGTGCCGTTGGGATCGCGAGTAATCCATGTTCTCCTAGCAGCTCAGCGAGAGTATGTTTGATCCGAGCGCGTAGATTCGCTTCTTCAGTGGTTGCAGACGGCTCCAACTGTTGAGCCCATTCAAAGCGTTCTGCGATACCTGGGCCGAACTTGGGCTGCTCCTTTTTGATCCATTCCCCATGTTCGTGCGCAATTTCGAGCCCTTGAAGCACGCGGAAGGCTGCTGACCACTCTGCCAGGCTCTCGCTGGTTTCGGTTAGCTGTACTGTGGTCGTTTGATCCGGCTGCCAGCCCGGAAGCTGATGCAATCTGGCAAGCAGAAGTGTGTGGTCCGCTGCTTCTGGCAAGCTCCACGCTTCTGCCGCGATAAAATGGTGGGTGAAGGGTGAAGAATCAAGCTCAAACGATTGCTGAGCATCGTCACTTGCATTGGCCTGAGGTGCTGATGCCTCATTAGGAGCGGTTGGCTTTTCTTTTAACAGGACACGACCTGCCTTGAGCAGAATGTTGACATCCCGGCTCATCCAGCCGACGGTATCGAAGCTATGGGCAAGGGGGATGAGTCCTTCAGTGGAAATAGCTCCATGCGTCGGCCGGAAGCCGTACAGACCGCAATAGGAAGAAGGGATGCGCACAGAGCCGCCAGTATCGGTACCGATCGCAAAATCAACCAGCCCTGCTGCTGCCGCAACAGCCGAACCGCTTGATGATCCGCCTGGGATTCGGTCAGGAGCAGTGGGGTTGGTTGGAGTTCCGTAATGGGCGTTTTCGCCATTCAGGCTGTACATCAGTTCGTCTGTGTGTGTTGTGCCCTCAAGCGAGGCGCCGTTTTGCAGTAAAGAGAGTAATGCTGGGGCGGTGGATTCTGCTGGTGAATGTGTACGCAGCCAATCGGGGTTGCCTGCCCCGCTGGTGTGTCCCTTGATGTCGAAGACATCTTTAACTGCAAAAGACAGTCCGCTGAGCGAGCCGGGCTGCGTGGCAGGCACGCAAATTCCCGCATTCACATACGCTCCCCACGGGTCAGAAGGAGGTGTGTCCCCTGTTTTGTTCAAATGCGGCTGTAATTCCTCGGGTTGATTCTCGTCATAAACGCTCATGGTTGTTCTCCTTTCGTATTCATACGGGGACTCAGCCTGCTCCGGGGGGAGCTGGAGAGCACCTGATTTAATAACAAAGCAAGCAAAATGCCTACTAATAGCCCGTTGCCAAGCAGTGGGCGTAACAGAGGAGGCAGTGAAACGAAAACATCAGATGGTAAGCCCATAACGATAATGCCTGTGAATAGAGGTGCGGCTGTCCGATAGAGGTTCGCTGCATTCATATCAATGCGTCCGAAATACTGCAGCGAGGAACCTAGCAGTCGCAGGTAGGTTACGAACAGCACAGCGCTTCCGATACTTAGCGGCAGTGTTGTCAGTACGTTGCTGATGGACGGAACCAGACCGATTGCTGCGAATAGCAGACCGCCAGTGACAAGTGGCATGCGGTCCCGGATGCGCGTCTGCTGGAGAAATCCGATAGATGAGACATAAGGGGCGTAAGGCACCAGCCCCAGAAGACCGGAGATCATCGCAAGTACACCACTTATTGTAAAGGATCGTTTATATTGATTACTAGACGTTTCCCGTTCATATAGCTGATCTGTACCCTTCAGGGCGCCGAACGTATTCGAGGTGTTAATCAGGCCTGTAATGATTGCGATCGTGACTACACCTGCGTTCAGTCCGTCCGAGGGTGCTCCGAGCGGAAACCAGTCTGTCCCCGCAGTGCCAGCGTTTGATGCATCGCTTGTGCTGCCGAAGATCAAGGTGTGTAATACCCATCCTCCCAGAATGCCGATTAACAAGGCATACTGGCCGATGACGGGGCGCGCTTTGACGGAAAGGATAACAACAAAGATAGCTACGGCTGCGGCCAGAAGAAAGATGAGAGGCTGGATCACTTTGTCTTCAGCAGATGAGCCTGACGAAATGCCGAGCATGCCTTCGAGAAAAATGATATTCAGTCGACAGGCGAGCAGGAACATAAATACAGCCATGACGCCGGGTGTAAATAGCTTCGATAATGGCTTGGCCAGACCGCATAAACCGATGAGAATGGTGATCGCACCCGAGATTAATATTCCGACAGCCAGACTGCCTCCCAACTCGGTTAATGATATGCCCAGTGAGGGAGCGGCGGTGGCAAGGCTAAGAATAACACCCCACCATAACCCGGACTGACCTTCCATAACAGCTCTTTTGTGTCCGAAGCCTGCTTGGGCAGCGCAGGCTAAACCTGTGAGCACAAATGAGCATTGGATCAGGAATTGAATTTTGTCTTGGGGCAGTGCAAATGCTGCTCCGACGGTAATGGGGATAACAACTGTATTGGTAAATAAAAAGAAGAGCCATTGCAGTCCGGCCAGTCCAGAGCGCAGCCAGTTGATATGAATCATGTGTCACCTTCCGTTTAACGCCACGTTGATAAATTGCGCGTGTGTAATTACAGGCTGTTAATAAAACTTATAAGAAGCCTGAGTGTCTGAAAAAAACAAATGGGTGTATCCCAAAAAAATATATAGAATGTTTGCGTATCCAAAACGTTAAAGCACTTAATTGACTGTGTCATCAAGGGATAGAATCCATGAATCACATGTAGTTATTGAACCATGGGATGGCTACATGATATAAAAGGATTCCGGTTATTCCCGGAATCCTTCCTGTTGAACGAAAACAAAGGGTTGGCGATACTCTATACGTTGAACCATTCATTTACACGTAAACGTAAAGATTGGCTGGTGTAGCGGTATATAGTTTCTCTTATTTATTATGAGATATCAGAATGTTCGTACACGTCAAGCGCTTCCTGTACCCCGCGCCCGATGACAATCGGAGCGTGATTCCGAATAAGCACTGCTTCCAGTGCGGCGAGCACAAACAGGACGTTTTCCTTTCGACAGCTGTAGCCCATCGTACCAATTCGCCAGATTTGCCCGTGTAATGGACCGAACGAACTGGCGATCTCAATACCGAATTGTTTCAAAAGAGTGGTGCGTACAGCCTCGCCATCAATACCTGCTGGAATCTTGACACAGGTTACGACAGGCAGCTTCCATGTGACATCGTTGAATAACTCCAGCCCCATACCCCGAATGCCGGCCATTAACGCTTGTTCGTGTATTTTGTGACGAGCGAAGCGTGCTTCCAGCCCTTCTTCAAGCAGGATACGCAGACCTTCACGGAGTGCGTACAACATGGAGGTTGCCTCGGTGTGGTGGTTCAAACGGCGCGGTCCCCAGTAGTCCTGTAGCTGACTAAGATCAAAATAATTGCTGCGGATCGGATATGCGACATCTCGGCGATCGCTTTCCAGTGCAACGCCACGTTCGACCTTTTTCCGACTGGTCAGAATGCGTTCCACTCGCTCGTTGTAGGTAATTGGCGCCATGCCGGAAGGTACAGAAATGCATTTTTGGGTACCGCCAATCACTGCATCCAGTTGCCATTCGTCCACTTTGACCGGTGCACCTCCGATCGAGGCGACAGCATCGACTACTGTTAGCACGCCAAGCTCTCGGCAGGCTGGACCGATCAGGTCGAGTGGCTGCATACAGCCTGTTGAGGTTTCGCCATGTACAATTGCCAGTATTTTCGGCTGGACTCGCTTGACTTCGTCGATTACCGCTTGCTGGTCGAATACTTGTCCCCACGGGCATTCCATCAGATGGAGCTCGGCACCTTGTCTCTCGGCAATTTCGGTCAATAGATGTCCGAAGCGTCCGAAAATGGGGACAAGCACTTTGTCGCCAGGCTCAATCAGACTGCATAGTACGGCTTCCAGACCTGAACGTGATGTGCCATCTACGGGAAAGGCCCATTGGTTCGTCGTTTGGAACGTTTGTCGCAGCATATCCATCGTTTCATTCATCATGCGAGTGAATTCTGGATCAAATTGACCCAGAATAGGGGTGCTCATGGCTCGTAGAACTCTAGGGTCCGCTTCAACGGGGCCGGGTGTCATAATTGTTCTCAAAGGTGCGTGAATTTCCCGATACTGTGTCATCTTGTAATCCCCTCCTGATTGTTCGTTCAATATGCCAGCTTATATAACAGGTCGATGAGCAGGAGTACACCGCGCTGCAAATCTTCCGTATGAGTAAATTCAGCGGGGGAATGACTGATTCCGCCCTGGCTTGGTACAAATAGCAGTGCTGTCGGACAATGGGTTCCGAAGATCTGTGAATCATGCCCGGCCCCGCTGGTCATCCGTTTATATGAGATTCGACCACGTTTCAGAATGTCTTCAGCTGCCTTGGTTAACGTGTGATCCATCGCTACTGGTGGTTCATCCATCCATTTATGATACCTTATTTGTGTCCCGTGTTGTGCCGCGATTATCTCGAATTCACTAAAGCATGCCTCGCAGAACTGTTTAATCGTTTCCGCATTGCTGTGGCGTACATCCAGACTGAAGGTAACTTCGCGTGCGATAACGTTCCCTACATTCGGCTTGACCTCCATATGTCCTACGGTAGCTACAAGTCCGCTCTGGTCTGCTGTGGCACGAATCGTCAAAAGGCGTATCATTTCGGCGGCGGTGAACATGGCGTCGCGGCGCCATTTCATAGGTGTTGTTCCCGCGTGATTGCTTTCCCCATACACGGTAATGTTATAGCGGCGCTGCCCGACGATGTGGCTGACAATTCCGATGGATTTCCCTTCACGTTCTAGCACTTCACCTTGCTCGATGTGTAATTCGATGAAGCATTCGAGGTCAGTGCGCTCCGGGCTTGGATGAAGGTCTGATCCAAATCCTGCAGCCTGCATCGCTTGATCCAGAGATATTCCGTTTGCGTCCTTGACGTGATGAACGTTATCTCGATCCTTTACTCCTGTTATATTTCCTGAGCCCCAGTACGTCATGGGGAATCGACTGCCCTCTTCTTCACACAGCGATACAATTTCAATGGGTTTGAGCGGCTGACCGTGATGCGTCAGCAAATATTCCACGGCAAGGAGGGAAGCGATGATTCCGAACGCTCCGTCGTACTTGCCGCCACCGGTTACGGTATCAATATGAGAACCGGTTAATACCACCTTTGCTTCGGGATCTCTCCCGGCAAGCCGCCCAAATAAATTGCCGACATCGTCATAACGTGCCGTAAGTCCAAGGTGTTCTATTTTCGCCTGAACGGCCTTCTGGGCTGCACTCCAAGCCGGGTCATAGAGCAAACGGGTCACACCGCCGCTGTTGTCTGATCCGTACGAGGCCAGCCATTCCACCATGTCCTCGATTTGTGCAGACAAGGCAGATGGTTTTAATTGTTTGATGATCAAATGCAGTTTCCCCCATTCCGGCAGCGCAAGCTTTCCAATTGATGTTATATTAATTAACTTGGCATTGTGTTTAATTAATCGTAAAATAAAAAATAATAGAAATCATTCACGAAAATGTAGAAGAATCATTCAATTCGTTGTGCATGTTAACCAAGGAGTGGGGAAGATGAAAATTAATGACCTGCTGAAGCTGCCTATATTTAACGGGACAGTCATTGTGGGGGGAGAGCAGGGTTTAAACAGGGAAGTTCATACAGTAAATATGATGGATGCTCCCGATATCATCCCTTATCTGAAAAGGAGTGAATTGTTAATCACAACCGCTTTTCACTTTAAGGATGATCTGCCCGCTCTGCTTGAGCTGATCCGTGAAATGGGCCGTCAGGAATGCGCGGGGCTTGGTATCAAAAGCAAAAGATTCCTTGGAAGCATCCCTGATTCAGCGGTTCAGCTGGCTGACGAACTGCATCTGCCTCTCCTGGAGCTGCCTGTGGAGCCTTCGCTTGGCGATATTGTCAACAAGGCGCTTAATCATATTCTTGATGTGCAGACAACGCAGCTACACCATGCTATACAGACCCACAGACAGTTCACGCAGCAAATTATGAGCGGTCAGGGTGTTCCCAAGCTGCTGGATCAGCTGTCCGCCTTGCTGAAATTTCCTGTTATTCTGCTTGGTCCTTATTTGCAGCCTGTCTTTGGTCGTCTGTCACCCCGAAATGCTGTGCGGCTTGAGGCTTTGTTATCCGAGGGAGGGCGCTTCTACGTGCCACCGTCCACCTTCTCTGCATTCTCTTGGCTAGGGGGGGAGAGTGAGACGATGACCCTGTTTCCTGTATACACGCATCGACAATTGCATTACCTCTGTATTGCAGGTTTTGTGCCGCCCTCTGAGCGTTCAAGTATTCTGACTATCGAACAGGCTACTAACGTTATTGCATTTGAACTAATGAAGGATAATGCATTGAAGCAGAATCGTCGTCGCATCCAGAATGAGTTTTTTACAAATTTCATTGGCGGGGTATTCTCTAGCAGTGAAGAGATTGCCAGTCGGGGCCGGGAGTTTGGGCTTTCTAATGACCAACGATATATATGTGCAGTAGGCAAGCTGAACAATAAAGATAAGACAACTTCGTTTGTGCAGTACAAGGCGGAGCAGGATCAAATCGCTGAGTATCTTGAAGGAGAAGTGGCTCAGTTTCGTTATCCAATCCAAGTGTATACTCATGATCAATCTTACATTTTACTGATGCGCTTAACCGAGGAGTGGAAGGTAATCCGGCCCTTCTTTATTGAGCTTCTGGAGCGTCTTCAGAGCAGAATTGCAGCATACTACGAATCGGACCTGTCTTTTGGCTTCAGCAGTTACGCACAGCCGCTGCCCCAGATTCCTATGTCTTTTAAAGAAGCGAATGAGGCGCTCTATTTCGGAAGCATTTCAGGCAAAACACGTTTTATAGAACTTTACCAGCCCAAGGAAGTGCCGGAAATTCTGCGCCTGATCCCTCATGAGCATCTGCGGAAATTTTATATGGATACGATGCAGGGCTTTGAAGATGAAACGCTGAAGGATCACCAGATGCTGCTTCATACCCTGTCGGTTTATCTGGAAACACACTGCCATCTTGCCGAGACGGCGAAGCGGTTGTACATTCACCGCAATACGGTCATCTATCGGTTGGAAAAATGTGAGGAGATTATCGGCCGCAGTCTGAAGGACCCGGAGGAAACGCTGCGTCTTCGGATGGCCTTTCGGATTAAAGCTTTGCTGCCGGAAGAAGGGAAAGCGGATTGGTGAACATAGCGGCAATATACAGGTTTGGATAAAAAACAGGCCGGGAAGAGCTGAGCCTCCATGAATGGTCAACGTCAAGTGCGACATGACACTGACCGGGTGGAATGCAGCGGCACTCCAGGCCTGTTTTGTTGAACCCTGCTGCGGGGCCTTGGCGGATTATTTAACCCTGTTTAGGCACCGGCAGCCACTTTAATACATCCTGAATTTTCATATCCCAATATCCCCATTCATGCTCACCCTGCTCCTCCTCATACGTTAACTCAAAATCGGTCTCTGCGCAGGCTTTGCGGAAGGTCTGATTCTCTTCATACAAGAAGTCCTCTGTTCCACAGCATTGATACAGGAGAGGGCGCGGGCCCTGACTCGTTTTACTTTCCTTGAGCAGATGAATCAGATCATTATCCGAACCGGCAAATTCGGGTCCAAAGATACGTAACAGCTCGTCCCGTTGTAAGGCAGAAGGCTCTTCATTGTTCATATGAGGGGCCATATCCAGAGCGCCAGAGAGGCTTGCAGCGGCGGCGTATTGCTCTGGTTTGCGAAGAGCCAGCTTGAATGCTCCATACCCGCCCATCGACAAACCGGCGACATAGTTATCTTCTCTTTGGGGAGACAGCGGGAAGAAAGAGCGGGCAAGTGCAGGCAATTCTTCGCTGATGAAGGTCCAGTATCGACCTCCCTCGGCCATATCGGTATAGAAGCTGCGGTGGACCTGAGGCATAACGACAGCGATGCCAAGAGAGGCGACATATCGTTCGATTGATGTACGGCGCAGCCAGATGGAGTCGTCATCAGACAGACCGTGAAGCAAATACAGAGTCGGGTGAAGACCTGAACCTGTGACATTGTCCAGACCGATCTGATTATGGGTTTGCTGCGGCAGAATCACATGCATGCTAGTGCTTAATCCAAGCGTGTCCGAGTAAAATTCACATTTAATGAGTGCCATTACAAAGTAACCCCTTTCATAATAGAAGGTGAGCCTATAATCAAAGGTTATACCCAAAATACGACGGACGCAATGACAGTTTCGAAAACGGATTCAATAATTTTGTTTTACAACGTAACAATGTTTTGTTACACTATTTTTAATGAATAGGGGGTCCTGATATGACCAATGATTTGATCTCCAAAAAAGAATTGCTTGATCTGACAGGTATTTCATATGGTCAATTGTATCGCTGGAAACGGAAAAACCTTATTCCCGAGGAATGGTTTATTCGGAAGTCTTCGTTTACGGGACAGGAGACATTTTTCCCAAAACAACAGATTTTACAGCGAATTGATAAGATCATTCATATGAAAGACGGGTTATCGCTGGATGAACTGGCGGACGTATTCTCCCCAACACTGGGTGAGATAGAGATGTCCGACCAGCAGCTGCTTGATCGAAACATTGTTTCATTATCTTCACTGGAATTGTTAAACGAATCTGGACGCCAGCAGTCATTATATGGTCTGGAACAGATTATGATGCTCTATGTGCTGGAGAAGCTGCTGCTGGGCGGAGACATTACCCAGCAGGAAGGCATGCTACTGATTGATGTGATGTCTGAACATTACTATCGCTTCCGTGACCGGGCGAGCGAGCTGCTGCTGATTCGCAAGATGGGCATACCTTCCTTCATGCTGGTGGGTGCGGGAGCAGAGCTTTATTTTGACCAAGGCGTGAAGGTGGTACTTCGCATTCCACTGGCAGCCTTTATGGAAGAGCTGAAACTTAAATTGGGCTGAGGGGGAGTATACGAATGGAAGAACGTCATTTGAGAAATGATCTGAATGTTACAGGGTCACGCAAAACGGCAGGTGGTAGTTACCACCGGGTTAATATCGACGGGATGGCGAAACTGGATGGAGATCTGGATTGCTTTTCCCTGAGCGTTAATGGCACTCTGAAAATCTATGGCTCCTTAATCTCGGAAAGCACAACGGTGAACGGAATGGCCAAGGTGGAGGGAGCAATGCGCACCCAGTCCCTTGATGTCAACGGAACGCTCGGGGTGCATGGAGCTACCCACGCTGAAAGCACTAACGTTAACGGCATGTGTACAATTAACGGTCCGCTGGTCAGCTCCAGGGTTCGTATTGATGGCATGACCACGGTTAATGGAGATCTGTCTACGCCAGAATTAACGGTGAACGGAAAGTGTAATGTGCGTGGCACAGTAGATGGCGAGCGCATCGACATTGGCGGTATGGCAACCATTGATGGAGATGTTCAAGGTGAGGTAATCAGCGTTCAAGGCAATATCAAGGTAGGTGGACTGCTTAATGCAGATAGTGTGCTTATCCGGTTATACACGTCGTCTTCCGCAAGAGAAGTAGGCGGGGAGCGTATTGATATTCGGCGCAAAGAACGGAGCGGCTTCTGGAAAGCACTTGGTTTAGGAGGCGCTCCTTCCTTCCGGGCACAGCTCATCGAAGGGGATGAAATTGTGCTTGAAGACACCGAAGCAGATATAGTTCGGGGGACGAGGGTTCATATCGGTCGTGGCTGCAACATCCGTCATGTGGAGTATTCTGGTGAGCTTTCGGTTGATCCGGAGGCGAAGGTAGGCCACAGTCAGCTCATCTAGAGGTGAAACTGCTGCTGCATGTTAATAGAAGGTTTTGCCACAAAAGCAATCGGTCCTTGGACTGATTGCTTGTTGCTGCTTTTCGGATATACTAATGCAGTCATATGAATAGAACGGGAATGGAGAGATTAACAACAATGGCTGCACGCAACAATAAAATTGGATTTGTGCTGGCGGGA
Source organism: Paenibacillus barcinonensis (assembly GCF_003217495.1). Taxonomy (GTDB): domain Bacteria; phylum Bacillota; class Bacilli; order Paenibacillales; family Paenibacillaceae; genus Paenibacillus; species Paenibacillus barcinonensis. The sequence goes on along the minus strand of NZ_QJSW01000003.1, from coordinate 45,834 downwards.
CTACTGCTTAGCATATTAATGGCCTCTATGGATAATACCATTGTGGCTACGGCAATGGGGGATATCGTAGGCAAGCTTGGCGGACTCGACAAGTTCGTATGGGTAACCTCTGCTTATATGGTGGCGGAGATGGCAGGTATGCCGATCTTCGGCAAGCTGTCCGATATGTATGGACGCAAGAAGTTTTTTGTATTCGGAATTATCGTGTTTATGCTGGGTTCTGCATTATGCGGAACGGCAACGTCGATTATAGAATTGACAGTGTACAGAGCGATTCAAGGGATTGGTGCAGGAGCGCTGGTGCCTATTGCATTTACGATTATGTTTGACGTGGTTGCACCTGAAGCACGTGGGAAGCTGGGGGGATTGTTTGGAGCCGTGTTTGGGCTTTCCAGTGTATTTGGTCCACTGTTAGGTGCGTATATTACAGAGTATGCAACATGGGAATGGGTCTTCTACATTAACCTGCCACTTGGCTTGATTGCCTTCCTGTTTATCGCCTTCTTCTACAAGGAATCTCACCAGCATCAGTCGCAGCAGATTGACTGGCTGGGGGCTGTTACATTGATCGGTGCAGTGGTCTGCCTGATCTTCGGACTGGAGCTGGGTGGCAAAACCTATGCTTGGGACTCGGCGCAGATTCTGGGGTTATTTGCCGGATTCGTCGTGCTTGCACTGCTCTTCCTGTATGCTGAGAGCAAGGCCAAGGAGCCAATTATTTCATTCAGCATGTTCCGCAAGCGGGTGTATTGGTCAAGCAATGTCATTGCGATGTTCAGCGGCGCAGCGTTTATTACGGCATCGGTGTATATCCCGATCTTCATCCAGGGTGTGCTTGGGGGGAAGGCAACCAATTCCGGTCTTGTCCTGCTGCCGATGATGCTGGGCTCTGTCGTGACAGCCTCCTTGGGTGGTGTGCTCATGACCAAAACAAAGTATCGCAACATTATGATTCCTACACTGGCACTGCTAGTTGTCGGTCTGGGGCTGCTGACTACGCTGGATCAGGACTCATCCTTATGGACGATTCGGGTATACATGGTTATGATTGGTCTGGGTGTCGGTTCATCATTCTCGGTGCTGAGCAATGCAGCGATGAATGCATTTGAGCCACGCAGAAGAGGAGCAGCCAGCTCCACGCTGAACTTCCTGCGTTCACTCGGTATGACGATGGGCATTACGATTTTTGGAATCGTGCAGAGCCAGGTGTTCACGCGTAAAATGACGGACAGCATGGCTGGCGCTGCCGGAGAAGCTGGCGCATCTGCTGGAGCACCTGCGGGTGCGGGCGGTCTGCCTGCCGGAATGGATCTGACGGACCCGCATGCGCTGTTATCGCCAGAACTAAGACAGCATATTCCGTCTCAGGTGCTGGATGCCATCACCCATGCGCTGTCCTCCTCCATTGTGCAACTGTTCGCCTGGGCGGTCATTCCTGCGGCACTAGCGTTGATCGCTTCCTTCTTCATGGGCAACGAAAAGATGGTTGTGGGAGAAGAGCAGCATGAATACACGGGTGGGCACTAAGCGACAAGCTAGCAAAGTTAATGTCCAGCCGCTTTACTTCAACCAATGAACCAGTATTAGTCTTGGTTATAACACGATGTGATTTAAGTGAACACAAGGCTATGATAAAGATGTTTTAAATAATTCGTGAAATTAAGACACATGCCTCATATCCCGTAAAAGTGGGTGAGGCATGTGTCTTTTTACTTTTTACAGATCATTCGTTGGGGGTTTGAGGCTTACATCGGAAGCATAAGCTTCGCCTTTATGCCCGGATGTACCCCTTAGGAAAAGGGAGTTTAATAGTTCCGGGGATAACAGTGATCGAAAGGTTATTCTGTCAGCGGAGTGCCAGGTGTGAATTTCTTTCGTTCTACTTGTCCTCCTAGATCTAAGGCTGGTTCCCCTCACGAATGCCATCCTCCACTACAGAAGGCTGTTTTGGATCAGGCATGCTGATGTGGCCTGAACGTGCGATCAGACGACTTTGAGCCTTGTAGGTATCGCGGGAGATCGTTTTAGACTCCACGACCTTTCCAGCCACCTTCTTGGTGCGTACCGTCTCGACGATATAACCGGGCTGTCCATTTTGAAGCACTTGCTGGGCACCCTCGGGGAGTACGTTGCTGGATACATATTTTACGGGCACACTCAGCGTTTCAATGGTACGGGACTCCAGCGCATAGCTGACATTCTCGGGAAATGTGCCAAAAAATTTCACAACCATACGCCCGCCCTGTACCTTCGCATGAATCAATAATGATTTTTCAGTGTTGTTTTTGAAACGAAAATTAATTGCTCCCGACGCAAAGGTGGCATCCAGTCCCTTAGGGATATATTTAACCGGAAGTGAATGGTTGCGTCTCTCCACAATATCCAGACCTGTCAGCAGGGCGGCGTTATATACGGTGCTGGATACCTGACAGATTCCGCCGCCAATTCCCGGTGTCAGTCGGCCATTGACGATGACCGGGGCTTCACGAAAGCCATATTCCTTCTCCGCTTTGCGAATCACCTTTTCATAGTCAAATACACCCCCAGGCGGCAAAATCATACCGTTAATCGCTTGAGCCGCAGCGCTTACATTATGTATCCGGCCTTTACTGCTATTGCCCAGACCCGTGGAGAATTGTATGATTTTACGCTCAATGCCCTCGTTCTTTAATGAGTCAATAGTAACCTCAGGCTTCAAGATGTATAGGGGCAAAACGATGTGAACGGGGTCTGGCTTTGCGCCTTCATGTACATCACTCAATTCCCGGTGCAAGTTCATCTGCAAAAGGGTGGAGAGGGTTTTCCAATCTATCCGGTGCACGCTTTTCTCCGGAATGTACTGTACTTTATCATTTGCGGTGATACGGCGCACGGCCTCCGTAGGGGTACCGAAGGTTTCTTTTTCCCAGGCAGGGCTAAGCAGTTGCTTCAGTGTTGGTTCGTTATAGGTCAGCTCCAAAGGGAATGTTTCGGGAAACTGATGCCTTGCGTATGCGCGCTCCCACAGGTTGCCCTCCTCCAGCTCTTTTAAGGCATTTTCGAAGCTGATTGCGTGGTAGCTCACCCCAAGTTCGCCTGCAGTATGTGTCATTGTGATCGGGCTTGGCTCTGCAACTTCGAGGGTAACGGGCCAGCTCTGCAATTGTTGAATACGTGTGTGCAGCTCCTTCAGCACATTCTTGCGTGGCTTGTCATCCATTCCCCAGCCGCCGACCTTCACGCCTTTAGGCAGGTTGGGCTGATGCACGTACATATAGAGCAATCCATAGGACGCGGAGCCGATCAAGAGCAGGGAGAACAGGACGATGACCGTTACATGAAATTTTTTCATAACCGAACGCTCCTTTTGGCTTCTGTTGTTTCGGAATTCGTAACATGTTCTATCTATATGATTCAAGGGAGGAAAACTTTCGGGTACTCAATAGGTAACAAATTTGTTACAATAAACTTCATATGAATCCATGCTTCACCAGCAAAAGAGGGGAACCGTGGATTTTTCCTGATGAAATTCAGGTCTTTTTAAAGGAAATGCCGGGATTGTGTCGAAATCATAATGGCTAACTATGTGAGCAGGAAGTGATGATGTGATAGAAATGCAGGACGTGTGGAAGACCTACGCCAACGGGACCCACGCATTACAAGGGGTGTCGGTGAAGATCGACCGCAATGAATTTGTCTATATCGTTGGTCCATCCGGTGCAGGCAAATCGACATTTATGAAGCTGATGTACAGAGAAGAAGTGCCAACCAAAGGGCAAATATCCATAAACGGATTTAATATTGGCAAGTTAAAACCGCGCAAAATTCCATACGTGCGCCGCAACATCGGCGTAGTGTTCCAGGATTTTCGCTTGTTGCCGAAGATGACCGCTTTTGAGAATGTTGCGTTTGCGATGGAAGTAATTGAAGCGCCCAAGCGGCATATCAAGAAACGGGTCATGGAAGTGCTCGATCTGGTAGGTCTGCGTAGCAAAGCCAATCGTGAGCCTTCTCAGCTCTCCGGCGGGGAGCAGCAGCGGATTGCCATCGCACGTGCGATTGTAAACAACCCTTCGGTCATTATTGCGGACGAGCCTACAGGGAATCTGGACCCGGAGACGTCCTGGGGCATTATGCAGCTGCTGGACGAGATCAATTTCCGGGGAACGACGATTGTCATGGCTACGCACAACAAGGACATCGTTAATACGATGCGTAAACGGGTTATCGCCATTGAACGTGGACAGATTGTACGGGATCAGATGAGAGGGGAGTACGGTTATGAATTTTAGTACTCTCTTGCGACATCTGCGGGAGGGCTTCAAGAACGTATTCCGCAATGGTTGGATGTCTGTGGCATCCGTCATGTCGATCATCGTCTCTCTGTTTATTCTTGGCGTGTTTATGCTGCTGGTGCTCAATGTGAACTCTATGGCGAACCAGGTAGACAGTCAGGTGGAGATCAGCGCGTTTTTGGAGCTGAATGTCGATGAGAACCTGCGTAATACGTTGCAGCAGGAGATCAGCGCGATGCCTGAGGTTAGCGAGATTCGTTTTGTTTCCAAGGAAGAAGGGCTCAAGGAGTTCCGCGAGCGTCTTGGATCAAGCGCAGATAATGTATTAAGTGGCTTCGATGTGGATAACAATCCCTTGCCGGATACAATTGAAGTCAAGGTGATTGAACCGGAAACAGTCAATTTTGTAGCGCAGAAGATTGAAGCGTTGAACGAGAAGCACCCGGAGAAGCCGATTATGAAAGTGAATTATGGTAAGGAAACGGTTGAAGTGCTGTTCAAATTTACGAAGCTTGTGCGGAACATCGGATTTATTTTTGTCGGGGGACTGGGGCTTATGTCCATGTTCCTGATCTCAAATACGATTCGCGTAACGATTCTGGCACGCCGCCGGGAGATTGGCATCATGAAGCTGGTGGGCGCAACCAACACCTTTATCCGCTGGCCTTTCTTTGTGGAAGGGGCACTGATCGGGTTAATCGGTTCCATCATTACAGTGGGTGTTCTCTTCTTCGGATACAGCCGCCTGATGGCAACCGTAGGTCAGGATGTGTTTATGCAGATGCTTAATCTGGTTCCGCTCAGTGAGATTTGGCCGCTGATGGGAACACTTCTGATCGGGCTTGGTGTGTTGGTCGGCATTCTGGGCAGTACACTGTCCATCCGCAAGTCACTTAAAGTGTAAGCTGCATTTTGCATTAATTGTCGAAAAGAATAGCAAAACAGGTTCATTATTGGGCGCTGTTTGACGATATGTATGGAAGACGCAACGCTCAGAACGTTCTTAGGAACATGTAATGAAAGAAAGCAAAGGAACATGCTGTTCACCATCTGTGCAGGTTGCTTTCTTGTGAATTCATAGGATGGGGGATTATCATTTTGAAAAAAACTGCTTCGCTGCTGGCCGTCATGTTACTGGCCGGTATGACGTTTCAACCTTCTGACGGATATGCCAAGAACAGCATCAGCGATATTGATCAGCAGATTCAGCAGCTTGAGAGCAAAGCGGCTTCTGCCAAGCAGGAGCAGAAGAAAGCTGCTGCCAACAAAAAGGAAGCACAGCATTATAAGAATAAAACCAATGCTTATCTGAAGGTCGTGTTGGAGCAGATCAATGTCGTTAGTGATGAGCTGGCGAGTGTATCGTTGCAGATTGAAAATACGGAGGAGGATCTTCGTACAACGAAAAAGGATCTGCAGGCCGCAGAAGACCGAATTGTAGCCAGAGAAAAGCTGCTGGAATCACGTGTGCGCCTGATGTACACAGACGGTGCTGTATCGTACCTGGATGTCCTGTTATCTTCCACCAGCTTCACCGATTTTCTGACTCGAGCTGATTCACTCAAGACGATTGTAGATCAGGATCAGCATCTGCTGGACGAGCATAAAGCAGACAAGCAGCTGGTTGTGGAGAAAAAGGCAGACCTGGATCGGCAGTATGCTGAAGCCAAAAGTCTGTATTCACAGAAGCAGCAGCGGAAGTCGCAGCTGAACGAGAAAGAAAAGGAAAAGCAGGTGCTTCTGGCCTCATATGATGCTAAAATTGAACAATCCGAGGAGTTGACCGCTGAGCAGGAAGCGGTATTAATGCAAATTGCCGGTAAACGCTCAGCTCTCTTACAGGAAAAAAATAAATTGCGCGAGCAGCAGGCGGCAGCGGCGGCCAAAGCCCGTGCTGAAGCTGCGGCAAGAGCCAAAGCAGCAGCAAAGGCTCCAACCCGTATCAGTACAGGTGGCAGTGATGAAACATACTCATCAGGCAGTGGTATCTTTGCAAGACCTGTCTCTGGTGGACGTATATCCTCGCCATTTGGTCCGCGGGTGCACCCGATTACGGGAGAAGTCGGCAAAATGCATAACGGTGTCGATTTCGCAGTTCCAGTAGGCACATCCGTTCATGCAGCTTCTGGCGGTATCGTCATTATGGCAGAGTGGTACAGTGGTTACGGATATACCGTAATTATTGATCATGGCGGTGGCTTGTGGTCGTTGTATGGTCATTTGCGTGAAGGCGGGATCAAAGTCAGCAAGGGAGATACGGTAAATAAAGGTGATCTGATTGCCGAGTCCGGGAACACGGGTAATTCTACAGGTCCTCACTTGCACTTTGAGGTGCGTGATAATGGAACAGCTGTGAATCCGATGAATTATCTGTAGAATGGTCGCATGGAATGACGGTATAACTGATAATTCATCAACGGATGTATGCGGGTTAACTCTTTGATAAATGGGATGAAATATGAAATCCCGAATGGAAAAAACATATTCCGTACAAGCTAGACATATACTAAGCTGGCATGTTCAGGGAATGATTCGGATCGTCCGAATCGGAGGAGCTTCAAAACTAAAGGCGGTGACAAACGGATGATGAAGAAAAGATCGGCACTGCTGTTCGTTATACTGGGTCTGCTTGGTGGAAGTCTATTGACGCTGGTGTTAATGACTTACCCGGGTATTACAAGTCAGGCTGCACCAGGTGAAGGACTTCTGGCAAGTGTTACTGGAAGCTCGCAGCAGAAGAACGATATGAAGAAGATTGAAACCGCGATGGATTTGATCTCCAGAAACTATTATAAGGAAGTGGACCGTACCAAGCTGATTGATGGTGCGATCAATGGCATGATGGAATCGCTTGGTGATCCGTATTCCAACTATATGGCACAGGAAACGGCGGCCCAATTTGAAGAGTCGATTGAAGGTTCATTTACAGGCATCGGCGCAGAGGTTTCCTCGAAGGATGGTTATGTTGTTGTCGTATCCCCGATCAAAGGCTCACCAGCCGAAAAAGCGGGTATTCGCGCAAAGGACATCATTTTGTCTGTTAACGGCGAGTCTCTTCAAGGGCTTGAATTGAACAAAGCGGTGAACAAAATCAGGGGTCCTAAAGGCAGTGAAGCCAAAGTACAGGTGAAACGTGCCGGGTCTACAGAGCCGATTGAATTCACCATTATACGTGATGATATTGATCTGGAAACCGTCTATGCACATATGGAGGACGGCGGCATTGGTGTCATTAACATCACTCAGTTCTCGATGAATACAGGTGAGCGCTTCAAGGAAGAGCTGGCGAAGCTGGAGAAGCAGAACATGAAAGGCCTGATTATTGATGTGCGGAACGATCCGGGCGGCGTGCTGCAAGTCGTTATTGATATTGCGGAGCAATTCGTACCGAAGGGTAAAGTCATCGTTCAGGTTGAAGATAAAAATGGCAAGAAGGAACAAAGCAAATCAAGTGGAACAGCCAAGCCTTACCCAATCACGGTATTGATGAACAAGGGTAGTGCAAGTGCATCCGAAATTCTGGCAGGAGCTCTGCAGCAGTCGGCAGGTGCTACGTTGGTGGGTGAAAACTCGTTTGGTAAAGGTACCGTACAGACCAGCTACGATAAACAAATGGGTGACGGCAGCTTGCTGAAAATTACCATTGCGAAGTGGCTGACGCCTAACGGGGACTGGATTCATGAAAAAGGAATCAAACCGGACATTGCCGTAAATCAGCCGGACTATTTCTCGGTAGCTCCGATTAATAAAGAGAAGCTGCCGCTGAAATATGACAGCAATAGCACGGATGTGAAGAGTGCGCAGACGATGCTAAGAGGACTTGACTTCAAGCCGGATCGTGTGGATGGATACTACGATCAGAAGACGGAGGAAGCGGTCAAGGCATTCCAGAAGAAAAAAGGCATCCAGGTTACAGGTCAGATTGATGAAAAAACGGCTGAATCCCTGGAAGCATCTTTGATCGAACGGATTGCCAATCCTCAATATGATGCACAGCTGAAACGCGCGATCGAAAATGTCTCGAAGGATATTTCGTCCGCTGTGTCGAAGCCATAAAGAAGGCTGATTTTCAGCCTTCTTTTTTTCTGAACCGGCTGAAGGAGAGGAGTGAACGCCGCAATGGAATGGGTATGGCCGTGGTTAACTACTTTAGGGGAAGCATTGTTACAGTTGTTGATTCAGCCGTTTTATTATATCTCGATCATTTTGATTGCCTTGATGTACCATCGTCAGCTGCTCCAGGAGCGTAAGCTATTCCTTGTTCGTATGCAGAGCTCGATTACACAGACGATTCGAGCTGTGCTCGGAGGGATTATCATTGGTGCCGTGGTGTCGATCGCGTTTCTGTTCCTTGGCGCCCACCTTACATTGGGAAGTCTGATCAGCATATGGATTGCAGCGTTAGTGTTAGCTCTGATTCGTATCCGTTATCTGTGCTTTGCTTATGCGGCGGGAGCGCTTGGCATACTTCAATTTGCATTCAATATAGCTTCTGGCTGGCAGCCATCCGGTATACTCGGACAGGCTGTGGAGACTGTGCGTGCACTGGACATGCCTGCATTGCTTGTGCTGGCTGCGTTATTGCACTTTGGCGAAGCTGCCTTCGTTCGCATGCAAGGGGTATCTATGGCTTCTCCTTTTCTGATAGAGGGCAAACGGGGCAAATTGGTGGGCGGATATCAGATGCAGCTTTTCTGGGCACTCCCGCTGTTCATTCTTGTTCCCGCCACAGGAGCGGGGGCAACACTTCCATGGACTCCGTTGTTTCAAGCGGGGCAAGGCTACACGCTGGTTGCGCTGCCTATTCTGCTGGGGCTGAGTGATAACACGCAAAGCATGTTGCCAGGACGTAAAATTCAGCTTACGGCAAAGCGTTTGCTGTTATACAGCGTCGTCCTGCTTGTGTTCAGTTTGCTTGCCGTGTGGTGGCCATCTCTGACCGTAGTGGCTGCGCTGGTGGCTTTTGCCGGGCATGAGCTTCTGGTATGGTACAGTGCACGGGAAGAGCAGCACCTCAGTCCAGCATTTGTGCATCCGCAGCACGGGCTCAAGGTTCTGAGTGTAATTCCGAATAGTCCGGCTGCAGAACTGGGCATCGAAGCAGGGGAAACGCTGTACAAGGTGAACGGTATGCTTGTTCATTCACCGGAAGAGCTGCACCGCGCCCTGCGAATGAACTCGGCCTTCTGCAAGCTGGAGATTCGGAACCATCAAGGAGAGAGCAAGTTTATGCAGCGTGCCATCTACGAAGGTGAGCATCACCAGCTTGGGGTTGTTATGGCGCCGGATAATCATGAGGCCTTGGCTGTGCAGTTGCGTCCAGTGACGCTGCTTCAGGTACTGACGCTCAAGCTGTTCACACGCCGGAAAGAGCGGCGCACGGATGATGCTCCTCTTGCTCTGCCACCGGCCCCTGTAGTGAGTGACAAAGGGTCTGTCGAAATGTAATCCAAAAAGGCAGCTCCCACCGCCAGAATTGGCGTGGGGGCTGCCTTTTTGGGTTGTTTATTTTTTTAACATAAAAATGGCGATTTGAGTACGATCCCGCAGGTGCAGCTTGCCCAGGATGTCGGTAACGTAGTTTTTGACAGTGCCCTCGCTCAGGAATAGTCTGGCGGCAATTTCTTTGTTGGATAGCCCCTCGGATATCGCTTCAGCAACGGACAGCTCTGCGCGGGTAAGACCGTAGGTTTCCAAAGGCTCCTGTGCAGGGCCAGACGCGGGTGGACGGAGAAGCCCTGTAAGTTTGCGGGCAATATCGGGATGAATCAGCATGTCCCCTCGGTATACAGCGGCAATCCCTTGAATGATGCGGGCAGGAGGTACATTTTTCAGTAAATATCCGCTTGCGCCGTTCTGCAAAGCCTGAATGATATATTCATCGTCATCAAAGGTTGTCAGCATGAGCACCTGAACGTCGGGAAAACGGGATTTGATGAGTCGTGTGCCTTCGACTCCATCACATTCAGGCATTCGAATATCCATAAGCACTACATCTGCTGATGTTCCTGACGCGAGTAGATCAAGCGCTTCCTTTCCGTTCGAAGCTGTACCTGTGATATGAATGCTTGTATCAAGACCGAGCACAACCTTCAGGCTCTCTCGGATAAAGTAATCATCGTCGACAAGCAACACCTGGATACGGGGAGATGCATCAGGTGGTAGCTCCTTGCTATCAACCTTCCGCTCTTGCTCTGGCTCTGGCATAAATGTGCTCCCTTCTAAATCCTGCTTAAAGTAAGTTCATTTTATTTGAAATAGGGATGCGGGTGATTACCGTGTACGGATAGTTGGCTTGAATCTCCACAGTGCCTCCCAGGTACTGTGTACGCTGGCGCATGCTTTCGAGTCCAAGACCTGTACTGGTGGAGCCCTCTGCATGTAGCAGCGAGAGAGTGCTGCCATCATTACTGATCATCATCGTGACCTCTTGCTGTTCGAATACGAGTTCTAGCTTAATCTCATTAGCTTTTCCGTGTCTAAGAGCATTCGTTATCGCTTCTCTGGCATTTTTGTACAGCACAATCTGTGTGCTCGGATACAGGGGATACGCCTGACCACGAATCGCGTAATTGGTTATAATCCCTGTGTCCCGGCCAACCTCCTCCAGCAGACGATCTAACGCGTAGGCGTCGGAAGGCTGTGGATCGGGCTTGAGTTTAAGCAGCGTATTGCGCATATCCTCCATGCTGGCCGTTAATTGATCCCGAATCTGCTCAACTATGACAAGTCCTTGTTCTGGATGCAAGGGCAGTGTGAGCAGAGCAGCTTCAGACATCATCTTGGTACGTATCAGGCGATGACCGATATCGTCATGGAGCTGTCTCGATATGCGAGTACGTTCTTCGATCTGGGCTGCATCCTCCAGTTGTTTGGAAAATAGCAGTAATTGCGCGCGTGCTTCCTGTAGCTCATAGTGTTTATTCCGCAGCTCGTCATACACATGCTCCAGTTGTCCTCTGCTCGTAGCTGTTTTGGCTCCCTGCCATGCAAGCGCCGCTGTCATGAACAGGAGCAAATTCATGGCAATGATCACCTGCGTTGATTCTGAAGACCAGTCCATCGCCTGAAGCTCCGCAGTATTCCACATTAGCCATGGTAAAGATGAATAATGTTCACATAATGTAAGATTAATGGCGGTAATCTGTATAGCTAGCATCGTCCATCGCATAGACCCATTGAGCCGATACATATATACATAGAGCGCTGATAGACCAGTGGATAACATGAAGGGGCCGTATGAAGCGATCAAGTGGCTGCTCCACACGATTTCTGCCAGAAATAACAGTGCCTGCGGTGCACCTGAACGGGTGAAGCGGTGGGCAACAGCCAGTCCTACAGCAATGAGAATATAGAAGGTGTACAGCGCTTCGCTTTCTGCGGGCAGCATCAGACTGTACAGCACAGTGGGCACAAGTAATAAACCATATTGCAGAAACCGTAGGGGCATAGGTCATAGACATCCTTTTTATGATGATAGGATTGAAAGTGAACGAAGCAGTTCGGAGTAAATATATTTTCGCATCATGCATCCTTGATTATAGCATAGGCCATCTCTGATACAGGAGGTGACTTAAGTCACCTTTGACTCATGACTTTGTGTACCTTTAGAAAGGTAAACGATTCATTATACTGGAAATAACATAGTTCGTGATGCTGATAATACGATAGTTCGTGGCAAAAGCTGAAACCGACAAGGGGCGTAGAAGAATGAACATACTGGAAATTGATCATGTTGTGAAGCGATACGGCAGCAAGCTGTCAGTAGATCATTTGAATCTGAGTGTAGGCCGGGGAGAAATCTTTGGACTGCTTGGACCCAATGGTGCGGGTAAAAGCACAACCATCAGTATGATTGCTGGTCTCCTGAGCATGGATCAGGGGGACATCAGGCTGGATGGCATATCTGTGAAGGAGCGACCGCTGGATGTAAAGCGCAAAATCGGGCTTGTGCCACAGGATTTGGCGTTATATGAAACGATGAGTGCCGAGGATAATGTTACTTTTTTTGCCCGGCTGTACGGATTGCGGGGGAAAATGCTTAAAGAGAGAGTGCGGGAGTCCCTGGAGTTTGTCGGATTGCAGGATAAAGCCAAGGAAGCCCCCTCCACCTTTTCAGGAGGAATGAAGCGAAGGTTAAACATCGCATGTGCTCTAAGCCATCGGCCTGATCTGATTATTATGGACGAACCGACAGTCGGCATTGATCCGCAGTCCCGGAATCACATTCTTGAATCCGTGCGCACGCTTAACCAAATGGGCTCGACGATTATTTATACCAGTCATTATATGGAGGAGGTCGCGGCGATTAGTGATCGGTTGGCTATTATGGATCAAGGGAGAATTATTGCTTGTGGAACCGAGGCTGAGCTAAGGGAACGTGTTGCATCGGAGGAAAAAATTGTGCTCACCGCCTCTGGCATAGGTGGCGGTGTAGTGGAGGAGCTAAAGCTTCACCCGCGTGTCCAGGCGGTCGAAGTAAGTGGGGATGCATTAACCATTATTCTGCCTTCTGCGCAGCTCGCGCTGCAGGATATGCTGTTCATTTGCAGTAAACATGAGTTGTCCATTCATTCATTGCGAGTCGAAGAGCCTGACCTGGAAACATTGTTCCTTAATCTGACCGGGCGTACGCTGCGAGATTAGGAGGGCTGTGGAATGAGTGTATGGCATATTTGCATGTTTGAATTAAGACGGATTCTGAAAATTCGTTCCGTTGTGCTGAATCTGTTTCTTTTGCCACTATTATTAATCTTCATATTAGGAACCGCACTATCCAGTACGATGGGGAACGGAAAAGAAGCTGTTCCTGGTCAGGTTCGTGTAGGAATGGTTGAAACGGCTGAAGCAGCAAATTCGACTGTAGGTAAAGCGCTAAAAGCATATGTAGCTTCTCCTGAGGTGGTCACGATGCTAAAGGTCGAGAATATGAATTCTCAGGACGAGGCAGTAGACGCACTGAAAAAGGGAGAGCTTGATTTCGCGGTTATCGTTACTTCCGATATGGTACGGCAGTGGATGGCAGGAGAAAAGACCACGCTGCAATGGATACTGGGGAAAGATGGCACATTGAATGTGGTGGGGCAGACGCTGTTCACTCGGTTCACGGATGAGTTAAACCGACAGATGGCTATGATGAAAGTTCTCGGCCCTGAGATGACATTGAATTCCGTTCCAGGTGCAGATGCTAAAAACGGGTTGGTTGCACAATCGAATATAACGATCAGCAGTCCTGGCAACTCTAATCAGTCGTACAGTGCATCCCAATACTACGCCGCAGCGATGCTGGCGATGTTTATGCTGTACTCCGGCATGACCACGATTAATAGCCTGTTTACGGAAAGGGACAAAAACACACTTGCTCGTCTTCAGGCATCTCCCGTGGGTACCGGGGTTATATTTGCTGGCAAAATTGCAGGTAACAGTCTTCTTGCCTTCATGCAGGCCATCGTCATTATTGTGATGACACATCTGTTATTTGGTGTGAATTGGGGACGTCATCCCTGGTGGATTATACTAATCTGTGTACTGATTACGCTAGCTTCCATGACATTAGGTAGCATCGTGGCACTGTTAAGCAAAAACGCCACCTCGGCCACGGCGCTGATGCAGGGCATTATTATTGTAATGACCTTTATTAGCGGTGGCTTTACTCCAATTGCTATAGATGTCGTACAGCGAATCAGCGAGTTTACGGTGAATCACTGGGCTCTTCAAAGCTTCCTCAGCATGATGCTGGATGCTCCTTCACGCGAAATTATGCACAACATTTACATGCTTGGAGTGGTATGTGCAGTGCTCGCTGCCGCAGCGGCAGTGATCTACAGAAAGGTTGGATACCGCTATGAATAGTTTGCATATCGCTTGGCTGATGATCAGAAGAACTCTGGGACGCAAACGAGGATTCATTGCTTTTCTCCTGCTTCCATGCCTCGTGGTGACAGGAGCGATTGCTCTTTTTGGAAGCGAGCAGGCAAGCAGGGCTGTCGTCCCTTATGTGAATCTGGATCAGGGTGCTGCGGGATCATGGCTGATCAAGGAGCTGGCTCGTAGCAAAGAATACAGCTTCAAGGCTGTAAATAGTGAAACGGAAGTGAGATCGGATATCGTTTCGCAAAAAGGAAGCACGGGCATCATTATTCCAGCTCATTACACACAGTCGTTGCTGCAGGGCAAGCGGACAGAGATCGAGCTGATCGAGATGCGTGTCAGCGAAAGCTCATATATGCTTCGGGCAGCTGTTGAAGGTTTGACAGAGGGACTTATGCAGTCCGCTTCTGCTTTGCGTACCTTTTCCCCGCTGTCTTCCTCCAATTCTGAAGCGGTGGGCGCAGGGGAAAAGCTTGAAGAATTGCTGCAAGAGATGAGCAAGCATACGATATCCGGGGAAGAACTGCAGCTACGGCTCTATCCCAAGCCAGGGCTGAAAAACGTCACCGGGTTTACGGTCATGTTTATGATGGGGCTGTTAACCAGTGCGGTGTCTGTTATTATGGAGGATCGTAAGCAGCGTACGATGGCTCGGATGTACACGGCTCCGGTCAGATCGTACGAGATTGCGCTAGGCAATTTTTTGGGCAGTCTTGCTATCGGGATCATTCAGATTGTGCTTGTGCTGGGAATTAGCAGATGGGTGCTGCATTATGATGCCGGGATTCCGTTTGGCATTCATTTTCTGATTCTTGGCGCGTTTATGCTGGTGTCGATGGGGCTTGCAAGCACAGTCAGCGGTCTAATCCGTGAAACGAAAAATGCCAGTATGCTGAACTCCCTTATTATTGTACCGACCTGCATGATTGGAGGTTGCTTCTGGCCCTTGTCGATCATGCCGGAGTATATGCAGAAGCTGGCAAACTTTGTACCGCAGAAATGGACGATTCAGGCTGTTGAAACGATCTCTGCCGGAGGTACGCTTGCAGATATTACACTGCCTCTGCTCATTCTGTGTGCAATGGCTGTGATTCTGCTGGCTGTCGGCTCGGCCATCCTTCGGCCAGATCAGCCGGGTATGGATGCGTAACCATGCGAGCACAAGCATCTAAGATAGATGGGTAAATAGACGAATCGTGAGGATAAGATAAACTTAAAAAGCACGTCTGTCAGGTACATGAACATACCACAGACGTGCTTTGTGCTGTTTCTAGTTTCTACAGATTCATAGTTTACTCCCTCATCATCAATCAAGGCTGTAGCTGGCGAAGGACGGTAATTTCAACCCGACGGTTTTTCTGCCGTCCGGCGGGCGTTTTGTTATCTCCGGTTGGACGAGTATCTGCGTATCCTGCATATTGGAAGTGGTCTGGATCAAGTTTCTCCTTATCCAGAAAAAAGCGCAGGATAGATAATGCACGTTCACCAGACAATTCCCAGTTATCCTTGTAGGTCGAATTCGCTCCAATCGGAACATTGTCCGTATGCCCCTCGATACTGACGACCATTTGAAGATTACGGAACAAGCTGGCAAGCTTACTAAGGGTAGGCGCGGCATCTTTTTTCAGTGCAGCCTGTCCCTGATCAAACAAGAATCGGTCACTGAGCGTAATGGAGATACCTTGCGGCTTATCCGCAACATAAATCTGGTTCTCCAGTTTATTATCCTCAATATATTGGGTAATCACATTGAATAGATTTTGTAGCTCCTGCTCCTGTGTTCTGAACTGTTCCTCTCGCTCCGTGAGCGGACGATTTTGATCATCCTGAGTATCTTTGCCTGAATCCGCTGCAGGGTCTTCCTGTTTGTTCTCCGATTCCCCCTGAACCTGGGCAGAAGGTGTTTTACTGCTCGTATGACCGGGAGTATCTCCAAGTCCGTTTCCCAGTTCAAGTATGGAGTTGGATTTATTAAAAGTGCTCTGGAGGGATTGGGTAACGACGTCATATTTACCTGAATCCGGATTGCTCATGGCGTACATGATGACAAAAAAGATCAGCAGCAGTGTAATAAGATCGGCATAGGTAATCATCCACCGATCCCGATGGTCAGTCGACCCGCGTTTGGCACGCCGTTTACTGCGCCGACTCATCCAATCCCTCCTTTGCCAGTGGAGACGGTGCGACATGACGATGTGTGAGAGTAAAAGACTCCAGCCGTTTACGGACAAGCTGTGGATTCTCACCGTTCTGAATCGCAAGCACCCCTTCGAGCATCATCTCCATCGCTTGAACTTCGTCAGCACTTCTGGATTTGATCTTGGAGGCAATAGGCAGGAAGATCAGATTGGCACTGGCGACCCCGTACAGGGTCGCGGTAAAAGCAACGGCGATAGCTGGCCCGAGCCCAGTGGGATCGGTTAAGCTTCCAAGCACCTGGATTAGCCCCATCACGGTTCCGATGATGCCCATCGTGGGGGCATAGCCGCCGGCTGCTTCAAATATTTTGGCGTAACCTTCATGTTTTTGCTCGACTGAGTCAATCTCCATCTCCAGAATTTGCCGAACGATATCCGGGTCTGTTCCGTCAACCACCATCTGGATGCCATCTTGCAAAAAGGGATTGGGATGATCTATAACTTTGCGCTCCAAAGCAAGCACGCCCGATCTGCGGGCAATGGTGGACATTTCAATCAGCTCCTCCACCCATTGTTTGGAATCGTAACGATGGCGTCCAAAAGCCATGCGTAATGCAGCCGGTATCGTACGCAGACGGTATGTGGGGAAGCTGGCCACAACGGCAGCAATCGTTCCACCGAACACAATTAAAGCAGCGGTTTTCTGAAGCAGACCGGACAGCTGTCCGCCTTCCCATAGAAAACCACTGATGACTGCGGCAATTCCGGCGATTATACCGATAAGTGTCGCAATATCCATAAATTAACCCACTCCTATCTTCAATTCACGTTTGCAACACGAAAACGAACAAGGTATAATTGAACGGGAACAAATATTCCTATTACTATAAGTTTTCCCAACTGGAAATTCGGGGAACTTCGACAATATATAGTGACTATTATTTTAGACGATAGGGTGAGATACGGCAATGAGCGATATTATTATGAGCGACAAAACGTTCGAAATCGAGTCAGAGTTTTCTCCCCAGGGTGATCAGCCCGCCGCCATTCTGGAATTGGTGAAGGGTGTTCAGGAAGGGAAGAGATACCAGACACTGCTGGGTGCAACGGGTACGGGCAAGACGTTTACTATTGCACAGACGATCGCCAAGCTGCAGCGTCCTACGCTGATTATTGCGCATAACAAGACACTGGCAGCGCAACTGGCGAGCGAGTTCAAGGAATTTTTTCCGAATAACATGGTGGAGTATTTTGTCAGTTACTACGACTACTATCAGCCAGAAGCCTACATTCCTTCATCCGATACGTATATCGAGAAGGATTCAAGCATTAATGAAGAGATTGATAAGCTGCGGCATGCAGCAACCAGCTCGTTGTTTGAGCGTCGGGATGTCATTATTGTAGCGAGTGTGTCGTGTATATACGGTCTCGGTTCGCCGAATGATTATTCCAGCATGCTGTTGTCCCTGCGGGTAGGCATGGAGAAGCCACGCAATCAGATATTGTCACGTCTGGTGGAGATTCAATACCAGCGGAATGATATTAACTTTGTGCGGGGAACGTTCCGTGTTCGTGGTGATGTCGTCGAGATTTTCCCGGCTTCCAAGGGGGAGCATGCGATTCGGGTTGAGCTGTTCGGAGACGAGATTGAGAAAATTACCGAAATTGATGTTTTGACCGGAGAATTGATTGGCGAGCGTGAGCATATTGCTATTTTCCCGGCATCTCACTTCGTAACACAGGAAGAGACGATGCGTGTGGCGCTGGTGAATATTGAGCGTGAGCTGGAGGAACGTCTTGAGGTGCTACGTGAGCAGGGCAAGCTGCTGGAGGCCCAGCGATTGGAGCAGCGCACACGGTATGATATCGAGATGATGAAGGAAGTGGGCTTCTGCTCGGGGATCGAGAACTATTCCGGGCCGCTGACTTTCCGTGAGCGTGGGGATACGCCGTATACATTGCTGGACTATTTCCCGGATGACATGCTGATTGTGGTCGATGAGTCGCATGTGACCCTGCCGCAGATTCGTGCGATGTACAACGGTGACCAGGCGAGAAAGACGGTGCTGGTGGATCATGGCTTCCGTCTGCCGTCTGCACTGGATAACCGACCGCTCAAATTCGAAGAATTTGAAGAGAAAATGAACCAAATTATTTATGTTTCTGCAACGCCAGGTCCATATGAGATCGAGCACACAGATACGATGGTGCAGCAGATCATTCGTCCAACCGGTCTGCTTGACCCTGTCATTGAGTTGCGTCCGACGAAAGGGCAGATTGATGATCTGATTGCAGAGATTCATGAGCGGATTGCGAAGGATGAACGGGTGCTGATTACTACGCTTACGAAGAAGATGTCGGAAGACCTGACGGACTATCTCAAGGAGATTGGCATTAAGGTCAGATATCTGCACTCCGAGATCAAAACGCTGGAACGAATGGCCATTCTGCGTGATCTGAGGCTGGGTACATTCCACGTTCTGATCGGGATCAACCTGCTGCGGGAAGGTCTGGATCTGCCGGAAGTATCCTTGGTAGCGATTCTGGATGCCGACAAGGAAGGATTCCTGCGTTCCGAGCGTTCACTCATTCAAACCATTGGTCGTGCGGCGCGGAACAGTGACGGTAAAGTTATTTTGTATGGTGACAAGGTGACGGATTCTATGGATAAAGCGATGAAAGAGACGGAGCGCCGCCGCACCATACAGACGGAATACAATGAAAAGCATGGAATAACACCGCAGACAATTCGCAAAAAAGTGCGAGATGTCATTGAGGCAACGAAGGCTTCCGAATCCAAAAACGAGTATCTGACCGGCGCTGCCGAGAAGATGTCGAAGAAGGAGCGCCAGTCGCTCATTCAGCGTCTGGAAGCAGAGATGAAGGATGCAGCCAAAAACTTGCAGTTCGAGCGTGCCGCAGAGCTTCGTGATGCGTTGCTGGAATTGCGAGCTGAATAGATCGTCGGTCATTCGATAGAAGATGCTCCTGATGCAGAGTTTAGGATAAGAGAACGGCCAGTTGGCCGTTCTCTTGTTGAGTAACGAATCAGCCTGAATGTTCCGATATTATTCCATATTGAAATGCTGTTATCGGGTCAATACTGGTATAACAGATGAAAATGGTTAAAAGGTTTATAGATAAGCAATGAGAGGATGAATAGTATTGGCGAGCGAGAATATTGTCATTAAAGGCGCACGGGCGCATAACCTGAAAAACATTGATATTACCATTCCGCGTGACAAGTTTGTCGTATTGACCGGTCTGAGCGGATCAGGCAAATCCTCGCTGGCCTTTGATACGATCTATGCCGAAGGACAGCGGCGTTATGTAGAGTCATTGTCCGCTTATGCACGTCAGTTTCTGGGCCAGATGGAGAAGCCGGATGTGGATTCCATTGAAGGACTGTCTCCTGCCATCTCGATAGATCAAAAAACAACAAGTCGTAACCCGCGCTCGACTGTCGGGACGGTTACCGAAATTTATGATTATCTGCGTCTTTTGTTTGCACGTATCGGGCACCCGCATTGTCCGGATCACGGCATCGAGATTACATCGCAAACGGTGGAACAGATGGTGGACCGTATTATGCAGTACCCGGAACGTACCCGGCTGCAGATTCTCGCACCAATGGTTGCAGGACGTAAAGGTGAACACAAAAGTGTATTTGCTGACGTATCCAAACAAGGTTTTGTCCGTGTTCGGGTCAATGGGGAACTGCGTGACCTGTCAGAGGACATTCAATTAGAGAAAAATAAAAAACACACGATTGATGTTGTGGTTGACCGTATTGTGGTAAAGGAAGACGTTCAGGCACGCCTGGCAGATTCCATAGAAACGGCGCTTAATTTGTCCGGCGGACAACTGCTGGTTGACATCATTGGCGAAGAAGAGCTGCGATTCAGCTCGAACTTTGCCTGCCCGGTCTGCGGCTTCAGCATAGATGAGCTTGCACCGCGTATGTTCTCTTTTAATAGTCCGTTTGGTGCTTGCCCGGATTGTGACGGCTTGGGTGTCAAAATGATTGTAGACCCGGATTTACTTGTACCGGATCGCAGCAAAACAATCGAAGAAGGAGCGTTTGACGCCTGGACAGGCGGAACGTCCACGTATTATCCGCAATTCCTCAGATCCGTATGTGAGCATTTCAACATTCCGCAGGATGTGCCTGTGGAGGATCTGCCTGCCGATCAGATGAGCAAGCTGCTGCAAGGCACAGGCTCGGAGAAGATTCGTTTCCGCTACGAGAATGACTTTGGACAGCGCAAGGAAGCGCTAGTTACGTTCGAAGGCATCGTGAATAATCTGGAGCGTCGTTATCGCGAAACCGGTTCTGAGGGCATCCGTGAGTTTATCGAAGGATATATGAGCGCGAAGCCATGTGGTACGTGTAAAGGACAGCGTTTGAAACGTGAAAGCCTTGCTGTGACGATTAATGATCACAATATGGCTTATGTAACGAGCTTGTCTATCGGTGAAGCGGGACGTTTCTTTGATTCATTACAGCTGACGGAGAAGGAGCAGACGATTGCGAAGCTGATTCTGAAAGAGATCAACAGCCGTCTCGGCTTCCTTGTCAATGTGGGTCTCGATTACCTGACGCTTAGCCGTGCTGCCGGAACGTTATCCGGGGGGGAAGCGCAGCGGATCAGATTGGCTACACAGATCGGTTCCAGTCTGATGGGGGTTCTCTACATTCTGGACGAGCCAAGTATCGGGCTTCACCAGCGGGATAATGACCGTTTGATCTCTACGCTGGCGCATATGCGTGATATCGGGAACACGTTGATTGTGGTTGAACATGACGAGGATACGATGATGGCGGCCGACTATATTATTGATATCGGGCCAGGTGCGGGTATTCACGGCGGCACAGTGATGTCGCAAGGTACACCTGAGGAGATTATGAACGACGAGAAATCGTTAACGGGTCAATACCTCAGCGGCAAGAAGTTTATCCCGGTTCGCACCGAGCGTCGAGGTGTAGGCGATCGCTGGCTGGAAGTGCGCGGGGCGAAAGAAAACAACCTGAAAAATCTGAATGTAAAAATTCCGGTTGGAGTGTTTACTGCGGTGACCGGGGTATCTGGTTCGGGTAAATCTACGCTGATTAACGAGATTTTGTACAAAACGCTGGCGCGTGATCTGAATCGTGCCCGTGTACGCCCAGGGCAGCATAAGGAGATTCGCGGACTGGAGCATATTGATAAAGTCATTGATATTGACCAGTCGCCCATCGGCCGCACGCCGCGCTCCAATCCGGCCACATACACAGGTGTGTTTGACGATATTCGTGACCTGTTTGCACAGACCAATGAAGCCAAGGTGCGCGGATACAAAAAAGGCCGGTTCAGCTTCAATATCAAAGGTGGACGTTGTGAAGCCTGCCGCGGAGACGGCATTATCAAAATCGAGATGCACTTCCTGCCGGATGTATACGTGCCGTGTGAAGTCTGCAAGGGCAAACGGTACAACCGTGAAACGCTCGAAGTGAAATATAAAAATAAAAATATTGCAGATGTGCTCGAAATGACGGTGGAGGACGCAACCCAATTTTTCGAGAACATTCCGAAGATTCACCGCAAAATGCAAACGCTGCTGGATGTTGGTCTGGGCTACATTAATCTCGGTCAGCCTGCAACGACATTGTCTGGCGGTGAAGCACAGCGTGTGAAGCTTGCTTCCGAGCTGTACCGACGCAGTACCGGCAAAACGATCTATATTCTCGATGAGCCAACAACGGGTCTGCATGTCGATGATATCGACCGACTCCTGAACGTGCTGCATCGCCTCGTGGATTCAGGGGAATCCGTACTGGTCATTGAGCATAATCTGGATGTAATCAAAACAGCCGATTATATCGTTGACCTCGGTCCAGAAGGTGGTAGCGGCGGTGGTACGATTGTAGCGACAGGAACACCGGAGGATATCGTTCAAGTGGAGGCTTCATACACAGGTAAGTATCTGAAGCCTGTTCTGGAGCGCGATACGGAGCGAAGTCGGGCGCTGCAAATGGCGGACTAATCCTGCAGTGTGCAATAAGCTGGCGATAGATCTTCTAAGCCTGAGAAGAGATGTGTATGATCATCTGCACGCTCTCTCAGGCGAAGAAGTTTTTTTTGAATCGAGATGAATAATGAAAGTGTTTACATATAAGATTGGGCAAGCTTTCGTGGAGAGACAGATCAGACTGGATTTTTTTCATTTTTCTGGATGATAGGGCTTGCATTACTAACAGGGTACAGATAACATAGAGGAAGAGTTTAGGGTATGCGTTAATCAGTTGTTCAACTATGGTGAGGAGGTCTGTCTATCCATGCTGCTTGCAGAAGCTGCCACGGCGAGTACATCGAATTTTAATGCATTTGATATCTTTGTTATCCTGTTTACGATCCTGATTTCCATCGGATTGGTCCGTTTACTGCGGGCACCGAAGAAAAACTTGTTTGCCATCGGCTTTACAATTGTCAGTTTGCTCGTATTTTTGATGACAGACTACGCGATGATTACAGGCTGGTTTGGTTCATAACACGCGACAAGAGTAATGAGAAGACAAATCGCAATAACGAACACTTTCCACGATGGACATGGAAGGTGTTTTTTTATGTCTGTTTTTACAGCAATGAAGTGCGTTTTTTGTCGAAATAGATCGAAAATTAAAACGATTGTACAGCCATAATTTGTATGATACATTGGGGGATACCAGTATTGCAGATGAGAGAGATCATAGCTTCGGCCAGGATTACTGTCCAGTCGCGCAAGAAGGATGTATAGAGAGGGTCAGGTGAAATGATGAAAAGGGTAGTGAAACGGGCAGTAGCCATAATGATGGCCACGGTGCTTTCCATCGGAACGATGGCAGCTTCGGCTGGTGCAGCGGCATCCAAGACAGGCGCACAGGCCAAAGTAATCGACGGCCAGGTGTATGTGAATACCAAGGATCTGGTGAACATGTTCGGCGGCAGTGGACAATATGATGCGAAGTCAGGAACGTATACGTATAAGGGAAGTGCTGCCATCCCGAAAGTGATCGAAAAGGTATCCCCGTCTGTTGTAGGCATTATCGGCAAAACAACGGAGGGACAGGATGGAACGGACAACGACCGTTATAATCTGGCGCATGGTACAGGAGTCATTATTCGGTCCAACGGATGGATTGTTACCAACGCCCATGTCATTGATGGACTGATCAATCCAGTCGTGGTAACGACAGATGGCAATACATATAACATAACCGAATCCTTCAGTGATCCGTTAAGTGATCTTGCACTCATTAAAATTAATGCCAAGTCGCTCAAGCCGGCTGTATTTGCCAAAGCCTCACAAGCGGTTGTCGGTGAAACAGTCATAGCGATTGGAACCCCGATTTCCTTTTCCTTGCGTAACTCGGCAACAGTCGGTGTTATTAGTGGTTTGAATCGCGGCGTGGAGGCGTCCTACCGTCTCATTCAGACGGATACGGCTATTAATCCGGGTAACAGCGGAGGCCCTCTGGTTAACCTGAAGGGCGAGGTTGTTGGCATTAACTCGATGAAATTCTCTGCGGTGGGCATTGAGAGCATGGGGTTTTCCATTCCGATTGATACCGTTAATTTTGTCGTGAATCAATATTTCAAATATGGAACGATCAAACGCGCAAGTCTTGGTTTACAGCTGGAAGAAAGCTGGTCTGCCATTGTAGGCTTGCCTGCAGAAGATCCGCTGACTATTACGGAGGTGCTCAGCCCGGAAGCGAAGAAGGCCAAGCTTAAAGAAGGCGATGCCATCTACAGTGTGGCAGGCAAACGTGTATCTTCGGTTGTAGACATCAATGAGCTGCTGAAAGCCTACTTGCCTGGACAAAAAGTGAAACTGCTGGTGCAAACCGACGGGGACATTGTTACCCGTACCTTGGTTCTTGCTGATCGTGCAGACCTTATGGACGAAGCGAATGATTCATTTTTGGCAGATGAAGAAGAATAATACCGGCAAGTAACCCGAAAGTAGAGAGGACGAAGGAACGGAATGAAGAAGTCATGGTTACGTGTGCTGAGCACGGCTGTTTTGGCAGGGGTGCTGTTGGTGGGAACAGCTCTGCCGGTGTGGGCATCGGATGATCTGGTTACGAACGAGCTGCGGGTCAAAGCAGGAAGTACAAGTGCTTTTATCAATGGCAAGAAACAAAATATTACGAAACCCCTGATTGTTAAAGGGGTAACGATGGTTCCTGTAGGCGTATTCAAGAAGGCATTTGGCAGCGAGATTCGTCTGGAGAAAAATGAGGTCATCAAAATTAAACAAGGACCGCATGTAGTGGCTATGACAATGAACAGCTCTATCGCCTGGATTGATGGCGTCAAAGTGGAGTTGGGGGCAGCGCCCAAAATGGTGAATGGTGTGCTGATGGTTCCTCTTCGTCCGGTTGCCGCTGGAATTGGTGCCACGATGGCTCCGAACAGCTCGGGAGAGATTGTTATTCGTTTGCTGCAAGCGGGTGAGGGAACAGAGGAGGTCGGCATTGATCTGGACAAGGGTAAAACACGGATAGGCAACAGCTATTATGGCTGGTCCATCCATTACCCGTCTGATCTGCTTGTGCTGCAATCCAGTGAGCAGGAGCGCATGATGACCTTCGGGGCGGCAGATGAAAGCTACTACCTCGAAGTGTACGTGAGTGACCAGAATGTAGCGCTGGATGCGGACGACTTGCTTACACAGCTTGTACAGGTGGCCAAGCAGTCGGGAGATACGGTCCTGGACCGTGAGGCTGTAGCTGCTAAAAACAAACCGTATGCACGCGTCGTTGTCAAGGATACGGATGGTTTGTTATGGGAGCTGCGTCAGTATGTTCATGATGGTCGCCAATATGACGTTTATTTGGCCGATTATGAAGCAACGAATTATAAGGATCTGGGTAAACACGCTTCACTGCTGAACTCCTTCGAGCCAAGCTACGCACAGTCCGATCGCACGATTAAGGACCTGTCAACGGTAGAAGAAGGCATGCGCGCGGTATGGAATGAGGATTACGGTATCGGCTTGATGGTTCCTGCGGGCTGGTCGATGGATAACAAAAACATGGTATATGAAGGCGACGACGGAGCGTATCTGGAGCTGCGCGTGACTTCTGCCAAGGCTGGTGCAACGGTCAAAGACTGGAGTGACCAGCTGCACAAATGGATGAGTGATACCTTTACGCCAGAAAGTTACGAACAGGTAGGCTCCTCCAAGACAGAGATTTACGGTGAAACCGCCGAGGTGAACGAATTCCGTTATAACTTCGGTGCGGGCTGGCAGACGGAGTTTAATGTTCTTTTGCAGAAGAACGGGTATCGTTATTATGTGGAGTATAGCTTCCCTGAGGAGCAGAAGCATGACCGGGCATGGTTTGAACGCATTGTGAAGAGCATCGAGATTGAGTTCGACACGGTAAAGGATAACTTCGGTCAGATGGATGAGGACCCGTATTTGACGGATCAAATGAAGACCATCACCCGCACGTCCAAGCGTTACCACTATAGCGTAAATATTCCGCGCTACTGGACGCCTTACAGTGATACGTTTGAGAGCTCACCGGTCATCTACACCTTTACGGGTGGCAATTTCTCAATCACGGCTTCGGAGGACAAGTCGATCGAGATGACGGTTAGTCAGCTGAGAGAGGCGTATGCCGAGGCAGCCAAAACCCGGAAAAGCTTCAGTCTGATTCGCAGTGAGGAGCTGACCTTTGCTGGAGTGCCAGCGTTCTCCTTCACCTATCATGAATCGGACAAGGGTATTCTGTATACCGGACGTCAGATTGTGTTTGAAAAGAATGGAATGACGTACACGATTACAACGGCGCTGAACGATGCGAATCGTACGCAGGTGCAGACAGCTATGCTGGAAAAGGCAGTGAACTCATTTACTTTTATCAAATAAGCGTGGAGTAGTTCCGGAGGGTCTGAGGACCTTCCGGTTTTTTTATATATAAACGGTTTTTTCAGGAAAGCGTAGAAGAGTAGGTGTAGAAGTGGTACACTATACTAGTTCAGGAGCTATTGCTTCTGATTTCATAAATAGAGAGACTGTACGCCTGAGTTTCAGGCAATACAGACATAATGTATAGATATTGTGATACTTGACGTTGACAGCAATGCAGGCGTGCCGAGACAGTGGTACGAAGGGAAGAACACCGGCATCGTCCGGTATGGGGAGGATCTACATGAAAACAGCAACAATACGAAGAGAAGACGTTGAGCTTCTGGCGCCAGCCGGAGACTGGGATTGCATGCGTTCGGCGGTAGCCAACGGTGCGGATGCGATTTTCTTCGGGGTCGAGAAGTTTAATGCACGCGCACGCGCGAACAATTTCCGTATGGACGAGTTGCCGGAGATTATGGCGTTTCTGCACAGTTATGGCGTAAAAGGGTTTCTGACCTTTAATATATTGATTTTTGAGAATGAATTGAAAGATGCCAAGGAACTGATTGATGCCTGTGTGGATGCAGGTGTGGATGCCGTCATCGTACAGGATCTGGGTCTGGTCAAAATGATCCGTGAAATCTCGCCGGATTTCCCGATTCACGGTTCCACACAGATGACGATTACGTCGCCTGAAGCGGTTGAGTTTACGAAGCCTTTTGACATGGAACGTGTCGTACTGGGTCGGGAGAACAATCTGAAGCAAATTCAAAAGATTGGCGATCAAGCAAAGCTTCCGATGGAAGTATTTGTGCATGGTGCGCTCTGCGTATCTTATTCCGGTCAGTGCCTGACCTCCGAAATGTGGGGCGGACGCTCTGCGAACCGTGGGGAATGCGCACAGGCTTGCCGTTTGCCATATGACCTCATGGTGGATGGTGTTCATCAGCCGATGGGCGATGTGGCGTACCTGTTGTCTCCGAAGGATCTGGCAGCTATTGATATCATGCCGGAATTGATTGAAGCAGGTGTGACGTCTTTCAAAATTGAAGGCCGCCTCAAAACACCGGAATACGTGGCGAACGTAGTCAGCAAATACCGCAAGGCCATTGACCGTTATTTTGACGGTGACAATACACGAGCAAGCAAGGAAGAGATTCGTGAGCTGCAACAGAGCTTCTCGCGTGGTTTCACACATGGTTTCCTGGATGGCATCAACAACAAACAGCTGGTGGACGGTACATTCCCGAAAAGCCGCGGTGTTTATCTTGGTCGGGTAGACCAAGTGTTACGTGACGGTGTTGTGCTGAAGCTGGACGCACCTGTGAAGCGTGGAGACGGCATTGTGTTTGATGCAGGTGATCCAACCAAGAAAGAAGAAGGTGGACGGGTATACGATGTACGCCGCAAAGGTGTGAAGATCGAAGGCGAGGCTGGTGAGGGCTGGATCGTGGACCTCGTGCCAGGCCGCAGCGATGTGGACTTGCGCCGCGTGAAGGTGGGCGACAAGGTGTGGAAAACCAATGACCCTGCGCTCGACAAACGTCTGCGCCAAACCTTTGAGACCGACAAGCCATATCGTGTCTTCCCGGTCAAGGTTAAAGTCATCGGCAGCCCTGGCCAGCCGCTCAGCACATGGTGGACTGATGTGCAGAAGGGCACGACCGTGCGCGTGGATTCGGAGATGGAGCTGGACATTGCCCAGAAACGTCCGATGACCCATGAATTGCTCGAGGAGCAATTCGGACGTCTCGGCGGCACCGTGTTCCAGCTGGAGGAACTGGACGTCAACCTGCACGGTGACGTCATCATCCCGATGCGCGAGTTGAATAACATTCGCCGTCAGGCGGTTGAACAACTCGCGGGCGAGCGCCCGAAACCGCCCGTCTTCGTGAAGCGGGCGGTAGATGTGTACAGCGATGCGGTACAACCGGCATCGCCAGTGGCCCGCGGTCAAGCCGAGCTGACCGCGCTGTGCCGCAGCCTGCCACAAGTGCAGGCTGCGCTGGAGGCGGGCGTCGGCATGATCTACGCCGACTTCGAGTTCATCAAGCAGTTTCCGGCAGCGGTGGAAGCTGTTCATGCTGCAGGTCGCAAAATCGCGCTGGCTACGCCGCGTATTCACATGCCTGGCGAGAATGGCTATCACAACAACATTTTGCGTCTGGAGCCGGATGCGGTGCTGGTACGCAACACAGGTGCGTTGTACTTCTACCTGCGTCACCGGAGAATGAACCCGGACGCGAAGCATCCGCAGCTGATCGGTGACTTCTCCTTGAACATCGCCAATCACAAGGCAGTGGAGCTGTTCCTGGAAGCAGGTTGTGACTGGATCACACCATCATATGACCTGAACATTCAGCAGATGGTTGACCTGCTTGGCAACTCTCGTACAAGTCAGACCGAAGTCGTTATTCATCAGCATCTGCCGATGTTCCACACCGAGCACTGTGTATACTGTACGTTTATGAGTGAAGGCACAGACTATACGAACTGTGGCCGTCCTTGTGAGGAAAAGCGTGCGTCCCTGCAAGACCGAATTGGTATGTCTCACCCGGTACGTGTGGATGAAGGCTGCCGTAACACCGTATACAATGCTGTGGAGCAGTCAGGTGCCGAGTATCTGACCAACTTCATGGATCTGGGTGTATCCCGTTACCGTGTAGAGTTTCTGGAAGAGACACCCGAGCAAGTGAAGGAAGTGATTGACCTGTACAACCGTGCACTGCGCGGCGAGATCAGCGGTACACAAGTATGGAAAACACTGAAAGCAACGAACCAACTGGGCGTTACCCGCGGTCAACTGGTGAAATAAAATAATAAGCAACCCCAAACTCTGCTTTACGGAGCTCTTGGGGTTTTTTCTATAAGGGCGGTATCGGTAGCCAAGGAGGTGTGAAGCGTGGCGCCATTTACGATAATGGATGTCAAATTGCTGTGCGGGGTTACGGCATTTAAACGTGGTGAAGAATACAAGCAGTCAGGGAGAATTGGCAAGCTGACGGTGAGCGAGGACGGGTGTCATTATGATGCAGTCGTCCGGGGAAGCAAGTTATATAAGGTGCAGGTTGATCTGGATGATGCAGGAGACATTGAAGCGCACTGCAACTGCCCCGCATATGGTAACTATTATGACTACTGCAAGCATATTGCCGCTGTTCTGCTCGCGATTCATGAACGCGTGGACACGCCAGAACCATCCAGCGGCAAAGGAACACCATCGAAAGTAGGTACACTGGTCGAGGAAGAGACGTGGGAGCGGCCTTATTCAAGTTCAACGCCGGCTTTATCTGAATTCCCGCTTCCTTCTTCATCACGCAATCAGGAGGAGTTACAGCGGCAAAGGCCAGAGACGTTATCGCCTTCTCCCTTTGCTCAGGCGGGTCGTCCGAGTTCTGCTTCAGGCTGGGGGCGTTCTGCGGATAAACCGTCCTACCGTACAGCAGACCAGATTTTGTCCTTGTTTGCCAAGGAGCGCAGATTGCCACATGAACGGGAGCAGAAATACACGGCACCCGTCACTCGCTCCATGCTGCGTGAGGAGCTACAGGTTCAGTTCATATGCAAGCTGGTGCATGTTTCCCGCGGAGGAGCCAAGCTTGCGCTTGAATTAAAGGTGGGCAATAAACGTCTCTATGTTGTACAGAAGGTCAAGCAGTTTCTGAACTGTGTCGAGAAGGGCGAGCCGATGTCCTTCACCAAGCTGTTCCATTATGATCCACTGCTGCATGTGTTTAATGCGCAGGATCAAGCCATTCTATCCATGCTCATTCGCATGAGACAGAGTGAGGAAGCATACCGTCAGTCGATTTCCGGGTATTTGGGTGCTTCGGACGGAAGGGATATTCTCATTGCGCCGATTATTTGGAAACCACTGCTGGAGCTGCTTTTGCAGGCCGACAGCCGGATGGAGGGGGCGGGACTGGCTAACGGGCCGCTTGCTTTGGCGGAAGGAGCGTTGCCCTTATTTTATCGCATTGCAGAAGGGGTTAATGAAGGATATCAGCTGGAGGTGTCGGGACTACGTGAACTGATTCTGCTTCCGGCGTATGATGCGGCGGTGGTTGAAGGCCAGCTCTATATGCTGGAGCCGATGCAGATACGAAGTCTGGAGGACCTTAGCAGTGCCCTCACATCCTATGGAATCAAAGAGAGCATTGATATATCAGCTCAGCAGGTAGATGAATTTGTACAGCATGTTGTGCCGGAACTGCGGACGCTGGGGCATCTGTCCATTGATTCGCATGTGCGTGAGCAAATTGCGGAACCTCAGTTATCACCGAAGCTATACATCGACTTTTATCGGGAACGCATCACGGCACGTCTGGAGCTGGATTATGGCGTGATGGTCATTAACCCGCTGGCCGAGTATCTGATCCATGAGGAAGAAAAGAAGGTCATTCTGATTCGCGACCGTTTCAAAGAACGTAATCTGATTGAGCGACTGGACCACTCCTTCCTGGAGCGTGAGGGCAGTGTCTGGGCAAGCGAGCGTGAGGACGCGATCTACGATGTGTTGTATCACCTTTTGCCCGAGCTGGAGAAGCTGGCTGATATCTACATGCCAAATGCAGTGAAAGCGATGATGCCGACTTATCCGGTACCGCCGAAGGTTCGCGCTGATCTGGGAAGAGGACTGGACTGGCTGGAGATTTCCTTCGAGATGGAGGGAGTAGATGAGCAGGAATTGCAGGAACTGATGCGCAGTATTGTGGAAAAAAAAGCGTTCTTCCGCCTGCGAAGCGGCGTCTTCCTGTCACTTGAAAATGATAGCGCGAGCAGCTTCGCTCAGATGGCTGACGCGCTTGGGCTAGAAACAGGAGACATCCAGAGCAGCCATATCCGTCTGCCTGCGGTAAAGGCTTTGCAGCTCCCGCACAGAGATGAGGTCTCCGGTCATGTAAAATGGGGCGGTTCGCTTAAACGTTTCCTGGATGATCTGCGTGACCCTGATCGGATGGACTTTCCATTGCCAGAGAAGCTTGCACCCATCCTGCGGGATTATCAGACTAGCGGGTATCAGTGGCTTCGGACACTTGCACATTATCGGTTTGGCGGCATTTTGGCCGATGATATGGGACTCGGCAAAACGCTGCAAAGCATCGCTTATATCACGGCATCGTTACAGGAGAAGCCTGTATACGAGCATGAACAGGCCGGGGCTGATCAGGCGGGATTAGGCGTAGGTACGGATGCAGACGGGAACATCTCTAACGATCTGTTATTCGATGAACGGCTCGAGAGGAGCGTTATCGACACTTCACAGCAGAAGGGCTTAACGATCCGTACACGCGCAACACATCCGCCGATTCTGGTTGTAGCTCCTGCTTCATTGACTTACAACTGGGCGAATGAGTTTGCGCGGTTTGCTCCGCATCTGAACGTATTGATCGCTGCGGGGCAAAAGGACGAACGTGCCAGCATGCTGGCGGATATGGACCAGGCGGATGTAATTGTGACATCGTACCCGCTGCTGCGGCGTGATCTGGATACGTATTTGGGCCGGACCTTCCATACCCTGATTCTGGATGAGGCACAGGCGATCAAAAATGCGTCCTCCCAGACGGCACAGGCCGTCAAGCAGATTCAGGCGCCGCGCCGTTTTGCTCTGACGGGCACACCTGTGGAGAATTCGCTGGATGAGCTGTGGTCTATTTTTGAAGCGGTATTTCCGGGATTGTTTCCGAGCTACAGAAGGTTTCGTGATCTGCCGCCAGAACGCATCTCACGCATGGTGCGTCCGTTCATTCTGCGCCGCCTGAAAAAAGACGTGCTGGAGGAGCTGCCGGATCGCATCGAGACGGTGCAGCGCTCCGAGCTGACGGTGGAACAGAAAAAGCTGTATGCGGCCTATCTTTCTCAGCTTCAGGATGAAGCAACGAAGGATATGGAGGACAATGGCTTTCAGAAGAACCGAATCAAAATTTTGGCCGGAATCACTCGTCTGCGTCAGTTATGCTGTCACCCGGCTCTTTTTGTGGAGGGTTATCAGGGCGATTCCGGGAAGATGGAACAACTGCTGGAGACCGTTCAGGATTGTCTGGCCGCTGGCAAACGGATTCTGATCTTCTCCCAGTTCGCGAGCATGCTGGGTCTCATTCGTCAGACGCTTTCAGCGCAAGGGAAAAGCTTGTTTTATCTCGATGGACAGACTCCCGCGCAGAGCCGGGTGGACATGTGCCGCAGATTTAACGAGGGAGAAGCGGAGCTGTTCCTTATCTCGCTCAAGGCTGGCGGAACCGGGCTGAATCTGACGGGAGCAGATACCGTGATTTTGTATGATCTGTGGTGGAATCCTGCGGTCGAGGAGCAGGCGATTGGTCGTGCACACCGTATGGGGCAGAAGCAGGTTGTGCAGGTCATTCGTTTGGTCACGGAGGGTACCATTGAAGAGAAAATTCTGGAGCTGCAGCAGCGCAAGAAGGATCTGATCGCCGAGGTGATCGAACCGGGTGACGGGGGATCAACGACTTTGTCCGAGCAGGATATACGCGAGCTGTTGATGGTTTAGTGCAAGTCTGTTTTTTATACAACGATTGTCAATTACTTTGTGGTAATGTATAGAGAAATACATTGCTTTTCCAACTGAATTGATCATGTAGCCCCAATTTCATCTTACTTATGTAGCCAAAGGAGTGTTTCCTATACGTATCCGCAAAGCGATCATCCCAGCCGCCGGACTGGGCACACGGTTTTTGCCTGCCACCAAGGCCATGCCGAAAGAAATGCTGCCCATCGTGGACAAGCCCACTATTCAGTACATTATTGAGGAAGCCGTTGCTTCTGGAATTGAAGATATTATCATCGTTACAGGTAAAGGGAAGCGGGCGATCGAGGATCATTTTGACTATTCCTTTGAGCTGGAACAGAACCTGGCAGACAAGCAGAAGTGGGACCTGCTGAACGAGGTACGCAAACCTTCCGAGATGGCTGACATCCATTATATTCGGCAAAAGGAACCTAAGGGACTTGGTCACGCCATCTGGTGTGCGCGCAAGTTTATTGGTAATGAGCCGTTTGCCGTCCTGCTAGGGGACGACATTGTGGAAGCGGATCATCCCTGCTTGCAGCAGATGATTGAAGTCTATGATGAGCTTCAGTCTCCAATAGTCGGCGTACAGCCAGTCGATTGGAACGAGGTATCCCGTTACGGTATCGTGGATGGAGAACTGCTGACGTCCACGGATGAACGTGTCTTCCGGGCGCATCGCTTGATTGAAAAGCCTAAGACAGAGGACTCGCCTTCCAATCTGGCGATTATGGGGCGGTATATACTTACGCCGGACATCTTCGACATATTGGGCAGACAATCTGTCGGCGTAGGCGGAGAGATTCAGTTGACCGATGCCCTGTCTCGCCTGAATGAACAGCGCCAGATTCTTGCGTATCATTTTGATGGTTTGCGTCATGACGTGGGTGAGAAATTAGGCTTTATCGAAACGTCCATCCACTATGCATTGCAGCGCCCCGATCTGCGGGAGGATTTGCTCAAGTATCTGGAAGGGATCGTTGGGAGACGATAAACGTGCCGGTTCTTTCATTTTGCAAATATCGGATGCAATCGCATTCTACATGTAATAATTTTATGAATTCCACAGCCCAGCCCGGTCGCTAATGACGTTTCGGCTGGGCTTTTCTATTGTACTAAGGCGAATGAACAAACACTTGGCATCCTGCTCACATATACATAACCAATATGAAGAAATACTGTGCAAGAGAGCAGAGCGGGGGGATGACATGAAGGTAATTCCGCTTTTTATGAAGGGTGCAGCTGTACTGGAGCCGAAGATATATGGAGATCATCGCGGATATTTTATGGAAAGTTATAATGAGCAGATTCTAATGCAACACGGGATACATCATAACTTTATTCAGGATAATCAATCCTTGTCGGCAGAGGCGGGAGTGCTGCGAGGGCTCCATTATCAGCTTCATCCGAAAGCGCAGACCAAACTGGTGAGAGTGATATCTGGAGCTGTGTACGATGTCATCGTAGATATCCGCAAAGCTTCACCGACTTTTGGTCAGTGGAAGGGTGTCATACTCAGCGAGCACAATCAGCGTCAGCTATTAGTTCCCCAAGGGTTTGCCCATGGCTTCTGCACACTGGTTCCCGATACACAAGTGGTTTACAAAGTGGATGCTTATTATTCACCTGAACATGACCGTGGCATTCTTTGGAAAGATCCCGCGCTTGCGATTGATTGGCCTGTAACGGAACCGATCTTATCCGATAAGGATCAGAAGCATCCTGTGCTTCAAGATGCAGAGCTGAATTTTTAATAAGTGAACCATGAATGTGGCAGAAATGACTTTTCAGATAAGCGCTATATTTTAGCAGAGGGAGAGAGACAGCATGAAAATACTGGTTACAGGCGGGGCTGGCTTTATTGGCAGCAACTTTGTTTTATATATGCTTCAAGAGCATCCGACTTACGACATTATCAACGTGGATGCACTGACGTATGCGGGCAATCTCGAAAACCTGAAGTCGATAGAATCCAATATACGTCATACTTTCATTCAGGCTGATATAGCAGATGTGCAGCAGATGGAGAACATTTTTGCTCAAGGTATTGATGTAGTGGTCAATTTCGCCGCGGAATCTCATGTCGATCGCAGCATTCTGTCTCCCGATGTTTTTGTCCGCACGAATGTGATGGGTACACAGGTCCTGCTGGATGCAGCGAAAAAATATCAGATCACCAAATTTCTACAGGTTTCAACCGATGAGGTGTATGGTTCTCTTGGACCGACAGGGCTTTTTACAGAAGAAACACCTTTGATGCCCAATAGCCCGTATTCAGCGAGCAAAGCTGGAGGGGATCTGCTCGTCAGAGCTTATCACGAAACCTTTGGTTTGCCTGTGAACATTACACGCTGCTCCAATAACTACGGTCCATTTCAATTTCCAGAGAAGCTCATTCCGCTCATTATCGCCCGTGCATTGAACAATGAAGCCATCCCTGTATACGGAGACGGCCTGAATATTCGAGACTGGCTTTATGTGGAGGATCATTGCCGTGCCATTGATCTCGTCATGCACCAGGGGAGATCAGGCGAGGTATACAATATCGGCGGCAACAATGAACGAACGAATATTCATATTGTTGAAACGGTGCTGGAACAGCTGGGCAAACCGGCAAGTCTGATTCAGTATGTACAGGATCGGCTGGGACATGATCGGCGCTACGGTATCGACCCGACGAAGCTGCAGACGGAGCTCGGCTGGAAACCGGTTCATCATTTTGAAACAGGCATTAAAGAGACGATAAATTGGTACTTAAATCATCAGGATTGGATGGCAAGAGTGCAGTCTGGTGCATATCAGGATGATGTGAAGCTCCAGTATGGCAAGCAGGTGGGTGATTCGGACGTATGAAGCAGCGGATTATGGTGACAGGAGCAGCCGGGCAGCTGGGATATGATGTTGTGAACATGCTGGAAGCAGCCGGACATGACGTGCTTGGCTGTGATCGGGATCAGATGGATATCACGGATCAGCGGCAGTGCCTGAAGCAGGTGGAAGAATATCAGCCTGATATTATTATTCACTGTGCTGCCTACACTGCGGTAGATCAGGCGGAATCAGATGTGGATACAGCCTTTACGATCAATGCTGCGGGTACACGCAACATGACGGTGGCTGCGG
The DNA here is from genome assembly GCF_003217495.1 of Paenibacillus barcinonensis. GTDB lineage: Bacteria > Bacillota > Bacilli > Paenibacillales > Paenibacillaceae > Paenibacillus > Paenibacillus barcinonensis. Next base: position 10,018 of record NZ_QJSW01000003.1, on the reverse strand, counting down.
AGAAAGTAAAAGCCAAGCTGGTCTATATCAGCACAGATTATGTGTTTGACGGGACGAGTGCCACGCCTTATCAGGAGCACGATGCTACCAATCCACAAAGTGTATACGGCAAGTCCAAGCTTGCCGGGGAGCTACTGGTTCAGAGTCTGAGCACACGATGGTTTATTCTCCGAACCTCTTGGGTGTTTGGCAGTCATGGCCGTAACTTTGTCAGTACCATGCTCGAGCTGCTGGAAAAGCGACCGGAGCTGCAAGTGGTGCACGACCAAAAGGGCTCACCAACGTATACGGTTGATCTTGCACGACTGATATCTGAACTCGCTTTAACTGAACAATATGGCATCTATCATGTCTCTAATGCGGGGAGCTGTACATGGTTCGAATTCGCCCAGGCGATTGCAGAAGAAGCAAACAGGCAGCGAGTGATTGAAACATCAGCCCGAATCCTGCCTTGTACCACAGCTCAGTTCCCGCGTCCTGCTCCACGTCCCGCATACTCCGTGATGGATCATCAGGGTATTCGCATCAATGGACTTCGACCAATGAGGCACTGGAGAGAGGCATTGATTGCATATTTAAAAGAGTTGAAGGTGGAGCATTCCAAATGAAAAGCCCAGTTGATCATAAAAAACACGATATTTAATGCCAAAATTAACTATTTGTTGTACCGCCTTCGGGCGGTTTTTTGTTTTGTTCTCATCGAATTCGGGTAGTTAGTTACCAAAATGAGAATGCAATGGGACACATAAGGATGTGAACAACATATGAAACGGATTGCTGCTGTTTTGACACTGCTGCTTGTTACGGTGGGAACGTTATTTCTGGCCCATGACAGCCAGAGTGAGGAGGGACGTGACGGCTTTGCGAGCTATCGCTTGATTGCCCATGCGATGGGCAGCATTCGGGAACAGCCATATACCAATGCGTATGAAGCGATGATCGCCAATTATGAGAAGGGCACGAGGGTCTTTGAAATTGATTTCATGCTGACCTCCGACCGTGTGGCTGTCGCCAGGCATGAGTGGACCGCCAATATGAGCAAAATGCTGGGACAGGATGAAGAGCTGCCTGAACATAAGCAGACCGGAGCACTTACCCATGATGAATTTATGAACACACCTATTCTGGGCATATACCAGCCTATGGATGCTGACGGCATCATGAACGTATTGTCCAAGTACCCCGACATGTACATCGTCACTGATACCAAGGAGCAAAAGGACGAAGATATCCAGCAGGTGCTTCAATCGCTGGTTGATGCAGCGAAGAAACACGATTCCTCTGCTTTAAGTCGAGTCGTGGTGCAAATTTATAATGAACCCATGCTGGATAAGGTAAAGGAAGTTTATCCTTTTCCCTCTATTATTTACACGCTGTATGCCACACAGGATACAGAGGATCAGGTCGTGCAGTTTGTACAGAATAATGATATTGATGCTGTAACGATGCCTGAGTATAAAGTGAATCAGAACTTTGTGGCCCGGCTGAAGAAGGCGGGAGCCGTTACCTATGTGCACACGATTAACGATACCCAACAGGCAGCAAATTATGAGAAGTGGGGGGTGTACGGGGTGTACTCTGATGTGCTCACCGAGCAGGAGATGGAAGAGATGAACACCAGATTTGCCTGGAAACCTTAAACACAGTAGGGCAGAGATCAAGAAAAGCTGGACGGATATATAGAAAATCAAAAAACTAAAATTCAGAACACGGACTTTTTCAGAGGTTATACGCAGGGGAAAGTCTGTGTTTTTCTGTTCGCCTTTTTATACGAACGTTGACACCTGTTGTCCGCTGACTTAGACTTAGTTTACAAGCTTTTAAGGATGCAGAAGAACCTCTGGAGGAATGTTCGTTGATAGACATGATTAAGCAGTGGAGACACGTATTTAAGCTCGACCCGGACCGTGAAATTACGGACAATGCACTCGATCAGGTATGCATGTCAGGGACCGATGCGATCATCATCGGCGGTTCATCAGGAATTACGTATGATAATACTGTGGAGCTGATGTCCAGGGTGCGTCGTTACGAGTTGCCCTGTGTGCTGGAAGTATCCGATCTGGAAGCGGTTGTGCCCGGGTTTGACGGTTATTTGATCCCGATGGTGCTCAATACAACGGACAGTCAGTGGATTATTGGACAGCACCAGCAGGCCATCGAACGTTACGGCTATTTGATTCCGTGGGATTTGCTGATTACCGAAGGGTATATTGTGCTTCATGCGGACTCTACAGTGGCGAGGTTAACCGGAGCTGATACAGAACTGACTACAGCGGCTGCAGCTGCCTATGCTCAGGCTGGAGAACGGTTGCTGAATCTGCCCATTATATATATGGAGTACAGCGGAACATTTGGTGATATGGAGCTGGTCAGCGAGACGCACAGACAACTGGAGCGAGCACATCTTATTTATGGCGGCGGAATTGATACAGCCGAGAAAGCAGGACAAGCGGCTCAAGCTGCCGATACCGTTGTTGTTGGCAATATCGTGTACAGCAATTTAAGTCAGGCATTGGAGACGGTACAAGCCGTGAAAGGCAGTGCCTGATCGGTTTAGTTTACCACCCCCCACATTCCTCTTTGAATCTGTTAAAATAGAACTTTGCCCTTTATAACGAGGTAATGTCGTACTTGGGATTTTAAACCTTTTACCACAATTGTATTTACGATTTATGGTTTATACAAAATCGCAGAGCTCAGAAGTAATGCAACAACGAAGTTTCATTATAAAACTGAAAAGCTACTACAGTTTTCTTGTTATTCTTACCTAACTATAAGTATAAGGTGACTATGTTTACACGCGAACGGAGAGTGCAGAAGCGATCTGAAAAAACGAAGTTTTCGCCTTTATTCCTGAATTTTTACCACTATATAAGTTGAACCATTCATTTACACGTGAACGGAGAGGACAGAAAAAACCTGGAAAAGCGAAGCGATCGCCTTTATCACCGGATTTTCCCCTTGCAAAATGGAATTAAAAAAATCTGGGGATAACAGCGATTGGAAGGTTGTTCTGTCATCGGAGTGTCCGGGTAAACCTACTTTAGTTCAAATTGTATAAATCTTATATTCAAAAATTCGGGAATAACTGCGACCGGAAGATGCCACTGCACTCGGAGTGACAAGTGTAACCCCATGCCCCTTATACTGATCAACCAACGAAAGGAGCATGCATGCATGCAACCTGTAAATATACATGATGCCATCGCACGGCTGAACACCCCTCAGCGCCAAGCTGTGGAGGCAACCGATGGACCATTGCTGATTATGGCTGGTGCTGGCTCGGGTAAAACCCGGGTGCTGACGCACCGCATCGCCTATCTGATCGCAACACGAAAAGCACCCCCGTGGGGCATTTTGGCGATCACGTTTACCAATAAAGCAGCTCGGGAGATGCAGGACCGGGTATCCCAGCTTGTCGGCGGTTCTCAGGGCCGTGACATCTGGGTATCCACTTTCCACTCCATGTGTGTGCGTATTCTGCGCCGAGACATTGAACGCATCGGCTTCACATCCAACTTCAGCATTCTGGACTCATCGGACCAGTTATCCGTTATTCGCAGCTGTATGAAGGATCAGAATATTGATACGAAGAAGTTTGAACCGAAAGCTGTACAGGCGATGATGAGCACAGCGAAAAATGAACTGATCAGCCCGGAGCAATATGAGAAGCAGGCTGGAGACTATTTCGAAGGCATTGTAGCGAAGGTATATACGATGTATCAGAAGCGTTTAAGAGCCAACAACTCGCTCGATTTTGACGACCTGATCATGGCGACGATTCAGCTGTTCAAGGAAGTGCCGGAAGTGCTTGATTTTTATCAGAAAAAATTCCAGTACATTCATGTCGACGAGTATCAGGATACGAACCGTGCACAGTACATGCTGTGCCGTATGCTTGCTGACAGCCATCACCGCATCTGCGTCGTGGGGGATAGTGACCAGTCGATCTATCGCTGGCGTGGAGCGGACATTACCAACATCCTTAACTTTGAAAAAGACTACCCGGAAGCGCAGACGATTCTGCTTGAGCAGAATTATCGCTCCACCTCCAACATTCTGAATGCGGCAAATGAAGTAATCGGTCTGAATACAGGCCGCAAGCCGAAGAAGCTTTGGACGGACAAAGAAGGTGGCTCGAAGATCAAGGTATACCGGGCGGATTCGGAGCATGACGAAGGGTATTTTGTAACCTCGGAGATTAGTAAAAATGTGAAAAACGGCAAATCCTATCAGCAACACGCGATTTTGTATCGTACCAATGCACAGTCCCGGGTCATCGAGGAAATTCTCATCAAGTCTGACATTCCTTATCAGATTGTCGGCGGTATCAAGTTCTATGATCGAAAAGAGATCAAGGACATTCTGGCTTATTTGCGTTTGTTGTCCAACCCGGATGATGATATCAGCTTGACCCGAATTATTAATGTGCCTAAGCGTAGCATCGGGGATACTACAGTAGCGAAGCTGGCAGCGGCGGCGGGAGAGCGTGGGATTTCCATTTTCCGTGTATTGCAGGTGGTAGACGATCTTGGTTTTGCGGGTCGCACACGTAATGCGTTGGTAGAATTCTATGATATGATCGCTGCGCTTCACCAGATGGTCGAATACCTTTCGGTGACGGAGCTGACGGAGAAAATTTTGGAGATGAGCCAGTATCGTGACGAGATGCAGAAGGAAAACACGATTGAATCTCGTGCAAGGCTGGAGAATATTGAAGAGTTCCTGTCGGTAACGATGGAATTTGAGAAAAATAATGAAGACAAAACGCTCGTTTCGTTCCTCACCGATCTGGCACTCATTGCAGACATCGACAGCATGAACGATGATGAAGAGGATCAGAGCGATGCGGTCACATTGATGACCATGCACAGTGCGAAAGGTCTGGAGTTCCCGGTTGTCTTCATCATTGGTATGGAGGAAGGGGTTTTCCCGCACAGCCGGGCCTTTATGGATAACGAAGAGCTGGAGGAAGAGCGTCGTCTGGCTTATGTCGGTATAACACGCGCAGAAGAGCAGCTATTCCTGTCCTGCGCGCAGATGCGGACCTTGTTTGGACGCACTACAGCGAACCCACCTTCTCGTTTCCTCGATGAAATTCCGGATGAACTGAAGGAAGATACGTCTATCGCACGTGATCGTTATCGTCGTGGCACCAGCACAGGTGGTGGATCGTATGGTGGACGTGGCTTGGGCGCTAGTGGCGGAAGCAACTTCGGCAGCAGGGCAACCAGTGCTACCGAGCTGTTTGAACAGCAAAGTCGCAGCGGCTCATCCGCAATGGCATCCGCTGGACCGACATCACGTGTAACAACAAGCATCTCTCGTCCGGGCTCTGCAGCACCTACGTCAGCTTCGAAGTCTGTCTCGTCCGACAGTGCGGCAGGCTTCAAGGCAGGAGACAAAGTGCAGCACGGCAAATGGGGAACGGGTACCATCGTAGCGGTCAAAGGCAGCGGTAACGATACCGAGCTGCAGATTGCTTTCCCGGCTCCGGTGGGCGTGAAGCGCCTGCTTGCCGGATTTGCCCCGATTACTAAAGTGGAATAAGAATGAAACGGCCTATTGCATCATACCGAACTGCCAAGAGATTGATTCTGCCCGGTTCGTTTGTTGCAATAGGCATGTTCGTTCTACATATATTAAATTTACGGAGGGATGGCCCGATATGGACCCGATGCACCGGATGGAGCAACTCGTTACCGAGCTAAACCAGCATAATTATCAGTACTATACGATGGATCAGCCGCAGATCAGTGATAAGGAATATGACCTGCTGTATGATGAGCTGGTTACGCTGGAGCAGGAAAGCGGCATGGTATTGCCCGATTCTCCGACACAACGTGTAGGAGGCGAACTGCTCAAGGGATTCACCCCGCATCGTCATTTATCCCCACTATGGAGCTTGGACAAGGCGCAGAACATCGAGCAGCTGCGCAATTGGAATACTCGTGTTCTGAAGCTGGTGAATGACTACAATAGCAAAAACCCGGAGAGTCCCTTGCCGGACCCCGGTTATGTCATTGAATTGAAATTTGATGGACTCACCTTGAACCTCACATATACCAACGGCGAACTGGTGCAGGCTTCTACGCGCGGTAACGGAACGGTGGGTGAAGGTATTCTGGCGCAGGTCAGAACGATCAAGTCTGTTCCGCTCAAAATTCCGTATACTGGCGGTACCATTGAAGTGCAGGGTGAAGGCATCATGAACCTCTCTGTTCTGAATCAATACAATGAAACGGCTGCGGAGCCGCTCAAAAATGCACGCAATGCAGCAGCAGGTGCGCTTCGTAATCTGAATCCGAAAACGACGGCTGAGCGTCGATTAAATGCCTATTTTTATAATATCGGCTATTCGGACGACATTCAGTTTGCTACGCATCAGGAGATGATGGACTTCCTGCGTGAGAATCGTTTCAAAGTGAATCCATCCATCACCTACTTCCATGAGTTTGATGATGTGATGGAGCAGCTTGCAGCCATTCAGGAAAATCGTGGACAGCTCGATTACCTGATTGACGGAGCTGTAATTAAGCTGACCGATATGCGGACTCGTGAAGTGTTGGGTTATACAGACAAGTTCCCACGCTGGGCGGTGGCCTACAAGTTTGAAGCAGAAGAGACTACAACCGTGCTGAACGAAGTCGTGTGGAATGTCGGTCGAACCGGCAAAGTGACTCCATTGGCGAGAGTAGAGGCTGTTGAGCTTGCGGGAGTTACCGTGCAGAACTGCACCCTGAACAATGTAGGCGATATCGAGCGCAAAAATTTGAAGTTTGCTTTGGGTTCACGCGTCTTTATCCGCCGCTCCAACGACGTCATCCCTGAGATTCTCGGCAAAGTGACTGAAGAAAATGATGGTGAAGAGATCATCTATCCAGAGAACTGCCCGGCATGCGGGTTCCCGCTGGAGCAGCGCGGAGCGCACTTGTTCTGTAACAACAAGCTTGCCTGCAAACCACAGACCGTAGCTCGTATTTCTCATTTTGCTTCACGGGATGCGATGGATATCGAGACGTTTAGTGAGAAAACAGCCATACAGCTTTATGATGAATTGAACGTGAGAGAACCGGCTGATCTATATACACTGCAGTTTGATGATCTGGTGAAGCTGGAGCGGTTTGGCGAAAAGAAAGCGAACAACCTTCTTGCTGCGCTTGAGCAGAGTAAAGACCGAGACTTGGCTTCGTTCCTCTATTCCCTGGGAATCCCGAACACTGGCAAATCAACTACACGTATGCTCGCTGAGCATTACCGTGATCTGCACGCGATCATGAACGCAACTGTGGAGGAATTGATTGAGCTGCCTGACGTGGGTGGTATCGTAGCGGAGAGTATCGTTAATTTCTTTGCTGATCCATTCACCCAGGCGGCAATTGAAAAAATGCTGAATCTGGGCGTGAAAGCACAGGCACCGGAAGCTCCGGCTGTTGTGGCAGAGGACTCCTTCTTCAGCGGCAAAACGGTAGTGCTCACAGGTACACTCCATCAGTTGACGCGTGAAGAGGCAACACAAAGGCTTGAAGCACTTGGTGCGAAGGTCACTGGCAGCGTATCCAAGAAGACAGACCTCGTCATTGCCGGAGAGAAGGCAGGTAGCAAATTAACGAAGGCACGTGATCTTGGAATCCCGACCATCGAGGATGAGGATGAGCTGGTACGTTTGTTAAATTCGTAACAGATGAAGCACACGAAGCTTGTTTGTGCTCCTACCCGGGAGTGAATCCATCGTAATGAAGGAGTACAGGAAAGCCTCCAGACACACGTCATATACGTGCTTCTGGAGGCTTCTTTATGTTGTGTATAACGCAGAAGGAGTTTTGTGAAACATCACCCTTCTGTTTTTGCGTCTTATGATCCACTTATATTCGGGAAGCGCTGTGAAGCCCCGGATAACCATGCATCCTTGTCGTACCCACGTTCTTCCCAATAGCCAATATGCTCGCTGTCAATAATTTCGATACGGTTCAACCACTTGACCGATTTGTAGGCGTACATCTGTGGAATGACAAGGCGTACCGGGCCGCCAAGATCCGCAGGAATAGGCTTTCCGTCATGCATGACTGCGATCATAATGTCATCCATTCGGGCCTGCTCAAGTGTAATAGCATCGGTGTAGACCCCGTCACCAGAGTAAAACTTGACGCTGTGCGCTCCCGGTTTCACACCGGCTTTCTCCAGAAAATGCTTCAGCGGGATGCCCTCCCATGTATTCTTATAGACGGACCATCCTGTTACGCAGTGAAAGTCGCTGACCTGCACAGTTCGCGCAAGCTTGACGAATTGCTCCCAATTCCAGATCTGTGCACGCTCCACCAGTCCATCTATACGAAACGACCAGTTTGCATTAGAGAAGGATGGAATTGGTGTAACCGTGTATACCCGAAAATGCCCTTCGGCTCCGCCGCCAATCGGAGGAGAAGAAGCAGACAGGGGCTGTGGCAACGGAACCATCCGATTAGGGTCACTTTCCAGCATGCTGTCTATGCTGTTATCAAACTTGAGATTTTTACCTACCCACGATACGAAGGTTGGCCCAAGTGTCACCGCAAGTCCTACGCCTACGGCAGAGCGGATAAAAGCCCGGCGGGTATATACCGGCTGTGGCTTTTCGATCGTTGTTGTCCTGTTTCCATCCAGACCTTGTGGTCGAACTTCCTGGTCATGAAGCGATCTGTCCGCATACAAAGCCGACATCGCTGCTGGTGTATTTCGTGTGACTGACTCGTCCGTTTCGGAGGAGGGGCTGGCCGTTTTTTTCACATCTGGCATCTGTATTGGAGAATCATTAATCTGGATTGTACGGCGCGCCGGGTCCTTTAACCATCGGGTGCGTGTGATGGAGTGGTAGATGATGTAAGGTAAACCGACCCAGGTGAGCAGATCATGGATCAGCAGCGCAGCATTGGACCAAAGCGGGCCAGCAAGCTTGAACTGCCACAAGACGAGACCTGAAAGTAACCAGCCAATCAGAAGGGCCAGCACGATAAGTGTATTTGCCTTTTGCCATGGCTTATTGCGAAGCTGCTTCCAATGCTTGCTGGCCAGAAATAAGTAATACACTACGGGGGCAAGCATAGCGAGACCAACTGCGATGTGCAGCCATTTTAACCATACACGACCGATGCCCAGTGCTTCACGCCAGAAGCCTCCAATTAACATGAGACCAGAGATGGCAAGAATAACAACAATCCACGCATTCCATGCATGAATGGAGACCAGCTTTTTACCATATCCTTTGCGGATTGTTTTTAACCATTGTTTCATATGTATTCACCTCACGTTATGGATTGAAATGGAATGGAGTTTGCAGCCCGACAACGAAAATTTAGGGAGATGTGCATGGATAGTTGTGATACATACTGAATATGAAAGGATTGAAAAAAGTGCAGGGTGAGGTTAGCAACGCTTTTGGATGTAGGAACTCAGGATACTTCCTCTAATTTAAGATACCTTATTATAAAGTTTTTGGATCACCTACTTCAAATAAATATGAAGGATTCTAGTCATATCCATGAGTATGATAAAAGTTGAATAAAGTGCTTGCCAAATGCTTGTCACCATGATATATTATTTCTTGTCGCTTCAAGCAGATGAAAGTCGAAACGCTTGGAAGAATGACGAAAAACAATGTTGACAGAACACAGGTTAACATGATATGATAAGTTTCCTGTCTGATTGACGGAGGTTGATGAGAGACAGGTTAAACAAGTTCCTTGAAAACTGAACAAATGGATAGTAACTATGTTTTAAAAGAATCGTCAGATTCAAAATGAGCTTATCGCTCTTTTCAATACCCCGATGAGTTGCACAGCGTTGAACGATGCTGCGAAATTCATCTTTATTGGAGAGTTTGATCCTGGCTCAGGACGAACGCTGGCGGCATGCCTAATACATGCAAGTCGAGCGGACTTGAAGAGAAGCTTGCTTCTCTGATGGTTAGCGGCGGACGGGTGAGTAACACGTAGGCAACCTGCCCTCAAGCTTGGGACAACTACCGGAAACGGTAGCT